>NZ_MUHR01000038.1 GCF_002105285.1 Planktotalea arctica
CGCATCGAAAAACCTTCATCTTTCTCGCCGTTCGCTGCGTCTTGGACCAACGACCGCTTTGCAAAAGTTTAAGAAGTCACCTTCTAAGGCATACCTCTCTGCCAGACCTTCAACCAAAAATTACAAGTCTTCATGAACTCAATATATGTTTGTTTCCATCCAAAAAGTAGCGTAGCGCAGTAACCCTAGTTGCTCGCTACACTGAGCGCAGACCTAACGTAGTCACCGCTTACAGCCCGCGCACAGACGCTGTGTGACACCCACAATGTTCAGCTGCCAGATATTGGTCCCTGCGCGCCCTGCGGCTTGAGCCTATCGTAATCCGCCTGTGATGTTGCAGTAGACACGGCTGAGGGCATGCCACCACCTGCAGCGCCTGGCCCCGCCTGTTGTGGGCTTGGCAAATTCGGCTTGGGGACGGGCGGAGGTGCAATAGCTTTGCCAATGCGTGACTTTGGCTGCTTCTTAGCTTTGACGTCGCCACCTTTGAGCCGTGTCTCAAGCTTGTTGGCCAAGAAGCTTGTGGTGTTTGCAAAGATCTTAATGTCCTCAATGGCTTGATCCAGCTGAACACTAGCTGAAGCCTTCTCAATCACATCTATCAGTCGGCGTAGTTCTTCGCGGTCAGTCATGTGCGCTCCCCGTTAACAGGAGTGGGGTTAGTAAAAGGCCACCCCAAAAGCGTAAGTACTTCCCTATAAAAAACCGCAGCGCAGATTTTTGCGGCTGCAGGGGGAATTTCGGATGAGATACGTCATAAGTGACGCTGCAATGATTAAACCGCATTATAGCGCCATCCGTTCCGGCGCACGCCACACTGCCTCTGACTGATCAGCTATGGCCCTTTCACACAGCGCCTTTAGAGCAGCCAAGCGCTCACCCCAGGCTTGATGATCGTGCTGATCACTTGCCGCTAATCGCGCTGCGTAATGCCCCAATTTACTTGAGCAGATGCTGAGCGTGCCCACACTTGGTTCCGTGTTGTGATAGCGCAGCACGCGGATATAGCCCTCACTGCGCCCCAGCCAGCTGCGACAGAACTCTGGTGTGTTCTGCACGATGCCTGTGGCGATCAACTCATCGCGCATATGTTCTAATAGTCTTATGCTCATCCAATTCTCCAATGCGTTGTTTGCATTGTATTTATCTCAAAGCTGACGAGCTGACGCATTTCTATGCCGCGCGTGATTCCTTAATCACCGCACTGCCGTTTCTGCCCCGTTTTGAGCCTTCGTTGATAAATAAACATGGAGGACCGCAATGGGATTTGAGCAACGCAAACAAGAACGATTGGCATTGGTACAGCACTTGTTGGCACAAGACTGGAACGTGTTTGGCACACTCAAGTTCGTGAACGGGCGCACCATTGGCAGAGAAAGCGCCAACAAACTCCTGCGCAGCTACTGGAACAAAGTGGACCGCGTGATCTACGGCAAAGCCGCTGAGCGTCAGAACATGCGGGTGCCACGCTGGTGCTTTGCACATGAGGGCGCTGATTATGAGAACTTCCATGTTCACTTTGTAATGCCAAGCCCACTGCAGGACACAGAACACATGTGCTGTTTGCTCAATGCAATCTGGGCGCAACATCACACACAAACAGCGCGGCTGGCAAAGAACTGGATCATGCCCGTACACGATCGCGCGGCTGTGACGAGCTATGTTACGCACGAGTATTGGCGCATGGGCAGTGACACGATCTCGGACAATCTCAGTTGGGATGTAAACCAGTCGAACTCTGGACCCAACGACAACTACGCCCAACAGCAGGCACAACGTATTACACTGAAGTGGTCCGGCAAAAC
>NZ_MUHR01000039.1 GCF_002105285.1 Planktotalea arctica
TGAAGTGGTCCGGCAAAACTGGACAGCGTGCTAAGATGTATCCAACCCGAACGAATGGATACGAGAATGACAAAGCGACGGAACTTTTCAGACCAGTTTAAGGCTGCTGTGGCGCTTGAAGCGCTGCGTGGCGACAAGACGGTGCAAGAGATTGCAGCCAAGCGGCAGCTCCACCCAACTCAGGTGAGCACATGGAAACGACAGGCGATCGAAGGCATGGCAGGCGTTTTTTCCGACAAGGTCAAAAAGGCTGAGAACAAGGACGGCGAGATCAAAGAGCTGCACGCCAAGATTGGCCAACTGGCGGTGGAGAATGATTTTTTGTCACAAGGGCTAAAGCGGTGAGCCCATCAAAACGCCGCGAGATGATCCGCAAGGACAGCACGAAACTGAGCCTGACGCGTCAGTGTAAGCTGCTCAAGATCAGCCGTTCGTCGATCTATTACACACCAGTTGGGGTGAATGCTGAGACACTTGCGCTGATGCATGAGATTGATCGGGTATTCACCAAATACCCTTTCTTCGGAAGTCGCCAGATTGCTGCTTACCTTCCTCAGTCGGGCTTCTCAGCCGGACGACACCGTGTCCGTCGCCTGATGAATCTCATGGGATTGCAGGCCATTTATAAGGGCCCAAATACCAGCAAAAAGCACCCACAGCACCGCATTTATCCATACTTGTTAAGGAAGCTCGCAATCACGCGACCCAATCAGGTTTGGTGCAGCGACATCACCTACATTCCGGTCAGGAACGGCTTTCTGTATCTGGTGGCGATTATGGACTGGGCGACCCGCAAGGTTTTGACCTGGCGGCTTTCCAATACGTTGGATGCCAGCTTTTGCGTTGAGGCGTTGGAGGAGGCAATCGCCCGATATGGCAAGCCAGAGATAATGAATACGGACCAAGGCAGCCAATATACAGGCGCTGGTTGGATCACGACTTTGACCAAAGCTGACATCAAAATATCAATGGACGGTCGGGGGCGATACCTCGACAATATCTTCATCGAACGGTTGTGGCGGTCGCTGAAGCAGGAGGCCGTCTACTTGCATGAAATCACCGATGGCTTTCAAGCGAAACGGATCATCGATACCTGGATTGGGTTCTACAACTCAGAACGACCTCACACCGCCCTTGATAAGAGAACACCGGACATCGCATACTTCGGCCAAGCGGAGACACGAAAAGCGGCATGAACAGAAACAAGATGCACCTTAGCCAAGCCGCAAAACTGTCCTGAAAAGCAGGACCACTTCA
>NZ_MUHR01000004.1 GCF_002105285.1 Planktotalea arctica
AAAGCGAACTCTGAGCCCGAGTCACCGATGCTGCGCGACGCACGAATGACGGCTTTGATCAGGGGCAGAAAACCAGTCGTTCAATAGCTTGGACTTACGTGAAGAAAAAGCAACGTACTCTGTTCGCCAACGACGCTCGGACATTCCCTGGATCAATCCGATCCAAGAATAGCTGCCAAGTCATCCTGAGGCTCCTGCCGAGATTCCATATCTAGACCGCTCTGGATGTGGTTCAGGTGAGATATGAGAAGCTGTTCAGCCAGCGCTGGATTATGGGACTGGATCGCCTTCAGGATGTTGCTGTGTTCATCATCCGGACAACTGGCGTTTTCTGATGATCCGAAAAGGCCGACGATCAATGATGTCCGTGTGACCAACTCGCGCATCATACGGAAGATAAACTTGTTTCTAGTCGCTTGGGCGAGTTTTGTGTGGAATTCACCAGACAGCCGAATGATCTCGGTGCGCTCTTTCTTTTGGCGAGCTGCATCTTCAAGCGCAATGTGGTCGATGAGGAGCTTCAGATCAATATCACCCGAGTTCTGCGCCAGTTGCCGAACGAGCGGCGGTTCAATTAACATCCGGGCCGCGAATACATCGTTCGCTTCGGACTTGTCGGGACAGGCCACATATGCACCACGATTTGACTGTAGCTTAATGATACCCTGACTTGAGAGCAGAAGAAGTGCGCGCCGAACGCGCATGCGACCAACACCGAATGTCTCACAGAGGCGCGCCTCACTCAGTTTGGTATTCGGTGCCAAACGTTGTTCCATGACGGCCTTGTATATTCGCTCAACTATAAAATTTTCATCTGGTCCCGTTTTAGGGTCCAGGGTAGCCATACTGTTTTGGTCTGGGTTGGAGGACACAAGATTACTTTCAAGACTGATTGGTTTTACGACTTCGTTTGATTGTAAACGCTTAAACTCTAATCAGTGTAAGGCCAAGCCATGGCATTTGTCGATCAAATCAACAAATGTGTTGACATAGATTGTTAACAATCGTGAACTGACGACGCGGCATGCATGGGATTCCATCAAACTGCCGGCCAAGAATGGCGCAAAATGCGTCGAAATTGAATTCAACGGGAGTTTGAAACATGCAACGAAGATCACTTATGAAGGCGGCATTGACAGCTGCAACACTGACGGCGTTTGGCGCAACGGCTGCCTTCGCTGAGAATCCAGTTCTGAAAATCGGATTTGTTGGCGTCACCAGTGGCCCTGCTGCTGCTTGGGGCATTTCCAACCAACGCTCTATGGAAGCGCGTGCTGCTTGGATTAATGAGACCGGCGGCTATACCATCGGCGATACGACTTATGACATTGAGATCGTGTCTTTCGACGATCAGAAAGACCCAAAGCGCGCAATCGCTGGCATGGAGAAGATGGCCCAAGAGGGTATTCACTATGTTGTTGGTCCGAACGTCGATGACGGCGCTGCAGCTGTCCGTCCCGTGGCTGAATCCAACGGGATCATGTATTTCCCTTACGCCTTCCCTAAGTCGCTTTATCAGGCACCAGCCTCCAATGCGGTTCTGGGCATGGTTGCAAACTACCAGTCTGGTCCTGCGATCTACAAATACCTCATGGAAAACGAAGGCGTTAAGACCGTTGCGTTCATCGCAGCAAACGAATCTGATCCTCTCAGTCAGCGTGACGGCGGTGTTGAAGCCGCAACTGCGCTTGGTATGGAAGTTGTTTCCGACAATGTGACATATCAGGTTGATACCACCGACTTTACACCAGTTCTGACGCCTGTGATGCGCGCGCAGCCAGATTTGTTGGTGCTGTCAGGTGTATCGCCCGCAAACGCACCTCAGTTGATCCGTTCAGCCCGTGAGCTGGGTTTCCAAGGCCTTATTTCGACAGAAACTGCACAGGATGCTGGCGTTCTGGCCGAAGGAGCTGGTGATCTGGCAAATGGATTTATCTCTGTAGGTGGCGCGTCCACACCAGAGCTTGCATCGCCTATGATGATTGAATTCGTTCAGCGGTACACCGATATGTTTGGCGAATATAATGACGAGTCAAACACCAAGGTCTATGCTTTAGAGTATATCCTTGAGACGCTCAAAGTTGATCCTTCTGCGATCACTGATGTTGATGCATTCCAAACGACAATGGACACGTTTGAAGCACCAAATCCCTACATGAATGGCGACGCGAAGCTGCGTTATGTCGGCATGACGTCCTTTGGCCAGCGCCGTCAGGTTGCGGTTCCTTTGGTGGTGAATGTATTTCAGGATGGCGCGTTTGAAACGCTGTTCGTCGCTGAAGTCGACTAAAGACGTCCCTTTCTGCTTTTGACCTTTTCCTAAGCAGAACCTCCCCGGGCCGCACTTGGCTCGGGGCTTTTTCAAGAAAGAAAAGCTCCATGGAACAGATACTTGCCAATGGCGTCTATCTGGGGTCCCAGTATGCGATGATCGCGCTTGGTCTGACCCTGATCTTTGCCCTGATGAACGTCCTCAACTTTGCCCACGGTCAGATGTATGTAATTGGCGGTTTCGTCACCTATACGTTCTACGGCCAGTGGGGCGTCCCGTTTGTTTTGGCGCTTGTGATGTCTTGTGTCACGCTCGCCATCCTTGGGGCCCTGATTGAAAGATTTCTCTTCGCGCCGGTTATCAAAGGATCGGCCCGCGAAGAAAGCACCATGTTGCTGGCTGCTGGTATCGCCTTCTTCCTTGATGCAGTGATCCTTCTGGTTTTCGGCGAAAAGCAACGCGGCGTTCCTAAGATTGTCGACGGCGTATTCAACTACGATTTTCGGTTGATCATGCCATATGACCGTATTTTGATATGTGTGCTGGCGATCCTGTCGATCGTCGCATTCATCGGCCTGATGCAATACACAAAGACGGGCCGCGCCCTGCGCGCCTTGGCCCAAGACCGGACTGCCGCCCAGCTGATGGGTGTGAATGTAGACCGTTACTCGATGATCGGTTTCGCTCTGGGTGCGATGCTTGCCGGTCTGGTCGGTGGTCTGCTGGTCACCATTACAGGGGTGAACCTTGGTATGGGCGGCCCGACATCAATCAAAGCCTTTATGATGGTCATGATCGGTGGTGCTGGTGTGATTTCCGGCGCGATTTGGGGCGGTATCATCCTTGGGTTCATGGAGGCCATTGGCCTCGCGGTTCTCTATCAATACGGTGATATCACTTACCTGCTGATCTTCGTCTCCTTAATGATTTTCCTAGCCATTAGACCGCAAGGCCTGATGGGCAAACCGTGGGGTTGATGTGATGCTTGGATTTACCTCAAAACAGCTTATCGGCGTCGGGATCTTCTTGTTCATGATCTTCATTGGTGTCCCGCTGATCATCGGCGCAACAGGGCGTTGGGATTTTTACTTTACCCTGACATCTGTCGCCCTCTTGGCAATCGCAAGTGCCGGAGTCTGGCTGACCTTCTACATTGGCCGGATCAACATTGGCCAAGGCGCGTTTGCGCTGATCGGCGCTTATGTCTCAGCCATTCTGGTGGTCAAAGCGGGCTGGTCCTTCTGGATATCACTCCCCGCGGCGGGCCTCTTCGCGGCCATCGTGGCAATCTTGATCGGCCTGCCCATCCTGCGTTTGCGTGGCGTATATTTCGCAATGATCACGCTGGTTCTTACACAGGTTGTGACGCTGACGGCCTTGGCGCTGCCCATCACCAACGGGGCAAAAGGCATATCGAACATCCCTTTGCCATCCGGAATATCGCTGTTCGGCATTCCGATCCTGCCTGACTTTGCAGGGATGGAGAACACGAAGCTGGCCTTCTATTACACAGCCTGCGTCATCATGATTTTGACCTATGCCGCACTTTACCGGCTGGTGAATTCCCGCCTTGGGCACCTGTGCCGCTCGATGCAACAGAACGAAGAGCTCGCCAGTTCGATCGGGGTTAATATTTCCTACATCCGCATCGTGATTTTTGCCATTTCCAGCTTCTTCGGCGGGCTTGGTGGCGCCATGTTCGGGTCGATCGCGCAGTCGGTCTATCCGTCCAGCTTTCAAGTTGCGGACTCGGTCAATTTCATGCTGAACTGCTTTCTTGGTGGCCTTGGCTATGTCTTTGGCCCGATGCTCGGCACGCTGGTGCTCTACTTTGGCTGGGACTTGCTATTTGAGTTCGGCAAATACCAAATGTTGATCTACTCAACGGTTCTGATCCTCATTATCCGCTTTCTGCCCAATGGCCTGTTGAGCATCCGTATCGGCAAAGGAGGTGACAAATGAGCCCGCTTCTTCAAGTCAAGAACGTCACCAAGAAATACGGTGGTTTGACGGCAAACAATGCGATCAGCTTTGATGTGGCCGAGAATGAAATCCTGTCGGTGATCGGACCGAACGGCGCGGGCAAATCCACGCTGTTCAAAATGATCGCTTCGTTTACTCCGACAACATCTGGCGAAGTGATCTATCAAGGCGAGCGCATCTCGAACCTCAAGCCACATATCGTGGCGCGCAAAGGGGTCGTGCGCACGTTTCAGGAAACCACGATTTTCAAAAGCATGACCGTGCGTGAAAGCGTTGTGGTGGCCCAACACTTGCGCGCCAAGGCCTCGCTTGCGGGATATTTCTGGGGGTCGAAAACGGCCAAGGAGGATGTAACCGCGTTTGAGAAATATGCGGACGAGTTGCTGGAGTTCCTTGGCATGTCCGAGATCAGCAATGAACAGGCCAGCAATCTGCCGCAGGGCAGTCTGCGCGCGCTTGGCATTGCAATAGGCCTTGCGACGGACCCCAAGGTGCTGCTGCTGGACGAACCGTTCGCGGGGATGAACCATGATGAAACCATGAATATGGTTAATTTGGTGCGCTCAGTGCGCGACGAGCGTGGTGTGACGGTCATGCTGGTGGAACACGATATGCCAGCGGTCATGAATATTTCGGATCGGATTGTGGTGCTGAACTTCGGCGAAAAAATCGCAGAGGGCACGCCTTCTGAAATCCAGAACAATGAAAAAGTCATCGAGGCCTATCTTGGCAGCGTCGACGATGAGATCGGGATGTAAACCATGACAGCAATGTTAGATTTCAAAGACGTCGAACTTTACTACGATCATGTCTATGCGCTGAAGGGCGTGTCCCTGCACGTAAATCAGGGTGAAACCGTTGCCCTGATTGGGGCCAATGGTGCGGGCAAGTCATCAATCTTGCGCGCCATCACTGGGTTGGCAAAGCCTGTGATGGGCTCTGTGACATTCGAAGGCGAGCGTGTAGATAGTACTGATCCCTCGGACATCGTCAAACGCGGTATCGCAATGGTGCCCGAAGGCCGCCGTGTCTTCCCGTTCATGTCGGTCAAAGACAACCTGATGATGGGGGCCTTCACCCGCAGCGACAAAGCCGACATCCAGAACACATTGGACAGTATTCTGACGCGCTTCCCTCGCCTCAAGGAACGTTACAGTCAGGCTGCTGGAACCCTGTCAGGTGGTGAACAACAGATGATGGTCATCGGCCGCGCGCTGATGGCCAAGCCCAAGCTGTTGCTGCTGGACGAGCCCAGTCTCGGCATCGCCCCCAAGCTGGTGCAGGACATTGCCCGTTCAATTGTTGCGATTAACCGCGATGAAGGCGTGTCAGTGCTACTGGTGGAACAAAACTCACGCATGGCGCTGAGCATTTCACACCGTGCATACGCAATGGCGACCGGGAATGTTGTCATCGAAGGTAACTCCAAGGAATTACTGCACGATGACCGGATCAAGGCCGCCTATCTTGGTGGTGAGGTGTGAGCTGATATGAAAATCCTGGTTATTAACCCGAATACGACCAGATCCATGACGGATAAAATTGCAATTGCGGCAAGGGCCGTTGCCCGTCCTGATACAGAGATCATTGCCACCAACTCGCAAGAAGGACCAGCCAGCATTCAGGGCTTTCTGGATGTCGCCACCTGCATACCCGGCCTGCTAGCCGAAGTTTCGCGGCATCCAGATGTCGATGCGATCGTTATTGCCTGTTTCGATGACACTGGCGTCGATGCAGTGCGGACACTTGTCAAGGTACCCGTCTTGGGCATCGGCGAGGCCGCCTATCACGCAGCCAGTATGATCGCCAACAAGTTTAGCGTCATAACAACACTCTCACGCTCTGTACCAGGTCTGGAAAACAACCTGATGCGCTATGGGCTTGCCCAAAAATGCGCGCGGGTTCGCGCAACAGACATTCCCGTCTTAAAACTGGAAGAGGGCGATCCGGCAACATTGTTCAAAATTAGATCTGAAATCCGCGAGTCAATCGAGCAAGACAAGACAGAAGCAATCGTTCTGGGGTGTGCCGGGATGGCGGATCTTATGGCGCAGCTCAGTGAGGAGTTTGGACTACCTGTGATTGATGGTGTTACGGCAGGTGTCACCTTTGCTGAGGCGCTAGTGAACAATCGGTTGGGTACTTCAAAAATTGGAGCGTACTCGGCCGATTGATTGAGCGGATGGCAACATCCCATTGCACCCGGATGCTGATAGACTTGAGAAATGATTAGTCGTGAGTGCGCCATAGCTGACCTTGGCGCAAGCGCAGCGAAATGGGGCTTTGTCCGCGTCTTTCCAAATCAGGCCAGGTGCAGCGAAAGGCCTGTTTGGTTTCCAGCACTACTTGCCCGTCTGAATGGCTGGTTTGGTAAAAATCGCTGCGTTGAAGAGACTATCGCGCTGAGCGCGCGAATAAATGCTGCGTCAGCATCATGGCTTAACGTCAATTTTGGGCTCTTTCGACACCTTCGCCGCTATCTGCACGAACGGCTGCTTCAGCGAAATCGCACGATTGATAACGGCGCCCAAGGTAGATCAAATTGCTATTTCTGCCTCGAAGTAGGGCGCTTGGTCTAGAATATTTTACCAGATGATAAAAAACGCATAATATACATTATGTTAAATATTTGCTTAGATCTTTGTTGGCACTTTGATTTCAATATTGTACATGTTTTGCACATAGGCGGCTGTTTAGATTCTCAATAATATGTCGAATCCGCCCACTCCTCAATTGGAGAGGATGCGGATGAAGAGTTCGAATGCATAACTGCGAACAATGCTGGCGTCGAGCTCATTTGATGATCCGCCATTCGACGCCCAAACTACGCAGAGACCTACTAATGTGGGGTTTGACAGCCTTCTTTCGGCGACGTCATAGAACAGTCATACAATTGGGCTAAAAATCACTACGATATAACCTTCGTCGGAGTGTTTCAGTTGAGAGATTTGCATGCGATAACGGGCACAAACCTTTCACCGCTTTGCTTTGGGTGCATGCAATTCGGTGGCGCATCTGATGCAGTCGCGAGCCAGGCGATGTTTGAGGCATGCCTTGGTCACGGAATAAATTTCTTTGACACAGCTCACACTTACAATGGTGGACAGTCAGAGCGATTTTTGGGGAAATTTGTAAAGCATGATCGTGAAAACCTCATCATTGCAACGAAGGCAGGCTATACAGGCGGTAGCAGCGGCGACAACATCTTTAAACAGTTTGATGAAAGCCGGGTACGGTTGGATCTGGATACGATCGACATTCTCTATTTGCATCGGTGGGATGCAGAGACATCTCTACTTGAGACTTTCGAGACTTTGTCTCGTCTTCAGGAATCGGGTAAAATTCGCTACATTGGTGTGTCCAATTTTGCAGCATGGCAGGTGATGAAAGCGCAAGGCGTTGCAAATTTGGTCGGCACGCGGATTGATGTTATCCAGCCAATGTATTCACTGATCAAACGTCAGGCCGAGGTAGAGATATTCCCGATGGCAATTGATGAGGGGATAGCAGTTGCACCCTATTCCCCTCTTGGAAGCGGCCTGCTGACGGGCAAATATCTGTCTGGGGGAACAGGGCGGCTTTCTACGGATAAACGCTATGCTGCGCGGTATGGACAGGATTGGATGGCTGAGACCGCGCAAGGTTTGTCGGATATCGCGACTGAAATGGGCATTGACGCGGCGACGCTTGCTGTGGCTTGGGCAGCGCGACACATTGCGGTGACTGCCCCTATCATCAGCGCGCGCAGTGTCGCGCAATTACAGCCCTCGTTAGAGGCGTTGGACCTAAAATTGACTGATGAGGCATACGACCGCATCGAAGCTTTGTCTGTGCGGCCCGCACCTGCGACGGATCGCTTGGAAGAAGCGGTGTTTTAAGCGGGATTCGTCAAAGAACCTTCCCAATGTTCCCCCATCGCGACAATACAGGATGTTCCGTTTGCATAGTTCTGCACAATCACCCAATCGCCGTTGCGCACAGTGACCCACACCTCAAGCATTGTCTCCGGATCGCGCAAGCCCATCCCGTGGCGTTTGGCTCCCCTCGTTTCTTTCAGGGTTTTGATCATCCGGGTGCTGTCATCACAAATAACATCAGACATCCGCGCCTGTGAATGCGTCGGGATGGCCAAACTGATACCCAGAAAAATTGCACACCGGCTGATCATTGGAAAACCTCACTGCTCTGAATCTAGAGAGTAACAGTTTTATGACACGCTGTGGATAAAATTTCCTGAACCGACGGAGATCCCCTGCCTGCTTGGGCTAGCCAAGCGCATATCCTACGCCACGCACTGTGCGCAGCGGATCGGCGCCTCCATGCTGTGACAATGCTTTTCTCAGACGGCCAATGTGGACATCCACTGTACGGGTATCGACGTATAGATCCCGCCCCCATACACGGTCGAGCAACTGCTCACGGCTCCAGACGCGCCCGGGTTTCTCCATGAACGTGGTGAGCAGCCGGAATTCCGTTGGCCCTAGCTTGAGCTCGTCTTTGCCGCGTGTGACTTTGTGCGTCTCACCGTCCAGAATAATATCGTCAAATGCAAGTTGTTGGCCAAGCGAAGAAGGTCGCACGCGGCGCAGCTGGGTACGCACCCGCGCCATCAACTCGATCACCGAATAGGGCTTGACGACATAATCATCCGCGCCAGTTTCCAGCCCGCGCACTTTATCCACCTCTTCAGAGCGCGCCGAAAGCATGATCACCGGAGTAGAGCGTGTCTCTGGCTTGTTCTTGATGCGCCGACAGACTTCGATGCCGGACATGTTGGGCATCATCCAGTCCAGCACAATGATGTCCGGCGCTTCCTCACTGATGATCAAAAGAGCTTCTTCCCCGTCTCTCGCACGGCTTACCGCAAACCCTTCGGCTTCGAGATTGTAGGCCAGAACTTCCAACTGGGCTGGCTCATCCTCTACGACCAAAACACGGGGCTGATCAGTGGACATCTGAAAGGTCTCCTTAGCTTGGCAATGATGTTTTGTCGCCTTTGGCGCGCGCCTCATCCGGGATTGCGCCAGTGACAAGGTAGACAACCTGCTCTGCGATCGACGTCACATGGTCGCCCATGCGTTCAATGTTCTTGGCGATGAAATGCAGGTGCATACAAGCGGTGATGTTGCTGGGGTCTTCCATCATAAAGGTCAGGAACTCGCGGAACAGCGCGTTATACATCTGGTCGACTTGAATATCGCGGTCGATCACGTCCTGCGCCAGTTCGGCGTCCCGTGCGACATAGGCGTCCAGCGCGTCTTTCAGCATCCCCTCGACCTCTTTGGCCATGCGGCGCAAGGCCCCCGCACTGCCATTCACGGGCTCCATTTGCGACAGCACGCCTGTGCGCTTGGCAAGGTTTTTGGCGTAATCCCCGATGCGCTCCAGGTTGGCACTCACTTTGATGACAGAAAGCACGACGCGCAGGTCAATCGCCGTGGGCGCACGTAAGGCGATTACACGCGCGGCCTCTTCGTTGATAAGTTCTTCTAAGGCGTCGATGGCTTTATCGGACTTGCGCACTGCTTCTGCACGCTCTTCGTCTCGCGTCTCAAGACTGATTGCAGCCTCAAGGATGGCATTCTCTACCAGCCCGCCCATTTTCATAATCTGTGCCTGGATCGCTTCAAGATCACGGTCGAAGGCTGATGCGATATGTTTATCGTGCATTTTTAACTCCTTAGCCGATACGGCCAGTGATGTAGCTTTCGGTGCGTGGGTCGACTGGATTGGTAAAGATGGTGGTCGTCTCACCATACTCAACAAGGTGGCCGAGGTGGAAAAAGGCCGTTTTTTGGCTGACTCGTGCTGCTTGCTGCATTGAGTGTGTGACGATCACGACCGAGTAGCTCTTGCGCAGTTCGTCAATAAGCTCCTCGACTTGGGCCGTGGCGATAGGGTCAAGGGCGGAACATGGCTCATCCATCAACAGCACTTCGGGCTCTGTTGCGATAGCACGCGCAATGCAAAGACGCTGTTGCTGGCCACCGGAAAGGCCCGTGCCTGGTGCATGCAGGCGGTCCTTGACCTCATCCCAGATCGCACCGCGGCGCAGGGCGTTTTCGACAATGTTATCCAGATCTGCCTTGTTCTTGGCCAAACCGTGGATTTTGGGGCCGTAAGCTACGTTATCGTAGATGGATTTCGGAAACGGGTTCGGCTTTTGGAACACCATACCGACCTTTGCGCGCAACTGCACAGGATCGACTTTGGCATCATAAATGTCTTCGCCATCAATCATGATGTCACCCGTCACACGGCAGACATCGATCGTGTCGTTCATCCGGTTGATGCAGCGCAAAAAGGTCGACTTGCCGCACCCCGAAGGGCCGATGAAAGCTGTCACAGTCTTATCTTCAATTTCGACGCTCACGTCTTTTATAGCATGGTTGTCGCCATAATAGACCTGCACGTCTTTGGCTGCGATCTTAACCTCGTTGGTGTCCACTTTTCTCTCCGCAATTCTCATGTCATTCATTGTACCGCTCCCTACCACCGACGCTCAAAACGGCGCCGCAAGAGCACGGCAATGGCGTTCATCGTGATCAGGAAGAGCAGCAGAATGATAATGCCGCCCCATGCTTTTTCGTAGAATCCGGGGTCCGCGCGGCTGGCCCAAGTGTAGATCTGCGCGGGCATGGCCGAGTTGGCGTCGGTAAAGCCGCCGACGAAAGTCTCGGGATATTCGCGCGCGACAAACCCAACCATTCCAATCAGCAGCAAAGGCGCTGTTTCGCCCAAGGCTTGGGCCAATCCGATGATCGTGCCCGTCAGGATGCCCGGCATCGCGAGCGGTAGCACATGATGAAATACCGACTGCATTTTCGAGGCCCCAACACCCAGCGCCGCATCGCGAATGGACGGCGGCACAGCGGCCAGTGAGGCGCGTGTCGAGATGATGATCGTAGGCAGCGTCATCAGCGTCAGGACCAGACCACCAACCAGCGGCGCCGACTGTGGAAAGCCCGCGAACTGGATGAACACAGCCAGGCCAAGGATACCAAACACAATGGAAGGCACGGCCGCAAGGTTGGAGATGTTCACCTCGATCAGATCCGTCCAGCGGTTCTTGGGGGCGAATTCCTCAAGGTAGATGGAGGCAGCCACCCCGATGGGCAGCGACAGAAACAGCACGACAAGCATCATAAAGAACGAGCCGATCACAGACGCGCCCAAGCCCGCCCCACCGGGGTTGTCCACGCCGGAATCCGTGCCCGTGATGAAGTTCCAGTTGAACGCGCCTTTGACAATGCCCGCGTCTTGAAGCGCATCCACCAGATCAAGGTCAGTTGCCATCAGGAACCGACTGTCCACAAGCGTATCGCGGGTTATCCGGCCATTGAGATAGCCATCGACACGCGACGACGCGGCCAATTCAAACGATACTGGTGTGCCGATGCGATCGGGGTTTTCAAGAAAGAAGCTGCGGATCGTGCCGCCGGGCTTTCCGACAATCCGCTCAATCGCCTTATTATCAAAGTCGACGTCCAACCCACTGGCATTAAGCTGCCCTGAAAGCGCGTTTACGAATATCTTTTGATATTCGCCGGTCTTGAGCATCTTGGATTCCGCGGTGTCGAATTGTTCCTGCGTCAGCGTAAATTCGATTTCCACAACGGTCTGGGTAAAAGCGGGAAGACCCGAGCGCAGAATAGACGTGAACAGGAACACCAAAAACAGCAGACCCACAGCGATGGCGGCCATACCGTACATGCGAAAACGGGTTTCGGCGGCGTTGCGTTTGCGTGTACGCGCGTCCTGCACCAAAAGGCTGGATTTTTCGGGCGCGGCTGCGGCGGGTGTCATACTTGTGTCAGTCATTAGTCATACTGCTCCCGATATTTGCGCACGATGTAGAGGGCAAAAACATTCAGCCCGAGCGTTAGAACAAAGAGGGTCATGCCGAGGGCAAATGCCACAAGCGCCTCCGGCGAGGCGAAATCGGCATCACCGGTCAACTGGCTCACGATCTTGGCAGTGATGGTGGTCATTGCCTCAAACGGGTTGAGCGACAGGCGCGCCGCGGCCCCTGCCCCCAGCACCACAATCATCGTCTCGCCAATGGCCCGCGAAGCGGCCAGCAGGATCGCACCGACGATACCAGGCAACGCGGCAGGCAGGATCACCTGACGGATGGTCTCAGACTTGGTGGCACCAAGCCCATAAGACCCGTCCCGCATCGCTTGCGGTACGGCATTAATGATGTCGTCTGACAGCGAGGAGACAAAGGGAATAAGCATGATGCCCATCACGAGGCCAGCCGTCATCACGGCAGTGCCGCCCTGCATCCAGCCAAGCGTATCTTTGCCAAACATGCTCACCAGCATTGGGCCAACAGTTAGCAGCGCAAACAGCCCGTAGACGATGGTCGGAATCCCAGCGAGGATTTCGATCAACGGCTTGGCGACACTGCGCACTTTTGGCCCGGCATATTCCGACAGGTAGATCGCGGAAAAGAGGCCGACGGGCACAGCGACCAGAAGTGCGATGAATGAAATATAGAAGGTGCCCCAAAGCAGCGGCAGCACGCCAAGGTCTGAGGAACCACCGCGCCCCGAAAAACTGGGTGCCCAATTCGTCCCGAAAAAGAAATCAGCCGCGGGGTACAGCTTGAAAAACTCGATGGTGTTGAAGAGCAGAGCAAACAAGATCCCGATTGTGGTCAGGATCGCGACAGACGCTGCTGCAATCAACAGCGCAAGGATGCCCCGCTCGACAGTGTTGCGGGCGCGGAAATCAGCATGGGATCGCGAATAGGCATAAGCGGCCCCACCCAGTGCGATGAGCAGGACAACCACTGTCATAAGCTTGGAACTGGTTGCATTAAGCGTGCGGTAAAGCTGCGCGCCCTTCAGCACATCCGCGCTGACAGCGGAGCCAAGGGCCACACCAACTTCTCCCAAGCGCTCACGCACATCAGACGTATCAGTGCTGAGGGATGCCGCCTCATCGCGGCTCATCGCGCCTTGCTGCACCGCCACATCAAGGCCATCTGCCACGCGGCGCACGTCACTCATCACAAGGCCGATGGAGCTTCCTTCCGACACCACCGCACCAGGCAGCGTCGCGAGCACGCGGGAGTTCACGAAAAACGGCTGCGCCAACATCCAGATGATGAGCACGGCCGCAGCGGGCACGATGGCCCACATGGCCACGTTTGCGCCGTAGTATACAGGTAGAGAATGCAGATCACGACGGTCACCACCAGCACTTTTCAGCGCGCGACCACGGCCCAGAACAAATCCGATCGCGGCAATGGCAAGAAGGATCAATACGAGCCAGGTAAACGGCATTTCGGCTCCAATCGTCGAGATAGTCAAAGTGTTAAACACCCCGATAAAGGGGCGTCAGATTTGCAAGGTGGAGGTGGCGCACCGCGCCACCTCCAATATTATCAGGCTCAGCTACCGCCGCCCATCGTTGTTTCTTCTGCAATGGTTGTCTGAGTGGCAGACAGTTCAGGGTCTGCAACCAGACCGTATGCGGAGAGGGGGCCGTCAGGTCCGGCAATCTCGTCTGCGACGAAGAAGGACGCGAACTCTTTGAGGCCCGGGATCACGCCTATATGCGCTTTTTTGATGTAGAAGAAAAGCGGGCGCGATACAGGATATTCACCAGTCGAAATGGTCTCGGTGGAAGGTGCTACACCGCCCATTGTCGCCACTTTCAGCTTGTCCTGGTTGTTCTCGTAGAATGCCAGACCAAAGATGCCGATACCGTTCGGGTTGGCGTCGATGCGGGCCAGTGTTTCTGTGTAGTCGCCGTCGATGTCTACGGACGCTCCGTCCTGACGCACGTCGATGCAAGCATCTTCCGCGTCATCTTCGGACACGCCTGCTTCCATCATAGCGGCCATTGCGCCGGTGTCTTCACAGCCCTGCAACAGAACTTTGTCCTCGAAAACTTCACGTGTGCCGTGTTTGGTGCCGGGAATGAAGGCAACGATGTCAGACGCTGGGAGGTCGGTGTTAAAGTCGGCCCACTGGCTGTGCGGGTTGTCAACAATCGCGCCGTCCACAAGAACCTTGGAGCCCAGAGCGTTGAAGATATCTGCAGGCTGGAAGGCAGTGTAGGCAGGTCCATTGATCTGGCTGGCGAAGACGATGCCATCATAGCCGATGCGTACTTCGATGATGTCTGTCACACCTGCTTCGGCACAGGCCTTGATCTCTTTTTCGCGGATGGCGCGTGATGCGTTCGCAATGTCGATGGTGTTTTCGCCGACACCTTCGCAGAACCGCTTGAGACCCGAGCTTGAGCCGCCAGATTCGACAACAGGTGTCGGGAAATCAAAGTTTTCGCCAAAGGCTTCGGCTACGATGGATGCGTAAGGCAGCACGGTGGACGATCCGGCGATCTGTACCTGATCCCGTGCAGCGGCAGTTGTTGCTGCCATCGCGGAAAGTGCGAGCGCGGATGTTGCGAGTTTCATCAAAGACATGGGTGTCTCCCGTTTGTACATTTAAAAGCGATCCCCCCATGGGAATCTCCCGTTCCATTTACGCAGGTTACGTAACAGCTTTGTGACATTCGCATTACATGTTTATGACAACCGCCGAAATACTCTTTTATGGCTCATGGGCCTTCGTGGATAGGCAGAATAACCGTAAAGGTGGTGCCTTTGCCTAACTCACTTTCAACGCGCAGACGGCCGCGGTGACGGTTGATGATATGCTTGACGATCGCAAGCCCAAGGCCCGTACCGCCAAGCGCGCGACTGCGGTGGTCATCGGCGCGGTAGAAACGCTCGGTCAGGCGTGGCAAGTGGATAGGGTCAATGCCAGCACCATAATCGATGATCTGAACACGCACGCCCGGCGCACGTAGAACCGGTTCGCGCGCGCTCTCAGCCATACGCACCGTCACCCGCCCCCCTGACCCACCATATTTAATCGCATTCATAATTATGTTGGTGAAGACCTGTTTAAGCTGATCCCCATCCGCAATCATCGATACAGGGTTCTCGGGGAATTCGGTTTCAAAAATCACATCCGCCTCGCGCGCCAGATGCTGTAAGGTGTGGAGAGTCGAATTCAGGATGTCATTCAACACGACGCTTTGCGTGGGCCGTACCCGCTCGTCCCCCTCAACCCTGTTGAGCGACATCAGATCACCCACAAGACGGTTCATCCGATCCGCCTCGTTTTGCATGATATCAAGGAACCGTGCGCTCGCCTGAGCATCATTGCGCGCAGGCCCGCGCAGGGTTTCGATAAAACCCATCAACGCCGTCAAAGGCGTGCGCAATTCATGGCTGACATTGGCGACGAAATCGCGGCGCATCTGGCCGGCTTGCTCGGTGTCAGTGATATCTTCAAAGGAGACGAGCACGACGCCTGCCTTGCCTTGGCCCAAACCTTGCACCGCGCGGCAGCTCACCCGAAATGTCGTGTCCTGCGCCCCATCATTGCTCAGGTAATGTGTCGTGCGCGCCATGCCGTCTGTCAGTGTCGTTTCGATTGCGTCAAGCAGCGCAGGCTGACGCAGCATAGTCACATAGTTCTGCCCAATAGCCTGTTGGTTGATCAATGTAAGCGCCTCGGTGTTGGCAGCGATAATGCGTTCCCTGCGATCGATGGCAAGGCTCGGCAGAGGAAACCCAGCCAGAAGAGCATTAAGAATCTCATCATTCATCTTGGACCTCATCAATTCGGTGGCTACCTGAATGGCGCTTGCGCACACATCTCTTAAGACATGCATAACCCTCAGTCCAACCAAGACATGAAAAAGCTGTAGATCAGAAAACTTTCCACCCGTCTTCGGATAAAAATTGACCTGACTTCAAATTTTACAAACGCACTGAGCACGCATCATTAACGATGAAAATTCCAAGTCGCAGCGTCACAGCATATTTGTGCAATTGTCACGTAACTGAAACAGAAGCGTCGCAAGTCTGTGATGTTCACCGCGTATCCCTCGGGCAAACTCGGGGGCGATATGCTAAGAATCGACACATTGACGAAACGCTTTGGAGATAAAACAGCCGTGGATGCGGCTAATATCTCTGTAAACGAACCATCCATGATCGGAATTATCGGGCGATCAGGCGCAGGAAAATCCACTCTGTTGCGAATGGTCAATCGCCTGAGTGATGCAACGTCTGGTACGATCACGTATCAAGGCGAGGACATCACCGCGTTGCGGGGTGCCGCGCGGCGAAACTGGCAATCGCGCTGTGCGATGATCTTTCAGCAGTTCAACCTTGTACCCCGCATGGACGTGGTATCGAATGTACTGCACGGCACGCTGAACAAACGCTCGACCGTTGCGACGCTGTTCAATCTTTATCCACAGGCAGACATCCATAAAGCAATCGAAATCCTTGACCGTCTTGGTATCGCTGAACAGGCACCCAAGCGCGCCGAGGCTCTTTCAGGCGGCCAGCAACAGCGCGTAGCAATCGCACGGGCCCTGATGCAAGATCCCAAAATTATCCTCGCCGACGAGCCGATTGCCTCTCTTGACCCGATGAATGCGCAGGTGGTGATGCAATCACTTCGCGCCATTCACGAAGAAGACGGGCGCATGGTAATCGCCAATTTGCACACGCTGGATACGGCGCGCCGCTATTGCGACCGTGTTATCGGCATGCGGGATGGCAGGATCGTATTTGATGGCACCCCTGCGCAACTCACCACTGGCGTTGCCCGCGACATCTATGGCGCAGGCGCGGATTTTTCCGAATCTGCCACCTCTACCGAAATCGAAACACTGGACAGACCAGAGATCCGCGAAGCGGAAGCCTACGTCTGAGCCAGTTTCCACCCTCACCTAAGCTGCCCTCAAAGCCCAAAGGCAATCGGGCAATCAACCACGGAGAAGACCATGAAAAAGACACTTGCACTTGCACTGGCCGCCACTACAGCCCTCGGCACGGGTGCTTTCGCACAAGAAATCACCGAATTCCGCATCGGCATCCTTGGCGGTGAAAACGCCCAAGATCGCATGAACAGCTATCAGTGCCTTGCTGATTACACGACAGAGGCGCTCGGCGTCGAGACAAAGCTGTTTGCACCTGCGGACTATAACGGTGTGATCCAAGGCCTGCTGGGCGGTAACATCGACATGGCATGGCTCGGTGCCTCCGCCTATGCCGCGACATTCCTGCAAGACGCGGACGCCGTTGAGCCTGTGCTGATCAAAGTGAACGTAGACGGCTCCGTCGGCTACCACTCCATCGGTTTTGCCCGCAAGGACAGCGGCGTGACATCACTGGATGACATGGAAGGCAAGGTATTCGGCTTTGGTGATCCAAACTCCACCTCCGGCTACCTGATCCCCTCCATCGAGATCCCGCAGTACAAAGACGGCGTAACCATGGAGAGCGGCGAGTACTTTGGCGAAGTAAAATTCACTGGTGGTCATGAGCAGACCATCGTTGCGGTAAACAACGGTGACATCGACGGCGGCGTGACATGGGCCGACGGTCAGGGCAACTGGGAAGACGGCTACAACTCCGGCGCGCTGCGCAAGGCGGTTGATGCGGGCCTTGTTGATATGAACGACATGGTCCAGATCTGGAAGTCCAAGGTGATCCCCGAGGGTCCCGTTGTTTTGCGCAAAGCTCTGCCAGCGGATGTGCGGACAAAGATGACTGCACTTGTAGATGGTCTTTATGAGGCTGATCCGGAATGCGCCTACGGCGTGGCTTCAGGTGACACACTCGGCTTTCAACCGGTTACGCATGACACCTACATTTCCATCGTCGAGGCCCGCAAAGCGAAAATCGGCGGCTAAGTAATTTTTATGACGCATCCGGTAGCCCTTTAGGGCTGCCGGTATTTCTTTGCCTGGGGACAACATGGTAGATATTTCACTCAGCGGCGCACCACAGTCTGTGCAGACGATACAGTCCAGCTATATGGCGCAGGTGCAGCGGCGCAGGCTCTATAGCGGTCTCACACTTTTGATATTTGTGATCCTGATGGTTTCGGGGTTCAACATCGCCGATGACCGCAATGCCGGTGGCTTTTGGAACGGGCTGCATCAAGTGGGAGACTACCCCGCAGATGTTCTGTCCGAAGCGTGGAAAAAACGCGCCGACCTTCCTGCACTCATGGTGAAGTATTTTCCCGCTTTGATCGAGACGATCAATATTGCGGCTGTTTCCACACTGATTGGTGCCATCGGCGGGCTGTTCCTGTCCCTGCTGGGAACACGAGGTCTGGCCAAATGGCCCCGTTTGATCCCGCTCTTTCGCCGTATCTCCGACATCATGCGCGCAGTGCCCGAAATCGTGATCGCGCTGGTGCTGATATTTGTGCTGGGCGGTGGGCCTGTGCCTGCGATGATCGCTATTGCCATCCATACTGCGGGTGCGCTGGCCAAGATGTTTTCCGAAGTCTCCGAGAATACTGACTTGAAAGCCGTCGAGGGATTGTCCTCCACGGGTGCCACATGGCTCCAGCGGATGCTGCTGGGCGTGTTGCCACAGGTCGCTCCAAATTACGTGAGCTACACGCTCCTGCGCTTTGAGATCAACATCCGCGCCTCCGCCATTCTGGGTTTTGTGGGCGCAGGCGGTCTTGGCTACGAGCTGCGCAATGCCATGGCATGGGGGCCGGGCCGTTTTGACGAGGCGGCGGCGATTTTCATCCTGCTGTTCGGTACGATTGTCTTCTTTGATCAGGTTTCCAGCCGCTACCGCAACAAACTGACCGATGGTCAGACACATTAAGCTTTGAAGGACCAAGCCCATGACCGCGATTGATCTGGACACCACCAAGCTTGCAGCCGACAGGCTTTTTCAGCGCAAGCGGCTGATGGGCTTTAGCATTCCCGCCGTTATCCTCGCCTATCTTACCTATATTTTCTTCGCCTTCGACCTGCCGGGTCTGGCCGAACGCGCCAATATGGACAATGCTGTCACGCTAGTCTCTGACAGCTGGTCCCACAAGGTGCATGTCACCCGTGACAACCGCTCGGGCGAGATCAGCTATGCCGTCGAAGGGGAGCGTAAAGGCCGCTACCCCGAAGGTGCGCGGCCTGCTTGGGTCACGGGTGACGAGGTCATCACTATTGATCTGGGCGGCGATCATATTGTCCGCTATTTGTCCGACAACCGGACCGAGATCGAGATACCGGATTTTCCGCTGATCGAGGTACAAGCAGAGGGTCGTGCCCTGACCACGAATCTGCCTGATGATTTGCCTGACTGGATTTCAGCCTCAAATCGCCGCATCGGAATCACAACGCCCGAAGGACGCATCACGCTGACAGGAGCGCGCACCGAAGTCTTCAACTATTTCCCCGGTTGGGAGCTGTTCTGGTTCACTCTCGACAGCCCTTACCACGGCCAAAGCCTTTCAAAGATCCTGTTCGGTGAGCGTGTGGACCCTGTGCGATCAAACATCTCGGGCGCGATTTCTGATTGGTGGAACAACGCCATGTGGCGCCACAAGGACGTGGCTTGGGCCATCGGCGAGACAATCCTGATGGCGTTTCTGGGCACTATGGGCGCTGCCATCATAGCACTGCCGCTGGGCTTTCTCGCAGCAAAACGTTTTTCACCAATTATGATCCTGCGCGCAGCAACACGCCGCCTGTTCGATTTTGTACGCGGTGTAGACGCTTTAATCTGGACGGTTGTACTCGCCCGCGCCTTTGGCCCCGGCCCGTTGACGGGCGCACTGGCGATCCTAATCACAGACACAGGCACCTTCGGCAAAATCTTTTCCGAGGCTTTGGAAAATGTCGATCAAAAACAGATCGAAGGGGTTTCCTCCACAGGGGCCAAACCCTTGCAACGCTACCGTTTTGGCGTGATCCCCCAGTTGGTGCCGGTGCTGCTCGCGCAAATCCTGTATTTTCTTGAATCCAACACCCGCTCTGCCACGATCATCGGAGCCATCACCGGCGGTGGCATCGGGCTGATGCTGACCCAAGCCATCCAGACCCAAAAAGACTGGGAAGAGGTCGCCTATTACATCGTGCTGATAATCGCCATGGTGATGTTCATGGATTGGCTCTCGGGTTGGCTGCGTGGCAAGCTGATCGGGCGAAAAGACTGATGGTACAGAGCCTGATCACAGGCAGAAATCGCGGCATTGGGGCAGCACTTGCCGCTGAGGCAGAAACCCGCGGACATAGCATTTTGCGCGCAACGCGGACGGGTCAAGGCGGCGATATTATCTTTGACATCAGCGACCCTAAACAGGTCGAGCAAGCGATGGCAGCTGTAAACCAGCCCATTGATATCGTCATCAATAACGCGGGTATCATTGGCCCTGACAGCCCCACCACAGATATGGACTGGACGGCCATGGCCCATACCTTTGCCGTCAATGTTGCACGAGCCCTTGCCGTGAGCACGGCCTGTCTCGATAATTTGCGGCGCAGCGACAGTCCCCGCATCCTGACGATCTCGAGCCAGATGGCCTATATGGGCTATGCCAAATCAGATCGCATCTCTTACCGTGCATCCAAAGCGGCGGTAAACAAGGTTATGCAAGGACTGGCTACGGATCTCTACCCTGATGGTATCTCAGTCGTGCTTGTTGATCCGGGTTGGGTCCAGACAGATATGGGCGGCGCGAAGGCCGAGCTTACGCCAACCGAGGTTGCGGCAGGAATTATTGATCTCGCTGAGCGCGTCACGCTTGAGCACACTGGCAAGTTCTTTCGCTGGATTGGTGAGGAGCGCGCATTTTGACCGAGACCAGATTAAAACCCGACACCGCCTTTGTTCATCCTGACTGCGAGATAAAAGATGCGACATTCGGAAAATATGTGGAAATCGGACGGGGCAGCCGCGTGGCCCATTCCCATATGGACGACTACTCCTATTGCGACCGGTTTGCCGACATTGCCAATGCCTCCGTGGGTAAATTCGCGAACATCGCCTCCTTCGTGCGGATCGGGGCAACAGACCACCCGATGGAGAAAGCCAGTCTGCATCACTTTCACTATCGCTCGGCCGACTATTTTGAGGATGCAGCTGACGATGACGCTTGGTTCGCCCTGAGGCGCAGCCGCCTCACAGTGATTGGTCACGACACATGGCTTGGCCATGGCGCACAGGTACGGCCGGAGGTGTCCATCGGCCACGGGGCCGTCATCGCTGGTGGCGCAATCGTGACCAAGGATGTGCCCCCCTACATGATCGTCGCGGGCATTCCGGCAGTTCCAATACGCCCCCGTTTTGCGCCAGACATTGCGGATAGACTGATGGCGCTGGCGTGGTGGGATTGGCCGCACGACCGTCTGCGCGCCGCGCTGAGTGAGTTTCGCAGCCTTGGTGCCGAAGTGTTTCTCGAGCGCTATGAGAGCACAGACTGAACAGCAATGTCATAAATCTGTAGTGAAACCACGCTAAGTGTCGCCAAGTGTTTCAGAAGGATTGACGCGGATGGACAAGCACGCCCCTTCACAGGTTTCTTATGCCAAAGCGGCACAATCGCGGGCAGGACAAAATGTCATCAAGCTGATTGAGAACGCCACGGGCAGGCAAGGTCTTATGAGACGCGCACAGGATTATGATATCGAAATTGCGCAGGGTCGGAGCTTTTGGGACGTCATGCTCGGCCGATACGGCGTAAGCCTTGATGTGATGTCAGGATCTTTGGCGGATATTCCGGCGCAAGGCCCCTTGGTGATTGTCGCAAACCATCCTTTTGGCATCCTTGATGGCCTTGTTATGGGGCATATTCTTTCCAAGCGGCGGCCCGCGTTTCACATTCTGGCAAATAGCGTCTTTCAGGATGCTCCCGAACTTGCAGGGACTGTTTTACCCATCAGTTTTGACGAGACGAAGGAAGCGGTGAAGCTCAACCTTGAGACACGTGCCACGGCCTTGAGCTCTCTTAAGGCTGGTGGTGCAATCGGCGTCTTTCCGGGCGGGACCGTATCCACTGCGGCAAAGCCGTTCCAGCGGTCCATGGACCCGAGCTGGCGGCGCTTCACAGCCCGCATGATTACCAAATCCAACGCGACTGTGGTCCCTGTCTTCTTTGATGGTCAGAACTCAAGACTTTTCCAGTTGGCCAGCCATATCCACTACAACTTGCGCGTCGCCTTGTTGCTTAAGGAATTCGGCAGGCGTGCGGATCAGCCCGTGAAAATTGCGGTCGGCAAACCCATATCCCCTGAAACGATTGCAGCCTGTTCGCATGATGCTCAAGGCCTAATGAACTATCTTCGAGGCCAAACTTATGCACTCTCGCCTAATCGCATTGAACAATTGGATTTTGGGTACGAGTTTGAAGAACAGTATAGGATGTAGGGGCGGCGGGCCTGCGCTCGCCCGTCTTTTTTATTCACTCTCAGGCTTGAGAAACCCAACTGTAATGGCTGAGGCCGCAACCATAACCGTCGCAGTCCCGAGCATGAGCGCGAGGCCCCCCGCCTGGTAGGTCAGCCCGGAAAGCAGCGTACCCGCGAGCCGCCCTGCGGCATTGGCCATGTAGTAAAATCCCACATCCATCGTCACACGCTCGGCCTGTGTGAACGACAGGATCAAATAGGAGTGCAGCGATGAGTTCACCGCGAATATCGCACCGAAGGCCAGCAGTCCGGCCACCAGAGTGACGGTCAGCCACAGTTGCGGCTCCCCTCCGATGAAGGCTGCGAAGGTCAGAGCAAATGGCACGGCAACAAGGCCCCAACCCCAGCTGCGGGCAGCGCCAATAAGCTCTGCTGCGCAGCGATCCTTTGCCCGCAGGATGCGCGGCGCGTTGGCTTGTACAAGGCCATAAAGGATGACCCACCCCGCCATGAATGTCCCGATCATAAAGAATGCGGCACGGTTACCAGCGATCGTGCCATCCGACAGCACTGCGTAAAAGTAGATAGGGATGCCCACCACAAACCACACATCCCGCGCGCCAAACAGGAACACCCGCGCGGCACTTAGCCAATTGACGTTAGCTGATTTCGAAAAGACTTCCGAAAATTTGGCGCCCTTGCGCCCCTTGGGCAACCCCGCAGGCATGGCCAGCAGAACAGCCAACAGGATCACCGCGAGGATCGCGGCCATGCCCAAAACGGCCCAGACAAATCCGACCGTGGCAAGCAATGCGGCCCCCAGTAAAAAACCCGCACCCTTCACCATGTTTTTGGACCCCGTGAGCAGCGCAACCCAACGAAACAGCCCCCCACCCTCGGACGGGGCCAGCAATTTCACAGCGGATTTCGACGACATCTTGGCGAGGTCTTTGGCAACGCCACTCGCCCCCTGCACCAGCATGACAAAGACGACGGAAGCCCCCACAGCCCAATTCGAGTCAAGCTGTGCCAACGCCAGCAGCGCCAGCACCTGCAACCCGAGCCCTGCATAAAGCGTCGAGGTCAGACCAAACCGCGCCGCAATCCAGCCCGCGCAAAGGTTCGTGACGATGCCCGCGATTTCATAAAGCACAAACAGATAGGCCAGCTGCACCGGCGAAAAGCCAAGCGTGTGAAAGTGCAAGAGCACCAGCATCCGCAAAGCGCCATCAGTCAGCATGAAGGCCCAATAGGCCGCCGTCACCGCGATATAGGCAGACAAGCCTTCAGGGCGCGCAGCCGTTTGTGTCACAAGCTGTCCCCAACCATGCAGGCGACATCGACCAATCGGTGTGCATAGCCCATCTCATTATCATACCACGCATAGACCTTCACCTGCGTGCCATTGATCACCATGGTGGAGGGCGCATCGATGATGCTGGAGCGTTCGTCATTGGTATAATCGGTTGAGACAAGCGGACGGGTCTCGTAGCCCAAAATCCCTTCAAGAGGTCCCTCGGCGGCAGCTTTGAACAGCGCATTCACTTCTTCCGCCGTCGTCTCGCGCTCCACCTCAAAAACACAATCCGTCAGGGAGGCGTTCAGCAGTGGCACGCGCACAGCATGGCCGTTCAAACGGCCCTTAAGCTCCGGGTAGATGAGCGTGATTGCCGTGGCGCTGCCCGTGGTCGTCGGGATCAGCGAATTAAGTGCCGAGCGCGCGCGACGCAGGTCCTTAGCAGGCCGGTCTACAATGGTTTGCGTGTTGGTTACGTCATGGATCGTCGTGATGGAGCCGTGTTTGATGCCGAGATTCTCGTGAATGACCTTCACCACAGGTGCCAGACAATTTGTGGTGCAGCTCACTGCGGTTACGATCCGATGACGCTCGGCCGCGTAGATGCCCTCATTCACCCCCATCACAATATTGGCAGCATCTCCATCCTTTACTGGCGCCGACACGACCACTTTCTTCACGCCTGCTTCAAAAAAGGGGGCGAGTTTTGCATCTGTTTTGAATGCGCCAGTACAGTCGATCACCACATCGACGCCTGCCAACGGCAGATCCGCAATGCTGCGGGTCCCGATGAAGGGGATCTTCACCCCGTCAATTGTCACACTGTCTGCGTCATGGGAAAAATCCGCCTGCCAACGGCCATGCACCGTATCGAACTCAAACAAATGGGCGTGCATTTCAGGGTCGCCCACCCCGTCATTGATCCATGCGATCTTGGCACCGCGCTCCAGCAGGGGTCTGATGGCAAGCTTGCCAATACGGCCAAGGCCGTTGAGTGCGTAAACAGTCATTTTAAGGTTCTTTCTTCGTTTGTCTGGCCAATCTCGTCGACGGCCTTTTGCAAAGACATGCGGTCGAGCGAGGCAAGCGGCAGGGCAGTAAAGGCGATCAACCGGTTGCGCAGCGCGCCATAGGTCTGCTGAAAAGCAAGGCTTTTTTCGGCATCCGAGCCCGCAACGCTGACGGGATCAGGCATCCCCCAATGGCCGCTGACGGTCTATGCAGGACATTCCTCATTTGCGGCCTGATTGCAGACCGTAAAAACAAAATCAAAGGCGGGCGCGTCATCGCCGACAAATTCGGAAATATTCTTGGACCGCAGGGAGGCCACATCATGCCCCTTTTGGGCCAGTGCTTCGAGCGCGAGGGGGTTCATCTCAGAGCGCGGTTTGGTCCCTGCCGAACGGACTTCGAAGCGATCACTCCCAAGATCGCGCAAGATGCATTCCGCAAAGATGGATCGCGCAGAATTGCCCGTACAAATGAAAAGCACATTGTATTTTTCGTCAGTCATGGGACGATCTCCCGCTCCTTCGGAATTGAAAAGAGGCGCGCAGATCTCGGGCCGTCCACGACAACAATCAAGGAGGAGGTAGTCAATGGTCGTGCGGGTGGCCTCCATGTCGATGGCATAGCGCAAGGATGTTCCAACCCGCTCCTGAGTAATTAGCCCAGCCTGCATCAACGCGTTCACATATGTCGATAATGTATTGGGCTTCAGCCGCAATGCCTGCGCCAGCTCGGTCGCTGGAACACGGTCGGGATAGCGGCGCATTAACAGCCGAAATAGCGCCAGCCGTTGAGGATGACCAAGGACTGTGAGGCGATTGGGAATCAGATTTTCCATACTTCATGAATATATGAAGTATGGCTTCATTAACAATGAAGGTTTTGTGACACCGGGACCCCACCACTGACAGATCGCTCTACTCAATATAGTCAGCGACGGCACTAAGCCGGTCAACGACTACGGCAGCACCTGCCTCATAGAGGCGCGCTGCATGATCTTCGGTGCAATGGGAACCACCCGTAAATCCAATGCAGGTCATGCCCGCCGATTTGGCCGCTGTAACGCCTGCAACACTGTCCTCAATCACAATGCAGCGCGCAGGCTCCACCCCTATTGCTCTGGCGGCATAAAGAAAGATATCAGGATACGGCTTTCCCCTTTCCACCAATCTAGTCGAGAAAATATTGGGGTAAACCAGTTCGAACAGCTCAGTCTCGATCAAACCCAGCGCCAACTTTGCGGGCGCAGCTGAGGATGCGATGCACTTGGCGATACCAAGCGAAGAGAGCAAAGCATGCGCGCCATCAATCGCGCGCAACTCGGTCTGGTATTTTTCAATGACGGCCTTTTTTATCGCAGACCTGAAACCATCGGGCAGAGGTTTGCCCAACTCTTTGGCCAGTGCCGCATCGACAGCTTCATCTGGCATGCCCGCAAAGCGTCTGGAAATTTCTTCTGTTGTGATTGGGTATCCCAAAAGTGTGTAAGCTTCGGCATCCGCGCGACACGCAATAATCTCACTATCGAGCAACACACCATCACAGTCGAATATCACAAGATCAAATCTGGCCATCAGAAACGCCCTCAAAATTAAGCTGCGCTGCTAAAAGGGAGCTGGCTTTCTGCGGACACTCATCCAGTGCAACGAGAGAATAGCAACAGCTTGCCGACACAAAGGGTCCGTTTTTTTTGCGCGCCGCCAAAAATAATAAATCTTTCATAAAACCTTAGCGCAGCTGTCATGATTGGCGACACATAAGCGAGGCATTGCATTCTGATGGAGAGAAAAATGCGAGTTACCGCTGCTATCGTTTCTACCTTGTTTGTGGCTCTGCCAGCTTGGGCCCAGACTGTCGAAAACGTGGAATATGGTCCGCGCCCCTACTACCTTATCGATAAAATGGAAGCGGGCCCGCTCAAAGACAAGCTCACCCAGTGCATGGGTCAGGAAGGGAAAACATCGATGTTCTCGATCGGGCATCGGGGCGCGCCTATGCAGTTCCCCGAGCATACTGTCGAATCCAATGTGGCCGCGGCACGGATGGGTGCAGGCATACTCGAATGCGATGTCACCTTTACCAAAGACCTTGAGCTGGTATGCCGTCATGCGCAAAATGATCTGCACACCACCACAAACATTTTGACCAGCCCGCTGGCAAGCACGTGCGCACAGCCCTTCACGCCTGCGAATGGGGAAACGCCTGCCGCCGCGGAATGCCGCACGTCCGAGATTACACTTGCAGAGTACCGGACACTCACCCCGAAAATGGATGCGGCTGACAAAACAGCGACGACCGCCGAAGCTTATTTGAACGGCACAGCGGGTTGGCGCACGGATCTCTATTCGGCCGAGCCAGCAAAGCTGATGACCCATGCCGAGTCCATCGCGCTGTTCAAATCTCTGGGCGCAAAGTTCACGCCAGAACTTAAATCACCATCAGTCGAAATGCCTTTCAACGGGTTCAGTCAGGCCGACTATGCGCAAAAACTGGTCGATGAATACAAGGCAGCCAATATTCCAGCCTCTGATGTCTGGCTCCAGTCTTTCAACCTCGAAGACGTGCTGTATTGGATCGAAGCAGAGCCGGAGTTTGGCGCGCAAGCGGTTTATCTGATGGATGAATACGACATCGAAGGCTATTCCCCGATGGATGCGGCCACATGGCCCAACACCATGGAAGAGCTGAAATCGATGGGTGTAAATTATATCGCACCTCCAACATGGATGTTGGTCACCACATCTGCGGACGGCGAAATCATCCCGTCCGAGCTGGCTGTTCAAGCCAAAGCAGCCAGGCTTGAGATCATCACATGGACGATCGAGCGGTCTGGCCCACTCAAGGACGGTGGCGGATGGTACTACCAGTCAATCTCGGATCTGACAGACAGCGATGGCGTCATGTACGAATACATCGACGCCTTGGCGCAGGATGTGGGCGTTGTCGGTATATTCTCCGATTGGCCTGCAACGGTAACCTACTACGCAAACTGCATGGGGCTTGAATAGGCTAGCACCTCTTCATGATACGCTGATCCTCCCCCGTCCGTATCATGCAGCCCTTAAAGCCCCGGCCCTTTTCGGCGGGGGCTTTTTTCTTCCAATTACGAAGCATCAAGCGTCAGTGTGACACGATCTCCTGCAAACCAGGTTCTACCGTATTCTACGGGCTTACCGATCGTAGATGTATTGACACTGGACGATCTCAGCAAAGGATCGCCTTCGCCAACATTCAAATGCAGCGCATGTGTGGCAGTTGCGCGGACAGCCGTGAGCCGAGTTGAGGCCCGCGTATAGTCATCGATACCGGCAATGCTCAGCGCTTGGGTGACGCTACTTGTCTCGGATAATGCTGCGGTAATGCGCGGGAGCCTCAGGAGCGGGAACAGGCTTTCAAATACGGCAATTGGCTGACCATCTGCCAATGAAAGCCCATGATAAGCACAGACCGGATTGCCCGCCTCGATCTGCAACGCCTGAGCCTCGCCAATCGTCGCAGCGCGCTCGTCCAACGCGAGCATGCGCTTTTCGGGTCTGCGGCCTGCGGCAATCAGGTTTTCGTGGAACCGGACCCGATTGCCAATCGGATAGTCGGTCGGCGTGGCCGCGACAAAGGCCCCTGCACCGCGACGGGTGCGCACCAGCCCTTCCTCAACCAATGCCGAAATCCCGTGGCGCACCGTGTGGCGGTTCACGCCGAAGCGGTCTGCCAGCGCAGCCTCGGTCGGCAACTTGTCCCCCGGCGCATAACGTTCTTCAGCTAAGTCACTGCGCAATGCATTGGCGATGGCCTTCCAGATCGGGGTTTTGTCAGAACTGTCACGCAAATTTCACAAAACTCTTCTGTCATGAGGACATCAATATGATAAGATATGTATAGTTGTATAGGAAAGAGACAAGTTGTCGAGATGAAAGACACTGTGAGCGAAAATAATCCCCGTAAGGTGTGGATGGGTCTGCTGGCGAAGGCGCCCGAAGGCCGTGTGGCTGCACTGTTGGATGCTGAAATATCGCGCCCTGCTTTTACTTGGCTGCGTGCACCAGAGATTGGCAGCACGATGGTCCGCGCACGCGCTGGTTCAACCGGCGCACCATTCAACCTGGGCGAGATGACTATAACCCGCTGCGCTTTGACGTTGGAAACCGGCGAAGTCGGGCACAGCTATATTCAAGGGCGTAGCAAAGCAGATGCCGAGGTCGCCGCTCTCGTAGATGCGCTTATGCAGACCACAATGGCAAGTAGGCTGCGCGAGGCGGTCTTTGAGCCTCTGGAAGCAGGAATGGCCACCATGAAAGCCGCCCGCGCGGCCAAGGCAGCCGCGACAAAGGTTGATTTCTTTACCATGACCCGAGGAGAAGACTGATGCAGGCAAACACCCTGTCCGGCGGCTTTGCCGATCCAGCCACCCAGTCAGCCCACGCCTTTCGCAGTGTGATGGAGGCCATGGCGCGCCCCGGCGCCATTCAGGATATCCACGGGGCAGCACCCCCTGCCCCGCTGTCGCCCGCGATGGGCGCCGTTCTGCTGACGCTCTGCGATACGGAAACACCGATTTATCTGGCTGGCGATATGGATTGCGAAGCGGCGCGGGCGTGGCTGGCCTTTCACACTGGTGCCCCTTTTGTTGGACCCGCGCAGTGTATGTTTGCGGTTGGCAAGTGGGACGCGCTCGCGCCACTTTCGGTCTACCCGATCGGCACGTCCGAGTACCCTGACCGCTCAGCCACGCTCATAGTCGAATGTTCCGAACTTGCCGCCTCAGGTGCCACATTGACGGGTCCCGGCATCAAGGATCAGGCAACGCTTTCCTTGCCAGAAGTGGACGCGTTTCAGGACAATCGAACCCTGTTCCCGCTGGGGCTGGATTTCATTTTCACATGTGGCGAACGCCTCGCGGCTTTGCCCCGCTCAACCGAAGTCTCGCGCTCAAGTAGCGAAGCGATAGCGCAAGTAGGAGCATCCTGACATGTATGTTGCAGTCAAAGGCGGAGAGCGGGCAATCGAGAATGCCCATGCTTGGCTCGCCGAAGAACGCCGCGGTAACACGGATATCGCGGAGCTCAGCATTGCGCAAATCCGCGAGCAACTAAGTCTTGCCGTCAATCGCGTCATGGCCGAAGGATCGCTTTATGATCCGGACCTTGCGGCACTTGCAATCAAGCAGGCGCGTGGCGATCTGATCGAAGCGATCTTCCTCATGCGCGCCTATCGCACCACTCTGCCGCGCTTTGGTGCGTCCGAGCCTGTCGATACCGGCATTATGGCGTGCGACAGGCGCATCTCGGCCACGTTCAAGGACTTGCCCGGCGGGCAGGTCCTGGGCCCAACATTTGACTACACGCACCGTTTGCTTGATTTCAAACTGGCCGCTGATGGCGAGGTGCCCAAGGCTCCATCACGTGACGCCGAGACGGGCAATGTCCCGCATGTCACCGAATTTCTGAACCGCGAAGGGCTGATCGAAGAGGCCCCCCATGACGATACGCCGCCCCCCGACCTGACCCGCGAACCACTGGAAATGCCCAGCCCCCGCGCCCTGCGCCTGCAAGCGCTGACCCGCGCGGATGAAGGTTTTACCCTTGGCCTCGCCTACTCCACGCAGCGCGGCTACGGGCGCAACCATGCCTTTGTGGGCGAGCTGCGGATCGGGTCAGTTCCGGTTGAGATGGACATCCCCGAACTGGGATTTGCCGTTGAGATCGGAGAAGTGATCCTGACCGAATGCGAAACCGTCAACCAATTCACGGGCTCGAAAACCGAGCCGCCACAGTTTACCCGCGGGTACGGGCTGGTCTTTGGCCAGACCGAGCGCAAGGCGATCTCCATGGCCTTGGTCGATCGCGCGCTACGCTGGGAAGAATTAGGCGAGGATAACGTTGGTGCACCCGCACAGGACGCAGAATTTGTTTTGTATCACGCCGACAACATTCAGGCGACGGGGTTCCTAGAACATATCAAACTGCCCCATTACGTCGATTTTCAGTCTGAATTGGAACTGGTGCGCAAGCTCCGTCGCGAAGCGGGTGCGCAACAGGTGCAGGAGGCAGCGGAATGACCGAGTATAACTTCGCCTATTTGGACGAACAAACCAAACGGATGATCCGCCGTGCAATCCTTAAGGGGCTTACCATTCCCGGCTATCAGGTTCCTTTCGCCTCTCGCGAGATGCCAATGCCCTATGGCTGGGGAACAGGCGGCGTGCAGGTGTCGGCTGCGGTGCTGACGCCCAAGGATACGTTCAAGGTGATCGACCAAGGGGCCGATGACACCACAAACGCGGTTTCAATACGGACTTTCTTTCAACGCACTGCTGGAGTTGCGACGACCACTGCGACAAGTGATGCCACTGTGATTCAGACCCGGCACCGCATCCCCGAAGAGCCGCTGCACGAGGGTCAGATCCTTGTCTATCAGGTGCCGATCCCGGAACCGCTGCGCTTTCTCGAACCCCGTGAAAGCGAGACACGTAAGATGCACAGCCTTGAAGAATATGGACTGATGCATGTGAAACTTTACGAAGATATCAGCCGCCACGGTCATATCGCGACCTCTTATGCCTATCCGGTCAAGGTCGAAGGGCGCTATGTGATGGACCCCTCCCCGATCCCCAAATTCGACAACCCCAAGCTGGGTGATATGGCCGCAATCCAGCTTTTTGGCGCAGGGCGCGAGCAACGTATTTATGCGCTGCCCCCATATACCCAAGTGGTCAGCCTCGACTTTGAGGATCATCCGTTTGAGGCGTCCAAGGCAGATCACCCCTGCGGGATGTGCGGTGCGACAGACAGCTATCTGGATGAGTTGATCATCGATGACTTAGGTGGGCGGATGTTTGTCTGCTCTGACACCGATTATTGCGAAGCGCGCCAGGCAGCGGGCCACAAAGGAAAGGACGCAGCATGACACCTTTGCTTTCCGTTCAAGGCATCACCAAGCGATATGGTGCGCATATCGGTTGCGCCGATGTGTCATTCGACCTGTATCCCGGTGAGGTTATGGGGATCGTTGGCGAAAGCGGGTCAGGCAAATCCACTTTGCTCAATTGCATGGCTGGGCATCTGACCCCCGATGCGGGACAGGTGGTGTTCGACACCCGCACGGACGGCCGCCGCGATACAATTACGATGTCGGAGCCGGAGCGGCGGATGCTCGGTCGCACCGATTGGGCTTTTGTCCACCAACACGCCCGCGACGGGCTGCGCATGGGCGTCAGCGCCGGTGGCAATGTAGGCGAGCGGTTGATGGCTGTGGGAGAGCGTCACTACGGCGACATCCGCGACAAGGCCACGGACTGGCTCGGGCGGGTCGAGATCGACGCGTCCCGTGTAGATGATAGACCCACAACCTTCTCTGGCGGGATGCAGCAACGCTTGCAGATAGCGCGCAACCTCGTGACGGGCCCGCGTCTGGTGTTCATGGATGAACCCACAGGTGGTCTAGATGTGTCGGTCCAGGCGCGGCTGCTGGATTTGCTGCGCGGTCTGGTGCGTGACTTGGGGCTATCGGCGATCATCGTAACCCATGACCTGGCTGTGGTGCGCCTACTCGCGGATCGCCTGATGGTCATGAAATCAGGCCGCGTGGTCGAGGCGGGCCTGACAGATCAGGTACTGGACGATCCGCAGCACGCCTATAGCCAGCTTCTTGTCAGTTCCGTTTTACAGGTGTGAGCGATGATTGAACTCAAAAACGTTTCCAAAACCTTTACCCTGCACAATCAGGGGAGTGCCGTGATCGAAGTGATCAGCGATGTGTCCTTCGCGGTTGCCCCCGGTGAATGCGTGGCGCTCACTGGGGCCTCTGGTGCTGGTAAATCCACGCTGATGCGGATGATCTACGGCAATTACCTGACGCAGGCAGGTGAAATTCGCATTGGCGGTTTAGACATCGTGAGGTCTGAGCCGCGCGACATCATCAAATTGCGCCGTGATGTGCTAGGATATGTTAGCCAGTTTCTGCGTGTGGTTCCACGCGTACCAACGCTCGATGTGGTTGCTGAGCCTCTGCGCGCTTTGGGCGTACCGGCAGACGACGCGCAGGACCGCGCATCGGCGCTTCTGACCCAATTAAATATCCCCGAGAGGCTGTGGTCCTTGTCCCCCACAACCTTCTCGGGCGGCGAGCAACAGCGCGTCAATATTGCCCGTGGTTTTGCCCATACCTACCCTGCGATGTTGCTTGATGAACCTACCGCGAGCCTCGACGCTGCGAACCGCGAGGTGGTGCTCTCCTTGATCGAGGACGCCAAAGCGCGAGGTGCGGCCATCATCGGTATTTTCCATGATGAGGCAGCCCGTACCCGAGTCTGTGATCGTGAAATTGATGTCGGCCGCTTTACCCCCGGAATGGCTGCATGACGCTTGTCTCAAAGTCTGGGGGACGCCTCATCGCGGTGGTCGGCCCATCGGGTGTCGGCAAGGACAGCGTGATGGCAGGCCTACACGGCGCAATACCCGATTTGTATCTAGTGCGCCGCGTCATCACACGGGCGCCCGACTTGGGTGGCGAGGATTACGATGCGGTGTCTGTGTCACAATTTGAAGCCATGGCGGAAGATGGTGCATTTGCCGTGCATTGGGGCGCGCATGGGCTGCATTACGGCATTCCGATCACCGTCAAATACCAATTGGGCAAGGGCATCGATTGCCTTGTCAATTTCTCGCGCAAGGCACTGGCGCAGGCGGCGGAAATTTTCCCACGCCTCGAAGTTCTCAACATCACCGCGAAACCGGAAACGCTTTCGCACCGTCTGGCCGCGCGGGCCCGTGAGACAGAGGAGGAGATCAGCAAACGCCTTGCCCAGGCTGACAAGCCCTTGCCGGCTGGGCTCAAGGTGATCAACCTCGCCAACGATGGCCCGCTGTCCCAGACCGTCGCCCGAGGGGCGGCACTGCTTCAGCCGGTGAGCTTGTAGCAATGGATCACCTCGAACCGGCCATCTTTCCGCTCACCGCACAAAGCGATCTGATCCAGCACAAAAAGGCCACGCAGGTCCGGCAAATGACGCCGCACAGCGGCCGACCATCGGGCGATGTCAGCCTGCGGCAGCCGCGCCGTCAGGGTCATGTGGAACCGAAACTCCTCCATCACGTAAGGATAGCCCCATTGCGCGAGCAGCGCCTCTTGCCGCGGGCTCAGACCAACTTTGCGGCGGCGCGCGCTTTCTGTCTCGGAAGCCGGGGCGCGAAACCGATCAAGCTCTCGCACACAGGCGCCGGCAACCCTGCGCACAGCTTGCATATCGTCTTGGGGGGTCAGCGCCAGAAAACCGCCCAAAGTCGTCAGTTCCAATTCGTTGCATATGGCCGGCGCGAGGCCTGCAGCAAGGTCAGATACAGCGGCTTCCAAAGCTTTCACATCTTGCCCTTCAGCCAGACGAAACGGCGGCTTCAAAGTCGCATGAAACCCGTATTTGCGCGGTGTCATCGTGATGTCATCCAGACCCGGCATATTGGGCTGGGATGCCTCACAGCCATGCAAAACATCCCAACCGAGCCAAGACGCGCCGAAATCGGCCAAGGGCCCTACCGGCGGCACATAGTAAATTGCAAATCGAGAGTATGACATGAATTCCCCTTTTCCCACGACCTCGTTAACGAAGGCTTGTGACAACGATGTGTCAAGCGACCTATGTCTCGCCAATGCGCAGCTTGTGTTGGTAGATCAGGTACTCACTGGTGCAGTGACAATCGAAAAAGGCGTCATTTGTAACATTGCTGAAGGGGATCATGTCCCAACCGGTGCCCTGGATTGTGCCGGTGATCTCGTTATTCCCGGTCTTGTCGAATTGCATACAGACAATGTCGAACGCCATATCGAACCGCGCCCAGAGGTGGACTGGCCACATTTGCCCGCCCTGATCGCGCACGATGCAGAGCTGGCGTCCACTGGCATCACGACGGTGTTTGACGCCATGCGGGTGGGGTCCATCCACAGCGGCAAGGGACGCTACATCGACTACGCCCGAAAGCTGGCGGATGAACTCTTGGCGGCGCGTGCACAAGGGTATTTCAAGATCAGTCATTTCCTCCATCTACGGGCAGAAATCTGTTCAGAGACGCTGCTTGAGGAATTGGCGGCGTTCGGATCGTCAGACAGGGTCGGCATCGTCAGCCTGATGGATCACACCCCGGGCCAGCGCCAGTTTCGCGATCTGACCGCGCTGAAAACATACGTCGCAAAGAAGCGCGGTATGAACGACGCAGAGTTTGCCGAACATGTTGAGACCCTGTTGGGTCTGCAAAAACGCTTCGGGGCAAAGCACGAGGCGGGTGCAGTGAAAGAGGCCCGCCGCCTGGGTGCAGTTCTGGCCAGCCATGATGATACCACGGCCGATCATGTAGGCACCTCTGCGGTGAACGGCGTGGGTTTTGCCGAGTTTCCCACAACGGTTGAGGCCGCAGCCGCCTGTCGCAGCCACGGCATTGCCGTGATGATGGGTGCGCCCAACCTGATCCGCGGCGGATCCCACTCCGGCAATGTTGCGGCGGTGGATCTCGCAAAAGCTGATCTTCTCGACATTGTCTCATCAGACTACGTGCCCTCGGCACTGCTTTTGTCTGCCTTCCGCCTTGCAGATATTTGGAATGACCTTCCCCGCGCCATTGCTACAGTGACAAGCAACCCCGCAAAGGCCGTGCGGTTGCATGACCGGGGTGCTTTGAAAACAGGTTTGCGCGGTGATGTTCTGCGTGTGCGCAAAATCGACCAAATACCTCTGCTCCGCGGCGTCTGGAGCCAAGGTAACAAAGTTGGCTGAGGCTTTTGGAGTCTCGGCCGCATACGTCACAAAGGTTTCATGAAACTGTAGCGCCATTGATACGCAGTCCCACTATTCATCCGAATGAATAAACCTGGAGGGTGCTATGAAACTGAAATCTCTTTTGCTGGGTGTAAGCCTTGCCACTGTGTCTGCCTTTGCAGCGACAGCAGAAACCTGGAAACTTGCCGTCACAGATGTTGAAGGCATGGAACGCCTGCAACTGGAATGGGGCCCGTTTAAGGAGGCGCTTGAAGTGGCCACCGGCGACACATTCGAATTCTATGCAGTAAACTCGCGCACGGCTGCAGCCGAGGCGCTGCGCGGTGAGACCGTGGATTTCGTAGTCTCTGGACCTGCAGAATATGTGGTTATCAACAAGCTGACCAATGCCACGCCGCTGATCGGCCTCGGTCGCCCTGATTATCACTGTGCCATTATCGTGCGCGCTGACAGCGGCATCAACGTGCCTGCTGATCTGATCGGCAAGTCGGTCGCCTTTGGCGATATCGGTTCGACCTCAAACATGCTTTGCCCCATGCAGGTACTCGCTGATCACGGCGTCGATCCGGTGAATGACATTGAAAAAACCCACACCTCACGCAACATCGCCTTTGAGGCGTTGAACAACGGCGATATTGACGCGCTTGGCATGAATGCAGGCACTTTCATCGGCGTCCGCAATGGCCAAACGGAGCTGCCTTACGGTTTTTACAAGATGATTGCGCGCTCGGGCGACCTGCCCAATGACATGATCATGGTGGGTGCACATGTGCCAACCGAGGCTGCCGAAGCAGTGCGCGACGCGGTCCTTGGGAACAAGGCGCAGGTCATCGCAGGCATCACGGCTCACGAAGAAAACGACAAGTATGTCGGCATGGACCTCGTTGCGATTGAAGACAGCGCGTATGACTACGTCCGTTCGATGTACACGAATGCGGGATACCCTCAGTTCGACAATTTCATCGGTGACTGATCTTTTGCTGAGAAGTCCGGCGGCACCGGATGTGCTGACTGAACAAACCGGGGCGGCCTTCGCTCCGGTTTGTTCAGTTGAAATTGAAGCCCGCGCCCTTTCCAAAACCTTTGGGGCAACGCCGATCTTTTCCGACGTGAGTTTCCGCCTCGCCCGCGGAGAGGCGACAGCACTTGTTGGTGCCAACGGCACTGGGAAATCGACCCTGCTGCGCTGCCTGATGGGGTTGATCCCAACCTCAGGTGGCACTGTGCATTTGCTGGGACAGCAGACAGATAAAGCAACCGGGCGCCAGATGCGCAACATTCGCGCGCAGGTCGGTCTGGTCTCTCAGAAGCACAACCTGGTGCCCCGACTGACTGTGCTTTCAAATGTCTTGCACGGTCTTCTAGGCAAGCATCCCGGCATACGCCATTGGAGCCATTCGCTGGCCCCCCAATTCTCTCGGGAAACTGCCATGCAGGCTTTGGAACGCGTTGGCCTTGCTGATTTCGCGCACCGGCGCGCGGATCGGCTATCGGGCGGGCAATCGCAACGCGTGGCCATTGCCCGCGCCATCGTCGGCGCGCCCAAGGTTCTCTTTGCGGATGAGCCTTGCGCGTCACTTGATCCAAGTGCAGGCGAAGACGTGATGGAGCTGTTCTTCCAACTCGTCCGCGACGAGAATGTGACGGTCGTCTTTACCTCGCACAACATTGAACATGCATTGAAATACGGCGACCGCTTGCTTGGCCTTGCGCAGGGGCGCATTCAACTTGATGCGACAGCAGCCTCGCTGAGTTCCGCCGATCTGAGAGGTCTTTATGACTGATACTGCGTCTCCCAGGAATGAACGGGCCCGATTTGAGCTGGCGCGGTTTGAGCGGCCCTCTGCCATCAGTTTTTTGGGCTATGCGCTTGGACTTGTCATCATCTTCTGGTGCCTTGCCGGTGCCGGCTTCTCGCTTGAAAAAGTAGCCAGCTCCCCACCCCGCTTTGCCGATTTCGCCGCGCGGGCCTTCCCGCCGAACCTTGACCCACAAGTGCTCACGCGGCTGGGCTGGAAGATGGTCGAAACCCTACAAATCGCGGTTGCCGGTGCTGTTATCGGGGTAATCCTATCCGTTCCTGTCGCACTCTTGGCAGCAAAGGGGCTGATCGCCGGCCCATTGGTGAACCAAATTGTACGCACCGGGCTGAGTTTCATCCGTGCAGTCCCCGACATTGCCTGGGCACTGGTTTTCGTTGTGGCCGTGGGCCTTGGCCCCTTTGCAGGCATGCTGGCAATCGTGATCGACACAATCGGCTTTTGCGGTCGCTTTTTCGCCGACGACATGGAAGCAACCGACAAAGGCCCCGCGGAAAGCCTAACAGCCACTGGTGCGCGGAAACTCGATGTTGTGGCCTGTGCCACGATCCCCGGCAGCCTGCCTGCTTTCATTTCCACCTCTCTCTTTGCCTTGGAGAAAGCCGTCCGGTCGTCGACTATCCTTGGCCTTGTCGGTGCGGGTGGGATCGGGATCGAGCTTAAAGTTGGCTTTGACCTTTTCGATTACCCCACAGCGATGACCGTGATCTTGATGATCGCAGTTGTTGTGATCGGGATCGAGCTCGTCAGCGGCTGGGCCCGCACCAAAATTATCGGAGAACAACGGTGAAATCGGATACAGCAGACCAGCATTGGAATGACCAATGGAAATCCATCGAAGAAGATAGCAAGTGGCTGACGCCCGAGAAGGACGTGCAAGAATGGGCGGCTGGTCTGGCACAAGGCGCACGCATTCTTGATCTGGGGGCGGGCGTGGGGCGTCACGCGCTTTGGCTGACAGCCCAGGGCTTTGACGTGATCGCTTTGGATGCCGCGCCCCGCGGGTTGGCAGAGATTGAAAGGGCCGGTGGCGTAGAAACAGTTCTGGCCCGCATGGATACGCTGCCGTTCAAGGATCACGCCTTTGACCACGTGCTCAGCTGGAACGTGATCTACCATGGCGATGAAGACATCCTGCTGCGCACCATTGCCGAAATTCGTCGCGTACTAAAGCCCGGCGGCAGCTATATGGGCACCATGCTGTCCAAACGCCGCCTGTCGCATGAGCAGGCGAAATACACAGGTCGTGAAATCAGCCGCAACGCATGGGTTTTTGATGCGCTCGGTACGGACAAAATGCACCCGCACTACTTTTGCGCGGCGGCCGATCTGTTGGCCCTGTTTTCAGGTTTTGAATGCCTGAAGCTTGAGGACCGTGAACACGAAAAGCCGGGGACTTTCCACTGGCATCTTACAATGGAACGACTTTGAATGATTACCTTTGAAGGCGCACAAGTCTACCTGCCCGGCGAGATCACTGAGACGACTGTTGCCATTAGCAATGGCAAGATCGTCGAATTAGGTGGCCGCGCGCAAGGCGAGGTGATCGACGCACGTGGATTGATATTGGCCCCTGCCCTGATCGACGTACATGGCGATGCGTTCGAACGCCAGCTGATGCCCCGTCCAGGGGTTTTCTTCCCAACCGAAACGGCGCTCATCGACACTGACCGTCAACTTGCAACCAACGGGATAGCCACCGCTTATCACGCCATCACGCTGGGATGGGAGCCGGGGTTGCGCGATGTGGCACGCGGCCGCGAACTCATGCAAGCCATGCGCGATCTGGCCGCGCGGCTGACCGTGGAAAACCGCGTGCAGCTTCGGTGGGAAACCTTCGCGTTCGAGGCTTTGGACGTTATCGAATGGGCGCTTGCCGGGCCGCTATTGCCTTCTGTGGCATTCAACGACCACACGTCCATGACCATGAGGGCCTATGACGTCCCAATTCAGGACCGCGCTTTTGAGCTGTCCCCGGATTTTTCAATCGCCTCTTTAGACGACGCGCGCATGAAAAAGCGCACCGCTTCCAAAGCCCATCGCGCAGGGCTGAGTGAGGAAGACTATATCGCGCTCCTGGGCCGCGTCTGGGATCGGCGCAGCGAGGTGCCGGACGCAATCGCATCGGTTGCACAGATGGCCCGAACAGCGGGAGCGCCCATGCTAAGCCACGATGATACACGGGCGGAAACCCGCGCCTATTTCCGCGAGCTTGGCGCAGGAGTGGCGGAATTTCCGATGGTGATTGAGGCAGCAGAAGCGGCCCGCAAAGGTGGTGATCTGATCATCTTTGGCGCGCCGAATGCCGCCCGTGGAGGGAGCCATATAGGCTCGCTTGGTGCGGGTGACATGGTGGAGGCCGGTCTGTGCGATGCGCTCGCTTCGGATTATTTCTACCCCGCCATGCTGACCGCAATTGCCAAGCTTGACGCAGAGCGCCGCGCGGATCGGCTTGCGCTTTGGTCGCTCGTTTCATCTGGCCCCGCGCGGGCGATGGGTTTGCCCGACCGGGGCGACATCACTGTTGGCAAGCGCGCGGACCTTGTTCTGGTGGATTGGCCCGACGGCTCTGTCCCGGCCATTCAGGGAACATGGGTTGCGGGCCGTTGCGCCTATCGCGGTATACCGGCTGGATGAACCTGCCAAGACTGAACCGCGATTATATTCCTGCCATTGGACTCGGCGTAACCCAGATCATGGGCTACGGGACGTTGATGTACGCCTATGCGGTGCTCTTACCAGAAATGGCCAATGATCTTGGACTGACTCTGTCAGAGGTATTCGGCATTCTGTCGCTGGGCCTTTTCTTTGGCGGCCTGGTCTCACCCATTGCCGGAAAACTGGTGGACCACTGTGGCGGTCGCTGGGTGATGACACTGGGGTCAATCGTAGCCAGCCTTGCGCTGATAGCGATGAGCCAAATTGAAGGGCGGATCGGGTTGTTTGTGCTGATCCTGGTGGCCGAAGGCGCTGGCATGTTCGTGCTGTATAATGTGGCTTTTGCCAGTGTGGCGCGACTGGATCTAGGCGTTCTGCCGCAACGCTCGATTTCTGTCATCACGCTGTTTGGCGGGGTCGCCTCGACTATTTTCTGGCCGCTGACTCTCGCGCTGTTTAACCGGTACGGCTGGGAAACAACATGGGTGATCCTCGGCTTCAGTGCCTTGGTGATCTGCACACCGATCCACTTCTTTGTCTTGCGCGGACCTGAACGTGAAGCCGATGCACCCAAACCTGACAATGCGCCGGACTGGCCCGAACTGACCGGGCATCTGCGCAAGCAGGCAATGCTGTGGATGGTCGTTTCTTTCATTTTTTCAGGCTACCTGATGGGCGCTGTTATGACACTTTGGGTGACCAATGTTCAGGACTTGGGCCACACGGCGGCCATGGCAGCCTTCGCCGGCGCAGTGATCGGGCCGTTTAAGACCGTGGGCCGGTTTTTTGAGATGGTGGTGAGTCGCAGCATGTACCCGTTATTGACCTATGCGCTTAGCCTTGGCCTGATGTTTTCTGGCTTTGTCGTCCTGTTGATCTTCGGGTTTACGTTAACTGGACTTCTGCTTGCGGCCGCACTTTACGGAATGGGCGACGGGATCAAAACCATCGCGCGCGGTACCCTGCCTTTGGCGCTATTCGGTGCCAAAGGTTACGGCGCACGACTGGGGTGGATCTCCTTCGTGCAAATGGGGATCAACTCCTCTGCCCCTTTTGTTTTTGCATGGACCACGCAAACCTACGGCGGCTGGTGGTCTTTTGCTGTCATGGCCATGTGTCTTTGCTGTGCCATCGCTACCTATATGTTTATTCCCGACCCAAGGACCCACAGACATGACCCCGCTCAAAATAGGCGCCTGCCTGAAAACATCTGAGATTGCAGACCACCGCGATTGGCTGTTTGATGCCGCCCGCGATATCGAACTACAGGATTTCATGTCCCATGTCGCGCTAACCACCGGATTCGACGATCGCATTGCCGCCGCCAAGACGGCGCTTGATGGGCATACTGGACGCCTTGGCATTCATGGGCCCTTTGAAGGTCTGGATATCGACAAAAAAGACCCGGAACTGCGCCCGATCATTACTGCGCGGTTCCTCAAAGCTCTCGAGGCCGCGGATCGGATCGGCGCGCGCCAGATGGTCCTGCATTCCCCTTACACGGCTTGGTATCAGAACAACTTCTTCAGCTTTCCGGGCTACGCCGAAAGCAAGATTGGCCGCATCCATCAAATTCTAGACCCTGTCGTGCGCGCAGCCGAAGACATGGGCATCACTCTTGTGATCGAAAACATTCAGGACGTTCGCCCAGAAACACGTCGCGCGATGGTGGATAGCTTTGGCTCACAAGCAATCGCACTTTCCATCGACACCGGGCACGCTCAGTTAGCCCGTCGCATGTCTGGCGCCCCGCCCGTTGCCGACTTTATCACTGATGCCGGTGCGCAGCTTGCCCATATCCACCTGCAAGATGTCGATGGACATGCCGACCGCCACAGGGCCCCGGGGGAAGGGGAAATCGAATGGACAGCTGTCTTCCGTGCCTTGGCTGCTTGCAAAAGCGACCGGCACCTCGTCCTGGAACAGTGTGATAAGGTTGACATGCCAAACGTATTTCGCGCGCTGAGTGATCTTGGTGTGGTGATTTGAGAACGTCCATTCCGCAAACAAGTCGATTGAGTTCACGAAGATGCGCAATAGTGCTGGATCACGTTCTTAATTGACCAATCCAGCTGTACTGCGTCAGCGCGACATGCGGCCCTGCCGATCAATGCCAGCGATCCAGCTCATAATTTTTTCTTCTGAGGCACCAATAAAAACAGAATTCTTGTTCGGATCAAAGATATGTTTCCGAGGATCAAAAACGCTCGGCCCGCGCGCCAAATTTTCCTTGACCCAAACAGCTGCAACATTTTGTTTTTCATCGAGTTCGGCAATGTAATCTGTCATAGGCCCCTCAGCCATGTTTCGTAACACTCATGTGACGGTATTTTGGTGTTTTCGATTCGGCAAGCTTTGTAGCTGAGTACCAAACAGGTCATTCTGAACATTGAGCTCTGTTTGAGCCAAAATATAACGTTTGGCTGAAAACCCGCTTTGGCAGAAGTGCCGGTAAATGATAACTAATTGATCAGGCTTTGCTGCATGACCATTTCGTGTTGTGCATAAATGCTCGGTAGTCTGCGTCAGCGCGTATTTTCGGGTTCGGCAAGGCTCACAAGAGTTAAAAGCCCTCCTTCGATCTGTTCCCAGTTGCGAGTAGCTGCGGCTACTTCATAAGCATGCCTTGTCCTTTGTTCGCAAGAAAGACCATCCATCCAAGTTCATGTTCCGGGAAAAGCGGTTTGGCGTTGACTACAATCTGTTCAAGACAATGTTAGAGAGATTGATTGTCGACCCTCTGATTGCACCGACCCCTAAGCTCAGTACCGATGCTTATGGCAATATCACATGAGCGCACTTATGCGATTTTTGGCATCGAATGGGCGCGTGCCGTTCCCATTGGAGGCGCTTCAAAAATCGCGCCAAACGTATCGCTCTGAACCGCCCCCTGTTTGCCAGATGCTCCAACTCATGAGTAGGATGGAGCATGATGAACAAGACAACAAACAAGTATACGCCAAAAGTCCGCGAACGTGCGGTACGGATGGTTTTAAATGGCGAAGGGCAGCATGAGAGCCGTTGGGCGGCGATCGTGTCGATTTCTGCGAAGATCGGCTGTGCGCCGCAAACACTGAACGAATGGGGCAATAAGGTCGAGGTTTATACCGGCCAGCGTGGCGGCATCACAACCGAGATGGCGCAGAAAATGAAGGCGTTGGAACGTGAGAACCGCGAGCTGAAGCAAGCCAACGAGATCCTTCGCAAGGCTTCCGCGTATTTTGCACAGGCGGAGCTCGACCGCCCGTTCAAGAAATGATCCAGTTCATCGAAGATCACCACGATGATCATGGGGCCGAGCCGATTTGCAGGGCTCTGCCGATTGCCCCAGCCACCTTCTATGACAACATGGCCAAGCGGGCCGATCCGTCCCACCTGTCGGACCGTGCTAAGCGCGATGCTGAACTCAAGCCCGAGATCGAACGGGTCTTTGAGCAAAATCTTAAAGTCTACGGCGTGCGGAAGGTCTGGCATCAGATGCACAGGGAAAGCTTTGATATTGCGCGCTGTACAGTCGCACGTCTGATGAAAGACATTGGTATTGAAGGCGTCATTCGGGGTAAAAAGCCAAGAACGACGATCCCTGACAAAGCGTTACCTTGTCCGTTGGACAGGGTGAACCGCCAGTTCCACGCACCTGCGCCAAACGTCCTATGGGTCAGTGACTTCACCTATGTCGCCACCGCTGCCCGGCAGGCGATGCTTGCATAGCTGAGAGGGGGGCAAGGTTTTGTCTATGTGGCCTTCGTCATAGATGTTTTTGCGCAGCGCATCGTTGGCTGGCGCGCAAGCCGCACAACCAATGCAGGCTTTGTTCTCGACGCATTGGAATAGACCATTCATCAACGCAGGCCAGCACAAGATCAACTGGTGCATCACTCAGATCGCGGATCGCAAGGCGGATTCAATCGGTCGTCGCAACGGTTGGTTTATATCTCATGCTAGGGTTTCGTCCAATGCTTCAGCCGGTGTTTTCCATCCGAGAGTTTTGCGGGGTCGGCTGTTCAGGGTATGTGCCACTGCGTCCAGTTCATTTCGACTGTGCTTGCTGAGGTCTGTGCCTTTAGGGAAGTATTGCCGCAGAAGGCCGTTTGTATTTTCATTGCTCCCGCGTTGCCACGGGCTTTGAGGGTCGCAGAAATAGATATCGATCCCTGCCTGAGACTTGAGCTTTTCGTGTTGCGCCATTTCGGCGCCCTGATCCCAGGTCAGCGATTTGCGCATGTGTTCTGGCAGGTCTTGAATGGATCTTGCAATTGCGTCCCGAACCGCTTCGGCACCATGTCCAGCCAGAGCAGGACCGTTTTTCTGGCGCGGACCATCACCGTGACCTGGCTTTGGTGGCAAGTGCAACAGAAGGGTGAAACGGGTTTTACGTTCGACAAGCGTGCCGATGGCTGAGCTTTTCAGACCAAGAATTAAGTCACCCTCCCAGTGGCCCGGCACAGCCCGATCCGCGACTTCGGCCGGACGTTCACTGATCATGATTTCATCTGGTACGAAGTTTCTTCCTTTACCTTTTCGTCGCGCACGAGGAACACGCAAGGCGCGGCCAGAGCGCAAGCAGGCAACTAATTCGCGCCGTAGCGCACCACGACCCTGAATGAACAAAGACTGATAGATGGTTTCAGGGCTGATGCGCATTAAAGGGTCATCCAGAAAATCCAATGGTAGCCGTCGGGCAATCTGTTCAGGGCTCCACGCCAGAGCCCACTTACGGTGCTGACGACGGACCGAACGTCGCTTTGTCCAGCGCACATTGGGACCAGCAATCACTGTCCCATCGGGGCTCAAGATCTGTCCTGAAAGCCGGTCTTCGACATACTGGCGTAACGCCAGGTTTTTGGCCAGCTTTGCTATTCTAGGGCGCTTCGCAGCTCGATTGGCGTGCCATTGTGCCGTCGTCGCGCGATACTCAAAACCACCACTACGTGTTGCAGAATTGCGACGCAACTCCCTTGATATGGTCGACGCAGCCCGTCCAATTTTGCGAGCGATGACACAAACACCGAAGCCCTGAGCCCGATATAAAGCAATCTCTTCACGCTCATTGAAAGATAAATACCGCCCAGATAGCCGCCCTGAAGATGTTGAGTACTGAGATGGTGGCATGCCTCCGGCCTCCCTAAACCAACGACCGCCAACAGGAGCGGACGCGCCAACCTGAACCGCAGCATCTTCGCTGGAAAGCCCCTTCCTGATCAGTGTCCAGAACGTGACATGCTGTTCTCGGTGCGTCGCTTTCGGCCTTCCAGGCGAACTCAGTTTTAATCGTGTGCTTTGATCAGAGGCACGTTTGTGTGTCGTCATAACAGTCTCCATTTTAGAACCGTTGCGACGACCGATTGAATCCGCCCAATACTTGTCGATCAAATACACCGAACGACTGGCAGAGGCGAAGATTGCACCGTCAGTCGGCAGCGTTGGGGATTCCTATGACAATGCTTTGGCCGAAACAATCAACGGTCTCTTCAAAGCTGAAGTCATTCACCGGCGTGGCCCCTGGCGCAGCTTTGAAGCTGTCGAATAAGCCACGCTTGAATGGGTCGACTGGTTCAACAATCGCCGCCTGCTGGAGCATATAGGGAATATACCGCCAGCTGAAGCAGAGGTAAACTTCCATGCAGCTCTGGAAAGATCAGACATGGCCGCGTAACTAAGACAAATCAGTCTCCGGTAAAACCGGGGCGGTTCAGTTGGCACTTCGCCGCGCTTTCCTGCACTGTCTTGTCAACACGCAGCGCCTCAGGCGCCACGGTAGCCTTAAACTTGTCTGAAAAATTCCGCCACTTTGTCATTCTCGTATCCATTCAATCGTGTTGGGTACACCGTAGCGCGCTGTCCAATTTTACCGGACCACTTCAGTTTTTCCAAAACAGCGCACAATCGGGTCAATGTTGCGAAAGACTTACCGCCTGATTACGCGTAGGGGTAAGCGGTGCTCACACTAAGGAAGACCCAATGTCAGACGATCAAGAAAACGCCGACAAAACCCACTATATTTGCCAGACCTACATCGAAACCAAGCCGACAAAAGGTCGCCCAGCCGGTTTGAAAATCGACAAGCAATTTCAATACACCACTGAAGCCGAGGCCAGCAATCGTGCAGAGCGGGAAAGCCTACTAGAGAGCTGCGCAGGTGCCGATGCCTATATGATAGTCGAAGACGCTGGTTCCGGCGAGGTCAGCGCGCCAACATTTCTCGCGCGCTTCGGAAACGTACCTGAATCCGACGATTTCTAAACAAAGCCGATGACCCGCACCAAAGAAAAAAGCGTCTGAACACAGCGCGCCAGACCCAAACTTTGTTTTGTGCCGTCATTGGCACCAGTCTGCGTGGCACAATTTCATATCCCGATACGACAGGGGCGCTTACGTTTCGTGATTACAATGCGCCTGACTTCAAGCTGCCGCAAAACACCTTGCTCATCAGTTGTCTTCTGAGCAAAACTGCACGGAAATTCAAAGCAGATCAACGGTATTTGGGGAGAGACAGAAAATGAACCTTAACGATTGGGCCGGACAAACCGCCATCGTCACAGGCGGTGCATCAGGACTTGGTGCAGCAACCGCCAGCGCGCTTTCGCATGCTGGCCTCAAAGTTGCGCTCTTTGATCTGAACGAAGAAAAGGGCGACGCCCATGCCAGCGCTTTGGGCGGTATCTTTTGCAAAGTCGATGTCTCCGACCCCGCGAGCGTCAAGGCAGGCATGGACAAGGTGCTTGCAGAGCTCGGCGCAGCGCGCGTCATGGTCAATTGTGCGGGCATCGGTCTAGCGGGCAAGACCGTCAGTCGCGGCGAAGCGCACGATTTCGAGATGTTCGACAAGACTATTCGCATCAACCTTATCGGCTCGTTCAACTGCGCCTCGCAAGCCGCTGCTCATATGCTCGCTCTCGACCCCATGCAGTCAGACGGCGCGCGCGGCGTCATCGTTAACACAGCTTCCGTTGCCGCCTTTGACGGGCAAATCGGCCAAATCGCCTATGCCGCCTCCAAGGGCGGCATCGTTGGGATGACCTTGCCCATGGCACGCGATCTAGCGGACAAGGGTGTTCGTGTCTGCTCTATTGCGCCAGGTCTTTTCCTCACGCCCCTGCTGGAGAGCCTGCCAGAGGACGTTCAACAGTCCCTCGGCGCACAAGTTCCCTTCCCCTCCCGCCTTGGTCATCCAGCTGAATTTGGCAAATTGGTCTGCCACATCATCGACAACCCCATGCTCAACGGGGAGGTCATCCGCCTTGACGGAGCAATCCGCATGGCACCGCGATAGCACGTGACAAAGTAGGCTCTCTTGATGCAGAGGTTACGCTCGGTTTGTCAAACCGTAACGTCTTTGCGATCTACTCGCCCGTTCGCACCGCTCAACCAAACCTTAGCCCTCAACCGCTGCCACCTTCCCAGCGCCGCGGAACCAGCGCACGATTTTAGCGCGGTCTTCGTCGGGTAACTCTGTGATGTTGGCCGGCGGCATCGCGTGGCTAACGCCGGCTTGCAGATAAATCTCGCGCGCAGAGCGCACGATGTCGTAGCGCGTCTCAAGGAAAACGCCCTTAGGTGCCCAGCGGATGCCGTCCCAGCTTGGCTCGCGGGCGTGGCACATGGAGCAGCGGCCGAGAACGATGTTCTCGACCTCCTCGTATCCCGCCGAAGCTACCATCATTTCCTGATGATTTGAGAGCGGCTGCGCGTCAGCAACATCATAGTCCGCGCCCCACGTATTTGCGGTAGACAGCCATGCGATGATGATCATCAGGATAACCGTCACAGCCCAGGTCCAGCTAGGCCCCTTACCCGTGGAATGCAGCGTATTGAAGTAATGACGGATCGTGACGCCCGTCAGGAAGATCAACGATGCGATGATCCAAGAGTACTCAGTCCCGAACGCCAAAGGATAGTGGTTGGACAACATCAGGAAAATCACAGGCAGCGTCAGGTAGTTGTTATGCGTGCTGCGCAATTTGGCGATCTTGCCGTATTTCGCATCAGGCGTGCGCCCTGCTTTAAGGTCGGCCACGACGATACGCTGGTTCGGCATTATGATGAAAAACACATTCGCCGTCATGATCGTCGCGGTGAAGGCACCAAGGTGCAGCAAGGCTGCACGACCTGTGAAAATCTCGTTATAACCCCACGCCATGACCACAAGGATCACAAAAAGCAGAACCATCAGCAGTGTCGGCGTTTCACCTAGCTTGGATTTGCACATGAAGTCATAGGCGATCCAACCGATCGTCAGCGAGCCTGCGGAAATCACGATCGCCATGAACACCGAAAGATCGGCCTTGGCCGGATCAATCAGGAACAACTCGGCCCCCGCCCAATAAACGATCATCAGCAAGGCCGCGCCAGAAACCCATGTGATATAGCTTTGCCATTTGTGCCAGATCAGATGTTCGGGCATGTTTTCGGGCGCCACTAGATATTTCTGGATGTGATAGAATCCGCCGCCGTGCACTTGCCATTCCTCACCGCTCGCGCCTGCGGGCATATTCGGGGCTTTCTTCAGACCAAGGTCCAAAGCGATAAAGAAGAAGGACGCGCCGATCCACGCCATAGCGGTGATGACATGCAGCCAACGCACCACGAACGCGAGCCAGTCCCAAATGATTGCCAGATCGTACATTGATGATTTCTCCCTCTGTTAAGGCACAGACTATCCACTGGATTATTTTTCCGCTATAATTGGCATTATACAAAGAGTGTCAAAAAATTCCGCATAATGTCATATTTTGATAACATCCGAACCTTCGTGCGCATCTATGAGTTGGGCTCTATGTCCGCCGCTGCGCGCGATCAACGCATTTCGCCTGCAGTCACCTCTGCGCGTATCTCACAACTTGAGGGGCATTTGGGTGTGCGCCTGTTCCAACGAACTACGCGTAGCCTGACCCCGACCGAACAGGGACGCATCTTTTATGTGGGCGCATGTTCGGTTCTAGAGGCGGTCGAGGCCGCTGAAGCGGGCGTGGGCGATGCCACTGAAAACCCGCGCGGCACGCTGCATATCGCGGCCCCCCTCGGCGTGGGGCGCCGCCTGATTGCGCCCCATGTGCCAGAGTTCGCCGCGGAATATCCGCTAGTGGATGTGCGTCTGCGCATGACAGATCGCAAGATCGACCTGACCGCCGAAGGGCTCGACATCGCGTTCTTCCTTGGTCGCCCCGAGGATTCAAACATGCGCATCCGCAAGATCGCCGGTTGCGAACGCATGTTGTGCGCAAGCCCGTCTTATGTGGCCGAGCATGGCCATCCCAAAAGCGGCGCAGACATTGATCGCGGCAAGCACAATTGCCTAAATTTGCGCTTCCCCGGCGCGACTGAATTCCAGTGGGAGTTGTCCACCGTAGACGGCCCACGCAAGTTCGACGTGCAAGGCCGGTTCGAGTGTGACGACAGCGATGTGTTGACCGATTGGGCGCTGCAAGGCGCCGGCATCGCGCTGCGTCCCGTGTTCGAGATCGCCCATCATCTAAAGTCAGGCGCTTTACTTGCCGTTGCCGAAGAAACACCGCCGCTACCTGTGCAAATGGCCTGCCTCTATACACACCGCCGCCACCAAGACCCCAAAGCACGTTTGTTCATGGAGTTCATGATCGAGCGGATGGAGGGGGCTGTTCGGGGGTGATGTTAGTAAAGATGAGCCAACTCTTGTTACCACCCTAAAGAGAAACTAAGCCTAAAAATCAATTAAAAGGTGTTGTGCGGGGAAAAGTTGAAGATTGTCGCATTTCCCTACGAAAAATGTTCACTGTAAACCGTTTTCAAAAAGTCCCATGGTGGTTGGGCAATATCGCAGATGTGGCTTGGGTTAAAATCAATCAAATCGCCCTTAGACAGATCTAAATCTGTCGGCTTTCCCTGGGTCGTTATCTAGTATGCCACGGTAACGATCACCTAGGACAGAAATCACAATCACCCACATTCTATCAATGCCACGATCTATGACAGTCCCGCTTTCACGCGTTTCAATATCAAACAAGATTCTCGCAGCCTCGCCTCTTAGCGAATTACGGCGGCCCGCCTATGACAGAATTTTGAATGTATCGGGGCTTGTTTGGAGGCGTTGGACAGCGGAAACAAGCACCCACCCGTCTTCTTCTAATGTCGTAACCATAGTATATTTCCTAGACCTTCGTGCGAGAGACTAGCCACTTGAAAACCTAAGTCAAAACCCAAAATCTGATAGGGCCTGATACGTTACCAAAGCCAGTTAAAAACCTAGGCTCACAAAAAATTCTGACAGAGTTATGCCCAAAAGTTGGTGATGGTTGCCATCAGGCGGCGTTTTGAAGTTGCTTGATCCCGTCCTTGAACTCAACCCCTTGAATGACTTCGGGCAGTCGGTTTGTGCCGCTGAGCTTTCGCCATTTCTTCTTGGCTGACATCATCAGCTTGAAGACCATGGCGAGGGCGGTTTTGCGGCTCAGGCAGCCCTTGGTTTTGCGTGTCCGATTGCGGACTGTGGCAAAGACATTTTCAATCGGGTTTGTCGTGCGGATGTGCTTCCAGTGTTCGGCTGGGAAGTCGTAGAACGTCGGCAGCACGTCGCGATCCTTGGTCAGCTTCTTGACCGCCCGCTCGTATTTGACGCCGTAGGTTTCAACGAACAGATCGAAGGCCGCATTGGCCTCCTTCTTCGTCTTGGCCATCCAGATATCTTGCAGCGCTGCCTTGGCCTTTTCATGCAGGGGCTTTGGCGTCGCGCCGGTGATGTTAGCCATCTTGTGGACCCAGAAGCGCTGTTCTTTCGTCGTTGGATACACGTCCCGCAGCGCGGTCCAAAAGCCCAGAGCACCGTCCCCACAGGCCAGATCAGGCGCAATCCTCAGCCCCCGTTTCTTCAGGCCACGAAGAAGATCCCGCCAGCTGTCTGCGTTCTCGCGGAACCCGTCCATGATACCAAGAACATCCTTGTCCCCGTATTAATCTGCACCGATAATGACCAACATACATTGACGATCATCGTCCAGACGCGGATTGAAGTAGACACCATCAGCCCAGATATAGACGTAGCCCTTTCCTGAGAGGTCACGCTTGCGCCACGCTTCGTACTCGTCCCACCAAGTCGACTTCAGCCGCGTAATCGTGGAAGAGGACAGTCCATCAGCATCTGGCCCCACAAGCGAAGCCAGTGCCTCGCTGAAGTCGCCCGTCGAGATGCCCTTCAGATACAACCAGGGCAGAAGCTCTTCGACGGATTTGGCCTTGCGCAGATAGGGCGGCACCAACGAAGAGCTGAACCGGACCTTCGAGCCATCCGCATTTGCCCCACGGTCCCGCACCCGAGGAACCTGAACCGCAACCTTGCCAATCCCGGTCAAAACTTCGCGCTCTGGCAGAAACCCGTGCCGTACCAGCCGCTGGCGACCTTCATCGTCCAGAAAATTGGCGTGCGACGCGATGAACTCGGAAACCTCCGCACGCACCGCCGTCGCCAGAAGCTCACGCGCACCCTGGCGCAGCACATCCGTCAGCGGATCAGGTGAAAAATCGCTTGGCCTCGCGAAGTCGATAACTGTATTCTCGGTCATGTGGCATATCCCTTTCTCAATGAGAATTGCGGCGCGTCAACAACGCCATGATATGCCGCCCATCCGGGCCGTCACCAACTTTCAGCTATAACTCTTCTGAGCTCCCAATACCAATCCGCTTACATGCGCAGCATAGCTTTCACGTGCTGCTCTATCCGCGCTACTGTTCCACATATAAAACCAATTTAGCATTCCAAACACCGACATCGTCGTTGCGGTCAAACGGGCTTTGTCGCTCACCAAATGCGCGGGGGCTGCACCTTGCAAGATTCCGCTGAGTTGCCGCACCATATCCCTCTGATAGCCTTTCAAGACCTGTTGCTCGGCAGCCGCCAAAACTCCGATCCCTTCCGTCTGGATTTGATGCTCTGCATCCATGCCATCATAGGCCAAAAGCACTTCGGTAACGAAGCTCAAAAGCTGACTGGACGGCTCCAAATCGACCAAATCAAGGCCAACCAAACGATCTCGCAGAGCACTCAGATAGCTGTCCAGAATATCAAATAGCAGCGCATCTTTACTGTCATAGTAGTGGTAAATATTCGCCTTCGACACACCGCACGCCACCGCCACTTGCGCCATGGACGCACGGGCAATGCCAACCTCAGCAAACACGCGCGCGGCTTCGCGCAGGATGTGCAGGCGCTTAGCGCCATGATCTTTCGCAATAGGGCGCGCCATGTGCTAACCCCGATTATCCACAACGCGCACGGCCTTGCCCTGCGAGCGCGCGACAGAGCCAGGATCGCCAACGACTACCTCGGTCGAGACCCCAACCATATCCTTGATCCGCTTTGTCAGCATCCGCGCCGCTGCATCCTTTGCCGCCTCGCCGGACGCATCCGGCGTCATTTCGACCATAACGCGCATCGCATCCATGCGACCGGATTTATACAGCTCGATCTGGAAATACGGGCCAAGGCCACCCGTCGCCATCACCTGTTCCTCGATTTGCGTCGGGAACACGTTCACGCCGCGCAAGATTATCATATCATCAGAGCGTCCTGTAATCTTGGCAATCCGCCGCATCGAACGTGCAGTGCCCGGCAAAAGCCGCGTCAGATCACGGGTGCGGTAACGGATGATCGGCATGCCTTCTTTTGTGAGCGTGGTAAAAACCAACTCGCCCTCTTCCCCATCATGCAGCACATCGCCCGTCACCGGATCAATGATCTCGGGGTAGAAATGATCCTCCCAAATGACAGGGCCGTCCTTTGTCTCAACACATTCGTTCGCAACCCCAGGCCCCATCACTTCGGACAGGCCGTAAATATCGACCGCATGCAAATCGAAAGCCTCTTCAATCTCTGTGCGCATGGCTTCGGTCCATGGCTCCGCGCCGAACACAGCCACTTCCAAAGAACTCTTGCGCGGGTCAAGGCCAGCTTTATGAAACGCCTCCAAAATGTTGAGCATATAGGAGGGCGTCACCATGATCCCGCGTGGCTTGAAATCATTGATCAGGCCAACCTGCTTGTCCGTTTGCCCCCCGCCCATAGGCACGACCGTGGCACCCAAACGCTCTATCCCGTAATGCGCACCAAGGCCACCCGTGAACAGACCATAACCATAAGCGTTATGGATCATATCGCCCTTGCGCAGCCCCGCCGCACGAAGGGATCGCGCGACCAGATCAGCCCAGTTAGAGATGTCATTGGCCGTATATCCCACCACCGTTGCCTTGCCCGTCGTGCCCGATGACGCATGGATACGAGCGATCTGGTCTTGCGGCACGGCGAACATGCCAAAGGGGTAATTGTCGCGCAGATCATCCTTTACAGTGAAAGGAAATTCCGCCAGATCGGCCAGCGATTGCATATTATCGGGATGCACCCCTGCCGCGTCAAACCGCGCGCGATACATCGGCACATTTTCATAGGCATGGCGCAGCGACCATTTCATCCGCTCCAATTGCAGCGCAGAAATTTGGTCGCGGCTGGCAATCTCGATCGGGTCCAGAATGGCGGGGTCCGGTTTCAAATGGCTCATCCTAAATATCCTCGTCAAATAGCTGGCCTTTTATCGCCCGCGACAACCCGCGCATCTCTGCGATCAGCGTGCCGTCTTGATTGGTGACCCGCACATCGTAAATTCCGCTACGCCCCGTCAGCGATACTTCGCGCGCATCGGCGTTCAGCACATCGCCTAGCTGACCGGGCGCGACGAAGGTAATCATGTTATTCTGCGCGACCGTGTTCTGGTTTCGCGAATTACACGCGAAGGCAAACGCGCTGTCCGCAAGCGCAAAAATCACCCCACCGTGGCACATTCCATGTCCGTTGCAATGATGCTCTTGCACGTGAAGCGTCATGCGCGCGCGCGCCTCGTTAACCTCGCCAAGCTGCATCCCGATCCAGGGCGACGCACGATCATTGGCCCACATGGCCTTGCCGGCTTTCTCAGCTCTGTCTTGCGGTGTCATCATCCCCTCCCAAGGCGCGTGTTTCGATATGTCTTGCATAACCCGTCCAAGCGGTCAATTAATAACGAAACCCGTCAACCAAGGATCGATGCCATGACCCTGCTTCAGATTAACTCCTTTGCCGCAGGTGCCTGGGTCACCCCCAATGCGGGTGCGCGCCCTATCGAAAATGCAGTGACAGGCGAGGTGATGGCAGAGGCCGGCAACGACAGTCTCGACGTCGCTGGTATGCTCTATCACGCGCGCAAAGTGGGCGGACCGAACCTACGCAAGCTGACGTTCCATGATCGTGCCCGCATGCTCAAGGCGCTCGCGGCGCATCTCGATAAATATAAACAAGCGCTTTATGATCTGTCTTTTGCCACAGGCGCAACGCAGGCCGATCACCTGATTGATATCGACGGCGGCATTGGCACGATGTTCGTTTTCGCCTCTAAGGGGCGCCGTGAAATGCCTGACGGGCATGTGTATATTGATGGCGAAGTCGAGCAGCTATCGCGAAATGGCACATTCCTTGGCCAGCACATTTGCACATCGATGCAAGGCGTTGCCGTTCACATCAACGCCTTCAATTTCCCGGTTTGGGGTATGCTGGAAAAACTGGCCCCCACCCTTTTGGCGGGGGTTCCTGCGATCGTGAAACCGGCGACAGCGACCTGCTATGTCACCGAGCTCGCCGTGCGTTTAATGCTTGATAGCGGCATCCTGCCGGAGGGTGCTTTGCAACTCGTGAGCGGTGGCATCGGTGACATGCTGGATCGGCTTACGCTGCAGGATATGGTCAGCTTTACAGGCTCTGCACAGACCGCTCTCAAGCTGCGTTCAAACCCACATATTCTAAAGAACTCCATCCGATTTGTAGCCGAGCAGGACAGTCTGAATGCCTCTATCCTTGGCCCTGATGCGGGGCCTGATACGCCCGAATTCGATCTCTTTATCAAAGAGGTCCAACGCGAAATGACGGCAAAAGCGGGCCAGAAATGCACCGCAATTCGCCGCATTCTTGCGCCCGAGAGCCATGTTGAAGCCGTGATAGATGCACTGTCCGACCGCCTGTCCAAAACGGTGATTGGAGATCCTTCCAACCCCAAAACACGCATGGGCGCGCTGGTCTCGGGCGCGCAAAAACGCGATGTTCTGGCGAAGGCAGCAATTATCGGGACAGAGGCAACACAGGTCTATGGCAACAATGACTTCCATGACCACAAGGGCGCGTTCCTTACTCCCATGGTCTTTCACTGCGAGAACCCCGATAGTGCCGAGCGCGTGCATGACACAGAAGCCTTCGGCCCTGTTTCCACCGTCATGGGCTACCGCGATCTAAGCCACGCCATAAGGTTAGTTAACAAGGGCCAAGGCTCGCTTGTCGCCTCCGTTATCACCCAGGATCCCGCCGTTGCGCGCGAAGTTGTGCTGGGCGCTGGCGCGTACCATGGTCGCCTCTATTTCAACAACCGCGATTCGATGAAGGAAAGCACCGGCCACGGTTCCCCTCTTCCCCATATGGTACATGGCGGCCCGGGGCGTGCTGGCGGCGGCGAGGAACTCGGCGGCGTGCGCGGCGTGATGCACTACATGCAAAGGACGGCGATCCAAGGCAGCCCCGACATTCTGACAGCGATTGGCGGCACTTGGGTCGATGGCGCGATCGAAAAGCCTGCCCCAGCCCATCCATTCACGCGCACCTTCCACGAAGTGCAGATTGGTGAAACCATCCACACCGATCCGCGTATCATCACACGCGACGACATCGAACATTTCGCCGATTTCACTGGAGATACCTTCTACGCGCATATGGACGAGGACGCCGCCATGCGGAACCCGTTTTTTCCGGGTCGCGTCGCCCATGGCTACCTACTGCTCAGCTTCGCAGCCGGCCTGTTCGTCGAGCCGAACGAGGGGCCGGTACTGGCCAACACCGGCCTTGATAGTTTGCGCTTCATGAAACCTGTGCAGGCAGGCGACACTATCAAAGTACGTCTGACGGTGAAAATGAAAACGCCGCGCAATGAAGAATATGGCGAGGTGCGCTGGCACGTCACACTCACCAATCAGGACGCTGAAAAAGTGGCGGAGTACGAGTTGCTCACAATGAACGCCTACATGCGCTGAACTGGCTTAGTTGAACTGAAACGTCAATTGCCGCTCTACTTTTAGATGCGGCAACGGCGCTCTCATACGTTCTTCCGCCAATAAAATGACTGTAGCGGAAGCACGCGCATCTTCGCCGGCGTCATGGTGATGAAACTCCAAACCCAGAACTTTTTTCAGATGAGCCAACCCGTGACCACCCGCTCCTTTGAACTCAGGCCACGCTTTACGCGCGACCTGCACACTGTTCGTCCAATGCGATGTCACCATGCTCATCTCATAGCGCGCGCAAGCCGCCTCGAATGCGCGTTCATCAAAGCGGCTGTGCCGCGCCAAATGGTTATCTTCCAACACCGCATAGAGCGCACCATAGGCATCCGCAAAATTTGGAGCTTGCGTGACCATATCTGAAGTGATGCCATGGATTTGCGTGTTGAACGGATCAAACGGCCCTTCGGGGTTCACCAGTGTCGAGAATGTCTGTAACTGGTTGCGCACATTTACAAAGCACAGACCAATTTGGCAAATACTTGCGTTTGATTTATTGGCCGTTTCGACATCAATCGCGATGAACCGAAACGGTCCATCGGGGATGGTTTGAAGATGTCGGAACCTATTCACGAGCTAGCGTCTGGCTGCGCTTCGGGCTTGGCGCGCTGAAAGGCGTCCAGCTTCATTGCCTCCGCTTCGATTTCGAGCAGTCTGGAAAATTCGCTCATATCGACACCCCAACGGTGCGCATTATAGAGCTGCGCAACGAGGCAAAGATCACACAAGAGCGGGGTGTCGCCAAAGCTGAACCTATGCGCTTCATATGGCAAAAGCCTTGTGTAGGCTCTGAAACCCTCGCACATCCAGTGCTGCATCCATGCCACGCCGTCCTCATCGCTGGCACCATGTTCACCTTTCAAACGCCCCACAATCTTGAGGTTGTTCACCGGATGAATATCAAGCGCAATCACATGTGCCGCCGCCAAAACCCGAGCGCGCATCAGCGGATCAGCAGGAAGCAGCGCAGGCTCTGGCGCGAGCGCATCGAGATAATCGAGGATCGCCATGGACTGCGTCAAAACGCTACCATCCTCCAACGCCAACGCAGGCACGCCTTGGCTCGGATTCAGCGCTGCAAATTCCGGTGCGTGCTGCGCCCCCGCAACCAAATCAACCGAGCGGGTTTCATACGCCAGCCCTTTCAGGTTCAGAGCGATGCGCACGCGGTAAGAGGTTGTCGAGCGCCAATAGGAATAAAGCACCATCATAGTTTGGCCGCCTCAAGCGCGCCGCGCAAAACATCGCTATCCCCGATATGATTGGCCAGAACAAGGATCAGCCGCGCATTCAGCGCATCGCTTTGCTCTTTACTCAGCCCCTCATGGGCGCCCAGCAGGTCCGCGTAAAAATCATCGGGCCTGTCGATATTCGGGGTCAAGTTCACGTCACTCATGGCTAGGCCTCCTGCCCGCTGGCGCGGCGCAGAGCAGCGCGCATCGATGCTTCACAAAAGTGTTCAAACCGCGCTGCGACGTGCTGGTCGGGGCGGATCAGATAGACGGCTGAATGCGCCTCTCCAAGGTAGCGGCCAGCTAGCTGGCCGCTGGGGTCATCGACGCTGGAAACAGAGACTACGCGTACGTTTAGACCCGATTGCTCGAACGCGCCCGGCGCTTCGGCATCTATCGCCAGGATCACAAAATCATCCCCCAATTCAGGCAACAGAAAGCCATCCGCCAAAGGCGCGTCAGGACAAGATGAACCAGGCCGCGTGCGCAAGGGGCCAGCGTTCAAACCATCGACGCTATTCAATGAAGAGCCATCGTATGTGCAAGGCACCGACAAGCGCCCCGAATTCACCAAGGGGCGCGCAAAGGCGTGTTTTTCGGACAGGTTCAAAACCGCATTACGAAAGATCTTGGAAATCTCCGACTTCGGCGTAATGAAATCAGTCGCGCGGGTCGAGTTAAGAATATTCTCGTCCGCCCCATGCCCACGCTCAAAATCATAACTGTCAAGCAAAGTCTCCGGCGCTTTGCTACTCAGAACCAGCCCCAGCTTCCACCCAAGATTATCCACATCCTGCATGCCCGAATTCGCGCCGCGCGCCCCAAAGGGCGAAACCTGATGCGCGCTATCGCCTGCGAACAAGGCGCGCCCCTCGCGGAAACGGTCCATGCGCTTGCATTGGAACGTGTAGATCGAGGACCAGACCATCTCGTATTCAATGTCAGGCCCCAGCATCGCATCCAGCCGCGCGCGGATGTTCTCCTCTTTCATTTCCTCTTTGCGATCCACGTCCCAGCCTATCTGGAAATCAATGCGCCACACATCGTCGGGCTGCTTGTGCAAAAGCGTCGAAGCCCCCGATTTGAACGGCGGCTCGAACCAGAACCAACGCTCCGTCGGGAAGCTAGCATCGCCCTTCATCTTGATGTCCGCAATCAGGAAACTGTCCTGGAACACGCGCCCTTCAAATTCCAGCCCCAGCATACCCCGCAGCGGCGAGTTCGCCCCATCCGCACCGATCAGCCAATCCGCTTCAATCGTATACGGCCCCTCTAGCGTCATCACATGGATCACCACGTGATCTTCTTTCATTTCGACGCTATCCACGCGATTTTTGCCGCGCAATTCAATCGGCGCACCCTTTGCTTGCAACTCGCGTACGCGATCGATCATGAACTGCTCAAAATAGGGCTGCTGCATGTTGATGAAGGCAGGGAACTTGTGGCCGTCCTCGGGAAGCAGATTGAACTCGAACACATTGCGATCCTCGTAGAACACTTTGCCCACGTTCCACACGACGCCCTTTTCCAGCATCGGACCTGCACAACCATAGCGATCCGCGATCTCCAAGGACCGCTTAGCAAAGCAAATCGCGCGGCTGCCCATGCCGACGCCCTCGTGATCATCGAGCACAATCGCGCGTATGCCCTGGCGCCCAAGATCAAGGGCTGTCGCAACACCGATTGGACCGCCTCCCATGATCACCACCGGATGCCGAACCGGCGTTTTCGCGTCTTGATCTGGTGAACGTTGATAAGGATACGCCTTGAAGGCCAGTTGATATCGATCGTCCAACATAAGGCAAATCTCCCTAGGAAAGGTGCGCAAGGATACAACAAAGATATATCGTTACGTTTGCAACCGTTGTGCGAGGCCTGCGCGCCAAAGTCAATATGGTCTCAAATGTAACCTTTCGGCCTGCCCGCGTAACGCAAAAGGCCCACCAGCGGCGGGCCTTCGTTCAGAAGCACAAACAATCACTTCTACTTCAACGCCGCAATTACGATCACTTCGACCTTGAATTCTGGCGTTGCCAGCTTCGCTTCACCCGTCGCGCGCGCAGGAGTATGGCCCTCGGGCACCCACGCGTCCCAGGCCGCATTCATTTCGGCAAAATCTGCCATGTCCGCCAGCCAGATCGTCGTTTGCAGCAAATGCTCGCGGCTCGAACCGACCTCCTCCAAAAGCGCATCAACCTTGGCAAGGCAACCGTTCATCTGGACCTCCACGTTCTCGCCTTCGCTCACCTGCCCCGCAAGATACGCCACACCGCCATGGATCACCGCTTGGCTCATGCGCACGTTTGTATGCAATCTAGTAATCATCATCTTCTCCTATTCAGCATCCATTAAAGTTAATTCAATCGGTGCAAGCCCCTCGATGCCACCGCGCAGCACATCACCCGCGACCACCGGACCAACGCCCGCTGGCGTGCCTGTCATGATTACATCGCCCGCGCCAAGGTGGTAGTATTTCGACAGATCCGCGATCATCGCAGGCACCGAATGGATCAACTCCGCAAGGCTGGCATCCTGTCGCGTCTTGCCGTTGACCTCCAAGTGAATACGCTGCTCTTTCGCCGCCCCGAAATCAGCCGCCTTGCGCGCTTGTGCAAAGACCGCCGACGCCTCGAAATCCTTGGCCATGTCCCACGGACGCCGCTCCGCCTTGGAGTCGTTTTGCAAATCACGCCGCGTCATATCCAGCGCGCAGCAATAGCCATAAACTGCATCCAGCGCTTCCGCCTCAGACACCCGAAACGCAGGCGTGCCAATCAAAACCGCCAGTTCCATCTCGTGATGGTAGTTCTGCGTGCCCGGCGGATAGGGAATCACCGCGCCGCTGGAAACCGCATGCGCGGGGGACTTGGTAAAGTAGAACGGCGCCTCGTAATCCGGCACATTGCCCATTTCAGCCGCATGCGCCGCATAGTTGCGCCCGACGCAAAAGATGCGGTGAACGGGAAATTCCGCGCTTTCGCCCTCAACCGCGATTGTGTGCACAGATGGGGCGGAGAAGAGTAAATCGCTCATGAAAATCTCCTTTGGTGCAGATGGCCCTGTGCGCTTGAACGTGTCAAGCAGATCGCTAGGCTACGCGCCATGAGCACCTTGATAGAGACTTGCAAAAACTTGGCCGCGCACATCGGCGCGCCCCTGCCCCCTTCGCGCTGGATCACCATGACCCAAGCGCGCATCGACGCCTTCGCCGATGTCACCGAGGACCACCAGTTCATCCACCTCGACCCCGCGCGCGCCGCCGCTGAAACCCCCTTTGGCGGCACGATCGCGCATGGCTACCTCACGCTCTCCATGGCCAGTGCGTTTGCCTATGAGGTGATGCACCCGATTGAGGGGCAAAGCGCGTCGATCAACTACGGGTTCGACAAGGTCCGCTTCCTTGCCCCCGTGCGCGCAGGCACCCGGATCAGAGGCCAGTTCGTTTTGAAAAGCGCCATGCCAAAGGGCGAGACTGCGATCCTGCAAATGCACGCCTTGAGCATCGAGATCGAGGGATCTACAACCCCTGCCCTCGTCGCGGACTGGCTCACTTTGCACCAGTTGGAGAAGTAAGCGCGTTAACCATATGTTGATTAAAAATGTGTATGTAAAGCGCCAAAGCACGAATGGGATGATGCGAAGTATTTGCGAAACCTCAGTCATCATCGCGTCGATCTCGCGCTGATTTAAGGTTCTATTTGGACAACAGCCTTAACACGCGAAGATAATCGCGTCGAATATGGCGAGAGGCGTTTTATCTCCATAGGCCTCATCGGAGATCGCCATTTCGTTGCGGTTTGGACCCGAAGGGACGACGCTTTAAGGCTTATAAGTTTGCAAAAAGCAAACAAGCGAGAGGTTAATATCCATGACAGAGGTTAAATCCTATATCGACGAAAATGGAGATGCCCGCGAGCTTAACCAATATTTCTTCGCCAGCGCAAACGCGGACGCCCGCCAATGCCCACGGAACAACGCAAACGCCGGGTCAATCTCATGCTGGCCCCCGATGTGATCGCAGCGCTCAAAGCGCGCGGCTCGATGAGCGCACAGGTGGACAAAATTTTGCGCGAGGCGCTTGGCCTTTAATGTGCCGTTTCGCCCTCAAGCTCGACCGTGAAAAACCACTCCACATCCGGATCGCGCGCGACGACCTCGTCGGGCACCACGTTCGGGCCTGACAGAAACACGTTCGATCCGAAATGAGCATGCAACCGCGCCAGTTTTTCCTGCCGCGTGCCTGTCAGCTCCGAAAAGAATTTCGAATAGTTCTCGCCCGCCTTCAACTCGTCGATCTTGGCACGGTGGCATGTCACCGAATGTTCGTGCGCCGCGGCAATCTCGGGATCGCTCATCAGCCGCGCAAGTTCTTCGCGCATCATCGGCAAGCGTTTCAGGATCGAGGTCTCTTCCTCGTAATTATTGTTCATGCGAAACCAGTAGGCGAGGCCCTGATCACGGTCCACATGGTTGACGCGGCCACGGTCCCGCTTGACCAGAAAACTCTCGGCAGAGCGCACAGCGTAGTGGTTCAGCTGCACCAGATCATAGCCATAGGTCTCGATGGTCGAGCGCCAGCCATTGCGAAACATCTCGCGCGGCAGCGGATCGCCCGAGCCGTTCACCCAGTTGATGTCTTCCCACAATTGCGGATTAAGCCCCTTGGGGCGATGCACGCCCAGCTTTTTGAATAGCCCGATATTCTGGAACAGCGTCTTGAACCCCCAAGCCTGATGCGGCTTGCGCGCGAACTCGGGCGCGCAGCGCAGAAACTGCTCGGTGATCGGCCTATCGACATAATCATGTACATCACTATTGCCGAACAAACGCCATGTCATCGCGATCATATTCGCGTCCGGCACAGCCTTGAACAACGTGTCCAAGGTCCCATCGCCAACCTTGATATTCACGAACTCGTCGACGTCGATGCAAGTCGCCCATTTGGAATTCTTGATCACGTCTTCCTCTTCAGCAGACTGAAGCGCTGCGTGTTGCGGTTTCAGATCCATCTCGCGAAAACGGTTCTCGCGCCACTGAACAATGCCTTTGCGTTCTAGCATTTGTAGCATCGTATCAGTGCCATCCGTGCAATCGTTGGTGTAGACAATAATATCGTCAAACCCGATTGCGCGGTGATAGGCAAGCCACTCCAGAATGAACGGACCCTCGTTTTTCATCGTCGTCACAATCGCGCAGCGGCCCCGGCCCTTAGGCACGCTGTCTTGTTCGATCTCGGGCATGCGCACGGGGTTATGACCCCAGAAGCCCACCGATTGCTCCAACAGCGGCGGATGCTCGATCAGCGATGTTTTCGGCACGATCTTGGAAATCGCCTCGCTCGGGTGGCGCAGCGACATATGACGATAGAAACCCATGGTGCACGCGGCATCGGCCACTGCATTGCCCATACGCACCAGCCGCCAGATCGCATCAACCGGCGCTTTGGACGGCGCGATGCACCAGCGTTGACGCCCGCCGCCCGCATCGAATTGCACGCATATATGATCGCCGAACAGCGTCGGGTGATCGTTGCGCACGCGCCACGGATAGCAATGCCGCCCGATCAGTGCGATCAATCCGCCCTCTGCTGCGACCGCCGTATCAAAGACCGACACCTCGCTGCGCATCAGCAGGTCATGCACATCGATATTAGCCACCGCGCGCACCTGATCAAGGAAACGCGCACGCGTGATCTCGTAATAGCACAGCGCGCCCAATGGTGCCTCCCATGGCGCGGGCGGCGGCACTTTCATACGGTCCTTGCCGGGCGCTTCGGGTACGCAAAACGGATTCGCTTCAGCTGGCAGATCAGGTTTGCCGAAGGGCACGTCGCTGCTCAGCAAGATCACCGTGCAGCCCAGTTTCGCCACACCTTTTTTTAGCGCTTTGGCAAAACCTTTGTCACTGCCGGGGCGCGCGCGATCAAAGATCACCGCACCGTTCATCCCATGCTGCTCCATGTGATAGCCCAGCCAGGCCAGCACCGTTTCCGCGTTCTCACCGTTGCGCACGGCGACCAACGCGTTCGCGCCTTCCAGCAAGTCTTGTTCTGCCTCAGCGGGTATAATATCAACTGGCTTGCCTGCAAACTCGAACCTTAACGCAACGTTTTGCGGCATCGCATAGCTCACATAAGGCGCGCCCCCGACCGAGCGCTCGGCTACCAGCTTTGCCCGTTCAGGCGCTTTGATGTCCACCAGATCGACGCCATTATCAAAGAACAGCGTGACGTGCCGCACGCCGTCAACCTCTGCCTCGACCGCATCCAAAAGGGTGATGGCTCCGACAGTCTGGCTTGCGAGTAAGCGCTCTATCATGTCTTGTCTTTCTGCAAAATTTCGATCTGCGCGCGCATAAAATCGCGCCCCTCTTGCGCGCTTGGCGGCGTGCTTCCTGTGAGAAGGCGGAGGCGGAAGTGCAAGCGCAATGTCTCGATATCGCCCATCGTCGCTTGATAAAGCGCGCTTTGCGCCGTGACACACGCAGCCACCTCACGCGACACATCCGGCAACCGAGCCATTTCAGCGCGCGTCGCCTCCAGCATCGGCAATATTTCTGTCGCCTCTTCATTGTTCCAGTTGCGCTCGGCCCAATAGGTCAGGCCAATCTCGCGCTCCATGTGATTGGGCAATCCGCGTGCGCGTTTGGCCAGAAATTCCTCTGTCGAACGCAGCGAGTAGTGGTTCAGCCACGCGCGGCGCGCGCCCTGCCCTATGCCATATAGCGAAATCGCGCCGTCACTGCTCGCGAACCCCGCTGGCAAGGCACCGCCATCCGGACCCAGCCAGCGCGCAGGCTTGCTTTTCTTTGCGCGCGGACGATGCACACCCAAAGCGCGAAAGGCGCTCGGGCGATGCAAGGTCTTAAACAAATGTCCCATTGGGAAATGCAAATCCTGCGGCGCGCCCAGTGTAAAGCGCTCGGGCGTCAGCCCCTCTGTGCGCATGTCCTGCCCGCCCGAGCCATAGAGCCGCCACGGCAGCGCCAGCGCATCGAACGCGCCTTTCTCTGCCTCCAGCGCCGAAATCAAATCCTGAACCGTTCCGCCCTTTGGCAAGCACAGGAATTCGTCGCAATCAAAGAATATCGCCCAATCCGCAGCGCCCAGCCAGGCATGATCCTGCGCCAGTTTCAGCGCCTGCCATTGCACTGACTTTTGACCCTTAGGGGCAAACGAAACATACGCGATACGTGGATCGGCAGCCAAACCCTCCAGCACCGCATCCGTACCATCCGTGTTGCCGTGTGACAGCACCAGCATCCGATCAAAGCCGGCCGCAAAATGGTGTGCAATCCATTCAAGCGCATACGCGCCATCATTGCGCATACAAGTGATGCCCAGAATACTCAAACCTGCTCTTAGCCTCCGCGCGCTACGCGCTTTTTACTTGCTTATACGGCAATCCCGTAACCAAAGTCATCCAAACCTAATTGATTGTTCACAGATTGTTGGCAATGAGTCACAAAACACAAAGGCCACCCCAATGATTACCTTTCAGCAAGCCATGTCCGCCATGGATGCACCCCAGATTACCGAAATCAACACCGATGCGCTTGATAACAGTGATGTGCTGAACCTGATCTTGCAACGGTCGGAAATTATCCGAGATCAAGAGAATTATAACCGCTACATTCGCGCATGGACCCGCGGCAATGATGCCCCTATTCTTGAGTTGATTGGCGTCATGGGCCGCGACACGCTCATTCGCCGCGCCGCAGCCTTCATTTATCTGGAGTTCGAGCAGCTTCGCCATATCTTCGATGACAAAGCCCCCAAGAAGATCGCCGATATCGGCTGCGGCTACGCTTTGTTCGATCTGTTTCTCGCCAAGGAATACGACAGTAAACTCGCGTTGATCGATCTCGAAAGCAACGACAATCGGCACTTCGGTTTCAAGGACTCCGGCGCGGCCTATTCAAGCCTCGCCAATGCGTCGAAATTTCTCGCAGCCAACGGCGTGAAGAAATCAGCGATCACAACTTTCAATCCCGAAGCGGACGATCTGAGCAAACTAAGCAAACTTGATTATGCCTTCAGCTTCATCTCCTGCGGCTTCCACTACCCGTGGTCAACTTACGAGGATTTCTTCAAGCACAACGTCGCCCCCGACGGCCGCATCATTCTTGATATCCGCAGCCACAAACTTGGCGATCATGTGCGCGAAATGTCAGGCATGGGCTTTGTGCGTTCCGTGGTAATGGCCGCGAATAACACCGCAGACCGGATTATGATCGTGAAATCGCTGAAAGCAGCTTAAGGGCAGAGGCCCGTCAGAACCGGTAAGCGTGCCTAAAAATGGCTTGCAAACTTCCCTATGATCTCGGTCAGCTTGTCGCGCGGCAGCGACGTTTCATCTACCTCGAAGCGAGCCATGTTATCGACGGTTTCCACCTTCTCAAGGTAGTCCTCGATCACATGATAGCCCTTGCGCCCCTCATAATCATCAAACAAAAGCGTGGTTTTTTTGATGCTGCGCAGCATCGCAGTAAGTGCGCAGGCCACACGAAAACGCCCGTCCACCAGAATGACATCGGGGTGCTTGAACTCTTCTGAATCCCAGATCGAAAGCGGATAAAGGTGATAGCGCTGAAAGCCTGATCCGTCCTTTGGGCTACCCCATTTCCCCGTGGGGCCGATGTTCACATGCTGCATGACAGGCATCGAAATGGGTTTGGCTTCTTCAAACCAACCCCGCATCATCTTGGTCCAGACCCGCGAGCTTTCGACCGAGAAAATTGTCTTACCCGGCATTTCAGAGGCCATCACAGTTGATCCACCACTGCCGTATTCCAAAATCACATCCGCTACCTCGTAATGCTTGCGCACAAGTGCACCAACATCAGCTGTGAACGTTAATTCCGGTCTATCCATTATGCGGCCGCCTGTTCGTTTTCTTTATACGCTAACGTAGGAAAAGCGCGGCGCAAAGCGCCTTTCGAGAACCAGTGCTCCCAACATGCACGCCCAAAGGCCGCATTCATGTGAAACACATCCAGCGCGCGGTGCTCGCCGCCACCGCCCTCGCGAAACTGCTTGGAGCCCTCGGAATATCGCTGATCCGTCATCACCCCGTCCTTGATCGTTTCCTGAGGTTGGCGCAAAATCTGGAAACCCTCTGCCTCCAGATGCTGATCAAGCCCTGCCATAATGCGCGTTATGAATGCACCATCCACCGCTTCGATAATCGGGCTATACAGCGCCTCGCGCCATCCAATCTGCATCAGAACTTCGCTCAGAAACGGCTGCCACACGATGAAGATCGGCGCATCGGTATGGGCGCGCAGCGTGCGCGCCGTGTGCAACATCATCCCGTCTTTGAGCTCGTCCCAAAGCGCCTCGATCAGCGTTTCATCACTCACGAACTGTCGTGCAAAAGCGTGGTTATTCGTGCTCGGCGTTGCGAAATCTGCATAGTTGCGAAACAGGTAGTTCGGGAAAAATTTCATCCCCGTGAGCACGAAAGCCTCATACTGTTCCGGCACGACGAAATCGCCTGTCATGGAAATCCCCTTGAAGAACGCCGCCGCCTCCGGCTCGCACGGGCCAAGCTTTCCACCCACTTCACCAAAGCTCTTCATGCCGTCCTTGAGACAGCCGAAGAAATCAGCGCGCACATGATGTGCGAGGCCATCCAGAGGCGGCCAGCCATCTTTGAGGGCCGCCACATGGGAATTCCCGATAACGCATAAATTGGATGTCATTTGTTAAACGCCTCCAGAAGGATTTCTTCGCAGACCAGATCATCGCCCGCTTGCTCCCGCTCATGGTCTTTGGTCGCCTGTTGCGGTGTAGTCGCGCCGCCGCGTGGGTCATGCTCGTTCAGGAACACGCGCATCGCGTTTTCCACGCCTGGTGCAGAGACGGATCGCAAGTTGCGCTCATAGAATATCCCGCGCGAGGAGGGCGCAGTGATCAGCTCATACGACGGGTAATAGTCGATCATCTTGTTACGCTGGCTTAGCTCTCCGCAAACACCGCGCAGGACCGATTTGGAATAGGTGCTGGCGCTTAAAACATGATCGCCGCAGGCCGTTGCTGTCAAAGGCACGGGCGACACCGTAATGATACACTTGAGCCGCCGTCCACGATGGGCGCGCATCAGCTTGAGGAAACTGGAAAACGCATCAATCGTTTCGCTGTGCGTATAATTGTGAAACGCATAGACCTCGGGATCAAACGCGCCTGCAATATTGCCGGGTGCCGTCGGATAGACCGTGCCAGTTTCGCGGTGAATCCACGCTTCCGTCAAACCGAATGTAAACACAAACACATCCATCTCCATGAACATCTCCGCCACGTTGCGCAGATGGAACCGTCGCGCAAGCATTGCCTCTTCGGCGGTGGCCCAACCGTTTGGCTCAACGCCGGGGCGCTGCGCATCATAGAAACGTCCGTTCTTTTCCCAGATCGGCTCTGCAGGAGCGAGGCCGTCCAGCGCCTCGCGCGCGAGTTGCAGTAGCTGCGCGGGGGTGTAGATGTTGCCGAAACGGCAAGTATAAATACCAAAGCTACGGTCCTTGGCGCTCTGCTCGCTCAGGCCCGCTGGCGCAGGCTCCATCTGCATCACATTGAAACTGCGCCCTTTAAGATTGCGCGCAATATGCTGAGCAAAACAACTGCCCGCCGTGGCAATCGCTTCGCTTTTACGGATGCCGAATTTGCGGTGATAAAGATCGTCCATCGCCAACGGACTTTTCTCTGCGACACCGCTACTCCAAAAGGCGCGCGGCTCCAGTCCTGAATAGGGAGACTCTGTCATGTCAAATGTCCTGCCTGTCGCAGGGTAGTCCCCCGCTTTTTCAGGATCATGTTTCATCGGCCTTTATGGCGACAGTATGGCAATTTTGAACGTATTGTTCACAAATTTGCGCTAACCCTTCACGCTTTTCTGCAAACCTGCGGTCAACTCGTCCATCTCCGGGTCCATCTTCATCGCTGCCGCTTTGCGCTTGTGCCAGGCGACCGCTTTTTCATGCAATTCGCCCAGGAACTTATCCGCCTTGAACTCTTTCACCCATTTATCGCTCGCCTTTTTGTAACGATCAATCGAAGTGTCTTTTTCATCGTTCAGATTGAATTTGTTCCAATAATCCATGCCAAGCACATGGCTCGAATGGTTGGCCCGCCCGCGCGCGCGCTTAATCAAAAAACTCTCCATTGAGCGCAGCGCATAGTGGTTCACCTGTGCATGCGTGAACAGCGGTGGGTTTTCTGTGCGCTCACCGTTAACCACATAATCCGCGCCACCAGGCAACACACGTTTGGTGTTTGCCACATGCTCATCCAAAGACACTGGCGCGTGCAAGCCCATGCGCTGAAACTTATCCTGATTGGTGTAGATGGATTTGACAAATTTGCCTGTCGTTGGACGCTCTTTCTCGTCCCACTCAAATTCGCCCATGCGGAACTGCTCGGTCACGGGCGCGTCCTTCAATTCTTCGATGCCATCGGGCCCAAAAATGCGCCATGGCACGGAAATCACATCCGCATCTTCCCCAGATCCCTCTACCAAAGCACGCGCCGATCCATCGCCGATGTGGATATTCAGGTACTCGTCCACATCGCACACGAAGACCCATTTCGCCTTCATCACCTCGTCATATCTACGCGAGGCCTGACGCAGCGCCGAGCGATGAATCCCCGCCTTGCGCACAATGGTGTTGTGCTGGATCACATGACCCATCTCTTGCAAACGCAGCAGAATATCGACCGTCGGGTCGGTGCAATCATTGGTGCAGACCAAGATATGATCAAACCCGAGGGTTTTGTAATGTGCCACCCAATCCAGAATATAGGGGCCTTCGTTCTTCATCGTCGAGACGACGGTATGGGTATCAGTGCTCATATTTGCCCCACCAACAAAACTGCTATCTTTGGATCGTTATAGGTAGTATCTTTGGATAGCAAATTAGTGCAACCACTAATTTTGGTGCGCGAAGCGCGTGCACATAGATTCCCTTCATTTGTGATCTGATGGTACACAAACACCACGCAAGACCCTAGGGTGGGACAAAATAAGCCACCCTGAACGGGGGCAACAGGCATGAGGAAGCACGGTATGACGCGCACACGCGAAGTCGGAACACTCTGGATCGGCGGCCCGCTCAGCTGGATGGAACAGCTTTGCCTCAAGTCCTTCGTGGACAAGGGGCAAAGGATCACACTGTTCAGTTATGAAGACATCCCGAACGTGCCAGACGGCGTTATCCGCCGCGATGGTCGCGAGATTATCGACACCGATGATTTCATCAAATACGAGCAGAAAAACAGCTATGCGCTCTTTGCCGACTGGTTCCGTCTGCACATGATCCAGCAATGTCCCAGCATGATCTGGATCGACACGGACGTCTATTGCCACCGCCCCATGGAGTACGACAGCGATTATGTTTTCGGCTATGAGTTGCCCGGCGAGCACCGCGTCAACAACGCCGTGCTCGGGATGCCAAGCGATAGTGAGATTTTGCGCCAGATGATCGAATTTACCGATGATCGCTACTCTATCGCATCGTTTCTGCCAAAGAAACGACAACAAACCATGCGCCGCATGGCAAAACGCGGCAAACCTGTGCATATCACCGAACAGCCCTGGGGCGTTTGGGGGCCGATGATGATCACCCACTATGTGCACGAACTTGGCCTTGAGGAACATGTCCAAGGCCTTAACGCCTTTTATCCCGTCACCTTCCGCGAGCGTTTCAAATTCATGCGCGGTGCGGAACTGGCCGCTGGATTAATCACCGATGACACCACCGCGCTGCATCTTTGGGCCTCGAACAAACGCCAGCTCGGCAAAATCCACGATGGCCTACCACCCAAGAAAAGCTACCTCGAGAAGCTGGTAAACAAGCACGGCATCAACCCTGCCCTCGCTCCAATCAAAGGGCGGGGCAACACAACGTTCGACGGCGCGCTCATTGATGATCTGGACCTAAGCGAAGTCGCCTCCATCGCCGACCTGACCGGCACCGCACGCAGCTTTGTTTTGGCGACGCATCACAAGTTCGACTGCGACATCCATCTGATCAACGCCAATCGGCGCGGCAAGTTCAAAGAGGGCGATGAGGACTGGCTGAAAGCCTACATCAAATTCCTACTCGAACATGACGTAGAGGAAGATCGCATCAAAATCATTCGCGATGAAAAAGACCTACGCACGGTCGATGTGCTGTGCAACCTTGACGGCTACGGTGATCGCTACAAAGTGCCATTTCTCGAAAAATTTATGGATAGATGTCTGCATTCCGACACCCGCGTCTTTATGGACGTGCGCAAAGGTTCAGGCGGCTTTCCCTTTCTCAATCGCTATGGCTCCAACACCGCACTTTCGACCCGCGAAACCGATGACGGCGAAGTCACCCGCGTGCGCATGACGCCAAAACCTCCTGAAGTCACCGATCCGGAGGGAAGCTGGGACAGGCTCGCCGCCGAGCTGGCTGGCAAAGATGGCTGGTATCGCCCCGGCACCAATGGGCACAGCTTCCTCTACATGCCACGCTCGACTGATACATTGGTTGTGACTTTCGACAATCTTGATATTGCCATGACCAAACGCGAAGATCGCCGCCCTTGGGGCTATAGCTTCATCAAGGATCAGGGCTGGTCCATGCTGGGCGTACTGGCTGGTGGCTGGACATGGTATCGCGAGCAGTGGGTCTCGGATCAGTTCGATCAATTGCAAAAAGAAGGCTTCTTCAAACAGTTTCGGCGCGTGGTATTTTACGGTGCTTCCATGGGCGGTTATGCCGCCTGTGCCTTCTCCCCCGCTGCGCCGGGCTGTGATGTTGTCGCGATCTCCCCGCAAAGCACCGTGGACAAGTCTGTTGTCCCGTGGGAGAGCCGCTACAAGGTGGTCTGGGACCGCGACTTCAATGGCAAGTATGGCGATGCTGCCAAAGTCTCTAAAGCGGCGAACAGGGTCTCGATCCTCTATGATCCTTACGAGCCGCTCGATGCCCAGCACGCCGCGCGCTTCACCGGCAAGAACGTGCAACACTTGCGCGCGCCGCTACTGGGGCATCGCCTTGGCTCATCGCTCAACCAGATGGGAATCCTTTCGCCCATTATCCTTGGCGCGCTTGATGGAAGCTTAAGCAGCGAGGATTATTACAAACTCCTGCGCACCCGTAAAACATCGCCGCGTTATCAACGCGAGTTGTTCAACAAGGCGGTGGACAAGGGACACACAGAGCTGGCCAAATCCTTGGGCGAGCATATCCTCAAGCAGAATCCCAACCGCGCCGTGCGCATCGGCATGCGGGCGTTGTAGTCTCTAATCCGCAGTGTGGAGTCTGAATTCAGACGTGACGCGATAGGTCTCTCCCTTGCGCAGTGTCATGCTGGGAAAGCCGGTCTGGTTCACCGCGTCAGGCCAGACCTGCGGCTCGATCGCCAGCCCTGCGCGCGCGAGGCGCAAGTGCCGCCCGTCATAAATCTGCACCCCCGTCTCCGTACTCGCCACTTCCAGCGTCACGCCGCTTTTGGGGCTGTGTAGCCACACCACCGCACACAGCGGCGCACGCGCGCGGCTCAGGCAGAAATTGTGATCAATCCCAGCACCGCCAATCGCCCTCGCTTGGCTAAAATCAAAAGCGCTCTTCTTGAGCGGCGCAACCTCCCCCGTCGGGATCAGCGCAGCATCAACAGGCAGGAAATGCTCAGCCGCGATGCGCAACTCATGGGCGTCGATGTTCGCTTCACCCGAGAGATTCCAATAGCCGTGTGGCGCAAAACTGCACAGCGTATCTGCATCGCTTGTCGCCGTGATCTCCAAGCGCAGCACCTCTGCCTCGACGCGGTAGCGTGCTTGCACATCCAGCGCGCCAGGAAAGCCCATGTGCCCATCGGGCAGATGCAGCGTCAATGTCACCTGCGCCGCGCTGTGATCCAAGATCGTCCAGATCAACTGCCCTGCCCCGTCAGAACCACCGTGCAGACAGGCACCGTTTGGCTCGTTCGCGTCCAGACTACTGGCAACCCCATCAATCATTGCGCGCGCACCGGCAATCCGGTTGGCGACCCTGCCGACCACCGCGCCCGCATATTTCAGCGGTCCCAGATACGGCTCAAACCGCTCGCTGCCGACAACCATTTGTGCACCATTAAACAGCACGCTTTGCACGCTCGCGCCATAGCTGAGCACCTGAACCTTCAACCGCCCCTCGCCGATCGCGACACTGTGTACGGCGCGCCCGTCGGGCATCTGCCCAAAGGTGCTGATCAACTGCGCGTCGCCATCCGCGACGCCAAATATCGCGAAAAATCTTCAGCTAGCTTTTGAGGTTCCATTTCACCAAGCCCGTTGCCTTTGGCCTTGATTGTGAAACCGCCCTGCGCAGATTTTATATCCACGGATATACCACCCTGCGCAAAGGACCCGAGCTTGGCATCCACCTTCGGCTTCGCCTCAGTAACCTTACCACGTTTGAGTTTGGGAATAATCGAGCGGTACGCACGCTTTGGCGTGTTCACAACGTCCACCTCGGCCAAAATCCGGTCGCGCAACAGCACGCAAGCAAGCCCAAGCGACACATCTCCCTGCGCCACGCTCAAGCGCTGCGCAACTTCCTCCTGTGTCAAATCAGACAGGCTCTCGGCTAAAAGACCGATAGAGAGCAACTCTTCAAAACCACTCAGATCTTTGCGCATCGTATTCTCGTGAAAGCGCTCTTCAAGGTCCGCGAGCGCTACGTCCCCCATTTCCGTCGAAAGGATTGCAAGCACCGGAAGCCCAAGTTGACGGCACACTTCCAACCTACGCCGGCCCGATTGCACCGTAAACAAGGCGTCGGTTTCCAGCGGGGCATCAGGATTTGGTGCCCAATCAGCGGTCAATGGACGAATGCGGATAGGCTGTGTTTGACCACGCCGCGAGATGTTCGCCTTCAGCGCCTCAAAATCATCATCATTACTCCAGGCACCAAAGCGATCACTACCTGCTGTATCAACCACCTGTTCCGGATCAAGTGAGAGCGCAACAGTGCCATTTAAAATACCTGAAAGAAGCGAGCCATGGGTGTCGTCAATCCGCTGTTTGAGCAAGTTCATAGCAGAACCTGCCCACATGCCGCCCATCGCAGGTTTCGTTGCTGGCGCAACGGTTTGGACTTCCTCCTCAAGAGGGGGCAATCCAGCGTCAAGTTTACGTTTCTTAGCCATGTCTTAACTCCAACGATCTTTAATGAATTGAGCGGCAAAGCCACGCTCTGGAAGCTCCGGCCAGACCCTTTGAACCAACGCGTCATTCACCGCGTTTGCATTGGTCATAAAAGCGCGCGCAGAGGTGCGGCGCGATTTCGGCGGCAGATACTCGTAGATGCTTTTGTACTCCTCAGAGGCATTGGCAATCGCATCAGAACGGTTGTACCAGACCTGCATAATCTCACGTGGAGCGCGGCGATAGAGGTCTAAGATTTGGTCCGTGTCCTGATTGTTCTGCTCCTGCACGATCGTGGGCAAGACCACATGTTCGCCTTTGCCTATTTCGATATCTCCCTCGAATCCCATAATGAATTCCAGGTATTCACCGATGTTAGAAACATATGTGGACAGCGTCGCAAGATCGAAGCCCTTCATGGTCTGCGGAATCACCACCGTATCAGCCGCGATCAAACCATTGAGTTGCATCAGTGTTAACGATGGCTGCTGGTCGATTACGATAACATCCACCGTTTCATCCAAGGCTTGCTCGTAAGCGATAAGATCAAATGATCCATCCGCACGCCGCAGATCGGCGGCGTTCGTTTTGGCACCATGCGCGCTGTCCCAGCTTGCAATCGCCTCTTTGAGGATACGGTAGACCGGTATCTGTGACTGACGCGAGAGAAAGAACAGACTGATATCGCCGTTCTGGATGTTTGCGCCCCCTGGAATAAGTTTGATACCAGGCCAAGGCGTCGGCTGCCAAATAGCGTTCAACGCATCAGGGGAGGGGGTATTTAGGGTCTCCGCGCCCGGATCATCGACGCCCATGAAGTCTGCAAGAGTTGGCGTATCTGGCTGAAACAACGGCAGGGCTTCATCGGCAAAATACAGACTGACGGTTGCCTGTGGGTCGGCATCGATGACGCCAACGCGCAGGCCATAGAACAGGTTAACATATTGCGCGAAATGCGCCGCAGACAAACTTTTGCCAGTGCCACCTTTTTGCGCTCCAAAGGTGACGACCTTAACGGGCTCACCTGGTTTACGCCAATGCAGATGCTGACGCCGCGCGCTTTTGTTGGAACCTATCAGTGAACGGACAAGCATGATTTCAGAGGGCGAGAACGTGCGCTCGCGGCCGATTTTTTCGCCCTCCGGGAAGTCAGATTCTTCATTCGAGACACGCGCTAGATAAGTAACATCAACTGATAATAGCTCAGCCACCTCTGTCATGGAAAAACGGCGTGCAACACGGGTGCGCAAGGTTAAATCGCGCTGAAGTTTTGTGTTCACACTGCCCATGACTCGGGTCATGTTGCGGATGAATTGTTCGAAATTGCCGTAGGCCATATGAAATATATCCGCGGATATAGGGTTTGAAAGGAACGTTCTGCAGGATCAAGCCGCCTGTTTGACCGCCAAACTGGGTGATTGGGCGCTGCGTTGCAACTTCTTTTGCGATAATTCCCACCGGTGCAGATATTGTTTTAACACGCGATGCATTGCTTCGCTACGGTTTGATGCACCTGCTGCGGTTCGCAACTCATCAAATTGCGGTGCGCTCGGTGGTTTACGCCAATGAGGCTGCCACGCCGCGCGGACGGTCTTCACGAAGGCCGACAAACCAGTTTCAGTGATGCCGCCTTTGGCAAGGGTAATGCTTTGCACCTTTAATTCATTCGGATCACAGAATACGCGAAGTGACGCCCAAAGAGTCGTGAGGCTTGCCTCAATCACTTTCTTTTCAAGCGGTGAAGGCAGCCTTGAGCTAACAATATTCCTAGTTTCTTCTAGCAAGGCACAAGGTACTGGAGCGTTGAAGTCAGGGAAGGGTGCAGCTTTTGCCAAATCAGACCATTTAGTAAAAACAGACACCAATTCGGGCGTTTCAGAAATCGTTTCCAATTTTTTAGAAGGTTTTTGTTTTTTATGGATATGGTTTTTAGAGTTTACTCTGCATTCAGTTGGCTGAACGCTGCATTCATCTTTCTGAATGGGCGCGGGGATGGGCTGTGTCGTAAGATTTGCGCGCCAATCCTTCCAGAAGGTTACGCAGTATTTGAGACGGTAGTTATACCCATTGGCCATACGCTGCGACAGGGTCTGCACCAATTCGAGTGCGCGCAGTTCTGTGATGTAGCCGGATATCGCAGCTTTAGAACGCCCGATTCGGACGCTCAGTTGACCAAGCGAGGGCCAACACTCTCCAGTACGATTTGCCATGCGGCAGAGTTCTACTAGTAGACGAAACGCGCCGGGGCTCATCTCAATGTCCATTATATCAGAGGGTAGCGCGACATAGCCTCGTGCCGGATCGAATTCATGTAAAGACGCCATATTTTTCCTGTTCCCCGAAGCGTAAAGCTTGCGGTGATTCTGGCATTCTGCTATCAAGGCCATAGGAAAAGCGTGATAGCGAAAGCTGTTCGTTCCGGGCTTTGAGTGGTTGCCGCCGCTCAAAGCCCTTTCTTTTAGGGCGGTTTTTATGCGGGCTTTATGTCATCGCCTTGGTCCTTGCTCGTGTGCAGATGCGCCAAGGCCAAACGTCGAACGCTAGTTTGCGCAAGATGAATGGCGTGGTCGGTCTACGTCTTTGCCCGCCCTTTGATAGGGCGATGCTGGTTTCTTGTACTAACTGCCTCTGAGATCGATTCTGATCCCTTATACGTTGTGTTTGAACCATTAATGCCGCGAAAGCCATGTTTAGTGCAAGACATTCTGTGCTTTGGCTTGGGGGTGCTGTGTTTTTCTGAAGTCTGGATGTTTACATCTTTTACTTAAGCCTTTGAAAAGATAAATAAAATCCAAATTGTCCGTGCACTGCGTCGAGTAAAGCTTGATTGCGTAAAACTCTCATGGACACGGCAAAGCAGGCGAATCACCGCCCCCCTTGTGAATTGTGGGTCTGCATGATGCAGTGGCACAGTAACCGCGACGGACTTGAAATGACTCAGCAAACTGCTTTTCCGAATCTGTCCTACATTGGCGTCGATGGCGTTTTGGTGCGCTTTGGCGCAACGGTGACGGAAAAGGTTAATCGCGCTGCGCTGGCGTTTCACGCACACGTAAGTACCGCCGATCTGGACGGCGTTTTGGAAAGCGCACCTTCGCTGACCGCGGTTTACTTGCGGCTCGACATTTTTGGGGATGTGGAGCGCACGTCTCAAAGCATCGAGGCCGAAATGCGCGCACAGGATTGGTTCGTGCCAAAATCAGCGGCGGGGCGCATTTGGACGATCCCCTGTTGTTTTGATGGACCGGACTTGGCCGAGACGGCGAAGCTGGTCGGGTTGAGCGAGCGCGCAGCGATTGCAGAAATCACACAAACGCAAGTGCGTGTGCTGACACTTGGCTTTGCGCCGGGTCAGCCCTATCTAGGCAATCTTCCGGAGCGTTGGAATTTTCCACGTCTCGGCGGAATTACCCCGAACGTGCCTGCGTGCGCACTGGTGGCTGCGGTGAGCCAGTTGGTGATTTTCGCTAATGATACGCCGACGGGCTGGCGCCATATTGGCGATACGCAGTTTCATGATTTCAAGGTGGATCGTCCGGAGCCGTTTGCGTTTCGTGCGGGTGATCTGGTGCAATTCGCAGTGGTGGGGCGCATAGAAATAGACGCGCTGGCGGGAGCGAGCGACGGCTTTGGTGGTGCGACATGCGAAGCGCTGACATGAGCGCGCTGATCGTCCAGCGCGCTGGACCTGCAGTGACGGTGCAGGACGGCGGTTGGAGCGGCACGCTTGCCAGCGGTCTGTCGCGTGGTGGGGCGGCGGACGTGCGCGCGCTGACAGAAATCTGGGCGCTTTTGGGTGAACAGAGCGCGGTTCTTGAAATGGCGGGCACGGGTGGGCGGTTCACTTGCGATGGCCCGCTGCGCATTGCGCTGAGCGGTGCCAAGATGGCGGCGAGCCTTGATGGGGCTGCGCTTTTGTGGGGTGCGGTGCACCGCATGGAGGCGGGGCAGGTACTTGATATCGGCGCGGCGTTGAACGGGGTTTATGGCTACCTTGGCGTTGGAGGCGGTTTCGACACGCCGCATTTTCTTGGTTCGGCCAGTACGCATCGCGCATCGCGCCTTGGGCATGTTGTGCAAGCGGGTGATCTGCTGGCGATTGGCAAGGATAGCAAAGCGAAGCGTGTTGGGCTGGCCTTGCGAGAGACTCGCCAACGCGTGGGGCCAATCAGGATCGTGGCGACGGCGCATACGGACCTCTTTGGTGCAGAGGTTTTAGAGCGGTTCCAAGCGGCGGACTTCACCCGCTCGAACCAAGGTAACCGTCAAGGTGTTGCGCTGGAGTGCGCCGAGAGTTTCGCGCTGGAGGGCGGTCAGTCGATCCCGTCCGAGACGGTGATCGCGGGGGATATTCAGGTGCCGGGGCAAGGCGCGCCCTATGCGCTGCTTGCGGATTGCCAGACCACGGGGGGCTACCCGAGGATTGCCGCGATCTTGCCATGCGATCTGCCGCGCGTGGCGCAGGCCGTGCCGGGGACGAGCCTGCGATTCACCATGATCACGCGCCAAGAGGGGATCGCAGCGGAACTGGCAGAGCACAAGGCGCGCGCGGCTTTGGGCAGAGCGTGCGCGCCGATTTTGCGCAACCCGAGCCAGATGAATAATTTGCTGTCTTATCAATTGATCAGCGGCGCAATTGCGGGAGATGAGGAATGACACGAACCGTCGATTTGAATGCGGATATGGGCGAGAGCTTTGGACCTTGGATCATGGGGCGTGATGCCGATTTGCTCAAAATTGTAACCTCTGCCAATATTGCTTGCGGCTTTCATGCGGGCGATCCTGATGTGATGGCCGAGACCATGGCGCTGGCCGTGAAGAACGGTGTGGGCATCGGCGCGCACCCGGGTTTTCCCGATCTGCGCGGTTTCGGGCGCTATCGCATCCAGATGCCGCTGGATCAACTGGCCAATGCGGTGAGTTATCAGGTGAGCGCGGCGCAGGGCATGGCGCGTGTGGCGGGCGGCGAGATGCGCCATGTGAAGTTGCACGGCGCTCTTGGAAACATGACCTCGGAAGATCAGGAGATGGCGAAGGTGTGCTACTCAGCGGCGCTGGACATTGATCCTGATCTTTATGTGATGGTGCTGGCGGGGACAGCGCAGCAGCGTGCGGCTGAAAGTCTTGGTGCAAATTTTGCAGCGGAGATTTTTGCGGATCGCGCTTATAACGATGATGCAACACTGGTGGACCGAAGGTTCAAGGGCGCGGTGATCCATGACGCGCATCTGGCAGCCAAGCGGATGGTGGCGATGGTGCAAGAGGGCGCAATTATCACCGAAAGCGGTAAAAGGATCGACGCGCGTATCGACACGATTTGCATGCACGGTGATACGCCCGAGGCCGTGGAGATTGCCCGAGCGGTACGCGCGGCTTTGGAAACGGCGGGGATCTTGGCAAAAGCGTTTCCGCATGGGTAATCCGTTTTGGGATCAACTTTGCGCTGCTGTTTTTAGCGAACCGGCTGCGCCCTATGGCGTGACAGGAGAGGGGCGTTTGCCCTCGGTCTACAAGACCTCCGATTTTGCAGAAGCGACGATTGGACTGGCTGGGACCGCTTTTGCGCGTTTGCAGGGCGGCGCAGTGGCGGTGGATCGGCGGTTTGCCTCGCTCTGGTTTGATATGACGCTGCGGCCTATTGGTTGGCAAGTGCCCTCGCTTTGGGATGCGGTTGCGGGGAACTATGCGTGCAAGGATGGATGGATTCGTTTGCACACCAGTGCGCCGCATCACCGCGTTGCGGCCTTGTCGGTTCTGCACGTGCCAGCGGAGCGCGCGGCTGTTGCCGAGGTGATTGCTGGCTGGAACGGTGCGGAATTGGAGTGCGCGGTTGTGGCGGCCAATGGCTGCGCGGCACAGATGCGCAGCGCTGAGGATTGGGGAGAGCATCCGCAGGGCAGGGCGGTCGCGGCAGAGCCTTTGGTGCATTGGGAGGATCATGGGGAATGTGCGCCTGATGCGCGCGCTGGTTTGCGGGGCACCAAGGTGCTTGATCTCACGCGGGTTTTGGCAGGGCCGGTTGCAACGCGGTTTCTGGCAGGCTTTGGGGCGCAGGTCTTGCGCATCGATCCGCCAAGCTGGAACGAGACGAGCGTGGAGATGGAAGTCACGCTGGGTAAGCGCTGCGCTGGTTTGGATTTGAAGCAGTCGAGGGATTTGGCGCGGTTGAAAGTGCTGCTGCGCGAGGCGGATGTGTTTGTGCATGGGTATCGTGCGGATGCTTTGGAGCGGCTTGGACTTGGTGACGGCGTGCGCCGTGCACTCAACCCGAATTTGATCGACGTGCGGCTGAACGCCTATGGGTGGGGCGGGCCTTGGCGGGAACGGCGCGGGTTTGACAGCCTCGTGCAGATGAGCTGCGGGATTGCCGTGCACGGGATGTTGGAGGCGGGGGCGGACAAACCTGTCCCACTGCCTGTGCAGGCGCTGGATCATGGGACGGGCTATCTGATGGCGGCTTGTGTTTTGGAGGCTCTGGCGCAGCGGCGCGCGGGGCGTGTGCGTTCGGCAAAAGTGTCATTGGCGCGCACGGCGCATTTGTTGATGCAGCATCCTTGCGCGCAGGTTGAAAGCGGCGCGATTGTGTTGGCGGCTAGTGATTCCAGCGCGCGCATTGAGGCGACGGGCTGGGGCGATGCACATCGTATCAAAGTGCCGTTGAAGGTTGGCGGGCAGGGGCCTGTTTGGGCGCTTCCTGCAAGGCCGCTTCGCGGTGATCCTGCGCAATTTTCTTGAAAGACGGAAAACCGCGAGAGATTGTCAAATAATTCAAAAGGTTCTTTTCGGCATTCAGGCGCTTGGCGATCGCGGCGTGAGGCCCCAAGTTTGGTCCAATCAACATCCGGAGCAGAGCATGACCAAACGCACATATTTCGCACCCCAGGGCGGGCATCCGGGTCAGGAGCAGATGCTCACAAGTCAGGCGATTTTCACCGACGCCTATGCGTTTATTCCCGCCAGCACGATGCGCGATATCGTGACCAGCTTTCTGCCATTCTGGGATAAGACCCGCCTTTGGGTGATTGCGCGCCCGATGACAGGGTTTGCCGAGACGTTCTCGCAATATATCATGGAAGTGCAGCCAGGAGGTGGGTCTACGCGGCCCGAACTTGATAAAGCGGCGCAGGGTGTTTTGTTTGTGGTCGAGGGTGAAGTGACCGTCAGCTTCAAGGGCGAGAGCCATGTTTTGAGTGAGGGAGGCTATGCCTATTTACCCGCTGGCATGGATTGGACTTTGACTAACGCTGGCAGTGGGGTCGCGCGTTTTCACTGGCTGCGCAAAACCTATGATGCGGTTGAGGGGTTAGATGTGCCAGATCCCGTGATTGCCAACGAGAATGATATCGAACCTACCGTGATGCCCGACACCAATGGCGGTTGGGCGACCACGCGCTTTGTGGACCCCAACGATTTGCGCCATGACATGCACGTGACTGTTGTCACGCTGATGCCCGGGAATGTGATCCCCTTCATGGAGACGCATGTGATGGAGCACGGGTTATACGTGCTTGAGGGCAAGGCGGCTTATAAACTCAACGCGGATTGGGTTGAAGTTGGTCCCGGTGATTTCATGTGGCTGCGCGCGTTCTGCCCGCAGGCGTGCTATGCGGGCGGTCCGGGTCCGTTTCGCTATTTGCTCTATAAGGACGTGAACCGCCACGCGAAGTTAGGGCTGTAACTAGCCCAAGATTTCGGTGATTGAAGCGAGCGTCGCTGCCACCACTTCATCCGCTTGATCGCGGGTGAGGGAGAAGGGTGGAGCGAAGCCGAGGATATCGCCCTGGGGCATGGCCCGTGCGATCACGCCGTGTTCCAGCATATTGCCAACGATCTGCGGGGCGATCTTGTCGGAGGCATCGAAGAAGGTGGGCGTTTCACGTTCTTTGACCAGTTCTACGGCGCAGAGCATGCCCTCGCCGCGAATTTCACCGACGTTGGGATGATCCGTTAAAGCGTCCCGCATGGCGCGGTTGAGATATGCACCAACGGTTTTCGCGTTGCTCATCAGGTCCAGATCATCGAGCAGTTTGAGATTGGCGACCCCCGCAGCGGCGCCGATGGGATGGGCGGAATAGGTCCAGCCATGACCGATGGGGCCGAACTCATCCGTGCCGCGTTCCAGCACTTCCCACATACGATCTGAAATAATGGAACCGGAAAGGGGCGCGTAGGCAGAGGTGAGACCCTTGGCGATGGTGATGATATCAGGGGTCATGCCGTAATGCGTAGAGCCAAACATGGTGCCGAGGCGCCCGAAACCTGTGACGACCTCGTCCGCAATGAGCAAGATGTCGTGTTTTTGTAAGACTGCTTGAATAGCCTCCCAATAGCCCACAGGGGGCGGAACGATGCCGCCCGTGCCAAGAACCGGCTCGCCAATGAAGGCCGCGATGGTGTCTGCGCCCTCGGCCTCGATCATCGCCTCCAGCTTGGCGGCGCAGTGGTTGGAGAAGTCTTGCTCGCTCATCGAGCGATCTGTGCGGCGGTAGTAATAGGGTGCTTCTGTGTGCAGCACGCCTGCGAGCGGCAGGTCAAATTTCTTGTGGAAAAGTTCGAGGCCCGTGAGCGAGCCTGTCATCAGGCCCGAGCCGTGATAACCGCGCCAACGCGAGATGATTTTCTTCTTTTGCGGGCGGCCGAGGATGTTGTTGTAATACCAGACCAGTTTGATGTTGGTCTCGTTCGCGTCGCTGCCGGATTGACCGTAATAGACATGGTTCATCCCTTCGGGTGCGCGATCAGCAATCATCTTGGAAAGGGTGATCGAGGCCTCGGTACCGTGGCCAACGTAGGAATGATAATAGGCGAGTTCATGTGCTTGCGCGGCAATAGCGTCGGCGATTTCCGTGCGGCCATAACCGACGTTGACGCAGTAAAGACCCGCGAATGCGTCAAGTGATCTGCGCCCCTCTCGGTCGGTAATGTGCACACCATTGGCTCCCGTGATGATCCGGTTGCCCATTTCACGGCGCGCGAATTGGCCGAGATGTGTCGAGGGATGAAAGAAGTGATCGTGATCCCACTGGGTCAATTGATCGTTGCTAAGGGCCTTGTTCATCACATCTCTCCTGTTTTGTGCAGTGCGTTTCCCGTACCGCAGCACAGCTAGACAGGAAGCGCCACGCGAGGTAAATCCCCCTTGAGGCGAAAATTTTGCGGCGTCAAAATAGGGTGAACCTTGTGCGCGCGGGAAAACGCCTGCTGGGTGTATCGAATCCTTGCAAATTCCAGCACTCGGCCTTATATGGCAGTTGCGACGTTACCACTATCGACCCTACTGCTCCTATCGACGGCTCAGTTTCGATCTTGCACTGACTAGCCGACCTGCCGCATTCCGTGGGCAGTATATTAGGAGAATTACGATGGCTACTGGCACCGTAAAATGGTTTAACACTACAAAAGGCTTCGGCTTTATCGCACCAGACGGCGGCAGCAAAGACGTGTTCGTACACATCTCTGCAGTTGAGCGTTCCGGCCTGACAGGTCTTGCCGACAACCAGAAAGTAACTTTCGACATCGAGCCCGGCCGTGACGGTCGTGAGGCAGCGATCAACATCGCACTGGCATAAGCCGGTCTTCCTTTCGGGGAGTGTGAAAGTTAAGTAATTAAAAAGGCGCTCTGGAGACAGAGCGCCTTTTTTGCATTTGGTGCAGCTTGAATTTTCTTGAAAATTCGCAGGATCATTTCGCTCCAAGAGCGCGAGAGACATCATTTGCTGCGCGCATGACGGCTGTTGAAAGCGTCTCCACCTGCTCCACCGTCACGCGCGTGGTTGGGCCAGATACAGAAAGACCGGCAATGACCTCGCCATATGCGTTGCGAATAGGGGCGGCGATGCAACGCATACCTAGATTGCGTTCCTGATCATCGAGGGAATAGCCGCGGGACTTGATTGCAGCAAGATCGGCGGTGAGGTCGGGCAAAGTGGATTTGGTGTATTCGGTGAAATGCTCAAGGCCTTTGGCGGCGAAGCTGTTGATTTGCGGCTCGTCCATATGCGCCAATAGCGCCTTGCCGATGCCGGAGGCGTGCATTGCGGATAGGGTTCCGGGGGCGAAGAAGGCGCGAATGGGGGCTTGGGTTTCGACCTGCGACACGAACAGCACCGCGCCGTTTTTCTCGATCCCGAGGTTCGCGGTCTCGCCCGTTTGCTCCATCAAAGCGCGCAGGATCGGGCGCGAAACATCGATGAGGCTGGTGCGGCGCAAGAACACCGATCCGATCTGATAAGCCTCCGGTCCGATGTGCCAAGTTTGAGCCGCCTCATCCGCCTCGACGATGCCATGTAGCGCGAAAGTGGTGAGCACGCGGTAAAGGGTAGCGGGGGATTCGCTCATGGCTTGTGCGAGTTCAGAGAGGGTCGCGCCCTCGATCTGCGCGAGTTCGGAGAGGACACAGAGCGCGCGGTCGAGTGATTTGATCGTGTTTTGTTCGGTTTTTTCATTGAATGCGCGGGGGCGGCCACGCTGGCGGCGTGGCTCAGATTCGGGGTATTTGGCCATAGTTTTGGTGCCACCCTTTTACTTTTAAAAATTGTTTTCACATTATGAAAAATTCAAGCATCTGACAATGTTTGATTTTTCGAAATTTCAAAAAAATGAAAAATAATTTCAAAAAAATTTCACATAGCAGATAGTTAGTCTAGCCTGAGCTAATAATCCGTTAGGAGACGATGTCATGAGCTTTCAAAATCCAGTTTTCATTCCCGGCCCCACGAACATGCCCGAGGCGATCCGCCAAGCGTGTTACATGCCTACGATTGATCACCGCTCCCCTTTGTTCGGCAAAATCTTGCATCCTTGCCTTGATGGTGTTCGCCGCGTTCTGAAATCTGAGTCGGCGCATATTTTTATTTTCCCATCTACGGGAACGGGCGGTTGGGAAACGACGCTAACCAACACGCTGAGCGCGGGCGATAAGGTTCTGGTTGCACGCAACGGCATGTTCTCGCACCGCTGGATTGATATGTGCCAGCGTCATGGCCTTGATGTTCAAGTGGTCGAGACGCCTTGGGGCAATGGTCTGTCCGTCAATGAATACGAGGCTATCCTGAAAGCCGACACAGGCCACACGATCAAGGCGGTTCTGGCGACGCATAATGAAACGGCGACGGGCGTGAAATCTGACATCGGCGGTGTGCGCAAAGCGCTCGACGCAGCAGCACACCCTGCATTGTTCTTCGTGGATGGCGTCTCTTCCATCGGCTCCATGGATTTTCGCATGGACGCGTGGGGCGTGGACGTTGCGGTCACGGGTTCGCAGAAGGGATTCATGCTGCCTGCAGGTCTTGCGATTGTTGGGTTTTCCGCCAAAGCACGCGCGGCTGTGGAGACGGCGACCCTGCCGCGAACCTTCTTTGACATTCGTGACATGGAAAAGGGCTATGCGGCAAACGCCTTTCCCTATACTCCGCCTGTCGGCTTGATGAATGGTCTGAAGCTTGCCCTTGAAATGATCGAGGCGGAAGGCCTTGAGAACGTGTTCAAGCGTCACACGCGGATCGCTACGGGCGTGCGCCTTGCAGTGGATGCCTGGGGTCTTGAGCTTTGTGCGACAAGTCCTGACGTCTATTCAGATAGTGTCTCGGCAATCAAAACACCCGAGGGCTTTAACGCGACAGATGTCGTGACGGTTGCCGCTGAGAAATATGGTATGGCCTTCGGTGTCGGCCTTGGCGAAGTGGCAGGCAAAGTGTTTCGCATCGGGCATCTTGGTAGCCTCACGGATGCGATGATGCTGTCAGGTTTGGCCACGGTAGAAATGGTGATGGTCGATCTTGGGCTTGATATCAAGCTGGGATCGGGCGTTGCCGCTGCACAAGAATTCTATCGCCACGGTTCTTAAGGAAGGCGCTGATTATGTATATTCCAACCTATCAAGACATGCTGGACGCGCATGAGCGGATCAAACCCTACATCAACCGCACCCCTGTGCGTACCTCGAAGTTTTTGAATGAGCTGACAGGCGCTGAGCTATTCTTCAAATGTGAGAACTTCCAAGAGGCGGGCGCGTTCAAAGTACGTGGGGCCAGCAACGCAGTGTTTGGTTTGAGCGACGAGCAGGCCAAGCTGGGCGTTGCGACGCACTCCTCCGGCAATCATGCGTCCTGCCTGAGCTATGCAGCGATGTTGCGGGGTATTCCGTGCAATGTGGTGATGCCAAGCACAGCGCCGCAAGCCAAGAAAGATACGGTGCGCCGTTATGGCGGTGTGATTACAGAGTGCGAGCCATCCACCAGCGCTCGCGAAGAAACTTTTGCCAAGGTGCAAGCGGCCTCGGGAGGTGATTTTGTGCATCCCTACAATGATCCACGGGTGATCGCGGGGCAGGGCACCTGCGCGCGTGAGTTGATGGAGCAGACAGATGGGCTGGAAATTGTCATGGCCCCGATTGGGGGCGGGGGCATGATTTCGGGAACGTGTTTGACGCTCTCGCATCAAGCGCCCGAAGTGCAGATTATCGCAGCAGAGCCGGAACAGGCAGACGACGCGATGCGCAGTTTCAAAGCGGGGTATATTATTGCGGATGATGCACCCAAGACGATTGCGGATGGGCTGCTGGTGCCTCTGAAAGAGCGGACTTGGCATTTCGTAAGCAATCATGTCACCGACATTTTGACTGCGTCCGAGGAAGAAATCATCGATGCGATGAAATTGACTTGGAAGCACCTGCGCATTGTCATGGAGGCGAGTTCGTCCGTGCCACTTGCGACGATTTTGAAGAACAAAGAACGCTTTGCGGGCAAACGTGTCGGCATCATCATTACAGGCGGAAATGTCGATCTCGACAAGCTGCCATGGCTTAAGTGAACGGAGAGAACACCATGAAAGATATCAATTTTGATGAGTTGGAAGTTGGCTATGATGTTCCTGCCGTTCCCGGCATGGACGAAGCGGACATCCAGACGCCTTGCCTTGTGCTGGATCTGGACGCGCTTGAGAGCAACATCAAGAAGATGGGCGATTATGCCAAAGCGCATGGCATGCGTCACCGCGTGCACGGCAAGATGCACAAGTCCGTAGACGTCGCAAAGTTGCAAGAGAGCCTTGGCGGATCTTGCGGTGTGTGCTGCCAGAAGGTGTCTGAAGCGGAAGTCTTTGCGCGCGGTGGCATCAAGGATGTGATGGTGTCCAACCAAGTGACGGATTTGGCAAAGATCGACCGCTTGGCGCGTATGCCGAAATTTGGCGCGCGCGTTTTGTGCTGCGTTGATGATCCAGACAACGTGGCGAACCTGTCTGCCGCGGCAGTCAAGCATGGTACGCAGATCGAAGCGCTGGTTGAGATTGACTGCGGCGCAGGGCGTTGCGGCGTGACCACGACGCAGGACGTTGTGAATATCGCGAAAATGATCGACGCAGCGGAAGGTCTGAAATTTGCAGGCATCCAAGCCTATCAGGGCGCTATGCAGCATATGGATTCTTATGTGGATCGCTCGGGAAAAACGGCGATTGCGATCGATATGGTCAAGGATGCGATTGCCGGTCTGAAATCCGTGGGTCTCGAGTGCGATATCGTTGGCGGCGGCGGCACTGGTTCGTATTACTTCGAGAGCAATTCGGGTGTGTTCAACGAGCTTCAGTGTGGCTCCTACGCGTTCATGGATGCGGATTATGGCCGCATCCTCGACAAGGACGGCAAGCGCATCGACGAGGGTGAGTGGGAGAACGCGTTGTTCATCCTAACGACCGTGATGAGCCATTCCAAAGCCGACAAAGCGATTGTCGATGCGGGCCTCAAGGCGCAATCGGTGGATAGCGGTTTGCCAACTATTTATGGGCGCGACGATGTCACCTACCTCAAGTGCTCGGACGAGCACGGGGTAGTGGGTGATCCCGACGGTGTGCTGAGAGTGAATGACAAGCTGAAGTTGGTGCCGGGTCACTGCGATCCTACCTGCAACGTGCATGACTGGTATGTGGGTGTGCGCGGCGGCAAAGTGGAAACGCTTTGGGCTGTGTCTGCGCGCGGTAAAGCGTATTGATATATCGGATTGCTTTCGCAATCCGACCGGTGCGAGGGGCGATGCCCCTCGCGCTGCCTTTTATAGGTGGGGGCTAGCCCCCACACCCCCACGATATTTGTAGAAAGAGGAAGCGTAGATGTGGATTGTTCCAGAGCGCGAGATTGCGGACCTGTTGACGCGCGATGCGTCTTTCGAGGCGGTTGAAAACGTCTTTGCTGCCATGGCTGCTGGTGATGCGTATAATTTCCCTGTGATCCGTGAGGCGATTGGCCATGAAGATGCGCTATACGGTTTCAAGGGCGGTTTTGACGGTAAGGGCAAAACGCTGGGTTTGAAGGCGGGGGGATACTGGCCGCATAACCTTGAGAAGCGTGGTTTGATCAATCACCAGTCCACGGTGTTTCTGTTCGATCCGGATACGGGCAAAGTGGCGGCGATGGTTGGCGGCAATTACTTGACCGCGCTGCGCACAGCAGCTGCGTCGTCTGTGTCGATCAAGCACCTGGCGCGCAAGGATGCGAGGGTCATGGGGATGATCGGCGCCGGTCATCAGGCGACGTTCCAGCTTCGCGCGGCGCTGGAGCAGCGCGACTTCGAGAAGGTTATAGGCTGGAATTATCATCCCGAGATGCTACCCAATATCGAGAAGATTGCTAATGAAGCTGGCGTGCCCTTCGAGGCGGTCGAGCTAGAGGGCATGGGCGAGGCGGATGTAGTGATTTCGATTACCTCGACCTTCGCGCCAACGGTGATGTCGAAACATATTTCCGCAGGTACGCATATCGCCTGCATGGGCACGGATACCAAAGGCAAGCAAGAGGTCGAGGCGGCCTTGCTGGCGCGCGCGACGGTGTTCACCGACGAGGTGGCGCAGTCGATTTCTATCGGCGAGGCGCAGCATGCGATTGAACAGGGCTTGATCACCGAAGCGGACGTTCATCAGTTGGGTGCAGTGATCAATGGCACCCATGCAGGGCGCACATCGGACGACGAGATCACGCTGTTCGACGGCACAGGCGTAGGCTTGCAAGACCTTGCCGTCGCCAGCGCCGTGGTACGCCTTGCCATAGAGCAGGGCGTGGCGATTGAGGTCGATTTTTAGGCGGTTTCAAGCGATGAATTTCGGAGAGTCCGGTGCATGGCGCGCCGGGCTTTTTCCGTTCTAAAGGGCAGTTATGCTGACAGGTCTTTCCTTGCTCTTTGTGGGCGCGGTGTTGTTCATCAACGGGCTGTGGATGCTTGGGCGCATCGCGGATCGCGAGATTATTTTCATCAATCTGTTTGCAGGCATCGTGACTGGCGCGGTGGCGTTTAAGACTGCTTTCGGGGTAGGGGCGAGCCTTGTGGAGGTGCGTATGGGGGCGCTGACGTTAATGTTTACAGCGACTTACCTGTGGGTTGCGGTGAACCGGATATTGGAATTGGACGGTCGCGGTCTGGGCTGGTTCATCCTGTTAGTGGCGATGACGGTCGTGCCTGTGATGGTGCAGGAGTGGAGCGCTGCGAGCAGCGCGCTGGAGGTATGGCTGGCGATAACTTGGGGCATCTGGGCCGTGCTTTGGGCGATGTATTTCGCGCTTTTGACGCTGGGTTGGCGGATCGAGCGGGCGACGGGTTGGGTCACGCTGCTAAGCGGGGTTTTCACCGGATGGGTGCCTGCGATGTTGCTGCTGAACGGCGGTTAACAGCAGGGTCTGCGCCAAAAAATTCTTGGTGGATTTGCGCTCTATGTCCTCCAGTAAATGAAGTTTCAAATGGCGGCGCAGCTTGCCTTTGCCTTCCAAATGACTGCCGGGGTCAAGCAGGGAGTTGCCTTGCGAAAATTCCAGTGAGACGTGATCCTTATAAGTGAACATGCCGCCGACAAAGCGCGTGTCGCTGCTCGGCTCGAGGCACATCACTTCACCGCCGTATTTTGGCACGAAGCGTACCTGCTGGGCGATATCGGCGACGAGCGCGTTAAGAGCAAATGTGATGATGTCCGACGTCAGCGCGTCCATCTGTTAACTCTGCGTCCAGACGGCCAATTCGGTGCCGCCCGGCTCCTTAAATTGAAAGCGCCGCCCGCCGGGGAAGGTGAATATTTCCTGGGTAATTTTCCCGCCTGCGCCTTTCACTTTTGCCAGCATCGCGTCCAGATCATCGGTTTCCAGCACAATGAGCGGAGGGCGCAGCGCGCCCCGCTCGATGCCGCCGCCTATGCCAGCGCCGCCTATGTCTTTGTAATCGGGGCCGTAATCCACATAGTCCCAGCCGAAGGCTTCGGTAAAGAAGGCCTGGGTTTGCTCAAGCGCGGGGGACGTGAATTCGACGTAGTTGATCTTGGTCGTCGCGGTTTCGCTCATGAGCGGGGCCTTTCGTCTATGTGCCGTGCCGAGAGATTAGAACAACATGGCGCTGCGTGAAAGGCGTGCCGAATGAAAAAGGCGCCCCCTTGCGGAAGCGCCTTTCGTTATTTCAAGACAGGCCCAGTTTAGCTTTTGGAGTTACCTTTGATGCCGTCAACGCCGTGTGCGATGCCGCTATCGTGCTCGTCATCGGGATCGTTGCCAAGCGATGCTGGCAACACAAGGTTCAGACCAATTGCGATGAACGCGGCTGGCAGAAGGCCGGATGTCATCAGAATGCGCGCTGTGTCGCCCAAGAAGACCATCGCATCAGGCACCTGTTGCAAGCCAAGTCCAACGGACAGGGCTGTTGCAAAGATCACCATGTTACGGCTGTTCCATTTCACGTCCCCCAGCATCGATGCGCCTGCTGCTGCGACCATACCGAACATCACGATAACGCCGCCGCCGAGCACTTGGATCGGCACTGAGTTGATGACCGCGCCAACTTTTGGCACCAAGCCGCAAGCGATCAAGAAGATCGCACCGATTGTGACAACGTGGCGGGACATAACACCTGTCATCGCGATTAGACCAACATTTTGGCTGAACGATGTGTTTGGCAAAGAACCGAATACACCTGCAATTGTCGAGCCGAGACCGTCAGCGTATGTTGCGCCTGTAACCTCTTCGTCTGTTGCTTCGCGGCCTGCGCCACCTTTGGTGATACCGGAGACGTCGCCCACGGTTTCAATGGCCGAGATGAACGCCATCAGGCACATCCCGATGATGATTGCCCAGTTCAGTTCGAACCCGAATTTGAAGGGTGTAGGAAGCGCAAACCAACCTGCGCCGGATAAGCCACCAAAGTTAACGTCGCCCATAAGGTAGGCAACGATGTAACCCACAATCAAGCCGATCAGAACTGCTGACACAGAGAGCATACCACGTGCGAAGAATTTGAGACCTAGTGTAACAAAGACTACAATGCCTGCTTGGAACCAGTTGGACACGCCGCCCCATGTTTCCTTGCCGCGGTTGAAATCACCCGCGCCGCCAGCCGCATATTCGATGCCGACTTTGATCAGCGCCAGACCAATCATCAGAACGATGAGGCCTGTGACCAGTGGTGGCAAAGCAAAGCGGATGCGGCCAACGAACAATCCGAGGAATGCGTGGAAGAGACCGCCGATGACAACACCTGTCATCAAGCCCGCCAGACCTGCCGTGCCAGCCCCGACCATCGCCGGGATCATCACTGGCAAGAACGCAAAGCTGGTGCCTTGAACGATTGGCAAACGCGAACCAACTGGACCTATGCCGATAGTCTGGATCAGTGTTGCAACACCGGCAAACATCATCGCCATCTGGATCAGATAAACGCGTGTCTCTGGATCTGCGTTCGGCCCGAAAGCAATGCCTGCAGCACTTGAGATGATGATCGCAGGTGTCACGTTGGACACGAACATCGCCAGAACGTGCTGGATGCCCAGCGGAATCGCTTTTGCGAGCGGGGGTGTGTAGTTTGGATCCCGAAGTTGTTCCGGTGTTCCGATTGAAGTATCAGCCATGAGTGGTTCCTCCCTTAGAGCTGTCCCTTGACGGCCGCTTATGATGCGGCCTGTTTTGCGTGCTTTACTCGACGAGCATGGCCTCCTCAAACCAGTGCTCTTCGAGGTTGTCCCCCGTGCTGACCCGATCAACGACCATGAACAGGCCGGGATCGGACAAGGGACAGAGAACGCCGTGCCAGACGTTTCTTCCAATGTTCACGCCTGTGCCAGCCCCGACGATGAACGCGCGGGGGGCGCCAGGCGCGCCGTTTTCGTCATCTGCAAGAACGACGAGATACTCACCCTGTTGCATCGGCAGGAAAGCCTGCGATCCATAGGGGTGACGTTCCATCATCTCGACCTTGAAAGGCAAAGTGAAGGAATTCGAATTGAAAACGCTAATGCCTGCGTGCCCATCCACCATGTCAATCGTCGCGCGGTCATGAAACCGTTCGCATTGATCTTGGTTGATCATCTTGTCCGGCGTGCCGTTTGCGTCGATCACTTCGGCGAGGCCTTCGACGGCCTTTTGCGTGATCGGCGTAGCTTTGATTGTATGCGTCATGGCAGGATATCCATCAGGCGAAAATCTGCGATGCGCTCTACTTGTTTGCAGGCCTCTTCAAATTCTGTAGCGCGATCATTGTTAATACGGGACTCGAAGGCGTCCATAATACGCGCCTTGCTGTAATCGCGCACGGCAATGATGAACGGAAAACCGTGTTTGTTTACATATTCATCGTTGAGTTTAGTAAATGTCGCTTTTTCAGCATCTGTGAGATGATCGAGGCCCGCCGCGGCCTGCTCGGCGGTGCTTTCTGCGGTCAGGCTTTTCGCCTGCGCTAGTTTGCCTGCGAGATCGGGGTGGGCTGTAAGCACACCAAGGCGCTGCTCCTCGCTGGCGGAGCGGAAGATACGGCAAAGTACATTGTGCAGGCCTATCGCAGTATCATGCACAGGGCCAAGTTCGAGGTCATAGGCCCCCTTTGCGATCCAAGGGGAATGTTCAAAGATAGAGCCATACTTGGCGACGAAGGTGGCGCGGTCCATCTGGCTTGGGCGGGCGTAGCGCACATGCGGGTGCGTCGCGGCCCAATGATCGGCGATCTGCTCGCGCGTGGCGAACCAAACACCTTCATGGGAATTCGCGTAGGCCAGAAAATCCTGCAACGCTTGCGCACGGCCCGGGCGGCCCATCAGGCGGCAATGCAGGCCGATGGACATCATGCGCCCACCTTCCGCGTAAAGCACGTCAAAGCTGGCCTTGAGATATTCAAAGAAATGCGCGCCCGTGTTGAAACCCTGCGGCGTGGCAAAGCGCATGTCGTTGGCGTCCATCGTGTACGGCACGACAAGTTGGTCATGCTCGCCGAATTCCATCCAGTAGGGGACATCATCCGCGATAGAATCGGCCACGTATTTGAACGATCCATTCTCGGCGGCAAGGCGCACAGTGTTTTCAGAGCAACGCCCGATATAAAGGCCAACAGGCGCTTCACCGACGACTTCTGTATGTAAGCGGATCGCCTCTAGCATGTCTGCTGTTTCGACTTCGGGCGTCGCGTCTTTGTATTCGATCCATTTGAGGCCATGGCTGGCGATTTCCCAGCCTGCTTCTTTCATTGCGCGCACTTGTGCGGGGGCGCGGGCCAGTGCGGTGGCGACGCCGTAAACCGTGATGGGCGTGTTCTGCAGCAAACGGTGCAGGCGCCAGAATCCGGCACGCGCGCCGTATTCATAGATTGATTCCATGTTCCAATGACGCTGACCTGGCCAAGCCGCTGCGCCGACAATTTCGGACAAAAACGCCTCTGATGCGGCATCACCGTGCAGGATGCAATTCTCGCCGCCCTCTTCATAATTCATCACAATTTGCACGGCGATTTTTGCGCCGCCGGGCCAGTTGGCCTCTGGCGGAGTGGCTCCGTATCCGTGCATGTCGCGGGGGTAGCGTGTCATTTGATGATCTCCCTAGTGCTAGCTTGATAAGCGATAAGATCATAAAGTTTTTTCAAAAAAAACAGAATACACTATAGGGTGGAACAAACTTTCACGCTGCTGCGTAAAAGTGCATATTTATCAAGTAATTCAGGAGAAAACCGATGGCCGGATATTTGACAACCCACGTTCTAGACACTGCACGCGGCTGCCCTGCGGCTGGTCTCGTGATTGATTTGTACCGCATCGAAGGCGATGTGCGCACGAAATTAAAGAGCGTTGTGACCAACGAGGATGGCCGTACGGACGCGCAGATTCTGCCCGCCGCTGAGTTCGAGCTGGGCACATACGAGTTGGTCTTCCATTGCGGTGCATACTTGGACGCTTGCGACGTTCCCCCCGAAAGCCCCCGGTTCCTCGACGCCGTGCCTTTGCGCTTCGGCATGTCAGAGGCCGCGCACTATCATGTACCACTGCTGCTGTCGCCATTCGGGTATTCGACGTATCGGGGGAGTTGAGGGACGTAAGTTCTACCATGACAAGCGCGGCATGGAGCTTAACATATCAGCGCTTACGCGTGAAACACCGCCCAGAACTCAGAGATGCCCAAGGTCGAGCTCAGACGAGGACGAAACCGCTCTCGCGGTATTGGCGCTTGTGGTTAGCGTTGTGCGATGGCGCAAGCGGTGTGGATTTGACTTTCCACCTAAAGGATCGAAGCCACCGGCTTCTAGCCGGTCCGCTTCAGCGAATCTTTCTCTGATCTTCTCTCCTGAATTTNNAAATTCAGGAGAGAAGATCATGCGTTATTCCAAATCCGCGCACACGCGATTTTACCACAGGTACCACGTCTTGTGGGCCACAAAATACCGCTACAAGATTTTACAGGGCCCAATGCGGGACCGCATCCGCGAGATTATCATCCAGACGTGCAGTGAACTGGGCGTCCATATCGTCAAAGGTGTTTTGGCGCGCGACCATGTCCATATGTTCCTGTCGATCCCGCCGAAGCACTCGCTATCCAATGTCCTGCAACGGATCAAAGGGCGCTCATCGCGCCGCATCCAGATGGAGTTTCCCGAATTGCGAAAACGCTATTGGGGCAGGCGGTTTTGGGCCCGTGGATATTTCTCAACCACATCTGGAAATGTGACAGACGATGTCATCAAGCAGTACCTGGAATTACATTCCGACAAATGATGCCTCCGGCGTCAGCCGGTGGTCCTTCACTGCATCGAGCTCGTGGGTGAAAAAAGCACCAACCATGGTGTAGTAAATTAGATCATGCACGCCTTGGCTTTCTAAACGTTCTCAGTGAGTTATTCAGTATCATTCCGGGACATGCCGAAAAAGAGCCGACCTTCATCCCCGTGCGGCGAAATCACGCTTCGTCCCGCACTGTGTGAATCCGCGCTCCAATCTATGCCTCGCTCTGCATAAATGACCGCTTGCCTCGCTGCGCCGCAGTGAAGTTTCTTTCGGTTGTGCGGCATTTTTCTTGCTGCGTGCGCGCGCAGCGTAAAATCGCTATGACCGAGTCGGGCTCAGAGTTCGCTTT
>NZ_MUHR01000040.1 GCF_002105285.1 Planktotalea arctica
GATGAAGGTTTTTCGATGCGGGCCACTGCGCGAGGTTTCGGCGAGGGACTGACCTTGGCCCGCGTTGACAAACCTCTCAAGGAGGAAGCCGTGGGATGCTGAGTGTGACCTATGGGGAAAGTGCGAGGCCGCTGTAGGTTTGTTTGGGCCTTGGCGTGTCTGTCGAATGCATTTGAGGGGGCTCAGAGGTCATGGGTGACATGATTTTGGCGTTGATAACGGTCAGCATCGGTACGTTTTCCGTGCTTCGGTTCGTTCGGCGCAGCAGAATGCTCCACCCGAATGAGGCGCATAAGGGAGCGGGTGTTATCCATTTTGACGGACATCTCGTCATGCAGCGGCCTTTCGTGGTGGCGCACGGGTCTGTGGCTTTTGCCCCCGCCTGAAGGTCTCGATGATGCGCATCTGGCCACCGCAATCGGGGCATGGTTCGCGGAGCGTAAGTGGGATGATCTCTGCGGTTGGCGGATTTTCGTTTTTGACCGGTTCTGCCCCAAGTAACGCGCGGGCCTTTGCGATGTTGGCCTTGCGGGTCGCGTTTGCAAGCAATCCGTAATGGCGGATGCGGTGGAACCCGTCAGGAAGCACATGGATCAGAAAGCGGCGGATGAACTCACCCGTCGCCAGCCGCATCACCTTTTGGCGCTCTCCATTTTTGATGCGATAGTCTTTCCATCTGAACGCAACAGTGGTGGCATCGGCGCTGACGATGCGGCTGTTTGAGATGGCCACACGGTGTGTGTAGCGACTGAGATAGGCCAGCACAGCCTCGGGGCCACCGAAGGGTGGTTTGGCGTAAACGACCCATTCGTTTTTGCGCAGCGGGGCCAAATACGCAGCAAAAGCCTGCGGTTCTGATAGCCCAGCTAAATCACCAAAGAAGTTGAGTTCTCCTTCACAATGCAGAGCCAGCAACCCTTCGATAAACAAGCGTCGAAACAGTCGGGATAAAACCCGCACATGCAGAAAGAAGCCCAGCTTACACGCGACCCAGCGGTTGCCGTCTTTCGACAACCCACCGCCCGGCACGATCATGTGGACGTGAGGATGATGGGTGAGAGCCGATCCCCAGGTGTGCAGCACGCTGGTCATACCGACCCGCGCGCCCATGCGCTTAGGATCGTCGGCGATGGTGGTCACTGTCTTCGCTGACACGCGGAAGAGCAGGCCATAGACAGCGCGCTTATTCCAGTAGGCGATGCGTGCGATCGCGGCTGGCAGCGTGAAGACCAAGTGGAAGTATTCCACCGGTAGCAAATCTTCTGAACGCGCGGCCATCCAGTCTCGGGCTGCGGGTCCCTGACACTTTGGACAGTGCCGGTTTTTGCAGGAATTATACGCAATGTGCTGATGGCTGCACTTGGTGCAGC
>NZ_MUHR01000041.1 GCF_002105285.1 Planktotalea arctica
TGGCCAACGACTATATTGTTAAAGACATCGCCCTTGCGGATTTTGGCCGCAAGGAACTCGATATCGCAGAAACGGAAATGCCGGGCCTGATGGCGCTGCGCAAGGAATACGGCGCAGAGCAGCCTTTGAAGGGTGCGCGCATCGTTGGTTCGCTCCACATGACGATCCAAACCGCAGTTTTGATCGAAACACTGGTTGAGCTTGGCGCCGACGTTCGCTGGGCCTCGTGCAACATTTTTTCCACGCAGGACCATGCGGCGGCGGCGATTGCGGCGGGCGGAACGCCTGTTTTCGCGATCAAGGGTCAGTCCTTGGAAGAGCACTGGGATTACCTCGACAAGTCCTTCGCCTTCCCCGACGGCGCGAACATGATCCTGGACGATGGCGGCGATGCGACGCTCTACATTCTGTTTGGTGCACGCATGGAGGCGGGTGAAGACATCCTGTCCGTGCCGACCTCTGAAGAGGAAGAAGTGATCAAGAAGCAGATCCAGAAACGCATGGCCGCGTCCCCGGGTTGGTTTACCAAGACCCGCGCTGCGATCAAAGGCGTGTCCGAGGAAACGACGACAGGCGTTCACCGTCTGTATGAGCTACAGCGCGACGGCCAACTGCCGTTCCCTGCGATCAACGTGAACGATTCCGTGACCAAGTCGAAGTTCGACAATAAATACGGCTGTAAAGAGAGCCTTGTGGACGGTATTCGCCGCGCGACGGACACGATGATGGCTGGCAAAGTTGCTGTGGTCATGGGGTATGGCGATGTGGGCAAAGGCTCTGCCGCGTCGCTTTCCGGCGCTGGTGCGCGTGTTAAAGTGACCGAAGTCGATCCGATCTGCGCCTTGCAGGCGGCGATGGATGGCTACGAAGTCGTTCTGCTCGAAGACGTTGTTGATAGCGCCGATATCTTCATCACCACGACCGGCAACAAGGACGTGATCCGCATCGAGCATATGCGCGAGATGAAGGACATGGCGATCGTTGGCAACATCGGTCACTTCGACAACGAAATCCAAGTTGCTTCGCTGAAAAACCACAAATGGACCAATATTAAAGAACAAGTCGACATGATCGAGATGCCCAATGGGCACCGCTTGATCCTGCTGTCCGAGGGCCGTTTGCTCAACCTTGGTAATGCGACGGGCCACCCGTCTTTCGTGATGTCCGCGTCCTTCACCAATCAGGTTCTCGCGCAGATGGAAATCTGGCTGCGTGGCAAAGAGTACAAGAATGAAGTCTACATTCTGCCCAAGCATCTGGACGAGAAAGTCGCGCGCCTGCACCTTGACCGTATCGGCGTGAAGCTGTCCAAGCTGGACCCCGAGCAGGCCGCCTATATCGGCGTATCGCCTGACGGCCCGTTCAAGCCCGAGCACTACCGTTACTAAGTGAAAGAAATTGGTTCCATGACACGTCAAAATTACACATTCACTTCGGAATCTGTTTCC
>NZ_MUHR01000042.1 GCF_002105285.1 Planktotalea arctica
CGGTAATTCTGAAATCCGCATCTTTGACGCAATCGACACAATCGCTGCCCAACGGCTCTCGTGCTGCCCTTGGTTCTCCAAAACCATCCGCACGGAACGCTCGCGCACTTCTGGTGAATATTTGTTCGTTGTCTTGTTCATGATGCTCCATCCTACTCATGAGTTGGAGCCTCCGGCAAACTGGGGGCGGTTCAGTCGCGGAAATCCAAATCCGCATTGCCGTTCTGAACCGCTACACAGCTCTTGGCATACCTATAACACAGGCCATAGGCTAAGTGTCTATGTGGGGTAAGGGGAAGAGCGTCCTCCAGGCATAATTTGTGCATGTATGGATGCCCCCGTTGGTGCAAGAAATTTCTGAACGGTTTGAGTGTGTGATCGGATGCGGTCATGTATCAGGCCTCTCGTTGCGGCGATTGATACAGCCGCGGGCCGGTATGGCGATGCACGAACCAAAGGCAGATCAACAAATCGAGCTCATTGGCTCTTGCACAAAGACTGCTTGGTCTGGTCCGGATCTTTCCGATCATTTTCCCTTACTGTTCATCGATCTCCTCACACGCTCAAGTCCCGGGTTATGATGTCCGTCGCATTGCGCTCATGCCATCGTTGCCGGGGTTCGATAGTCCTCTTGTTTCGTCACCATGGCCCACAGGCCGCGGGCCATTTTGTTTGCCAGTGCAACAGCAACAAGCATGCGGGGTTTACGTTCCAGCATGCCTATCAACCAAGTGTTGTGAGGCGTTCCAAAGCGCTCAACAGCCTGAAGAACAGCCATTGCGCCCGAGATAAGTAACCGGCGAATGTCGCGTTGGCCTATAACACGGCAATCGCTGCTTGCAGCGATGAGAGTGCATCTTCGAGGTCTTACCCAGGCGAGGTTTGCCGCCTGTCGAGTTCTGTTTAGGAACCAACCCCAGCCATGCTGCAAAATCTCGACCTCGGCGAAAGCAGTTCAGATCAGGCGCGAAGGTCTCAATTGCCAATGCTGTGATTGGCCCCACGCCTGGCATCGTCTGGGCCCGTCGTGCCGCCTCAGCTTTTTTGGCAGCACCCTTCATCCTCTGATCCAGCGCAGCAACCTGAACATTGAGACCTTCGATCTGGGCGAGATAAACTTGGGCGAGTTCTCGGACGCCCTCTGGCTGCGGGTTTCACTAATTCCCGGACACGGATTTCAGTAAATCCCG
>NZ_MUHR01000043.1 GCF_002105285.1 Planktotalea arctica
AGAAGATCGGACACTCTCATCTGGATGGCATCTGACACAAGGCTTTAAGCGGCTAGATAATCTCGTCCTCATCAAAGAGCGGATCATCCGCCAGTTGCTCGGCCACGCCCTCGACCGCCGCTTCTGCCACGTCCACAGATTTGACCGCTGCGATATGAAACAGCGCATCGCCTTCATTGACCACGGGCATGACGGCACGTCCGACGATGATGCCGGCATTTCGCGCGGTGACATCGGCCTCTTCCTCGCCGAAAGGATCGGAGATCGCGGCGAGCACTTCGCCCTCCTCCACCACATCGCCTTCGCTTTTATAAACCCGCAGCAAACCACCCATAGGCGCGCGTGTCCAAGTGCTGTCAGAACAGATCAGCGAGCGCGTGCGCGTCTTGGCGATGCCCTTGGCAGGCAACATTTCAAGCGTGTTTAGCACGCGCAGGATGCCCGCCACCCCCGCCCTCACAGACATTTCGTCAAAGCGCATCCCCTCGCCCGCCTCATAGAGCAGCACATCGACGCCAATGCGTTTGGCCTCTTGGCGCAGACTGCCGTCGCGCAGGGCGCTGGTCAGGATCACGGGCGCGCCGAACGCATGGGCAAGGCGCATTTTTTGCGCATTGGCACCGCTGACACGAATTTGCGGCAGGTTGGTGCGATGCACAGCAGCCGAATGCAGATCGATCCCGATCGTGCAGCGCGCCACAATCTCGCTCAGGAAGATATGCGCCAGCCGCGAGGCGAGCGAGCCATGGGGCGAGCCGGGGAAACAGCGGTTTAAATCGCGCCGATCTGGCAGATAGCGCGAATGATTAAGGAAGCCAAAGGTATTGACGATGGGCACCACGATCAATGTACCGCGCAGATTGACCAGCGGGTCCGAGCGCAAAAGGCGGCGCACGATTTCCACGCCAATCACCTCATCGCCATGAATGCCTGCACTGACAAACATGCAAGGCCCTTCGCGCTTGCCATGAATGACATGCGCGGCGATGGCGACGGGCGTGTGATCGGACAGGGTGCTGACCGGAATACGCACGGTCTTGCGCGTGCCTGCGGCGATACGCTCGCCGACAATCTCGAAGGGCGCGCGCTTGCTCATGTCAGCTCCAGGAGTAGTTGAAGGAGACCGAAATTCGCTCTTCTTCGGACATATTCATCGGCACCTCGTGGCGCAGCCAGCTCTCCCAAAGGAGCACATCGCCCACATCCGGCTCGACATAGATGAAGGTCTTCAGCTCGCGCCGCGCCGTTTTCAGGCGGGTGGGCGATGCCATCAGCATCTGGCTGCGCGGGTCTTCGAATTTGATCGCGCTGGCACCATTGGGCATAGCCACATAGGTGGTGCCGCTGATCACCGAATGCGGATGGATGTGACTGGAATGCGTGCCGCCTTCTGGCAGGATGTTGATCCACAAGTCCTCGAGCTTGAGCGCGCGCCCGTCCAGATCGAACTGCGCATCCTCGACAAAGGCTGCGACATGGGCATCGAGATTCTTGGTCACATCTGCAAAAATCGGAAACCGCCAAGCAAGGTCTGTCAGGGAGGCATAAGACGTGTAGCCGGGATAACCGTTGTCCTCGCACCACTGCTGACCAGCTTCGTCATCGCTCGCAATCGCGTAGCAAGAGGCTTCGAGTTCTTCAGGAGATATAGCGCCCTGCTCGGATAAGGCAGCGCGATACAGGCGGGTCACAAAGAGAGATTCTATATGGGTCATGAACGTCGTTTAGAGCTTGAGGCGCTAAATGACGAGTGTGGCATAGCGAAAAACATTCACGCTTTTCGTAAAGTGCGCACCGCGAATGCACTGGTCTCTCAAGGCTATTTCGATCATCCTGCTCAAAAACAACCGTGGGGGACATGACTATGAAAAAGATGATCGTGATTTTTGGCTGCGCTGCCTTTTTGCTTTCAGCTTGCGAAGAAATTGACGGAGCAAGCACAAATGCGCCGATGCCGTTTATCGCCGAGGTGCCAGAGGGTGTGACTTCGATCGCGGCGCAGGGGCAGGATTTGACAGCAGTGCGCATCGATCCAATCGATGGGTGCTACACTTACCGCCATATCGGACCTGTCGAAACCACGTTTCTGCCGCTGCGCGCCGCTAACGGGCGCCCGATCTGTTCTCGCGCGTCCTGAGCCGTTGCTTGAAATCCTAGCCTAGCTTGTCGCCGAAATATGATCTTCGGCGGCATGCAAATGCGCGTTCACTCCGGTCGAGACGTTCACGTAGAGACCGTTGATATGCGCCATCACCATGCGCACACAGCCCGAACTGGCACGCCCACCGATGGACCCGGGGTTGGGCGAGCCATGAATGCGCAAATAGGTATCGCGGCTGCCACGATACAGATAGAGCGCGCGTGAGCCGAGCGGATTGGACGGCCCTGCATCCATGCCTGCGGCGTGCTGCGCATAAAGATGCGGATCGCGCTTTATCATCGCGGGTGTTGGCGTCCAAGTGGGCCATTTCGCTTTGCGGCGGATCTTGTAGACACCCGGCGTGTAGAGATTGCCGCGCGCGATCGCCACACCGTAACGCATAGCCGTGCCGCCCTCTTCAATATGATAAAGATAGCGCGCGACTGCATCGACGTGAATGTCACCAACATTAAGCCCCGCATTCGCCTCTACGCGCTGGGGCAAAAAGCGTCGATGCAAGTTCCACGGGTTGCTTGTTGCAGGATCGAACTCTGCGGGTGTGATCTGCGCATCCCAAGCGTCCCACTTCGAGCGATTGGTGCTCGGCCCTGCAGCGGCAAACCCGGTGATGGGCGTCGAAAAAAGAGCCGCCGCAGAAATCGTGAAGTGGCGTCGGGTGAGCATGGCGGTGCAATCCTTATAAGCGGCAGGTCTTCGAGTCGTTGAAGCTATCTAACGATATACGCGCCGCGATCAAAGAGCGAGTCACATGGGTGTGCGGTTTGTAAGATTACCAAATAAGGGCTTGGGAGTATCCGAAACTCTG
>NZ_MUHR01000044.1 GCF_002105285.1 Planktotalea arctica
GTGGGCCCTTGCAGTTTTTACGTTCGTAAAAACAAGCTGGTGCCCACCCGAGTATCTTTCGCGTTAGCGAAAGTTACTCGTGAATATTCGACACAACACCAGCGCCGACTGTGCGGCCGCCTTCGCGGATCGCGAAGCGCAGGCCTTGCTCCATCGCGATGGGCGCGATCAGCTCGACGTTGAACTTCAGGTTGTCGCCCGGCATCACCATTTCCGTGCCCTCAGGCAACATGACCGTGCCCGTCACGTCCGTTGTACGGAAGTAGAACTGTGGGCGGTAGTTGGCGAAGAACGGCGTGTGACGGCCACCCTCTTCCTTGGTCAGAATATAGGCTTCTGCTTCGAACTTGGTGTGGGGCAGAACAGACTTTGGCGCGCAAAGAATCTGGCCGCGCTCAACGCCTTCACGGTCAACACCGCGCAAAAGAACGCCAACGTTGTCGCCTGCTTCACCGCGATCAAGCAGCTTGCGGAACATTTCAACGCCTGTGCACGTCGTTGTTTTCGTGTCACGAATACCAACGATTTCAATGCTGTCACCAACGTTGATCACGCCGCGCTCGATACGGCCAGTCACAACTGTGCCGCGACCGGAGATCGAGAACACGTCTTCGATTGGCAGCAAGAAGGGCTGGTCAACCGCGCGTGCAGGTGTCGGGATATACTCGTCAACAGCGGCCATCAGCTTGGCGATGGACTCTGTGCCGATTGCCGGATCGCGATCTTCCAGAGCGGCCAGAGCCGAACCCGGGATCACTGGGATATCGTCGCCAGGGTACTCGTAGGAGGACAGCAGCTCACGGATCTCCATTTCAACCAGCTCGAGCAGCTCGTCGTCGTCGACCTGATCGACTTTGTTCATGTAAACAACCATGTACGGGATGCCAACCTGACGACCGAGCAGGATGTGCTCGCGCGTTTGTGGCATCGGGCCGTCGGCCGCGTTCACAACCAGAATCGCACCGTCCATTTGGGCCGCGCCAGTGATCATGTTCTTGACGTAGTCCGCGTGGCCGGGGCAGTCGACGTGCGCGTAGTGGCGTGTCTCTGTCTCGTACTCGACATGCGCTGTCGAGATCGTGATCCCGCGCGCGCGCTCTTCAGGTGCGGAGTCGATCGACGCATAGTCCTGAAAATCACCGAATTGCTTCGTGATCGCAGCCGTCAGCGTCGTTTTACCGTGGTCAACGTGGCCGATTGTGCCGATGTTGACGTGCGGCTTATTGCGTTCAAACTTTTCCTTGCCCAT
>NZ_MUHR01000045.1 GCF_002105285.1 Planktotalea arctica
AAAACCTACCCCCCCTCAGGCGCGCTTTCGGCGTCGGCGCATGTTGATCTGGCGCGTTATGATGCGATGTATGCGGCCTCGATCGAGGATCCGGAGGCGTTCTGGGGCGCGCAGGGCAAGCGGGTCGATTGGATCAAACCCTTCACATCGGTGAAGGACGTCGATTTCAGCTACGGCGATGTGTCGATCAATTGGTACAAGGACGGCACGCTCAACGTCGCGGCGAACTGCATTGACCGCCACCTGCCCACCCGCGGCGACAAGACCGCGATCATTTTCGAGCCGGACAACCCCGAAGAGGGTGCCAAGCATATCACCTACAGCGAGCTGTCGCGCGCCGTGAACCGCATGGCCAACATCCTTGAGGACCTCGGCGTGCGCAAAGGCGATCGCGTCGTGCTCTACCTGCCGATGATCCCCGAAGCGGCCTATGCCATGCTCGCCTGTGCGCGCATTGGCGCGATCCACTCCATTGTTTTCGCAGGCTTTTCCCCAGATGCGCTTGCGGCGCGCGTCAACGGCTCGGACGCCAAGGTTGTCATCACCGCCGATTACGCCCCGCGCGGCGGCAAGGCCACCCCGCTCAAAAGCAACGCGGATGCGGCCCTGCTGCATTGCAAGGACACGGTCAAATGTCTGGTCGTCAAGCGCACGGGCGGGCAGACCACCTGGATCGATGGCCGCGACTATGACTATAACGAGCTGGCCCTGGAGGCCTCGGACGTCTGCGCCCCTGCGGAAATGTCTGCGGAAGATCCCCTTTTCGTGCTCTATACCTCGGGCTCGACCGGTCAGCCCAAGGGTGTCGTACACACAACTGGTGGATATTTGGTTTACGCGGCCATGACCCACGAGATTGTTTTTGATTACAAAGAGAATGATATTTTCTGGTGCACCGCCGATGTCGGCTGGGTCACAGGACATTCCTATATAGTTTACGGGCCCTTAGCCAATGGCGCGACCACCTTGATGTTCGAGGGCGTGCCCACATATCCCGACGCATCGCGCTTTTGGCAGGTCTGCGAGAAACACTCCGTTAACCAGTTCTACACTGCGCCGACGGCCATTCGCGCATTGATGGCGCAGGGTAACGATTTCGTAACAGGTAGCGATCTATCCTCGCTCAGAATCCTTGGAACAGTCGGGGAGCCGATCAACCCGGAGGCGTGGAACTGGTATAACGAGATTGTCGGGCAAGGCCGCTGCCCGATCGTCGATACATGGTGGCAGACCGAAACAGGCGGACATCTGATGACCCCCCTGCCCGGCGCGCATGCGATGAAGCCGGGTTCGGCGATGAAGCCGTTCTTCGGCATCGAGCCTGTGATCCTCGATCCGCAATCGGGTGTGGAAATCACCGGCAACCCCGCAGAGGGAGTGCTGTGTATCAAGGATAGCTGGCCCGGGCAGATGCGCACGGTCTGGGGCGATCACGCGCGCTTCCAGCAGACGTATTTCTCGGACTACAAAGGCTATTACTTCACCGGCGACGGGGCCAGGCGCGACGCGGACGGGGATTACTGGATCACGGGCCGCGTGGACGATGTGATCAACGTCTCGGGCCACCGCATGGGCACGGCCGAAGTCGAATCTGCACTGGTCGCCCACGCCAAAGTGGCCGAGGCCGCCGTGGTCGGCTATCCCCATGAAATCAAAGGTCAGGGCATTTATTGCTACGTGACCTTGATGAACGGCGAAGAGCCGTCTGACGAGTTGCTCAAAGAGCTTCGCACATGGGTGCGCACGGAGATTGGCCCCATCGCCTCGCCAGATGTGATCCA
>NZ_MUHR01000046.1 GCF_002105285.1 Planktotalea arctica
ACGGCGCAGGCAATGACCAACCGCGCACACGTCTCCCCAGAGCTGTCCGGGAATTAGTGAAATACCTGTCCGGTAATTACTGAAACGCCTGTCCGGGATTTACTGAAATCCGTGTCCGGGAATTAGTGAAACCCGCAACAGTTTAGACAAGCGGCCCTTGCCGCCATTTGCACAAGTTATTTGATAGTTCTTGTTGCGTTTCAAAAACGCCCACCACCAATAATATATAGAGGCTTTATAAGGTTGGGCTTCCGGATAGGGCTGATTACGATGTCCCTTAAACCGGCTCTTTGATGTCATACTGAGGTAGGGTGGGGTGGTCTCAAACACCAGTGTTTCTGAGCTTTCATTGGCCTGATTACTGACCATGACTCCGTCTCCTTCAAAAAGTTAAGGAGTCAAAATTAGCTCGATTTAGCCATTATAAAAGTCTCAATCTGATGGTTTTAAAAATCGAAGATTGATCGGCGCAGCTTGTAGTGCCCAGAATCTTTAAAACCCAGATGCAAACAAGCAGGTCCAAGAGGGCCCAATTATTGATGAAGGGAAATACCATGTCTGTTCAGACACAAATTAAGACTGACATCCACCAACGCCTTGATGCAATGCACGCAGCCCGTGCCGTTTGGGAAGAAGGCACGCTGCGTGCTGCCAACGATGAGCTCTATGCAATTCTTGAAGGGGTTTACGCGCTGTATGCGGAGCTAAAGGCGGAGGTGGGCAAGCGCCGAGCGTTTGCAGCTCTTTTAACTGATCTTGAGATCAAAACCCAAGCAAACACCAGCCTTGCTCTTAAAGTGATCCGGTATGTGTTTGCGGGACAAGGTCGCCGTGAAGAAGCCTATGCACGGGTTGTGGCCATCGCTCACGACATGAAGGGGCCAGATCAGAGCTTCACCAGCTATGTGCAAGAATGTGGTGGCATTGAAGAAGTGCGCCGTGTGCCCAAATCTACAAAATCTGCGACTATGTCCAAAGAGGACTTTAAGAAGCTGGCGCTTGAGGGTCTGCAGGAAGTGCAAGTGGGCGTGAGCACGTTTGACCTCCCAACGTTCATCCAGCCAAACACGGATTACGAAGAAGACTATGCGGTTGCGCTCGTGCGCTGCAATGACAACGGCACAGGCACGATTGTTTACGGGTGCAACGAAGCGGGCATCATTGACGCTGTCTTGGTATCATCGGGCAAAGACTTGGATGAACGCGCTCAAGAAAGCCTCGCCAAGCTTGACGCAGGTGATCTGGCAACCAAGCGTGCACGTGATGTGCGTGAGTTTGCGTCCAAAATGATCCGCGTTGGATCAGGTGCACAAGTCAGCGTGTCTGGCGGTGGAGTGCGCACAAACGGCGCAGCAACCCATACCTATGGATAAATCTAACGGTGAGTGGGGCAGTCATATTTTGCCCCACTCCATTTACATGCATCCAAAGGAGCTGAGCATGTCATTTGATCTTAAACATCTACCGCGTAGCTTTGACGATTTGGTCATTGCGGACCCGCTCAATGCCAGTGTTATTCGCTCATATTGTGAGCTGCCACCCGCCAAGCCTTTGTTGCTCGCAGGGCCTCCAGGTGCAGGCAAGACAGAAGCGGCACGTGTGATCGCTCACAGTTACTTTGAGCATCACAATGTTCAGCACATACAGTGGGAGTTTAATGCTGCTAGCCTTGGTAAAGACTATGACGCCAAGATCATGTCTGAGGTAAACTATCAGATGTTTGGCAATCCTGACAAAGCCATAATCGTCATCAACGAGATTGATGAGATGGACCTACGCACAGTGCAGCCCAAGTTCCGCGAGTTCATGGATGCCAAGCGTCATCTGATCCGCTTTGTGGCCACCACGAACCACAAGAGCCGCATCATGGGTGCCGTGCTCAGCAGGTTCCGCGTGATTGACCTAGACCCGCCCAGCAACCTTGATTGGGTGGATCGTGCAAAGGCTATCTTGGAAGCCGAGGGGCTAACCCCCGCAAGAGCTGATGTTGAGCAGATGCTGCAGAGCTTTCAAGGCAGCGCACGCGACTTGATCGACTTACTCGAAGAGACGGTTATAGCCAGCAAGGCGTTAGCGCCATGACCAATGCTTTAGACACATACAACAAATGCATCGCAGCGCTTCATCTAACCTGTCAGATCGCCAACGAATACGATGTGCGGTTGTGGCATATTGTTGAAGAGCACGTGCCAGCTTCACATGCTGACCTTGATAGCCGTGATTACGCCTGTGAGCTGGACAGCGCTGTTTCAAAAATGAGAGTGTCCGATCTTCTGTGTATGAGTAATTTGGCCCATGCTTCCAAACCAAAGGAGCATGACAACAATGACGATTTCCAAAGAATTACTGGACGAGCTG
>NZ_MUHR01000047.1 GCF_002105285.1 Planktotalea arctica
AGATGTGTATAAGAGACAGCACCTAGATTGATCAAGATCTTTGAGAGAAGCTCAACCTTCAGCGTAACCGCCTGCCCATTCAGATCAATCGTATCGACAGCCGCATCCAACGTGACACCCGTGAGATTAGCGGTACCTTCGGTCAACTTGAGTGTAGTCGCCCCAGGCAACGTAAACGTAAGCGACCCCACAAAACCGGTGTTGCCGTTAACATCGACCACGTTAGAGCTAGCAAAGCTCATTGTATCCGCTGCAACCAACACCGCATCAGCAGCGACCGTAATATCAAAGGTCGTAGCATACCCATCGGTCGGGCTGACTGCTGCAATAGTGGAAGAACCCAACGTCCCAGAGGATGTCAGATTTTCAATAGTTACCAAGGATGCATCTACGGCCTCAGAGAACACGATGCGGATTGTTTCGCCCGTAGCGTAAGCAGCCGTTGCAGCAACATCAGTTGAAATATGCGTTGTAGAAGCTGCAGTCGGTTTGACGATATCAGCCGGCACTACCAACGCAATATGGCTGGCTGCGGGGTTACCGGCCGCGTCTACTACTGCCGTCTTGTTGAACGTTAGCGTCCGCACACTTTCAGTGCCACTGACAAGGAGATCAAGGTCATTGGCAACAGTGTCAGCACCTAGCGTGACAACAAAGGACGTCGCTGTCGTCCCATCGCCACCGGATGCAGCAACACTGTAGCCGTAACCGAGCTTCGCCTCATCACCACGGTTCAGCGCATTTGGCGCAAATTGCGTTCCAAGCACCAGTGTGTCGATGTCGACCGCCTCGGAGAAGGTAATCGTGATCGTTTCATCCAATTCCAATGCCGTGTCGTTATCTGTGTTGTCGACCGTCAGCGCGAACTCGGTAGCCCCACTGGGAGCCACTTCGTCAGATGCAGTTTGCTCGAAGAAGAGGCCAACGCTCTCATTGCTCGTTACGGTTTCATCAGAAACCACGGCAGAAAGCTCCTTTGAACCATCCGCACCCAACTCCGCCTGAGTGACGGTGAATTGCACATAACCGTTGTTAATCTCGGTGCTCGTCAGTGTAGCCGTTTTAGGTGTGCTGAATGATGCGCCGTTCAGATAGAGCTCGACGGTATCGGTTGCTAATGTGACGTCTGACAGACCAACGCGTACTACTAGGTCGCCTTCTGCGGTGTCCAGAACACTGTCGTTCAAGTCAGAGCCGACGACTGACAGGGTTGGTACCAAAGCAACTGCCTTCACGGCTACATCAATCGCCGTGTTCAGCGCAGA
>NZ_MUHR01000048.1 GCF_002105285.1 Planktotalea arctica
CGATCGGCAGGCGCATCCCCGCCATTGCGGCCAGTTGCCCAGAGCGCCCCGCGACGGTCAGGCCAATCTTTTTGGACTTGATCGCGCCGCGCGTCGTTTGAACCCCCGTAACAGCCCCGTTTTCAATGTCGATCCCTGTCACTTCGCAGTTCTGGATAATATCAACGCCGCGCATATCCGCTCCTCGCGCAAAGCCCCAAGCGACCGCATCATGACGCGCGGTGCCGCCGCGCGGGTGCAGCAGACCGCCGTAGATCGGAAAGCGCGTATTGTCGAAATCCAAGTATGGCAGTATTTTTCGCACACCTGCAGTATCCAGCAGCACTGCATCATCGCCCTGATTGACCATCGCATTGCCGCGCCGCACAAAGGCATCGCGCTGACCATCGGAGTGGAACAGATTGATCAGACCGCGCTGCGAGTGCATGACGTTGTAGTTCAGGTCTTCCTCCAGCCCTTCCCAGAGTTTGAGCGAATGGCTGTAAAATTCGGAGTTCCCGTTCAGGAAATAATTCGCGCGCACAATCGTGGTATTACGACCCACATTACCGCCGCCTATGTAACCTTTCTCCAGAACCGCGATATTCGTCATGCCGTGGTTCTTTGCCAGGTAATAGGCCGTGGACAGCCCATGCCCACCGCCGCCGATCACGATCGCATCGTATTCAGCCTTCGGCTCGGGGTCGCGCCAATGGGGCGACCAGCCTTTATTGCCTGTTAGGCCTTCTTTGAGAATGCGTAGTCCAGAAAACCGCATGCACCCCTCCCCGGATATCTCTTTTCGAAATATGCGAGGCTTGCGCGCGGCGCGCAACGTGTTAGCGACATTGCACGTCGTTTTTTCCAAAAGGCGCGAAAATCTTCATCTTCGCGCCCCTTCAGTGCCGTTGGTGCTTCCTTGCGGTCCCTTTTGAACCCGCTAGAGGCCTTTGGCGCGGTAGCTTGCCGCCACTTTTTCGATCGCGACGATATAGGCCGCCGTGCGAAGATCGGTTACGTCCTCACGCTCATGCCAGATCTTGCGCATGGATTGATAGGAAATCCGCATCGTGTCATCGAGGCCCGAGCGCACCAACTCCAGCTCGTCTGCGCCGCGCAGGTATTTCTCTTTGAAACCAGGTGAGAGCTGCCAACCGAGGCCCTTATCGCTGCTCAACCGCTCCAACTCGTCCACGACCAGCTGGTGACGCGATTCTTCTTGGCGGCGCTGCATGCGGCCAAAGCGGATGTGGCTAAGGTTCTTCACCCACTCAAAATAGCTGACCGTCACGCCGCCCGCGTTGGCATACATATCCGGAATAATCACCACGCCCTTTTCGCGTAGAATATCGTCCGCACCAGCGGTTACTGGGCCATTCGCCGCTTCAATGATCAGGTTCGCTTTGATGCGGTCCGCATTCTCAAGATTGATCACGCCCTCGAGCGCCGCAGGGATCAGGATATCGCAATCGGATTCCAGCACCGCTGCGCCATCTTCATGGCCGCGGGCATCGGGATAGCCGCTGACGCCGCCGTGTTTGGTGATCCAGCCATGCACAGCTTCCACGTCCAGACCTTTTTCATCAAAGAGTGCGCCGTCGTGTTCAATGATACCGATAATTTGTGCGCCGTCCTCTTCGCGCAGGAACTTCGCCGCGTGATAGCCCACATTGCCCAGGCCCTGCACGATGACGCGTTTGCCCTCGAGCGTGCCCGTAAGGCCCGCTTTCTTCAGATCTAGATCATCGCGGAAGAACTCGCGCAGCGCGTATTGCACGCCGCGGCCCGTCGCCTCGACGCGTCCGGCGATGCCGCCCGCATTTAGCGGCTTACCGGTCACACAGGCCTTGCCGTTGATGTCAGAGGTGTTCATGCGCGCGTATTGATCGGCGATCCATGCCATCTCGCGCTCGCCCGTGCCCATATCGGGGGCCGGAACGTTCTGCGCCGGATCAATCAGATCACGTTTGATCAGCTCATAGGCAAAGCGGCGCGTAATCAGCTCCAACTCATGTTCGTCGTATTGGCGCGGATCAATGCGCAACCCGCCCTTGGAGCCACCAAAGGGAGCTTCGACCAGAGCACATTTATACGTCATCAGCGCTGCCAGCGCCTCGACCTCGTCCTGATTGACGCCCATCGCAAAGCGAATGCCGCCTTTAACTGGCTCCATATGTTCCGAGTGAACCGAGCGATATCCGGTAAACGTTTCGATTTTTCCGCGCAGGCGCACGCCAAAGCGCACGGTATAGGTCGCATTGCAAACCCTGATCTTCTCTTCGAGCCCCGGCGGCAAATCCAGCAGCGCGACGGCGCGGTTAAACATCAGATCAACGCTTTCGCGAAAACTCGGCTCGTTTGTAGTGCTCATGAACTTCTCCCGTATTGCAGTGCCTGCGTGATGGCGACACCGCTAGATCAAGCCTATGACGATATCGTTAACGCGTGCGACCAAAAACAGACCGCTCACAGCGAATTTGGCCGAACTTGACGCAGGATTCGGGCTTTGCGTCACCGAAGCCTGAAATTCACTTGCGATTTAGAAACAATTTGATTCGTTTCAGCGCCATTGTCCGTGAACCGGTCAAATCGGGCACGGTATCTCCCGTTTCCTGCCCCATTTTCGCCACAAGCCCAGCGCACATCTGAGCGGGACAAATTCCGCCCCAAGTGTGTGTTGCGTTAGGGGCGAAACGGAAAGGACCGATCAAGATGCGCGACAAATTCCGCCTTAACGGCCACGTGCCGAATAAGGGTAACGCTGAAAGGCGCGCTCCCTTTAAAAAGTTCAAGGACGACGAGGAAGGCAGCTTGGTCATCTTTGCAGTCTTCATGGTTTTGATGATCATCACGATGGGGGGCATCGGGGTAGACCTTATGCGCTCGGAGCGTGATAGAACCGTTTTGCAACATACGCTGGACCGCGCCATTTTGGCGGCTGCCGATCTTGATCAGCAACAAGCCCCGCAAACTGTTGTGAATGATTACTTCGAAGCGGCTGGCCTTGAGGACTTCTTGTCCAGTGTCACAGTCGATGAAGGCATCAACTACAAGACCGTCGGAGCCGAGGCCCAGTCGATCACCACCACCGCCTTCATGAAACTTTCCGGCGTCGACACGCTAAGCGCGACCGCCTCCGGTGTCGCTGAAGAACGCATTTCGAATGTCGAGATTTCGATGGTCCTCGACGTGTCCGGTTCCATGGGAAGCAACAACCGCATGTCTCGCCTCAAGACCGCGTCGCGCACCTTTATCGACACGGTGCTCAAGCCCACCAATCAGGGCCTGATCTCGGTCAATATCATTCCCTATGATGAACACGTCAGCGCAGGCTCTGAAATCTACAACGAGCTGAACGTGACAACGCAGCATGGCTTTTCGCACTGTATCGAATTTGACGATTACGAGTTCGAGCAGTCCGGTCTCAACTTCTCCAAGACCTACAAGCAAATGCAGCACACACGCCTCTACGACAGCTGGGGTTTTCAATGCCCGGTTGAAGATTGGGCCGACATCACTGTCTTCAGCGAAGACTCCACCGCTCTGAAAAACCAGATCAACCAGCTTCAGCCAAGCGGCAACACCCATATTTTCATGGGAATGAAATGGGCCGCTGCCACGCTTGATCCAAGCTTCAACTCCGTCGTGACCCAATTGGTCGCCTCCGGCGACGCCGATAGCGACTTTGCCGATCGTCCGGCCGCGTTCGATGATGTGGAAACGCTAAAAACCATCGTTCTGATGACTGACGGCGTGAACACTTCGTCCTACCGCGTTCAGGATTGGGCCTACGACAGCCCCTCCGATTACGCCCACTGGAGCAATTGGGGTATCATCAACTATCTGAACCGCTACGTGCGCTCGAACCAGCATCACCACTACTACTCGACAAAGTACTGGGGGTCCTATGGCGATGATTTGATGGCGAGCGTGTGCGAAGCGGCCAAAGATGATGGCATCGTCATCTGGTCCATCGGCTTCGAGGTAAATGATCACGGCGCGGACATCATGAAAGACTGCGCCTCCTCGCCAAGCCATTTCTTCCGTGTGGAAGGCGTCGAAATTTCCGAAGCATTTGACGCAATTGCGCGCCAGATCAACCAACTGAGGCTCACACAATGAAACAGCTTCTGAACACACTCCGCCGCTTTCGCCGTGCCGAGCGCGGCAACGTCACAGTCGAATTTGCTCTGGTGTTTCCGGTTTTTATCCTGATCCTCACATCGAGCATCGAAATGGGGGTCATCACGATCCGGCAAACTTTGCTGGAACGCGGCCTGGACATTGCGAT
>NZ_MUHR01000049.1 GCF_002105285.1 Planktotalea arctica
TCCATGAAATGGCCGACGTGGATTATAAATCCACCCATGCGGGGGCGATGCACGCTTGCGGCCATGACGGGCATACAGCCATGCTGCTCGGCGCGGCGAAATATCTGGTTGAAACGCGCAACTTTGATGGCACTGCCGTGTTGTTTTTCCAACCCGCCGAAGAGGGCGGAGGCGGCGGCAAGGTCATGGTCGATGAGGGCGTGATGGAGCGCTATAACGTCGATGAAGTCTACGGGCTTCACAATATGCCCGGCGGTGCTGCGGGCAGTTTCGCCATTCGCAAGGGTGGCCTTATGGCGGCGACGGACCTCGTGGAAATCAAAATAACTGGCAAGGGCGGTCACGGCGCGATGCCGCACAGCGCGATTGACCCCAACATCACCGCCGCGCATATTCTGCTGGCCCTGCAAAGCATCACCAGCCGCAATGTGGACCCGCTGCAAAGCGCGGTCCTGTCGATCTGCATGATGAGCAACGACAGCGCGGCGTTTAACGTTATTCCGCAGACGGTTAATCTGTGCGGCACCGTGCGCACCTTATCGCCGGAAGTGCGCGATCTGGTGGAGGCGCGTCTTATCAAGCTGGTGAGTTCAACCGCCGATGCCTTCGAGTGCGCGGTCGAGATCAACTATGAGCGCGGCTATCCTGTCACCGTGAACCACGACGCTCAAACCGACTTTGCCGTCGATGTCGCCTGCGCCATCGCGGGGGTGGGCAATGTCGATCCCGACACTGCGCCGATGATGGCCGGCGAGGATTTTTCCTACATGCTGGAAGCGCGCCCCGGCGCCTATATTTTCCTCGGTAACGGCGAGAACGGTGCGATGGTCCACCATCCCGAATATGTGTTCAACGATGACATTATTCCGGCAGGCTGCTCATGGCTCGCTGGAATGGTCGAAGCCCGTATGCCTGCTGCTTAGGGGGGAAATATGAAATGTTCGTTAAGTTAGGGTCCGTAATAGCGTAGCTTTTGTTCGGTTTCGGAGCACTCAGAACCTTACTTGGCTTCTTCTTCGCGTTTGGAACTGACACTATGGAAGCAAACGAATTTGCCGCGCGGCGTTATTTGGCCTCTGCCAATACGGGCGAGGCGATCGATGAAGGTATCATGTTGATCGTTGCTGGAGTGGCGATTGGCCTGATCGTGCAAATTGCTAACAATACTGCTGAAAAATAGGAGCCACTCAAATGCCCATCAAGAACCGCCTCGCCGAAATGCTGCCGGAGATCACCGAATGGCGCCGTGATCTGCACGAGCATCCTGAAATCCTGTTCGAAACTCACCGCACCTCTGCGATTGTCGCTGACAAGCTTAAGGATTTCGGCTGCGATGAAATCGTCACGGGCATTGGCCGCACCGGCGTCGTTGGCGTCATCAAAGGCAAGCAGAACGCCTCTGGCAAGGTCATTGGCCTGCGCGCAGATATGGATGCGCTGCCGATC
>NZ_MUHR01000005.1 GCF_002105285.1 Planktotalea arctica
AACAATATAGTCGTTGGCCATGACGGCTCTCTCCTCAAAACACTCTTATTCTGCTGTGCAGATAGCACTGAGTGTCTATTGTTTCAAACACTAGACGAAACAAGGGTCAGAGCGCAGCGAAACTGTGATTAACGCTCGCCGGGAAAAAAGCCCTGCCAGTTTTCATCGCCCGCTTCGATATTGGCAGCGCGGCGCAAGGCCCAGCGCGCGCGAATGGCTTTGGAGACATTGAGATAGAGCGCACCGTCGTGCACACTCCAGGCATCGGGATCACCAGACGCGAAATAGCCGCGCGACATGGCGAAGGCGCAATAGCCGCCATAATGCGGGGCGTACTTATCTGGATCAGCACTGAAGGTCGTGAGGTTTTCAGCATTGGCAAAATGAAACATCGTGCCTTTGTGCATTACGCTGAACGCGTCACTCCCCATGACACCATCCCCGCCGCTCAGCGAGAAATAGGCGACGACGTCACGCCCCGTCGCGGCGAGACCGCTGCCAATGTCGTACCAACGCGGCTCTGTGCTCGCAAAGGCGGGCATCGCAACAGTTGCTGCACCAAGCGCTATAATTTTTCGACGCGAGAAGATCATGGCAAGTTTCCTTTTCATCTGGGGGCGGGCTGCGTTACATCTTGCCCTCAAATTAGGAATTGAAATTCACGGAGTCTCCCCTTGTCACAGAAACGTGCTTGGCAGCGCATGCTCTCGGGTCGCAGGCTCGATCTTTTGGACCCCACTCCGGTGGATATCGAAGTCGAGGATATCGCCCATGGGTTGGCCTTCGTTGCGCGCTGGAATGGCCAAACCAAAGGGGATTTTGCCTATTCAGTTGCCGAACACTCCTTGCTTGTCGAGGCGCTTTTCAGCCGCATGCAGCCCTCTGCACCCGTAAAGTGGCAACTGGCCGCTTTGTTACATGACGCGCCCGAATATGTCATTGGCGACATGATCAGCCCCGTGAAAACCGCCATCGGCCCCAGTTACGGCGTGCTGGATGATCGCCTGACGGCGGCGATTCATATCAGGTTTGGCTTGCCTGCAACGCTTCCAGCCGCAGTGAAGAAGCAAATCAAAAAGGCGGACCGGATCAGCGCATGGCTGGAAGCAGTGCAAATCGCGGGCTTCACCGAAAAGGAAGCGGATCAGTTCTTCGGCAAGCCCGATCCGGCGATGATCGAGGGGCTGTCGATCCGCTTGCGCGCGCCCCTTGAAGCGCGCAATGAATTTACCCAGCGCCATGCTGAATTATTAGAAAAGATGTGATGGCAATTTCTATTCGACCCTACCAGATCGGTGATGCGCCACAGATGGCTGACATCCTGAACGAGATTATCGAGATCGGCGGCACCACCGCCTATCTTTCCCCGCTCTCGGCTGAAAAGATGAAAGCCAAAATTGCCGGTGGCGGCGAGAGGGCCCGCTGGAACATTGCGGTTGACGAAAACGAACAGATCATTGGTTTTCAATGGGCGGAGCCACATTCGCTGTTGCCGCCAGAGGCGGCCAGCATCGCCACCTTCGTGCGCGTTGGCGTCGTTGGCGGCGGCATTGGCTCCAAACTGTTCGCAGTCACATGCGCTCAGATGCGCGCGCTCGGGTTTATTTGGATCAATGCCTCGATCCGCTCCGACAATGCGAGCGGGCTCAGCTATTACACCAAGATGGGCTTTCAGGATTGGAGCATCGAGCCGGACGCCGCTCTTAGCGATGGGCGCATCGTTGGGAAAACCCACAAGCGCTACAATTTATGAGAATCTCAATAACCCTAGGCGTGTATTTTCCAAATTCTTAGGTGTTTTTCGTAGTTTATGAGACAGCAATCACAATTCCGCCTCAAATGGGAACCATAAGAAGACGATGCCGATGGCTTGGCGTCGAATAAGGAATACCAAATGCGCACTTCTCGTATCGCACTCTCTACAGCAATAGCACTTGCTCTTTCAGGGTGCATGCCGTCGAACGAACCAATGTTCAGTTCGCGGGGTGCCGTTTCCAGCGAAATCACAAAAAGCAATGCTTCGAGCGAAATCCTAATGGCCGAGCAAACCAGCGCATTGACGCAAATGACCCGTGATATCATTCGCAAATCCACATTAAACGGAGCCGCGATCGGCGCGATTGCAGGCTGCGGCATGGCTGTTTTATCCGCGGGCAATGCTAAAAGCTGTGTAACGGCTGCCCTTTCGGGCGGCGCCGTTGGTGCGGTCGCAGGGAACATAAAAGGCAGACAGCACGCCGCGAAGCGTGTCGCACTGGTCTCTCCCAGCGCACTTGTTCGCTCGATCGGCAAAGCCGACGATCGCATGGATGCAGTCACACGCGACCTTCCCGAACTGTTGAAACAGCAAGATGCAGAGCTTGTAACACTCAACAGCCAGGTTAGCGCGGGGCAAATCACAGAGGCCCAGTTCACGCAGCGTTTCGAAGTGATCAAGGCTAACCGCCAACAGCTTGCCGAAGCGCTCAGCCTGAGCGCCGCACAGGCCGAGGAAGCGCATACAAATCTCGAAAACGCCCAATCCAAAGGGCAAACCGGCCTTGAGTGGCACCTGAGTGCAACACAAAACCTTGCGCGCGAAGCGACCTCTGCGCGCTCGGCAATCTCGCTTCTTTGAACTCACAGACATTTTAAGAACGCTCAGTCACCTTCGGGTGACTGTTTTTTTTGTCACTCGCCATTAAGAAGAATACAAAAACGCGAACAATCTTTCGAAAAATGGAAACAGTTCACATTCTTGCCTTAATTCAGCTGCTTACTCATTTACAGATACGCGCAGTGGTTGATTTGAAAAAGTAGGAATTGGTAAAATGCGGATTGTGGCAAGCGTCATACTATTGGGACTTTCGTTCTTGATTTCAGGCTGTACCAACAGTCCTGACACAACTTTCGCAACGCGCAACGCTGAGGTCGATTTCGATCTCCAAAGCATTGTGCGCACGCAGTCCAACGACATGCTAAGCCTTACAAGCGATCTGAAAAACCATGCAATAAGCGGTTTTCGATCTGCTAAAAAACTCGACCGCGATCTGGAAAAAACCGTCATCCATATGGATCAGCTTCACATGAATCTACCCGCCCTGCTTGCGGCGCAGGACATGGAACTAGCCGAACTTCGCGATATGATCAACAAAGGCATGGCTGACCAAAACGCACTTACCCTGCGCGCACAAGAGGTGCAGACCTATCGCAAATCCCTCGTCGGATCGCTCGATGCGAGCGCGAAGCGCGCGAATATCACAGCCATCAGTCTAGAAAGCAATTATGCGACGGGGCGCGCCGATCTGGCCAGTCCAACGCATACCGCCCAAGATCTTGCCCGTGATCTGCGCGCAGCGCGCACGATGATCGAAATGCAGCTTTAATATAGAAAACGCCACCCATAGGGTGGTGGAATTGTCCCTAACGGGGGCTGCGCTTTGCCAAAATACGCTGCAATGTGCGCCGATGCATATTGAGGCGACGGGCGGTTTCGCTCACATTGCGATCGCATAGCTCATAAACACGCTGAATATGCTCCCAGCGCACACGATCGGCGCTCATCGGATTTTCCGGAGGCGGGGGAAGTGCGTCGCCCGTTGCCAGCAACGCGTTGGTCACATCCGTCGCATCCGCAGGCTTGGATAGGTAATCCGTCGCACCGATCTTGACCGCAGCAACCGCCGTCGCAATCGCTCCGTAGCCCGTCAAAACGACAATGCGGCTTTCGGGGCGTTTCTCGCGCAGCACTTCAACCACATCAAGACCATTGCCATCCTCGAGCCTCAGATCGACCACGGCAAAGGCCGTCGGGCGCGCCGTCGCAATGGCCTTGCCTGCCGCTACAGAACCAGCGGTTTCCACTTCGAACCCGCGCTTCTCCATCGCTTTAGCAAGGCGTCGCAAAAAAGGTTCGTCATCATCTACAAGCAAAAGGGACTTGTCTTCACCGATGTCTTGAAGCGCTTCAGTGTTCACGAGAGGACCTCCCAAGGATGCGTATTTTTTAGACTTTTACGCATCTTGCGCGAATGGTCAAACCTTTGTCGCAGATCACGCACGATCCTAGCTGTTATCTACAAAGCACTGGATCGTGTCAGCCATCTGATCTGCCTGAATTTCACGGCGAAAGAACTCGACAAAGCCTTGTTCTGGCAGAACCAAATAGGAGAAGGTCGAATGATCCACTAGGTAGTATTCGTCTTCTGCAGGCTGAGCTTTATAGTAGGTCCGATAGGCTTGGCTGGCCGCCTTGACCTGAGCCGGCGATCCTGTGAGGCCAATCATTTTTTCATGCAAGTTATCAGCAAATTCACCAACCACCTGAGGCGTGTCACGCTCTGGATCAACAGTAATGAAAACCGGTGTGATCGAGGTTCCGCGCTCTTGCAGAATGTCGGTGACTTCCGCGTTGCGCGATGTGTCGAGCGGGCAAACATCCGGGCAGAACGTATATCCGAAGTAGATCAGCGAGGGTTCGGTGATCACATCCGTGTCGCTCACTTCTGCACCCGTTTCATCAAGCAGCGTGAAGGGGCCGCCGATCTGGCTTGTACCGCCTGCGACCTGGCCAATCCGGCACTCTGCAAACTGATCATCCGATCCACCAAACAGGGTGAACACCCAGATACCAGCAAGAGCCAAAACCACAGAGATCGCGGCAAAAATAGCAAGAAGGCGGGTCATAAACATCTCCAACTGTGACAGCGAGGTGATTGATTCATAGTGTCGTCTGCGCCTATCACTTGAAGCGTCGGTTGAAAATGCACCATGGCGTGAAGCCCTGCGACAGATTGAGGCGCAGGTAAATGAGCAAGGCGAACCTATGAGTGATCTGAATATCTATTCGCCCTTGGGGCAACAGCGCCACAACTGGGTGCGCCTTCGCACGATGATCATCCTACGCTGGGTCGCAATATTCGGGCAGATCGTTGCTATCACGGTGGCGCAGAGGCTTTATAACCTCCAGTTGGAACTGGGCCTGTGCTACCTTGCTATCGGCGTGTCGATCATTGGCAATCTGATCGCGATATTCGTCTTTCCAGAGAACAAGCGCCTCTCGGAAATTGAGAACCTGCTGATGGTTGTCTTTGATCTTTTACAACTGTCGTTCCTGCTGTTTCTAACGGGCGGCCTGCACAATCCTTTCGCGCTTTTGTTGCTTGGGCCCGTCACCGTTTCTGCCGCCATCATGTCGCTGCGCTCAACCGTAGTGCTTGGCGTGCTCGCTTTGATCATCGTAACAGTCTTGGCGCAATATCACCTGCCGCTGCGCACCGAAGAGGGGTTCATCCTGCGCGTTCCAAGCGTTTTCGTCTTCGGTAATTGGGTCGCCTTCGTAATCGCGCTACTATTCTTAAGTGCCTATTCATGGAAAACCACCAATGAAATGCACACGATGTCCGATGCGCTGCAAGCGACCTATCTGGCCTTGTCGCGCGAACAAAAGCTGACCGATCTTGGCGGTGTCGTCGCCGCTGCCGCGCATGAACTTGGCACGCCTTTGGCTACAATCAAACTGGCAAGCGCCGAGTTGATAGAAGAACTGGCCGATCGCCCCGACCTTGCCGAAGATGCCCGCCTGATCCGCCAGCAGGCTGATCGTTGCCGCGATATTCTTCGCTCTATGGGCCGCGCAGGAAAGGACGATCTTCACCTGCGCAAAGCGCCGCTTAGCACTGTCCTCGAAGAAGCGGCAGAGCCGCATTTGGATCGCGGTAAATTCATCACCTTCGAATACAATGGCCAAGAGGGTTTGCGTGACGTTCAGCCAGAAATCCTGCGTCGACCGGAGATCATTCATGGGATCAGAAATCTTGTGCAAAATGCCGTCGATTTTTCCGAACAGAATGTCTGGGTTGAATGCGAGTGGGCAGACGACAGAATTTCCGTGCGGATCGTGGATGATGGCAATGGCTTTCCTGCTCATCTGATCGGACGTATCGGCGATCCTTTCGTGAGCCGGCGAAAGACCGAAAGGGAACGCAAAGCGAGACCGGAATATGAGGGGATGGGGCTTGGGCTATTTATCGCCAAAACCCTGCTGGAAAGATCAGGAGCCGAGCTCAGCTTTGCCAACGGATCAAGTCCGTTTTCCGGCGATCGGCATGAAAAGCGCGGCGCTATCGTTGAAGTGGTGTGGCCACGCAATATGATTGATGCCGCCTTCTCGGAAGTCGCTGAGATTACGGGGGAAAATCGACGAAACCCAACACATTAAGGCACCGCTTAATTAAATATTAACCTTGCACTCATTACGGTGAACCCGGTTTTCTAAGGAATTGGGCATGCTTGTAACTTTCACTTGGATCGATCTTGGCATCGTCGTCGCGGCGGCCCTGTTCACAGCCCTCATTTTACTGATGGCGACAAGTAAGATCCAGCGGGGAAACGTGAGCCAGCAGGAACGCGCGGCGCTGCCTGTCGCGGGCCAAACGTTAAGTTTCGACTTTGATCTCTCTGGCCAGCTATTGTTCACCAACGAAGCCGGGGCGACCCTTCTCGATGAACTTGAAATTCCCGACCCGGACTGGGCGCAATTTCGCGCGATGTTCCTTGATAGATTTCCTGATCTTCCGGGCGGTATCGTCGCCTCAGACAAGCCCCGCCTAAGCACGCACATGCCCTGCTCGTGTGCAGATCCTATGGAGCTTGAGCTGGAGCAGCACGCAAGCGGACTTTCGATTAACCTTCGCAATCGCGGCTTCGACGCGCTGCGCCATAGCGCGAACCTTCATCGAACGCTTGCCAGCTTGCCCAACCTAGACCTAATCCGAACCGTCTGTGAACAGGCACCTTTTCCGATTTGGCAATCTTTTTCAGATGGCTCTATCGGCTGGTCGAATGGGCGATATCAATCACTTGATACCCATGTTGTTCGCCAAAACGGGGTCAAAGGCAGGCCTCTGTTTATCCTACCGGATTCACTTGCCGATGCAGGCAAACCTGTGCGCGTATCCCTGAAAGATATAGAGCATAACCGGACTTACTGGTTTGATGTATCGCGAGAGAAATTTGAAACTGGTCATCTGAATTTTGCGGTCGATATCCACGCGGTTGTGAACGCCGAATCTGCCCAACGCAATTTTGTTCAAACGCTCGCTAAAACCTTTGCCCATCTTGCGATCGGCCTCGCAATCTTTGACCGCAACAGACAACTTGTCTTGTTCAATCCGTCATTAATCGATCTGACCGAACTGCGTCCGGACTACCTGACGGCACGGCCAAATTTATTTTCATTCTTCGATCAATTGCGCGATAATCATGTCATGCCGGAACCCAAAAACTACGCCTCTTGGCGCGAGCGTATTGCGGACGTCATTTCAGCTGCATGCGACGATAATTTCAACGAAACCTGGCATCTACCCAATGGTTTGACCTACCGCGTGACAGGCAGGCCACACCCGGATGGCGCAATTGCTTTCCTCTTTGAAGATATAAGTGCCGAGATTTCCTTAACTCGTCGTTTTCGCGGCGAGGCCGATATCACCCGTTCTGCACTTGATGCGCTTGAGGACAGTCTCGCGATTTTCAATCAGGCCGGATTTTTGCAACTCAGCAATCGCGCAATGGGGCGGTTCTTCGATCCCAGAAAACCGTCTCCACTTGAGAAAATGAACATCCGCGAAGTCACGTATTTGTGGCAGGAGCAATTCCAGCCAAGTCCAGCATGGGGTGAAATTCGCGACTTCATCACCGGCAATGCCGAGCGTGAAACATGGAGCACGCAATTGCGTCACGTCGATGGCGACCGCTTTGATTTGCAAGTTTCCCCTTTGGTGTCTGGCGCAACTTTAGTCACGTTTCGCTATGCCCTCGCAAAGCAAGGGAAAGGCCTCGAAACTACCTCCAAATCGAAGCGATCTTCAACCGTCGCAGCCTAGGCGCATTTCACGGTTTCGCCTTGCTTCAAAGCGCCGTACCTTGGCACCATGAGCAACGCTGCGCGCCCCTTGATCCTCGCGTCACCCGACGCAACCGCCGCCCTCGCCCGGCGTTTCGGTACAGCCCTGCGTGCAGGCGACACGCTGCTATTGCAAGGCGACATCGGCGCTGGCAAAAGCTATTTCGCGCGCGCTTTGATCCAGTCCTTGCAAGATATTCCCGAGGACGTGCCCTCGCCCACCTTCACGCTTGTGCAGACCTACGACACACGTCTGGGCGAGCTTTGGCACGCGGATCTGTACCGGCTAGGCGATCCGGGCGAAGTCGAAGAACTTGGGCTCACCGAAGCCCTCACAAGCGCAATCTGCCTGATCGAATGGCCCGATCGGCTTGGCACACTCACGCCCTCCGCCGCAGCGGTTCTGACGTTTGACATCCTAGGGCGCGAAGAGCATCGCCGCATCACGCTGACCGGCCAAAACTGCGACCTTATGCGCAGACTTTCGAAAGCTATGACATGACCACACGAGACAGCAAAATCGATCGCTTTCTTCACGAAACGAACTGGCAAGGCGCAACGCGCGCGCCCTTGGCCGGGGATGCGTCGATGCGCAAATATCTTCGCATCGGCGCAGGCACAGATGGGCGCATCGCCGTGCTCATGGATGCAGACCCCACCCTTGGAAACGATGTGCGCCCCTTCCTGCGCATCACCGACTATTTGCGCAGTATAGATCTCAGCGCACCAGAGATTTATGTTGCGGATGAAGATTCTGGCTTCCTACTGATCGAAGATCTTGGCGATACCCTTTACGCCCGCGTCGTTGAGGCGGATCACACCCTTGAACACCCGCTCTACGAGGCAGCGGTGGACGCGCTTTTGCATCTGCACCGTACGCCGCCTCCACCGCTCGATCCCTATGACACAGCGTTTATGACGCGCATGGCGGCGCTGTCGTTCGAATGGTATCAACGCGGCGCACATACTGCAATCGATACCCGCGCCAAAGCTCACTTTGAAACTGCATTTTTTACCTTGTTAGACACATATATCGACCCGCCCAGTGTGTTGATCCAGCGTGATTATCATGCGGAAAACCTGCTTTGGTTGCCCGAGCGATCCGGCGTAGCGCGGGTCGGTTTGCTTGACTATCAGGACGCACTTTTGGGACATCCTGCCTATGATCTCGTGTCCTTACTGAAGGATGCACGCCGCGATGTTTCTGTCGAGAGCGAAGAAGCGATGATCGCGTATTACATCGCGCGATCTGGCATGGATAAAGCCGCATTTCGCAGCGCCTATCACCTGCTCGGACTACAGCGGAACCTGCGCATTCTGGGTGTCTTCGCACGCCTGTCCATGCACTTCGGCAAGCCATCCTACGTCGATCTGATTCCGCGCGTTTGGGGCCTGATCCAACGTGATCTGGAGCATCCTGTTAATGCGCCTGTGGCTGATATGTTACGCCAATCGCTTCCCGCGCCGACACCTGAAATTCTACAAAGGCTCAAAGACAAATGCGCGATCGTCCCGACGCTATAATGCTCTTCGCCGCTGGCTTCGGCACGCGCATGCGCCACCTCACGGCGGATCGCCCCAAGCCTTTGGTCAAGGTCGCTGGCCATACATTGCTCGATCACGCGCTGGCGCAGACTGATGGAGTTGCGCTTACCCGCAAGGTCGTGAATAGCCACTATTTGCCAGACCAGATCAAAGCACATCTTGCCAATCGCCCAGACATCACGGTGATCCATGAGGGTGGTGAGATCCTTGAAACGGGTGGTGGACTCAAGAACGCGCTGCCAGTGCTCGAAAACAGTCCTGTGTTTACCATGAACACCGATGCCGTATGGCAAGGGGAGAACCCGCTGCAGGCGCTGCTCGATGCTTGGGAACCAAACAAAATGGACGCGCTTTTGCTTTGCGTGCCCAAGGAAAATGCGATCGCTCACATGGGTACCGGAGACTTCACAATCACCGACGATGGCCGTCTGAATTATGGCCCCGGAGACATCTATTCGGGCGCTCAGATTGTCCAAACGGACCGCTTGCACGAAATTTCAGAAACCTCCTTTTCCCTCAAACAGCTTTGGGCAAAATTGTTGGATTCCAAGCGCATGTATGGCCTTCGCTACACAGGAAAATGGTGCGATGTCGGCTCGCCCGAGGGCGTGGAACTGGCAGAAACGATGCTAAGGACTCCCGATGTTTGATCCGCAGAAAACCCCCCGCATCTTTGCCTTGGGGCTTGGTGTCGATTTCCCCAAAGCCTTGGTGGCAGGCCTGCGCGAAAAGATGCAAGGTCAGCCCCCCGAAGCTATGGCGCGCATCCAGCTTATCGTGAACACGGCCCGCATGCGCCGCCGTGTCAGCACACTGTTCATGGACGGCACCGCGCAGCTTTTGCCGCAAATCACACTGCTGAGCGATCTGGGCAAAGACCCCAAATTCAACGCGATCCCCCAAGCCGTTTCCCCCCTCGTGCGGCGGATCGAATTGATCTCTCTGGTGGACGCCTTGCTGCGCCAGAACCCTTCCCTGGCGGCCCGTAGTTCCTTGTTCGACCTCGCAGAATCGCTCGCGGCGTTGATGGATGAAATGCAGGGCGAGGGCGTCTCACTCGCTGATATTTCCAACCTCGAAGTGACGGATGTATCCGGCCATTGGGCACGCGCGCAGAACTTTATCGGAATCGTCGGCCGCTTTCTTGATCAGTCGCAGGAAGCGCCGGATACACAGGCCCGCGCACGCGCCGTTGCGCTGGCTCAGATTACGGAGTGGACGCACAATCCGCCAGAACATCCTGTCATCATCGCAGGCTCGACCGGATCGCGCGGCACCACCGCTTTGCTGATGCAGGCCGCTGCGAACCTACCCCAAGGTGCCGTCGTTTTGCCGGGCTTCGATCGGGATATGCCCGAAACTGTCTGGGACGAATTGATCGCCCAAAGCCCCGCGCGAATGGCTGCGGAGGATCACCCGCAATATCGCTTTGCAAAAATGCTACAAGACCTCTCGATCCACCCCAAAAACGTTCCGAATTGGCACGAAACCGCCCCCGCCGATTCCGCCCGCAATAAGGCTGTCTCCCTCGCATTGCGCCCTGTTCCCGTCACTGATGGCTGGCTGCGTGATGGGCCTGACTTGGGAGATCTGCCCAGCGCGATGCAGGGCATCACTTTGCTAGAACCACAAACAGCCCGCGAAGAGGCACTCGCCATCGCGATGCGTTTGCGTATGGCCGCCGAGGAGGGAAAAACAGCCGCGTTGATCACCCCAGATCGCATGCTCACACGGCAAGTTACCGCCGCGCTTGATCGCTGGGATATCAAGCCGGACGACAGCGCAGGCATGCCTCTTCAACTCTCCCCGCCCGGACGCTTTCTGCGCCATGTTATTGAGCTGTTCACTCGCCCGCTCGATGCCGAGGCATTGCTGACATTGCTCAAGCACCCAATGACCCATTCTGGCAGCGAACGCGGCGCGCATTTGCTCCTGACCCGCGAATTGGAGCTCTCCATTCGCAAGAACGGCCCTGCTTTTCCGGATGCCGCAAGCCTTGGTAAGTGGGCGAAGGACAACAAACTCGCTGGCGCAGCAGAATGGACGGAATGGGTCGCGCAAATCTTCTGCGGCCACATGTGCGAGGGCACGCAAAACGCGGTGCATCTGGCAGAGCGGCACATCGATTTGGCCGAAAGAATTTCGCAAGGCCGTATCGGTAATGGGGCAGGCGAGCTTTGGAATGAGGGCGCAGGGCGCGAGGCGCTCAAACAATGGGAAGCGCTGCATCCTGCACTCGACGCCTTGCCTGATCTAAGTGCGCGTGATTACGCCGATCTACTGGGGGGAATCTTGTCGCGCGGCGAGGTGCGCAACCCCGATGTAGGCCATCCCAACGTACTGATCTGGGGCACTTTGGAGGCGCGCGTTCAAGGCGCCGATTTGTTGATCCTTGCAGGCCTGAACGAGGGTAGCTGGCCCGAAGCGCCAAGCCCCGATCCATGGTTGAACCGACGTATGCGCGCAGGTGCAGGATTGTTGTTGCCGGAGCGGCGCATCGGGCTGTCTGCCCATGATTTTGAGCAAGCAATTGCCGCGCCAGAGGTCTGGCTGACCCGCGCCCAGCGCTCGGATGATGCGCAAACTGTGCCATCCCGTTGGCTCAATCGGTTAACCAATTTGATGGGTGGCTTGAAAGGACAGCATGGTCCCGAAGCAATCAAACAGATGCAAGCGCGCGGCAACGCATGGCTAGAGCGCGCACGCCAGCTTGAAGCGCCGATAGAAACGCCACCGGCGCCCCGCCCCTCACCGTGCCCGCCGCTCGAAGTGCGTCCAAACAAGCTCTCCGTGACAGAGATAAAGACCCTCGTGCGCGATCCTTATGCGATCTACGCCAAGCATGTTCTAGGGCTTAATCCGCTCGAAAGTCTTGTCAAAACCGCCGATGCGCGCTTGCGCGGAATAGCGGTGCATCAGGTCTTCGAAGATTTCGTGAAAAACTGGGATGACACGCGCACCGCTGGCGATCTAGTCGCCCTAGCAAGGCATATCTTTGCCAAAGATGTGGATTGGCCCTCTGCCCGCCTGATGTGGGCTGCGCGCATCGCGCGATTGGCGCAGGACTTCGTGTTTGAGGAGCAGCAAAGGCAGCAAAGCACCGTTTCTTCTCATCTCGAAGTGAAGGGTGAAAGCGTGCTGGCCGATCTTGGCTTCACCTTGACCGTGAAAGCAGATCGCATTGATCTGGATGCTCGCAGCGGCGCGCACTTATACGACTACAAGACGGGACAAATTCCGTCGAAATCGCAACAGATCGCCTTTGACATGCAGCTCTTGCTAGAAGCCGCCATGGCAGAGCGCGGCGATTTTGAGGGCCTTCATCCGCGCCACATCGAAGGGGCAACGTATCTGGGCGTCGGCGCAGGTCTTAAATCTATCGCTGCGCCTTTGGATGAGAAACCGACAGCGCAGGTCTGGAAAGAACTTTTCAAGCTGATTTCCGATTATCAAGAGCCTAAAAAGGGATATACGGCTCGACGCGCCATGGAAAAATCCAAGTCATTCGGACGCTACGACCAGCTTTCGCGTTTTGGCGAGTGGGACGAAACCACCCGGCCCGATAATTCAGGAGTGACGCCATGACCCCACAAAATGATGCCACGCAGGCGCAGGTTGATGCGGCGCGCCCCCATGTGTCCACCTGGCTTTCCGCCAATGCCGGCTCTGGCAAGACCCGCGTGTTGACGGACCGCGTCGCACGTCTGCTTTTGGCGCAGGTTCCGCCCGAACGCATCCTGTGCCTGACCTACACCAAGGCAGCGGCGGCAGAGATGCAGAACCGTCTATTCAAGCGCCTTGGCGAATGGGCGATGCTGGGTGACGAGACGTTGCGTGCAGCCCTGCGTGATCTGGGCGAAGAAGGCAAAATCGACCCCGAAGCGCTGCGCAAAGCGCGCACCTTGTTCGCCGCGGCGATCGAAGCACCGGGTGGTTTGAAAATCCAGACAATCCATTCGTTCTGCTCCACCGTTCTGCGCCGCTTTCCCCTCGAGGCGAACGTCAGTCCGCAGTTCGCCGAGATGGAAGAACGCGCCGCCGATCTACTGCGCGAAGAAATAATCGAGGAGATGGCCTCCGGCCCAGAGGCCCCTTTGATCGTCGATCTTGCGACAATCACCGGAGCTTATGATCTCACCGATCTAAGTGGTGAAATCGTCCGCCATCGCAGTGCTCTTTTGACGCCGCCAACGGATGACGCCGTCTATGCGGCCTTTGAACTTGACCCCAAAATGGACGACACCGTGATTGCCGCGTCGGTATTTTTAGGCGGCGAAGATGCCATTCTTGACGCGCTCGTTCCCGTGCTGAAAGGCTCCGGCGTTAACGATGTTAAGCTGGCGGCGAAGCTGGCAGACCTCACCAACCTTGATGCGAAATCGCTCCCGAGCTTGGAGGCCGCATTCCTCACGCTTGACGGGCGCTCCAAGGCCGGGAAAATTCCCGCGAAAGCTGCGCAAAAGTCGTTCACCTCTCATCAAGACGCGCTGGATGCCTGGATCGAGCGGGTCGAGCGCGCGCGCACGGATCGGCTCAAACTGGCAGCAGTGCAAAAGACCCTCCATCTCAACCGTTTCGCTGCCACTTTCCTCAAGCGCTACGAGGCGAGCAAACAGGCGCGCGGCTGGCTTGATTTCGACGATCTGATCCTAAAGACCCGCGATCTTCTGGCCAATTCCGAGATGGCGCAATGGGTGCTCTACAAGCTCGACGGCGGCATCGACCACATTCTTGTGGACGAAGCCCAAGACACCAGTCCCGCGCAATGGGACGTAATTGAACGGCTGACCTCCGAAATAACCGCCGGGATCGGTGCGCGCGATGATGTGCCGCGCACGATCTTTGTGGTCGGTGACAAAAAGCAGTCGATCTATTCGTTCCAAGGCGCTGATCCGCGTGAATTCGATCGTATGCGTAGCGAATTCGATACGCGCCTGCGGCCTACCAATTCACCGCTTGTCGATGCGGAATTGCATTACTCCTTCCGCTCCGCACAGTGCATTCTCGAACTTGTCGATCAAACGTTCCAGGGCCACGCCGCCGCCGGTTTCGCCAGTTCAAACCATCTCGCGTTTGAGGGCGGCCCGCCCGGGCGCGTCGATATCTGGCCCGCCATTCCCAAAGCAGAAAAGGACGACGGCGACGCAAATTGGTCCGATACGCTGGATAAGCTCGGCGAGAAGGATGAGACGGTTCTGATGGCGCGGCGCATCGCAGATGAAATCGCGCGCATGACCGGATTGGACGGAAGCGCGCCCGAACCGATCTATGACGATGGCGCATTTCGCGCTGTTCGCCCGGGTGACGTTCTGATCCTCGTGCAGCGCCGCTCGGACCTGTTCGAAGAAATCATTCGCGCTTGCAAATCCGCCAACCTGCCCATCGCAGGCGCAGATCGGCTCAAGGTGGGGGCGGAAATGGCCGTGCGCGATTTGCAGGCCTTGCTCAGCTTTCTCGCCACCCCCGAGGACGATTACGCACTGGCGGTGGTCTTGAAATCACCGCTGGTCGGGTGGAGCGAAAAGCAGCTTTTCGATCTAGCGCATGATCGCGGATCACGCTTTCTCTGGCAGGCTCTGCGCAATCAAAAGGATCAGCATCCCGATGTGTTAACATTGCTCGAAGATTTGCGCACACAGGCCGATTTTCTGCGTCCCTATGATCTGATCGAACGCGTGCTGACCCGCCACAACGGGCGTCGCCGCATCATTGGCCGCCTTGGGCGCGAAGCTGAAGATGGCATCGATGCGCTGCTCGCACAGGCGCTCTCGTTCGAACGTTCGCGCATCCCTTCATTGACAGGGTTTCTGACATGGATGGAAAGCGATGATTTGACGATCAAACGCCAGCTTTCTCAGGACCGCGATGAGATTCGCGTGATGACGGTGCATGGCTCCAAGGGTCTTGAAGCGCCGATCGTCATTTTGCCCGAAACACAGAAACGGCGAAATCCCTCTGGTGGCTCGCTTTTCAAGACAGAAGCGCTGGTGGGCTGGAGCGTACGCAATGACGATGCGCCAGATATCATTCGCGCCGCCAAAGCACAGCGCGATGAAAAGCAAGCGGAAGAGCGGATGCGCCTGCTTTATGTCGCCATGACGCGTGCGGAGAAATGGCTGATCCTCGGGGCGGCGGGCGATCTGGGCAAGTCCGATGACGAGAGCTGGTACAGCATGGTCAGCGCTGCTGCGCGTGCACGCACGCATGTTGAACATGACTTTGGATTTGGTCTGGGCCTCAGGATCGAACCTATGCCTTGGGGCGTTTGCGAGGAAGTGGCATCCCTCGGACTGGCACAGGAAGCGCCTTTTTTGGAGCCGCTTTTTCGTGAAACCGTCGCCAATCCTGTTATTCTCGAACCCTTTATTACGCCCTCCGCCCTCGGAGGGGCGAAGGCCCTGCAGAGCGAGGGTGCCTTGGATGAAGAGGCCGCAAAACTGCGCGGCACCCGTATCCATCTTCTGCTCGAACATTTCGCTGCAACCCCACAATCCGCTTGGAACGACACCGCCAAGGCTCTTCTCGCGGATGCGCCTGATTTGACAGACATGATTCGCGAAGCGCGCAGAACCGCGACCCAGCCCGATCTCTCGTTCATCTTCGCAAAAGGCACGCTTGCCGAAGTCCCCATCACTGCCAATCTGGCAGAGCTTGGCGGTAAAACGATCCACGGCATCGTAGATCGCCTGATCGTAAGCGAAAAAGATATTTGGGTGATCGACTTCAAATCCAACGCCGCAGTTCCACCCGATGCAGAGGCTTGCCCCGAGGGCCTCCTGCGCCAAATGGGGGCCTATCATGCCGCGTTGAAACAGATTTATCCACAGCGCAAAGTGCGCCCCGCAATCGTCTGGACCCGCGATGCCACGCTCATGGAGTTGCCAGACCCTTTGCTGCACGCTGCGCTGGGCAGAGCAGGTGCATCTATGCGCCTTGACGCCCCCGTCCCCAATACCTAGGTTTGGGCAGCAAGATTTTCCGCGATATTCCCTAGGAGACGCACTATGGCTACCGTTGCCGTCACAGACGCCACATTTGACGCTGAAGTCAAAAATTCCACCGTTCCTGTTGTTGTCGATTTCTGGGCAGAATGGTGCGGTCCCTGCAAGCAAATCGGACCAGCGCTTGAAGAGCTCTCCGCAGAATACGGCGATCAGGTCAAGATCGTTAAGGTTGATGTAGACAGCAACCCGAACTCCGCCGCCGCCATGGGCGTACGCGGTATTCCTGCGCTGTTCATTTTCAAGGACGGCGAAGTCGTATCCAACCGTGCAGGCGCCGCACCAAAAGCCGCTCTTCAAAGCTGGATCAACGACGCGATCTAATTGCTTTCTTTCAAAAGCCATAAAGGGGCGTGCCGATGGCGCGCCCTTTTGCTTTTTTAGTACGCTTTCTTGCGCGTCGCCGCACGGCCCGCCATATACGAGTTAACGAACAAGGAGAGAGTCCATGAGCAGCAATGAATTCCCCGGCTGGCACGGCACCACGATAATCGGCGTTCGCAAGGACGGCGAAGTGGTGATTGCGGGTGATGGTCAAGTTTCCCTTGGGCAAACTGTGATCAAAGGAACCGCGCGCAAAGTGCGCCGTCTCTCCCCTGGTGGGTATGATGTTGTCGTGGGTTTCGCGGGCTCCACCGCAGATGCATTTACCTTGCTTGAGCGCCTTGAAGCAAAACTGGAAGCGACCCCAGGACAATTGGCGCGCGCGTCCGTTGAATTGGCAAAGGACTGGCGCACAGACAAATACTTGCAAAAACTCGAAGCTATGTTGATCGTCACAGACGGCACGGAGTTGCTCATTATCACAGGCGCAGGCGATGTGCTGGAACCCGAGCATGATGTTGCTGCCATCGGATCTGGTGGTAACTTCGCTCTCGCCGCTGCACGCGGCCTCATGGACGCTGATGGAACAGCCGAGCAAATTGCGCGCCGCGCTATGGCGATTGCGTCCGATATTTGCGTTTACACCAACGGCAATCTCACTGTTGAAACGATCAAAGCATGAGCCTTGATAAAGACGACATTCGCGCGGCCGTTGCCGGTAATATCCTGACAGAACCACAGGCGGCCTCTCTCATGGCGCTGGCCGAAAAGCGGCGCGGCACACGTGAAAACATGGATGGGCTTGATGAGCCGTTCGAGTTGTTCCGCGGTTTCAACGAGGTGTTCATTGTGATCGGCCTTGTAATTCTCTACGCGGGCTGGATGGGCCTTACGGGGCTGAACATTTTCTTCTCCGAAGATGCGAACCTGAGCACGTTGATCTATGGCGTCATTTCCGTTGCCGTGACCTATTTCCTTGCGCGCTACTTCACGTTGAAACGTCGCATGGTCGCCCCCTCGATCATGCTGGTCGTGTTAATGTTGCTGAGCGGGCTGCAAATCGGTGCAAGTCTGGCGAACCTGCTAGCGCTTGAGAACGCATCAATGACAGGATTTTCCGCCGGCTTCGCCACACTCCTTTTAGCTGCTTTCTACGCCATGTTCCGCATCCCCGTGACCGTATTTTTCATCGCCCTTGGCGTGTTTATCGCCATTGGTGCGCTCTTCGTGAAAGGCGGCGCAGACGCCCCAGTCGTGAGTGATCTGTTCATGCTCACCAACGACGGCCCCTTCGCGATCATCACCATCATCTTGGGCCTCATCGGCCTGACAATCGCGCTACGCTTTGATATGTCAGATCCACACCGCGTGACGCGTCGCGCCTCCGCTGGGTTCTGGCTGCATGTCATCGCAGCGCCCGCAATTGTGAACACTATCGCGCTGACACTGTTTGAAGCGGGCGGCGTAGCTGGTCAAATTGTCTTGCTCACTTTCCTCGCGGCCATGGCTATCTTTGCAATGATCATCGACCGGCGCAGCTTTCTGGTCGCTGGCATCGGCTATATTGTTGCAATCGCCATTGCATTTCTTGAAGGAAACGCGGCCATCGTCATTTTGATCCTCGGCCTAGGTCTCGTAGTCCTTGGTGCAAAATGGGAAGGCTTGCGCGCCCGCATAATGGATGCACTGCCAGCCTTTCCAGGCAAAAATAAACTTCCCCCATGGGGCCTGACGGAGACATCCTTATGACCGACCTCACCCCACGCGAAATCGTCTCGGAACTTGATCGCTTCATCATCGGCCAAAACGATGCCAAGCGCGCAGTAGCAGTCGCCCTGCGCAATCGCTGGCGGCGCAAACAACTCGCCGATGATCTGCGCGACGAGGTTTACCCAAAGAACATCCTGATGATCGGGCCGACTGGAGTAGGCAAAACCGAGATCAGTAGACGCCTCGCCAAACTCGCGCGCGCGCCGTTCATTAAGGTCGAGGCGACGAAATTTACCGAAGTGGGTTACGTTGGCCGCGATGTGGAGCAAATCATCCGCGATCTGGTCGATGCCGCAATTGGCGAGACGCGTGAATACATGCGCGAGGACGTGAAAACCAAGGCAGAAGCCGCCGCAGAAGAACGTGTGATCGAAGCGATCGCTGGCGACGGCGCACGCGAGGCCACGCGCGAAATGTTCCGCAAGAAGCTGCGCTCGGGCGAATTGGACAACACACTGATCGACATTGAAATCGCGGATAGCTCTAACCCCATGTCCGGCTTTGAAATTCCGGGTCAACCCGGTCAAAACATGGGAATGATGAACATCGGTGATCTGTTCGGCAAGGCCATGGGCGGACGCACGACGCGCAAGAAATTGACCGTTGCAGAAAGCTATGATGTGCTGATCGGCGACGAAGCCGACAAGCTGCTTGATGATGAAAGCGTTACTCGCGCCGCGCTTGAAGCTGTCGAACAGAACGGCATCGTTTTTCTGGATGAAATCGACAAGGTCTGCACCCGGGCCGATGCGCGCGGCGGCGATGTGTCCCGCGAGGGCGTGCAGCGCGACTTGCTGCCACTTATCGAGGGAACGGTCGTAAGCACCAAACACGGGCCCGTGAAAACCGATCATATCCTGTTCATTGCCTCCGGCGCGTTTCACATCGCCAAGCCCTCAGATCTGCTGCCCGAACTACAGGGTCGCCTGCCGATCCGCGTTGAATTGCGCGCACTGACCGAGGGCGATTTCGTACGCATCCTGACCGAAACGGACAATGCACTGACGCGGCAATACACAGCGCTGATGCAGACCGAAGAGGTAATTGTGTCCTTCACCGATGATGGCATTGCAGCGTTGGCAAAAATCGCGGCAGAGGTGAATCAAAGCGTTGAAAACATCGGAGCGCGCCGCCTTTATACCGTGCTGGAGCGTGTGTTCGAGGAGTTATCCTTCACTGCGCCCGATCGCGGCGGCGAGACGATTTCAGTCGATTCAGCTTTTGTAGAGACGCATTTGGGCGAACTCTCCCGCTCTACCGATCTTTCGCGATACGTGCTCTAGCGCGCGAAATCAGATCATTTTCAATACCTGCGATGCGCTGTAGCTTGGGTCCAACTGTTTGATTGGACCCACTGCAATGCGCCGCGCCTTATTGATGATCACCCTATTCGCGCTCGGGGCCTGCACCGACAGAACGGACGCGCCCTACGTCAAGGACGTACCGGAAAGCACGACGAAAACCTCTGTGCTGACGATCACCGCGCGCGATCGCAACGGCGCGGGCAATTTCACTTCTGCACGGGCCGAAGCGCCACGCTATTTCAACAACACGATTTCCATTCCCCCGATCCACAAAGCAGGCGATATCGAACTTTCATACCGCGAGCCGGATCCTGAAAAGGTCTTTGTGATTGCGGATCAAAAACCACTTTCCGGCGCCGCCGGTTTCACGCACGAATTGCGCAGCGCGTTGACGCAAAAAACCAAAGTGAACCGCGAAGTCGTGATTTATGTGCATGGCTATAATTCGTCCTACACTGATGGCGTGTTTCGCGCGGCGCAGTTGCAGAACGATCTGTCCGTTCCGGGCGTTATGGTGAACTACTCATGGCCCAGCGCCGCCAATCCTTTGGGGTATTCGCATGATCGCGATTCCGTTCTGTTCGCGCGTGACGGCTTTCAAGACGCACTCGAACTTATCCGCGACAGCACGGACGCGCCGATCCTTCTTGTTGCGCATTCCATGGGGGCGTTTCTGGTGATGGAGGGCCTGCGCCAGATTGAAATCGCCAATCCGGGCTGGTCCGAAAAAGCGCTGAGCGGGGTCGTTCTGGTTGCCCCCGACATCTCGCTGGATGTGTTCCGCCAACAAGCGAGCCGCTTTGACACCCTGCCGCAACCCTTTGCGATCTTCACGTCGCAGAAGGATCCTGCGTTGAAACTAAGCGCGCGGGTGAATGCCGTCGATGCACGACTGGGAAATCTGGCCGATCCACTGGAACTTGCCGACTTGCCCGTCACTCTGATCGACGTCACCCAGTTTAGCGCGCGCGGCGTCGATCGCCATTTCGTACCCGGAACCTCGCCTGCGTTGATTGCTTTGCTGCGCAGAAGCCTAGAGATCGAAACCGCGTTTCGCAGTGACGCATCCGGCCGCTCGGGGCTGATACCGGGCGCGGCAATTTCGGTGCGCAAGGCGACGCAATTGGTGCTCTCGCCCGGTTTGGTGCGCGCAAATTGAGCGCGCTGAGCACCTATCTGCGCAGCAATCTTCCCTGGCTGAGCGCGGGTATGTTGCTGACCTGCCTGTCCAGCTTCGGGCAAACGTTCTTCATCGCCATTTTCGCCGCTGAACTTCAGACGGCTTTCGATCTTAGCCACGGTGCGTGGGGCGCGATGTACACGATCGGCACGACCGCTTCTGCACTGGTGATGGTCTGGGCGGGGCGTCAGGCGGATATTTTCCGCGTGCGCACTTTGGGGGTTTTGTCGCTCGCTGCGCTGGCGTTTGCCTGCCTCGCCATGGCGCTCAACCCGTGGGTTTGGATGCTGCCTGTGGTGATTTTCGCGCTGCGTCTCACCGGGCAAGGCATGATGAGCCATATCGCTTCTGTCGCGATGGCGCGCTGGTTCGTGGCGACGCGCGGGCGGGCCTTGTCGGTTTCAGCGCTGGGATTTTCTATTGGTCAGGCGCTGTTTCCCCTCGCGGTTGTCGCGCTTATGACGCTGCTCGATTGGCACGTGATCTGGGTGATTTGCGCAGGGATTGCGCTACTGGGCATTCCAGTTTTGCTGCGCCTTTTGTCACAAGAACGCACCCCCGCCTCAATGGCGAAAAGCAGCGAAAGTCTGGGGATGCAAGGGTTGCATTGGAGCCGCAAAGCGATGCTGCGCCATCCGCTGTTCTGGCTGATGGTGCCTGCTTTGCTGGGGCCTTCCGCGTTCAACACCGCGTTTTTCTTTCACCAAGTGCACTACGCCGAAGTCATCGGTATCACAAACATGCAAATGGTGAGCTATTTCCCGCTTTATACGGTGATCACGGTGTTCGCGATGCTGCTCTCCGGTGCGTTGCTGGACCGGTTCGGAACTGCGCGTTTGCTGCCGTTTCATCAATTTCCCATGGTGATTGCCTTTTTCATTTTTGCAACGCACACCTTCGGCCTCGGGATCGGGTTCTTCTTTCTTGCGCTTACAGCAGGCGCGCAAACCACGTTAATCGCCGCTTTCTGGGCTGAATTCTACGGCACTGCCCACCTTGGCGCGATCAAGGCAATGGCGGCTGCGGTGATGGTGTTCGGATCGGCCATTGGGCCGGGGATCACGGGCGCGTTGATTGATTTCGGGATCGGAATCGAGGTGCAGTATATCGGCGTCGCAGCCTATTTCGTGTTCACCACCGCGTCGATGTGGCTCGGCATCTCGCTTACGCGCGGGGAGTTAACGCGCGCGGCGTAGATAGACGTAATAGGCGCCGCCACCGCCGTGACGCAGATGCGATTCCGTCACCTGCAACACAGCGCTCGACACGGGGGCCATGGTCAGCCAATGGGGCACTTGCCGCTTCAACGTGCCCATCCGCTGCGGTGCGATCGCGCCGATATCCTCGCGCCGCCCGCCTTTTCCAGTAATCACCAAAACCAGACGTTTGCCGGCACCATGAGATGACAGAATGAAGGAAATCAGCGCCGGATGCGCCTCTGCCACGGTCATTCCGTGCAGATCGATGCGCCCTTCGGGCTTGAGCTTGCCACGCTGCATGAACTTGTAGGATTTGGCGTCCATCTTGACGGGCGCAGCACGCAGGCGATCCGGCACTGAGGGCATCACGTCGCGCATTTCGCGGCCTGCACTGCCCCCGCCAAGGGTGAAGGGCGCGATCGACCTCGCTTCGGGTTTCATTGCTTTGGGTTTGTTAGCGCGCGGCACATCGGCGATCACGCTGCGCTTGGGCGGCACCAACCGCGTCGTGGTGCGCGCGACCTGATCCCACAGATCAAGCTCGTCTGGTTTTATACGGCGACGGCGCATCCTATTGCACGTTCTCTGGCAAATAGGCGTAGGCGCGCTGGATCGGCATCAACACGACAATGCGGCCAGGATCGCGAAGGCGACCCGCCTCGCGACCCGCCTGATCGCCCGTTCCAAAGAACACGTCGGCACGCTGCGCGCCCTTGATCGCAGACCCTGTGTCCTGCGCGATCATCAAGCGGCGCAGTGGGTTCGCCCCATCCTTTTCTATCCACACAGGTGCACCGAGGGGTGTAAATTTCGGATCAACCGCGATCGAGCGCATGGTGGTGATCGAACGGTTCATTGCCCCAAGCGGGCCCTTGTCCGCTGGCACTTCGCTAACTTCGCGAAAGAACACATAGGACGGATTGTGATAGAGCAACTCCCTGCCCTCTTCGGGATTTCGGCGCACCCAGTTCTTGATCACTTCGGCAGACACTTGATGCGGCTCATAGATGCCGCGCCGGACCATTTCCTGCCCGATCGAGCGGTAATTGTGCCGGTTCGATCCACGATAGCCAACGCGCAGGAACGATCCATCCGGCAAACGCACACGCCCTGAACCCTGAATTTGCAGGAAGAAAAGTTCAACAGGATCATCAACATAGCAGATTTCAAGGCCAAGCCCGTTCATCACCCCGTCTTCAAGAATCTGGCGGCGCGTGTACCATTGACCTGCGGTCTTGGCGTCCTGCGGCATCGCGTAAATCGGATATCTGTAACGCGATGTTTTTGCGCGCGATCCATCGAGTTCTGGTTCGAAATACCCCGTGAACATCGCTTCGTTGCCATCCTCGATCATCAGGGGCCGAAAGAACAGCTCGAAAAAAGCGCGGGGGTTTTTTTGGTCCTCCGCCGCTGCGCAAAGCGAGCGCCAGTCAGAGGTTTTCATGTCGCGGCAGGTGCTCCGAAACACATCGAGCGCTGCGCCGTGATCATCGCTTGCCCAGCCGTCGAGGTCTTTGAAATCAAGAATGCTGTAGACGGTTTCCGCCTGTGCAGGGGCTGTCATCGCGATAGCCCCTGCCAATGATATTGCCCTAAGGGCACGAATCATTCGCCAGTGGCAACGAGTTGCCAGTTAGGATCATCGGAGCCCATGCGCCGTGCGAAGGTCCAGACATCTTTCTGGCGCTTGATCTTCTTTTCGTCGCCCTCGACGATTTCGCCCGCATTGTCGCGCACGACAGAAGTCATTTCTCCAATAAAGCGCACAGAGACTTCGCCAACACCGCTGTCATCGTCGAAGGTCGCGTCGGCCAGCGCCATTTCGCGGATACCGACGAATTGCGCTTCGACGCTAAGACCCTGCTTTTCGCGCAGTTCCACCACTTCGGCAAAGCTGGCGTAAACGTCATCATCGAGGAAGGGTTTGATTTCAGCCATATCGCCGCGCTCAAAACCCATGAGGATCATCTCATAGGCACCGCGTGCGCCGCCAAGGAAGTCGGATACGCCAAATGACGGCTCTGCCGCCTTCATCTTGGCGAGCGCCTCTGCGGCGCCAGGCATGCCGTCGGTGTGATCTGCAATATCAGGATCAGGACCGCCTTCGATTACCTCGAAGTCCGGACGTTTGCGCGCAGAACTTTGCACTTGTGCGGGCGGTTTTTCGAAACCTTCCCGTGTTCCAAGTACGTTTTTCAAACGCAAGATGAGGAAAACTGCGATGCCGGCAAGCACCAAAAGCTGAATAATGGGCGAATTCATGTATGTGTCGTCCTTATGGGCATAGCAACGCGTGTACTGTGGACTTATGTACGCAAGGCCAGTGGTCAAGTCCACTACACCGCCAAGTGACAGGAGAACCAGAAAGATGTGGTTATTTTTAGCCTTTTTATCAGTACCGTTAATAGAAATCGCCCTGTTCATCCAGATTGGCGGTGCCATCGGGCTTTGGTCGACTTTGGGAATCGTCGTTTTGACCGCCGTGATCGGTACGTTTTTGGTGCGCACACAGGGCGCATTGGCGTTGCAGAGCCTGCGCCAATCGTTCGGGACGCTTTCTGATCCGTCCGAACCACTTGCGCACGGGGCGATGATCCTCGTATCCGGCGCACTTTTGCTAACGCCGGGTTTTTTCACTGATGCGATTGGCTTTGCATTGCTCGTTCCAGCAGTGCGTTCTGCGGTCTTTCGCTATCTCAAGGCCCGCATCAAAGTGAAGAGCTTCGAGATGGGTAGTGCGCCACGCCAGAGACATCCACAAGATCCCACCATAATTGATGGCGATTTCAAAGAAGTGCCGCGCGATCCCAATGCACCGCCGTCAGGTTGGACCAAGCATTGAGGCCCACGCACCTTGCTGATAAGCACTGCGCCAAGTGACATATTAATGGAGAATTCCCATGGCTGAAGAAGACACAGTAGCAGCGGCAGCCCCCGAAGCACCGCAGATTAAAATGAACATCCTCGCGCAATTCATTCGCGATATGTCCTTCGAAAACATCCTTGCCCAAAAGGGCATTGAGGGCGAAGTGAACCCCGACGTTCAGGTTCAGGTGAACCTAGATGCGAAGAAGCGCAAAGCAGAGCATCAGTTCGACGTGATCACGAAAATCGAAATCAATTCAAAGGTCAAGGACACAGGTCAGCAGTTGTTCCTGCTCGAACTCGAGTACGCAGGCGTGTTCCACATCGAGGGCGTGCCAGAGGATCAGTTGCACCCGTTCCTTCTCATCGAATGCCCACGCATGACGTTCCCGTTCGTGCGCCGCATCGTATCAGATGTGACGCGCGATGGTGGCTTCCCGCCACTCAACCTTGAGAACATTGATTTCGTTGCACTATATCGCAATGAAATCGCGCGCCGTCAGGCCGAAGCCGCGGCACAAGCCCAGCCTAACTAAATTTAGACCAAAGCGCATCGGCACCGAGTTTATCAACAAAGGCCTGATGCGCTTTGACTTCCTCTTCGGTGATCCGCGGAGCAAGCAGGGTAGGGCGCTTAGATGCGCGCCAAACCTCTTCTGACCCACCCTCGGAGGCACCACCCGAGCGCGCAAGCACGAGGCCCGGCTGACGCCCGCCCAACAATTCCAGATAAACTTCCGCCAGAATTTCAGAATCGAGCAACGCTCCATGAAGCGTGCGGTTCGAGTTGTCGATATTGAAACGACGGCACAACGCATCAAGCGAGGCAGGCGAGCCCGGAAACCTCTTGCGCGCAATGGCGAGCGTATCGAGCGCTTGCTCCCACGGAAGTTGGCGCAGATTAAGTTTGGCCAGTTCCGCATTGAGGAATTTCATATCGAACGCCGCGTTATGGATGACCAACTTGTCATCCCTAACGAAATCCAGAAATTCTTGTGCAATTTTGGCAAACACAGGTTTGTCGCGCAAAAAGTCATCGCCAAGGCCATGCACCTCAAACGCCTCATTCGGCATGGCGCGTTCGGGATTAATATATTGATGATAGGTCCGGCCCGTCGGCATCTGATTGATCAACTCAACCGCGCCGATTTCCACAATGCGATCCCCCATCTGAGGATCAAAACCAGTGGTTTCCGTATCAAGCACCAATTCACGCATTTGCCAGCTTCCTTTTGATGTCTTTGATCACCGCCTCGACCTGCGCTTGCGCATGTTCCAGCGTGTCAGTTTCGATGACATAATCTGCGCTAGCGCGCTTTTCTTCAATGGGCATTTGTTTGGATTTGATCAACTCGAACTGCTGCTCACTCATCGTGCCGCGCTCTAGAACGCGCGCGCGTTGGGTGACGGCGTCAGTGCTCACACAAACGGTTGCATCCATGTTTTTGTCACCGCCCGTTTCGAACAACAGCGGAATATCAAAGACCAAAATAACCTTGCTAGACTCTGAAATGAAGCGCGCACGATCTTCGCCAAGCAGGGGATGCACGATCGCCTCAATCTGCTTCAGCGCGCTTGGATCATTTCCGATTATGCGCTTCAAAGCGTCGCGTGAAACGCTTCCGTCAAGGATAGCCTCAGGAAAAGCAGCCTGCATCGGATCAACCGCCGCTCCGTGTTTTTCATAAATCCGGTGCACCGCCGCATCCGCGTCCCAGACATCACATCCTGCATCTGCAAACATTTTAGCCGTGGTCGATTTGCCCATTCCGATAGAACCGGTCAGACCGAGTTTAAAGCTCATCTGAGGACCGCAGCGCGCAGTGCATCGTCCACTTCGGGGCGAATACCAAACCATCGCTCGAACGCGGGAACGGCCTGATGAAGAAGCATGCCAAGGCCATCGACAGGCGTTGCACCCGCCTCTGTCGCGGCGCGCAAAAGTTTGGTTTGCAAAGGCGCATAAACCAGATCGCTCACCACCATTCCAGGCGCAAGCGCATCGAGCGGCACGCGCATTTCAGGATGGCCGATCATGCCAAGCGATGTGGTATTAACCACGGTATTCGCCCCTTCCATCGCATTACCGGCCTGCACCCAGTCAACAATGGTGATCTTATCACCAAAATCAGCCTTCAACGCTTCGGCGCGCTCGCGAGTGCGGTTGGTCAGTAGAATTTCTGGGACACCGACATCAAGAAGTGAAGCAAGAACAGCCCGCGCTGCGCCGCCCGCGCCAAGCACAAGGGCAGGGCCAGCTTTCGGATCCCACTTCGGCGCGGATTGGGCAAGGTTTTGAACAAAGCCGTAACCATCAGTGTTATCCGCGTGAATTTTGCCGTCCTTGCGAAATACCAGCGTGTTTGCGGCACCAATCAACCTCGCGCGATCGGTTACCAGATCAGCAAGTTTCAGCACCGCCTCCTTATGCGGAATGGTCACGTTAACCCCGACAAAGCCAAGCGTCGGCAGCATCCGAATGACGTTTTCAAGATTGTCCGGTGCAACATCCATTGGGATGTAATGACCTCGTATCGCATATCTACGCAGCCAATAACCATGCAATTGCGGCGATCTGGAATGGGCAATCGGATGGCCGATCACCGCTGCCAGTGGAACCTTTTTGTCGGTCATTGCTGCAACTCCCCCTTGAGAGTGAGATAATTCAACAATTCAATCAGTGGAAGACCAAGGACAGTAAAATGGTTGCCCTCGACTTGCGAGAACAGGCGCACGCCCTCTGCCTCTAGTTTGTAACACCCCACGCAATGGCGCACGTCCTCGAAATTTCGTGAAAGGTAGTCATCCAGAAACGCATCTGTGAACACGCGCATGGTTAAACGCGCTTGGCCCACATGACGCCAGATCGGTTTACCATCTTCGTAAAGAACCGCCGCAGAAAGAAGACTGTGCCGTTTACCACGAAGCTCCATCAACTGCGCACGCGCTTCTTCAATGTCGCACACTTTGGAAAATAGTCTGCCCTTCAGATCAAGCACCTGATCACAGCCCAGAACAAGGCGGCCCGGGTGCTTTTCGCTCACACGGCGCGCCTTCATTTCCGCCAGCGTATCGGCGATATCGCGTGGAGATTCGTCATCAGCCAGCAGCGCGTCGCGCATCATCTCTTCATCGACGCGCGGCTTGATCACCTCAATCGCGACACCTGCGTTAACCAACATGTCGCGCCGCGTTTCGGAACCTGAGGCTAGGATAAGGGGCATTGGCATGTGGATACTTTCGGGGATCAAGTTAGGGATTTGTTAAGGTGTATTACTGGGCAACCTCGTGGAAGTTAGCAAGGCGGGGAGTAGCCTTCGCTCTCACAAGATTTTGCGCTGATTCCTCCCTTGTGGATTAGAATAAGTCAGTATCGGCCAAGCGGGGGATAGGTGTGAATCGCCCCCAAGCCACACCAGAGTTATACATATATAGAACAGGTTTAGTGCATTGTAATTAAATATAAAAATTATACCATTCACAATACTGTTAAACTCTCAGATACTCATTCAAAGAAGCAGACAAACTGTGGAAAACGAAGTAATCCACAGAAAACTGGCTCACTACTTAATCATCAACCTTTTATCTTTTCTTTATTATTATTATGAAAGACTCATGTCAGATTTGCTTGCCTCAGCGTACCCTTGGATCAAGTCCCTACATATCATGTCAGTGATATCCTGGATGGCAGGACTGTTTTATTTCCCAAGACTACTGGTGAACCATGCTGAGCGGGATGACCCCACAGGGCTTTTGAACACCACCTTTCAAGAGATGGAGCTGAAGCTGTTTAGAGTGATCATGAACCCTGCCATGATTGCGACCTGGGTTTTTGGTCTTTGCCTTGTATTCACGCCCGGTATTGTTGATTGGTCTTCTGCCTGGCCATGGATCAAGGCTGCAGGTGTTCTTGGAATGACGTGGTTTCATCATTGGCTTGGTTACCGACGTAAAGACTTTTCTAACGGCACAAATACGCGCACAGGGCGTACGTACCGCCTCATGAATGAGGTTCCGACGCTTTTGATGGTGGTGATCGTGATATCGGTCGTGGTTAAATTCTAAGGGCGTATTTGACTTGCCTACGCTCACGCGATAGTTGATGCGCAACGCGCGCCCGTTCGGGACTTCCGCGCACTTCCTTAATTTACTATGAAACGCCCCGCACGTGTTGCGGCGCTAGGATATTTACCATGCCTCAGAACTCCCTAACTCTCGCAGAGCTCAAAGCGCAAAGCCCAAAAGTCCTTCTGGCTATGGCAGAAGAGCTTGAAATCGAAAACGCATCTACGATGCGTAAGGGCGAAATGATGTTCCAAATTCTGCGTGAACGCGCTGATGATGGTTGGGAGATCATGGGCGATGGTGTGCTTGAAGTTCTGCAAGACGGATTTGGTTTCCTGCGCTCACCCGAGGCGAATTATCTACCCGGACCTGACGATATCTACGTCTCTCCTGAAATGATCCGTGCCAATTCCCTGCGCACGGGCGATACTGTGGATGGCGTGATCAAGGCACCGGATGAGCAAGAACGCTATTTCGCGCTTGTTACTCTGATGCAGATTAACTTTGAAGCGCCGGAAAAGGCCAAGCACAAGATTGCCTTCGATAACCTTACGCCGCTTTACCCTGACGAGCGCTTTAACCTTGAGATCGAAGATCCGACGATCAAGGATCGCTCAGCGCGCATCATCGATCTGGTTGCGCCGATCGGTAAGGGGCAGCGTTGTTTGATCGTTGCGCCCCCGCGCACGGGCAAGACGGTTCTTCTACAAAACATCGCGGCAAGCATCGAAACCAATCACCCGGAGTGCTATCTGATCGTTCTGTTGATCGACGAGCGCCCGGAAGAAGTCACCGACATGCAGCGCTCCGTCAAGGGTGAGGTCGTGTCCTCGACCTTTGACGAACCTGCGACACGTCACGTTGCCGTTGCTGAAATGGTCATCGAAAAAGCCAAGCGTCTTGTTGAACACAAACGAGATGTTGTGATCCTTCTCGATTCGATCACAAGACTTGGTAGAGCCTTCAACACTGTGGTGCCTTCCTCGGGTAAGGTACTAACAGGCGGTGTAGACGCGAATGCGCTGCAACGTCCTAAGCGTTTCTTCGGTGCTGCACGTAATATTGAAGAGGGCGGATCGCTTACTATTATTTCAACTGCATTGATCGATACAGGGTCGCGTATGGACGAAGTGATCTTTGAAGAATTTAAAGGCACGGGTAACTCCGAAATCGTGCTGGATCGCAAAATATCTGACAAGCGTGTTTTCCCGGCGATCGACATTCTAAAGTCCGGTACGCGCAAGGAAGATCTCCTGATCAACAAAGTTGATCTTCAGAAAACCTTTGTTCTGCGCCGTATCCTGAACCCGATGGGCACTACGGATGCGGTTGAGTTCTTGATCGGAAAACTCAAGCAAACTAAGAATAACGCTGAATTCTTCGATTCAATGAATACCTAACCCAGCACTGGAGCGCGTGTCATGGACACCATTTTTGCTCTAGCGACAGCGCACGGTAAAGCTGGCGTTTCGGTCATTCGCATTTCTGGTGCTTTGGCTTGGGATGCTGGCTCGCGACTTTGCGGTAGTTTACCGTCATCGCATAAAGCGGCGCTGCGTAATCTTCGTGACGCAGAAAATGAGCTTGTTGATCAAGCTCTTGTTCTGTCTTTTGAGGATCGTCGAAGTTTCACAGGTGAACCTGTTGTTGAATTTCATTTACATGGAAGTACCGCGATCGTGTCGCGCGTTATGCAACTACTAGGCAGCGTTGATGGCCTGCGCCTGGCTGATCCAGGTGAATTCACACGGCGTGCTTTGGAAAACGGTAAACTTGATTTGGCACAGGTTGAAGGACTGTCTGATCTGATTGAAGCTGAAACCGAGGCGCAACGCAAACAAGCGGTTCGTGTGCTCGCTGGTCAACTCGGTCGTATTGCTGAAGTTTGGCGTAGTGATCTTATTCGCGCTGCATCGTTGCTTGAAGCGACGATTGATTTTGCTGATGAGGATGTTCCGGTCGATGTGACACCGGAGGTTCTTGAACTGTTGGTACGCACTCAAGCGGTGATTTCGAAAGAAGCGGAAAGCGTCAAAACCGCTGAGCGCATTCGCACAGGATTTGAGGTTGCGATTATTGGTGCGCCAAATATTGGGAAGTCTACTCTACTCAATGCGATTGCAGGGCGTGATGCAGCAATTACCTCTGAATACGCTGGCACGACGCGCGATGTGATCGAAGTGAAACTCGATCTGAACGGTTTGGCCGTAACCTTGCTCGACACAGCTGGTTTGCGCGAGACGGATGATTTTGTCGAGAAAATTGGAATAGAGCGTGCTATTTCTCGTGCACATAGCGCTGACATGCGCGTATTTCTGAAAGAAACACGCGATGCAAAAACCCCTTTTGCCGCACTTTTAGGTGATCTGGAAGTTGTTGGCAAAGCTGATTTAGTGGTTGGTACTGATGGTTTAAGTGTATCGGGCGTAACAGGGCAGGGGGTCGACAGTCTAGTCGCTGAAATTTCCAGGACCCTGCTGGATCGAGCAAGTAACGCGGGAATTGCGACGCGTGAACGGCATCGAGAAGCGCTTCTTCTTTCTACACGTTACTTAAGTGCTGCTAGAGATGGGTTAGACCTGGGTCCAGATCATTACGATGTTGTGGCGGAAGACCTGCGAAGTGCAATACGGGCTTTGAACAGCCTAATAGGTCGTGTAGACGTCGAGAATCTGTTGGATGAGATTTTTTCGAGCTTCTGTCTCGGTAAGTGAGGAGTGTTTCACGTGAAACAATCACGCTTTGATGTTGTGGTTATTGGTGGTGGCCACGCGGGTTGCGACGCTGCGCACGCAGCCGCGCGCGTCGGCGCTGAAACCGCGCTGATCACTTTGGCTGAGGGTGGTATCGGCGTAATGTCGTGCAATCCAGCAATTGGTGGCCTTGGCAAAGGCCACCTTGTTCGCGAAATTGATGCGCTTGATGGTGTTATGGGGCGTGTCGCCGACAAGGCGGGTATCCAGTTCAGACTGTTGAACCGCCGCAAGGGTCCTGCGGTACAAGGTCCTCGCGCACAATCCGACCGTAAAATCTATCGAACCGAGATGCTGAAAGAAATTAAAGGTCAATCGGGCCTAAGCATCTTGGAAGGCGAAGCCGTTGATTTTCTGATGGACGGAAACACTGTTTGCGGGGTGATCCTCGCGGATGGGCATGAAATTCACGCGAAAGCTGTCGTTCTAACAACTGGTACTTTCCTGCGCGGCATTATTCATATTGGTGATGCTTCCAAACCCGGCGGTAGAATGGGTGATAAACCTTCCATCAAGCTCGCAGAACGCATCGACAGTTTTGGCCTGCCCCTAGGTCGTTTGAAAACGGGAACGCCCCCACGCCTCGATGGGCGCACAATCAATTGGGATATTCTAGACAGTCAGCCGGGTGACGATGATCCAGTGCTTTTCTCCTTTATGTCCAAAGGTGTAACTGCGCCTCAGGTGAACTGTGGAATAACTCACACGAATGAGGAAACTCATCGAATTATTGCCGAGAACCTCAAGCGGAGTGCGATGTATGGTGGTCACATTGATGGCGTCGGGCCCCGTTATTGTCCATCTATCGAGGATAAGATTGTACGTTTCGCCGACAAAACCTCGCATCAGGTCTTCTTGGAGCCTGAAGGTTTTGATGATCACACAGTTTATCCCAATGGCATTTCCACTAGCCTTCCGGAAGATGTTCAGGTGCGATACGTTCATTCAATGCTTGGATTGGAGGAGGCTGTGATCTTGCAACCAGGCTACGCAATTGAATATGATTACGTTGATCCACGTGCCCTAAATGCAAACCTTATGGTTAAGAACGTGCCAGGCTTGTATCTCGCCGGGCAGATAAATGGGACTACGGGTTATGAGGAAGCAGCGGCGCAGGGTCTTGTCGCTGGTTTGAACGCGGCTTTGGGCTCTCAAGGTCGTGCCCCTGCGCAGTTTAGCCGTACCAACAGCTACATTGGTGTGATGATAGATGATCTAACGACACGTGGTGTGACTGAGCCGTATCGCATGTTCACATCCCGCGCAGAGTTTCGCTTGTCCCTTAGAGCAGATAACGCGGATCAGCGACTGACTCCCATGGGGATGAAATTAGGTTGTATAAGTGTCGAACGTGCAGAAGCTTTTGGTGCAAAGAAAGAAAAGATTCATTCGGTTGTAGCCATCTTGAAATCAAGGTCGCTAACCCCAAAAGAAGTGAATGCGGGTGGTATCGCGGTCAATCAGGATGGAAATCGGCGGGATGGAGTTCAAGTCCTCGCATTTCCAGATGTTGCGTTTGGCGATCTGATCCCGCTTTTTCCCGAACTTGATGATACCCCATTAGAGATTCGCGAACAGGTTGAACGAGATGCACTTTATTCAAATTACATTGAGCGCCAACAAAAAGACGTGGAGGCTCTCAAGCGGGACGAAGCCCAGATCATTCCGAGCGACTTCGTTTATGCTGATATTGAAAGCCTTTCCAGTGAGTTGAAACATAAGCTCGGGCTTGTTCAACCGCATAATTTGGCGCAGGCGAGCCGAGTAGATGGTATGACACCTGCAGCTCTTACTTTGCTGCTGGCGAAGCTTCGGCAGAAACGGCGGGCCTAGATGGATTACAAAATCGGTAAGTTGAGTGTTTCACGTGAAACATTTGAACGCTTGGAACTCTATGCGGATTTGCTGAAAAAGTGGAATCCCAAGATTAATATTGTTTCAAAGACGTCTTTGGATGATCTTTGGGGGCGACACATAGTTGACTCGGCACAGATGTTTTCATTGCTGCCTTCAAGCGCACGACTCTGGGTTGACATGGGAAGTGGCGGCGGTTTTCCGGGGTTGGTCGTCGCAGTACTCGCGCGAGAATTGGCACCTGAATTACGCGTGACACTCATTGAGAGCGACCAACGCAAGTGCGCATTCCTTAGAACTGTTTCACGTGAAACAGAGGGTGGCGCTCAAGTTCTCACGGGGAGAATCGAAGAGATTGAACCACTCAACGCAGATGTTGTATCAGCAAGGGCTTTGGCTGATCTTTCAAAATTGTTGGAATTCGGTGTTTACCATCGAACCAAAACTGGCATTTGTTTGTTTCCAAAGGGCCTCACTTGGGAAAAAGAAGTACAGGCTGCACGCGACTCATGGCGCTTTTCTTTAGAGGTTATTACAAGTGAGACTCAAGAGAATGCGGTTATTTTAAAGATAAATGAGATAGATAATGCCTGATCCAACGCGCGTGAATGAAACGAAGATCGTGGCAGTTGTGAACCAGAAGGGTGGAGTCGGGAAGACCACGACAACCATCAATCTGGCTGCTGCGATGGTTGCAGAAGGCCTCCGCGTTTTGATCATTGATCTTGATCCCCAAGGTAACGCCTCTACAGGTCTTGGCATTGATGCGAGCGATCGTGAGCTAACCACTTATGAGCTTTTGTTGGACGATGTTGCGCTTGGCGATGTTATTCAGGATACGCAGACCGAAGGGCTGTGCATCGTTCCTGCGACCGTTGATCTAAGCTCTGCGGATATCGAGCTGATGGCGAACGAAAAGCGGAGTTTTTTGCTTCATGACGCGCTTCGACAACCTTTGATGGACGATTACCACTTTGACTATATTTTGATCGATTGCCCGCCTTCGTTGAACCTGTTGACGGTAAATGCAATGGTTGCTGCGCATTCGGTTCTCGTGCCCCTTCAAAGCGAGTTTTTCGCACTTGAGGGCCTGTCACAGTTGATGTTGACGATCCGTGAAGTGCGGCAGACAGCTAATCCTGATCTACGGATTGAGGGAGTGGTTTTGACGATGTTTGATGCGCGCAACAACCTGTCGCAACAGGTTGAAAACGATGCGCGCGACAATCTTGGCGATCTGGTGTTTCAAACAAAAATTCCCAGAAATGTGCGCGTTAGCGAAGCGCCGTCCTATGCGATGCCGGTTCTGGATTATGACCCTACATCCAAAGGGGCGATCGCGTATCGTGATTTGGCGCGGGAAGTGATAGCAAAGAACGCGAAACTCGCGGCTTAAGAGGAAAAGAGCATGGCAGATAACAAGAAAAATCGTGGGTTGGGTCGTGGTCTGTCGGCGTTGATGGCCGATGTCGGGCAGGAAGCGCAGCAAACGACGACAGGTCCCTCGCGCCCTGATATGATCGTTCCGGTCGAAAAGGTCTTTCCGAATCCAGATCAGCCGCGTCGTAGCTTTACGCCAGATCAGCTTGAAGATTTGGCCGCGTCGATCAAGGCGAAGGGGATTATTCAGCCGCTCATCGTGCGTGCGCGTCCGTCTGGTAAGGGCGAGTATGAAATTGTTGCGGGTGAACGCCGCTGGCGCGCGGCGCAGATGGCGCAATTGCATGAGATTCCGGTGCTTGTTCGCGAGTTTACCGACACTGAAGTGCTTGAAGTTGCGATCATCGAGAATATTCAGCGCGCTGACCTTAACCCTGTTGAGGAAGCCATGGGCTATCGTCAACTGATGGATAAATTTGGCCACACGCAGGAAAAATTGGCTGAGGAGCTGGGGAAAAGCCGTAGCTATCTGGCGAACCTTATGCGGCTTTTGCAATTGCCTGATGACGTACAAACCTTGCTGGTCGAGGGTAAGCTTTCTGCAGGACATGCGCGAGCACTGATCACCTCGGAAGACCCTTCTGGATTGGCGAAGCAGGTCGTAGCGCAGGGCCTTTCCGTGCGGGCGACGGAAAGTCTGGCGAAGAAGAAAGCAGACAGGGATAAGGGCGATCGCGCAAAGTCACGTAGTGGCGGCGAATTGAAGGATGCCGACACCAAAGCGTTGGAGGATGATCTTTCAGCAGCGATTGGTCTACCGGTTCAGATCACGCATAAGGCTGGAAGTGAGGCGGGGCAACTTTCGATCAAATATGCGTCGCTCGATCAACTGGACGAGATTTGCCGCATTTTGAGCATTAGCTAGAACAGCAATTCGCCGATCACGGAGTTGAGCAAAAGCCGGCCACGCGGCGTCGCCCTCAAGTATGGGCCGTTCTGCGCAACGAGCTCAAGATCGGTGAGGTGGGCTAATGCGGCAGTGTCCAGGGGTTGATTTGCCAGCGCTTCGATCCGGTCAACATCGATGCCTTCGGAAATGCGTAAGCCCATGATCAGGTACTCATTGGCTTGATCGATCCCCCCAAGTGGATTGCGCGGCTTTTCGGCTTTGCCGATTTCAGCGCGGTCAAGCCATGCGGTCGGCATTTTGTATTGCTCTGTCGCATAGCGTTGATCCTCGATAGTGATGCGACCATGCGCACCGGGACCGATACCGAGGTAATCACCATAGCGCCAGTAGATCAAATTATGCCGGGATTCAGCGCCGGGTTTGGCGTGATTGGAGACTTCGTAGGCTTCGAAACCGGCTCTCTCGCAGAGCTCCTGTGTGGTATCATACATATCCGTAGCGAGGTCCTCCACAGGAAGCCCCAAAAGCCCGCCTTTTTCATATCGGTCCGAAAAAGCTGTGCCTTTCTCTATAGTTAGCTGATAGAGAGACAGATGATCGATTGCCAAACAAAGTGCCTCATTTAGTTCATTCCTCCACTCCTGGAGGGTTTGATCCTGCCGTGCATAGATAAGATCAAAACTTACGCGCTCAAAAACTGAGCGCGCGGTATCGAAAGCAATTTTTGCTTCGGCAACGGTGTGAATGCGGCCGAGGCGTTTCAAGTCGCGATCATTCAGCGCTTGAACACCCATAGAGATACGGGTGACGCCGCCATCGGCATATCCGCGAAAGCGACCTGCTTCGACTGAACCAGGATTCGCTTCGAGCGTGATTTCAGGATCGTTGGGCATTGCCCAGTGTTTGCGAATGCGTGCGATGATTGCAGCAACCGTATCAGGGTGCATCAGGCTGGGTGTACCGCCGCCAAAGAAAACTGCGTTAACCACGCGGCCAGGCAGTTCAATCGCGGCGCGGTCTAACTCAGCGAGATAGGCGCTGCACCAGCGTGCCTCATCGATTTCACGTGAAACATGCGAGTTGAAATCGCAATAGGGGCATTTGGCTTGGCAAAAGGGCCAGTGGACATAAATGCCAAAGCCGCCATTTTGCCAATCAGCGCTCAAAACAGCCCTTAACCAATTTCGCGAAAGCGTTGGCGCGATGGCTGATTGTATTCTTTGCTGCGAAATCCATTTCGGCGAATGTGATGTCATGACCATCAGGCATGAACATAGGATCGTACCCATGACCGAGAGCCCCGCGCACGGGCCAGACAAGGCTTCCGCTAACGGTGCCCTCGAAAACTTCGTCGTGTCCGTCAGGCCAAGCGAGTACGAGCGTGGAGCAGAAGCGCGCTGTGCGAGGATGGGCAGCGTTAACCGCTTCGAGTTGGTCGTGTGTCTTGGTCATTGCCATCATGAAGTCACGACCATTCGGCGTTTCGGCCCAATCGGCTGTATACACACCAGGTGCGCCGCCAAGGGCATCAACTTCGATCCCGCTATCATCGGAGAGAGCAGGCAGACCGGTTGCCTTCACGGCTGCGACAGCCTTGATACGTGCGTTACCGGTGAACGTGCTTTCGGTTTCTTCCGGTTCAGAGAGTTTCATTTCTGCTGCGCCGACTACGCTCACCCCGAACGGGGCAAGCAGGTTGCGCATTTCATCCAGCTTACCTGCGTTGTGCGTGGCAATGAGGAGAGTTTTGTCAGTGAATTTCCGGCTCATGCAGTTGCGGCCAATTGCATTGCAGATAGTTCCGCAACGCCCTTTTCTGCGAGATCAATCAACTGGTTCATTTGATCACGCGAATATGTGCTGCCTTCGGCGCTCATCTGTGTTTCGATCATCTGACCGTTGGCAAGCATGATGAAGTTGCCATCAACGCCCGCCTCGCTGTCCTCGGGGTAGTCCAGATCAAGCACAGCTTGGCCCGCGTAGATGCCGCAAGAGATTGCCGATACGGGACTAATCAAAGGATCAGAGATGATATCTCCTGCTTTTATCAGCTTGTTCACCGCCAGTTTTAGCGCGACCCAGCCACCCGTGATTGACGCGCAGCGTGTGCCGCCGTCTGCTTGGATTACATCGCAATCAATGGTGATTTGGCGCTCGCCAAGCGCGACACGATCGACCCCAGCGCGCAAAGAACGCCCTATTAGTCTCTGAATTTCGACTGTTCTGCCACCTTGCTTGCCTGCTGTCGCTTCGCGGCGCATGCGCGATGTTGTGGAGCGGGGAAGCATGCCGTATTCGGCCGTGATCCAGCCAAGACCTGATCCTTTGATGAAAGGGGGGACGCGCGGCTCAAGTGAGGCAGTGCAAAGAACATGGGTGTCGCCCATTTTGATCATGCACGACCCTTCGGCATGTTTTGTTACGTTTGTCTCAATGGAAACAGCGCGCATTTCGTCTAGTTTACGTCCAGAGGGTCGCATGGGATATCCTTTTCGATTTGGCCTTTGGATACCTCTGCGCGCAATGAGTACGCAACCCCGATTGACCTTTGGGGCTAAGAGGGGTCTTAATGATGCGCTGATTAAGGTGTGAAAAATGCAGGACGGAGCACAAATTCTCTCGGAAATGAATGACCGCTCGCGCGAAGTGTTTCGCCAAGTGGTCGAGGGATACTTGGCGAATGGTGAACCGGTAGGGTCGCGTACATTGACGCGATCCCTTTCTGAAAAGGTAAGCGCGGCGACGATCCGCAATGTGATGCAGGATCTGGAGTTTCTGGGCCTACTTGGAAGTCCGCATATCAGTGCGGGGCGCGTTCCGACGCAAAAAGGGCTGCGCATGTTTGTGGATGGCCTGCTTGAGGTGGACGATCTTAACAATGATGACCGCGACAAGATTAACTCGACTGTCGGAAATGGCTCTGATGTAGGGGATTTGCTGGATCGTGTTGGGTCTGCCCTGTCGGGCGTTACGCAAGGTGCATCGCTGGTTCTGACGCCGAAACATGAGGCGCCGATCAAGCATATTGAGTTTGTTTCGCTTTCGGCCGAGCGCGCCTTGGTGGTGTTGGTGTTTGCTGACGGGCACGTTGAGAACCGTCTGTTCACACCGCCGCCGGGGCAAACGCCCAGTTCCATGCGAGAGGCGGCGAATTTCCTGAATGCGCTGATGGAAGGACGCACGCTTAGCGAGTTGCAAACAGTGATCCGGCGCGAAATTTCTGCACGCCGTCAAGAAATTGATGTGCTTGCGCGCGATCTGATAGATAGCGGTCTGGCGGTTTGGGAGAATGAGGGCGAACATCACGAGCGTCTTATCGTACGTGGCCGTTCCAATTTACTCGCGGGCGAGGCACCCGAAGAAGAGCTTGAACGCATTAGATCGCTGTTTGACGACCTGGAACGTAAGCGCGATATCGCTGACTTCCTTGAGTTGACGCAAGACGGCGACGGTGTGCGCATTTTTATTGGCTCTGAGAACAAACTTTTCTCACTTTCGGGTTCCTCTTTGGTCGTTTCTCCTTATATGAACGCTGATCGAAAAATTATCGGTGCTGTTGGGGTTATCGGTCCGACTCGTTTGAACTATGGACGGATCGTTCCAATTGTAGATTACACAGCACAACTGGTTGGGAAGCTGATTTCCGACCGGAGCTAGAGGTAGAGAAATGGCTGAGCGTAACGAAAACGAATTTCTGGACGATCTGGACGCGCTAGAGGCGGAGTTCGATGAGGCAGAAGAGGCAGAGCCGACAGAGGAAGAGTTGGCTGCAGATCAATTAGCTGTCGTGACGGCGGAGCGTGACGAATACAAAGATCGCTTCATGCGTGCGCTTGCGGATGCGGAGAACTCGCGCAAGCGATCGGATCGCGATCGCAAGGAAGCGGAGAATTACGGCGGCTCGAAACTGGCGCGTGATTTGCTGCCTGTGCACGACAACATGAAGCGCGCGCTGGAATCGGCGACAGACCAACAGCGCGAGGTATCTGCGGCATTGATTGAAGGTATTGAGCTGACGATGCGCGAGTTGGTTAACGTGTTTGGCAAGCACGGCATTACGGCGATATCACCGGCAGTTGGCGACAAGTTCGATCCGCAAGTGCATCAAGCGATGTTCGAGGCGCCTGTTCCGGGCACTAAGGCAGGCGAGATCATTCAGGTCGCGGCAGAAGGGTTCATGTTGTACGACCGCTTACTGCGTCCAGCGCAAGTCGGGGTTAGCTCCACGCCCGGTTGAGGGCGTCGATGGATTTGAAAACAAGATGAACAGAGGCGTTTCGATTAGGTTCGGGACGCCTCTTTCAGTTGGTAAATGAGGTTTAAGGCTTCTTTTGGTGTGAGGTCATCGGGGTGGATTTTTTCGAGCAGATCCACGGCGGGGGATTGTTTGGTTTGAACTGACGGTGGGGGCGGCGTAATGGAGAACAGTGGTAGGTCGTCGATAACTGCCTTTTGAACGCCGCCTTCTCGTTCGCCTTTTTCGAGGGCATCCAAAACGATGCGCGCGCGTTCGACTACAGCGGAGGGAAGACCGGCGAGTTTAGCGACTTGCACGCCATAGCTTCGGTCGGCGGCTCCCTTGATCACTTCGTGCAAGAAGATGACATCGCCTTCCCATTCACGAACGGAGACGGTGGCGTTTTCGGCGCCGTCCAGTTTAGCGGTGAGGTTGGTCAATTCATGGTAGTGCGTCGCAAACAGCGCGCGAGATTGGTTAACGTCGTGCAGATGTTCCAGTGTGGCCCAAGCGATCGAAAGGCCATCGTAAGTTGCTGTGCCACGCCCGATCTCATCGAGGATCACCAATGCGCGATCATCGGCTTGGTTCAGGATTGCGGCTGTTTCGACCATCTCCACCATGAAAGTCGAGCGACCACGCGCCAGGTCATCAGAGGCACCAACGCGGCTGAACAACTGGCTGACGATACCGATATGGGCGCTTTGCGCTGGAACGAAACTGCCCATTTGAGCGAGGACCGCAATCAGGGCGTTTTGGCGCAGGAATGTCGATTTACCTGCCATGTTCGGGCCCGTGAGCAGCCAGATCGCCGCGCCGTCTGCATCGTCTGACAGATCGCAATTGTTGGCAATGAAAGGCGTGCCGCCGTGATTTCGCAGCGCTTGCTCTACGACAGGGTGGCGCCCGCCTGTGATTTTAAAGCTGCGCGTGGCGTCAACCTTGGGTGCATTCCAGTCTTCTGCGCGTGCGAGGGTGGCAAGGCTGGTGTTCAAATCTATCTCTGCCAAGGCGCGCGCCGAGTTGGAAATTTCGCCAGCTTTGGTGAGTATTTCTCTTGTTAGTATCTGATAGTGCCGCTTTTCGATCTCGAGGGCATGATTTCCTGCATTGAGGATTTTTGTTTCGATCTCGGACAATTCAACCGTGGTAAAGCGCACTTGATTGGCTGTGGTTTGACGGTGGATAAAGGTCTCGTTCAGAGGTGGTGCTAGCATTCTCCCTGCGTGTGTTGCGGTGGTTTCAATGAAATACCCGAGGACATTGTTATGCTTGATCTTGAGTGATGAAATGCCTGCGCGCTCGGCATAGTCTTTTTGCATCGAAGCGATGACACTGCGCCCTTCATCGCGCAGAGCGCGAGTTTCATCTAGCTCTGGGTCATAGCCGGACGCAACAAAACCGCCGTCACGGGCGAGCAGGGGCGGTTCAGCGACAAGCGCATCGTTGAGGTAAATTAATAAGTCTCTATGCCCACCCAGTGCATCGAGGCTGCGGGCAAGCAATTCGGGCGCACCAGCAAGTCCTGCACTCAGAATCGTCTGGGCTTGCTCCAATCCGTTGCGGATGGCGGCAAAATCGCGGGGACCGCCGCGTTCGAGAGACAAGCGCGAAAGGGCACGATCTAGGTCAGGTACTTTGCGAAGAGTGCCGCGCAAATTTTCGGTCTTGTGCGTGTTTTCAAACAGCCAGCTGACAGCGGACAAGCGATTACTAATGGTTAACAGATCACGCGATGGACTGGACAAGCGGCGCTCTAGCAAGCGACCGCCACCAGCGGTCACCGTGCGGTCGATTACGGACAAAAGCGAGTTGGCGCGCCCACCATTCAAACTGGCCGTCAGCTCCAGATTGCGGCGGGTCGCGGCGTCGATCTGCATGGTGCCACCGCTACTTTCCTTTTGTGGGGGACGTAGCAGCGGCAATTTGCCTTTTTGAGTGATTTCTAGGTATTCGATCAGCGCGCTCATCGCGGAAATTTCGGGGCGTGTGAATTCGCCAAAAGCATCCAGAGACGCGATCTGGAAAACGGTGCAGATACGTTTTGCGCCTTGCGTACTGTCGAACGCGCCGGGGGAAAGAGGCGATATTGATGCGCCGGATTCAGACACTAAATTAAGGGTTTCAGCGTCTGACGTGTCGGACAGAATGACTTCGCTCGGGGCGAGGCGTGCTAGTTCAGGCGATAGCCGAACTGCATTGAGGGGCATCACATGAAAGGCCCCGGTCGACATATCGGCCCAAGCGAGCGCACCTTCACCACGCACATCGGCATAGGCGGCGAGGTAGTTGTGACGGCGCGCATCGAGCAGGCTTTCCTCGGTCAATGTGCCGGGAGTGACAAGGCGCACAACCTCGCGGTGCACAACGGATTTACCGCCACGTTTCTTGGCTTCGGCGGGACTTTCCATTTGCTCGCAAACGGCAACGCGAAACCCTTTGCGGATAAGGGTTAACAGATACCCCTCTGCCGCATGATAAGGCACGCCGCACATGGGTATTTCCGCACCCTCGTATTTACCACGCTTCGTCAACGCAATGTCTAGCGCTTCTGACGCGGCTACAGCATCATCGAAAAACAGTTCGTAAAAATCACCCATCCGATAGAATAAAAGTGCCTCAGGATAGCTTTCCTTGATCTCGAGAAATTGGGCCATCATGGGTGTGATGGTGGGTTTTGTAGCGCTCATATTAGTCCCCTGATCCTAGCGCGCAGACTAGCGGCGCGCGCCACGCTGCGAAAGGCGAAAACCAACAGGGAGTTGAGCGCAAGGATTGCATAAGATATGAGACGAAGACGCCAAAAGGAACGCAAAAACATGTCAAAGCAAAAGATCACCGAAGAAGACGCCCTGGCGTTCCATCTGGAGCCGACGCCCGGTAAGTTCGAAATTAGCGCAACCGTGCCGATGACGACCCAGCGTGATCTGTCGCTGGCGTATAGTCCGGGCGTTGCGGTGCCCTGTTTGGCGATCGCGGAAAACCCCGAATTGGCCTATGATTACACTAACAAGGGCAATCTGGTTGCGGTGATTTCCAACGGTACGGCGGTGCTTGGCCTCGGCAACCTTGGCGCGCTCGGGTCCAAGCCGGTGATGGAGGGCAAAGCAGTTTTGTTCAAGCGTTTCGCTGACGTGAACTCCATTGATATCGAGTTGGATACGGAAGATCCTGACAAGTTTTGCGAGGCCGTGCGCCTTATGGGACCAACGTTTGGTGGCATTAATCTTGAGGACATTAAAGCACCCGAGTGTTTTATCATCGAACAGCGCCTCAAGGAAGAGATGGACATCCCCGTTTTCCATGACGACCAGCACGGAACGGCGGTGATTTGCGCCGCAGGTTTGTTGAATGCGTTGCACCTGTCGGGCAAGAAAATCGAAGATGTGAAGATCGTTTTGAACGGTGCTGGTGCCGCTGGAATTGCCTGTATCGAATTACTGAAATCCATGGGTGCGCGGCATAGCAATTGCATCGTTTGCGATACAAAGGGGGTCATCTATCAGGGCCGCACGGAAGGCATGAACCAGTGGAAATCGGCGCATGCTGTGACCACTGAATTGCGTACATTGGAAGAGGCAATGAAGGGTGCGGATGTGTTTCTTGGCGTGTCGGTCAAAGGGGCGGTAACGCAGGAGATGGTGCAAAGCATGGGCGATAATCCGGTGATTTTTGCCATGGCGAATCCCGATCCGGAGATCACTCCAGAAGATGCCCATGAGGTCCGCGTCGATGCGATTGTTGCAACGGGGCGCAGCGATTATCCTAACCAAGTCAATAATGTACTTGGGTTTCCCTACCTGTTTCGCGGTGCCTTGGACATTCATGCGCGCGCGATTAACGATGAAATGAAGATCGCTTGCGCTCATGCGCTCGCGCAGCTGGCGCGCGAAGATGTCCCGGACGAGGTGGCGCTGGCATACGGAAAGAACCTGACATTCGGGCGTGATTATATCATTCCGACACCATTTGATCCGCGGCTGATTCATCGCATTCCTCCCGCGGTTGCGAGGGCGGGAATGGACACGGGCGTTGCGCGTCGTCCGATCATTGATATGGACAGTTACGAGTTGTCGCTGAAGACCCGCATGGATCCGACTGCGAGCATCTTGCGTGGCATCAATTCGCGCGCTCGCGCGGCGCAGGCACGTATGATCTTTGCAGAGGGCGATGATCCGCGCGTTCTGCGCGCGGCTGTCATGTATCAGCGCGGCGGTTTGGGAAAAGCGCTTGTCGTTGGACGCTCGAAAGATGTGCAGGAAAAGCTGGAAGCGGCGGGCATGGGTGACGCATTCCGCGAGCTGGAGGTGGTTAACGCCGCCAACACGCAGCATTTGGACGTTTACAAGGATTACCTCTATAAGCGTTTGCAGCGCAAAGGCCTTGATCGCACCGATGTTCACCGTCTTGCGACCCGCGATCGCCATGTCTTTGCCGCCCTTATGCTTGCCCATGGTCATGGCGACGGATTGGTTACCGGCGCCACGCGTAAATCAGCGAATGTTCTCGAATTGGTTAACCATGTGTTCGATGCGACTGCCGAAGACGGCGCCGTCGGTGTAACCGCTTTGCTGCACAAGGGACGCATCGTTTTGATGGCGGATACGCTGGTGCATGAATGGCCGGATGAAAATGATCTGGCTACGATTGCCGAGCGTGGGGCTGCAGTTGCGCGCCATCTTGGCCTCGAACCGCGCGTCGCTTTTGTCAGCTTCTCGACCTTTGGCTACCCGGTTTCCGAGCGCGCGGAGAAAATGCACATTGCGCCGGACGTTCTCAAAGCGCGCGGCGTCGATTTTGAATACGAAGGCGAAATGACCGTCGACGTTGCGTTGAACGCAAAATCGGCCGAGCAATATCCGTTCTCGCGCTTGACGGGGCCTGCGAATGTATTGGTCGTTCCTGCGCGCCATTCTGCCAGTATCTCCGTCAAGTTGATGCAGGAATTGGCGGGCGCGACGGTGATCGGTCCGATCCTGAGCGGAATCGACAAGCCGATCCAGATTTGCTCGACGGTTGCGACGGCGAATGACATTCTGAACATGGCTGTGCTGGCGTCCTGTAAGGTTGGTTAACGCTATAGGGAGATTCGCATGACCATATTTAACCTGGGCTCGATCAACGTTGATTACGTTTACCGCGTTTCGCATTTGCCGGGTGCGGGTGAGACGCTTGCAGCGCACTCCTTGCAAACGGGATTGGGTGGCAAGGGCGCGAATATGTCTGTCGCTGCTGCGCGCGCGGGAAGCCATGTGGCGCATATCGGTGCGGTCGGCCCCGACGGGATTTGGGCGCGCGATCGATTGATGGAATATGGCGTCGATACGCGCCATATTGCGCAAATCGATGTGCCGACGGGTCATGCGATCATAAATGTGGATGACGCCGGCGAGAACGCGATCACGCTGTTTTCTGGTGCCAATCAAAGCATTGCTCAAAGTGCAATTGGCGCTGCGCTAAGCGCGGGATCAGTGGGTGATATTTTGGTGATGCAGAATGAAACCAATGGGCAAGAGTATTTGGCGAAAACAGGTTCTAACCTGAAATTTCGCGTCTGTTATGCTGCGGCCCCCTTTGACGCGAAAGCGGTCAAATCTGTTCTGCCATACCTTGATTTTCTGATCTTGAACGAGGTCGAGGCTAATCAGTTGACCCGAGCGCTGGGCGTGGAAATTGGCGCGCTTAAGGTGGCGGACATCATCGTGACCTTGGGTAGCAAAGGCGCGCGGTGGATCAACGCGGGGGCGGGGGTTGATCAGCACTTTGACGCGCTGAGCGTTACGCCTGTCGATACCACAGGGGCGGGTGATACGTTCACGGGTTACGTATTGTCGGGCTTGGATCGGGGGCTGTCGATGGGGCAATCCATTTCGCTTGCCATGCGCGCCGCGGCCTTGATGGTTACGCGGATGGGCGCGGCGGATGTGATCCCCGACCTCAAAGAGGTCGAGGCGTTTGCGGGCCTTTAGTGGCTGACAAAGGGCGCGTCTTTACCCCAAAGTTGCTTAACGCGCGCGTCGCGGCCGCAGCCCATTCTATAGCGCTTGTAGGCATCTGATTGTTTGACCGCACCAAAGCGGGTCAACACGCGTTTGGTGCCTTTGTAGTAATCCTGATGATAGTCTTCGGCTTCGTAAAACGCTCCGGCCTGAATGATCGGGGTCACGATTTTCTGACCAAGGGCGTTCTGGGCAGCTTGTTTCGCGGCGGTTGCAGCGGCGCTTTGCGCGTTTGTCGAGACGAAAATCGCGGTGCGATAGCTGTCACCGCGATCGCAGAACTGTCCGCCCGCGTCGGTCGGATCGACAGAGCGGAAGAACATGTGCAGTAATTGATTGTGCGACACTTTCGTGGGATCGAATATCACCTGAACGGCCTCATAGTGTCCTGTGCCGCCACCCGTGACCGTCTTGTAGGTCGGGTTTTTCGTGTTACCGCCAGTATAGCCGGAGACCACTTCTTTGACGCCTGGCACGCTTTCAAAGTCACTCTCGATGCACCAAAAGCAACCTCCAGCCAGTGTCAAAATTTCCGTTTCGGCGGCTTTAGCGGGTTGGCTGTGCAAGGTCATCCCAAGAGCGATTAGGCCTGCGAGAAGGGCGGGTTTGATCTGTTTGAATTGAAACATGTTTGTCTCCTTTAGTTGACGCTATGGCTAGAGGGGGCGATCGATCAATCCACTGACATGCAAAGTCACGCCTTGGTGACAGGAATTTACCGCTTGGCGCGGTTGAATTGTTTGCCTAGCATTGCGCAAAACAGGAGGGGCTTGTGAGAATTGCGATGTGGTCAGGGCCACGAAATTTGTCGACGGCGCTCATGTACAGCTTCGCCAACCGCATGGATATGAGTGCGGTGGACGAGCCTTTTTATGCGGCCTACCTGAACGAGACAGGGCTGGATCATCCAATGCGCAAAGAAGTGATTTTGTCGCAAAACGTTGATCCGAAACTTGTCGTTTCTGCCTTGTTCGAAGCTGATACAGCAGTGCATTCCTATCAGAAACACATGACGCAGCATATGCTGCCGTGCGTTCTCCGTGACTGGATGAGGGAGGTCACAAACGTCTTTCTGATCCGCCATCCTGCACGTGTTCTGGCGAGTTTTGCGAATAAGTATGACGGGCTCACGCTGGCTGATATCGGGTTTGTGCAGCAATTGGAGTTGTTCGATCAGGTCTGTGCGTTTGGGCAGGTGCCTGTCGTCATCGATAGTGCCGATATTCGCGCCAACCCCGAACGGGCGTTGCGTGCATTATGCCATGCGATAGGCTTGGAGTGGGATCCAGAAATGTTATCCTGGCCTGCCGGTCCCAAGCCGTTTGATGGCGTTTGGGCGTCGCATTGGTATGATGCAGTCCATCGTTCGACGGGCTTTGCTGATACGGAGGGTGAATTGCCTGTTTTGAGTGGCGAATTGCAGGTGATCAACGAAAAAGCGCTGCCAATCTACGAGAGACTGGCAGCGCATAAATTGTCAATTTAGAGTCTACTTCTTCAGGCGGCGCTCGCGTGCGGCAAGCAGTTTCAAGCGAAGCGCGTTCAACTGGATAAAGCCCGCTGCGTCCTTTTGATCGTATGCGCCTGCATCATCTTCAAACGTGACATGGGCTTCGGAATATAAGCTGTGATCGGACCAACGCCCAACCGTGCGCGCAAGGCCTTTGTAAAGTTTGAGGCGGACCGTGCCGGTAACATGTTTCTGGCTATGATCAATCGCTGCCTGCAACATTTCACGCTCAGGGCTGAACCAAAAGCCATTGTAGATCAGTTCGGCATATCGCGGCATCAACTCGTCTTTGAGGTGGCCAGCCCCTCGATCAAGCGTGATCTGCTCGATGCCGCGATGCGCTTCAAGCAGGATCGTGCCGCCAGGCGTTTCATAGATGCCGCGCGATTTCATCCCGACGAAACGGCCCTCGACCAGATCGAGGCGGCCGATGCCATGTTTGCCGCCAAGCTCGTTCAGCTTGGTTAACACTGTGGCGGGGCTCATGGCTTCGCCGTTGACTGAAACCGCATCGCCTTGTTCGAATCCGACTTCGATAAATTCGGGCGTGTTGGGCGCATCTTCAGGGCTGACCGTGCGCTGGTAGACGTAATCGGGCGCGTCGTTTGCCGGATCCTCTAACACTTTGCCCTCGGAAGAGGTGTGCAACAGGTTGGCATCGACCGAGAACGGCGCTTCGCCGCGCTTGTCTTTTGCAATAGGGATCTGGTGCTTTTCTGCGAAGTCGATCAGCTTGGTCCTGCTGGTCAAATCCCACTCACGCCAGGGCGCGATCACCTTGATATCGGGGTTAAGGGCATATGCGGCCAATTCGAAACGAACCTGATCGTTGCCTTTGCCGGTCGCGCCATGGGCAATCGCGTCGGCACCAACTTCTTCGGCAATCTCGATCAAGCGTTTGGAGATCAAAGGGCGCGCGATGGAGGTTCCAAGCAAATAGAGTCCCTCGTAAACCGCATTGGCACGGAACATAGGGAAAACGAAATCACGCACGAATTCCTCGCGCACGTCTTCGATGTAGATGTCTTTTACGCCCATCAATTTAGCCTTGGCGCGGGCTGGTTCCAGTTCTTCGCCCTGCCCGAGATCGGCGGTGAAGGTCACGACTTCGCAGCCATATTCGGTCTCGAGCCACTTCAGAATGATCGAGGTGTCTAGGCCACCAGAATAGGCCAGAACGACTTTTTTAGGCGCAGTCATCGCGGGTTCCTTTCAGGAGAATTTGATCGCGCGGATACCGTGTTTTTGTAAGGTGGGCAAGGCGCTGCGCTGCGCATTGGGCTTGAATGCGCGACTGCGCTGCGTCAGACACGGTTAATGACCAGTTTTCAAGATAAGGCGATCCTCGCCGAACATGCGATCCGCGGTGTGCTGCCGCCGACGCCTTTGCAGCGCAACGTGCATTTGTCCGAGGCGTTCGGCGCGGATATTTGGCTGAAACGCGAAGACCTGTCGCCGGTGCGATCCTACAAATTGCGCGGTGCGTTCAATGCGATGCGCAAGGTGCTGGCCGGTGATCCGGGCAAGGCCGATTTTGTCTGCGCGAGCGCGGGAAATCATGCACAGGGCGTGGCCTACATGTGCAAATATTTTCAAGTGAAGGGCACGATTTTCATGCCGGTCACGACGCCGCAGCAGAAGATCGACAAGACACGGATATTTGGTGGCGAGCACATCGAAATCAGTTTGGTGGGCGACTATTTTGATGACACATTGCGTGCGGCACAGGCCTATTGCGCCGATATTGATGGTCATTTTTTATCGCCCTTCGATGATGAGGACGTGATCGAGGGGCAAGCGACGGTGGCGGTCGAGATCGAAGCGCAGCTAGGTGGCATGCCGGATCGTATCATCCTGCCTGTCGGTGGGGGTGGCCTTTCGGCGGGTGTGCGCAGCTATGTTGGTGATCGCTGCGCATTAACCTTTGTCGAGCCGATAGGCGGCGCCTGTCTGCTTGCAGCTTTACAGGCTGGAGGCCCCGTCGATTTGAGAAAGGTGGATACCTTCGCCGATGGCGCGGCTGTGGGCCGGATCGGCGTGCGCACATTTGACCGCTTGCGCGATGTTTCCTTGGTGGACATGATACAAGTTAGCGAAGATCGTCTGTGCATCACGATGCTGGAAATGCTCAATATTGAAGGGGTTGTTCTTGAACCCGCGGGCGCGCTTGCGATCGATGCGTTGAAGGATTTACGTGAGCAGATCGCAGGCAAACAAGTGGTTTGCGTCGCCTCTGGCGGTAACTTTGATTTTGAACGTTTGCCCGAAGTCAAAGAACGCGCACAGCGGTTTGCGGGGTTGAAGAAATATTTCGTGTTGCGCATGCCCCAGCGCCCCGGTGCCTTGAAGGAGTTTCTGGGAATTCTTGGGCCGGAAGACGATATCAGCAGGTTCGAGTACCTCAAGAAGTCCGCACGCAATTTCGGCTCGGTCCTGATCGGTCTCGAAACCAAGAGAGCGGAAAATTTCGATGCGCTTTTGAGTAAATTGGAAGCGGCTGGATTTACTTACACCGACATAACCGACGATGAAATTCTGGCGCAATTTTTGATTTAGGGGCCTGAAATGTTTGCAGACAAGACGATTGTTGTGACGGGTGCCGGTAGCGGAATTGGCGCGGCGCTGGCGCGGATGTTTGCGCATCAGGGTGCCAGGGTTTGCGTTTCGGATTTAAACGGTGCAGCGGCTCAAAAAATAGCTGCTGATACAGGCGGGCTGGCAGTTCAATGCGATGTGCGCGACGAGAGCCAGATCATCAAACTGATTAATACAGCCGAAACCCGCCTTGGCTCGATCGATGTTTTCATCTCCAATGCAGGGCTTGCCTGTGGTGAACCGAGTCATGCCGCCTCTGCAAGCACACAAGTCTGGCAGTTGAATTGGGAAGTGCATGTGATGGCGCATGTCTACGCGTCGCGAGCCGTGCTGCCTTCGATGATCGCGCGCGGTGGCGGCTATCTGGTGAATGTCGCCTCTGCGGCCGGGCTTCTTAATCAAATCGGTGACGCGGCCTATTCGGCGAGCAAACATGCCGCCGTCAGTTTTGCTGAATCCTTGGCAATCACCCATAGTGGCGACGGAATCGATGTGTCGGTGGTTTGCCCCCAGTATGTTGCGACACCGCTTTTGGATATGGATGATCAGACCGACACCGGCGGTTCTTTGATAAGCGCTGATGATGTGGCGCAAAGTGTGCTGGCCGGGATGATCGCGAAAGAATTTTTGATCCTGCCGCATCCGCAAGTCTCTGAATATGTCGCACTCAAAGGCACGGATCACATGCGCTGGATTTCTGGTATGCAAGGGCTTCGACGCAAGTTCCTGCGAGACTCTGAAAACGGCGACTTGAAAGAGATGCACAAGTTTATCTGATCTAGGCGGCGGCACTTTCTGCCAGTTTGGATAGAAACGCCGTTTTGGATGCCTCGTAAACGCCGACGACCTGATCTAGCTCCTCGACCGGTTCGCCGGACGCCGCGCGTTTTTCCCCTAGGTGGCAAAGCTTTGCAAGGCCCTCGAAGCCAAGGTTAAGCGCACTGCCTTTGAGGAAGTGTAAATCCTCCTCGATGGCGTCGATGCTTTTGTCTTTGCTAAGGGTTTCAAGCCTCTCTTCGACCTCGCTCAAAAATAAGTCAACAACTTCCTCAAAGTCCTCTGCGCCGATTTCATCGCGCAGTTCTGTCGCCCGTGCCCAATTGATCATGTCGCCCTCCTGTGGGGGATTTATCTGTGGAAAAAGTGAATAAGTCGTTTCTAAAACCATAGCTGATCAGAAGTTTGTTAGAACTTTGAATTTCACTTTTCCTTAGGACTTTCGGTTTAGCGAGGGCGTCGAGAGGAAAGAAAGTGAATGCAATCCAGCCGATAGAATTGGGCGTGCTCGAACAGAGCCACTTGTCAAAAATTAAGGTACTCATTGTTGATGATAGCCGCCTTCAACGACGCATCCTTTCCGCGTCTTTGTCCCGTATGGGGTATGAGGTGCGTGAAGCCGAAGGCGGGGCGCAGGCGCTTGAGATTTGTGAAGGCTGGCCACCTGATCTGGTGCTTAGCGATTGGATGATGCCGGGGATGGATGGCCTGGAATTCTGCCGCTTTTTCAAAGCGATGCCACGCGAAGGTTACGGGTATTTCATCCTTTTGACATCCAAGAGCGCGAAGGATGATGTGGCGCAGGGTCTGGAGGGCGGGGCAGACGATTTCCTTACCAAACCCGTGAACGGTATCGAGCTTCGTGCGCGCTTGGCTGCGGGCGAACGTATCATCCAGATGCAGCGTGAGTTGACCAGCCAGACCAAGGTCATTTCCGATACGTTGGATCAGTTGCGTGCGGTGCACGATTCCCTGAATCTCGATCTGATAGAGGCCAAGAAACTTCAACAATCCTTGGTTCGTGAGAAACACAAAAAATTCGATCGCGCGTCATTGTCTTTCACTTTGCTGTCTGCGGGTCACGTGGGCGGCGATCTGGTTGGCTATTTTCCGATCTCCAGTACCGAAGTCGGTTTTTTTGCAATTGATGTGTCAGGCCACGGGGTGAGTTCGGCCCTTATGACGGCGCGTTTGGCGGGGTATTTGACGTCCCCCTCGCCCGATCAAAACATTGCGCTATGCTATCTTGAGGACGGGACAATTTGCGCAAGGCCGCCATCGGATGTGATCGCAGACCTCAATCGGATTGTGTTGGAAGAAATGGAGACGGACCACTATTTCACGGTAATTTTGGCTTTGGCTAATATGGAAACCGGCGCAACGACGTTGTGCCAAGCGGGCCATCCGCATCCCTTGGTGCGCCGCAAGGATGGACGTATCGAGCAGGACGGAACGGGCGGGCTTCCTGTAGGGTTGTTCGAAAATGTGGACTTCGAGGAATTTCGGGTTCAGTTGGAGCCGGGTGATCAGCTTATATTGTCATCCGATGGCATTACCGAATGTCCCGATGTTGAGGGTAATATGCTTGGGGAAGATGGATTCGAGAGGATGGTGCAAAAGTTAAGCGGGTCAAGCGGCCCGCAATTGCTTGAAGCGCTGGTTTGGATGTTGTCGGAATACGCGGTTGATGCGGGTTTTCCTGATGATGTTTCAGCGGTTCTTTATGAATTTTTGCCTTGGCAATAGCGATCAAGCGCGCGAAGCAAAAACTGCTGATCACCTACGTTTTTGATCAGATTAGGAGCCTGCTCAAAAGGAACCCAGTTGGCGTGATGCCCTCTTTCTGTGGGCTCGCCAATTTTCATCGCGGGCCGTGCAAGGAAAATATGGCAGAGTTTATTTGCCCACATGTCGTACTCTGGCATAAAGACAAACCGGCGGAATGCGCCAAGACGCACAGGTGCGCCAATGCTCCAACCGGTTTCTTCCATAACCTCGCGGCGTAGTGCTGGGATCAGGCTTTCACCCGGATCAATACCGCCACCAGGAATTTGAAATTCAGGGATTGGTTCTTCCTGGAAGGTTAACAACACCTTCCCTTCGCGGATGAGGATAGCATATGCGCCGGGTCGGTTGCGATAAGTTACACCGCTTTTGGGAGGTGTACCAAAACGTCTGATCATGTGCTTGCCCTTGGACCTGCGCTTGAAGCGCCTATATAGGCGCGGTATGCCAAGAGCCTGCGCATAAGGAAACCCCATGTCACTTGGACAAAAACTCGCTTGGGACGATTCGGTCCTACCATTTCAGTTGGATGCTTCGGACATTCGTGGCCGCGTTGCGCGCCTTGACGGTGTTCTCGACGGTATTCTTCAACAACATAGTTACCCACCGGCGGTCGAAGCACTGGTCGCAGAGATGGCTGTCCTGACCGCCCTGATCGGCCAAACGATAAAATTACGCTGGAAGCTGTCGCTTCAGGTGCAATCCAAAGGTGCGGTTCGTATGATCGCGACGGACTATTATGGCCCGACCGAAGATGGTGAACCTGCGCGCATCCGGGCCTATGCAAGCTATGATGCGGATCGTTTGACCGACGCGAGCCCGTTCGAGCAAATTGGTGAAGGCTATTTCGCGGTCATGATTAACCAAGGTGAAGATATGCAGCCCTACCAAGGGATCACGCCAATCGCGGGCGGCTCCTTGTCGACCTGCGCCGAAGCGTATTTCGCGCAGTCCGAGCAAATTCCAACACGGTTCGAGCTGAGTTTCGGCATTTCGACTGAAGATGCTGCGCCGCATTGGCGCGCGGGGGGGGTGATGTTGCAGCACATGCCGAAAGCCTCACCTTCGGTGACCGAAGCCACGGGCGAGGGTGGGCTTTTGTCCGCGAATGATGTTGCGGGCGGTGGCGATGATGGTGAAAACTGGAAGCGCGCGAATATTCTGCTTGATACGGTGGATGAATTGGAATTGATCGGCCCGATCATTACACCAGACGCTCTACTGCTTCGCCTTTTTCACGAAGAATCCCCGCGTGTTTTTGACGCTCAGCCCGTGCGTTTTGGCTGTACCTGTTCGGAGGAGCGCGTTCGTCAGAGCCTATCTATCTATTCGGCCAAAGATATTGCGACGATGACGACAGAAGAGGGGCGCGTGACGGCGGATTGCCAGTTCTGCGGCGCGCATTACGATCTGGACCCCGCGAGTGTGGGTTTCGAGGCGGATGCCTGAGCGTATTGCGCATATTCGTTCGAAGCTGGTGGGGGCGAATTCGCCCTCGTCCGATTATGATCTGAATCCTGAAATTAATCTTCCCTGGGGGCGCAAGCTTCGCGAGGCGGCGGTGCTTGTTCCCTTGATTGAACAGAATGGGGAATGGCGGGTGATCCTGACCATGCGTTCCAGTGCGCTGAAACATCACCCGGGGCAGATTGCGTTTCCTGGTGGCAAGCAGGATGAAAGCGACGAAAACCTGATCCAAACCGCGCTGCGAGAGGCTGAGGAAGAAATCGGACTGCCGAGGGGCAACGTCGAAATTTTAGGAACACTGGCACCGCATGAAACGGTGACGGGCTTCACGGTCACGCCGATCGTGGGCCTGCTGAAAGCGCCCTTCGGGATCAGGCCCGAAGCTGGCGAAGTGACCGAAGTGTTTACGGTTCCTCTGGCCTTCTTAACCAAGCCAGAGAATTTCCAGATACAGTCCCGGCGCTGGCGCGGCAAGCGCAGGTATTACTATACCATTCCTTACGGGTCCTATTACATCTGGGGGGCAACGGCGCGCATGCTTCGCGCCTTTGCTGACGCCCTGGCTGCGCGATGAAAATCGCGGGCGATTGGATCGAGGCACTGGCGACCCAAGCAGTTTTTGACGCGTTAACCGGTCAAGGATACCAAGCGCTTTTCGTGGGCGGATGCGTGCGTAACGCGCTTCTGAAGGTTGCTGTTTCGGATATCGATATCGCCACGGATGCGCATCCTGAAGAGGTGACGCGCTGTGCGAAGACCGCTGGTTTACGCGCTATTCCAACGGGGCTGGACCATGGTACGATAACAGTCGTTTCAGGCGGTATCGCACATGAAATAACCACGTTTCGTGCGGACGTTGAAACCGATGGACGCCATGCCAAAGTGCAGTTTTTCGATGACGTTGCGAGGGATGCAGCGCGGCGCGACTTTACCATGAATGCGCTTTACGCGATGGCCGATGGGTGTGTGATCGACCCGCTGGGTGGGCTGGCGGATTTAGAGCGCGGTCATGTGCGTTTCATCGGTGATGCGGGCGCGCGCATTTGCGAGGATTATCTACGCGCGCTCAGGTTTTTTCGCTTTACTGCGTGGTACGGCGATCCTGCGCTCGGGATTGATGCGAATGGGCTGGCGGCGGTGGCAGGCAATCTTGAGGGGTTGGAGAGATTGTCGCGCGAACGCGTCGGCGCAGAGTTGAAAAAGTTACTGAGTGCGCCTGATCCCTCAATGGCGGTTGCTGCGATGCGCAGTTGTGGCGCTTTAAGTACAGTTCTGGATGGCGTCGATGATCGCGGGCTTTCGCCCTTGATTCACCATGAACAGGAATGGGGTGTTGCCCCTGATCCGATGCGCCGTTTGAGCGTGTTATGCGGGGGCGAAAACGCAGAAAAACTGCGCCTGAGCAAGGCGGATAGGGCGCGCTGGGCGATGTTGCGCGGGGAAGTCGGGTCGATGAAAGCGGCCGGACATTTGGGGTATTTGCATGGCAGCCCCGTTGCGCTCGATGTGCTTATCTTGCGTGCTGCGATATTGGAGATGCCTTTAAGCGAAACGCAAATAGAAGAAACTAAAAAAGGTGAAAGCGCGGCATTTCCAGTGAAGGCAAAAGACCTCCCTGACCTGTCAGGCAAGGATTTGGGCGCGCGCCTCAAAGCGTTGGAAGCGCTATGGATCGCATCGGAATTTACGCTGAGCAAAAGTGACCTTCTCAAGTGACCATTTTGAGTGATCCCCTGTATTTGTTCGTTTTTCTAGGCCTGTTTTCGCCTGGGCCCAACGTGATCCTGCTCACAGCTTCTGGCGCGCGTTTCGGGTTCATGCGCACGCTCCCTCATCTGCTGGGTGTCGCGCTGGGCGTCGGGATCATTGCGGGGCTAACTGCCTATGGTCTTGGCGCTATCTTGCTAGCATTTCCGAGCCTGACGCTTGCCCTTAAGATCCTCGCATCGGTTTGGATTTTGTGGATGGCGTGGGGGCTTTGGAATGCCAAGCCACGCGAGGTGGACGACACGGACGCGCCGATGACTTTCATCCAAGCGTTGCTGTTCCAATGGGTGAACCCGAAAATCTGGGCCGTCGCCCTAACAGCGATGTCGGCCTATCCGGGTGGGCTTTCCCCGACGGGCGAAGCGCTGCGCCTCGCGAGCGCGTTTTCGGGCATTAACCTTTTTGTCTGCCTGTTCTGGACCTCCGCGGGGGCGCTTCTTACTTATCTTTTGATGGCACCGCTGGCATGGCGCATTTTCATGCGCGTCATGGCCTTGGCCTTGGTGATTTTTTCGCTCATGGTCTTCGTCTAACCAAATAGACTGGAAGGCTGCGTGCCATGCTGCGTTTCTTCGAACGCCTTGTTGATCCTTATGTGAGCTATTCGGAAACGAATGTGCCACCTACGAAGCTGTGGCCGTTCATGATGAATTATGCACAGCCGTTCAAAAAGGTATTCTGGTACACGGGCATTATGTCCGTTGTCGTCGCTGTGGTCGAAATCTGGCTAATTTCCTACATGGGCCGCGTCGTAGATATTTTGCAGGGCGATCCAGCGCAGGTCTGGGCGATTTACGGCGGCGAGTTCATTCTGGTCGCGCTGTTTATCCTGTTCATCCGTCCTGTGCTTCAATTCATCGACGTGGCGTTGCTCAACAATACCATTCTGCCGAACTTTGGCACGCTCATTCGTTGGCGCGCGCATAAACATGTGCTGAGGCAATCGGTGGGTTGGTTCGAAAATGATTTCGCGGGGCGCATCGCAAACCGGATCATGCAAACACCGCCCGCTGCGGGCGAGGCGGTGTTTCAAGTGTTCGACGCGATCACCTTTTCGCTGGCTTATGTCATCGGTTCGACCATTCTGCTTGCGCAGGCCGATCCGCGTTTGGCGGTGCCTTTAGTGATCTGGTTAGGCCTTTATGGCGCATTGGTTTTGTGGACAGTCCGGCGCGTTGGGCCAGCGTCGCAAGCTTCGTCGAATGCGCGCTCATTGGTGACGGGGCGCGTTGTCGATGCGTACACGAATATTCATTCGGTAAAGATGTTTAGTCATGGACCGCAAGAGCTTGATTACGCCCGAGACGCGATCGAAGAAGCACGCGTCACATTCCAAGCAGAAATGCGCATTTTCACCATGATGGACGTGGTTTTGGTGATGCTGAACGGTTTGCTTATCATCGGTGTTGTTGGTGGTGCGATCTGGCTTTGGATGCAGGGCGAAGCGTCGGTTGGCGTTGTTGCTGCGTCTACTGCGCTGGCGTTGCGCCTTAACGCGATGACGGGTTGGATCATGTGGGCGCTGACGTCCTTCTTCCGGCAGCTTGGTGTCGTGAAGGAAGGTATGGAGACGATTGCGCAACCTATCACCTTGGTTGACGATGTGGATGCAAAGCGTCTGGATCTGCGCAACGGGCTGATTGAAATGGATAGGCTCACTCATCATTATGGGAGACAAACAGGCGGTTTAGACTCTGTTTCGTTGCGTATTGAACCGGGTCAGAAAATCGGCTTGATCGGTCGATCAGGTGCAGGGAAGAGCACTTTGGTCAAGCTGCTCTTGCGGTTTTACGACGCTGATGGTGGACGCATTTTGATCGACGGGCAGGACATTGCGAAGGTAACGCAAGACAGCCTGCGTGCACAGATCGGGATGGTGCAGCAAGATAGTTCCTTGATGCACCGCTCTGTGCGCGACAACATCGCTTATGGGCGGCCCGAGGCGAGCGAGGAAGAGATTGTCGCAGCCGCCAAGAAGGCCGAAGCGCATGAGTTCATTCTGGGCCTTGCCGATGCCGAGGGCCGCGAGGGATACGATGCTCAAGTCGGCGAGCGGGGGGTGAAACTATCGGGCGGTCAGCGCCAAAGGATCACGCTTGCGCGGGTTATTCTGAAGGATGCGCCGATCCTGCTGCTCGATGAGGCGACCAGCGCACTCGACAGTGAAGTCGAGGCTGCGATTCAGGAAACGCTCTATGGGATGATGGCTGGCAAATCGGTGATTGCGATTGCGCACCGGCTGTCCACGATCGCGCAGATGGACCGCATTTTGGTGCTCGATCGCGGCAAGATTGTCGAAGACGGCAGCCATGACGCGCTTTTGAAAAAGGGTGGGCTATATTCCGAGTTCTGGGCGCGTCAGTCGGGCGGGTTTTTGAATGCCGAGGATGTATGAAAAAGATCGACACATGGATCGAAGCGTTTCGCCCTGCTGATGGGCCGCCGCCGCGCACGCTACGCGCGTTTTTGGGCTGGTGTCTGTCGGGGGCTTGGCCGGTTCTGATCTTTGCGGCACTTTTGTCGGCGGCGGCAGGTGCGATGGAGGCGGGCACCGCGTGGATTCTTGGCATGGTGATCGACACGGTCGTCGCCAGTGGTGCTGAGAATTTCTACGCACCGGGAAATATGCTCATGATCGGGCTGGCTGTCGGGTTCTTCGTGATCCTGCGGCCTGTGACTTTTGCACTGTCGTCCGGCGCGAACCACATCATCGTGATGCCAAACGTTTCGACTTTGGTGCAGTCGCGTTTGCACCGTTGGTCGCTTGGGCAATCGGTCACTTTCTTTGATGACGATTTCGCGGGGCGTATCGCACAAAAGCAGATGCAAACGGCGCGTGCGGTGACGGATGTCGTGTCCGAAACGATCAACGTGGTGGCCTTTGCGTTGGCGTCGCTTGTTGGCAGTTTCGCGCTTTTGAGCGCGATCGACTGGCGCGTGGCTGCATTGTTCGTGATTTGGCTTGTGTTCTATTTTGCGTTGATTGCCTGGTTCTTGCCGAGAATTCGCGCGCGATCTGCGACGCGGGCAGGGGCACGAGCGGTGGTGTCAGGGCAGGTGGTGGATACGATCACCAATATCAAGACGGTCAAGTTGTTTGCGCATGACGCTCATGAGGACGAGGTCGCCTTGGGTGCAATGGGCAAGTACCGCCATGAGGCGCTTCAATATGGCTGGATCGCAGCGTCGTTCCGGTTTTTTCTGATGTTGGTTGCGGGCATTTTGCCTGTTTTGCTGATGGGTGCGTCGATCTATTTCTGGCAGCTGGGACAAGCAAGCCCGGGAGATATTGTCGCCGCGGGCGCCGTGTCGATCCGCATCGCGCAGATGACCGGCTGGGTCAGTTTCACGCTGATGGCTATCTATTCCAACGTCGGCGAAATTGAGGACGGGATGCGCACGCTGAGCAATCCGATCCGCGTCGATGACGCGGAAGGCGCAGAGGATATCCGCGTCGAACAAGGCGAAATCTGCTTTGAAGATGTGGACTTTCAATACGGCAATGCACTCGGCGGTGTTCAGAACATGACCCTCACGATTGGCGCGGGGGAAAAGCTGGGCATCGTCGGTGCGTCTGGCGCTGGTAAATCGACCTTGGTGTCGCTTCTTCTTAGGCTCTATGAGGCAGAATCCGGGTGCATTTCGATTGACGGGCAACCGCTTGAGGAGGTCACGCAGACCTCGCTGCGGCGCGCTATTGGTATGGTCACTCAGGAAACTGCGATGTTTAATCGCTCTGCACGGGACAATATCCTGTATGGGCGTCATGGTGCGGATGACGCGGACATGGTGCACGCGGCGGAGCAGGCAGAGGCGAGTGGTTTTATTGCCAACCTGCGCGATAATGCGGGACGCAGAGGCTATGATGCGCATCTGGGTGAGCGCGGTGTCAAGCTATCGGGTGGGCAACGCCAGCGTATCGCTTTGGCGCGTGCGATTTTGAAGGATGCACCCATTCTTGTGCTGGATGAGGCGACAAGCGCACTGGATAGCGAAGTAGAAGCGTCGATCCAAACCGCGCTAGAGCGCGCGATGGAGGGTAAAACGGTTCTGGCGATCGCGCACCGGCTGTCGACGCTCTCCAAGATGGACCGGATAATCGTTTTGGATGATGGCCAGATCGTTGAAGATGGTACGCACGATGCGCTGCTGGCGCAGGACGGGCTTTATGCGCGCTACTGGAATCGTCAGTCAGGTGGCTTTATCGACGTGCGTTCTGCCGCCGGATAAGGCACTAGCGCGCTTATGGATGAATTTTTGATAGAGCGTTTGGGGCATCAGGGCGACGGAATCGCCGCCGGCCCCGTTTATGCCGCGCGCACCCTTCCGGGCGAGCGTGTGCAGGGTATTCGCAACGGGGATCGCTTGAGCGACGTGAAGATTGTCGAGCCGTCTGATCTGCGTGTTGCCGCCCTTTGCAAGCATTACAAAAGCTGTGGAGGCTGTCAGTTGCAGCACGCGGCAGAGCCGTTCGTGGCAGATTTCAAGCAGCGGATCGTGCAAAGCGCACTGGATGCCCATGGGATCAAGACGGAGTTCCGTGCGATCAAGACCTCGCCGCCGCAAAGCCGTCGCCGCGCAACATTTGCAGTACGCCGTACTAAAAAGGGCGCGCTTTGGGGGTTTCATGCGCGCGCCTCTGATACGGTGATCGCCGTGCCGGAGTGTCAGCTTGTTGTGCCAGAGTTGCTGCAAGCGGGTCCTTTGATGGATGATCTGGCCTTGATTGGTGGATCGCGCAAAGGCGAGATGTCGGTGAATGTCACGCTCTCCGAGGTCGGGCTTGATGTGTATGTGCAAGGTGGCAAGCTGCTGGACAATGCGCTCACACTCGCGCTGTCGGGGTTGGTGGAAAAGCACCGCCTTGCGCGCCTGACGTGGGACGACGAGGTCATCGGTATGCGCAATCCGCCACATCAGAAATTTGGCGCAGGCAAGGTGGTTCCGCCGCCTGGTGCCTTTTTGCAGGCAACGCAGCACGGGCAGGATGTCTTAACTGCTGCGGTGTTGGACGCGGTCAGCGGCGCGCGCGGCGTCGATCTGTTTGCGGGATGCGGCACTTTTACGCTGCCTCTGGCAGAGCGATCTGAAATTCTTGCGCTTGAGAGCGACAAGGCGATGATCGCAGCGCTGGACAGTGGCTGGCGTAAGGCCAAAGGGCTGAAAAAAGTGCAAGCAGTCGCGCGTGATCTGTTCCGACGTCCGTTGATGCAGGACGAATTCAAGCACATGGATTTTGCTGTGCTCGACCCGCCGCGAGCGGGGGCAGAGGCGCAAGTGGCCGAGATTGCGCAAAGCGCATTGGAACAGCTTGCCTATGTGTCATGCAATCCCGTGACCTTCGCGCGCGACGCGAAGGTGCTGATCGGGGCTGGTTTTACGCTTGATTGGATACAGGTTGTGGATCAATTCCGCTGGTCTGCGCATGTAGAGCTTGCAGCGAAGTTTGGCCGCACACATATGCAGCGCTAAGGGCGTGGATAGGACATTCTGATGCGGCAAAAATTAGATGCGTGGCTGGACCAGCCTTGGGTCGGGAATTTCATCATTGGGGTGATTATTCTGAATGCCATAGTGCTCGGGCTTGAAACTTCTGGCGAGGTGATGGCGCGTTATGGCACACTTATTCTTGCGATCGACACAGCCTGTCTGGCGATCTTCGTTGGGGAAATTATCGCCAAGTTGATCGCACGGGGTGCGCGGTTCTTTCGCAGTGGTTGGAACCTTTTTGATTTCGCGGTAGTTGCGATCGCGCTCGTCCCGGCATCGGGTGGCCTTTCGGTACTACGCGCTTTGCGTATTTTGCGGGTGCTGCGTGTCGTGTCTGTTGCGCCAAGTCTGCGGCGCGTGGTCGAGGGGTTCGTTACCGCTCTTCCCGGGATGGGCAGCGTGTTCCTGTTGATGTCGATCATTTTTTATATTGGTGCTGTGATTGCAACGAAACTGTTTGGAAGTGATTTTCCGCAGTGGTTCGGCTCACTTGGGCAATCGGGTTACACGCTGTTTCAGATTATGACGCTCGAGAGCTGGTCCATGGGCATCGTGCGCCCTGTGATGGAGGTTTATCCCTACGCTTGGGCCTTTTTCCTGCCGTTTATTTTGATGACGACCTTTGCGGTGGTTAACCTTTTGGTGGGTCTGATCGTGAATTCGATGCAGGATGCGCATCAAGCCGAAGATGTTGCGCGCACGGATGCGTATCGCGACGAAGTTGTCGCGCGGCTTGAAACGATCGAAAAGATGCTTTCGCAGAAAGAGACGTCACAAGAGCGTCAGAGATAGCGAAATCCTTTTGAGCGGCGAATGAAACCGTCTATGAAGGACCTAATTGTAAGCACCGAATTTGAGGCAGTGATTCAAATGAAACGACGCCTTCTTATTCTTTCGATTGCCTCTACATTGGCGTTGAGCGCGTGTTCGAGCAAGTTCAAACGCTACAATGGTCCGCACGTGACGCGCGTGATCGTGTACAAAGAGCAGCGCAAGATGCACCTGATGCACAGGGGCGAGGTGCTGCGCAGTTACGACATCGGGCTTGGATTTGCGCCTTATGGTCACAAAGGTGAAGAGGGCGACGGGCGAACGCCGGAGGGCGAGTATATTATCGACCGTCGTAATCCGAATTCGGAGTTCCACCTGTCTATCGGCATCGATTACCCGAATGCACAGGACATTGCCAAAGCGAAAGCAGCTGGGGTTAGCCCCGGGGGCGATATCTTTATCCACGGACGCCCGAGCAAAAACGCTGGCGGTGGCCGCGACTGGACTGCGGGTTGCATTGCCGTGACCAACCGGGAGATGGAACGGATTTATGCTATGGTCGAAAACGGCACGCCGATCTCTATTTATAAATAAGTGAGGGGTTGGTGGGGCGTCAGTTTGCAGCGAGCTGAAGCGCGCCGCTTGCTTGCCTTCCTGTAACAAGGGTCCACCAGATTTTTCCGTTGCTTTCTTGAAAGTAGGAAAAGCCCATATCGGTCGCAGAATTGTCGAGGATGACGTTGCGCGTGTTGGTTTCTTCCATCCAGGCGGCGAGCGTTTCGAGTTCCGTCTCATAGGTTTCTGAAATGTTTTCACCCTTGAGCTGACCTGTATAACCGACGCGGCGCACACGATCGATGGGCGACGAGCCGTCAGAGCCAAAATGCCAGGGGCGGTTCTGGATCGACATATCACGCGAATGGGTTGCTGCGGCGGCATTCAGTATTGCATCAAGTTTTAGAGGTGCGGCACCGGATGCGCCGCGCAGAGAATTAACTGAATCAAGCATGCGGAACTGAATTTCAGCCACATCGCCAGCCCCGATGCGGTAGACTTTGGGAAGCGGTTTTCCATCCGGCGCGAGCGTGGTTTGTTGGGGGCTGCCGCATGCGGTGAGGGCAAGTGTCGCCAAAACAAGAAGAAATCCGATGCGCTTCATAGAATAGTACCCCGACTTAACTAGCTTAGCCCTACTCCTCTATGCGTTGCGATTCAAACCCACAATCGGTTGGCTTTTGCACAATCACGTGCGTTTCAATTGCGAGTGAGGCTTTCGCGCAATAACAATGTGGAAAAAGGTGCCGGTCTGAATTGGAGAACGTGGTGAGCGCAGATGTGAAAAAGAGGCTGGATCGACGCAGTTTTATAAGTGCTGCGGGCGCTGCTGTTCTGGCGGGACCGGCATTGGCACAAGAGACGCCGATCCCCAGCAATGGCGCCGTCGAGATTGAAGAAGACATCAGCCATGCAGTGCGGCGTAACATCTCCAGCTTTCGCACACTGGACTGGCGTCCGTATTTTAGCAATCTGAACAATGGCGCGATACTCGTCGATATCTCGAGCCGCGCCTTGCATTACTGGCCTGCAGACGGTGCGGGTTACAGACTATACCCGTCTTCGGTGCCGCTTACGTCTGATTTAACTAAAAAAGGTCGCACGACGATCGTGCGTAAGGTCGAGGGGCCCACCTGGCGTCCGACGCCATCTATGAAGAAGCGCAACCCCGAGTGGCCGGACTTTGTTCCTGCAGGCCCGGACAATCCGCTTGGAACGCACGCATTGTATCTAAGCTGGACTTATTATCGCATCCATGGAACGCATGATACACGCAAGATCGGTCGCCGCTCATCCAATGGGTGTATTGGCTTGTACAACGAGCACATTGCGGAGTTGTTTGCGGTCGCCAAAGTGGGCACACAAGTGTTGCTTATTTGACGACATTTAGGCGATCTTGGGGTGAGCGGTTAAAAGATGGGTTTGCATTCCCTGATAATAACTGGTTAGAACAAGATACGAGGTTTAAGTCTTGGGTGCTTATTGTCTTATTAACAAGGCAATGGGCGAATTCTAGAGGATAGTACTATGAAAAAAATCGCACTTGCTGCCGCACTTTCCGTCGCTGCTTCCACTGCCTTCGCGGGCAACATGGCTGCACCAATCATGGAAGCGCCAATCATCGTTGAAGAAGCCAAAGCGGGTTCTTCTTCTTCCGGTATCCTGGTTCCACTGCTGATTCTTGCAGTTGTAGCCGCGGCCGCAGCTTCCTAAGCTCACGCTTAGAAATCTGATCTGAAAGGGCGGTACTGCGGTGCCGCCTTTTCTTATTCTTGAGACAGGTCTTTAGAGGTCTGTCTTCTGATTGAGCGCGCTGAAGCGCGCACTTTTTTAGCATGTCCAAAAAGACATGCGGAATGGGGCGTTGCCCCACCCCCTAAAGTTTAAGTGGAAAGATGAAGGGTGGAGAGACGCTTAGTCGAGCCAGCCTTTGAGATTGTCTTCAATCACAGCAGAGAGCGCGGCGATATGTGCTGCGTCATCATTGAGGCAGGGGATGTAAGTGAAATGTTCGCCGCCACCCTCTTCAAAGCTCTCTTTGATCTCTTCGTTGATCTCTTCCAGAGTTTCGATGCAGTCGGAAGAGAAGGCAGGCGCGATCACTGCGATGTTGGTCTTGCCATCTTCCTCTGCGAGGCGCGCGACTTCTTTTACCGTGTAGGGTTTGAGCCATTCTTCAGGGCCGAATTTAGACTGGAAGGTTGTCGTGATTGCGGTGTCGCCCCAGCCTAGGCGGTCTTTTAGCAGGCGCGTCGTTTTCTGGCATTGGCAGTGGTATGGATCGCCCTCGCGTAGATAACGTTCGGGAACACCGTGGTAGGAGCAGACCAGAATATCAGGCTTTTTGTCCGCAGCGGCGTAGGCGCGCTCGACAGATTGCGCAAGCGCCTCGATATATAGTGGATGTTCGAAGTAAGGTGCGATCGTACGCGTGGCGGGTTGCCATTTCTCGCTCATCAGCACGCGGAAGAACTCATCGTTTGCTGTGGCGGACGTCGCTCCTGCGTAATGAGGATAGAGCGGCACGAAAAGGATTTTGGTGCAGCCAGCAGCGATCATGGCGCGCACCTTGCTTTTCGTTGAGGGGTTGCCGTAACGCATGCAGTAATCGACCATGACGCTATCGCCGTAGCGCGCGGTCATTGTTTCAGTGATCGCGGCATGCTGTTGTTTGGTGATCGTCATCAGCGGGCTTTCATCCGCCTCCTCATTCCAGATCGAGCGATAGGCCGCCCCAGAGGTGAAGGGGCGTTTGGACAGGATGATCAGTTGCAGCAATGGCTGCCAAATCCACGGCGAGTAATCGATAACGCGGCGGTCCGAGAGGAATTGACCAAGGTAGCGGCGCATGGACCAGTAATCTGTGTTGTCAGGTGTGCCGAGGTTGGAAATCAGGATGCCGACTTTGGCCTCTGGGATTTTCGGGTGATCTTTGGGTGCGTGCGCTGGGCAGCTCGCGGGGACGTTGGTATCGAACATGTGATCACTCCGGAAGGTCAGGTTATTGTGCGAGATAAGCGGTTTGTGCGCGCGGTCAATCGCGCAGTGGTTTTTCTGTGGTTTTTAGCGCATCCGCAAGGCGTGAAGTGGCAGAGCCGGGGCGCAGGGGCTTGGGTTGATCTGCTGAGGGGGCCCAGCCAGCGAGAAAGAGAAATTCGAAGGTGGCAATGATTTTGCCGTCCTCAGCAAAGTTTTTTTCGTAGATCTCGGCGCAGCGTTGAAACACTGTGCGGCGCGTCGGGCGGCGCAGGCGGGCGTTGAGGGCGTTGGCCTCGCCGAAGCGGCGAAGGTCGTGCATCAGGTGATAAGCGTCTTTGTAGCTGGTTCTGATCGTGATGTTATCGGCCACGGGCAGGGCAAGGCTGGCGCGTTGGAGTAGCGCGCCCAGATCGCGAATTTCGCCCATGGGGGCGATGCGCGGGGAAAGGCCACCTGTGACCTCGCTCTCCGCTTGGGCAAGGCTTGTGCGTAGCTCGTTCAAGGTTTGGCCACCAAGGAAGACTGCTTGAAACAACCCGTCCGGTTTGAGGGCGCGCGCGCTTTGGATGATTTGACCAACGGGATCGTTGGCCCAGTGGAGCGCCATGAAATGCAGGGCGAGGTCGTGGTCTCTTTCGCTGACATCAAGTGTATCGCTGTCCTCGATATGCTTGGCGTTCGGGATAATTTCTGGCGCGGGGCCGATTATCAGCGGCTTCGTAAACGTTCTGTTAACCAGACTCAGGCGATCAAGGGTCTCTTCGCGTGCGATATCGACGAGAAAGTTGTCGCTTGCGCGACAGCGGTTTGCAATCAGTGCGGAGCGATCAGTGAGGAGAGGCGGAGTTTGCATACGATTGGTCTTATTGTGCATCGCGCCGGGTTTCAAACCCTGTTGCATGCGGTGTTTCCGCCCGAATGTTTGTCGTGCCGCGTTCGTGTCGCAAGCGATGACGGGCTTTGCGGCACATGTTGGCGCGATACGGCCTTTATCACGGGCGACGTATGTGATGTCTGCGGCGTGCCGATGCGTGGCGATGTAGAGAGCGGTGATAAGTGTGACGATTGCATGCGTATCGCGCGGCCTTGGACGCAGGGGCGTGCGGCGCTTTTGTATAAGGATCGAGGGCGCAGATTGGTGTTGGCGCTGAAACACGGGGATCGCCACGATATTGTGCGCCCGGCGGGGCGGTGGCTGGCGCAGGCGGCGCGCGATATTCTGCGCGAGGATGTCGTGATCGCGCCGGTACCGCTGCATTGGACGCGTATGGTGCGGCGGCGTTACAATCAATCGGCTTTGATCGCGCAGGCAATGGCGCGGCACTTGAGCGCGCCTTATTGCGCTGATTTGCTGAAACGCGACCGTGCGACGACCAAGTTGGACGGAAAATCGCGTGAAGCGAGGTTTGCGGAAGTGTCGGGTACAATTACGGTTCAAGCCAAACGTTCGGCGCAGATTGAGGGGCGATCCGTGCTCTTGGTGGATGACGTGATGACATCTGGGGCGACTTTGGCGGCCTGCGCAGAGGCATGTTTGATAGCAAAGGCGCGTGAGGTTTGCGTCGTGACCCTAGCGCGCGTGGCCAAGGACGACTAGGTTATGGGCAACTTGAAAAGGATGCTCCTGATGAAACCCGTTGAAATCTACACATCGCCGCTTTGTGGTTTTTGCCATGCAGCCAAACGCTTGCTCAGTTCTAAAGGCGTTGAATTTTCCGAAGTGAACGTGATGATGCAGCCTGAGCGCAAGGCTGAAATGATCCAGCGTGCCAATGGTGGGCGCACGGTGCCGCAGATTTTCATCGGCGAGACGCATGTGGGCGGCTGCGACGAATTGCATGCGCTGGAGCGCGCGGGCAAGTTGGATGCGTTGTTGGCTGCCTGATGCGCGCCGCTTTGGTTCAAACGACGTCGAGCGATGATCCGCAGGAAAACTTGGCGCGGATTTCGGAGTTGATCCGCGAGGCTGCGCGCGGTGGCGCTGGCTTTGTGCTCACGCCGGAGGTGAGCAATTGTGTTTCCGGATCGCGTGAACATCAGCGGTCGGTGCTGCAGTTGGAAGCGGATGATCTTTCCTTGAAAGCCTACTGCGCTTTGGCGGCGGAGCTTGGGATTTGGCTGATGCTCGGCTCGCTTGCGCTTCAGACGGGCGATGCGGACGGACGCTTTACGAACCGGTGTTTCGTGATCGATCCTAGCGGTGCCGTGAACGCGCGCTACGATAAAATTCATATGTTCGACGTGGATGTGACGCCCGAGGAAACTTATCGCGAATCCGATGGTTATCGGCCGGGGGAGCGAGCCGTCATCAGTGAAACACCCTTCGGTACGCTGGGGCTAAGTATCTGTTATGACGTTAGATTTGCCTATCTTTACCGCGCTTTAGCGCAAGCGGGTGCGGAGATTTTGGCGGTGCCGGCGGCGTTTTCCTATGTGACAGGTGCAGCGCATTGGGAAACGCTTTTGCGTGCGCGGGCGATCGAGACGGGCTGTTATGTTCTGGCCCCTGCGCAATGCGGGGTGCATGCGGCGCGGGTCGGGCAAAAGCGGCGCACTTTCGGGCATTCGCTGGCAATTTCTCCGTGGGGCGAAATTTTGGCAGACGGAGGCGAGGCGCAAGGCGTGGTCTATGTTGAAATTGACCGCGTGGAGGTGGCAAAAGCGCGCGGTAAGATCGCAGCGCTGCGCCATGATCGCATGTTCGAGGGTCCGTAATGAGTGATGATGCAAATGCCCTTGCGGTGACGCTGTTCAGTGAAATTATGACTGTGGACCAGCTTCTTAGGAACCGTTTGGGACGGGTTTTGCCTAAGGGTATGGAAATTTCACATTTTTCTGTTTTGAACCATTTGGCGGGGCAATCAGCAGAGCGTACACCAGCGCAATTGGCCAAGAGTTTTCATCTGACGCGCGGCGCGATGACCAACACTTTAGGCAAGCTGGAGTGGGCGGGATACGTGCATATTCGCCCCGATTGGGACGACGCGCGGCGCAAGCTTGTGTCGATCAGTCCCGCAGGTACCGCCGCGCGCGATGCGGCTTTGGCGGGTATGGGGCCTGTGATCCGCGATATCGTGGGCGGTGTAGGGGGCGATAAATTACGCACTGTTTTGCCGATTCTGCGCGATCTACGGCTTAAGCTAGAGCAAGATTGAAGCGGCTGCGTTTCGCCCCCCACCCCCCCAAAAAAAAGGGGGGGAGGGCCGAGAGTTTAAAGAGCAATATAAAGCCGATTAGGGTTTTGTGCTGGCGGTGACGTAGTTCACGCTTAGGTCTTTGGCCGACAAGCTCCATGTCCACAGGATCGGGTTGAATACGAAGCCCTTGCGATCCACGGGTGTCAGGCCCGATTGCGCGAGGAGGTCGAACAACTCGTCAGGAGTAATGAATTTACCCCACTCATGCGTACCTTTTGGCAGCCAACGCATAATGACCTCCGCACCAATGATCGCCATCGCATAGCTTTTGGGGTTGCGGTTGATCGTGGAGCAGATGTGCAGGCCGCCTGATTTCAGGAGCTGCTGGCAGGCGGTGAGATAGGTCAACGGATTGGCCACATGTTCTACCACTTCCATATTGATCACCACATCGAACTGCTCGCCTGCCTCGGCAAGTGCTTCTGCGGTGGTGCAGCGATAATCGATGGTGAGGCCTGATTGCTGCGCATGGACCTGCGCCACTGGAATGTTGCGCATTGCTGCGTCTGCGCCGACGACAGTCGCGCCAAGACGGGCCATTGGTTCAGACAAGAGGCCGCCGCCGCAGCCGATATCGAGAATGCGCAGGCCTTTGAAGGGTCCCTGCGCGGTGAGATCACGGTCAAACTCCCCCGCAATCTGGCTGGTGATGTAGTCGAGCCGGCAAGGGTTCAGCATGTGCAGCGGCTTGAATTTACCCTTCGGATCCCACCACTCGGCGGCCATCGCTTCGAATTTTGCGACTTCGGCTGGATCTACTGTGCTTTGGGCGGTTTGCATTCCTGTCTCCATGTGCTCATTTGGGCGTAACGGGCCTTTGGGAGGTTATATAGGATGGATATGGATAAAATCTCAGGCCAAAAGAGCGCGGTGCAATATCTCTATCCGCCGATTGATCCGTTTGATCAACGCATGATGGAAATGCCGGGTGGGCATACGATCTATGTGGAGCAATGCGGCAACCCCGATGGTATCCCTGTGATCGTGTTTCATGGCGGTCCCGGCGGCGGATGTAGTCCTGCGATGCGGCGCTATTTTGATCCCGAAGTTTACCGCGTGGTGTTGTTTGATCAACGTGGCTGTGGGCGATCACGGCCGCATGCGTCAGTGATCAATAACACGACATGGGACTTGGTGGCGGACGTCGAGCGGATTCGTGAAGTGCTCGGTATCGACCAATTTATTGTCTTTGGCGGCAGTTGGGGGGCCACGCTTGCGCTTATTTATACGGAAACCCATCCGGATCGTGTGCGGCATCTGGTGCTGCGCGGCGTGTTCTTAATGATGCAGCGCGAGCTTGATTGGTTCTATGGTGGCGGTGCCGGGCAATTCTGGCCCGAAACATGGGATGCCTTTGCAAGACTTGTGCCGGAGGATGAGCGTGGTGACATGATCGGGGCTTATCACAGGCGGCTCTTTAGCGGTGACATGCCGCTTGAAACGCGCTTTGCAAAGGCGTGGTCGGGCTGGGAAAATGCGCTTGCCTCGGTTTATTCGAACGGGCGCAGCGGTGAGGCTCCGGGGGAATATGCACGCGCCTTTGCGCGGCTGGAGAACCATTATTTCGTGCATGGTGGTTTTTTGGAAAGCGATGGTTGGATTTTAGAGAACGTGGACCGTATCAGCCATATTCCCGGAGTGATCGTGCAAGGGCGTTACGATATGATTTGCCCGCCGAAATCGGCGTATGATCTTGCGCAGCTCTGGCCAAACGCAGATTTGCGCATGGTGCGCAACGCAGGTCACGCACTGAGCGAGCCGGGTATCAGTGCGGAATTGGTGCGCGTCATGGATGAGATTGCACAGCGGTGAAAAAGACCGCCTGCAAAACAAGCGGCCTAAAGTGAGAACTCGTCAACATACAAATCAGGTAAGTACGCCAAGTGTCCTTACCTTTCGTCATTTAAACCCTGGGTAGAATTCCCTGCAATACCTGTTTCGCGGTTTGTGTGATTTCTGCCACCGTTTGGGGTGCAGAACTGGCCTTGCAGATTCGGGTGCGTTGTTCTATAAGGCTTTCAACAGCGGCGCGGCTGGGTCCAAACCAAACGCTCCACCGATTTTTACAACGGGCCGCGCGCCCGTTTTTTTGTGCCTAGATATAGGCTGGATGAGATATGAACAACGATCTGATTGCCAAAGCTGCCATTGACCAGCGCCTTGCGTCCATTATCACGCCCGTGATCGAGGATTTGGGTTTTGAGCTGGTGCGCGTGCGCTTGATGTCGGGCAAATCCACTACGCTGCAAATCATGGCGGAGCGGCCAGAGGGCGGCATTGAGGTGGATCAATGCGCGCAGATCAGCACGGCCATCGGCGCAAGCCTTGATGTCGAGGATCCGATCGTGGACGAATATACGCTGGAGGTGTCTAGCCCTGGGATTGATCGTCCGCTGACACGGCTTAAGGATTTTGCCACATTCGAGGGCTATGAGGCTAAGATCGAAACCACGGAATTGATTGATGGTCGCCGTCGCTTCAAGGGTGAATTGGCGGGCGTTGAAGGCAATGATGTGCTGATCAACGTCGAAGAGGGCACGATTGGTTTGAACTTTGATTGGCTGAGCGATGCCAAGTTGGTTCTCACGGATGATTTGATCAATGAGATGTTACGTCAGCGCAAAGATGCTGGTGCGATTAACGAAGATGATTTTGACGAAATTCAAACGGACGATGCGCCGTTGTCGGAGGAGAAATAACCATGGCAATCACCTCAGCAAACCAGCTTGAGCTATTGCAAACCGCCGAAGCGGTGGCACGCGAAAAGATGATCGATCCGGGTCTTGTGATCGAGGCCATGGAAGAAAGCCTCGCACGGGCAGCCAAGTCGCGTTACGGCGCTGAGATGGATATTCGCGTTGCAATCGACCGCAAGACAGGCCGCGCGACATTCACGCGGGTGCGCACGGTTGTCGAGGATGACGATCTGGAAAACTACCAAGCCGAATTTACGGTTGAGCAAGCCAAGCAGTACATGGCCGATCCCGAAGTCGGTTCGACCTTTGTCGAAGAAGTGCCGCCCGTTGAAATGGGCCGGATCGCTGCGCAATCGGCCAAGCAGGTTATCTTGCAAAAGGTTCGTGAAGCGGAGCGTGATCGCCAGTTCGAGGAATTCAAAGACCGCGCAGGCACAATTATCAATGGTGTCGTGAAGCGTGAAGAATACGGCAACGTGATTGTTGACGTGGGTCGGGGCGAAGGCATTTTGCGCCGTAACGAGAAGATCGGCCGCGAAAGCTATCGCCCGAATGACCGTATCCGTTGCTACATCAAGGACGTGCGCCGCGAAGCGCGCGGTCCGCAGATTTTCCTCTCGCGCACGGCGCCTGAATTCATGGCCGAACTGTTCAAGATGGAAGTGCCAGAGATTTATGATGGCATCATTGAAATTAAAGCCGTTGCGCGTGATCCCGGGTCGCGCGCCAAGATTGCCGTGATTTCCTATGACGGCTCTATCGATCCCGTGGGCGCTTGCGTCGGTATGCGCGGTAGCCGTGTTCAGGCCGTCGTGAACGAGCTTCAGGGAGAAAAGATCGACATTATCCCATGGAACGAAGATCAGCCGACGTTCCTTGTGAACGCATTGCAGCCAGCCGAAGTTACCAAGGTTGTTCTGGATGAAGAGGCCGGCAAGATCGAAGTCGTGGTTCCCGACGAGCAGCTTTCCCTGGCGATTGGTCGCCGTGGCCAGAACGTGCGCCTTGCGTCGCAATTGACTAACCTCGACATTGATATCATGACCGAGGAAGAGGAAAGCAAGCGTCGTCAGGCCGAGTTCGAATTGCGCACGAAGCTGTTCATGGAAGCGCTGGACGTGGATGAATTCTTCGCGCAGCTTTTGGTTGCTGAGGGCTTTACCAACCTTGAAGAGGTGGCCTACGTCGAAGTGGACGAATTGCTGGTCATCGACGGTGTCGATGAAGAGACCGCAGGCGAGTTGCAAACGCGTGCCCGTGAATTCCTCGAAGCCAAGGCGGCCGCTGCGCTGGCCAAGGCCCGCGAGCTGGGTGCCGAGGACAGCCTTATTGAATTTGACGGCATCACGCCGCAGATGGCAGAAGTGTTGGCCGAAGACGGCGTGAAAACGCTGGAAGATTTCGCGACATGCGCGGATTGGGAATTGGCCGGTGGCTGGACCACGGTCGATGGTGAGCGCGTGAAGGACGAGGGCCTGCTGGAACAATTCGGCATGGAGCTCGAGGAAGCGCAAAACATGATTATGACCGCTCGGGTTCTGCTGGGCTGGGTCGATCCCGCTGAATTGGAAGCAGCATCGGAAGACGATTTGGAAGACGGCGAAACAACTGAGGAAACTGAGGTCTGATCTCAGGCCTCAGAGATTCCCACAGTGACGCGCGGCGGCACAGATAAAGATCGGTCCAACGGGCCAGAGCGCAAGTGCATTGCGACGCAGGACACGTTTCCTATGTCAAAGATGATCCGCTTTGTCGTTGGGCCCGATGAGCAGATCGTTCCTGATATTTTGGGAAAACTGCCCGGTCGTGGTATATGGGTTTCTGCGGATAAGGCTGCGCTAGAAAAAGCAGCAAGCAAGAACTTGTTCGCAAGAAGTGCCAAAATGCCGGTCAAGGTGCCGGAAGATTTGGTGGCCGAGGTCGAAAAGCAAGTCACGCGGCGGTTGGTCGAGTTGATCAGTCTTGCGCGCAAATCTGGCGGTGCAGTGGCTGGTTATGAAAAGGTAAAAAGCTGGTTGATGAATGAAGAGGCACAAGTGCTCATTCAAGCTAGTGACGGTTCGGAGCGCGGCAAGTCTAAACTGAGCACGCCTCACTATGGCAGTTTCATAGGCTGGTTGACGGCAGATGAACTTGGTTTGGCATTTGGGCGACAGACTGTGATACATGGCGCGCTAAGCGCTGGTGGACTCACCTCTCGTGTAGTAGAGGAAGCCCAAAGATTAAAAGCGATACGAGAGATTAGTGACGGCAGGGGCCGTCCGAAAGGAAAAGACAGCTAAATGAGCGATAACGACGGCAAAAAAACATTGGGCCTGCGCGGAGCGGCTCCGCGTCCAGGTAGTGTAAAGCAGAGCTTCAGCCACGGCCGGACGAAAAATGTTGTGGTCGAGACAAAACGCAAGCGCATCGTAGTGCCCAAACCGGGCGCTCCTAAGCCTGCTGGCGGTGCCGGTTCTATTGGTGGCAACCCTGCGAAACGTCCTGCGGGCATCACAGATGTGGAAATGGAGCGCCGTCTAAAGGCGGTTCAGGCAGCGAAGGCGCGCGAAGTTGAAGACAACGCACGCCGCGAAGCCGAGGAAAAGGCGCGCGCCGAAGATCGCACGCGCCGCCGCGCTGAGATCGAAGCGAAAGAGGCAGAAGAGCTGGAGCGCGCCGAGCGTGCTAAAGCCAAGGTTGCAGAAGAAGAAGCTGCCAAGCAAGCGGCGGCAGAAGCTGCGCGCGCTGCGGCGGAGCCTGCTCCCGAGAAGCCATCTGCGTCTGCACCGCGCGCTGCGCCAAACAAACCTGCACCGGCAGCCACGCCGCGCAAGTCCGATCGCGAGCGTAACCAGCGTAGCAAAGCGCCTGCGAATGACGGTCGTCGCGCTGGCAAGTTGACGCTCAATCAGGCGCTTACGGGCGGTGACGGTCGTCACAAGTCGATGGCTGCGATGAAGCGCAAGCAAGAGCGTGCACGCCAAAAGGCGATGGGCGGCGCGGTCGAGCGTGAAAAGATCGTGCGCAACGTGAACCTGCCCCCTGCGATTGTCGTGTCGGAATTGGCCGTGCGTATGGCTGAAAAGACCGGCGCTGTCGTCAAGGCGCTGATGAACAACGGCATGATGGTCACACAGAACGAGACGATCGATGCGGATACCGCAGAGCTGATCATCGAAGAGTTCGGACATAAAGTCGTGCGCGTTTCAGACGCGGACGTCGAGGATGTGATCACCGAGATCGTGGATGACGAAAAAGACCTCGTTAGCCGTCCACCGATCATTACGATCATGGGCCACGTGGATCACGGTAAAACGTCCCTTCTTGATGCGATCCGCAATGCGAAAGTCGTTGCTGGTGAAGCTGGTGGAATCACGCAGCACATTGGTGCGTATCAGGTCACAACCGACACTGGCGCTGTTCTCAGCTTTCTTGATACGCCCGGTCACGCGGCCTTTACGTCGATGCGTTCGCGCGGGGCTCAGGTCACGGATATCGTAGTTCTGGTGGTTGCGGCGGATGATGCTGTGATGCCGCAAACGATCGAGGCGATTAACCACGCGAAAGCGGCAGGTGTGCCGATGATCGTTGCGATCAACAAGGTCGACAAGCCGGGTGCCAACCCTGACAAAGTCCGTACTGATCTACTTCAGCATGAAGTGGTCGTGGAGAAGATGTCAGGTGAAGTTCAGGACGTCGAAGTTTCGGCGATCACCGGACAAGGCCTTGATCAATTGCTCGAAGCGATTGCGCTTCAGTCGGAAATTCTGGAATTGAAAGCCAACCCTGATCGCGCCGCTGTCGGCGCTGTCATCGAAGCACAGCTTGACGTGGGCCGTGGCCCTGTTGCGACGGTTCTGGTTCAGACCGGTACGCTGCGCGTCGGCGACATCTTCGTTGTGGGTGAACAATTCGGTAAGGTGCGCGCCTTGATCAACGATCATGGCGAGCGCGTGAAAGAAGCCGGTCCTTCGGTACCTGTCGAGGTTCTTGGCCTCAATGGTACGCCTGAAGCGGGCGATGTTCTCAACGTTGTTGACACAGATGCACAGGCGCGTGAAATCGCCGAGTATCGTGAGAAAGCAGCGAAAGACAAACGTGCGGCTGCCGGTGCTGCGACAACGCTCGAACAGCTTATGGCGAATGCCAAGGCCGACGAAACCGTGTCGGAAATGCCGATCCTCGTGAAAGCCGATGTACAGGGCTCTGCCGAAGCAATCGTTCAGGCGATGGCGAAAATCGGCAACGATGAAGTCCGCGTTCGGGTTCTGCACTCTGGTGTTGGCGCGATTACGGAAAGTGATATTGGCCTTGCCGAAGCATCCGGGGCGCCGATCATGGGCTTTAACGTCCGTGCTAACGCATCTGCGCGCAACACAGCCAACCAGAAAGGCGTGGAAATTCGTTACTATTCGATCATCTACGACCTTGTGGATGATGTGAAAGCGGCAGCTTCTGGCCTACTCTCTGCGGAAATTCGCGAGAACTTTATCGGTTACGCGAACATCAAAGAAGTGTTCAAGGTGACGGGCATTGGCAAAGTTGCGGGTTGCTTGGTCACAGAAGGCGTTGCGCGCCGTTCTGCAGGCGTGCGTTTGCTGCGTGACAACGTTGTTATCCATGAGGGTACGCTTAAGACGCTCAAGCGCTTCAAGGACGAGGTTGCCGAAGTGCAGTCCGGTCAGGAATGCGGCATGGCCTTCGAGAACTACGATGACGTTCGTGCGGGCGATGTGATTGAAATCTTCGAGCGCGAGTCGGTCGAACGTAATCTCGACTAAAGTTTGGCAGATATCATTTAGAAAAAAGGCCCGAACAGTGATGTTCGGGCCTTTTTACGTGAATGGTCACCAAAATTTATAGCTTACGGCGACGGTCGGCTATGCTGCAGCTGAAACGGGCCTGCCAGTGTAATTGCGATCGCCGACAGCGACGATAATCCGCCCGTCTGCCAGAGCGCGCACGAACGTGCCTTGAACCTGAACACAGGTTCCCATGATAATAGTACGAAGCATGATATTCTCCCCCAGAAAGACACCGGCGTGGCAACCGGTACATGCGTATGATTTGATCAAATTGTCATAGATTTGTTAACAAACCTACTAAAAAAGTAACATTAACCACTTATTGTGAAGTTCCGCCGATAAATTTCAGAGCCAATCGCGCAAAATCGGGATCAATGGCACATCAGCAGCGGGCATAGGGTAGTTTTTCAAATCCTGCGCCTGCACCCATTTGAGCGCTTGGTTCTCTCGGGATTGAACGATGCCGTCCCATTTGCGGCACGCGAACAGTGGCATGAGCAAGTGGAAATCATCATAGCTATGACTGGCAAATGTCAGTGGCGCGAGGCAGCTCTCCCATGTGTCGATGCCAAGTTCTTCCTGCAACTCACGGATCAGTGCAATTTCGGGGGTTTCGCCAGGCTCGACCTTACCGCCAGGAAACTCCCAGAGTCCGGCCATGGATTTGCCCTCGGGGCGCTGTGCGAGAAGAACGCGCCCGTCCACATCGATAAGCGCGACTGCAGAGACGAGAACCGTCTTCACGAACGATAATCCGCGTTGATCGCGATATAGCCATGGGTTAGATCGCAGGTCCAAACGGTGCTTTTGCCGCTGCCAAGTCCCAGATCGACACCGATCACCAACTCGGCGTTCTTCATATACGACGCCCCTTGGTCCTCGCGGTAGTCGGGGCTGACCCACCCGTTTTCGGCAACCAGAACGTCACCGAAGCGAATGCTAAGCAAATCACGATCTGCAGCAGCGCCGGACTTTCCAATCGCCATGACGATGCGGCCCCAATTGGGATCCTCGCCCGCAATGGCAGTTTTGACGAGTGGAGAGTTTGCGATGGCAAGCCCGTGGATGCGGGCGTCCGCATCGGTCTGCGCACCTGTCACTTGAATTTCAACCAATTTGGTTGCGCCCTCGCCGTCGCGCACGACCTGTAGCGCCAGGTCTTTCATCACGCCGTGCAGAGCTGCGCGAAAAGCCACATTGCCGGTGACATCCGCGCCGCTGGTACCTGTCGCGGCGATCAGAAGGGAGTCTGAAGTCGAGGTGTCGCTGTCCACCGTGATTGAGTTGAAGGTCGCCTGATTAAGGTCACTGACCATTGCTTGTAGATCAGCGCGGGCGATTTTGGCATCAGTGAAGATATAGACGAGCATCGTTGCCATATCCGGCGCGATCATGCCGGAGCCTTTGGCGATGCCTGAGATGGAAACAGTTTTTCCGTCTATGTCGATCTGCGCGCCTGCGCCTTTTGGATAGGTGTCGGTGGTCCGGATTGCCTCGGCGGCGGATTTGATCGCGCGCTCATCTAATGCCGCTTTCAACTCTGCTATCTTCGCGGTGATCCGTTGGTGTGGGAGGGGTTCGCCAATGACGCCTGTAGAGGATGAAAAGACGCGCGTTTCCGGCAGATCGAGGGCCTCGGCAACGGCGCTGGTCACGGCGCGCGTGGCCTCAATACCGTTCTTGCCAGTGAAGGCGTTGGCATTACCGGAGTTTACGATGATTGCAGCGCCTGCATCGCTATCTGCACCAATTTTCGATTGGCAATCGAGCACTGGTGCGGCGCGGGTCGAGGATTTGGTAAATACACCCGCCATCACGCTTCCGGGCGCAATGCGTGCTAGCATAACATCAGTGCGCCCCGCATATCGAACGCCCGCTTGAACGGCCGCGAAAGACACGCCGCTGATCTGCGGCAAGGATGGAAATTGCTCCGGCGCAAGGGGGGAGCGGGGCGGCGTGCCTGCCATGATCTATTTCTCCAGAAGTGAAAGGTCTTTGATCTGCGATGCGTCAATCTCGGCTGCTGTCTTTCTAGAAATCGTCGCGCTGTCGGTCAATTGCTGGATGTAGGCGTCGACGACGTCCATGCGCACCTGTTGCTCCATTTCAGGGCGGACCTCGTCCAGATCGGGGGCATCTTTTGCGCGTGCATCGTTTAGTTTGATCACGTGCCAGCCAAATTGGGTTTTGATCGGAGCGGAGATTGCACCGACGTCCATGTCGAGAACAGCGGTTTCAAATTCGGGCACCATCATGCCGGGGCCAAACCAGCCAAGCGCACCGCCGCGAGGTCCGGAGGGGCCTGTCGACTTTTCTTTGGCGAGCTCTGCGAAATCTGCACCACCTTCGAGAGAGGTCACCAGCGCATTCGCCTCTTCTTCGGTTGCGACCAGAATATGTGAGGCATCGAATTCTTTTTCAGGCTCTACGCCGGCATATGCGGCGTCGTAGGCGGATTTAACCGCATCTTCGGTCACTGCATCTTTGAGGACGCTGTCCATGTGCTCAGCCGCCATGAGCGAGCGCTGCTCGTTCTCGAGGGCGAGGCGCACACGGCGGGGCAAGTCAGTGCCGCCTGCCTGCGCCAGAACGGCCTGCTGGATCAACTGATCTAGAATACCGGTGAACAGCGCATCATCAGGCAATTGGCGGTATTGCTCTGGCAGCCCCGATCGCACCACGATCATGTGACCCATTGTGATATCAATGCCATTTACGGTGGCGATGACGGCATCTGCGCCGCTTTCGGCGTTCGCGGGCATCGCGAGGGACAGAGCAAAGGCTGCTGAGGCTAAGAATTGGGTGCGTTTTAACATCGTTTATTCCTTGTTTCCTGCGCGATTCGTGCACGCCGTTGACACTGGCATAGCCGACCACTACATCGCTTTAAGGCCATAGTTCTGGCCGTCTTTCACTCTCGTATCTATGGGTTGCGTGCAAGGCGAGCAAGCAGAGCCTGAGCAGAAAGACGACAAGAATGGATGAGCGCAGATGCTAGGACTCGGAAAAATCGCCAAAAAGGTCTTCGGAACGCCGAATGATCGCAAAGTGAAGGCAACGCGCCCTCTTGTCGACAAGATCAACGCGCTGGAGCCCGAGTTCGAGAAACTCAACGACGCGGGTCTTATCGAAAAGACAGAAGAGTTGAAGAAGCGCGCCTTGGGCGGTGAAAGTCTCGATGACTTGCTGCCTGAAGCCTTCGCCAACTGCCGCGAGGGTGCGCGCCGTGCGCTCGGTCTGCGCGCATTCGATACGCAGTTAATGGGTGGTATTTTCCTACATCAGGGCAATATTTCCGAGCAGAAGACCGGTGAGGGCAAAACGCTGACGGCGACCTTCGCGACCTATCTGAACGCGTTGACAGGCAAGGGCGTGCATATCGTCACGGTGAACGACTACCTTGCCAAACGTGACGCAGAGTGGATGTCCAACGTCTATAGCGCGCTGGGCCTTACGACTGGCGTGATTTATCCCCAGCAGCCGGATGACGAAAAGAAAGCGGCCTATGCCTGCGACGTCACCTACGCAACGAACAACGAACTGGGGTTCGATTATCTGCGCGACAATATGAAGTCCGAGCTAAGCCAGATGTTCCAGCGCGATCATAACTTCGCAATCGTGGACGAGGTGGATTCGATCCTGATCGACGAGGCGCGCACGCCCTTGATCATTTCCGGTCCTGCCGCTGACCGTTCTGACCTATATATGTCGATGGATGTGATCATCCCGGAACTGAAGGATGAGCATTTCGCGCTTGATGAAAAGACGCGCAATGTGTCCTACACCGAAGAAGGTAACGAGTTTCTCGAGAACCTGCTTTTGGAAAAGGGTCTGCTGCCGGAGGGTCAGTCGCTTTATGATCCTGAAAGCACGACACTTGTGCACCACGTCAATCAGGGCCTGCGTGCGCACAAGTTGTTCGCTAAAGACAAGGAATACATTGTACGCGACGGCGAAGTCGTTCTGGTGGACGAATTCACTGGCCGCATGATGACCGGGCGGCGCTTGTCCGACGGTCTGCACCAAGCCATCGAGGCGAAAGAGGGCTGCACGATCCAGCCGGAGAACGTCACGCTCGCGTCCGTCACGTTCCAGAACTACTTCCGCCTTTATGACAAGCTGGCCGGGATGACCGGTACAGCGATGACCGAGGCCGATGAATTCACCGAAATCTACGGACTAGGTGTGGTCGAAGTGCCAACAAACCGCCCCATCGCGCGGATCGACGAGCATGATCAGGTGTTCCGCACCGCGAAAGAGAAATACGATGAAATCGTCGTGATCATTCGCGAGGCTCATGAAAAAGGTCAGCCCTGCCTTGTCGGCACGACCTCGATCGACAAATCCGAATTCCTGTCTGAACTTCTTACCGAAGCAGGCTTGCCACACAACGTCCTGAATGCACGACAGCACGAGCAGGAAGCGCAGATCATCGGTGACGCGGGCAAACTGGGCGCGATTACTATCGCGACGAACATGGCTGGACGCGGTACGGATATTCAGCTTGGCGGCAACGTCGAATTGAAAGTGTTGCAGGCGCTCGCAGCAGAGCCGGAGGCCGATCCCGAAGCGGTGCGCGCGCGTATCGAAGAGGAACATCAGGTCTGGCGCAAGAAGGTGCTTGAGGCCGGCGGCCTTTACATCATCGCGACCGAGCGTCACGAGAGCCGCCGCATCGACAACCAGCTGCGTGGCCGATCAGGGCGCCAAGGTGATCCGGGTCGTTCTGCGTTCTTCCTGTCGCTCGACGACGATTTGATGCGCATTTTTGGTTCCGAGCGTTTGGACAAGGTTCTGTCCTCGCTTGGCATGAAAGATGGTGAAGCGATCGTACATCCTTGGGTAAACAAATCGCTCGAACGCGCGCAGGCGAAGGTCGAGGGCCGTAACTTCGACATTCGTAAGCAGCTTTTGAAGTTCGACGACGTCATGAACGATCAGCGCAAGGTGATCTTTGGCCAGCGCCGCGAAATCATGGAAGCAAAGGATCTCTCCGAGATTACGCAGGACATGCGCTATCAGGTGATCGAAGACCTGATTGATCAATATATGCCGCCCAAGACCTATGCCGATCAGTGGGATATGGAGGGGCTGCACACTGCTGTGCGCGAGGCGATCAATATCGACGTACCCCTGCAGGACTGGGGCCATGAGGAAGGCGCGGATGACGATGTGATCCGTGATCGCTTGGAAAAGGCAGCAGACGAATCAATGGCGCAAAAGGCAGCGGCCTTTGGCCCTGAGAACATGCGCCAGATCGAAAAGCAGGTTTTGCTCCAGACGATTGACGGCAAATGGCGTGAGCATCTTGTGACGCTTGAGCATCTTCGCTCTGTCGTCGGATTTCGCGGCTATGCGCAGCGTGATCCGCTGAACGAGTATAAGAACGAAAGTTTCCAATTGTTCGAGACCATGCTCGACTCCCTGCGCACTGAAGTGACGCAAAAGCTTGGCCAGGTACGTCCAATGACCGAAGAAGAGCAGGCTGCAATGCTGGCTGAAGTTCAGGCGCAGCAGGCGCTTATGCAAGAGGCCGCGCGCGAGTCTTCTGCGGAGGCGTCCCAATCGCCCGTGCCCGAGGTTTTAGGATTTGACGAAACGGATAGCTCGACATGGGGCGATCCGGGCCGCAACGATCCTTGCCCCTGTGGGTCCGGGAAGAAGTTCAAGCACTGTCATGGTCGTCTGGGCTAGGGGCTGAACCCAATCAAGGCAAAACTGCGATGGTGGCCTGAAAGAGTCCTTGCCACCGTCCAATTCTTGCCCTGTTTCAGGGCGACATATGCCTCTGAACAGACATCCCGTCGGAGGGTAGTATCATGGATATTAAACGGATTGTTATGGCTGGTGGTGTACTTGCAACAGCAGGTGCCATCGGCTTTGTGATGCAAAACGGTGAATCAGCCAAAGCACGCTATGCAGGTGCGTCCATACCGGACATATCTGGCACGGCGAGCGAGCCCTTGCAGGTGACTGATATCACGCTTACCTCTGCCGTGGCCGATACTGTCGCGGCGCAAACATCGCGCAGCGAGTTGCAGGAACAAAGTATCGCAGAGGCCGCGATCGGCGCCCCCGAGCAAGAAACAATCGCCCCCGAGATCGAAATGGCAGCCTTGGGTGATCCCATCGCTTTGGAAGTGGTTGAGCCCGAGTTTGCTCCGCCCGTATCCTTGTGCAGCATCGAAATGACGGCCGAAGCTTCTGCGGCGGCGATGGTCGATCTGTCGCTCAGCGCGGCGTGTTACCCCAACGAGCGTGTGACGTTCCATCACAACGGAATGATGTTTACCGAAGCGACGGATGAAACTGGAAATTTGAACCTGAGCGTTCCTGCGCTTTCCGAAAATGCGGTCTTTATCGTATCTTTCGCCAATGGCGAGGGCGCACTTGCAAATACCAAAGTCCCCTCGCTTGAATTTTATGACCGCATGGTCGTGCAGTCCAAAGCGTCTAGCGGGTTGCATATTAACGCGTTTGAATTTGGCGCAGCCTACCGCGACGAAGGGCATGTAAACGCCAATTCGGGACGCACCATGGCTGACGCGGCCAAGGGTCATGGTGGGTTTATCACATCGCTTGGCGATGGCGTTCAAGGCGAAGCGCTGGTCGCGGAGGTCTATACCTTCCCGATCGAGACCGCGCAAAAGCAGGGCGATGTGCATGTTTCCGTCGATGCAGAAGTCACGACCGCCAATTGTGGCTTGCGGATCGAGGCGCAAACCCTCGAAGTACGCCGCGCCAGTGCGATGAAGGTTCAGGATGTGACTTTGCCGATCCCGGCATGTGATGCGGTTGGAGATTTTCTGGTGTTGCAAAATCTGATACAAGACTTGAAAGTTGCGCGTAACTAGGCGCGCGACACTCGGGGCTGAAAAAGCTATGGCTATTCACCGTGCGGCGAAATTAGCCGCATTTTTCTTTTTATTGCTCACCGTCCCCTTGGCGGCGCAAGATGTGACCCTGACATCCCCCGATGGCTCTGTCGAAATCAATGGCACGTTGCTGGGCTTTGACGGTGATTTTTACCGCGTCGAAACGATTTATGGTGAATTGACGGTCGATGGAACGGGCGTTAACTGCGCTGGACCGGCCTGCCCTGATTTGCAAAACTACGTGGCACAGCTCTCCGTATCCGGCTCGGCCACAATCGGCGAAGTGCTAATGCCCGCGCTGATCGAAGGTTTCGCCTTGCAGTTCGGTTATGTGGCTGAGCGCACTAGGGTCAATTCCACCCATTTCACCTATAGTTTGCGTAACAAGGCTGATCAAACTTTGCTCGGGACATTCGAATTTCGGGTGACGAATACGGACGAAGGCTTTGCCGATCTGTTGGCGGACGAAGCGGATATCGTCATGTCGCTGCGTGAAATTCGCCTGACGGAAAATCGCCGCGCAACGGAGGCTGGATTGGGTGATTTGACGGGGCAGAACCGCAGTCGCGTTTTGGCGCTTGATGCTATGGTGGCGATTACCGCGCCGGGTAATCCGGTTGATGCGATTTCCCCGGCAGTACTTGCGCGCGTCTTTGCCGGTCGCGTGACCAATTGGAGCCAGCTTGGCGGCCCTGATGCGCCGATTTCGGTGCATTTGCGCGATCCGAAATCTGGTCTGTCCCAAGCGGTGCAGGATCGCTTGATGGCGCCGGCGGGTTTGGTTCTAGACAGTCGAATTCTCCGCCATCCTACCAATAAGGCGCTGACGCAAGCGGTGACAAACGATCCTTTTGCTATCGGGATTTCCAGCTATTCGGAAACGGGGAACACCGATGTTCTGGTCCTGACGGGCACCTGTGGTTTTTCGCTGCGCGCAGGACGCGTCACGATCAAGACCGAGGATTATCCGCTGACTGCACCTATGTTCCTCTATATTCCCGCGCGTCGGTTGCCGCAATTGGCGCGCGAATTTCTGACCTATACGCGTTCTCCCTCGGCGCAAATTGTGATCCGCCGTGCGGGGTTTGTGGATCAGGCACCAGAGGAGTTATCAATCAACCAGCAAGGCGACCGCTTTGCCAACGCAATCTCTTTAATCGGGACCGAAATTGATCTGAGCGAAGTGAAACGCCTGGTGGAAGTGCTCTCTCCGATGAAACGCCTTAGTACGTCGTTCCGGTTTCGTGCAGGATCAAGCGCATTGGATGCGCAGTCCTTGTCGAATGTACAGCAATTGGCCCGCGCAATCGAGACGGGTGTTTATGACGAGCGCGCAATAAAGTTTGTCGGGTTCAGCGACGGGCAGGGCTCGGCTGACGCCAATCATCGTATTGCGGAGCAACGCGCGCGCGCCGTATTGGCTGCGGTCAAGCAGGCGGCGGAAACGGTCGATCTGAACGAGTTGGACATCACCGTCGATGCCTTTGGCGAAGCGCTTCCCATGGCCTGTGATGACAGTGCCTGGGGGCGCCAAGTGAACCGCCGCGTCGAGGTCTGGGTGCGTTAAAGCAGCCCGTTGCTCACGAAACTGGTTTCGCCTGTGGCACCGATGATCAGATGATCATGCAATGTTATTGAAAGGCTATCAGCCGCTTGTTTGATCAGCTTTGTCATTTCGATATCGCTGGGCGAGGGTGTCGGATCGCCGGAAGGGTGGTTGTGCACGAGGATGATGGCGCAGGAGTTCAGCTCCAGCGCGCGTTTCAGCACCTCGCGCGGATAGACTGGAACGTGGTCCACAGTGCCGACGCCCAGAACCTCATCTGCGATCAGCATGTTGCGCCGATCCAAAAACAGAACGCGAAACTCTTCGGTTTCCTTGTGGGCGAGCGTAGTGCGACAGTAGTGCAACACAGCATCCCAGCTGGAGATGAGCGGGCGATGGGTGATGCGTGCCTTGGCGACCCGCTTGGATGCGGCTTGAACCAGCTTGAGATCCTGCGCCGCGGGTGCGCCGATCAACGCCTCGAGCCGAGCCGTATCCGCTGCAAACGCACTGGCGATGCCACCGAATTCTTCGAGCAATTTGCGCGCAAGCGGTTCGGTATCCTTGCGTGGGGACGAGGCGAGCATGATCAGCTCGAGTATCTCAGCATCGTTGAGATGATCCCCGCCATGATCTTGAAATCTCGCGCGCAGGGCAATGCGGCGATCGCGCAATGCGCTATCCAAAAGCCTGAGGCGTTGGCAAGAAGGTGCTTCAGCGCGGCGCGCATCAAAAGTAGGGGCGGTGACATCGGTGAACTGTGTGTGTTGAATGCTCATGCGACCTTGATCGGCCGATTCGATAAATTTTAGGTTAACGCATAAAAAAAAGCCCGGCTCAGTTCGTGCCGGCCGGGCTTGGTGTCTTCATATGCTCTAGATGGATTAGCTTTTCATGCTGTCCCAGAAGGATTTGACCGAAGAAAAGAAACTTTTGCTTTCGGGATTGTTGTCCTCAGAGAGGTCTTCGAATTCCTTGAGCAGTTCTTTCTGGCGGGAAGTCAAGTTCACAGGTGTTTCCACCGCCAGTTCGATGAACATATCCCCTGTGCCCGCGCCGCGCAGGGCTGGCATGCCTTTGCCGCGAAGACGCATTTGGCGCCCTGATTGGCTGCCCGCAGGAATTTTCACACGACTTCGCCCACCGTCGATCGTCGGCACTTCGATATCTCCGCCTAGTGCCGCAGAGGCCATGGACACAGGAACATTGCAGAAGAGGTTCGGGCCTTCGCGCTCGAACAGCTTATGCTTGGCGACCTCGATAAAGATGTAGAGATCGCCCGCTGGACCGCCACGCATGCCAGCTTCGCCCTCGCCGCCAAGGCGAATACGGGTGCCGGTTTCGACGCCGGCCGGGATGTTCACACTGAGCGAACGGTCCTTTTCGACGCGCCCCTGACCACCGCAGGATTTGCAGGGGTTTTTGATGATCTGGCCCATGCCCGAACATGTGGGGCAGGTTCGCTCAACGGTGAAAAACCCTTGCTGTGCGCGCACTTTTCCCATGCCCGAACACGTCGGACAGCCCGTAGGCTCTGCGCCGCCATCTGCGCCCGTGCCCTCGCAAGAGGTGCAGTTTACCGCGGTGGGAACGTTAATGGTTTTTTGCATGCCTGCGAAAGCGTCTTCAAGCGTGACGCGTAGGTTGTAGCGCAGATCAGAACCGCGCGCCGCGCGATTGCGTGCGCCTCCGCCACCACGTTGCCCTCCCATAAAATCGCCGAACAGGTCATCAAAAACGTCTGAAAAGGCAGATGAAAAATCACCCTGACCGCCGCCACCGCGTTGGCCGCCGCCGCCCATTCCACCCTCGAATGCAGCATGACCATAACGATCATAGGCCGCTTTTTTGTCAGCGTCTTTCAGGACTTCATAGGCTTCGTTGGCTTCTTTGAAGAGACCTTCGGATGCGGGGTTGTCGGCATTGCGATCGGGGTGAAGCTCCTTGGCTTTCTTGCGATAGCCCTTCTTGATTTCGTCGGCAGACGCACCTTTGGCTACGCCTAGAACGTCGTAATAGTCTTTCTTTGACATATTAAATCCTCCTTTGAGGAAACGCATTGGGCCGACCCGGTGAAACAGGCCGGCCCTTTAGGGTATTCACGCTGTGCGCGCGACCTACCCGCGCTTTTTGTCGTCGTTCAGGTCTTCGAAGTCGGCATCAACAATGTCGTCTTCTTCTGGCCCGGCGTCTGCAGCCATCGGCTCGTCGCCTTCCTGCTCCTGGCTGGACTTGTAGATCGCCTCGCCAAGCTTCATTGCGGCTTCAGTGACGTTCTGGATGCCGGATTTGATCTTGTCGGCGTTCTCTGTCTCCAGCTCGTCCTTGAGCGCGGCAATTGCCAACTCGATCGCTTCGACGGTTGTCGGATCGACCTTGTCGGAGTGCTCTTCCACGGACTTTTCAGTCGAGTGGATGAGGCTTTCTGCCTGGTTCTTCGCTTCGATGAGGCTACGACGCTCTTTATCGGCATCCGCGTTCTCTTCGGCGTCCTTGACCATCTTTTCGATGTCATCATCGGATAGACCGCCAGAGGCCTGGATCGTGATCTTCTGTTCTTTACCTGTGCCCTTATCCATCGCGCCTACGGCAACGATGCCGTTTGCGTCGATATCAAACGTGACTTCGATCTGTGGCAAACCACGCGGTGCAGGCGGGATGTTCTCAAGATTGAACTGACCGAGCATCTTGTTGTCGGATGCCATTTCACGTTCGCCCTGGAACACACGGATCGTGACTGCACTTTGGCTGTCTTCGGCCGTCGAAAAAATCTGCGACTTTTTCGTGGGGATCGTTGTGTTGCGATCGATCAAGCGCGTGAACACACCGCCAAGCGTCTCAATCCCGAGGGACAACGGCGTGACGTCCAGAAGAACAACGTCTTTGACGTCGCCCTGCAAAACACCGGCCTGAATGGCCGCGCCCATCGCAACAACCTCGTCAGGGTTCACACCCTTATGTGGCTCTTTACCGAAGAACTTGGTTACTTCCTCAACAACGCGGGGCATACGTGTCATGCCGCCAACAAGGACGATTTCGTCGATGTCAGTTGTTTTCAGGCCCGCATCCTTAAGCGCTGCTTGGCAAGGCTTGATGGATGCTTTGATCAGATCGGACACAAGGCTTTCCAGTTTCGCGCGCGTCAGCTTCATAACCATGTGCAGCGGCTGACCGCCTTTTGGGTCCATGGAGATAAAGGGCTGATTGATCTCTGTCTGGTTGGCAGAGGACAATTCGATCTTTGCCTTTTCAGCCGCTTCTTTCAAACGCTGAAGCGCCATTTTGTCTTTGGTAAGATCGACGCCGTTCTCTTTTTTGAACTCGCCCGCAAGATAATTAACGATGCGCATGTCGAAGTCTTCACCGCCAAGGAACGTGTCGCCGTTGGTGGATTTCACTTCGAAAAGGCCATCGTCAATCTCGAGGATCGTGACGTCGAATGTACCGCCGCCGAGGTCATACACCGCAATGGTGTGCGTGTTTTCTTTGTCGAGACCATAAGCAAGCGCAGCCGCTGTGGGCTCGTTGATGATGCGCAGCACTTCGAGGCCGGCAATTTTGCCTGCGTCTTTGGTCGCTTGGCGCTGGGCGTCGTTGAAATACGCAGGAACGGTGATAACCGCTTGCGTGACGTCCTCGCCCAGATAGCTCTCGGCGGTCTCTTTCATCTTGCCGAGGATGAACGCGGAAATCTGGCTTGGGGAGTATTTCTCGCCCTTGGCTTCGACCCATGCGTCACCGTTTCCACCGTCAACGACGTTGAAGGGCAGGTTTTTCATGTCTTTCTTAAGGTGCTCGTCATCATAACGGCGCCCGATCAGGCGCTTTACGCCAAAGACTGTGTTGTCCGGGTTCGTGACGGCCTGACGTTTCGCAGGCTGGCCGACGAGGCGCTCGTCATCTGTGAAGGCAACGATCGACGGTGTCGTGCGCGTGCCTTCTGCGTTCTCGATCACGCGGGGCTGAGAGCCGTCCATGATGGAAACGCAACTGTTTGTCGTTCCGAGGTCGATACCAATAACTTTGGCCATTTTTTTGATCCCTTTTAGCTTCAAGGCGATGTCACGAGACGCAAACCCGTTATGGCATCCGCGCCCCGATTGGTTACTGACCTGCAAAGGTGCAAATCAACGTTCGAGGGGTATATAAGGAGCGTAAATGGGTGCTGCAAGCGTTGCGAGACCACTCATTTTGGGAATCCGCCATGTCGGGGCGTAATTTTTCCAATTCTGGTGAAAAAGGAGTTAAAAGCGCGTTGGAAAAGCTGAACATTCGCGGTTTCGAGGTTTACAAAGGGTTGCTGGATGGCAGCGAGCAATCAGCGCTCGTCGAGGCAGTACGCTGCGCCGTGCAGGCTGCACCGCTGTTTTCGCCGATGACACCCTATGGCAAGCCGATGCGCGTGCGCATGACATCGGCGGGGCGCTTTGGCTGGGTGTCTGATCACGCAGGATATCGCTACTCAAAAAGGCATCCACAGGGAATGGCCTGGCCTGAAATTCCTGCGGCGGCTTTGCAGGTTTGGCAGCGAGTCAGCGAATCGCAGCGCCTGCCCGAATGTTGTTTGATAAATTTCTACGCAGAGGGCGCGCGCATGGGCATGCACCAGGACCGCGACGAGGTTGATTTCTCCCAACCGGTCGTTTCGGTATCTCTGGGCGATGATGGTTTGTTTCGGATTGGCAATCTGGAGCGCGGTGGTTCGACTGAATCGATATGGCTTAATTCCGGTGACGTGGTGGTCATGGGTGGCGCCGCGCGATTGACCTATCATGGTGTGGACCGGATCAGGTTCGGCTCATCGCGGCTGCTTGCGAGAGGCGGGCGATTAAATCTGACGTTGCGGGTGGTGAAATAGGAGGAGGGGGCTAGCCCCCGCGCTGCGCGCCCCCGGAGTTTAGAGGCAAGATGAAGCAATACGGCGTGCTTTATCCCAAGCGATACGCGCGCTGTGATAATGAAATCACGATCGTTCATCGTGTCGCTGCAAATCGTGCATTTTCTCAAGAATTTGTGGTTTAGGGCTACGTCGGTTTTATCGGTGGTGAGAAGGACGCTTGGGCTGTGTATGGAGGCCCAAGCATTGTTCTCGCACCCTGCATTGCGCGGATGTCGGGCGTATTATTGTCGTGCGGCCCAGCTCGCGGAGGCGTGTTTGCGGGTGTAAAATTCACCCATCATACCGATCATCAAGAAGATGAGGCCGACATAGAACGCATATTCCCAAGAGGAATTGCGCGGAGCGTAATTGACGAACGCATAGCCGCGTGACTGATCTATGCAGTGGAACAGCGGGTTCCAATCGAACATGTTGAGCAGTTGCGGCGTGAGCGTGTTTGCGACAAACATTTTGCCCGAAGCAATCATATTGGCCCGCTGGTAAATCGTTGACAGCAGTGATGACAAGCCAGGTGACCAGGGCTTGATCGCAAGGAACACCATGCCGATTGCAACGGCTGTGAACCATGCGAGCAGGATCATGAACATCACGCCTGTCACACTTTGGATTTCAAAGGGTGTGACGAGGACATGATAGGCGAACATGATCACGAGTAGAGAGAGCATTTGAATGTAGAGCTGGCTGAGCGCTGCTGCTGCGATCGAGATCGAGGTGTTCATTGGCGCGTGTTTCATCATCGGCGATGCCGGCCCTTCCGAGCCGGCCACGGCGGCCACAGTCTTGATGTGCGTCATGAACAGAAAAATACCAGTCATGATGTAGACCATGAAGTCGCCGCGCAAAACCGCACCGCGCAGACCGAGGATGGAGAACATAAAATAAAAGGCGAGCACGAAGATGATCATTTGCATCAGATTCATCGCAATACTCATCAGCGCATTGCCATGGGTTTTGCGGATCGTACGCACGATATTGTGGTAAACCAGTTCGCTGAAAGTAAGAATCTTGCGGAACGTGGTTTCCTGTTTTCTGACCTGGAACATGTCTACTCTGCCTGTTGGCGAACGCATTCATTGATGATTATTGCCGTTCGTGCCTCTTCATATAATAAGAGACATGGATATTTTATCAACATAGCTAATAATTTTGGGCAGGGATCGGGCAAATGGACTACAATAATTTGGAAGAGACAATGCGCCGCTTGGCGCTTGCGGCGGGCGATGTGATCATGGACATCTACGGCAGTGATGATTTTGACGTTAAATCAAAGTCTGACAATAGCCCGGTGACTGCTGCGGATGAAGCCGCGGATGCGCTGATTTCTGCGGGCCTGCGCGCTGAATTTCCGGATGTGATGCTGGTGACCGAAGAGCAGGCAGACAGCCACATGAAAACAGGCGCGACCTTCTTGATCGTCGATCCACTGGACGGCACCAAGGAATTTATCAACCGGCGCGGGGATTTCACCGTCAACATCGCTTTGGTTGAAGACGGCGTGCCGACGCGCGGCGTGGTCTATGCGCCGGCGAAAAAGCGCATGTTCTACACGCGTGCAGATGGTCAAACGATCGAGGAAACCGGGCCGCTGCATCCCGACGTCGTCGGCCAGCAAAACATCATCGCGGTGAGCCAGCCAGACAATAAAGCGCTTTACGTGGTTGCATCGAAATCGCATCGCGATCAGGCGACGGACGACTACATCAACAAATATAAAGTGCGCGACATGAAGAGCGCGGGGTCGTCGCTCAAGTTCTGCCTGATTGCGACGGGCGAGGCGGATATTTATCCGCGCGTGGGCCGCACGATGGAGTGGGACACGGCAGCTGGGCATGCTGTTCTAACAGGGGCTGGCGGGCGTGTCGTGCGTTTCGATAACCATGAGGAATTGAAGTATGGTAAAGAGGGTTATGCCAATCCCTTTTTCATTGCCTATTCGCCTGATGTTGAATTGAAAGACGCCTGAATGTCAGTCCTTATCGTTATTCCCGCGCGCTACGCATCAACGCGTTATCCTGCGAAACCCTTGGCGGAACTGAAAGGGTGCAGTGGCAAATCCCGCTCGCTTATCCAGCGTGCCTGGGAGGCGGCAAGTGCCGTGAGCGGTGTGGACCGTGTGGTTGTGGCAACGGACGATGAACGGATCAAAGCAGCCGCAGAGGTGTTTGGCGCAGAGGTCGTGATGACGCCCGAGAGTTGCTTTAATGGGACCGAGCGCTGTGCAGCGGCTTACGCTGTGCTGGGCAGTGATGCGGAGATTGTGGTGAACCTGCAAGGGGACGCGCCGCTGACGCCGCATTGGTTTGTCGAGGATCTGGTGAGCGCCATGCGTGCTGCGCCAGAGGCGGATATTGCGACGCCTGTTTTGCGCTGTGATGGGCGTGCTCTGCACAGCTTTCTCGCGGATCGCAAAGCGGGGCGCGTGGGCGGCACGACGGCAGTGTTCGATGCCAACATGCGCGCGATGTATTTCAGCAAAGAGGTGGTGCCGTTCACTACAAAAAACTACGCTGATAACGCTGAAACCCCTGTGTTTCATCATGTGGGCGTCTACGCCTATCGGCCTGCTGCGCTCAAGACTTATCCGAGTTGGCCTGTCGGGCCTTTGGAGCAACTTGAGGGATTGGAGCAGCTTCGTTTTATGGAGCAAGGCGGTACTGTGCGTTGCGTCGAGGTGGATGCAAGGGGCAAGCAGTTCTGGGAGCTTAACAACCCGGAGGACGTTCCTGTGATCGAGAGGATGATGCTGGAGATGGGGATTGAATGAGCGCCTCATCGGTCTCTGTTATTGTTGTGAGCAGAGGCCGCGCTGCTGATTTACCGCTCTGCCTGCTTGGCATTTCGCAGCTGGACTATCCTGCATTCGAAGTCGTTCTGGTGGCTGATGATGAAGGCATCGATGCTGCGCGCGCGCTTCCGTTTTTTGACGACTTGAAGGTTGTGCCGTTTGACGAGGCGAATATCTCTGCCGCGCGCAATCTGGGGATAGCTGAGGCGGCGGGTGAGATTGTTGCCTTCATAGATGATGATGCTGTGCCGGAGCCGACTTGGCTGCGCTATCTGGTTGCTGGATTTAACGAACCAGAAGTTGCTGCGAGCGGTGGTTTTGTGATCGGGCGCAATGGGATCAGCTTTCAATGGAAAGCGCGTTCTGTGGATTGCACAGGCACTGCGTTGCCACTGGATGTGGACGCAGAGCGCATTAGTGTGCTCACGCCGCAAAATGGCCGCGCGATCAAGACGGAGGGCACGAATATGGCGCTGCGCCGTGATGTCATTGTAAAAATGGGCGGTTTCGATTCGGCATTCCGGTTTTTTCTTGATGAAACGGATGTGAATTTCCGACTGATGCGCGCGGGGCACAAGACGGCGATTGCTCCGCTGGCGCAGGTGCATCATGGCTACAAGGCCAGCGCGACGCGGCGCGGGGATCGTGTTCCTACGGATTTGACCGAGATCGGTGCGAGCCTTGCGGTCTACTTGCGAAAACATGCGCCCGGTGCGATGCACGAAACAGTTTTTGCTCGGATGCGACATGAGCAAAGGGTGCGGGCCCTGCGCCATATGGTAAACGGGTTGATCGAGCCGCGCGATGTACGCCGTTTGCTTGGCTCGTTTGATCGGGGCGTGGCTTCAGGGTGTTTGCGTGCGCTTGTTCATACGGTCGAAATTCCAAGGGCGCGATCAGGATTTCGCGCGATGGCGCGGCGATACGCAGGACCGCATGTGGTTTTGTCAGGGCGAGCAGTAGAGCGCAGCGCGCTCATGACAAAGGCCGCGGCCGCGGTAAAACAGGGCAACCGCGTTTCGCTTTTCCTGTTTTCACGCGGCATGCGCCCGCATCGCGTGCGATTTACCAAAGAGGGGGTGTGGCTCCAGCGCGGTGGCACCCTTGGGCGCAGTTTGCGCAGCGATTCACGCATTTCGCTCAACTCTAGCCTGAAAAAGCTCACGCTTGAGTTGAAGCGCCTTGCCAAGATACGTGATTTCCCCCCAAAAGAAATCAATTGAATAAAAATTAGAAACAATCACATCGAATTTCGCCAATTTGACATTTTTTCGACCCAATTTGTTAATAGCGCTACGATAAGTGATGTTCGTGTTGGATATGAGGGCGACGTAATGCGTAACAAAGTAACGAAGGCGATTTTTCCTGTTGCAGGTCTTGGAACACGGTTCTTGCCGGCGACGAAATCCGTTCCGAAAGAGATTATGACGTTGGTCGATCGACCGCTCATCCAATACGCAATCGACGAAGCGCGCGCGGCTGGCATCAAGGAATTTATCTTTGTCACCTCGCGTGGCAAAGGGGCTTTGGAGGATTACTTCGATCACTCGCCCCAGCTTGAGAACGAGTTGCGAAAGAAGGGCAAAACAGACCTTCTGGAAATCCTGAAAACGACGAATATGGACAGCGGCGCGATCGCCTATATGCGTCAACACAAGGCGCTGGGCCTTGGCCATGCGGTCTGGTGTGCGCGCAGACTTATCGGCAATGAACCCTTTGCTGTTATCCTGCCAGACGACGTGATCGCGGCGGAAAAGCCGTGTTTGCAGCAAATGGTTGAAGCCTATGAGGAAACCGGCGGCAACATGGTCGCCGCGATGGAAGTTCCGGCGGCCAAAGCCTCGTCCTATGGCGTACTCGACATCAAGGAAGACATGGGATCGATGGTCTCTGTCAACGGGATGGTGGAAAAGCCCGAGCCGGGAACGGAGCCATCTAATCTGGCGGTAATCGGGCGCTACATACTGTCGCCGCATGTTTTGAAGAACCTCAATAAGATCAAATCGGGTGCGGGCGGTGAAATTCAGTTGACTGACGCAATCGCGCAGGAGATCGGAACGGAGCGCGGCGTTTACGGTTATCGTTTCCGTGGCCAGCGTTTCGATTGTGGCTCCAAGTCCGGATTTTTGCAGGCAACGGTTGCCTTTGGTCTGTCGCGCGATGATCTGCGTGACGATCTGCACGCATATCTGACTGATCTGATGGCGACGGAGAAAGCAGCGCAGTAGCGCGCGGCCGCGATGGCAGGTCTTCAGCAAACCACTAAGCCCATTTGCCTTGATCTGACCCGCTTGCTGAGCCGGACGGGCCAGATTTTGACGGGTGTGGATCGTGTCGAATGGGCCTACCTTGAATGGTGTATCAGCCTCGATCGCCCTGTTTATGGCCTCGTGCGTAGCGCTTTTGGCTATCTGCTCATGGATCGTTCGGGCCTTGAATTTGCCTATGCGCATCTCCGGGTGGCCGACTGGGGCAAGCCTGATGTGCTTTCGCGCTTTGCTTTGAAACTCAGCCCTGCGCGCCGCGCCGCGGAAACCGCTTTGCGCAAGTGTGCCGTTGCGCGTGCAACGCCAGCGAGGCTTGCGCATATGCTCAGGCGTGCGTTCCCGCATGGCGTGCTTTATCTCAACACGGGCCATAGCAACCTGACGCGCCGTGTGTTCGGTGCGTTCAAATCGCTCGGCACTGCGCAAAGCGTCGTGTTGATCCACGATATGATCCCGCTCGATTGGCCTGAATATCAACGCGCAGGCACGGTGGATCAATTTGAAAAGCGGATGCGCATTGTGTCCGAGCAGGCCGATGCGCTGATTTGCAACTCCCGGCAAACGCTTGATGATACCACCCGTCACATGGAGCGGTTCGGCCGCCTGCCGCCTGCCATCGTCGCGCATTTGGGGGTGGATCTCCCCGCGTTCAAAGTGGTCGCATCGCCCGAGATTCCGCAGCCCTACGTCATCACCATTGGCACGATCGAGCCGCGCAAAAACCACGCTTTCCTGCTTGATTTGTGGGAAGAGTGGCCGACAGGTAACGATGACCCCCCTCCACCGCATCTGGTGATTTGCGGCAATCGGGGCTGGAGGAATGAGGACGTTTTTACCCGACTAGATGCGGTGAAAGCCAAGGGTTTACCGATCACCGAATTGAATGGCCTGCGCGATGATCAGATTATGGGCCTGCTTAAAGGGGCCAAAGCAGCGCTGTTTCCCAGTCTAGCGGAAGGCTTCGGACTACCCCAGGTCGAGGCGCTAAGCCTCGGCGTGCCAATAATATGTGGTGATCTGGCCATATATCGCGAAGTTCTAGGGGATTTCCCCGTTTACGCAGAGACTTCAAATGCCTATGTTTGGCGTACCGAGATCGAAAAAATGCTGCAAAAAGATAGCGATGAAATTGGTAGAGTGGTTAACGACCAAGCCCCCTACACAGCGCCGCGCTGGGATGCGCATTTTAACCTTGTATTGAAACACTTTGGTTAGTCAGGGCAACAGGGATGGCAAGGTCATGAGGAGGCACGGTTAAAGTGGGCATCGTCAAGTCATATCGGCTTCGGCTGCAACGCAAGCGTTGGCGCATTCGTGCGTTTCGCAAGCGCCGCGAATTGCAGCCTATCCGCAACCGGACGAGCCAAATCAGACCCGGCGACATCTTCCTGTTTTCCACCATGCGCAACGAACATGTGCGCCTGCCGTATTTTCTTAAATACTACCGCGACATGGGCGTGAACCATTTCTTCATCGTGGATAACGACAGCAACGACGGCGGCCTCGAGTATCTGGCAGAGCAGCCCGACGTCTCGGTCTGGCATTCGAAAAGCAGCTACAAGCGGGCGCGCTACGGCGTGGATTGGCTGAACTGGCTGCAATTGCGCCATGCCCACGGCCATTGGTGCCTGACAGTTGATCCCGATGAATTTTTCTTGTTCCCCTTCTGCGATACCCGTCCCATTCGCGCGTTGACGGATTGGCTAGATGCGTCGTCGATCAAATCTTTTAGCGCCATGCTTTTGGATATGTACCCCAAGGGGCGTATTGATGCAGAGCCCTATGTGGCGGGGCAAAACCCCATGGAAACCGCTTGCTGGTTCGACGCTGGCAATTACACGATCAACAAGAACAAAAAGCTGGGCAACCTGTGGATTCAAGGCGGCGCGCGTGCACGTGTCTTTTTCCCCGACGCACCGGAAAAAGCGCCTGCGCTCAACAAGATCCCATTGGTGAAATGGGACCGCCGCTACACCTATGTCAGCTCAACGCATAACTTGCTGCCGCGTGGTTTGAACCTTGTTTACGATGAATGGGGCGGGGAGAAAGCCTCGGGTGTTTTGTTGCATACCAAGTTCCTCAATACCTTCACCGAAAAGGCTCAAGAAGAGCTTGAGCGCAAGCAGCATTATTCTGCCAGTGTGGAATATAAAGCCTATGCAGAGCACTTGTCGGAAAATCCCGACCTTTGGTGCAAGTGGAGCGAGAAATACATCAACTGGCGCCAGTTGGAAATTTTGGGCCTGATGTCCAAGGGCAATTGGGCATGAGTGTCGGAATCCTCATGCTGGTTCACACGGCTCTGGGGCGTGCAGAGCAAGTTGCGCGTCATTGGGCCGCGTCGGGCTGTCCTGTGGTCATTCACGTTGATAAAAAGGTCGATCGCAAGACCTACAAGGGGTTTCAGGCCTCTATAAAAGACGTCAGCGACATCACCTTTTGCAAGCGGCATTACTGCGAATGGGGCGGCTGGGGCATCACCGCCGCCACGCAGGGCGCAGCGGAGCGGATGCTGGCGCAATTCCCGGACGTGCGGCATGTATTTCTTGCGTCGGGTTCGTGCCTGCCGCTGCGCCCCGTGGGCGAGTTGATCGAATATCTCGATGCGCGCCCGCGGACTGATTTCATTGAATCTGCGACGACGTCCGAAGTGCCTTGGACGGTCGGCGGCCTTGATATCGAACGCTTTACTCTGCGCTTCCCGTTTTCTTGGAAGACCCAGCGGCGCTTGTTCGATAAATACGTGGCCTTGCAACGTTCGCTTGGCTTGAAACGGCGTATTCCCAAGGGATTGGTGCCGCACATGGGTTCGCAGTGGTGGTGCCTGACGCGGCAAACCCTGTCGGCGGTTCTGGAAGACCCGGACCGCCCGACTTATGATCGTTATTTCTGTAAGGTCTGGATCCCTGACGAGAGCTATTTCCAAACGCTTTCGCGCCAGTATTCGTCGAACATTGAAAGCCGGTCCCTGACGCTGTCCAAGTTTGATTTTCAGGGTAAGCCGCATATCTTTTATGACGACCATCTCCAACTTTTGCGCCGATCGGATTGCTTTGTTGCGCGTAAGATCTGGCCCCATGCAAGCCGCATCTACGAGGCGTTTCTAACCGATGAAGACGGCGCGCTAAAACGTGCAGAGCCTAATCCGGGTAAAATTGACCGCATTTTTGCCAAAGCTGTTGAGCGGCGCACACGTGGTCGCGCTGGTCTAGTGATGCACTCGCGGTTTCCGAACGAGGGTTGGGAGAACGGTTTGACCTGCGCGCCCTATTCGGTGTTTCAGGGCTTTGCCGAGCTTTTCGAGGATTTTGAGCCTTGGTTGGCCAGGGCGACGGGAACGCGCGTGCACGGACATCTGTTTTCGCCCGAACGCGCGGAGTTTTCCGGTGGTGAAAAGGTGATTAATGGCGGTTTGAGTGATCAACCGTTACTGCGCGATTATAATGGCGCGGCCTTCCTGACGAATTTGATTTGGAACACGCGCGGCGAGCGGCAGTGCTTTCAACTCGGACCAATGGATACGCAGGATGTTTGCTGGAAAATAAGCAATGATCCGAATGCACAAATTTCGGTGATTAGCGGTGCTTGGGCCGTACCTTTGTTTCGCTCAAACCAGAATTTTTCCGATTTGCGGCGCGAAGCGGCACGTTTGCAAAAGATCGAGAACGAGTTCCTGTATAAATTGCGCAATCCAAATGCAAAGGCGCGCATCCGCATCTGGAGCATGGCTGAATTCATTGAAAGCCCGATGGAGCCGTTGCAAACTTTGATAGACGAAATCGGAAATGCGCCCCAACGCCGTCTCGCTGAGGCGCCAAAGATGGCAGATTTGCAAGGGTTTGGGCAGTTTCTTCAAAACCTTAAAAACCAGGGCATGCACCCGCATCTCATGGGCGATTTCCCGATCCACGACAGTCCGGTTTTGCCGGTGGAAAAACAGCGCAAGCCCTATTTGGTGAAGTAAATTATGACAGACGCCTTCGACTACTTCATTGTGTTCGCCGAAATGCGAACAGGCTCGAACTTTTTGGAAGCGAACCTGAATGCGCTCGATGGAGTGACCTGTCACGGCGAGGCGTTCAACCCGCATTTCATCGGCTTTCCGAACAAGGACGAAATTCTGGGCATCACCCGCGAAATGCGTGAAGACAGTCCAGAAAAGTTGATCGAAACGATCAAGCAGTTCTCGGATGGGCTGGGCGGATTTCGCTACTTTCATGATCACGATCCGAGAGTGATTGATATCGCACTGAATGATCTGCGCTGTGCCAAGATTATTCTGACGCGCAACCCGCTGGAAAGCTACGTGTCGTGGAAGATTGCGCAGGAAACCGGGCAGTGGAAGTTGACCAACGTCAAGCGGCGCCGCGATGCCAAGGCGACGTTCAACGCCGCTGAATTCGAAATGCATGTGGAGGAGTTACAGGCGTTTCAGGTGGCGCTTCTTAATCGCTTGCAGGCCGAGGGGCAGACCGCGTTTTATATCGCTTACGAGGACTTGCAGAGTGTCGAAGTGATGAACGGTCTTGCGCGTTATTTGGGCGTGGATGCGCGACTTGATAGTCTTGATGATTCGCTGAAACCGCAGAATCCCGTCGCTTTGGAGGAAAAGGTTGCGAATGCGGATGATCTCGAGCGCGGCCTCTCGCGCCTTGATCGTTTCAACCTTGCGCGCACCCCGAATTTCGAGCCGCGCCGTGGCCCTGTGGTGCCGAGCTACATTGCCGCTGCGCATTCGCCGCTATTATATATGCCCATCCGCTCGGGGCCGGAAGCGCAAGTGCAAGGCTGGCTTGCCGCGCTTGATGGTGTGGCACCCGATGCGCTGCTTTCGGGGTTCAACCAAAAAACCCTACGCCAATGGAAACGCGATCATGTCGGGCACCGTACATTTACCGTGTTGCGTCACCCCGTCGCGCGCTTGCACGAGGCGTTTTGCAGCAAGATTTTGACCACAAACGAGGGTAGTTTTACCAAGATTCGCAACACCTTACGCCGGTTTCACAAATTGCCGATTCCAGGGCAGGAGCCCAACGACAACTGGGACCTATCAGCCCATCAAGAGGCATTTATTGCCTTTGCGCAATTCGTGAAAATGAACCTGTCGGGGCAAACCTCGATCCGCGTGGACGCGCATTGGTGTAGTCAAACGCAGGCGATTGCTAATATGGGTGAATTTGCGCTGCCTGACATGGTTCTGCGCGAAGATCAGATGCAGGACATGCTGCCGAGCCTCGCGATTTCCGCCGGAGTAAAAACATCTCCATTGCCGGATCTGACACCAAGTGCGCCGCTGTTTTTCGACCTCGCAGATATCTACAACGCGGACATCGAGAATGCGGTGCAAGAGGCTTATCAGCGCGATTATTTGATGTTTGGGTTTAGCAGTTGGTCGTGATCGCAGCATCTTGCATACGCTTGCAAAAGATGTAACCTGATGGGCAATCATAGCCCGTCAGGAGTGACACACATGACCCCCCAAGAGATGGAAGCGCGCATCGTTCGTTACGGTGATTTGCAGCCTTGTAAAACCGCGTTCATCGACGCGCATACGCCCGGTAGCGATCAGAAGGAAAACTTTACCATCATCGGTGGCGGCGTTTCCGAAAGTGCGGATCAGCATGTGCACATTCAGGACACCCCGGGTTTCAACATTGGTGCTGCTGGCCAACCGCCGCGTTGCCGCAACTCGCTTCACTCGCATCGTACGGCAGAAGTGTTCTTTGTTCTCAAGGGTAAATGGCGCTTTTTCTGGGGTCGTTATGGCGATGCAGGCGAAGTGGTTCTGGAAGAGGGTGATATCATCAACATCCCGACCGGTATTTTTCGTGGATTCGAAAATATCGGTACAGACTATGGAATGATCATGGCGATCCTTGGTGGCGACGATGCTGGAGGCGGCGTGATCTGGGCACCGCAAGTGATCGAGGATGCACGCGATCACGGCTTGGTTCTGGCCGAAACGGGTAAGCTCTATGATACTAAAAAAGGTCAGTCGCTGCCTGATGGCGTCAAGCCGATGGCGGTTCTGAACGCAGAGGAATTGAAGGCCTTCCCCGAGCTAACGACGCTTGATGTCGTGCCGCACTATGTGGCGCGCTATTGGGACATGATGGCGCTGTCGGACAAGCAGCCTGCAAAGGTGATTGGCGCGGATGCCATGCTGCGCGATCGCCCCGGTTTTGACGTGGAGCTGCTGAGCCGCAATTCTGTTTCTGACGAGATGTATAGCGTTGATCGCCACGAGGTTCTGATGCCAATGCGCGGCCATTGGCGCCTGACATGGGATGGCGGCACGACGTCGCTTAACCCTGGCGATACATGCGCCGTTCCTCCTAGCATTGCACATTCCATTGCGCCCTCGATGACGGGTGAAGCGAGCCTGTACCGCGTGCGCGACACGGACGATCCCGCAGGTTTGACCAAAGCAGGTTAAGACATAAAACAGCGTTCTTTCATCGGGGCGCTGTTTTCTTTCGGGCGTTTCGTTTTAAGGTGATCGGCAGCACTTAGAAGGATGCCGAGATGAGCAAAGATATCCACACCACGCACGACGCCGAAGACGATATTCGCAACCGCGATATCAAGATTTACGTGAATGGCGATCTGGTTCACCGCGACGATGCGAAGGTATCGGTCTATGACAGCGGCTTTATGCTGGGCGATGGTATGTGGGAAGGAATGCGGCTCTATAACGGGGTTTGGGCGTTCTTTGACGAACATATGGATCGTTTTTTTGAGAGTTGTAAGGCGGTCTCACTCGACGTTGGCATGGACCGCGCCGGCATCTTGGAGGCTTTGACCAAGACCGCAGCGGCCAATGGCATGACCAACGATGTGCATTGCCGCCTGATGTTGACGCGCGGCGTGAAGGTGAAGCCGTTTCAACACCCCTCGCTGTCGCGCACTGGGCCAACGCTGGTCATTATCATGGAACATTCCAAACCTGCAGACGCGCTGCAATCCAAAGGCATCCGCCTTGCTACTGTGCCCCAAGTGCGCGGTTTGCCTATGTCGCAGGACGCCAAATACAACTCCCATTCCAAGCTGAATTGCGTGATCGCCTGCCTTCAGGCCGAGCAGGCGGGCGCAGACGAGGGGCTGATGCTGGATCCGCATGGCTTTGTGAACACCACCAACGCCTGCAACTTTTTCATCGTGCGCAAGGGGGCCGTTTGGACCTCCACGGGGGACTATTGCATGAACGGTGTGACGCGCCAGAAGGTGATTGATCTGTGCCGCGCCAATGGGATCGAGGTGCATGAGCGCAACTATTCGCTGGTCGATGCCTACGGCGCGGACGAGGCGTTTTTGACCGGTACGTTCGGCGCGCAAACCCCAGTGGCAGAGATTGACGGTAAGCCGATCGGCACTGGTGAACGCCCAGTGACAGCGCGGATCAAGGAGCTATACAAACACTTGATCCGTGCGAACATCAGCGCTGGATAAAGGCGGTCGCTTCGATTTCGAGCATCGCCTCATCCTCGACGAGGCCAGCCACGATCACCATAGTCATCGCTGGAAAGTTGCGCCCAAGCACTTTTCGATAGGTTTCGCCAACTTCGCGTTGGCGGGCCATATATTCCTTTTTGTCGATCACAAACCATGTCAGCCGCGTGATATCGCTGGCCTCTCCGCCAGCGGCGGTGACCACGTCCATGATATTGCGCAGGGCCTGTTCCATCTGACCGATGAAATCATGACTCTCGAAGACTTGCGCAGCGCTCCAGCCGATTTGCCCACCGACATAGAGCGTGCCATCTTCTGTCAAAGTGCCGTTAGAATATCCCTTGGCGGGTGCCCATCCTTCGGGTTGAATGATCTGGTGGCTCATGTGGTCCTCCGTAAATAGGGGGTCAGCGCATTGCGAAGCTCATCAGGGATCGCTTGGGGCTTGTTGTCAGGGTTGATGTAAACCAGCGTCGAAGCGGCTGTCAGGCGCGTGATACCATCACAATGTGCATGAAAATCAAGGCCGATGCTGCTGCGCCCGATCTTGGTCAATTCTAGATCAATTACCATGGCATCGCCATGCAGGCTTGGCGTGGCAAATGTTGCGTCGATCTGTACGGTTGGCACACGGCCGATCTTGTGAATGTCCTCGAAGGCAAAGCCGATAGCTGCAAAAAACGTCTCAACGCAGTCGTTCAGCATCTCGAAATAACGTGGATAGAACACGATGCCGGCTGGGTCGCAGTGCTTGAACAGAATTTTCTGCGGGAATTCATAGATCATCGAAATGCGCCTTTAGCCTTGTTTCAAAACAAAGCGTTGTATCTTGCCTGTTTGGGTTTTTGGCAAGGCCTCGATGAATCTAACGGAGCGGGGATATTTATAGGGGGCAATGGTCTGTTTGACATGCTCTTGCAGCGCTTTGACAAGGGCGTCATCGGGCGTGAAGCCCTTGGCCAGCACAACATGCGCCTGCACGATATTGCCGCGCACTTCATCGGGAGCAGCGATTACGCCACATTCAAGGACGGCGGGGTGCGAGAGTAGCGCCGCCTCTACCTCGGGCCCTGCGATATTGTAGCCTGAGGAGACGATCATATCATCGTTACGGGCCGCAAAATGCAGGTAGCCGTCCGTGTCCATCACGAATGTGTCGCCTGTGATATTCCATCCATCGATCACATATTTTGCCTGCCGATTATCGGCGAGATACCGGCAGCCCGTGGGGCCGCGCACGGCCAAGCGGCCCGGCTCCCCGCGAGGCACCTCATCGCCCTTCTCATTGATCACTTTCGCTTCGTAGCCGCTGATCGGTTTGCCTGTGCAGGCGGGCCTGTGGTCATTAAAGCGATTGGAGATGAAGATGTGTAGCATCTCTGTCGCGCCGATCCCATCGAGCATGGGTTTGCCTGTCTTTGCGATCCATTCATCATAAACAGGCTTGGGCAGTGTTTCCCCCGCAGAGACGGCCGCGCGCAGTGACGACAGGTCCGCCCCCTCTTCCATCGCGCGCAACATAAAGCGGTAGGCAGTGGGCGCAGTAAAGCAGACTGTGGCGCGGTACTTTTCGATGATTTCGATCATGTTGGGCGGGCTTGCAGTTTCCAGCAGTGTCGCCGCTGCGCCAAAGCGAAGTGGGAAGATCGCAAGGCCTCCAAGGCCAAAGGTGAAGGCAAGCGGCGGCGAGCCGATGAAGATATCGCTCGGCTGCACATCCAGCACTTCGCGCGCGTACCCATCGGCCACAATCAGCAGGTCGCGGTGAAAGTGCATCGTCGCTTTGGGATCGCCCGTCGTGCCTGACGTAAAGCCCAGCAGCGCCACATCATCGCGTCCCGTATCCACCGATTTGAACTGAACGGGCTTCTCCAGCGCAAGGCGGTCAAGCTCTGCATCATGGTTGGAGGTGCCGTCAAAACCGACGACGGATTTCAGGAATTTCGAGGTCTTTGCGCAGGTGACCATTTCCTCCATCAGGCGCGTATCACATAGCGCATGGGTGATTTGTGCCTTGTTCACGGTCGCGGTTAACTCGCCCGCGCGCAGCATGGGCATAGTGTTCACAACCACCGCCCCCGCCTTGGTCGCGGCGAGCCAACACGCCACCATCGCCGGGTTGTTGGCGGACCGGATCAGCACGCGATTGCCCGGTTTGATGCCAAGGTTTTCGACCATTGCGTGCGCAAGGCGGTTGGTCCAATCGGACAGTTCTTTATAGGTGCGGCGACGCCCATTGCCGATGAGCGCTGTGTGATCGCCAAAGCCGCGCTCGACCATTGCGTCGGTCAACTCGACCGCTGCGTTCAGCTTGTCAGGGTAATCAAACTGCTCCAACAGAAAGTCAGGCAGCTGATCCTCGGGCGGGAGATTATCCCGCGTAAATGTATCGGTGTGACCCGTGTGTCCCAGCATGATCTAACCCCCTTGATGGTCCGCGATAACTTGCCGCGCGATGACCACGCGCTGCACATCCGATGCGCCCTCGTAAATCCGAAGCGCGCGAATATCGCGGTACAATTCCTCAACCTTAACTCCCTTTTTGACGCCATCGCCGCCATGAAGCTGTACGGCCTTATCAATGACCTGTTGCGCTTGATCGGTTGAAAACAGCTTGGCCATCGCTGCCTCGCGCGTGATCCGCGGCGCGCCGGAATCCTTTGTCCACGCAGCGCGGTAAATCAGTAAAGCGGCGGCATCCACATCCAGCGCCATATCGGCAATATGTCCTTGCACCATCTGCAAATTAAACAGCGGCGCGCCTTGCACATGGCGCGTGGTAACGCGGCTGAGCGCCTCATCCAAAGCGCGGCGCGCAAAGCCAAGGGCTGCGGCGGCAACTGTGGATCGAAAGACATCCAGAACAGACATGGCAATTTTAAAGCCTTGCCCGCTTTGCCCCAGCATAGCGCTCGCAGGAATGCGGCAATCTGTGAAACGCAGGGTTGCCAAAGGATGCGGTGCGATCACTTCAAGGCGCTCTGTAACCTCTAGCCCGGCCACATCGGCTGACACTATAAATGCGGACAGTCCACGTGCGCCCGGCGCATCCCCTGTGCGTGCAAACAACGTGTAAACATCGGCGATGCCGCCATTGGAAATCCACGTCTTTTCGCCGTTCAGGATGTAGTCATTGCCATCCCGCGCAGCCGTCAGCGTTGAATTGGCAACGTCCGATCCAGACTGTGGCTCGGTCAAAGCAAAGGCGGAAATCGCCTCACCCTTGCGGGTTAGTGGCAGCCACTCTGCGCGCTGGGCATCGGTTCCAAACAGTGAAATCGCACCGGTTCCAAGGCCTTGCATGGCAAAGGCGAAATCGGCCAAGCCATCGTGATATGCCAGCGTTTCGCGGGTCAGGCATAGCGTGCGTACATCCAGGGGCGCTCCATCCGGCGCGGCGCTCGGCATGAGCCAGCCAGCATCGCCCATCGCCCTCACCAGATCGCGGCAAGCCTGATCATTGTCTGTGTGATCAACAGCCACCAACGCAGACCCCGCCCATGCGCTCAAATCACTGGCATGCGCGCGGTGATGCTCCTTGAAGAAGGGCCAATTCAGAAATGTCTTATCTGCCATGTGCACGTCCCATCTTCATCTTCCTAAATAAACTTCCCGCGGAGCGTCCAGCACTCAATTTCCCTTGAAAACGGGCCGTTCTTTGGCAACGAACGCGTTATATGCACGCTCGAAATCTGCGGTTTTCATGCAAATCGCTTGCGCTTGCGCTTCGGCCTCGATCGCTTGTTCGATCGACATCGACCACTCCTGAGCGAGCATGGTTTTTGTCATCATATTCCCGAAATTGGGCCCTGCTGCGATGCGCGATGCCATATTGCGCACGGCAGACGTCAAATCAGCAGCCTCGACAACCTTGTTGTGAAAGCCCCACGCGTGTCCCTCGTCCGCGCTCATCGAGCGGCCAGTATACAGCAGTTCCGCCGCACGTCCTTGGCCGATGATCCGTGGCAGAATCGCGCAAGCGCCCATGTCGCAGCCGGCAAGGCCGACGCGAGTGAACAGGAACGCAACCTTCGCCTCGGGCGTGGCGATGCGCAGATCAGAGGCCATCGCAATGATCGCGCCAGCGCCAACACAGACCCCGTCAATCGCCGCAATCACAGGCTTGCCACAGTTCACGATTGCCTTGACCAGATCGCCTGTCATACGCGTAAAAGCGAGCAGTTCTTTCATGCTCATCTTTGTGAGCGGGCCGATGATGTCATGCACATCGCCGCCAGAGCTGAAGTTACCGCCGTTTGAAGCGAAAACCACCGTATCCACATCGTCGGAGTAATGCAGATCGCGAAACCAATCGCGCAGCTCTGCATAGCTTTCAAACGTCAGGGGGTTCTTGCGCTCAGGCCGGTCCAGCGCGACTGTCGCGATGCGATCCTCAATGCTCAAAAGGAAGTGCTTCGGCTCAGTTTTCATTGTAAGGTTCCTTCAGCGTTAGGACTTGGGCCAAAAGTTCTGTGGTCATATGGCAGGTTTCTGCGTCTAGACCGCTGAGCAACTCGCTCACCCAGCCCTCATGCGCGCTGGCTTGCTTCTCAAACTCGATGATGCCCTTGGCGGTCAGGCGCACACGTACGGCACGCCGATCTCCGGGAACGGCTTCGCGCAGCAGATGACTATCCTCGCGCAAACGATCCACGATGCCCGTAACGTTGCCGTTGGATACCATCAGCATGCGAGACAGCTCGCTCATCTTCATGCCTTTGGGGTTGCGATAAAGCGCGCTCATTACGTCGAAACGAGGCAGCGTCGTGCCGAATTCGAGGCGCAGACGCTCACGCAGTTCTGCTTCGATCAAGCGATTGGTTTTCAGCACGCGCAGCCACAGGCGCAGGCGTTCTTTGGACGCGGGGTCTTGGGCGGGCGTGCTTTGTGGTTTCATATTTCACCTCCCGAGAGTGATAGCGCATGACCGCTGACAGACGCCGCGCTATCAGAGCAAAGCCATAGCGCACTGCCCGCAACTTCGTTGGTCTGGATGAAGCGCTTTTGCGGGTTGGCGCGGATCAGGCTTTTGCGCGCGTCCGCATCGCTCAGGCCGGTTTTCTGCATGATTTCATCAATGGAGCGTTCCAGAAGCGGTGTTTCGATGAAGCCCGGACAGATCGCGTTTACCGTGATCCCTGTGCGCCCCAACTCTTGCGCAAGCGCACGTGTGAGGCCGATAACGCCATGTTTAGCGGCACAATAGGGCGCAACATAGGGATAGCCCTTGAGGCCCGCGGTCGAGGCGACGGCGATCATGCGACCCCAACCCAGTGTGTTCATATCCTCGACGCAGGCCTGCCATAGATGGAAAACCCCTTCTAGGTTGACAGAGAGCGATGCGCTAAAGGCGTCTGGCGTGACTGCGCTGAACGGCGCGCTGGGCGCTGCGCCTGCGTTGGCGATTGCAATAGCGATAGGGCCGTTTTGCGCACGTGCTTTGTCGAGGGCTTCGTCGAGCGACGCACGCTTTGTTACATCGGCTGCCAATGCCAATGCGCCGATTTGCGCAGCGACTTCGTTCAGCGGTTCGATGCGCCGCCCAAGGATCGTGACGTCTGCGCCAGCGTTTGCGAATTGCGCAGCAAGTTCAGCGCCAACGCCGCTGCCGCCGCCTGTGATGACAACATGTTTGCCCTCGGCGCTCATACTTTTGCGACCTCTGCTTCTTTGTCCGCCAAACGCCAAAGCTGATCGCGGCCTGCATCATAAGGCAGCGGCCAATTCATCGCACGATCCCCGATTTGTGCGGCGGCGTGCAGTGTCCAATATGGGTCGGCAAGGTGCGGACGGGCAAGGCAAACCAGATCGGCACGCCCGGCCATAAGGATTGAATTGACGTGATCAGGTTCATAAATATTACCAACGGCCATGGTCGCGATACCAGCCTCGTTGCGGATGCGGTCTGAAAACGGTGTCTGGAACATGCGGCCATAAACGGGCTTGCCCTGCGTCGAGGTTTGGCCTGCTGAGACGTCGATAATGTCCGCGCCTGCATCAGAAAAGGCCGTTGCGATCAGGACAGCGTCTTCTGGTGTGATGCCCTCATCGCCTGCCCAATCGTTCGCGGAAATGCGTACCGACATGGGTTTGTGCGCAGGCCAGACTGCGCGCATTGCGTTGAAGACCTCCAAAGGATAGCGCAGTCGATTTTCCAGCGTGCCGCCGTATTCATCGCTCCGGATGTTGGAGAGAGGGGAGATGAAGCTTGAGATCAGATAGCCGTGGGCTGCGTGCAGCTCGATCATATCAAAGCCTGCGCGCTCGGCCATTTCAGCAGCGCTGACGAATTCGGCTTTGATGCGGTCCATATCATCGCGGTTTATCGCGCGTGGGGTCGCATTGTTGCTCGACCAAGCGATTGCTGAGGCAGATAACAAGTCCCAGTTGTCAGCGGCGAGGGGGCTATCCATGCCCTCCCATCCGAGGTTGGTCGAGCCTTTTCGCCCTGCATGGCCGATCTGGCAGCATAGCTTTGCGTTGGTCTCAGTATGCACAAAGTCTGCCAGGTGCTTCCATGCGGCCTCGTGCTCTGGCGCATATAAGCCGGGGCAACCGGGGGTGATGCGCCCATCCGCAGAGGTGCAGGTCATTTCGGTATAAACCAGCCCTGCGCCGCCCTTGGCGCGCTCTGCGTAGTGGATGAAATGCCAATCTGTCGGGCAGCCCTCAACCGCCTTGTATTGCGCCATAGGCGAGACGACGATGCGGTTTTCAAGGCTCATATCGCGCAACTGATAAGGTGCAAACATTGGCGCGCGCACGGGGCTTTCGGGGCCGCCCGCGCGCATTTGGAACCACTGCTCTGCCCCCTCCATCCACTTTGGATCGCGCAAGCGCAGGTTTTCGTGACTTATCCGCTGGGAGCGGGTCATCAGGGAATAATTGAACTGCACGGGATCGAGCCCAAGATAGCGATCTACCTCTTCAAACCATTCGAGCGAATTGCGCGCAGCGGATTGCAGGCGCAAAACCTCGATGCGGCGCGCGTCCTCATAAACCTCGAAGGCCTCGGGCAAGGTGGCTTCTTCAGTGACCAGATCGGCCAGCGCTATCGCGCTTTCAAGCGCCAGTTTACTGCCCGAGCCAATCGAGAAATGCGCTGTGGCAGAGGCATCGCCCATAAGCACGATATTGTCGTGATGCCACTTCTCACAAAGCACACGAGGGAAGTTGATCCAGGCGGAACCGCGAATGTGATTGGCGTTGGTCATCAGTGAATGGCCGCCAAGGTGGTCTTTGAAAATCTCTTCGCACAGCGCGATGCTTTGATGTTGATCCATCTCGCCAAAGCCATGCGCGTTCCACGTGGCCTCATCGGTTTCCACGATGAACGTCGCGGTGTCATCGTCGAATTGATAGGCATGCGCCCAAAGCCAACCCTTGTCGGTTTGCTCGAAGATAAAGGTGAAGGCATCGTCGAATTTCTGATGGGTGCCAAGCCAGACAAATTTGCACGCGCGCATGTCGATATCGGGTTTGAACGTGTCGGCGAACTCGGCGCGCGTGGCGGAGTTGAGACCGTCCGAGGCGACGACAAGATCGTAATCCTTGGCGAAATCCTTGACGCTTTGTACGTTGTGCTCGAACTCCAGCGTGACGCCCAATTCGCGTGCGCGCGCCTGCAAAAGGAGCAGCAGTTGCTTGCGCCCGATACCGCAAAACCCATGGCCTGTGGAAAGCTGGCGGGTGCCGCGATAGTGCACAGCGATATCGTCCCAATAGGCGAAATGCTTGCGTATGGATTCCGCGGACACAGGATCGTTCGCGACCAGATTGTCGAGGGTTTCATCGGACAGAACCACGCCCCAGCCAAATGTATCATCAGGTTTGTTGCGCTCGAACACTGTCACATCCGCGTCGGGCTGGCGCAGCTTGAGCGAGATCGCGAAATACAGCCCAGCGGGACCACCACCCAAACAAGCAACGCGCATCTGTAATCTCCCAATTTAAGTTCGTGCTAAAGAAAGGGTAGGGTGCAGTGCGATTCACTTCAAGTATAAATGTTTAGGCTTGAAATAAATAACTGCTCTGGATAGCGTCGATGCAAATCCAAAGGGAGGACGCGCAATGAGCGATCCGTATGATCCATCGCGCGAGGGCGCGAAAATGTCCTTCGCACAAGACATGAGTTACGGTGATTATCTGGGCATGGACGCGATCCTTGGAGCTTCGCAGCCCTTGTCGGATGCGCACGACGAGATGTTGTTCATCATCCAGCACCAGACCTCTGAATTGTGGATGCGGCTTATCCTGCATGAAATGCGTGCGGCGCGGGCCTTGATGCTGGCGGGGCAAGCGGATCAGGTGTTCAAGATGCTTGCGCGCGTGGCGCGGATATTTGAGCAACTCAACAATGCGTGGGACGTTTTGCGCACGATGACGCCAAGCGATTACACCACGTTTCGTGAGGCGCTTGGCGCGTCGTCTGGCTTTCAATCGCATCAGTATCGCTTGATTGAATTTATGCTGGGCAACCGCAATCGTGAGATGATGAAAGTGCATGAACACCGTGTGGACCAACATCAAATGCTTGAGGGCGAACTGGCGCAGCCCTCGCTCTATCATGTGGCGTTGCGCGCGCTTGAACAGGGGTTGGACGTACGTTTCGACAGCGATGTGTATCGCATGGATACGCCCCATCAATCCAGCGATGCGGTGATTGAGGCGTGGCTGAAAGTGTACCGCGATCCGCAAAAGCACTGGACGCTTTACGAGATGGCGGAAAAGCTGGTGGACCTTGAGGACTACTTTCGCCGCTGGCGTTTCAACCATGTCACCACAGTCGAGCGGGTGATCGGGTTCAAGCGCGGCACGGGCGGGACCAGCGGCGTAAAGTACCTGCGCCGTATGCTGGAGGTCGAATTGTTTCCAGAGCTATGGCACATGCGCGGCGCGCTCTAGGCTCTGGGTTTGCGTGCTGCCGTGTCCAGTATCAAGCTTACGTCAAGCGCTCTGCGTCGGTGAAGATCGTATCCGCGAAGGTACTTAGGTAAATCTTGAGCCAGGGTGTGTATTGCGCGGGCGTTTCCACAACCAGTCTAGCCAAATCTTCAAACCCGACCCAATCAAAGTCCATGACCTCTTCGGGGTGGGGTTTGATCACGGGTTGGGCTTTGGTGTGCGCAACGAAAATGTCGACGACTTCATGCTCTGTCATTCCCGCGCCGACATCTGCACGATATTCGACCTGGCCGCGAAATTCCGTTGATATGTCGCGAAGGCCAAGCTCTTCGTGCAAGCGGCGCGCGGCGCAGGTTTGTGAGGGTTCGTCCCAGTTTGGGTGTGTGCAACAGGTGTTCGCCCAAAGGCCTGGAGTGTGATATTTGCCCAGCGCACGACGTTGGATCAGAATTTTGCCGTTGCAAATTAGAAAAACTGAAATAGCCTTGTGGCGCAGGCCACGCAAGTGTGCGTCCAGTTTTTCCACAGGTGACAGGACGCCCTCTACCCATGCAGGAATCATGATCGTCATGACGTGTGGCCTAGGCTGCTTGAAGGCGATTAAATTCCGTCAGGATCGTGTGCAACGTGCTTGCTTCATCGTTTGCACGCAGCTTTGCACAAATGCTGGCGTCGCGCATGGTCCGCGAAATCAGTGCGAGCGCTTTGAGGTGCTCCACGCCTGCATCTTCTGGGGCTAACAGACCAAAAAACAGATCGACAGGCTGGCGATCGACGGCGCTGAAATCGATCGGTTTTTCAAGACGCATGAAAACCGCCTTCACAGCATCGAGGCCCGCAATGCGCGCATGTGGAAGCGCGACGCCGTGCCCGACACCCGTAGGCCCAAGTGCTTCGCGATCTTGCAACGCGCGCAGTGTGTCTTCCGCGTCCAGCCCGTGCGCTTGCGCAGCAAGGTCGGCGATAGAATGCAAAAGCATCTTTTTGCTCGAGACCGTCGAGACGAGTTTGACCGCCTCCGGCTTCAAAAGAGCGCCAATATCCATGTGCCTGTACCTTGCTGCACCTGCCAGACGGCAGTGCGTTATCTATTTGGGATCAATCCATCCGATATTCCCGTCGTCACGACGGTATACCACGTTCACACCCTGACTGCCCTCGTTTTTAAAAACGAGAACTGGGGCACCTGCCAGCTCCATGTGCATGACCGCTTCGCCGACCGAAAGAGAAGGAATCTTGGTTTCCATCTCCGCGACGATAACAGGCTGCAATGTCTCTGGCTCTGATTCCACCTCTTCTTGTTCGCTCGCGAGGATATATGAGGAAGCGCCGATGAGTTCAACCGGATCGATGTGGTCTTTGTGATGGTCCTTGAGGCGACGTTTGTATCGCCTGATCTGGGTTTCGATTTTCGAGCAGCACGCATCGAAAGCGGCATATATTTCAGTAGCATGGCCCTTTGCGGAGGCGTTCAGGCCCGAGGAAAGGTGCACAGTCGATTCGCAGACGTATTCATGTGCATCCTTGGAAAAGATGACATTTGCACCCGTTGGGCGACGTCCGTATTTTTCCAGAATTTCGCCAAGCTCGGTTTTCACGTGGATTTGTAGCGCTTCGCCGATGTCGATCTGTTTGCCACTGATTTGGTAACGCATCCTGTCTCCTTCATATTTTGGTACCAACGCACGGCATCCGAAGGGAGCGTGCGGTCCTGATGTCAGGTTTGGTGGACAGAGAATGACGTATTTGCAGATTGCAGACCGCCGGTCCCTGGTGAGACATGAAGCGGCCAAAGATACGAAATCCTGCAAAACATCATACCGTCAGTTGACGACAATCCGGGGCTGGCTGTCAATGAAATCCGAAGGATAGCGACAATAAAGTGATGAGACTTTTTACGAAATTTTAAAGTTGTCGCCAAGATAGACGCGGCGCACGTTTTCATTTTCAACCACATCTTCGGGTGTGCCTGACATGAGAACCTGCCCGTCATGCAAAATATAGGCACGATCTACGATTTCGAGCGTTTCGCGCACGTTGTGATCGGTGATCAACACGCCGATGCCGCGCTTTTTGAGGTCTGCAACAAGATGGCGAATGTCGCCAACTGAAATTGGATCAACACCAGCAAAAGGTTCGTCAAGCAGCAGGTATTTGGGATCAGCCGCCAAACAACGGGCAATTTCGACGCGGCGGCGTTCACCGCCCGAAAGCGCCAGTGCAGGCGCGCTGCGCAGATGTTCGATGGAAAATTCTGATAGCAGCTCTTCTAGCCGCTCGCGTCGTTTTTGGCGATCCTTCAGAGAAATATCGAGGATCGAGGCAATGTTGTCCTCGACGCTCATGCCGCGAAAGATTGACATTTCCTGTGGCAGATAGCCGATGCCGAGCTTGGCGCGGCGGTACATCGGAAGGTTCGTCACATCGCGCCCGTCGATAGAAACGGTGCCGCCTTCAGGATAGACGAGGCCCGCGATTGCGTAAAAGCTCGTGGTCTTGCCAGAGCCGTTAGGCCCAAGCAGTGCGACCACTTCGCCGCGTTCCAGCTTCATGGAAACGTCGCGAATGACCACTTTCTTCTTGTAGCTCTTGCGCAGGTTGTCGATGCGCAGGCCAGAGCCGCCTTCGGTGAGACGTAGATCCGGAGGGCTCATTCGTTGTCGCCGGTTTGTGGGTTGGAGTTGGTCCGCAACAGTGATTTTACGCGCCCGGTCATCAGCGCCGTGCCGTCTTCAAGGTCGATGGTCATTTTGTCGGCGGCAATCGCACTCAAGCGTTGGGTGACAAGAACATTGCCGCGCATAACGATGGTGTCCCCGGCGAGATCATAATCCGCCTCAGCGCCCTCGGCGGCTTCATCGCCTTGAATAAGCGTGACACCGTCACGCGCCTGCATATGCGAAATGCCGCTTTGATCCTCGAGGTAGAACACCTTCACCCAAGGCGCATACATTGTCATCGTGTCCTGCACGACGACGACGTCGCCGGTGAACAGCGCGGTATTCGCATCCTCGTCAATGGCAAGCTGCGCCGAGGTGACGTCGATCGGAGCGTCCGTGTCTTGCTGGCGATCGCCAAAGGCGATGGACGTGCCGCCTGTGGCCTCTTGCGCGTGAAGTGGTACGGCAAAAGTAAGAGGCAGCGCCAAGGACAGCACGAAAAGGATAAGGGAGGTTCTTGTGATCAACTGCACGCGGTTCGCCTATTCATCTTTTTTATTCTCATACACCAAATGCACACCTTGGGTAAAAAGTAAAAGGATGCGGCCGGTTTCATCGTCAGTGCGCACCAACATTTTACCCGCGTTCAGCGTGCCGGGGGGACCATAGCCAGTAATTGCACCAGCTGATTCCCCTTCTATTTTGGACAATAGGGACGACAATTGGCTGGTGCGGATATCATAGCCGTCTGTGGTAAGAATGTGCACATTTCCGCTCAAAACTGCGAGATCCTGGTTCTCATCGACGATTCCTGTGTCGGCGATGATGTTCATAACCTCACCGTTGTCGAGGTTGATGAATGCGTTGACCATCTGTCCGTAGGTCTTGCCGTCGATTAACGGATCGGGACGCGCGGAGCGGGCCGTGACGGACAGGCTTTTGCCACTGGTTGTATTGCCGTCATACTGTGGCTCGCTCAGTTGCGAGCGATCGATCCTGTCGCGAAAGGCTTGATCGGAGAGGGCGATGGCGGCGGTCGGGTCTACTTTGCGCGATAGCATGAACATCATCGACAAAAGCATCAGTGCGAGTAGCGGCAGCGTGACTTTGAGGCCCCTTATGATGCGTGTGTATACGTGATCCCCAAAGGCCATATGTCAACCAAGGCCTGCGCGCAGGCAGTCGTGGATATGCAGCAGGCCTTCAACCTTGCCGCGCTCGTCGGTGACGAAAAGGCAGGTGATCTTGCGCGCGTTCATGATGCCCAGCGCCTCTTCGGCAAGCGCGCCGGCGCGCACTGTGGTCGGCGCTTTGGTTTGCACGTCCGATGCGCGCAGATCAAGAAGCCCGTCCATATGGCGGCGCAAATCGCCGTCGGTGATGATCCCCTCAAGCGTTCCATCTGTGCAGGCGACGCCGACGACGCCAAAGCCCTTTTGCGAGATTTCCAGAAGCGCATCACCCATGCCCGTTTGTGGTGTCACCAGAGGCATCGCATCTCCAGCGTGCATCAGATTGCCCACCAAGGACAGACGCGCGCCCAGTTTTCCGCCCGGGTGGAAGTCGCGGAAATTGGCGGGGGTAAATGCGCGGTGCTCCATCAGCGCGACGGCCATCGCATCGCCCAGCGCTAGGGTCATCGTGGTAGAAGTTGTGGGCACAACGCCTGTGCCGCAGGCTTCCGGCGCGGCAGGCAGAACGATGGCGACATCGGATTGGGTGAGTAGGGTGGACGCGGCATTGCTTGCCACGCCGATCATTGGAATGTTAAAGCGCCGTGTGTGCGCGATCACATCGGCGAGTTCGGGTGTTTCGCCCGAGTTGGACAGCACCAGTGCCACATCGCCTTTTGCCATCATCCCAAGATCGCCGTGGCTGGCTTCGGCAGGATGCACGAAATGCGCGGGCGTGCCGGTGCTGGCGAAAGTCGCGGCAATTTTGCGAGCCACATGGCCCGATTTACCCATGCCGCAAATGATAATGCGCCCTGGTGCATCGAGGATCAATTGAACGGCGGCGGCGAACGGATCACCGATGCCATCGGCCAGAAGGTCAAGCGCATCGGCTTCAATACGGATCACACGGCGCGCGGTTTCGAGAAATTTGGATGTATCAGCCATCAGTGTGAAAAGATGTCCTGTTCAGGCCAGCCCGCAAGATCGAGGCTGGCGCGCATCGGCAGAAAGTCGAAGCAAGCCTGTGCCATCACCATGCGATCCTCGCGGATGAGGCGTTTGTTCAATTCAGTGCGCAAACGGTGAAGATAAAGAACATCGCTAGCCGCATATTCGATCTGCGCTTTGCTTAGCCTTGCAGCGCCCCAATCGCTTGATTGTTGTTGCTTGGAGATATCCACGTTCAGCAATTCTTGCAGCAGGTTCTTGAGGCCGTGACGATCCGTGTAGGTCCGGATCAGCTTGCTGGCGATCTTGGTGCAATAGACTGGCGCGGTGACGATGCCGAAGGTATTTTGCAGTGCTGCGATATCGAAGCGCCCGTAATGGAACAGTTTGAGCACATTGGGATCGCCGAGCATTCTGCAAAGATTGGGAGCCTCGGTCTGTCCTTTGGTCAATTGCACCAAATGCGCATTGCCATCGCCGCCCGACATCTGGATGACGCACAAGCGGTCGCGGTGCGGATGCAGCCCCATCGTTTCGCAATCAATCGCAACAACAGGACCAAGGTCCAGTCCATCGGGAAGATCGTGTTGATAGAGTGTGTTGGTCATGCGTGATCCGATTTAGGTGCCGGCATCAACATAGTGTCATTGCGGCAGTTTTATAAGAGAGCGTTTAGCCCACCTTGGCGTTGCCGCTCACTAATACGCGCAGTGTGGGCAAATTCAAGCCAAGTTCATTACGCGAAAATATGCTTGCGCGCCTAAATTATCGCAGCTTCAAGCAGGTCTGCATCCTCGAAAGCGGCGCTGGTTGGGTCTGCGGCATCCGCCTCGGGATCGCTGAGGGCGAGTATGATATCGTCCACGGCAGAAACTTGGACCATCGTGTCGTCGCGCATGACTTCAAAGGTCAAAAATTCACGCACGACCAGTGCGTCCGTGTCGTCGGCTGCGGTGCGGGTCAGGTCATATATATTGTCTTCGTTTTGATCCCATGGGTCGTCGTAGGTCGGGATGAACCAGTCCTTTAGCGTGACAGCGCCGGTGTACTGCGCCATTTCGAACAGGAACGCGTCTGGGCCGGACAGGGTGTAGGTGAGAGCGCTGGGCATGGGTGGTTCGGGATCTGGCAGATCGCTTGGTGGCGTGCCCTCGTCCTCCGGGTCCATCGGTGGCTCGTCGGGTGCGCCTGGATCATCGCCAGTATCGTCCACCAACGTCAGTACATTTTCGGCAGTTGTCTCAAAGGACATGGCCTGAGTCGTCACGGCGTTACCATCGCTGGATGTGGCGATAAGGGTAATGTCATAGGTGAAATCTTCGTTTGCATCCCAAGCATCCTGCAAGCTGGGCGCGAACCAGTCTTTCGTAGCGACCTGCCCTGACAGCGGGTCCACGTCGAAATAGAAACTGTCGGGCTGATCGCCGAGCGAATAGATCACTTGAGTGACTGGATCGTCATCGGGAACCACAGGATCATCTGGTTCGTTTTCGGGACCCGTGTCATCATCGCTAACAGGAACGCCTGGCGCGTCGAGCAAGGTCAGCACGCCTTCGGAGGTGGTTTGAAAGCGCAGCAATTCAGTGGTCGGCGCGCTACCGTTCAAAGGCGTGGAAATGCGCGTCACATCAAAGATGTAATCCGCATCGGCATCCCATGTGTCTTGCAAGCTCGGGCTGAACCAATTCTTCGTGGTCAAGTCGCCGGTGAGCGGGTCAACTATGAAATAGAAATTGTCGGGGTGATCGCCAAGCGAATAGGTGCTCTGATTCGCAGGGTCATCGCCGCTATCCGGTAGCTCGATAGGATCATCAGGGTCGGGATCATCCGGCGGCAGATCATCCTGCTCGCCCTCTATATAACTCTCGGCGATGTGCTGACGCGTGGTCCAGTCCACAAAAACAGGTAAAAGCGTGCCAAATTCGTCCGTGACGCCGGTATCGTGAGCCGCATAGGCCTGCATGACTTCCAGTGAAAATGCGGCCTCAGCATCCGTGAGGTTGGGTGCAAGTTGATCGGACTGATAATTAACGTAATGGGTGACTTGATAGCCCGTGCCACTGAACTCATCCATCGCTTCCAGCGCGAATTCCGTCGCATGCACGTGATCCGTATGTTCACCCTCTGCATAGTCACCTTCGGCAACTTGAAGGCGAAAGCCCTCGGGATCATGCGCTTCCATCATGCCACTCAGAACATTGACAAGATCTGTTCGGGTATAGCTTGCGTAGCCGTCCACGGTTTCGACGTTCAGGCGGGTTCCATCCTCAAGGCGTGCAAGAGATTGGTAATCGGCAGGGTCTGCGATCGCCCCTGCGCCGTCGGGAATTCGCAGAAAATAAAGCCGCACGTTCGGGGCGCTTTGCAAGTACGAGGAAGTGACGTTGAAACTGCTGCCCGCTTGCTCGATCGTGACGAATTCATCGACCCAATCCTCGGCACCGGCCATCACGGAGTAGGCCGCTTTCGCCCCTGTTTCGCGCCCCTGCCAATACTCCGCATCGCGCCCTGCATCGCCCGCAGTCACGTAAACGATGGTCGAAGTTTCGCCCTGCGAGATTGCGTTGGATATGTCGGGGTTCATGAACAGCAGATCATCATCTACGTGCGCCACGATAGTCATGGTGCCATTTTGATAAAGCACTGGCATGTGCGGACGTTCCAATCACTTGGGGTACTTTCAATGCTCTACCCTAGCGTGTTTCGCGCCTTTAACCTAGGGTGAATTGATTTTGAGCAGAGAGGATTGGGCAAAACTGTTCAAGTGAGCCCCACCACTACCTGTTCGGAATGAGGACGTCTTGGAGATGCAGGTTATCTGCGGTGTCGCGTTGATCAGTCTTGACTGAACGAACTTGACTAAACTTGGTGGTGAGGCGTAGGTGCTCCTCAATTAGAAGGAAGACCTGATATCTTAAGGCGTGTGTTGATTAGGTTGATTTGTGGCGGTAAAATCGTGTCTTTTTATAATTTTGCGAGAAAATCACATGTGGGCTGCGTCAGAATAAGCAGCAGTGCTCGTAATACTTGTAGGATGCGGATTAGCGACTGTTTAAATCTCCACACCTCCTTGGACGTGGCTGTCGCTGCTGCTTTGTCCGACATAGACACATCCCAAAACCTAGCGATGGAATAGTGTTTCACCGCAGCGAAGGACGAAAAAAATGGCAAATAAGACACTCGAACGCGTTGGCACAAAGGGCGTTCAAGTAGATGCGGCCAAAACGTCTACAGCTGATCCGAAACCGGCCCTGATCAATGCGGCACTAGCTGAGGGCGGACCGCAAAGATTGACGTTTACATCTGACAAAGGCGCTGCGCGGTCCACGTGGTTTGCCGCCTTTCTAGTACTCGCCATCGTTGGCTGGATGGGAAGTGGGTTCATCTTCCCGCAAGGGGGTACTGACCCCGTTGTCGTCCGAGAAGAACTGAAACCGGTTGCTGTTGCTGTCACGACGTCGGTGGCTGAAACCGTTACCCAGTTCTATCAGGCCGAGGGCCAAGCGCTTCCCGATCGCGATACGATGATGCGGGCTGAGACTTCTGGTGACATTGCCGAAGTGCTCATCAACAAGGGGGAGAATGTCGCCGCTGGTGATGTCATTGCCCGTTTCGACCCCACAGGGAACCAAGCCGATGCCAACCGCGCTTCTGAGGAGTTGGCACGAGCGCAGCGCGAGTTCGACAATGCGGAGCAGCTTCTTGAAAGGGGGGTCTCTACGGCAGACCGCGTCTCTCAAGCGCGGGCAACCTTGGCCTCGGCGCAAGCGCAAGTCATAGCGGTGAGCCAAGCTGCTGACGCACTCACGATCACCGCACCCTTTGCGGGTCGCGTAGAGACATTGGACCTTGATCAAGGAGAGTTTGTTTCCTCAGGTGACGAAGTTGGCCGTCTGGTTGATATCACGCCACTGACGGTTGCCATTCAGGTGCCACAACAGTCTCTTACGCGTCTGTCGGTAGGCCAACGCGCCAAGGTTCGCTTTATCACTGGCGAGGAACGGGCTGGCGTAGTCACATTTGTAGGCACGTCTGCGGCGTCCGAAACGCGCACATTTCTCGCTGAGATCGAGGTCGAGAACACGGATGGTGCAATTCCCGCAGGTATTTCAGCCGAAGTCATTATCCCGACAGGTGAAGCAACGGCACATTTTTTATCGCCATCAATCGTTTCGCTGAATACCGAAGGGGCTTTGGGCGTTAAGACTGTGAACGGCGACAACGTGGTCGAGTTTTACCCCATTCAAATCGTGAAGGCACAGATTGATGGTATCTGGGTTACGGGCCTGCCCGAAAGCGTGGACGTTATTACCGTCGGTCAAGGCTTCGTCAATGAGGCGGAAACCGTCTCTCCGCGTGCGGGTGAGTAAAGCAAATGAACAGCATCATCGATTTCGCATTCTCCCGCTCACGGGTCGTTGTCATGGCTTTGGTCTTGATCCTGTCGGTCGGCATTTACGCCTACGTTTCGATCCCCAAGGAAGCCAATCCAGAGGTGCCGTTGCCGCTGTTCTATGTCTCAACGGGACTCGACGGAATTAGCCCGACTGATGCAGAACGTTTGCTGCTGGAACCCATGGAGACCGAGTTCGGGTCAATCTCGGGCTTGAAATCCATGAACTCTGACGCGACTGAAGGCTTTGCATCGATACAGCTAGAATTCGAGGCGGGTGGTGACAATCAAGAGGCCTTGGACAAAGTGCGCGAGGCGGCAGATCGCGCACAAGGTGACTTACCCGATGATGCGCGCGACATCACGATCACCGAGATTAACACAGCACTGTTCCCGATTATAACAGCGATCCTTTCCGGCCCCGTACCGGAACGGACACTCAATAGTCTTGCTGAGCAAATGCAGGAAGAAATCGAAGGTCTTGGCGGTGTTCTCGAAGTGGACATTGGCGGGCAACGGTTCGAGTTCCTGGAAGTCCTTATCGACCCTACTGTTTTCCAAACCTACAATCTGTCATTCGACGAATTGATCGGGCAAATCCAGCGCAACAACCGACTTATTGCAGCTGGCGCGATTGAGACCGGATCGGGGCGTATCGTTCTGAAAGTTCCCGGCCTTATCGAGGACCTTGAGGACGTCATGGCAATGCCAGTCAAGGTGCGCGGCGATGCGGTTGTAACGTTTGGGGATGTCGCCACAATCAGGCGCACGTTCGAAGACCCCAACTCATTCGCACGCATCAATGGCCAACCGGCCTTGGCGCTGGAGATCACCAAGCGATCTGGTGCGAACATTATCGACACAGTGGACGACGTGAAAGCTGTGGTAGAGGCGTTGCGCGTTGATTGGCCGGAAAGTGTTGAAATAACTTACCTTCAAGATCAGTCCAAGCAGGTCAAAGACATGCTGAGCGATCTGGAAGCAAACGTGATTGCCGCGGTAATCCTCGTGATGATTGTAATTGTTTTTGCCCTTGGTACACGGTCTGCGATCCTGGTGGGTTTGTCGATTCCCGGTGCGTTTCTGGCAGGTGTCGTGGCCTTGTGGGTGATGGGCTATTCAATGAACATAATTGTTCTCTTTGCCTTGATCCTTGTGGTTGGGATGCTGGTGGATGGGGCGATCGTCACTGCCGAGTTGGCGGATAGAAAGCTACAAGAAGGTGCCGATCCGAAAGAGGCATATTCCTTCGCTGCCAAACGCATGTCATGGCCGATCATTGCATCGACTGCGACGACCCTATCGGTGTTCTTTCCATTGTTGTTCTGGAGCGGCATGGTCGGCGAGTTTATGAAATACCTTCCCATCACCGTGATCCTTACGTTGTCTGCATCCCTTTTCATGGCGTTGATCTTCATTCCGGTCATGGGCGGGCTGATTGGCAAGCGGCCGCCGCAAACTGCTAAGGCGAAAGCCGCGTTTCACGCTGCCGAAATTGGCGATCCGCGCGAGATGGGCGGATTTACAGGCGCCTACGTCCGTTTGCTGGAAAAAGCTATCACGCGGCCGGCCGCGACGCTCTTGTTGGCAATCGCGTTGTTGCTGGGCGGGTTTGGTGCATATGGGCAATTCGGCAAAGGCGTCAGTTTCTTCCCGTCGATCGAACCCGATTTCATGCAGGTGCAAGTCCGCGCCCGCGATAATTTTTCCATTTTCGAACGTGATGCGTTGGTGCGTGCGGTTGAAGAACGCCTTCTCGGCTATGACGAGATCGCTAGTATTTATGCGCGATCCATGATGTCGGCAGGGCAAGGCGACGAGGAAACCATTGGCACATTGCAGTTGGAATTGATGCCCTGGGATACCCGCCGCACTGCCGCTGAGATCGGTGTGGATATCCGCGAAAGCGTCTCTGACATTGCAGGTATTGACGTTCAGGTTCAGACTGAAAGTGGGGGCCCAGTAGCGGGTAAACCCGTGAATCTAAAAATTACGGCCCGCAATCCCGATGTGCAGAACGAAACAATCCAGCAAATTCGTGATATTATGGATCGCATCGGTGGATTTACCGATGTGACGGACACGCGTCCTGTGCCGGGCGTCGAAGTGTCGATCCTTGTGAACCGCGCTGAAGCTGCTCGTTTTGGAGCTGATGTGAGTTTGCTGGGCCAAGCGGTGCAGTTGCTGACCCAAGGTATAACCGTAGCTGACTATCGTCCTGATGATATTGATGGATCTCTCGATATTCGAGTGCGGTTCCCTCGCGAAGAGCGATCCCTTGCGGAGCTGGCAAGTTTGCGTGTTCCGACCAGCTCTGGTCTTGTTCCAATTTCGAATTTCGTGACCTTTGCCCCGGCCGAGCGTACAGGTGTGATCCGACGCATCGACGAAAAGCGCGTGGCGACGATTGAAGCCAACGTTGCGCCTGGCGTGCTGGTAAACGATCAGGTCATCGCCCTGACCGCTGCGTTGAATGGGGCTGATTTGCCCGAAGGCGTGGCCTTCAGCTTCGCGGGCGAAGCAGAGGACCAGCAAGAAAGCATGATCTTTCTAGTCGGTGCGTTCATCACGGCGATCTTCCTGATGTTCGTGATTCTAGTGCTCCAGTTCAACAACTTCTTCCAAGCGTTTGTCGTAATGTCGGCGATCATATTCTCTATCGCAGGGGTTCTGCTTGGCTTGATCGTCACAGGCCGCCCGTTCGGGATCGTCATGGGGGGTATCGGTGTGATTGCCTTGGCGGGCATCGTGGTAAACAACAATATCGTATTGATTGACACCTACAATGATCTGAAACGCTTAGGCCAATCCCCGCTGGAGGCCGCACTTCGCACCGGCGCACAGCGTCTGCGGCCTGTGGTCCTGACATCCGTTACGACGGCCTTGGGTCTCATGCCAATGGTTATCGGTGTAAATCTGAACTTCTTCACGCGCGAGATCGTCTACGGCGCCCCCTCAACCCAATGGTGGACCGAATTATCATCGGCGATCGCAGGAGGTTTGGTCATCGCGACCGTTCTCACGCTCGTGGTCACGCCCGCGATGTTGATGCTTGGCGAGAAGAGGCGCTCTCGCGGAGTATCACAACGACTGCTGGTTCCGGCAGAGTGAATTATAACCCGCGTGGGCGCGTGCATGCTGGCTAGAAAATCGGGGCGGTGGATTTTGATGCAATCAGGCAAAGACTGCAGTGAGCCACCTCACCAGCTTGTTTGTGTGCCCAATTTCTGGCCACGGTTTGATCTATCAGGTCAGCCGAGCGTGACGTGTTAAGCTTAAGAATGCCTGGATCTAATTTTTGTTGGGGAAGAGGAGATATTTGGTGCCCAGGAGAGGACTCGAACCTCCACATCCTTGCGAATACTAGCACCTGAAGCTAGCGCGTCTACCATTCCGCCACCTGGGCAGGTGGTTGTTCGCCGGATTTAGACTTGGGTGCCCATAGTGTCAACGAGATTCGCCTCGGAAATCGACACTCTTGCATCATCAATTTCACGTTTAATCCAAAATCCAGCATGTTTCGCCCAAAATGCCACGGATAAGCGTCTTGCCCGTGCGCGCGGGGGTGGGTACATCTGCACCAAGCATTAGACAAAGGATTACGTGCATGTCCAAACTTGTCACGATCTACGGCGGCTCCGGTTTCGTGGGCCGCTACATCGCCCGACGCATGGCGAAAGAAGGCTGGCGCGTGCGCGTTGCGGTCCGTCGCCCGAACGAGGCGATGTTCGTCAAGCCCTACGGTACGGTCGGCCAAGTCGAACCTGTGCTGTGCAATATTCGCGACGACGCATCCGTTGCTGCGGTGATGCAAGGTGCGGATGCTGTGGTGAATTGCGTGGGTCTTTTGACGCAAAACGGTAAAAATAAGTTTGATGCCGTACAGGCGGAAGGTGCCGGCCGTGTGGCGCGTGCCGCCGCAGCTGCTGGTATCGATACGATGGTGCAGATTTCTGCGATTGGTGCGGATGCGGACGCTGCTAGTGATTACGCGCGTACCAAAGCGCTGGGCGAAGCCAATGTGCTAGAGCATATGCCAAACGCCATGATCCTGCGTCCCTCGATCGTGTTTGGTGCGGAGGATCAGTTCTTCAACCGTTTCGCTTCCATGTCGCGCGTTGGCCCCGTCCTGCCTGCGATTGGCGCGGATACAAAGTTTCAGCCTGTCTATGTAGATGATGTTGCTGCCGCTGCTGTAAAAGGCGTGCTGGGAGAAGCGCACGGTGTATATGAACTCGGTGGGCCTGACGTGAACACGTTCCGCGAGTTGCTGCAAGAGATGCTTCATGTGGTGCAGCGTCGCCGTTTGATCCTGAACATCCCCTTCCCGATTGCGCGCCTTATGGCGTTCGGGTTTGATGTGCTGGAGATGGCGACGCTTGGCTTAATTAAAAATCCGGCTGCAACACGCGATCAGGTGAAGAACCTGCGCCTTGATAATGTCGTGTCCGAGGGCGCTAAAGGCTTCGCCGATCTGGGTATCGTCCCGACCGCGCTTGAAGCTGTTCTGCCCGACTACCTCTATCGCTTCCGCCCGTCCGGTCAGTACGCTGCGATCAAGGATTCAGCGAAGAACTTGAGGGCTTAAGCAGAAGTTAGAACTTTCGAAAAGGCGGCCCTTTTGGGCCGCCTTTTTTACGAGCTGTGCCCGATCCAAATTAGCACAATGCCCAGCACCACGCGATAGATCACATAGGGCGTAAAGCTCACTGATTTTAACAAGCGCATCATTAATGTCAGTGCCAGCATTGCAGCAACAAACGCGAAGACGGCGGCAATGGCCCCATCGCGGGCGAGGGCGGCATCTGCATTTGCAGCGACTTCCACGGCAAGCAAAGTGCCGCCCGCAAGGATCGTCGGGATCGACATGAGCATCGCGATCTTGGCGGCGTCCTCGCGTGCGTAGCCAAGATAGCGAGCGGCGGTGATCGTGATGCCGGAGCGCGACGTGCCAGGGATCAACGCAATGGCTTGCCATAGCCCCATGATGATTGTGTCCTTCAGGTTCCAATCCCCAGCAACCTTCGCTGTCGGTCCTTTTTGATCTGCCCAATAAAGAACAAGACCGAAGATCAGCATTGTCCAGCCAATCACCGTGATCGAGCGCATGGCATCATCGATGCCTGTGATTTTGAGAAGCAAGCCAAAGAGGATTACAGGAATCGTTGCGATCATCAGCAGAAAGGCGAGTTTCGCACCCGGGTCCTCCAGCTTGCCGCTCAGCATTTTCGGGATGCCGAGCAGGGCAAGGCGTACATCGCGCCAAAAATAGATCACCACAGCGAAGAGCGTGCCAACGTGAACAGCCACGTCGATGACCTGGCCTTGGTCCTTCATCCCCGTGAGGCTGGGCAATAGGATGAGGTGGCCAGAGGAAGAGACTGGCAAGAATTCGGTGATGCCTTGGATGATCGCCACGAGTAAAAGGTAAAAGAGGGACATATGTGTTTCCTGAAATTTCTATTCGCAGCCCTAACGCAGAGCGATTCGTGAGGGAAGAGAGAGGTTGGTTCCGTATCGGACCTTTAATTTTGATTTGAAGTGCGATTAGTGCGGAGGGCACGGTGAAATTTAACTATTTAGGTAACTCTTTCTGACTTTTATTTCGAAATGACTTTGGCTAAACAATCCTGACCGGGTCTGTGCCGGATTTATAGGAGTGCTAGATCATGGCAAAGCAGCCAATGCTGAAATTCATCTCGGTCGAGCGTGATATGCCGATCAAACGCGCGCCTGATCTGCGGAACAAGGATTTCGGCGAGATTTACGCTGAATACGCGAGCGACAAAGCCAAAGAGCAATCCAGCCGCTGTTCGCAATGTGGTGTGCCTTATTGCCAGACGCATTGCCCGCTGCACAACAACATCCCCGACTGGCTGCGCCTCACGGCGGAGGGTCGCTTGCAGGAGGCCTATGAGCTGTCGCAAGCGACGAACACTTTCCCTGAAATTTGTGGGCGTATCTGTCCGCAGGATCGGCTGTGCGAAGGCAATTGCGTTATCGAAAGCTCTGGCCATGGCACGGTCACCATCGGCTCTGTCGAGAAGTACATCACAGATACGGCGTGGGAGAACGGTTGGGTCAAAGCGATCAAGCCCGCTTGTGAGCGAACAGAAAGCGTTGGCATCATTGGCGCGGGCCCCGGTGGATTGGCTGCCGCTGACGTTCTGCGCCGCCAAGGTGTGCAGGTCACGATCTACGACCGCTATGATCGAGCGGGCGGTTTGTTGACCTACGGCATTCCCGGTTTCAAGCTGGAAAAAGACGTGGTCATGCGCCGCAATGATCAACTGGCTGAGGGTGGCGTGACCTTCAAGCTGAATTGCAACATTGGCACGGATATCTCGTTCGAGGACATCCAGGCGGCCCATAACGCGGTGATTATCGCGACTGGCGTTTACAAAACCCGCGACCTTGCTGGCCCGGGTTCCGGCGCGGCGGGGATTGAGCGCGCGATTGATTATTTGACGGCGTCGAACCGCAAAAGTTTCGGTGATGCTGTGCCTGAATTTGACAGCGGTCAGCTGGATGCCAAGGGCAAAAAGGTCGTCGTGATCGGCGGAGGTGATACTGCGATGGACTGTGTGCGCACGGCAATCCGTCAGGGTGCGACGTCGGTCAAGTGTCTCTATCGCCGCGACAAGGCGAACATGCCGGGCAGCCAGCGTGAAGTCCAGAACGCCGAGGAAGAGGGCGTGGTGTTCGAATGGCTCTCTGCGCCGAAAGGTTTCACCGAAGCAGGCGGCAAAGTCGCTGGTGTGATGGTGCAGAAAATGCGCTTAGGCGCGCCGGATATGACGGGCCGCCAAGCACCCGAAGTGATCGAGGGTGCAGACTACGTCGAAGAGGCGGACATCGTGATTAAAGCGTTGGGCTTTGAACCTGAAGACCTGCCGAAACTTTGGGGCGTCGAGGGCCTTGAGGTCACGCGCTGGGGCACTGTCAAAGCCGCCTTCACGACAGGTGCGACCGATATGCCCGGCGTCTATGCCGTTGGCGACATCGTGCGCGGTGCGTCCTTGGTGGTTTGGGCGATCAAAGACGGCCGTGATTGCGCCGAGGCGATTCTTGATCAGTTGAATGCAAGCGCAGCAGTGGCCGCTGAATGAGCGCGTTGAGCCCGATCGAGGGACGCTGCATGTGCGGCGATGTCACCGTGCAAGCTACGATGGTGGATCCGATCATGCGCGCGTGTCGCTGCGATATGTGCCGCCAGCATACATCAAGTATGTTCCTCTCCTTGACTGTGGACGAGGGTAGCCTTGTGTTTGACGGGCCGGTGAAAACCTACCGCTCAAGCGAATGGGCAGAGCGCGGGTTTTGCGAAACCTGCGGATCAACGCTGTTTTATGGCACGATTGGAGACGGTGTGCGCCGCCCCGCGGCAGGCCTGTTCAAGGACGCGGCAGGAGCGATGCTGACGGGGGAGTATTTCACCGACAATGCCCCAAGCTATGAGCTCAGTGGCACGCACACCAAGATGACGACAAAAGAAACACTTGCACTTTTCGCACCCGAGTTAGGAGAAAACCAATGACCAAGTATGATGCTGATTGGGTGAAGAACGAAGAAGCCAAGCGCGCGTATATGGCCGAGAACGGCCTTTACAACGATAGCGAAGAGCATAGCTCTTGCGGCGTTGGCCTTGTGGTGTCCATTGACGGCAAGCCGTCGCGCAAAGTGGTTGAATCCGGTATCGACGCGCTGAAAGCGATCTGGCATCGTGGCGCTGTTGACGCAGATGGCAAGACCGGCGATGGCGCTGGCATCCACGTGCAAATACCCGTGTCCTTTTTCTACGATCAGATCGAGCGCACAGGCCACACGCCGCGCAAGAACGAGTTGATGGCGATTGGCCAAGTCTTCCTGCCGCGCACAAACTTTGGCGCGCAGGAAACCTGCCGAACCATCGTTGAATCCGAAGTGCTGCGCATGGGCTATTACATTTATGGTTGGCGCCATGTGCCCGTGGACATCACTTGTCTTGGCGAAAAGGCCAATGCGACCCGCCCCGAGATCGAGCAGATCCTGATCTCCAATTCCAAGGGCGTCGATGAAGAGACGTTCGAGCGCGAGCTATACGTGATCCGTCGCCGCATCGAAAAGGCGGCAGCGGCTGCGAATGTCGGCCAGCTATATATTGCGTCGCTCTCGTGCCGCTCCGTGATCTACAAAGGAATGATGCTGGCCGAGCAGGTCGCCGTGTTCTACCCCGATCTTATGGATGAACGCTTCGAGAGTGCGTTTGCGATCTATCACCAGCGCTATTCCACGAATACCTTTCCGCAGTGGTGGCTTGCCCAGCCGTTCCGCATGTTGGCGCATAACGGCGAAATCAACACGCTCAAGGGCAACGTAAACTGGATGAAAAGCCATGAAATCCGCATGGCGTCCGGTACGTTCGGCGATATGGCCGAAGATATCAAACCGATTATTCCGGGCGGCTCTTCGGATTCCGCTGCGCTGGATTCAGTGTTCGAGGTTCTGGTGCGCGCGGGGCGCAATGCACCGATGGCCAAGACGATGCTTGTACCTGAGTCGTGGTCCAAACAGGCGGTGGAACTGCCGCAAAGTTGGCGCGATATGTATTCCTATTGCAACTCCGTGATGGAGCCTTGGGATGGTCCTGCCGCGCTTGCCATGACCGATGGTCGCTGGGTTTGTGCGGGCCTTGATCGCAACGGTCTGCGCCCGATGCGCTACGTGGTGACAGGCGATGGCCTTTTAATCGCCGGATCAGAGGCCGGCATGGTGCCGATCGACGAGGCCACAGTCGTCGAGAAAGGTGCGCTTGGACCGGGCCAGATTTTGGCCGTGGATATGCAGGCGGGCAAGCTGTTCCGCGATACGGAAATCAAGGATCAACTGGCCGCATCCCAGCCGTTCGGCGAATGGGTCGGCAAGATCAACGAATTGGATGAACAACTGGCCGCTGTCACCGAAAAGGCGATCTATTCCGGCGGCGAGTTGCGCAAACGCCAGATCGCGGCGGGTTACACGATTGAAGAATTGGAGCAAATCCTTGCCCCGATGGCGGAGGACGGCAAGGAAACGCTGGCCTCTATGGGCGATGATACGCCCTCGGCTGTGCTGTCCAAAAAGTACCGCCCGTTGAGCCATTTCTTCCGTCAAAATTTTTCGCAGGTCACGAACCCGCCGATTGATTCCTTGCGCGAATTTCGCGTGATGAGCCTCAAGACGCGCTTTGGCAACCTCAAGAATGTGCTGGACGAAAGCTCGGCCCAGACGGAAATTCTGGTGCTCGACAGCCCCTTCGTGGGCAATGCGCAATTTGAAGAATTGATGCAGAACTTCAATGCGGACCGCGTCGATATCGATTGCTCGTTCGAGCGCGGCAAAGGCGCGCTGCAAGCTGGCCTTGAACGTATTCGCGCCGAGGCGGAGGATGCCGTGCGCTCTGGTGCGGGTCACATCGTTCTGACCGATCAAGGACAGGGCGAGGGCCGCGTCGGCATGCCGATGATCCTTGCGACATCAGCGGTGCACAGCCACCTCACGCGCAAGGGTTTGCGCACCTTCTGCTCGCTCAACGTGCGCGCGGCAGAGTGTATCGATCCCCATTATTTCGCGGTTCTGGTCGGCTGCGGCGCAACTGTTGTGAACGCCTATCTGGCCGAGGATTCCCTCGCTGATCGCATTGAACGCGGTTTGCTGGATTGCTCCCTGACCGAAGCTGTCGCGCGCTACCGCGAGGCGATTGATCAGGGCTTGCTCAAAATAATGGCGAAGATGGGTATTTCTGTTGTTTCATCCTATCGCGGTGGTCTGAATTTCGAGGCGGTGGGCCTGTCGCGCGCCATGTGCGCCGAGTTCTTCCCCGGCATGACGTCACGCATTAGCGGCATTGGTGTCACGGGTATTCAGCATAAGGCCGAAGAAGTGCATGCCCTTGGCTGGCAAGGTGGCCGCGATGTTCTGCCGATTGGCGGCTTTTACAAAGCGCGCAAAACTGGCGAAACCCACGCGTGGGAAGCGCAGTCGATGCATATGCTTCAAACCGCGTGCAACACCGGCTCTTTCCAGATGTGGAAGAACTATTCGGCGAAAATGCAAAGCAATCCGCCGATCCACTTACGCGATTTGCTGGCGATCAAGCCGATGGGCGCGGCGATCAATGTGGACGAAGTGGAAAGCGTCACAGCGATCCGCAAGCGTTTCGTAACGCCCGGCATGTCGCTTGGTGCTTTGTCCCCCGAGGCGCACAAGACGCTCAACGTCGCAATGAATCGCATTGGGGCACGCTCTGATAGCGGGGAGGGCGGCGAAGATCCGGCACATTTCGTACCAGAGCCGAATGGCGATAACCCGAGCGCCAAGATCAAGCAGGTGGCATCCGGTCGCTTCGGCGTAACGGCTGAATATCTGAACCAATGCGAAGAGCTGGAGATCAAGGTCGCACAGGGTGCCAAGCCCGGTGAGGGTGGTCAGCTTCCGGGCATGAAGGTCACAGACCTGATTGCACGTCTGCGTCACTCGACCAAAGGCGTGACGCTGATTTCACCACCGCCCCATCACGATATCTATTCCATCGAAGACCTCGCGCAGCTGATCTATGATCTCAAGCAGATCAATCCGCGCTGCAAAGTGACGGTCAAGTTGGTTGCTTCGTCGGGCGTCGGCACGATTGCGGCTGGTGTGGCCAAAGCAAAGGCCGATGTGATCCTGATTTCAGGTCACAATGGTGGCACGGGCGCATCGCCTGCGACCTCGATCAAATATGCGGGTTTGCCGTGGGAAATGGGCCTGACCGAAGCGCATCAAGTTCTTGCGATGAACAACCTGCGGGATCGTATCACCCTGCGCACAGACGGTGGTTTGCGCACAGGCCGTGATATCGTCATGGCCGCAATGCTGGGCGCTGAAGAATATGGCATCGGCACTGCTGCTCTGATCGCGATGGGCTGCATCATGGTGCGTCAGTGCCAGTCCAACACATGCCCCGTTGGCGTGTGTACGCAGGACGACGCGCTGCGCGCCAAGTTCACGGGCAACGCAGATAAGGTTGTCAATCTGATCACTTTCTATGCACAAGAAGTGCGCGAAGTGCTCGCCTCTATCGGGGCGCGCTCCATGGATGACGTGATTGGACGTGCGGACCTTCTGCACCAAGTCAGCCGCGGCTCTGCGCACCTTGATGATCTTGATCTCAACCCGCTGCTTATCACCGTCGATGGCGCTGCGGATATTGTCTATGATCGCGCGCGCCCACGCACACCTGTGCCTGACACGCTCGATGCCGAGATTGTGCGCGACGCTGCGCGCTTCTTGGAGGACGGTGAAAAAATGCAGCTGAGCTACGCGATCCAGAACACGCACCGCACGGTTGGCACGCGCGTCTCCAGCCATATCGTGAAGAAATTCGGTATGCGTAACTCGCTTCAGCCGGATCATTTGACGGTTCATCTGAAAGGTTCTGCGGGTCAATCACTTGGTGCCTTTGCAGCGCCTGGTCTGAAACTGGAAGTCAGCGGCGATGCCAATGATTACGTGGGCAAGGGTCTGTCTGGTGGCACAATCGTCGTGCGTCCGCCCATGGCCAGTAAACTGAAAGCGTCCGAGAATACAATCATCGGCAACACAGTGCTTTATGGGGCAACCGATGGCTTCCTCTTTGCCGCGGGTCGCGCAGGCGAGCGGTTCGCGGTTCGCAATTCTGGTGCGCATGTTGTGATCGAGGGCTGTGGCTCTAACGGTTGCGAATATATGACTGGCGGCGTTGCTGTGATCCTTGGCTCGATTGGTGCGAACTTCGGTGCGGGCATGACGGGGGGGATGGCTTATTTATACGACCCAGACGGCCTTGCGCATAAGCTGATGAATCACGAAACGCTGGTCACTTGTGCTGTGATGACCGCACATTGGGAACGTCAGTTGAAATCGCTCGTCGAGCGTCATTTGGCTGAAACGGGTAGCCGCAAAGCAGAAGAGTTGCTGCAACATTGGGACTTGGAGCTGCAAAATTTTGTGCAAATCTGCCCAATCGAAATGCTGAACAAGATTCCGCATCCGCTTGGTATTGAAGAAACCGCTGTTCCTGCGGAGTAAGCGCAACTGAAATTATAAAAACGCCCGAAGCAGTGCTTCGGGCGTTTTGCTGTTGCAGTGCGCGCTGTAAGGTCGCTTTCATGGCACGCGCAGCAAAGAAAAAGACAGCACCCAATAAAACGACCAAAACCAAGGTGAAGCGCTCTCTTGCGGAGCGGATCACATTCGCGCGTTTGTTCGTGAGACGCTGGGCCTTGCGCACTACCATTCTTACCGCTTCCGCGGTTCTGTTATGGGTCTGCTTCTATGCTTGGGTGAACCCGAATAAGACGCCCTACATGCGCAGCGAAGAGTTGCGCATTGGTAGCGAAGTCGATCACGAATGGACCGACATGGAAGACATTGCGCCTGTGATGGCGCGCTCTGTCGTGGCGGCGGAGGATTCGAATTATTGTAATCATTGGGGTTTTGATATGACCGCAATCCGCGCAGCGGTGGATTCGGGCGGCGCGCGCGGGGCGTCTACGCTAAGCCAACAAGTTGTGAAGAACGTCTATCTTTGGCACGGACGCAGTTATGTGCGCAAAGCGCTGGAGGCTGTTTTGACGCCGCTCGTCGAACTTACATGGTCCAAGAAGCGCATCTTGGAAGTCTACCTGAACATCGCAGAATTTGATGAGGGCGTGTTTGGCGTCGAGGCGGCGGCGCGTCATTACTTCGGGGTTGGGCCAGAGCAACTAAGCGCGATGCAATCCGCGCGGCTGGCAGCGATCCTACCCTCGCCAAAGACGCGCAGCGCATCGCGTCCGTCAAATTATGTACGAAAACGCACGCGTCAGATTATTGATGGGGCGGCTACGATCCGCCGCGATGGGCGCGCTGCCTGTTTTCAGGATTGAACTCGGCGGCCAAGCGGGGCATTCAGAACTGCACACATCTTTGAGTAAGAACCTGTATCCTATGGCCCGTCTTTACCACGTTCCCCTTTCACCGTTCTGCCGCAAAGTGCGGCTGGTTCTGGCCGAGAAAAAGATCGATGTGGAGCTGATCGAAGAACGCTATTGGGAAGCTGATCCCGATTTTCTGCGCCGGAACCCGGCGGGCAAAGTGCCGATCCTAAAGATGAACGGGCGCACGATGCCCGACAGCATGGCGATCTGTGAATACCTCGAAGAGAAAAACCCGACTCCGCCGTTGATGCCGCAAAGCGCAGAAGGGCGTTATGAGGTGCGCCGTCTGGTGGCCTGGTTCGATGACAAGTTTCATCAGGAAGTGACATCCAAGCTGCTCTATGAGCGGGTGAACAAGAAGTTAATGAATCAAGGCTATCCCGATAGCCGTAATGTCAAAGAGGGTGCGAAGGCGATCAAGTATCACCTCGATTACATGGCGTGGCTCTTGGATCATCGTCGCTGGTTGGCTGGGGATAGCATGAGCATCGCGGATTTTGCAGCGGCCTCGCATCTGTCGGCGCTTGATTACAATTCGGATGTGGATTGGACGCGTTCGGATACGGTCAAGGACTGGTACGCGAAGATCAAATCACGCCCTGCGTTCCGCTCGATTCTCGCAGATCAGGTGCCGGGATTTCCGCCTGCGAAGCACTACAACGATCTTGATTTCTGATCTTAAAAACCGGCTCGCGTCACAGGCGCATGAGATTGGTTTTGACGCATGTCGCATTTGTCGCCCTTGGGACGTACCGCATGTGCCGGAGCGTTTAGAGACGTTCGTGCGCGAGGGCCGTCATGGCCAGATGGGCTGGATGGCCGAGCGCATGACGTGGCGGGGCGATCCAGCGGCGCTTTGGCCAAAGGCGCGCAGCGTGATTATGCTGGGCGAAAGTTACACGCCCGAACATGATCCACTGGATATTCTAGGCCACCGCGATCGCGGCGCGATATCGGTTTATGCGCAGAACAAGGACTATCATGATCTGGTGAAAAAACGGCTTAAACGGCTCGCGCGATGGTTGATTGATGCGCAGGCCTGTGAAGTAAAGGTGTTTGTCGATACAGCCCCTGTGCCGGAGAAGCCTTTGGGCGAAGCGGCGGGTCTGGGATGGCAGGGCAAACATACCAATCTTGTGAGCCGTCAATTGGGCAGTTGGTTTTTTTTAGGCTCTGTTTTCACCACGCTGGAGTTACCTGTCGATGCGGCGGAGGTCGATCATTGCGGATCGTGCCGCGCCTGTCTGGATGTCTGCCCGACGAAAGCCTTTCCCGCACCCTATCAACTCGATGCGCGACGCTGTATTTCCTATCTGACGATCGAGCATAAAGGCCCGGTTGACGAAGATCTGCGCGCCTTGATGGGCAACCGCATTTACGGTTGCGATGATTGCCTCGCGGTCTGTCCGTGGAACAAATTCGCGGTGGACGCGCGAGAGTTGCGCTACGCCGCGCGCGAGGAATTGCGCGCGCCGCGTCTTGCAGACTTGGCGCGACTTGATGACACAGCGTTCCGCGCCATGTTTTCCGGCTCGCCCATCAAACGGATCGGGCGCGATAGGTTCGTGCGCAATGTGCTGTATGCGATTGGCAATTCGGGCTTGGCGGAGTTGCGCGAAGTTGCGCAAGGCTTGGTGGGTGATCCTGATTCGGCAGTTGCGGATGCGGCGCGCTGGGCGATCGTTCGATTGGCTTGAGAGTGCAGGACGCTCCGCGGGAAGTTTATTTGGAAAGATGAAGGGCAATGGCGTGAACAGGCGGGACGTGTCGGGTTTGTTTGCTAGGTCGTTGTGGAACTAAGGGAGGCTGGTCATGGCGCTTTTGCTGGGTGTGGATACGGGTGGGACATATACCGATGCGGTTTTGCTGCGCGACGAGAGCGTCGTAGTGGCCTCTGCGAAGTCGCTGACGACCAAGCATGATCTGGGGGTTGGCATCGGTGGTGCGATTGAGGCGGTGCTGAAAGAAAGCGGCGTTGATCCAAGCGAGGTGGCGATGGCATCCTTGTCCACCACGCTTGCAACCAATGCGCTGGTTGAGGGGCAGGGCGGGCGTGTGGCGCTGGTCTATATCGGGTTTAAGGAGCGTGATCTTGATACGCATGGTCTTCGCGATGCGCTTAAGGGTGATCCAGCCTTGGTTATTGCAGGGGGCCATGATCATGCGGGTGGGCAGGCGGAGCCACTGGATATTCAGGCTCTAAAGCGCTTTTTAGAGACGCACAAGGACGTTTCTGCCTTTGCCGTCGCCGCGCAATTCGCCACGCGAAACCCTGCACATGAGTTGCAAGCAGCGGCGCTTATTTCCGAAGTGACAGGCGCGCCGGTGAGCGCCTCGCATCAGCTCTCGGCCAAGCTCAATGGTCCCAAGCGTGCGATGACGGCGGTGCTCAATGCGCGGCTGATCGGGATGATTGACGGGCTGATTGCATCGGCGCAAGGGACGTTGAAGCGGCTTGGAATCGACGCGCCGCTTATGGTGGTGCGCGGAGACGGCGCGCTTATTGGCGCGGACATGGCGCGGGAACGACCGATCGAGACGATCCTGAGCGGGCCTGCGGCCTCGATCGTCGGCGCGCGTTGGCTCACGGGGGCGGATCATGCGTTGGTGTCCGACATTGGCGGCACGACGACAGACATCGCAGTGCTGCGCGACGGGCGTCCTGCGATTGATCCGATGGGTGCACAGGTTGGACCCTACCGCACGATGGTCGAGGCGGTGGCGATGCGCACCCATGGACTTGGCGGCGATAGCGAGGTGCATTTCATCGGCTCAGGCCTGAGAGGCGGTGTCACGCTAGGGCCGAGGCGCGTCGTGCCTGTGTCTTTAGTGGCACTGGATGCACCTGACGTGGTGCACGCGGCGCTTGATGCGCAGATGCGCGCCGCTGTGCCGGGGGAATATGACGGGCGGTTTGTGCGCGCTGTTAAGGGCCTGCGCAGGGATGGTTTGGGCGCGCGCGAGGAGGCGCTTTTGGAGCGGATCGGCGGCGGCGTTTTGCCGATGGGCCATGCGCTGAAAAACCGGATCGAGGCGCAAGCGCTCAAGCGGCTGGTAGAGCGCGGTTTGGTGCAGATTGCAGCGCTGACACCGAGCGATGCAAGTCATGCGCTGGGACGCGTTGATGTTTGGGACGTGGAGGCCGCCAAAAAGGCGCTGTGCCTGATGGGGCGTCGGCGCACGGGGGCTGGCGATAGGCTTGCACCCGAGCAAGATGTGATGGCGCAGATTGTGATTGATCAGTTGACGCATCAAACGGCTTTGGCCCTGTTAGAGACGGCTTTTGCGGAGGAAGCAGAGAGCTTTGGCCTGCCCCCTGCTGATCTGGCGCGCCATGTTTTGACGCAAAGGGGGCTGCAAGGGCATCGCGGCCTGCTGCGCATTGAGGTTGGGTTGAACCTGCCGATTGTCGGCCTTGGGGCTTCTGCGATGAGCTATTATCCTGCGGTTGGCGAGCGCCTTGGCTGCGAGGCGATCCTGCCTCAACATGGCGGCGTAGCCAATGCGATCGGTGCGGTCGTCGGGCGCGTCACGATGCGCAGACAAGGGACTGTGACCGCACCAAGCGAGGGGCGCTACCGCGTACATTTCGAAACGGGGCCGGAGGATTATGCCGACAGCGCAGCGGCGCTTGGCGCGCTGGAGGATCATTTGCGCGCGCAGGCTTTGGCGGATGCGCAAGGTTCGGGGGCTGAGGATATCCACATCCATGCGACGCGCGACATTAAAAGCGTCGAGGCGGAGGCGCGTGAGGTGTTCATCGAGGCGGTGATTACGGTGGAGGCGTCAGGGCGCCCAAGAATCGCAGCTTGATAAAGTTGAAATAATGCTGCTGTTACGCACTTTCAATTTCATGTTTCAATGTTTCACAGAGCCGCGCGCACATTGAAATCTCGCTTTGATTTTTGCACATCGGCACCATGTAATACCAGACAGACATTTCAGGAGGATGCCATGGCTGAATATCGCAAGGATATGGACGTGATCGCGACGCTCGATCCCGAGCAGTATCGCGTCACGCAGGAAAGCGGAACGGAGCGGCCCGGTACGGGCAAATACCTTGGCAATAAGGAGCCAGGAATTTACGTGGATATCGTTTCGGGCGAGCCTCTGTTTGCCTCGTCGGACAAATACGAGAGCGGCTGTGGCTGGCCATCTTTCACCAAGCCGCTGGTGGATGAATTTGTGGCAGAGCTGAAAGATGTGACACTTGGCATGGTGCGCACAGAAGTGCGATCCTCGCACGGTGATAGTCACTTGGGCCATGTATTCAACGATGGACCGCCCGATTGCGGTGGCTTGCGCTATTGTATCAACTCGGCGTCTTTGCGGTTTATTCACCGCGACGACATGGAGGGTGAGGGTTATGCAAAATATCTGGATCAAGTGGAGGATGTAGTATGACAGAGCGCGCAGTTTTAGCAGGGGGGTGTTTCTGGGGTATGGAAGACCTGATCCGTAAAATGGACGGGGTGATTTCAACGCGTGTAGGCTACACTGGCGGAGATGTGCCGAACGCGACGTATCGCAACCATGGCACGCACGCGGAGGGGATCGAGATTATCTTTGATCCCGCGCGCATCACGTTCCGCTCGCTTTTGGAATTTTTCTTCCAGATACATGATCCCACTACAGAGAACCGCCAAGGCAATGACCGTGGGCTTAGCTACCGCTCTGCGATCTACTATGTGGGCGATGCGCAAAAGGCGGTTGCGCTGGATACGATTGCAGATGTTGATGCGTCTGGCCTGTGGCCTGGCAGGGTTGTGACTGAGGTTGAGGCGGTGAGCGATTTCTGGGAAGCAGAGCCAGAGCATCAGGACTATCTGGAACGCGTTCCAAATGGCTACACCTGTCACTTTATTCGCCCGGATTGGGTGTTGCCCAAGCGCGCGGCGGAGTAACCCTTTCAACACGTGCGATGCTGGTATAGCGATGGGGCATGTCCTCATTTACTGGCATCGCGCTCAAACTCGCCTCGGTCGTTCTGTTCGTCATTATGTCCGCCTTGATCAAGGCGACGACGGAGGATGTGCCCACAGGGCAGGCGATGTTCTTTCGTTCCTTCTTTGCACTGCCGGTCATCTTGGGTTGGCTCGTTTGGCGACGTGAGTTGTCTACGGGATTAAAGACGAAGCGCCCAATGGGTCATGTTTGGCGCGGGCTGATCGGTGTGTGTGGCATGGGTTTCGGGTTTTCGTCGCTTGCCTATTTACCTTTGCCTGATGTGACTGCGATAGGCTTTGCCGCACCGCTGATGACGGTGATTTTGGCAGCCTTGATCCTTGGTGAGCGCTTGCGCGTTTATCGCATGTCGGCGGTTCTGCTGGGTTTGATTGGCGTTATGGTGATCTTGTCGCCGCGCTTGTCGATCTTCTCTGGAGAGGCGATGGAAAGTGCGGCGCAGATAGGCGTGATGTTGGTGCTGGCCTCCGCGATGTTTCGCGCTTTGGCACAGATCCATATCCGCCGTTTGGCGCAGACAGAGCAGACATCCGCGATTGTGTTCTATTTCTCGATGACGACGACTATTTTGTCGCTACTGACGCTGCCGTTTGGCTGGACCCTGCCGGATGCGGGCGCGATCACAATGCTGGTTTTTGCGGGTTTGATTGGCGGCGTTGCGCAGATTTTCATCACATCGGCTTATCGGTTTGCGGATGCGGCGGTGATTGCGCCGTTTGATTATGCCTCGATCCTGTTTGCGATGATCATTGGCTATGTTTTCTTTGCAGATGTTCCGACGCCGCAGATGTTGGCCGGTTCGGCTATTGTGATTTTTGCAGGGCTGTTGATCATTTGGCGCGAGCGGGCGTTGGGGTTGAAGCGTGGCAAGGCGCGACCGAATTTAACGCCGCACGGGTAGGCTGACGTTAGGGATAGAGTTTATTTGGCAAGATGAAGCGGTTAGCGGTCCGCGATGCCCATAGCGGCGTAGATCGGCGGCAAGAGCCAGCGGCGTTTGGTGCCGAGCGGGATCTTGTTTGGAATGCTTTTAAGGATGTCTGGATACGGGTTTGTCGTTGGCTTTTCTTGTACGAGATCGGCGAGGAGCGCGCCGCAGTAGCTTGCCATGGCCACGCCATTTCCGTGGTATGAAAGCGAGGCAAACGCGCCGGGCATCTCCGGGATCGCACCTGTGAAAGGTGCGCGTTTGGCGTTCATGCAGACAAGTCCCGACCACATATGTGGGGTTTCCACATGCGACCACGCGGGGAATATCTGCTCGAAGTCCTTGCGGATAAGCGCCTTGATTCTTGCGTCAGAGCGCGCGTTCGCGAAGATGCCGCCGCGCATGCCGAACAGGAAACGACGGTTGGGCATCAGGCGGAAATAGTGCAGCAGATTACGGCTATCGAAAGCCATTTGATCGGACGTCCAGCCAGAGGCTTGGATTTCATCGTCTGTCAAAGGGCGAGTGACGAGGATACTGGATTGCACAGGCATGAAGCGTGCAGCGAGCCAATTCGGGACATCCTCGGAGGAATAGCCGTTTGTTGCGATGATCAGGCGCTTCGCGGTGAGTTTACCTTGGGGCGTGTGAAGTGTGAATTGCGTACCTTGTTCAATGCGTGTGACGGGGGTGCGCGCGTTCAGTTTTGCACCAGCCTTGATCGCTGCGCGCGCGATGCCAAGGGCGTACTTCAGTGGATTGAGTGCGTAGCCAATAGGGATCGTGAGTGCGCCATGGAAGGGGCCAGCGAGGCCGTGATCGGCGAGATCGCTTTCGGGTATCAACGTAGGTTCGGTATCATAGTCATTTGCAGCCTGTTCTGCGTGTGCTTGAAACATGGACCAACGAGCAGGTTTGTGCGCAAGGAGCGTTTCGCCCTTGGAATGGATGTCAGCGTCGATATTGTGTTCGGTGAGCAAATCTGCGACATGGCTGATTGCGCCTTTTTCGCACTGGCGCCAAGCGATGCGCGCGTCTACGCCGTAATGCTTGTCGATCTGGGCGTTCTCTAGGATGCCGCCACCGAGGCAGCAGAAACCTCCATTACGCCCACTTGCGCCCCAAGCGATTGTTTCGGTGTCCAGCAGGGTAACTTCGGCTCCATCCTTTGCCAATTGAAGTGCGGCGTTCAGCCCAGTGAAGCCAGCGCCAATGATGGCCACATCCGTTTGATGCGTGCCTTGCAAGGCGGGCTGATCAAGCGGCGGTGTCGTGGTTTGCCAATACCCATTGCGAATAGGCTTGGGGCCGTAAGCGTGCGGTTCATATATGCGTTTCATCCGCGTGCGGCGGCTTGTTCATCGCGCTGTTGTTTCAGGCTCGCTTGCTTGGAGATTAGCGATGCGCTTATGACGCCGACGGTGACGATTGCGATCATGATCGTAGAAAGCGCGTTTATTTCAGGGCTGACGCCAAGGCGCACTGCGGAGAAAATTTTGATCGGTAGCGTCGTGGCGGACGGGCCAGCGGTGAAGCTGGCGATCACCAGATCATCCAAGCTGAGCGTGAAGGCGAGCAGCCAGCCGGAGATGACTGCAGGCGCTATGATCGGCAGCGTGACAAGGCGGAAGGCCTGCCAAGGGGAGCAACCAAGGTCGAGCGCGGCTTCCTCCAGCGAACGATCGAAGCTGACGAGGCGCGAGGAGACGACGACGGAAACGTAGCACATTGCGAAGGTCGTATGCGCGAGGACGATGGTGAGTACGCCGCGATCAAGGCCGATGCCGATGAATAGTAGCAGGAGCGAGAGGCCGGTGATGACTTCGGGCATGACGAGGGGCGCGTAGATCATGCCGGAAAACAGCGTACGTCCCGAAAAGCGCCCGGCCCGGACGAGGACATACGCAGCCATCGTGCCGAGCACTGTGGCCAGTGTGGAGGAGAACACGGCAACTTTGATCGTGACCCAAGCCGCATTGAGGAACGCCTCGTTTTGCATCAACTCGGCGTACCATTTGGTTGAAAAGCCTGCCCAAACAGTGACCAGTTTGCTCTCGTTGAAGCTATAGATCACCAGAATGATCATGGGCAGGTAGAGGAACGCAAAGCCGAGCGTCAGGGCTGTGATGTTGAACCATGAAAAGCGCTTCATCCCTCCATCTCCCGCTGTTTCTGTTCGTTTCGCTGGAACAGGATGATTGGGATGATGAGAATCAAAAGCAGGATAATCGCAACGGCTGAGGCGACGGGCCAATCGCGGTTGTTGAAGAACTCTTCCCACAGGACTTTGCCGATCATCAAGGTTTGTGAGCCACCCAGGAGGGAGGGGATTACGAATTCACCCAAGGTAGGAATGAAAACGAGGAAACAGCCTGCGATGATTCCTGTTTTGCTGAGTGGAATAGTGACGAGCCAGAAGGCGGATGTGCGCGAACAGCCAAGGTCCTCGGCGGCTTCCAGCAGGCTGTCGTCCATTTTTTCCAGTGCGGAGTAGATCGGCAGGATCATGAAGGGCAGGTACGTGTAGACGATGCCGATGTAGACTGCAGTGTTGGTGTTCAAGATCGTTAGCGGCTCGGAAATGATGCCGGTCCAGAGCAGGAATTGATTGAGCAGACCCTCGTTCGCGAGGATGCCCATCCAAGCGTAGACGCGGATCAGGAAGCTGGTCCAGAACGGTAGAATGATCAGCATCAGCAGCGTCGGGCGCCATTCGGGTGCGGCGCGTGCCATGGAATAGGCGATGGGATAGCCAATGAGAAGCGCGAGTGAGGTTGATATCAGCGCGATCTTGAAGCTGGAGAGATAGGCTTTCCAATAGAGATCGTCGGTGGTGAGGAAGACGAAGTTCTCGAAATCCAGCTCAGACAGGAAAGTTTTGAGGCCGTTCCAGCCCTCGGCAATATCAAGCTGGGGCGTATAGGGCGGAATTGCCAAAGCGCCGTCACTGAGCGAAATTTTCATAACGATCAGGAACGGGACCAGAAACAGCGCCAAAAGCCAGAAGTATGGCACAGCGATGAGGGCGGCGCGGCGCATCTGCTAGCGGTCCAACAGGACACCGGCGGTGTCCGTGAAGCTGACCCAAACGTCGTCTTCCCAAGTGAGCGAGCGGCGCGCAAGGCGTCGGGTGTTGGCGGTTTGCGCCTTGATGATGTGACCTGTTGGCAGTTCAACATGGTAAGTCGAAATATTGCCGAGGTAGGCAATATCAAGGATCTTGCCGTGCAGCGCGTTGGGCGCATCGGGTTTGTCGGGCGAAATCGCCACCTTCTCGGGGCGGATTGCGAAATGGCAGGTCTGGCCTTCGCTAAAGTCGCGCGTTGTGCTGCCAATGATATCCGGCTGGCCTTCGGCCCAAGCGATGTGGGTCTTATCGCCTTTGCGCGTTGCTTTGCCTTCGATGATGTTCACATCGCCAATGAAATCAGCGACGTAAGTTGAATTTGGGGCCTCATAGATGGCATCAGGGGTGGCGACCTGAATGATGCGGCCCTCGTCCATCACCGCTACGCGGGAGGCGACGGTCATTGCTTCCTCTTGGTCGTGTGTGACGATCACAAAGGTCGTGCCTGTTTTTTCCTGAATATCCATCAACTCGAACTGGGTGTCCTGACGCAGCTTTTTGTCGAGCGCGCCGAGAGGTTCATCGAGGAGGAGGAGCTTGGGCGCTTTTGCGAGCGAGCGGGCGAGCGCGACGCGCTGACGCTGGCCGCCTGAAATCTGGTGCGGCTTGCGGCGGGCGAATTTTTCAAGGCGCGTGAGCTTGAGCATTTCTGCGACGCGCGCATCAATGGCGTCTTTATCCATGTCGGTGCGGCGCAAACCGAACGCGATATTTTCATAGATGGAAAGATGCGGGAACAGCGCATAACTTTGGAACATCATGTTCACCGCGCGCTTGTTCGGCGGGACTTTGTTCATATCCCGACCTGAGATGCTGATCTTGCCCTCACTGGGGGTTTCAAAGCCGCCGAGCATGCGCATCATCGTAGTTTTGCCACATCCCGAGGGCCCAAGAAGCGCGAAGAATTCCCTCTCGTAGATATGCTGTGTCAGATCATCAATCGCCACGAAATCACCAAAACGCTTGGTGACGTTCTGGAAGGTGATCAGAGGGGTTTGGGTTGGATCGTCCCAAGGGGCAAATACAGGTTGCTGCGCCATTCATGCACTCCGCAATAGGAGGAAGCCCCGCGCGCGCTGTGTTGGATGCGCGCGCGGGGGTCGATCGGCTTATGTGCCGGACTTGATCTTGGTCCACAAACGGGTAACGACGCGTTGCACCTTTGGGGCATAGGGCGATGTGGTGAACAGGTTGTTCAACGTTGCCTCATCCGGATAGATCGCCGTGTCGCCGATCACGTCTTCAACGAGAAACTCCTTGGAGGCCTCATTACCGTTGGCGTAATAGACATAGTTCGATGCCGCAGCCATGTTCTGTGCGTCCATGATGAAGTTCAGGAATACATGGGCTGCGTCAGGGTTTGGCGCATCCACGGGGATCGCCATCTGGTCAAACCACATCTGCGCGCCTTCCTTGGCGGCATGATATGCGATTTCAACGCCATTGTCGGCCTCTGCCGCGCGATCACGCGCTTGCAGAATGTCGCCAGACCAACCGATGGCCACGCAGATATCACCGTTGGCGAGCGCATTGATATACTCAGAGCTGTGGAACTTCTGGATGTAGGGGCGCACGGCGGACAGAACCGGCTCGGCCTTGGCGATCACGTCAGGGTCCTGGCTGTCGGGGTTTTCGCCGATATACTTGAGCGCCATCGGGATCATCTCGGCAGGCGCGTCGAGCATGTGGACGCCGCACTCGGCCAGTTTCGCCATATTGTCGGGGTTCAGGATCAACTCGAGGCTGTCGATGGGTGCATCTTCGCCAAGTGCTTCTTTCACCTTTCCAAGGTTCACGCCAATGCCTGTGGTGCCCCACATGTAGTTGATGGAGTAGGCGTTGTCCGGGTCATACTGCTCGGTGCGGGCCGAAACCACGTCCCACATATTCACAATGTTTGGCAGCTTGGACATGTCGAGCTTCTGGAACGCGCCCGCTGTGATCTGGCGCTGCAAGAATGTGCCGGAGGGTACGACAACGTCATAGCCAGAGCCGCCAGCGAGCATCTTGGTTTCCAAGAGTTCGTTGCTGTCGAAGACGTCATAAATCAGCTTGATACCGGTGTCGGCCTCGAACTTTTCCAGCAAGGCTTCGTCGATGTAATCTGACCAGTTATAAACACGGACTTCGTTGGCGTGTGCGCTGGCCGCGACTAGGGCAAGCGTTGCGCTTGCGAGCATTAGGTTCTTCATCTGGTTAACTCCCCAAGACATGATACGGGCCGCATTTCTGTGCCGCGGCATCCTGAACGGCATTGTTTTCATGCAGTTTGCAGAGTCGCAAGTTTTTATTGCGATGAACGGCGCTGATTGACATGGCAGAGCCGCCTCATATGCTGCGCGCAGCTTAGATAGAATGCCTCTTGCCCTGAAAAGGAGCGCCACATGAACAAGATTACCAATCACATGCCGACGGCAGAATTGCAGGCCCTCGATGCGGCCCACCACATGCACCCGTTTACGACGGGCGACGAAATTAACACCAAAGGCGCGCGCGTAATTACAGGGGCAAGCGGCGTGATGCTGCGCGATTCCGAGGGCAATCAGATTTTAGACGCCATGGCAGGCCTTTGGTGCGTCAACGTCGGCTATGGCCGCGAAGAATTGGCTGAGGTCGCAGCGCGTCAGATGCGCGAATTGCCGTATTACAATACGTTCTTTCAGACAACTCACGTGCCTGTCATAGCACTAAGTCAGCGCCTTGCGGAACTTGCACCGGAGGGCATGAACCATGTGTTCTATGCGGGCTCTGGTTCGGAAGCGAATGACACCAACATTCGCATGGTGCGGACCTATTGGGACATGAAGGGCAAGCCCGGAAAAAAGGTGATCATTTCTCGTCACAACGGTTATCATGGCTCGTCCGTCGGGTCCGGCTCGCTTGGTGGAATGTCGGGCATGCACGCGCAAGGCGGGATGCCGATTCCCGATATTCATCACATTGGCCAGCCGAACTGGTGGGCCGAGGGCGGCGATCACACGCCTGAAGAGTTCGGGCTTATGCGTGCGCAAGAGCTTGAACAGGCGATTGAAGCGATGGGCATCGACCGAGTTGCCGCCTTTATCGCCGAGCCTGTGCAGGGTGCGGGCGGCGTCATTGTTCCGCCCTCGACCTATTGGCCGGAAATTCAGCGCATTTGTGACAAATATGAAATCTTGCTGATCGCGGATGAGGTGATTTGCGGCTTCGGGCGCACGGGTGAATGGTTTGGATCAACCACCATGGGTATTCGCCCTGATATTATGACGATCGCCAAGGGCCTTAGCTCTGGGTATCAGCCTATTGGCGGCTCGATTATTTCGGACGAGATTGCGTCTGTGATCAACTCCGGTGAGTTCAATCACGGCTACACCTATTCGGGCCATCCCGTTGCGGCGGCTGTGGCGTTGGAGAATCTGCGCATCCTTGACGAAGAGGGGATCGTGACCCGTGTGCGCGAGAAAACCGCTCCCTATCTCAAGCAAAAATGGGACAAGATGCTGGATCACCCGTTGGTGGGCGAAGCGAATATGGTCGGAATGATGGGGTCGCTGGTTCTAACTCCGCACAAGGAAAGCCGCGCGGCGTTCAAATCGGACGCGGGCACGGTTGGTTTCATCTGCCGCGAGCGGTGTTTTGCGAATAATCTGGTGATGCGCCATGTGGGGGATCGGATGATCATTTCACCGCCACTTGTGATCAACGAAAAGCAAATCGACATGCTAATGGAGCGCGCATGGCAGTCCTTGGATGAATGCCATGCCATCCTTAAGCGCGATGGCCTGATGGTCGCGGCTTAGGCTATCCGTTGCGTGCTGGTTCATTCGGATCGCTTGAGAACAGAGCGATCTTGTTGCCCTGCGGGTCGCGCAGATAGCTGACGTAGAAATGAGCGCCATAGGTCGGGCGAAAGCCCGGCTGGCCCTCGTCTCCCCCGCCTGCGGCAAGCGCTGCCGCGTGCAATTCGCGCACTTGGCTTTGGCTGCGCGCCTCGAAAGCGATCATTGATCCGTTGCCTGCCGTAGCCGGCTGGCCGTTGAAGGTTGGTTTCACGTAGAAATCTGGCAGTAGAATGGTTTGCCCCTCTGCGACAGGTAAAACGTAGCTAAGCCCCTCACGCCCCTCTTTCAGCCCGTAGCCAAGCGCAGGCAGAAACGCGGTGTAGAACCGTTTCGCACGTGCGATGTCGTCGGCGCCGACAGTGACGTAGGCTATCATGCGTAAAATGCTCCCCTAGGTGAGGGTTTTCCAGAAGGTGACTTTGTCGTCGCCCTTGGCCCAGAAGTCACGAATGCGGGCTTCCTCGGTGTAGCCTGCTTTTTCATAAAAGGCGCGCGTTTTGGCGAACGCATCTGTGCCGGAGGTGTCCACGATGATGACGCGCCCGCCTTGATCTTCGATCTGCGCTTCCATTTGCCGTGTCAGCTGCGCGCCCGCGCCGTTGCCTTGACGCGCCGGATCAAGGGCCAAGGCGAGGATGCTCCACGTCTCTTCTGTCATTCGCTCGGGATTTGCGTAGCAAAAACCGCAAGCGGTGCCATCCACTTCCAGCGTCAACCAGAGATCGTCCGTTTCGCCGTCCAGAAACCCTTTGAGCATATCCCCAAGCATGTGGCTCGGAAAGAGGTCCGTTTGATCGAGAACCTGTTTCAACGCTGCGATATCGCCTTCTTGCGTATAGCGAATTTCCATGGCGCCAAGCCTTTCGTAGCTTTGGATTTGCACTCCGGTGTCGCGTAAAAGGACAGGGGATGCCAACCCCAATCGTATTTATTCGATAGAGTCCCTTGCTTTTGATTTCCGAATTTCCTAGCGTCGAACACAAATGTGAAATTGATTTCCGCATAGTGGAAATGAAGTGCTTTGGGAGGAGACACCATGACGTTCTATCGAAATATCGCTTTGTCTTGCGCAATGTCGGTTGGCCTGGTCGGCGCGGCAGTTGCTGAAACGACGCTGATTCACGGCGAAGCCGGCCCGAACCGCGGTGCACGCGCAGCGGCGCTGCAGTGGTTCGCGGATCAAGTGAGCGAGCGTTCCAGCGGCGACGTGAAGGTCGACATCCAGTGGGGCGGCGCGCTGTTCAAGGCGAACGCGTCCGTGCAATCCATTTCTGACGGCGTGGCCGACATGGGATCGGTGATTGCGGTCTATTACCCGCAGGAAATGGTTGGCTACGGCATCGCCGATCTGCCCGTCAACAACCCAGATGCTTGGGTTGGGATGCGCGCCACAGATGATCTGATGCGCTCGTCTGGCGCCATTCAGGCGGACCTCGCAGACAAGGGGCTGGTCTACATCGGCACCTGGACCACATCGGCTGTGAACATTGGCTGCAAGGATGCGGCGATCCGCACGGCGGAAGATGTGAAAGGCCTTAAAGTGCGAGGCGTTGGCGCATACGGTAAGGTGTTCGGTGAAATGGGCGCGAACATGGTGCGGATGTCGATCTACGACGCCTACCAAGGCCTCGACACAGGGCTGATCGATTGCTCGCAGGGATATTCTTATGCGGTTTCCGCGCTTAAGCAGGGCGAAGTCATGGACAGTTATACCCTGCTGGATTGGGGTCAGGTCGGTGGTCTGGGCATTTTCATGAACAAAGATGCCTATGATGATTTGAGCGAAGCGCAACAAGCGGTGCTGAACGACGTCGGCGCTGACATGGCGGACGAGTTCGGCCGTATGATCACCGCCGCCAACGACAAGGCGATCGCGTCGATGAAAGAGCAAGGTGTCGAAATCATCACGCTGCCGGAGGCCGAGCGCGCCAAGCTGGTATCCATGGGTGAACCCTTCCTCGGGAAATGGGTCGAAAGCGCAAATGCGGTTGGTCTGCAAGGCGATGCGCTGCTCGAAGAGTATCGCGGCTTGATCGCCAAATACACCGAAGAGCGCGACTCGATGGGCTATCCTTGGGCGCGTAACTAAGCGCTGTTGGCGAAAGGCTGCTACCCATGTTGAAACGTATCGAATCTGCATTGTGGTCGCTGGGCGCATTGGCGGTCATTGCCCTCGGGCTGATGATCACTGCCAATGTCGCCGCGCGCGCGATCTTTCAAACGGGAATCCCCGACAGTGTAATAATTGTGCGTGAATTGATGGTGGCAGCCATCGTCCTCCCTTTGGGCGCGGCCACAGCGGCGCGCGCCCATGTGGCGGTGGAATTCGTGACCAACGGCCTTAGCCCACGCAAACGGTCTTATCTGATCGTGCTCGGCTCGCTTATTGGGATGTTTGCGTTGATGCCCTTGCTGTTCGCAGGCTGGCGTGAACTTTCTGGCACATGGTCCAAGGGCAGTTTCTATTTCGGCGATCTTGGCCTGCCGAAATGGCCCGGGCGTTTGATTTTCCTTGTCGGTATTGCGGTTTGCTGGGTGCGCCTTGCAGAACTTGCGGTGCGCGACACGAAAACCATCCTTGGCGGCGGCGCTGTGGATGAAGACGAGGGGGCGGCACATTGATCGATCCAGCAACTCTTGGCCTGATCGCCTTTGGCTTCGTGCTTTTACTGCTTGCCATGCGTGTTCCGATCGCGTTTTCGCTGGCCAGCGTGGCGACGGTCAGTACCTTCCTCATTTTTGCGTTCCGCAGCGGCGATTTCGCCCCGGAGCGCGCGATCAAGGCGACATCCTCGCTGGTGTTCTCGAACTCCTTCGATCTGATCCATTCCTATAACCTTTCGATGATCCCTCTGTTTGTCGCGCTCGGCCATATCGCCTATCGCGCAGAAATCACGACCAAGATTTACTACGCTGCAAAGGTCTGGCTGGTGAAGCTGCCGGGCGGTGTTGCCATGGCGTCCGTTGTCGGGTGTGGCGGCTTCTCTGCGATCACCGGCAGTTCCATCGCGTGTGCTTCGACCATGGGCCGCATCTGCGTGCCGGAAATGCTGCGCATGGGCTATGACAACCGCCTCGCGACCAGCGCGGTAGCTGCGGGCGGCACGCTTGGCTCGCTCATTCCGCCCTCGGTGCTGTTCATCATCTACGGAATTTTCACCGAAACCTCGATTTCGCGCCTGTTCCTTGCAGGCGTGCTTCCAGGGCTTTTGACGCTTGCGGGCTTTTTGCTGGTGATCGCCGTCTGGGTGTGGCGCTCGCCCGAGATCGCGCCGGTGGGCGACACGGATATCGACGCTGCCGAACGTTGGCGCGCCGCGCGCGAGGCCTGGCCTGCGGTGTTCCTGTTTGTCGTCATCATTGGTGGCATCTACGGCGGTATTTTTACTGCGACCGAAGCTGCTGCCGTCTGTGTCTTTTTCGCCGCTGTGATCGGGTTCGTGCAGGGTAATCTGACATGGCAGGGCCTATGGGACAGCGTGCGCGAAACCTGTATCCAGACCACCGCCATCTTTTTCATCGCAGCCACGGCCAAGATTTTCGTAGCCTTTGTTGCGCTGACGGGCATTGCGCCAAGTATCGTGGAAACGGTGACTGCGGCAGAGCCTTCGGTTTTTGTTCTAATGCTCTGCATTGCGGGGATTTATCTGGTGCTGGGCATGTTCCTCGATCCCATTGGCATCATGGTTCTGACCCTGCCGCTGATGATTCCGCTGGTGGAAAGCTATGATCTGAACCTTATCTGGTTCGGTGTCGTCGTGATTAAGTTACTGGAGATTGGCCTGATCACGCCGCCTGTCGGCCTCAACGTCTTTGTCATCGCCAATGTGGTTGGCAAACAAGCGCCGATCGATCGCATTTTTGCGGGCATTGCACGTTTTCTAAGCGTCGATATCATCGTGTTGATTTTGATCATGAGCTTCCCGATGATTTCACTGTTACTGCCCATGGGGATGAAATGAGCGAAACCTTCGAAAAGGACCGCCGCTTTGCCAGCACTCTGGCGCGGGGCCTGTCGGTCTTGCGTGCGTTTCGCGCGAGTGATGACGGGTTGAGCCACATGGAGATCGCCGAACGTACAGGCCTGCCGAACGCGACGGTTTCACGGCTCACGTTTACTTTGCGAGAGTTGGGATATCTTAGCCACGCGGGCAAGAATGATCGCTATCGCCTTGGCCCTGCGGCGCTGGCGATCGGCAATGTGGCCTCTGCGTCTGTTTCGTTTCTTGAAACGGCAAGTGATCCGATGCAAAAACTGGCCAACGAGACTGGCACGCTTGCCCTGTTCGCGGTGCGCGACGGGGAAAAGATGCTGTTGGTGAAAACATGGCGTCCCCAGAACACCGCGTCGATCTGGCTAGAACCGGGGCACCGTATCCCTATTTTCGGCTCGTCCTCCGGCATGGCAGTCATGGCCTGCCTCAGTGACGCTGCGTTCGCAGCGCTGGAACCTGATGACGATCTGCGCAGCTTTCGCCAAACTGGGTACGAGCAGTTGCTTGCACGCGGTTTCGCCGTTGCGCCGAATGACACGCGCTACGCTGCATCGGTGAATGCCGTCAGCGTGCCGTTTCATGCAGGTGAATTTGGCGAACCCGCGTCGTTTTCCTGTGGCGCCTTGCCCGAAATGCTGGGCGACGCACGTATGGAGGAGGATGTCGGTCCCAAACTGCGCGATGCGGTGCGCGCGCTGGAAACACGGACTGGACGTAGCCCTGCGCTGCTGAAACGGGGATAAAAGGACAAGAGCATGAGTGATGCGATCGAGTATGAACTAAAGGGTGATATCGCCGTTTTGCGGGCGAACAACCCGCCTGTGAATGCGCTGGGACATGCGGTGCGAACTGGATTGATTGCTGGATTGGAGCGCGCCGAGGCCGAGGCGAAAGCGGTTCTGATTGTCGGCGCCGGACACACCTATTTTGCGGGGGCCGATATCAAGGAATTTGGTAAGCCTTTGCGGGAGCCGGGGTTGCCGGGCGTGTGTACGCGCATTGAAAATTCGCCGCTGCCGGTGATTTCTGCCATTCATGGCACGGCGCTTGGCGGCGGTCTTGAGGTCGCACTGGGCACGCATTACCGCATCGCGGTTCCGTCTGCCAAAGTCGGTCTACCCGAAGTGCACCTGGGTATTTTACCAGGCGCAGGCGGTACGCAGCGTTTGCCGCGCGTGATTGGCGCTGAAAAGGCGATCGAGATCATCACATCGGGGCGTCACGTCGGGGCGGCTGAAGCGCTTGAGTTGGGGATTCTTGATGAGGTCGAAGAGGGCGATGTCGAGACCATTGGCCTTGCTTATGCGCAGCGCATTCTGGATGCAGGTCTTGGCCCACGCCCTGTAGGTCAAATGCCTCGCCCAACGCCTGTCGATTTCGACAGCGCTTATGTCGCCGCTATGAAACGTGGACGCGGGCAGATCGCACCTGCCACGGCAATCCGTTCAATCGAGGGCGCGTGCCACTATGATATCACCGAAGGGCTAGAGCATGAACGCGCACTGTTCATGACACTTTTCAACTCACCCCAGCGTGAGGGGATGGTGCATGCGTTCTTTAACGAGCGTGCTGTATCCAAACTGCCCGAACTCAAGGGCGTCGAGCCGCGTGCATTAAAAACGATTGGCGTGATCGGCGGCGGCACGATGGGCGCGGGTATTGCCGTTGCTGCGCTGCTCGCTGGGCTTGATGTGACGATGGTAGAACGAGATGCCGAGGCAGCGAAAGCGGGCGCCGCGCGCGTGAACGTTATCCTGCAAGGTTCCGTGAAGCGTGGTAAGCTGAGCCAAAGTAAATACGATGCGATCATGGCAAGCGGTTTCCGGGCGCTCGATAGTTGCGATGCGCTCAGCGAAGCGGATATGGTGATCGAGGCGGCATTCGAGGAAATGGGCGTCAAGAAAGCGATCTTTGCAGAGCTGGATCGCGTGTGCAAAAAGGGTGCTGTTCTGGCGTCCAACACTTCCTATCTCGATGTGAACGAAATCGCCGCCAGCATCTCGCGTCCGAGGGACGTTCTGGGTCTGCATTTCTTCTCGCCCGCGCATGTGATGAAGCTGCTTGAAGTGGTGGTCGCAGATGAAACTGCGCCTGATGTGGTCGCTACTGGTTTTGCTCTGGGCAAGGCTTTGCGCAAGATCGCTGTGCGCTCTGGCGTGTGTGACGGGTTCATCGGCAACCGTATTCTGAAGACCTATCGCAGTTGCGCCGATCACATGATCATGGACGGAGCATCACCTTATGAAATCGACAAAGCCATGACTGATTTCGGCTTTGCCATGGGGCCTTATGAGGTCGCTGATCTTGCGGGCCTTGATATCGGATGGGCCACCCGCAAACGCCTTGCGCCGACGCGTGATGTGCGTGAGCGCGTTGCGCGTTATGCCGACAAAATGTGCGAGGCGGGTAATTTTGGGCAGAAGACGGGCAAGGGCTATTACGTTTATGAGGCGGGCAAACGTGGCGGTACGCCGAACCCCGAGGTGATAGCTTTGATCGAAGCAGAACGCGCTGATCTTGGCGTCACTGCGCAAGACTTTACCCACGAAGACATCCAGCGCCGTTATATGTGCGCCATGGTGAACGAGGCAGCGATGGTCGTCGATGAGGGAATCGCGCGCCGCCCACTGGATGTGGATATGGTGCTACTCTTTGGCTACGGATTTCCGCGCCACTGGGGTGGTCCTTTGAAGTGGGCCGATCTGCAAGGGCTTGATGGCATTCTGGCGGATATCAAGCGCTACGCAATGGCAGATGATTTCTTCTGGCAACCCTCTGCATTGCTGGAGCGCCTGGTTGCCGCGGGCAAGACATTTGATGATCTGAACAAGGGAGACACGGTATGAAACAGGCAGTGATCGTATCCACCGCACGCAGCGGTTTGGCCAAGTCGTTTCGCGGCTCTTTGAACATGACGCATGGTGCAACGCTTGGTGCGCATTCGGTTCAGCACGCCGTTGCGCGCGCTGGGATTGACCCCGCAAGCATCGAGGATTGCCTGATGGGCTGCGCCACGCCAGAGGGCGCGACAGGCGGCAACATAGCGCGCCAGATCGCGCTGCGCGCGGGCTTGCCTGTGACAGTCTGCGGCGCGACTGTGAACCGCTTCTGCTCATCGGGTCTGCAAACAATCGCTATGGCGGCGCAATCTATCCAGAATGGCTCTGGTCCCATGGTGGCTGGCGGCGTCGAGAGTATTTCGCTGACGGGCAACCACCGAGTGCCGTCGCATGATCCGTGGATCGCAGAGCATAAACCAGCTATCTACATGAGTATGATCGAAACGGCTGACATTGTGGCGGAGCGCTACGGCATCTCGCGCGAAGATCAGGACGCCTATGGGTTACGTTCGCAACTGCGCATGGCTGCGGCGCAAGAGGCGGGCTTGTTTGCGAACGAGATCGTGCCGATGGCCGCTACCATGGCCGTAAAGGACAAGGAAACAGGTGAAGTCACGCATCATGAAGTGACGGTTGACCGTGATGAGTGCAATCGGCCAACGACCAAAATCGAGGGTCTAAATGGGCTAAATCCTGTGCGCGAGGGCGGTTATGTCACTGCTGGAAACGCCAGCCAGCTTAGCGATGGATCGGCTGCGGTTGTGATGATGGAAGCAAGCGAAGCGGAGCGTCAAGGCATCGAAGCGCTCGGTGCGTTCAAGGGCTTTGCCGTCGCTGGTTGCGAGCCTGACGAAATGGGTATTGGTCCTGTTTTCGCTGTGCCGCGTTTGTTGGAACGGCATGGGCTGACGGTGGCTGATATCGACCTGTGGGAGCTGAACGAGGCCTTCGCGTCCCAAGCGCTTTATAGTCGCGATCGGCTCGGGATTGATGACGAGAAATGCAATGTGAACGGCGGCTCTATCGCGATCGGGCATCCGTTCGGTATGACCGGTGCGCGCATGACGGGTCACTTGCTGCTTGAGGGCAAGCGGCGTGGTGCGAAACTGGGCGTTGTGACAATGTGCATTGGCGGCGGCATGGGGGCGGCGGGCCTCTTCGAAATATTCTAGGGAGTTTGAAATGGACCTGAGCTACAGCAAAGACGAGTTGGCGTTTCAAAACGAAGTGCGCAGCTTTTTGAAAGAGAAACTTCCCCAGCGCATGTCGGAGCGTGTGCGCTCGGGCGGTGAGTTAACCAAAGATGACGCCGAAGAATGGCACGCCATTCTGAACGATAAGGGATGGCTTGCGCAAAACTGGCCAAAAGCCTTCGGTGGCGCGGAGTGGGATGCCGTGCAGCGCCACATCTACGACGAAGAGGCCGCGCTTGCAGACGCGCCGCGCATTGTGCCGTTCGGCCTTTCGATGCTGGCGCCCGTGTTGCAGAAGTTCGGCTCCAAAGCGCAATGCGACCGCTGGTTGCCGCGTATTCTGGACGGGTCCGACTGGTGGTGTCAGGGCTATTCCGAGCCGGGTGCAGGATCTGATCTGGCGTCATTGCGGACCGCCGCCGTGCGCGAGGGAGATCACTATATCGTCAATGGTCAAAAGACCTGGACGACGCTTGGCCAGCACGCGAATATGATATTCTGCCTTGTGCGCACCGACAAGGATGTGAAGCAGCAAGAGGGGATTTCCTTCCTGCTTATCGATATGGACACGCCCGGGGTAGAAGTGCGTCCTATCGTGCTTCTGGACGGCGGCGCAGAGGTGAACGAGGTCTGGTTCACGGACGTCAAAGTGCCCGTTGAAAACCTTGTGGGCGAAGAGAACAAGGGCTGGACCTACGCCAAATATCTGCTGACCCACGAGCGCACGAATATCGCGGGCGTCGGGTTTTCCAATGCGGGGCTTGAGGCGGTCAAGCGCATTGCCAAAGCGGAAATGTCAGGGGGTAAACCGCTGATCGAAAACCCGCATTTCGCCGCACGCATTGCGCAGGTCGAAATGGAGTTGATGGCGCTGTCCCTGTCCAATTTGCGCATCGTATCGAAGGCAGCCAAAGGCGGTGCGCCGGGGCTCGAGGCGTCGATGCTCAAGGTTAAAGGTTCGATCATTCGCCAAGAGATCAACGATCTGGCGCGCCGCGCTGTTGGTCCCTACGCATTGCCATTTGCATCCGAGGCGATTGAAGGCGCGAACGAGCCGCCCATCGGACCGGATTATGCGGGGCCTGTGGCGGCGCAGTATTTCAACAATCGTAAACTTTCGATTTTTGGTGGCTCAAACGAGGTGCAGCGCGAGATCATTGCCAAGACCACTTTGGGGAGAATGCAATGAACTTCGAGCTAACCGAAGAGCGGCAAATGCTGCAAGACACACTCCGCCGCTTTCTGTCTGACAAATACGATGTGGCCACGCGCAATAGTATCTTGGAAAGCGACGCTGGCATGAGCGCCGATATTTGGGTGCAGCTTGCTGAACTTGGTGTTCTGGGCGCGCTTTTCAGCGAGGACGATGGCGGCTTTGGCGGTGCTGGTTTTGACATCGCGGTGGTGTTCGAGGAGCTTGGGCGCGCAGGCGTTGTAGAGCCCATTCTGGAGACCTGTATCTTGGGTGGCGGTCTGATTTCCGCGTTTGGGAACAAGAGCCAAAAAGGCATTTTGGAGACTGTTATCGGTGGAGGGACTCGCCTTGCGCTGGCCCATGGCGAGCCGCGCAGTCGCTATGACCTCAGCCGTGTCGAGACGGTTTGCAGGGGTGGCAAGTTGGCGGGTCACAAGTCCATGTCACTTGGTGCAGGGAACGCAGATCACGTTATCATTTCAGCACGTGAAAGTGGCGCGGTGGATGACAAGGAAGGCTTATCGCTTTTCCTGATGAAGACTTCTGATTTGGATTTGCGGGCCACACCTGTGATGGGCGGCGGCATGGCGGCGGACATCTTTCTTGACGGTTTTGCAGTCACAGACGACATGCGCCTTGGCCCCAAGGGCGGTGCGTTTGAAGCACTGGAAACTGTCCAGGCGGCGGCGATCACAGCGATCTGCGCGCAGACGCTGGGCGGTATGGAAACAGCGGTTCGACTTACTGCGGAGTATTTGCAAACGCGCAAGCAATTCGGCAAGCCGATTGGAACGTTCCAAGCGCTACAACATCGCCTCTCGGACATGCTAATCGAGATGGAGCAAGCCCGCTCTGCGGTGATTGGCGCGGCGGGATACCTCGAAGCAGACCCTAAACAGCGCGATCGCCATGCAAGTGCTGCGAAAAACTTGCTGGGCCGCATTGGCCGCATGATCGCAGAGGACGCGATCCAGATGCACGGGGGCATTGCGATGACGCAGGAATATGAACTTGCCCATATCGCGAAGCGCATCGTCATGGCGGATCATATGTTCGGCGATACGGACCATCATCTCGAGCGTTTCATTGCGCTAAGCGCCGCGTAAATGAGCAGCGAAATTCGCAACGAAACCGGAACGCAAAAGCTGGTGGGATATGTTATCGATGTGGGCCACAGCGATGGCTGCGCGCGCTGTTGGCTTGATCTGGAAGCGCGTCATCTGAACCGCCACAACGTGCTGCACGGGGGCATCGCAACGATGCTTCTGGATAGCGCGAGCGGCGCGACGGGAAGCATGACGGTCGATCCCACAGGGCTTGTTCCGTTTTTGTCGGTTTCCTTGAACGTGCAGTTCATCGCCCCCGGACGCCCCGGGCGTGTGAGTGCGGTGGGTAAAATCACTGGCGGTGGCCGTTCGCTCAAATTCATTTCGGCTGAGTTGCATCACGAGGATGGCACGTTGATCGCGACCTCCACAGGCGTGTTTAAACGTGTGCCACAGGAAAAGCTGGCATGACCCTCGCACGCGTGGATCAACAGGGATCGACCCTTACAATCATGAACGCCAATCCTGCGCGGCGCGGGGCCTTGTCGCCTGATCTATATGCGGCAATCCGCGAAGCGCTGGAGCGCGCGCAAGACCCCAAAGTGCGTGCGATTATCTTCGCCTCCGAGGGTGGATTTTTCTGCTCTGGCGGGGATCTGAATACGCTCAAGGAACGCGCTGGTCTGAGTCTTGAGCAGCGCCGCGCCAAAGTGCAGGAGTTGCACGACCTGGTCGCAGGTCTGCGCGCGGCCCCCGTGCCGATTATCGCGGCGGTCGAGGGTGGCGCAGCGGGGGCTGGCCTCTCCTTGGCGCTTGCGTGCGATATGATCGTTGCCACTCAAGGCGCCAAGTTCACGGCCTCTTACGTCAAGGCGGGCGTTGTGCCGGATGCGGGTCTAACATCGGCACTGTCGCGCATGTTGCCCCGTCAACTGGTTAGCGAAATGTGCCTTTTGGCGCGCTCGGTCGCGGCAGGGCGTTTGGCTGACCTCGGCGTGGTGAACCTGATCGCGGAAGATCCATTAGCAGAGGCGCAAGCGTTGGCAGATACATTCGCCAAAGGTCCGCGCAAAGCGCAAGGCATCATCAAAGGCCTCGTCAGCAGCGCGTATGAGCTTAGCGAAACCGAGCAGCTAGTGGCAGAACGTGAGGCCATGATTCGCGCGGTGGTCGATACCGAGGCGCAGATCGGTATCACCGCGTTCCTTGGCAAGCAAACACCGGAGTATCCATGAGCCTGACAACGCCCCTTAGCCAGAAATTCGGCCTGCGGATGCCGATCCTCGCAGGGGGCCTTATGTGGCTCGCCGATGCGGAGTATGTCGCCGCTTGTGCGCATGCAGGGATCATGGGGTTTGTCACGGCGGCCTCCTTTCCCGATCCTGCTGATTTGCGCGCAGAAATCGCAAAGGCGCACAGGCTTTGCGGCGGTAAGCCGTTCGGCGTTAATGTTTCCATGTTGCCCAAGCTGGTTCCGGGCGAGCAAACGGCAGATATCTTCAAGCTGATCGCACAGACGGGCGTCGACGTCGTTGAAACCTCAGGCCGCAATCCAGAGGAATACATGGCGCAGCTTAAAGCACAGGGCACTTTTGTCATTCACAAAGTTCCGTCGGTACGGTTTGCCATGAAGGCCCAAAGCATCGGTGTCGATATGGTCGCTATCGTGGGCGCGGAATGTGGCGGTCATCCGGGGCTCGATCTGATAGGGACGATGGTTAACAACGCGCTCGCGTTGGAGCGTCTCGACATCCCTTTCGTTATTGGTGGCGGCATTGGGCACGGCGCACAAATCGCGGCTGCGATCGCCATGGGGGCCAGCGGCGTCGTCATGGGCACGCGGCTACTGGTGGCGGAAGAACTCAATGCGCATCACGGTTACAAACAGGCGCTCGTCGATGCGAGCGAGCGCGACACTGTGTTGACCATGCAATCCGTGCGCAACACGATCCGCACGCTGAAGAATGACACGACCACGCTGGTCGCGCAGATGGAAGCAGAGAACCCCGAGATCGGCTTTGAGGGCCTGCGCCCCCATGTGGCAGGCGTGATCGGGCGCAAGGCCTATGAGACGGGCGATGTGTCCAAGGGCATGCTCTCTGCGGGGCATGCGCTCGGGCTGACGGATAGGATTGAACCGATGGCGGATATTGTGACGCGGCTGGAGATGCAGGCAGATGTGGCAGCGCTGCGTCTGAGAGGGGCAAGCGATGCACATTCATGAATTTCTGAGTGCTGAGGCACAGGCGCGGCCCCAAGCGATTGCCGTGCAGGATTGGGACGGCGCGGAATGGTCCTTTGCAAAAGAGTGGGCGGCGGCAGAGGCGGGCGCAGAGCTTTTGAAACTGGCGGGCGTGCAAAAGGGTGACCGCGTTTTGATGGTCACGGAGAACTGCGTGACGCTTTGCGTTTTCATCTACGCGTGTTCGCTGATCGGCGCATGGGCAGTGCCTGTGAACGCGCGCCAGACGGAAGCGGAACTTGCGCGCATCATCAAACACGCGACCCCGCGCGCGGGGCTGTTCATGTCGTCGGTTTCACCCGATGCAAAAGCGCATGGCGATCGCTGTGATGCGCGCGAAGTAAAGGGGGCGTGGGGCGATGTGATGATGGCAGAGCTTGGCCCAAGCGACCCTGCGTTCGACCCCGATGTTGCCGTCATGCTCTATACCACGGGTACGACCGGCACGCCCAAAGGTGTCATGCTGACCCACTCCAATCTGGTCTATGCTGGTAAAACCTCCGCCGATACGCGCGGTATGACGCGCGATGATACAGTCTATGGCGCGCTGCCTATGACCCATGTGTTCGGGCTTGCTTCAATGCTCATGGCGGCCACATTCGCAGGCGCGACGATCAGGCTTGAGGCGCGCTTTACAGCGGCCAAGCTGCACGCGGCCTTGATCAGCGGTGTGACTATCCTGCCGGCGGTTCCCCAGATGCACGCGCTGTTGATGCAATACACCGCCGAGCAAGGGATCGAGAGCATCGCAGGTGGTCCGCTTCGCTTCGTTTCCTCCGGCGCGGCTCCGCTCGATCCTATGTGGAAACGAAAAGCGGAGGCGTTCTACGGCATCGCTTTGCAGAACGGGTATGGCATGACCGAAACCAGCGCGGGCGTGTGTACCACTAAAAGCGAAATGGGCGATCCCGATATCTCTGTCGGTCCGCCGCTCAAGGGCGTCGAAATTCGCATCGACGAGGGCGCAGAGGGCGGCGGCAATGGTATTGGCGAAGTCCTGACGCGCGGCCCGCACATCATGCTGGGCTATTTCCGCAACCCGGAAGAAACCGCCAAAGCGCTTGACCAGGACGGGTGGATGCACACGGGCGATCTGGGCAAAATCGACGAAAACGGCCTGCTGCACATCTTGGGCCGCTCCAAGGAATTGATCATACGAGGCGGTTTCAACATCTACCCACCCGAAGTAGAAGCCGCGATCAACGATCACCCCGCAGTCGTACAATCCGCAGTCATCGGGCGCCGTACGGTCACCGGAGATGAGGACGTTCTCGCTTTCGTTCAGCTTCCCAACCTCGATGCCGTCACGCCCGAGGAGTTGCGCGCTTTCGTTGCGCCGCGACTATCGGCCTACAAGCGCCCCAGCCAGTTCGTTCTTGCGCTTAGCCTGCCCGCTGCGCCTACCGGCAAGCTGTTGAAACACAAGCTGCTCAATACATTCGCCGATCAGTTAAGCTAACCCCTGCTTCATCTTGCCCTTTAAACTCATCCACGCTCATAAGCCGAGCGTCGGGTCGATCCTGATGTTCGATACGCCCGAAAAATCCGCCATCAAATCCAACTCGCGGTGCAAACGATCCAGCCGCGCGGGCGTTACTTGCACACCCTTTTCCCACCAAAGACCCGTGACGTTTAACACATCTTCAGCCCGCAGCGCTTTCATATCGATGCGCCCGGTCAAACGATCGCCCTCCATGATTGGAAAGACGTAATAGCCGTATTGGCGTTTGGCCTCGGGCACGAAAATTTCAATCCTGTAGTGAAACCCGAACAGACGCTCGGCGCGTTTGCGATCCCTTAAAGCAGGATCAAAGGGGCTTAGAATGCGCAGGCGGTTTGTGGGTTTGGGCGGTGTTTCTTCCATGATCCCATCGCGCGCAAAGACGCGTTTCAGGCTGCCGTCATGGCCCTCGATATCCACTTCGATCACCCCGGCGTTGACGCACCAGTCTTTGGCTTCTTGCAAGGTCACATGATCCCAGAACGCTGCAATTTCATTCGGGCTGGCAAAGCCAAGGCGATCGAGAGCCGCGTTGCAGAGCCAATCTATACTGTCTTCCTCGCTTGGCGTCTCAGCGATCAATTCCGCGTCCAGAACACGTTCCGTCAGATCGTAGAATTTCTTGAACGAGACCCTGTGCGTCACGCTTAGATCGCCCGTGCGCCATAGATATTCCAGTGCAGTCTTGGACGGGTGCCAGTCCCACCAGCCGCCTGAACTGCGCTTTTCACCCTTGCCGACGCATGCGGAGGATTTCGGGCCTTCCACGGCGATCTGATCCAAGAGGGCATCGACTTTTTCCTCAAACCCGGCACGCCGCCAACTGCGCCATTGGCGCTTTAGCTTTTCCGCATCGCGCGCGAAACGCAGTTTCCAATGCGGGAAGAATTGCGATGGAATGACCGACGCGTCATGGGTCCAATGCTCGAATAGGGAGTGTTCTGTTTCCAGCAATTGCGAGAGGTTGTTGGGGCGATATTTCGTGCGCCGTGCGCGCAAGATCATGTGATGGGCGCGCTCAACCGTGTTGATGCTATCGACCTGAACAAATCCAAGGCGTGTGATCAGGTCAAGGAGATCATCGCCCTTGCCGCTGCCTGTGGGCGCACTGCTCAGCAAATGACGATCGAGAAAAATGGCGCGGGCAGTCTTGTTGTCAAGGACTGGAACGCACACGCCCTAGCGCCGTTTCAGCGTGTCGCCAAAACTGATCGTCGGAGTGAGCTCTACCCGCTTTTCCATCTCTGCGCCCGGGCTTTCAACGCGCCCTGCGATGATTTGAGCAGCTTTGCGCCCGATCTCCAGACGGCAGGCATCCATCGTTGCCAATTGACGCGGCAGCCCTTGCAAAAGCTCGACCCCGTTAAAACCCGCAAGGCCGATCTGGCCGGGGATGTCGTAGCCTTTTTCCATGAGGTATAGCAGTCCACCAGCACCAATCATGTCGTTGGAATAATAAAGAAAATCAAGTTCTGGATTGCGCTCCAGCATCGCCGCCGTCATCTCGCGGCCCTTGGCAAGAGCAGAGCCGCCGGAGTAAAATTCGCGCTCAATAATCTCGACACCCGCTTTGCCAAGCACCTCTGTGAAGCCCTCGAAACGTTTGCGCGCACGGTGATCGAGCGGCATTTTTGTGCCCATGAAACCGATCTTCTCGTAGCGCCCTTTGAGGATCGCTTTGGCCATTTCGCGCCCTGCACGGCGGTGGGAAATTCCGACTGACGTGTCGATGGGTGTGCCGTCCACATCCATTATTTCAACGACTGGAATGCCTGAGGCTTTGAGCATTGCGCGCGACGCATCCGAGTGTTCGAGACCGGCAATGATGATGCCAGACGGACGCCATGATAGCATCTCGAACAGGACGCGTTCTTCTTTTTCGGGCAGATAGTCGGTGACGCCGACGACGGGCTGAAGTTCCGTATTTTCAAGGACTTGGCTGATCCCAGTCATCACTTCGGGGAACACCATGTTGGACATTGACGGGATAATGACCGCTACCAGATTGACGCGCTGCGACGCCAGTGCGCCTGCGATTTTGTTGGGCACATAGCCAAGGTCTTTGGCCGCTTTCAGCACTTTTTCGCGGGTTGTCGTCGACACGTCCCCGCGATTGCGCAAAACGCGACTTACGGTCATTTCGGACACGCCAGAGGCTTCGGACACATCGCGCAGGGTGAGCGGGCGGCTATCGGTTTTGGACAAGGGAATTTCCTCAGCGCGGGATTATGTTATCGCGAACATAATTCGATTTCCTCACAAGCGCCATGGGGTGAATTTCATCCTGACATTTTGCTAAGAACGGGCTAAGGCTTTTCGGCGTGGCCCCGTGGCTCAACTGGATAGAGCAGCCCCCTCCTAAGGGGCAGGTTGCAGGTTCGAATCCTGCCGGGGTCACCAAATCTGCCAATAAATACAGGTGCCAGAAAAAGCATATGTTTGCGCAAAAGAAAGTAATAGCGTGGGCAAAGTTATGGAAAAATCAGCAAAAATAGTCCATATTAATAAATAATTACAGAGACTTACGGTCATGAGCATGCGCTTTCTTTATGGGCTTAGATGCGCACTTTCATCGGCGATTTGACAGTTGTTCTCAAATCCCCTTTCTAGGGATTCATTGGGTTCCGGAACCTTCCGTAACTTATCTGCCTATCGGTCAGTGATCGTTGGGCGGCAGCGCAGGGTAACGCCCGCGCTATGAAAGGACTCTGCAATGCGGCTTGCCCGTCGCACATATCGCCACAGAGCACGAGGCAGATGAGTTCGCTACGGGTTTGCACGAAGAAATGCCTTGGATGGCTCCAGCGACCGAGTCTGTTTGGCATGGACTGCGCGCATCGGCGCGAGAAGGGCTGCCTGGGCTGCGATTCAATCCGCTGGTTTTAGTTGGGTCCCCTGGTATCGGCTAAAGCTATTGGGCGCACCGCGTTGCACACCATCTGACGGTGCCAACGACCCTCATTGATGCTACGGGTGAGCCATCAACTTTTGCATTGGTTGGCGCTCAACGAGGGCGGTCCAACGCCACGCCAGGAAAGCTGATGCAGACCGTCCGGAGAGATCGTCAAGCCGGGCCCTTGGTCATCATCGACAAGGTGGAAAAGCCTGGCGATGTCCACTCAAGCAAAGGGACGCGCCATACGCTAACGGACGCCCTTTTGCCGCTGTCCGACCCTCTCCTGATTTGTGCGACAAAGACTTTTCAACGCCATGTTTGCTTCATGTACTTCGATAGCCTCTTCGATATTGTCGAAATAGGTCAATGTTCCGTTTTCCAATACTGCACCGGCGCTGCACAATTGTCGGATCATGCCCATCCCATGGGATACCACAATTGCGCCTGACTGCTGGGTTCTTGCTTTCAACATGTTGCGGCTGCGCGTTTGAAAGGCGGCGTCGCCGACAGAGGTGACTTCGTCGATGAGATAGGTATCAAATCGGACACCCATAGAGACGCCAAAGGCTAGCCGAGAGCGCATGCCGGACGAATAGGTGCGAAACGGCAAGTAGAAATGACTGCCAAGCTCGGCAAACCCATCGACGAATTCTAACAGTTCTTCGGTGTCGCAGCCATAAACGCGGGCAATAAAGCGTGTATTTTGTGCGCCGCTCAATTCTGGATGAAATGATCCGGCAAACCCCACAGGCCAAGAGACTGTACCACTGTGAAAAATCCGGCCTTCGCTTGGGGCAAGTGTGCCGGATATCATTTTCATCAAGGTGGACTTCCCCGCCCCGTTGCGCCCTAAAAGCCCGACGCAGGCACCCGTTGGAATGAGCATCGAGATATTTCGTGCGACGTTTTTTCGGATACCGCCAAGGACAAAAGTTTTGCTTACATTCTCGAAACGGATCATCTGTCTAGCGCCTATCTAAAGAACTGAATCCGACAAGTGATATCAGTGCCCATAGCAAGAATGTGCCAAGTGCAATGAACGAAAGGATCAAGCCGCGTTTCGGAAAGAGAGACTTATCAGCTTTGGTCGGCAGAATGTGGGCTGCAAGATACCGTGTATTGCGCCGCGCGTCCGAAATAGCAGCGTCGAAGCCTGCACGCGCGATCTGGTAGCTTTGCTCGGTAAATTCGACTTCGACAATCAATTTTTCATATTCGCCAAACAGACGTGCCATGCCTTGCTTGCCCGCTTCACCGGTTCCAATGGTTCGTTTGCTGCGCTCTTGGTCAATCCTTGATTGCAACACATTCTGGCGCTGAATCGCTTGATTAAGCCGTGTGTCCGAGCGCCGCGTGTTCGCCGAAAGCATCGCAATCTCGATCAGTGTTTCAGTCAATTGCGCTTCCAATGTGGCCACCAAAGAGGTTTGGGTACTGATATTAACGCCGGGGTCGACCATCTCGTTAAGCACACGAAATTCTGTGAGGGCAGTGCGTGCTTGTGACAGCCTAGCCTTGGTGCGTTGTAGATCGTCAAGCGCATATCGCACGGCGTCTTCATGCGCGATATTGTTGATTTGGTTTATCAATTCGCCGCTATGATCCAGAATTTCCTCGTTGATAAGGCGCGCGTCTTCGGGGCTGAATGCACGGGCGCGCACTTCGATAATTCCGCGTGTGCTATCGTGGGAAATATCTATCATTCGATCCCAGTGCTTATGCAGATCTTCAATCAGGCCAGTCTTTTCGAAAGCAAAGATTGGATCGCGTTCGGGGAGCGACCAGAGGTTCGCCAAATCAAGCGAGGTTTGCATCTTTTCGACAAGGTGCTGACTGCGTAAATAGTCATACAGGATGTCGCTATCATTGGCGCCGGAGCCTGATAGATCAGCGATGCCGCCCAGAAGTTCTATCCCGCTACTTGCTTCCTCGCTGCGGATGCTGAACGCAAAAGTCGAGGCATATTGATCTGAGGCCCGCGTCCAAAGGTACACTGCACTCACGATAACAGGAAGAAGGACCATCATTGCGAAACTAACAGCTGCCGCGATGTGACGGAAACGCAGGTGCGCAGATCGAACAGGCGGCGCAAATGCGTGACTTGAGCCGGGACCGGCCTTCAGAACAGTGATGTTTTCAGCTAATGCCACGGCTCTACCTTTTTGCTAAGCCGTGTTTCGCAGAACCTGTTAAACAATAGGTAAACATTCGGCGCCATTTAGAGCCCAATGAGCGATCAAATATTTAAAACACGAACTATGCGATCCCTGCGTGTGCCGCGTGCGATGCAGACTATAATGGCGTTGGTGCTGCGCGAAATGGCGACCAGCTATGGACGATCGCCCGGCGGCTATCTTTGGGCGGTGGCAGAGCCAGTCGCGGGTATCGCGCTTTTGACCTTTATCTTTTCGCTTGGATTTCAAGCACCGCCGCTGGGCACCAGTTTTGCACTTTTTTATGCCTCGGGGCTGGTTCCTTTTTTGATTTACTCGGATTTAAGTGGAAAACTCTCGCAGTCGATCAATTTTTCCCTGCCTTTGCTGGGGTATCCTAGGGTTACGCTCGCGGATGCGGTGCTGGCCCGGGCCTTGCTCAATATCATTACGCAAACCTTGGTAAGTTGTCTGATATTGGGCGGGCTGCTTGTGTTGATCGCTACTCAGGCCACGCCCAACATTGCAATCCTGGCCCAAGCCATCTTGCTGGCGTTTACGCTCGGATTTGGGGTGGGTACGCTGAACTGCTTTCTGGTCACGCGCTTCCCCGTCTGGCAACGCATTTGGAGTATCGCGAACAGGCCAATGTTTCTTTTATCCTGCATCGTTTTCACGTTCGAATCCATTCCAATGCCCTTTCGCGATTGGCTTTGGTTCAACCCTATCGTGCATGTCGTCGGTGTGATGCGCCAGGGTCTCTATTTCGGCTACTCCGGTGCCTATGTTTCCGTGACCTATGTCCTGTTTCTATCGCTTGGATTGAGTGTGCTGGGTTTCTTCCTGATTTGGCGCTTCAAGGATAGATTGCTGAACCGATAAAGGGCCAAAATACTTTGCTGAAAATCACCCCTATTAGGCAATGATTCAGGAATAGCCGCTAAACAGCGTAAAACAGCTTCATTTTGGGTGCGTGCGACGTGTTTTCTTTGATCTCTCGATTGTTTCATCTCTATTGCGATCATCATTTCGCTCTTTTGCTTCCTGGGTTTGAAATTATTGATGGGGATGGTGAAAAACGTGGCCAGATTGAGCGGATTTGCTACGGGCGTCATAGTTTGCGAGTGGAGGGCTGGTGCGCAAAGGGGCGCGTCGCCCTTACCCATCCCGGAGATGTACATTGGGAGACGCCGAATATTCTTCGTGCTGACGTGAACGCGGCATTAGGGCTAAGGGCAGAGCAAAGATGTGGGTTCAACCTTGCATGCTATGGTAAAACGCAAGGCGTATTTCTGTTGTTGAAAAAAGATAACACAACCCTGCAAATACAGTGTCCACACCCAGCGTGGCGTCAACGGGTCAGTGCGCAAATCCATATTCGAATCAGTTTTGCCAGAGACGTTATTCGCGCGGCTCCTGCCCTGATACGTGCTTATTTTTCCCCCAACAGTGTGAGCCGACAAAAAGCCAAACGCGCGATGCGGATAGGTGATTGCGCGTCAAGCCTAATCCTTGATGCCAGCGTTTTTCATAAGTCAGTCGCTGCGAAAAATCCGAAGAAGTTGACGCTGATTTTGCCGATCTTCAATGCTGCAGATGTCTTGGGGCTGGCTCTCACGCGGATTGTCGAAAATACGGATGTGCCGTGGCGGTTGATTTTGGTCGAAGACTGCTCGACGGACCCGGCGGTGCGTCCGATGGTGCGCCGATGGCGTGATACGCACAGCATTTTGGGGCATGAAATATACCTTCTTGAGAATAGAGAGAATCTTGGCTTTATCAAAAGCGTAAACCGCGCATTCAAGGTTGCGCTCGAGCATAGTGATCATGCGGTTTTAATAAATTCGGACGCTCTGGTTCCCAAGGGTTGGGCATCGCGTTTGATCCATCCCATCATGACGAATGCTAGTGTTGCAAGCGTGACGCCGTTGTCAAACGATGCCGAGGTGTTTTCCGTCCCCGTGATCTGCAAGAATGGTGATATTATCGAGGGTGCAGGCGATCAAATTGATCGTAGCCTGCGTGCGCATATTTCGATTGATGCCTGCAAATCGGCTCCGACCGGCGTCGGGTTTTGTATGGCGATAAATAACAGGTTTTTACGCAAATTGCCGGAGTTCGACACAGCTTTTGGGCGTGGCTATGGTGAAGAAGTAGATTGGTGCCAGAAGGCGCTTGCGCTAGGTGGACTGCATATGTGTCAGCCCGCATTGTTCGTCGAGCATCGCGGTGGCGCATCCTTTGGAAGTGTGGAAAAGCAGGCCTCGATCGCGCGCAATAATCAGCGCATCACAAAACGGCACCCCCAGTTTGATCAAGCAGTGCAACATTTCATTGCCACTGACCCCCTTGTAAGTGCTCGGCTCTTGGCCGGCATTGCGCATCTGGATGCGTCGCAAGATCGCGTGCAAATATATATCGCGCATTCTTTGGGCGGTGGGGCAGAGCTTTACTTGCAGGAGAAAATTACCGTGGCCAATGCTGGTGGTCAGGGCATCATCGTATTGCGGGTCGGGGGTACGTTGCGTTGGCGGATCGAGCTATATACGGGCCAAGGTAAAGTGTTTGCGGATACAGGTGATTTTGGCCTGTTGAAAACTTTATTGTCACCCATCAGCTGCGGAGAAATTTACTATTCTTGTGCGGTGGGTGACAGTGATCCGGTAGGTTTGAGCCACGAAATCACGGTGCTTCAAGATGCGACGAACGCCAATCTGATCGTCCTTGTGCACGACTATTTCCTGATTAGCCCGTCCTATTGTTTACTAGACTCCGACGGCACCTACGGCGGCATCCCATCCCTTGATCACCTTGATGCAGCGCATGAGTTTTCGGGATCGGACGGTACGTTGGTCAGAAATGTGACATGGCGGAGCACATGGTGCGCAGTCTTGCAGCGCGCTGATCGAATCGTGTGTTTTTCCGAGAGTAGTAGAGTGATTATGTCTCAAGCTTTTCCACAGCTATCGACCGAGATCGAAGTCAGGCCTCATCGAATTGCGCCGATGCGCAATGCCAAGATTGCGGATCACGTAAATCTAACCTCGGTTGGCATCCTAGGTGATATCGGCTTTCAAAAAGGCGCGGATGTGCTTTGCCGTTTGTCGCCTCTTTTGCCGTTGGGTGGCGTCCGAAACCTTGTGATTGTGGGGCGGGTTGACCCCAGTTTCCCGCTGGGTGAGCGTTGTGTCGAAACCGGTACTTACGAGCGAACGGATATTCCATTGCTCATGGAAAAACACGGCATCGCGGCTTGGGTGATTCCAAGTATTTGGCCCGAGACCTTTTCCTACACGACCCACGAAGCCCTTGCCACCGGTCTTCCGGTTTTCGCATTCGATATCGGTGCGCAAGGCGAAGCTGTTGCACGGGAGGCAAATGGCTACCCAATGCCCTTTGCCTGGGCAGCGGAGCCGGAAAAAATATTGACGTTTATTCATAAGGAGCTTGCCGATGGCGCACTCAATCAATGTGTCGATCCCAGCCTTGAAGGTGGCGGGTATCGAGGTTTTGCCGCGTAGCTCTAACAGCCAAATGAAAATCCCGATCGGTGCGCGCCTTGAGGCACCGAGCAGCTTGAAGTGGACCGAATATCATCATTCTCTGGAGTTGGGTGCCTTTTCCTATCAAGTTTCCGGCTACGCATTTGCTACGCGTGTTGGCCGGTATTGTTCATTTGGAGAAGAGGTTCAGATCGGTCGGCAAAACCATCCAACAAGCTGGTCCTCCACGAGTCCTGCATTCTATTTGAGGGATCAGTTGTTTGATGTCGGTAGGAGCTTTCGCGGTGCACACGAATTTCACACTGACGAATCCGTTGCCGAAGGCCCCGCGACGCAGGTGCGAGTAACCCAGATCGGCAACGATGTCTGGATCGGTCACGGCGCTTATGTTGCAGCAGGCGTAACCATTGGCCATGGAGCCTTGGTGGCCGCGCATTCTGTAGTTGTCAAAGATGTGCCACCCTATGCTGTGGTCGCAGGCAACCCTGCTGTGATCAAGAAATGGCGCCTGAAACCTGAACTGATTTCACCGATGCTTCGATGTGCATGGTGGAAATTCGCACCATGGCAACTTAAGGCATTGTGCCCTGCAGATCCGGCGCGATTCATCCATAATGTTATGCACCTGCCGAGCGCAGAAGAATTTGAGCCAAGTGTTTTCGTCGTGAGTGAAACAGGTGGCCTTGGTCACTAATTCTTTAAAATTCTAAATGTTGAGTACCCGTTAAGAGTTGCAATGCTAATCTCCACCTGGGTGAAAAATAGGTGGTGAATATGGCGACGGGCAATGCAGTTGCGCCAATTATCATCAAGAGAAAGAAAATCATCAGCGGCGGTGGGCACCATGGCGGTGCCTGGAAAGTGGCTTATGCAGACTTTGTGACTGCAATGATGGCGTTCTTCATGTTGATGTGGCTCTTGAATGCAACGACGGAAAAACAACGAAAGGGTATTGCGGATTACTTCAATCCGAATGTCCCGATAAATCGCATTTCTGGCGGTGGAACAGGTGCGTTTGGAGGCGACTCGATTTTTTCGGAAAATACACTGGCGAGATCGGGAACCGGGTCTTCCGGGGCCAAGGAACCTTGGATCAAGGCCGACGAAAGTGCCAAAAGCCAAGGCGAGGCCAAACGTGAAGCTGAGGAGTTGGTTAAAACCCTAAATGCGACTCTGCTCGGCAAGGGCGGGGAAAGCGATTTGCTTGATAGCGCTCTCAAGCACGTGATTTCTCGAATTTCGGACGAAGGCGTAGTGATCGAAATTTTCGATCTTCCGGACCGCGCGCTCTTTGATGGCTCGAACAAGGCCAACCCGGTTTTGAACAATCTGATCAACAAGGTAGCGCATATAGCAGCCGGCGCGCAGAACCGGATAGCGATAGCCGCACATGTTCGGACGGAACCAATCGTTCGCGCGGATAATGACCCCTGGCGCAGGTCAATGCAGCGAAGCCTGACCATTAGAAGCATGTTGGAGTTCTCGGGCACGAATGAAGACCGGTTTGAGCGGATTACAGGAAATGCTGACACAAGCCTGACTGCAAGTGATGCTCTTGCTGTTAGAAATAACCGTATCGAGATCATTTTCCTGATCGAGGAATAAACAAGTTGGACTCAATTTGAGCTGTTAGGGGGGTTTTAAGTTCTGGGCTTTATCTGTGTCGCAACGTGGCGGCATAGAAAGGCAGAGTATGACAATTTCTTCATCATTGAACGCGGGTGTGGCGGGGCTGAACGCCAATGCAACTAGACTGGGCACGATCTCTGACAATATCGCGAACGCATCAACGTTCGGTTACAAACGAGCGGCGACAGACTTTCACTCTATGGTCATCTCGTCGCAAGGTGCCACATATTCGGCGGGTGGCGTTCGAACGACGACGCAAAGATTAATCGACGAAAGGGGTTCGCTTGTTTCGACCTCAAACCCGACTGATTTGGCGGTGCGGGGCGGTGGGATGATTCCGGTTGCTTTGGCGTCTGAAGTGCAGGGCAAAAACGGGTCGCCGCAAATGTTCCTTTCGACGACCGGATCATTTCGCACCGATGCAAATGGATACTTGAAAACGCCCTCTGGTATGGTTCTCATGGGTTGGCCGGCGCAACCGGACGGCACAATTCCTGCATTCCCCCGTGACACACAAGATGCGCTGGAACCGGTAAGACTTAATGTGAATCAATTTACTGGTGAGCCAACGACGGCGATCGATATCGCGGTCAACCTGCCCGCGACTCAAACAGAGGAAGGCGCAGATGGTGAGCTACAACAGCTTTCTATCGAATATTATGACAATCTGGGAACCTCGGAAAATGTAAAGCTGGAATTTGTGCCAACAGTGCCGGGCACGGGGTCTTCCAACGAATGGACGCTCACGCTGAAGGACACTGCGCAAGACGATGCTATTATCGGCGAGTATACGCTTCTCTTCGATGATGGCAGAACCTCTGGTGGTACACTTCAATCCGTTACGAGCATAAGTGGTGGTGCATATGATCCCAGTACCGGCGCTATGATTGTGAACGTCGCGGGTGGGCCGCTCGAGTTGAATATTGGCCGCGCCGGGAGTTCTGAGGGCTTGACGCAGCTTTCGGATAGCTTTGCCCCAGTTTCGATTTCCAAGGATGGGTCCCCAGTTGGAAATATGACAGCGGTGGAAGTCGATGCGAATGGCTTCGTCCACGCCTTCTTCGACACGGGAATTACCCGAACCATCTATCAGGTGCCATTAGTGGACGTTCCAAATCCGAACGGGATGGTGTCGCTCGACAATCAAACCTATCTGCCGTCACCGGAAAGCGGTTCGTTTTTCTTGTGGAATGCCGGGGATGGGCCCACCGGTGACATTGTAGCCTATGCGCGCGAAGAAAGTACGACGGATGTCGCGGCCGAGTTGACTTCGATGATCCAAACGCAGCGCGCCTATTCGTCGAATGCAAAGGTTATCCAGACCGTTGACGAGATGCTTCAGGAAACGACGAATATCAAACGCTAATTAGAGGAAATCTAAGATGAGCCTTTCAAGCTCCATATCCAATGCGCTGTCCGGTTTGTCGGTGTCTTCTCGCGCTGCGCATCTCGTTTCGTCTAATTTGGCGAATGCGATGAATGAAAACTATAGCCGCCAGGAAATCGAACTCGGGAGTTCGCGCGAGGGTGGTGCGACTATTGCCGGAGTCAGTCGAGTTGTTGACACGGCGCTGCTTGCGGATGGCAGAAGTGCGCGTGCAGGTATGGAGCTCTCGTCCGGGCGGGCGGATGGCGCCCGCGCACTCGAGGACATCATCGGAACGCCGGATGATCCATCCTCCCTGCCTGCGCATGTGAACAGGTTTGACGCTGCCTTGCGATTTCTTGAAGGCGACCCGGGTTCGCGAATTCGGCTGCAAGAGGTAGCTTCGAGCGCAAGTGCCCTGAGCAACAGTTTGGGTGCGGCACAAGCAAGCATTCAATCGCAAAGGCTAAGCGCGGATCGACAAATTTCGCAAGAAATCAAAGTGCTTAATGCAAGTTTGGAACAAATCGTAAAGTTGAACGGGCAAATCCTTTCGGCAAATGTGAATGGGCGCGATACCAATGTGCTTTTGGATCAACGCCAGAGCCTCGTTGATCAGGTGAGCGCATTGGTTCCCGTTCGAGAGATGCCAAGGGCACATGGTGCCGTGTCATTGGTAAGCGCGACGGGAATGATGCTTCTTGAAAGCACTGCGGTTGCAATCGAATTTACGCGCACGAACCAAATTCTACCGCACATGACGCTTGAGGATGGGCAGTTGGGGGGAATCAGCATTGATGGCGAGCAAGTCAGCACGACTGCAGAAAATGGCCCTTTCGCAGGTGGGCGCTTGCAAGCGCTTTTCGAAATACGCGATGAAATGGCACCGAAGGCACAAGACAAAATAGACGCTTTCGCTCTCGATCTTGCTGTGCGCTTTCAGGATATTCCTGCCGATGGCTCCATCGGTGTGGGTGATCCGGGGCTATTTACCGACAGCAGTGCGCGCGCTGAATTTGCAACCCAGACCGGGCTTGCGGGTCGGCTTTTGCTGAATGCAAATGTTGATCCTCAAGTTGGTGGAGAGCCTTGGCGCTTGCGTAGCGGTTTGAACGCAGGGACCGAAGGTGCGCCGGGCACTGCAACTTTGATTGCTAACATGATTTCATCATTGTCGAACCATGCGCCTGATGCTGGGTCGATATTTGATCACGCTGTCTCGCTTACCTCATTTTCTGCTCAGCTCACATCAAACCATGAGCGCCAGGAAAGTTTTTCCAGTGCACAATTTGAGCAGATGACTCAATTGAAGCTACAAAATGGTGTTGATACTGACGCAGAGCTTCAGAAACTGCTCGTGATCGAAACCAACTACGCCGCGAACGCAAGGGTGCTTCAGGCGATTGATGAAATGTTCGATACGTTGATGAGGATGAACTGATGCCTTTCAACTCAATCGGCGACCTTGCCAGCGGCTTGTTGCTGAACCAATCCAACCTGCAAGCCAAGCGAAACATGCTTCAGTTGTCCAAAGAACTGACGACGGGCGTCACGTCGGACGTCGGTGCGACCCTCCGCAATGATTTTGCCCAACAAATGAGTTGGGAGCATCGCATAGGCTCATCTCAAATACGCGAGAAAACTCTTTCTGAAGCGTTGACGAATATCCAAGTCAAACAATCTGTGCTGGGCGCGATTGGCGATAGCGTGTTGGCCCTTTCAAATGACATTGATTTGACTTTGGGTTCTGGCACTAGCATTGCGATGGATGCCGTGGCTGCAAACGCGAAGGATGTGTTCAATCAAGTTGTTTCGCGGCTGAACGTTCAATCTGGTGGAAAATCACTTTTTTCGGGCGCGCGAAACGACAAACAGGCGATTGCCTCAGTGCAAGACATACTCACTTCTGTCAAAAGCGCTCTCGGCAGCACGGCTACTGTGTCCGACATCATCGACGAAGTACAAAGCTGGATGGATGATCCGGTAAGTGGCTTTTCTAGCCATGGGTATTTGGGTGGCAACGAAGATGCGGCGGCAATTCGCGTCGGCGCTAACCGCTTGATCGATGAGAGCACCCGCGCCGATGATCCGGCATTGCGGGCTACCGTGCAAAACCTGATCTTGGCAAGTCTCTCGGCGGATCAGGACCTCGCTTTGTCGGTTTCAAATAAGGCCGCATTGCTCAAGGTTGCCGCAGACGGATTGCGAAGTGCAGAAGGGCAAATCATTGGGTTGCGTACCTCGGTGGGCTATGTCGAAGCGGAGGTAACAAAAGGAAAAGTTGCCGCAGGTGCAGAGATTGCGACGGCAGAATTACTTCGTGCAGATACGCTTGGCATTGATGAATATGAGGTAGCGAGCAAGTTGCAACAAGCCGAGCTGCAATTGGAAAAAATCTATACCTTGACCGCACGCTCAGCGCGCATGAGTTTGTTGGAGTACCTGCGATGATCCGAATTCTCTTGATCGCATTGATCAGCTTGATGTTGGTGCCAGAGGCAAAGGCCAATAGAATTCGTATTAAGGATCTTGTCAGTTTCGACGGTGTGCGGGGCAATGATCTGGTGGGATACGGGCTGGTTGTAGGTCTAAATGGGACCGGTGATGGTATTCGAAACGCGCCCTTCACCGAAGAAATTATGTCTAATATTCTTGAGCGCCTTGGTGTGAACATCACTGGCGAGCAGTTTCGCCCCAAGAATGTAGCAGCCGTATTCGTCACTGCCGAGTTACCGCCGTTTGCGCGCGCAGGTGGATCGATCGATGTGACTGTCTCGGCGATTGGTGACGCCAAAAGCCTGCTTGGCGGCACGCTAATAATGACACCGCTTAATGCCGCTGACGGGCAAATTTATGCTGTTGCGCAAGGCACGATAATCGCGGGTGGTGCAGCTGGCGAAGGTGATGGCGCGGTGGTCGTTCAAGGGGTTCCAACGTCTGGCGGCATCCCGTCCGGAGCAAGGGTAGAGCGAGAAGTAGATTTTGACTTTGGCGGATTGAAAATTCTGCGGATGGCTTTGCGAGAACCTGATTTTACCACCGCAAGGCGTGTCGAAAGGGCCGTTAACCGTGCATTTGGCAGGCGTGTCGCAGAAATGATTGATTCTGGAACCGTCTCGATTGATGTCGTAAAATCTGGTGCGAAGTCACCTGCGCATGCGATAAGCCAGCTTGAAAATATTCTGGTGCAGCCCCAACGTAAGGCGAAAGTCGTGGTTGATCAAAGGTCTGGCACAATCGTCATGGGCGAAGATGTGCGCATCTCTCGGGTTGCGATCTCGCAAGGGAATTTGACGATCCGCATTCAGGAACAACCGCTTGTGCAGCAACCTAATCCTTTCTCGCAAGGTGAAACAGTCGTGGTGCCGCGCACCGAGGTCGAGCTAGAGGAAGACGAAGGGATCAGTATGGCGGAGTTGCGCGGAGGAACGTCCCTTTCCGAAGTTGTCGCAGGGTTGAATGCGCTGGGCGTTGCGCCCCGCGATATGATCGACATCCTGAAAAGCATCAAAGCTGCAGGCGCGCTGCACGCTGAGTTCGTCGTGCGTTAAGCACTTGCCGCGATGTTGCGCTGCTTTTCCAGATCGATCTGCTTTTGCCGCTCGCGAAAGCGCGCTTTATCATCAGCACTGGTTTCGTCGAAACATTGATGGCATGAAACGCCCAGTTCGAATTTTTCGTTCTTCACGTCCTCGGGCATGATCGGGCGCCGACACCCGAAACAAAGCTGATGCGGGCCTATTTTCAAGCCATGTCCTACCGAAACGCGACCATCGAAAACGAAACATTCGCCGTTCCAGCTTGTCTCTTCTTCTGGCACGGTTTCCAGATACTTAAGAATACCCCCCTTGAGATGATACACTTCTTCGACGCCTTGGCTTTTCAGAAAGCTCGTTGATTTTTCACAGCGAATACCACCCGTACAAAACATCGCGACGCGCTGGTTTTCGAAACGGGTTTTGTTTTCTTCCCACCAGGCGGGAAATTCACGAAAGCTCTTGGTCTTGGGGTCGATCGCACCCTCAAATGTGCCAATTGCGACTTCGTAATCGTTGCGCGTGTCGATCACCACGACATCCTGGGCGCGGATGAAGCCGTTCCAATCCTCAGGCTCGACATAATGACCGACCGCGCCCAGCGGATCGACGTCGGGCTGACCCATCGTGACAATCTCTCGTTTGAGGCGAACCTTCAGTTTGGCAAAAGGCTCATCTGGGCTGAAACTTTGCTTCGTTTCCAGACCAGCAAATTCAGGCAGGTTCTTGAGGAAGTGCAAAATACTCTCGACGCCGTCTGCCGATCCGGCGATCGTGCCGTTGATCCCCTCTGGGGCGAGCAAAAGCGTTCCCTTAATGCCAAGAGTTTCGCATTTTTCGCGAATGTGTTTCTGCCGCGCTACAAGGTCGTTAACGGGGGAGAAATGATAGAGTGCAGCAATTGTAAACATGCGCGTGGGCGTAACGGATTTTGACCCGCTAAGGCAAGTGCTCTATGAACGGCCTAGTGCCGCATGGCCGTGTTCAAGGAGATTAACATGCCGGGATCACCTGCTCTTATCATCATCGACGTTCAAAATGATTTTTGCGAAGGTGGCGCTTTGGCCGTGCCGGGCGGAAGCGAGATCATCGCGCAAATCAATGCGCTACAGGCGGATTTCGATGCGGTTGTGCTGTCGCAGGATTGGCATCCGCAAAGTCATACATCTTTCGCGAGTAATCACGTCGACAGTGTGCCATATGATCTGGTCGAAATGTCCTACGGCGCGCAGGTTTTGTGGCCGGATCACTGTGTGCAAGGCAGCATGGGGGCAGAGTTTCACGTCGATTTGGCAACGAACCGTGCACAAATGATTGTGCGTAAAGGGTTTCGCACCGAGATCGACAGCTATTCTGCGTTTTTTGAGAATGATCAGACCACGCCCACAGGGCTAGATGGCTACCTAAAAACGCGCAGTATTTCTGAGGTAGTTTTGGTGGGCCTTGCCTTGGATTTTTGTGTGCAGTTCACAGCGCTCGACGCGCGCAAACTCGGTTATGAAGTGACGGTCATCCAATCTGCGTGCCGTGCGATCGATTTGAACGGATCCCTTGCGGAGGCACTTGTCGCGATGAAGCGGGCGGGAGTTACATTGGCATAGCGCTACACCCGATTCGTTAAGACGTTTGCGCAATAACCGCTGCGAGCAGAGACGCGAGTAGCAGGGGATGGCCCAGCCAATTTCACAATCAAGTGTTGATCCGCCGCGCCTTGACGTGCCGGTTGAGCGATTCCGGCGCTACGCACGTGGTCGCATCGTTCATTTTTGGAAACGTCAGATACTGACGATGATTGGATCGGCCTATTTAATGGTGATGATTTCGCCGTTGATGGGTTTTCTGGCGGGCGCGATCGCCGTGCTTGGCGAGATCATTGATTACGTAAACTTGAATCATCAACTCAAAGCATTGGACCGTGGGCGCGCATTTGGCAAAGTGAGCGATCGCGCAAGCCTGAGCGCAACGGTCCAAGCGCTTAGCATTTCGATCTGCATTCTCATGGCGTGGTTCATGCCGCAAACGGTTAATGGATCGCAGTTTGCTCTGGTTTTCTTGATGTCAGCGGCTCTGAACGCAGGGCTCGTCTGGCCCTATCACAAGCCAAGCGCGTCCTCGCGGCTTTTGGTTTACGGCATAACCTTTGTCGCTGGCGCCAGCGCAGAATTCTTCACCTCGAATGGTGGGTTTGATGCGTATCTTTCAGAAGCGATTTCGATGCTGTTAATGTGTTACATCGTTACAATTGTTCTACAATTTGTTATCGGTAGTTACGCTCGGCAAACGCGTAGCGCGCAACAAATTTTGTCGGCGTCCAAGGCGCTGGAAGCCTCTGATCGGCAAAAGCGAAAATCTCAAGAACAGCTGCGCAGACTATCGCTTGTAGCGCGTTACGCCAACGACAGCGTGGTGATTTTGACACCCAGAGGCGAGATTGAATGGGTTAACGAAGCGTTTACGCGCATCACAGGTTACACCCGTGAAGAGGCGATTGGTCAATTGCCATCACAGTTATTGAACGACCCTGATACTGATCCCGAGGTGTCCAAAAGCATCGGCAAACATGTCCGCGAGGGCAAGCCGATCCGTGCGGAGGTACTTAACCGGTGCAAAGATGGTGCGAGAATCTGGATGGAAACCAATATTTTTCCGGTTAGAGCGGAGGATGAAAGTGTCGAAATGATCGTCGCGATAGAGCGTGATATCACAGCACTGAAAGAGCACGAGGAAGAGCTTGCTGCCGCTAAACACCTCGCGGAGCGTGGAGAGCAGTCCAAATCAGAATTTCTCGCAACAATGAGCCATGAAATTCGAACGCCGATGAACGGGATCATCGGCCTTTCCGATCTTTTGGTCGAGCATGATCTACCCGATGACGTGCGCTCTTACGCATTGACGATCAAAGATTCTGCCGGGGCGCTGTTGTCGATCATTAACGATATTTTGGATTTCTCCAAACTTGATGCGGGAAAGCTCACGATTGATCCTGTGGAGTTTGATCTGCGCGCTTGTCTCGCCAGCTCTATCGAATTATTCGTCCCACAAGCGAACGGCAAGGGGATTTACCTTGATGTGGTTGAAGACAGGCCGCTGCCAAACCATGTCATTGGCGATGATGGCCGTGTGCGGCAAATCCTTTTGAATATGATCGGAAACGCGATCAAATTTACCGCGCAAGGCGGCGTGACGATCAAGACCCGCCTGACAGAGGAGGTGGGTGCGTACCGTTTGGTGATCGATATCAAGGATACGGGCATTGGGATCGCGCAGGATAGAATTGCGCAGGTCTTTGAGAAATTCCAACAAGCGGACGGGCGCACAACGCGCAAATTTGGCGGCACTGGTTTGGGCTTATCGATTTCCAAGCAACTGGCCGAGCACATGGGCGGGGGGATTGTGGTGCAATCCACTCTTGGGCGGGGCTCTACGTTTTCGATCAGCTTGACGTTTGGTATGCCAAGGCGCGCTAGTGATCGTGCCAAACCAGTTGCGGCGCAGAACGCTGAAATCCAACCGATGTCCATTCTGATTGCAGAGGACAACAAGACCAACCGGTTCCTGATCAGTAAATATTTACAAGGTTTGCCCTTGGATATTTGCTTTGCCCACAATGGGCGCGACGCGGTGGAGCACACGCGCGAGCATAAGCCTGATTTGATTTTCATGGACATGTCTATGCCCGAAATGGACGGGCTCGAAGCAACGGAGCATATTCGTGCGATGTCCGATATTCGACCGCATATCATTGCGCTGACCGCCAATGCCTTTGCCAGTGACCGTGAGGCCTGTTTTCAGGCGGGAATGGATGATTTTCTCGCGAAACCAGTGAAAAAAGCTGATCTGCTTGGTAAGCTGTCGAAATTCAGCGCGGCCCGGCAGGCGAATCCGCTTTGATCCGATCACCGACATGACGTATCAAGTCACAACAATCGTAAACGAGGGCTGGTTTTGGATATTGCAACACGCGTGTGGAACCACAAATGGAAGATCGATCCTATCGTCCGCTCTCTGATTGATGACGACTTTTACAAACTTCTGATGTGCCAGTCGGTGTTTCGCAATCATCGCGACACTGACGTCACTTTCAGCCTGATCAACCGTACCAAATCGGTGCGCCTTGCAGAGTTGATCGATGAAGGTGAACTACGTGAGCAGCTTGATCACATTCGTTCGCTTTCGCTGAGCCGTGGGGAAAGCACATGGCTGCGCGGCAACATGTTTTATGGTAAGCGCCAGATGTTTACCTCCGAGTTCATGCAGTGGTTCGAAAACCTGCGTTTGCCAGATTATCACCTTGAAAAGCGCGATGGCCAATACGAGCTGACATTTGAGGGAAAATGGCCCGAGGTCATGCTTTGGGAAATTCCTGCGCTTGCAGTTTTGATGGAACTGCGCAGCCGCGCGGTGCTCGACAGCATGGGCAAGTTTGAACTTCAGGTTCTTTATGCGCGCGCGATGACGCGGGTTTGGGAAAAGGTCGAACGCCTGCGTGCGGTTGATGGGCTGCGTATTGCGGATTTCGGTACGCGGCGGCGCCATTCGTTCCTGTGGCAGGACTGGTGCGTTCAAGCGATGCAAGAAGGGCTGGGCGAGAAATTCGTTGGCACCTCGAATTGCAAGATTGCGATGAAACGTGACATCGAAGCGATCGGCACCAACGCCCATGAATTGCCTATGGTCTATTCGGCGCTGGCCGAAAACGATGACGCGCTGCGCCAGGCCCCCTATCAGGTGTTGGAAGATTGGCACGAAGAGCACGAGGGCAATTTGCGTATCATTCTGCCCGACACTTATGGCACCCAAGGGTTTTTGAACCATGCGCCGGATTGGCTTGCCGGCTGGACAGGTATTCGCATCGATTCCGGCGACCCCGCGACAGGCGCCGAAATCGCGATCAAGTGGTGGAAAGAGCGCGGTGAAGATCCGCGTAAAAAGCTGGTAATTTTCTCTGACGGACTGGACGTGGACAAAATTATCCAGCTGCACAAACAATTTCATGGTCGCGTGCGTGTCAGCTTTGGTTGGGGTACGCTTTTGACAAATGATTTCAGAGGCTTGGTCCCAGAAGAAGGGCTTAACCCGTTCTCCATTGTGTGCAAGGCAGTGCAGGTAAATGGCCGGCCGACGGTGAAATTATCCGATAATCCTCGCAAAGCGATGGGTCCTACGGAAGAAATCGATCGCTACAAGCGCGTGTTTGAACTGGGCGAGCAAGCCGATGAAGAGGTGATCGTCTAGTCTTCACCAGTGACGCGGCCACGCAGTGATTTGACCTCGCCGCGTTCCTTCTTTGATTTCAGGCGGCGTTTTTTACTTCCCAAAGTCGGCCGCGTCGCGATGCGCCGCTTCGGCGCGACTAGCGCTTTTCGGATCAATTCGATCAATCGCTCGCGCGCGATGGCTCGGTTGCGCGCTTGGCTGCGTTCTTCTTCCGCGCGGATGATGAGCGCGCCGTCCAGCGTCCAGCGCCGTCCTGCCAATCGCTTGAGCCGCGCCTTCACCGGTGCGCTTAGACTCGGGGAGCGCTCTGCCTCAAAGCGCAGTTCGACTGCGGTCGAGACTTTGTTCACATTTTGCCCGCCCGGCCCGGAGGCGCGCGTGAAGGTTTCGGTGAGCTCCCAATCGGCAATCTCGAGGGTAGGGGTGATTTGCAACATGTCCCTTCATGCCACGACGCGCCGCCAGACGCAAAAAGGGCCACCCGGTTAAGAGCGGCCCAATCAAGAGTTTCGGAGGCGGGGTTGGTTAGGCCGACGCCAATTCGCGCGGAGCAAGTCCGCCAGGGTCTGCCGCTAGAGGCGTGCCTCGCAAGTTGTCCCAACACTACTCTCCAATACCACTTTAGACACTGGATCACCTCCTCTCGTTTGTTTCAATCAAGGGTAGGTTTGCACAGATTGTCCGATCCGCAAAGGAAAAATATCAGAGCGTTTGTCCACGATTTTGCAACCATCGTGATACGATCGCCTTGAAGGGCAGCAATGCAAGCAGAGCGAGCGAAAGCTTCACGCCCCAATCCGCAAACGCGAGCGACACCCAAAGCGGCGCGATTGGTCCAAGCCCCAAAAGCGGCAGTGCTTCGTTCGCCCAGGTCACATCGTTTTCCGGCTCCAGATAAGAAAGCGCGCTGGAAAAGGCGATGGTGAAGAACAAAAGCGTATCGACGGACGAGCCGATAAGCGAGGAAGCAAGCGGCGCGCGCCACCATTTACCGTTTTTAAGCGCGTTGAAGATCGACACATCAAGCATTTGCGCGATCAAGAAGGCTGTGCCAGATGCGAGCGCGATGCGGAACGTCACGAGTGGGCCGAATTCACCATGAATCTGCGTTCCGATCAGCGAACAAAACACGCCGACGATAAAACCTGCAAAAATCACCTGACGCGCAGGGCCAGAGCCGTAAATGCGGTTCATCAGATCAGTGACGAGAAAGGCGAAAGGATAGGTGAAGGCCCCCCAAGTGAGCCATTGGCCAAAGAGAAACTGGACCAGAATGTTGGAGGCGACGACAATCGCTGCCATGGCAAGGATGCCGGGAAGATGTTTACGTGTCATAGGTTTAGCCCGTTTTTTACAAGGTTGCGGCGACTTGGTTCCAGAATTGGAATCTGCGGCTGTTTAGGCGTGGCGCGGCGGCGTGGCAAGTCAATCATGTACCCTGAACTCAACTATTTGTGTGCGTTGTGCGCGGCTGAAATTATCGTCCGAAATTGCGTAAAGGCGCAATTCACCCGGGCGAGGGCTCCAGACAGACAGGCCTTCGAGGTTATCGAACTGTCTGAAACGGCTGGAAAAAAGGTACTCTTGGCGGACTGGATGAGCGTTTTCGAATAAGATACGCTCTATATGGGTCATGAAACCGAGGCCGTTGAACGCGCGGCTTAGAACGTAAAGATGCCCATCGGGGCCGAAATCTGCGCCCACGGGTCGAAATCCACCGCTGCGCTTGAGCTTGAAAACAGGGGTCCATTCGCCCGACGCACTGCGTTTAAAGATGCGATAGGGCGTGCGGATGTTGGAAGAACCTTCCGCGACCGCGAATAAATCGCCCGCTTCTGAGATGGCCAGTGCCTCAAAGCCCATATTGGAGGGTGCTTGCGGATCGAGATGCGGCAAGGGGGAGATTTGCGCGCGTCTGTCGCCTGCGTCATAGGTCAAAAGGCGGCTTTTAGATTCGGCTGAAATGTAGCGGGTTCCGTTTGCAGAGATGGCGAGACCTTCGGTATCGCGATCCATTTTTTTGGTGGGAAATAGGCCATTTTCAAACGAAAGCGCTTCTGCGCTCGTAAGTTGTGCGCCGCTCAGAGTGCTGTCAAGATCACGTATAAAATTGCCCTCAAAAATCATGCCGGTATCGGATACGGCAGTAAATGAGGTGCCACTCTTGTTGACTTCAAGCGCGGAAATGCCGCCGAAACCGTTAACCGCAGGTTCCCATATGAACTGCGCCAGCACCTCCACGCGTGGCTCTGCCGCGAGGGGCAGAGCGTAAGCGAAAGCGGCGCAGGCGATCAGCGTGATTGCAGAACTTGTGCGCATTGTTGTGGTAAATCCGCCAAAATCAGCTCGCGCCGTGGCTTGGGTTTGGGCGTGTTTGGATCACGCGGTTTGGCCTTGGGCGGATTAAGAATATCGTTCACCCACTTTTGCGCATCGGCGCAGCCATCGCCCGCAGGGGGCGGGTTTTGATCGACGCATCCGCGCGCGCCGCGAGGGCAGGCAAGGCGCACGTGGAAATGGTAGTGATGCCCGTACCATGGGCGAATTTTGCGCAGCCATTTGCGGTTTCCTTTTTCAGCGTTGCACATGGCGACCTTCGCGCCTGGAAAGACGAAAATCCGCGCTGTGCGCTTGTCCTGCGCTGCCGCTTTCATGATTTCCATGTGTTGCCGCGTGAATTTATCGTTGATATAGGCACCTTTAGAGCGTCGTAGCGAAATGGAGCTTATGTTCTCGCGGTCGCGCTGCGACAGTCGCAAGTTGGTGGCAGGTCGCATCCAGACATCGATGTCCAAACCGATCTGATGGCTCCGATGGCCAGAGAGCATAGGGCCGCCGCGCGGCTGGCTGATGTCCCCGATATAGAGCCCGTTCCACCCTGGCAAACGTGCGGCTTTGGCCGAGAGCGTCTCGATAAAATCTATCGTCTCTGGGTGTCCCCAGTTGCGATTGCGCGACAGGCGCATTGCCTGCCACGTGGGCCCCGTTTCTGGCAATTGCACAGAGCCTGCTGCGCAGCCATTGGCGTAGGAACCGATAGGTGCAGCGCGCTGCGCCGATCCGGTTTTGGCCGCACCGAACAGCTGTTTGGCCTCTGGCGCAGCGGCGAGGGGAAGGACGATGAAGCAAGTTAACACAACCGAGCAAATCAAACGTAACACTACTTAAAATCTCCACGTTTATTAACGAAGTAGAGCAGGATAAGGCCGATCAGGAATAGCCCGATCACGGGGGAAACGCCAAGCCGCGCACTTTGTGTGACGGTCGTGACGATGCCGATCAGCAGGGGCGCAAGAAAGGCCGTCGCGCGGCCCGACAATCCGTAAAGTCCGAAATATTCGGTCGCCGTGTCCGCGTCCGTGTGGCGCACCATGAGCGAGCGACTGGCCGATTGCAGCATGCCCCCCATGCCGCCGATCAGGATACCGCAGACGATGAAGACCAGATCGGGCGTGCCTGCAGCAACGGAAATACCGTAGATCATTTCGGGCGTTATGTTGATGATTGTCAGGCTGACGAATATCAAAACCACGATGGCAAACGTAACTACAGGCTTGGGGCCAAACCGCCGATCCGCGAAACCGCCAATATAACTGAATACTGCGGCGCCAATGGCTGCGACGACGCCGAACACGCCGATTTGCGTGACTTCCCAGTCCAGCACCAGTTTGGCGTAGACCCCGCCGAAGGTGTAAAGGCCGTTCAACGCATCACGGTAAAACATCGAGCCAAGTAGGAAAAAGCCAAGCGATTTGCGTTTCTTCAGACCTCTGAGAGAGGCGGTGACCTGCGCGACGGCCTCGGAAAAGCTGGACCTGATCTGATCCGTGCGCACTTCGCGCACCCAGAGGAAATAGGGGATCATGAAAAGTAAAAACCAAAGTGCGGCAAACGGCCCGGTCGAGCGTGTGCCCTCGCGATCCGCAGGGTTCAGGCCGAACAAGGGATCGAGGCCCGCAATGGTTTTGCCGTTGCTTTGCTCCACGAGCAGCAAGAGCGCAATTGCGAGCGACAGAACCCCGCCCATATAACCAAAGGCAAAGCCGGAGCCGGAAATTTTACCAATCTGCTCGCGCGTGCCAAGGCCGGGAAGCTGCGCATTGGTAAAGATCAGCGCATATTCCGCCCCGATAAAGCCGATGCCGAAAAAGGCGAGCATCCAGAACAGGTTGCTCGCGTCGGGATTGGTGAACCAAAGCGCGCTGGCACCGATCACATACATCGCACTGAAGGATGCGATCCACGGCATCTTGCGCCCTGTGCTATCGGCCATCGCGCCGAAAATGGGTGCGGAAAAGGCGATGATCAACCCGATCAGCGCTGTTGTCCAGGCCCACATGGCCTGCGCATTCGCGTCTGCGATCCCCTCGTCCTGGCCAAGGCCAAGGTAGTAAACGGCAGCGATGGAAACGAAGAAAGGGCCGAAAATAAAGGTGTTGAGGACAGTGTGGTAGGGCTGGCTTGCCCAATCGAAAAAGTACCAGCCCCAGATGCGCTTGCGCAAAGTCGTGTCAGCCGTAGCGCTTGTCATGTATTATGTCCCTCGTGTTCGACTTTGTTAGACCAGACAGAGGGACATCCACGCAAGTTAATCCTGTGACAAATCTTGCATGGGTGGCCAAGAACGGGTTGCGTCGGCTTTTACCCAGTTGGCGATCCAATCGGGCATGGGTGGCGATTTTGCATCGCTCCCCATCATTTCGAGTACGCGAGTGGGCGAAACGATGCCGTTCTTGTCGGTCACTGCGGCGCGGTAAAGTGCATGGTTCGCGACCTCACCGCTGCGTTTGACCATCGCCTGTTCGAGATACATGAATTTGTCGTCCCAACAGACTGCGCGTGATTTTATCGAAAACGCTTCAAACGTGCGGATGCGGCGGCGATAGCGAACGGAAACGCCGGCCATGGTTAACCCCCAGCGTTGCGTGCGAAGCGCGCCGATTAGCCCAGTGCGTTTGGCCAGTGGAATGCGCCCCAGATCATAAAGCGTCAGCGTGCGTCCGTTGTTCAACTCCATCCACAGGTCGATATCTTGCGGCCAGCAGCGATGCTGCGAGATATGGGTCTCGTGAAACGCCATGGGCGGTGCGCTGCGCACTTGCCACAAGGCTTTGAACATACGAATAAAAGGGTACATGGCCGCGCTCCTGTTTCACGCGACCTTGGCCATGCTGCGGTGCAGCGTCAAGTCGCGACCCCACGGCACTTGCCGATGCGTGCGGGGACGACTACCTAGAGGGCAACCGCAAACTCGGAGCCTGCCCATGTTGTCCATTTTCCAAATCCTGATGCTGATCCTCGATATCGCATGGTTCTTCATCATCGCGCATGTGATCATGAGTTGGTTGATCAACTTTCAGGTGCTCAATCTGGGCCAGCCGCTTGTCGCGCAAATCTGGCAGGGGCTGAACCGCATTCTTGAGCCGCTTTATTCGAAAATTCGCAGTATTTTGCCGAATATGGCTGGAATTGACCTTGCGCCATTGATCGCGCTGGTTGCTGTTTACGCGCTGCGTATCATTCTGGCGAACAACATCCAATCTTTCTACTAACGCTTCATCTTGTGCCAGTTGTTAACCTATGGGACATATCCTGTAAGAGCAGCCTAATGCCACTACAGGATATCCCATGGATCGCGCCGTATCGCTGTTAAGCGACGTTTTCGGATTTGATGAATTTCGCCCTGGTCAGCGCGAGATCGTGGATGCCGTCGCGAATGGTGAAAACGTGCTTGCGATCATGCCGACGGGTGGTGGTAAATCGCTTTGCTATCAGCTTCCCGCACTTATGGATGAAGGACTGACAGTCGTTATTTCGCCGCTGATCGCCTTGATGCGGGATCAGGTGACGGCGCTGAAAGCGAGCGGCGTCAATGCGGGCGCGCTTACCTCCGGCAATACCGAGGAAGAAACCAGTGAGGTGTTCGAGGCGATTGATGCGGGCACATTGCGTCTGCTTTACATGGCCCCAGAAAGACTTGCCTCTGGCGGTGCGCTTAACATGCTGCGCCGCGCTGGCGTGTCGCGGATCGCCGTGGACGAAGCGCACTGCGTTAGCCAATGGGGTCATGACTTTCGCCCTGATTACCTGCGCATTGGTGATCTGCGCCGTGCGCTGAACGTGCCTGTTGCGGCCTTTACGGCGACTGCCGATGCAGAAACGCGCGAAGAGATCGCGACACGGCTGTTCGATGGAGCGACACCGCAAACTTTTCTGCATGGTTTTGATCGTCCGAACATCCATCTTGCCTTCGCCTCCAAAGATGGACCGCGCCAGCAAATTCTGGCCTTCGCTGCAGCGCGAAAGGGTCAATCTGGCATCGTTTATTGCGGCACGCGCGCCAAGACCGAAGGGCTTTCCGGCGCGCTGGCTCAGGCCGGGCATAGCGCCTGTTATTACCATGGCGGCATGGATCCGGATCATCGCCGCGAGGTCGAAGCGCGCTTTCAACGCGAGGACGGTTTGATCGTTGTGGCCACCGTTGCCTTTGGCATGGGCGTTGATAAACCTGACATCCGCTGGGTCGCGCATGCCGATTTGCCCAAGTCGATCGAGGCTTATTATCAGGAAATTGGTCGCGGTGGACGTGACGGCGCGCCCGCTGAAACGCTCACGCTTTATGGGCCTGATGACATCCGTTTGCGCCGCTCTCAAATTGACGAAGGGCTTGCCCCGCCCGAACGCCGCGCGGCGGATCATGCGCGTTTGAACGCTTTGCTCGGGCTGGCCGAAGCGCTGGATTGTCGCCGTGCCAGCCTGCTCGCTTATTTCGGTGAGACCAATGTGAAATGCGGCAATTGCGATTTGTGCGATACGCCCGCAGAAGTGTTCGACGGCACCACGGCGGTGCGCAAAGCGCTTTCGGCGATACTGCGCACAGATGAATATTTCGGCGCGGGGCATTTAATCGACATTCTGATGGGGGTCGAAACCGACAAAGTCAAAGCGCGCGGCCATGATGGTTTGCCCACATTCGGCGTCGGCACGGAATATGGTAAACGCGAATGGCAGGCGGTGTTCCGTCAGATGATGGGGCATGATCTGGTGCGCCCCGATCCCGAACGCCATGGCGCATTGCGTATGAACGATGAAGCCCTGCCGATTTTGCGCGGTGAGGCGTCTATCCGCTTGCGCCGTGACACCATTCGCAAGGCCTCGAAATTCTCGCCTGCCGTTAAGACGCTGGTGAGTGAGGAAGACGCGCCGCTGCTTTCCGCGCTCAAAGCCAAACGCCGTGCGTTGGCCGAAGCGGCGCGCGTGCCGGCCTATATCGTGTTCAATGACAAGACCCTGATCGAAATGGCGCAGGTCCGGCCAACCACGCTGGACGGTATGGCAGGCATCGGCGGCGTCGGCGCGAAAAAGCTGGAAACCTACGGCGATGCGTTTCTTGAGGTGATCACGGGCGCGGTTGAGGCGGTTCACCCCGCGCGTCGCAAACTGGCGGGGCGCGAGAGTGGCACGCTTTATGATCGCTTGCTGGAAGTGCAGGCCGATTTGGCGCGTGGCAGCGAGGGCCATGACAAACCGCTGAGTTGCTCTGCATCTCTATTGGCTAAAATCGCAGCGCAAAAACCGCAGAACGAGGGCGCGTTGGAGCGGATTTTGGGCGAAAGGCGTAGTGAACGATTTGGCGCGGCTTTTCTGGACGTGCTGCGTGAAGCGGGCTAGATCAATTGTCAGATTTATGAGGGGGCTGATATGCTTGTAGTGATTTCACCTGCCAAACGGCTAGACTGGGACGTGCGCGATGTAGAAATGACAGCGCCTGATTTGCAAGAAGACGCTGTGCGCTTGGTGAAAACGGCCAAGAACCTGACCCTTGGCGATTTGCAAAAATTGATGCACCTCAGCCCTGATTTGGCGCGTCTCAATCACGACCGTTTCCAGACTTTCGAGGCAGACCCAAGCGCAGATGCAGTGCGCCCCGCCGCATTGGCCTTTGCTGGCGACACGTATCAAGGCCTTGAAGCGGCGACGTTGGATAGCGATGAATTGCACTGGGCGCAGGATCATTTGCGCATTTTATCAGGGCTTTACGGACTTTTGCGACCGCTTGATGCGATCCAACCCTACCGTTTGGAAATGGGGTCCCGTTTGAAAACCCGTCGCGGCGCGTCGCTCTATGACTATTGGCGTGACGATCTGTCCAAGATGCTGAACGCGCAGGGAGAGGTAATCGGCAGCGATATACTGGTGAACTGCGCCAGTCAGGAATATTTCGGGGCGGTTGCGCCCAAGGCGCTCAAGCTGCGGGTGATCACGCCGGTGTTCATGGAGTTGAAGGACGGCAAGGCCAAGATCGTCAGCTTTTTTGCCAAAAAAGCACGCGGCGCGATGGCGCGGTATGTGATCCAGAACCGCTTGAATGAAGCGGAAGCGATCAAAGGTTTCGACACTGGCGGCTATGCCTATCAGCCGGAGTTGAGCGAGGGGGACCGTTGGGTCTTTCTGCGTGATTACCCAAGCTGATCGGGCACGGCCGGGCGCACGCCCTCAAGTTGAACCGCTTTGATTTGCTCGATCACTAGTGACTTTTTCAAAGGTTTGGTGAGGTAGTGGTCAAGACCTGCCGCCAATATCGCCTCTTGATCGCCAGCCATGGCATGCGCGGTCATGGCGATGATCGGCACATGGGCGCCGCTTTCCTTTTCGAGTGCGCGAATATTGCCCGTCGCTTCCTTCCCGTCCTTTTTGGGCATTGAAATATCCATAAAGACCACGTCGGGTTTGATACTTTGAAAAAGTTCGACCGCTTCAATGCCGTTATTGGCGAACGTCAGTTCGATATCCAGAGATTTCAACATTTTACCAAAGACAAGCTGGTTGGTTTTGTTATCCTCCGCCGCCAGAACGCGCAGTGCGCGCCGGCTGTTTTCATTCGGTATCATGGGCCGTGGTGGCGGGGCCGGAGCAGCACTGCGCGTATGAACGAACATGGGCGCTTTCGGGTGAGGGGGGGCTTTGGTTTCGGGTGCGCCAAGCGACATCAGATGGCGAAACAGAATTTGCCGTGGTACCGGTTTTTGCAAGACCGCGTTGACCGATGCGCGCGCGGGGTCCGCTTCGGCCAATCCTGCATTGGACGTCATCAACAGGATCGGTAAATCAGGCCGTTTCGCCCGCATTTGACGAGCAAGATCAAAGCCGTCCATCGCCCCTTGCAGATCATCGAGCACGGCAAGGCCGAAGCCTTCGTCCAACATGGCGAGCGCATCATCGGCAGAGTTTGCGCTACTGCATGTGATCCCCAAAAGCGCGATCTGCTTTTCGAGGATGCCGCGCGTCAGCTCTCCGCTGTCGACCACCAAAGCCTTGGCGATATCAGGTTTGACGATTTCCAACTCATCTGCCGGATCGCTTTCAAGACTAACCTGAAATCCAAAACACGTGCCTGCGCCCTCTTCGGAAGTGACCCAAATGCGCCCCCCCATCAATTCAATCAACCGTTTGGTGATGGCAAGGCCAAGACCGGTTCCTTCAAATTGTCGGTTCTTTTCATCCTCGACCTGGTTGAATTCACCGAAAATATGACCAACCTTATCCTCTGGAATGCCGATGCCCGTGTCCTGAATGGTCACATGCACGTCGCAAACGCCGTTTTGGGACTTTCCGGTGATGGAAATCAGGACGTGACCTTCGGTCGTGAATTTGACGGCGTTGCCGATCACATTGGTTAAAATTTGGCGAATGCGCCCTGGATCACCAACCAACTGGGTCGGCAGAAAAAGATCGTAATCCACCAGAAGCGCGACACCTTTGTCGCGTGCAGATGGCTGTAGTAGGCGCATAACTTCGTGTATGCACTGCTCGAAATCAAAGGTTGTGGGACGCAATTGCAGCTTTTCTGCTTCGATCTTCGAATAATCGAGCACGTCGTTAATGATGGTTAACAGGGCTTCGCCCGAATTGCGGATGGTCTCGACGAAAAGCTGCTGCTCCTCGCCGAGACCCGTTTCAACCAAAAGATCAGCCATGCCCACAATCCCGTTCATCGGCGTGCGAATTTCATGGCTCATGTTGGCAAGGAAAGCGGATTTGGCGCGGCTTGCCGCCTCTGCCTGATAGCGCGCCTTCTTGAGCTGGTTTTCGTAGCGGATCGTGTCGGTGATATTAAGCGCAAGACTGACCACATCGCCGTCTGGTCCGCGTTCGTCGATCAACTTGGCGTAAAGCCCGTTCCAGAAGCGCACGACACGCGGCTTCGGATTTGGCTCATTCCATCGCTCTAGCATTGTGGCGCGCCACTCGGCGGGGCTTAGATCTTGGGTGTCAATGATCCCCTCGTCGGTCAGAACGAGCAGCATTTCAGGGTAGGTCACCCCCGGTTTCATATCCTCGAGGTCGTCGAAAATGCTTAGGTAGGCATCGTTCGCGCCCACCATTTCGTTGTCGGCATTGAAAAAGGCGAAACCATCCTGAATCGTGCGAATGGAATGCCATAGCCGCCGCTCTGCAATTTCGATCTTTTGATGGGCGACGCTTAGATCGGACTTCACCTGCCTGTTTTCGTTGCGCACGTTGACGACTTCGGCTTCCGTCCGCTCGATCCGGTCGGAAAGTGCACGCGCATGGCGCCCGAGCTTGCGGTTGGCCGAAAACAATTCGGCCTCTTTCATCTCGAGCAAGCGCTGCGCAGCCAATCTGGCGCGACGTTCCTCGGCGAGTTTATGTGCGAGCGTCATGCTGCAATCACTAGAATCAGGGTTAGGTTCAATTGCGACAATCTGCCGAGGAGGTGAAGATAGCTTTAACCAGCCACCAGAAAACTTGCCAAAACAGCGCGCAGCGTGTCACCCTGCACATATTGATTTCAAGGAGCGTTCAATGCGCCGTGTTTTTTCAGCCACTCTTTTCGCCCTGTCACTCGCCGCCCCTTTGCTTGGCCAAAGCGCCGCGTCAATCCCGGAGCAGCGCTTGGTTTATTCCAAGGACATCGACTTTTTCGGCGCTGATCTGACGAACCTTTTCGACACGACGCTCGACGCGTGCGAGCGCGCCTGCCTGAGCAATGCGCAGTGCACCGCATTTACCTTTAACGAGCGCTCCAATGCGTGTTTTCCTAAAAGTGGCGTGAGCGAAAAACAGCCCTACGAGGGGGCGCTTTCCGCCGAAGTTTACCGTGCGAGCGCGGGCGTTCTCAGCACTGCACCCGCGCGCCTGCGCGAGCTCGGCTTTTTGTCCGAGAGCGATCATTCGGCGGTTCTGGCGCAGGCCGAAGGGCTTGGTAAATTGCACCCCGGCGGGCAGTGGAGCGTTCAGGTTCTGCTAGACGCCGTGCGTGATCGGCGCAACGAGAATAACCTGCTGAGCGCGATGCACTGGCAAGGTGCGGCAACGGCGCAAAGCGACGCGAGCGATATGTGGGCGGAATATGCGCGTCTCGCGCTTGAGGTGACGGGCACGAACAGTTCGGAAAACCGCAAATATCGCCAGCGCGCGTTGAACGCGGCGAGCAATGCGTATCTGCGCGCCGTGACCCCGGCCGCGCAGGTGAGCGTGCTACAAATCATGGCCGACGCGATGGAGCAGATTGGGCGCGGGCGCGACATGGTCCCCGCGCTGCGATTGGCGCAAGATATTCAGCCCCGAGACGATATTGCAGCCGCCCTCGATAAGGCGATCGGCAAATACGGATTCCGGATAACGGAGCATCGCGTTGACAAGGATGCCGCCGCCCCACGCATCTGCGCAGAATTTTCTGAACCTTTGGTTAAGGTCGGTGTCGATTACGCGCCTTTCGTTAAACTGCCCAGCCAGAGCCTTGTGGTGCAAGCTGAAGGAAGCCAATTGTGCATCGACGGCGTTGAACATGGTGCGCGCTATCAAGTGACCTTCCGCGCTGGCCTGCCTGCGGCAAGCGGTGAAAGTTTGTTTAAGGATGTTCCCCTGACGCTTTATGTGGGTGATCGCGCCGCTGCCGCGCGCTTCCCGGGTCGTGCTTATGTGCTGCCTAAGGCTGCCGATGCTGCGATTCCGCTCGAAACGGTTAACCTTGATAAGGTCGATTTGCTGTTGCGCCGCGTCAGTGATCGCAATGTGCTGCGTACTATGCAGGAGGACATGTTCGGTCGCCCGCTTAGCCAGTATGAGGACGAAATGTTCAAGCGCGACATTGGAGAGGATGTCTGGAGCGGCACAGGTGTAGTCGAGAACACGCTGAACAGTGACATGACAACGCGCTTGCCAATGGGTGACTTGGTTAAGGACCTGCCTGCGGGTCTTTACGCGTTAACCGCGCGTGTGCCGGGTGTTAGCATTTACGATGATGCAGGTGCGACGCAGTGGTTTATCCTCTCTGATCTGGGCCTTAGCACGCTTATGGGGGTTGATGGGGTGCATGCCTTTGTGCGCGGTCTGTCCGATGCGCGCGCCAAGGAGGGGATCGAGGTAACTTTGCTGTCCCGCTCTAACCGTGTTTTGGGCGTTGAGCTGACCGATTCTGACGGCTATGCGCGCTTTGCTGCGGGCCTTTCGCGCGGTACAGGCGGCGCCGCCCCTGCGCTGGTTTTGGCCAAGCAAGGCGAGGACGATCTGGCGTTTATGTCTTTGACAGAGCCTGCTTTTGATCTATCCGATCGCGGTGTTGAAGGGCGCGAACCCGCTGGTCCGATTGACTTATTCCTGACCACAGATCGCGGCGCGTATCGCGCAGGCGAGACAATTTACGCAACAGCCCTTGCGCGTGATAGCACGGCAAAAGCGCTGGGCAATCTGCCGATCACGGCGATCCTGACGCGCCCTGATGGTGTCGAATATACGCGTGTTCTGTCAGCGGATGACAGCGCGGGGGGGCATGTTTTCACGCTACCTTTGGGCAATACAGTGCCGCGCGGCACATGGACGCTGGACATGAAGGCCGATCCAGATGCGCCTGCACTTGCCTCTCAAAAGCTGCTGGTCGAGGATTTTCTGCCAGAGCGTATCGATTTTGAACTGACCCTCCCGAACACGCCGATCCGTCAAGGTGACACGCCGCCGTTAACCATTTCTGCGCGCTATTTGTTTGGCGCGCCCGGGGCTGATTTGCCGATTGAAGGGTCCGTGCGGTTAAGTGCGATCCGCGAGCTTGATGGCTTCAAGAGCTATCGTTTTGGCCGCTATGATGAGCCGGTGAACCCGCGCACGCGCTTTCTGTCTGAAACGGGTCGCACCGACGCAAGCGGGACGGCGGTTGTTGGTTTGGAAATGCCTGAGATGAGCGCGTCTGGCGTGCCCCTGGAACTGCGCGCAACGATCCGTGTTTCCGAAGGCAGTGGTCGCCCTGTCGAGCGCCAAATCACCCAAGCGCTTGCGCCGAATGGTCCGATGATCGGGATCAAACCGATGTTCGACGATGTGGTCCCCGAAGGGACCGAAGCGCAACTGCAAGTGATCGCAATTGGCGCTGATCTAAGCCCCGAACCAATGCAGGTGCGCTGGACCGTTAACCGTGTTGAGACACGTTATCAGTGGTATCAAATCTACGGCAACTGGGACTGGGAGCCTGTCACGACGCGCAAACGTGTTAAGAGCGAAGTTGCCACGCTTGGCGATGGACCGTTAACCATCAACGCGCCCGTTGAATGGGGCCGCTACGAGGTGATTGTGGAGCGTGTCGGCGGTGAATACCTAGCCGCGTCTAGTGATTTTTATGCAGGTTGGTATGCGCCTGCGGATGTGTCCTCCACGCCCGACACTTTGGAGCTTTCGCTTGACCAAGAGGGATACAAAAGCGGCGATACGGCGCAGCTTCGCCTTGTGCCGCGCTTTGCGGGAACTGCGCTGGTTACAGTGATGTCCAACCGTGTGATCCATATGGAAACGGTGCAGGTGACGGAGGGTGAAAACCTGATCCCGCTTAGCGTGACCGATGAATGGGGTGCGGGCGCTTACGTGACTGCGAACGTGATCCGCCCGATGGACGTTGCAGCCGGCCAAAACCCTGCGCGCGCACTTGGACTGTCCTACGCAAAGATTGATCCGGGGATGCGTCAGCTCGCTGTTTCTATTGACGCGCCCGAGGCGTCGCAGCCGCGTGGAGCGTTGGATGTAGCCGTAAATGTAAGCGGTATTTCCGCGGGCGAAACAGCTTACGTGACTATTGCCGCCGTTGATCTGGGCATCCTTAATCTGACGGCTTTTGACAGCCCTGATCCGTCCGATCATTACTTTGGCCAACGCCGCCTTGGTATGGAAATGCGCGATGTTTATGGCCGCCTGATCGACGGGATGAACGGCGCAATGGGGCAGGTACGCTCTGGCGGCGATGCGGCCTCGCGTCTACGTTTGCAAAGCCCGCCCCCCACGCAAGAGCTGGTTGCCTATTTCTCTGGCCCCGTCACTGTGGGCGCAGATGGAAAAGCCAACGTTTCCTTTAATATACCTGCCTTCAATGGCACGGTTCGCCTGATGGCCGTGGCATGGTCTGACACAGGCGTTGGTCAAGCCGAAGCTGATGTTTTGGTGCGCGATCCTGTGGTTGTCACAGCCTCCTTGCCCCGCTTTTTAGCGCCCGGCGATCAATCAACAGCGCTCTTGGAAATAGTGCATGCGAGCGGTCCGAGTGGTCGCATGGGGCTTGATGTGTCCGCCTTGGGTGTTGTGCTGGATGCGTCCCTGATCCCGTCTGGTCTGACGCTTGGGGATCTGGAAAAACAGACTCTAACAATACCGATCAGCGCTGCGGTCGTGGGTGATCACACTATGCGCATCGCGTTGACCACGCCTGATGGACAGCAGCTAGTGCAGACCCTTGTTTTGCCCGTGCGCGCCAACGATCCCGAGGTCAGCGAGGTACGCCAAGTCAGCATTGCGGCGGGCGAGGTTTTCACGCTGGATGATGCCGTTTTTGCAGGTTTCAAAGGCGGTACAGGCTCTGCTGTTCTCGCCGCTGGCCCACTTGCCAAGCTAAATGCGCCGGGCCTATTGCAAGCGCTTGATCGCTATCCCTACGGCTGCACAGAGCAGATTACATCACGCGCGCTACCGCTTTTGTATTTCGATGAAGTGGCTCAAGTGATGGGTCTGAATGAGCGGCAAACGGTGCAGAAGCGTGTCGATGAAGCCATCGCGCAAGTCCTAACACGGCAATCCTCGAATGGCGCGTTTGGTCTCTGGCGTCCTGCGTCTGGTGAGTTCTGGCTCGATGCCTACGTCAGTGATTTTCTGTCGCGCGCCAAGGCGCAGGGCTATGAGGTTCCAGCCCTCGCCTTCCGCATTGCGATGGATAATTTGCGCAACCGCATTAACTACGTTGCCGACTTCGATGAGGGCGGGGAAGACGTTGCTTATTCCTTGATGGTTCTCGCGCGCGAGGGGGCGGCGTCTATGGGCGATTTGCGCTATTATGCAGATGTGAAGGCCGATGCGTTTACCACGCCGCTCGGCGCTGCGCAGCTGGGTACGGCGCTGGCGTCCTACGGTGATCAAACGCGCGCGGATGCGATGTTCGCTCGGGCCGCGCGCCTGATGATCCCGCGCATGGGGGAAGAGGCGCGTGTATGGCGCTCTGATTTCGGCACGAACCTGCGCGATGCGGCGGGTGTTCTGACGCTCGCGGTCGAGGCGGGTAGCAGTACGGTTAACACCGCCGCTTTGTCCGATCGAATCGCGAATGCGGGGCGCGCAATGTCTACCCAAGAAGCATCGTGGGCGCTGCTCGCGGCACATGCTTTGGCGGAGAATCCGAATGATAACGGATTTACGGTTAATGGCGAGGTGAACACTGGCCCGATGATCCGCCGATTTGAGGCTCGCGGTGCGCCTTTGCAGATCACCAACACCTCAAGCACTGCGATGGATGTCACGCTTAGCACCTTTGGCATCCCGGAAATTGCACCGGATGCGGGGGGTTATGGCTACAGCATCACGCGCGAATATTTCACGATGGACGGCGCGCCGGTGAATGACATGACTTTGCGCACAGGGGATCGTCTCGTCACCGTGTTGACCGTGACCCCGTTCGAGGATGGTGCATCGCGGCTTATGGTGAATGACCCGCTGCCTGCGGGGCTGGAGATTGATAATCCAAACCTGATCCGTGGCGGCGATATTCGTACGCTGGACTGGTTGAAACCTGCGCGCGCGGAGCATTCCGAATTCCGTTCTGACCGCTTTCTGGCGGCGGTGGATTCGCGCGGGAGCGATCCTTTCCGCCTCGCTTATATCGTGCGAGCCGTATCGCAGGGAACGTATCATCATCCCGCCGCCTCGGTCGAGGACATGTATCGCCCGCAGTATCGCGCGCGCTCGAGCACGGGCCAGATGATTGTGACCGAGTAAACAATGCGCCGCTTTGCGCCTTTCGCTTTGGTTCTGGTGCTGTTTCTTGCGGCGCTGGGGCGGGATGCGTTGGACGACTGGGTCGCGGCGACCGACCTGCCTGGCCTCTTGCCAGAGACCTCTGACGAAGTGCGCGATCACGCTGGTATCCTGCTGCGGGCGTATACCGTCGAGGATGGGCGCTGGCGCTTGAACATCACGTCAGATCAGGTTGATCCGCGCTTTGTCGAAATGTTAATCGCCTATGAGGATAAGCGGTTTTTTCAACACGGCGGTGTTGATGGCTGGGCGGTTCTGCGAGCTGGAAAGCAGGCTCTAACACAGGGGGAAGTTGTCTCTGGCGCATCTACTTTGACAATGCAGGTCGCGCGTTTGCTTGAGCAAAGTGGAACGGGGGCATGGCATGGTAAGTTGCGTCAAATGCGCGTGGCGTTGCGGCTGGAACAGGTCTTGGGCAAGGATGAAATTCTGCGGCTCTACCTGACCCTAGCGCCCTATGGCGGTAATATTGAAGGAGTGCGCGCAGCGAGCCTCAGCTACTTTGGCAAGGAGCCAAGGCGTCTGACGGCCGCACAAGCCGCGTTGCTGGTCGCGCTGCCCCAAGCGCCTGAAACGCGGCGCCCTGACGTGAACCTGAGCGCCGCGATCAAGGCGCGCCAAGTGGTTCTGGACCGTCTGATCGAGAGTGGCGCAGTAAGCGGCGAAGAAGCCCGAACAGCCCATTTAGAGCCTGTTTCCGAGCAAAGAGTACCATTTCCAGCCTATGCACCGCACCTATCGGACCGCGCGCGCAGCACTATGCCTGATCTGGATGTGCATCGCTTAACCTTGGACGCGCAGATGCAAGCGCGCGCTGAAACACTGGCCGCATCCAGTGTTCGGGGCAAGGCAGAGAACTTGTCGATTGCGATGATCTTGGCGGATCACCAAAGCGGTGAAATTCTGGCTCATGTGGGGTCGGGCGGCTATTCTGATCGTGAGGGACGGCAGGGGTTTATCGACATGACCCGTGCGCTGCGCTCGCCTGGTTCGACGTTGAAACCGTTGGTTTACGGGCTGGCGTTTGATCAGGGCTTGGCGCATCCCGCAACGATTATCAACGATCGTCCGGTCGCCTTTGGTAACTATGCGCCGCAAAATTTTGATGGCGCGTTTCACGGGGAATTGCGGGTGGATGATGCGCTGCGCCTGTCGCTGAATATCCCTGTGGTGCTGTTGACCGAAGAACTTGGCCCCGCGCGCCTTATGCAAGGGCTGGAACGGGCTGGGGTCCGTGCGAAAGTACCAGGTGGTGCGCCGGGATTGGCGGTTGCTTTGGGCGGTGTTGGCACATCGCTTGAGGGATTGGTACAGTTCTATGCGGGGCTGGCGCAAGGGGGTCAAAAGCGGAGCCTAAATTGGCGTTTAGGGTCTGGAATTGACGATACAGAACATTTTATAAGCCGCGCGTCGGCTTGGCAAGTCAGTCATATTCTTGCTGGCCTTGCGCCGCCAGCGGGGGCTGCGCAAATGCGGCTGGCTTATAAAACGGGCACCTCCTACGGGCATCGCGATGCTTGGGCGATAGGGTTTGACGGTCGTTATGTGGCGGGGGTCTGGATCGGGCGACCTGACGGGACGCCTGTGCCAGGTGCGTTTGGCGGTGAATTGGCTGCGCCAATCCTGTTTGAGCTGGTTGGATTGGTCTCGGATGAAGCGGTTCCGCTGCCCCCGCCACCGCCTGAAACACTTTTGTTAGAGACTGCTGATTTGCCTCAACCGCTGCGCCATTTCATTGGGCGACGTGCGGTGTTTCAGGCAGCGCCGGATGCGCCGAAATTGGCCTTTCCTCCGGATGGCGCACGATTGGCGCTGAACAACGCTGGATTGGTCGTAAAGGTGCGTGACGGACGACCGCCGTTTACGTGGATGGCAAACGGTGCGCCCGTCCTGCGCAGCGTTCAAACGCGGGAAGCGCAACTGCCGCTCTTGGGCGAAGGGTTTGTGCAGCTATCGGTGATTGATAGCGATGGCCGCGCAGCACGCGCGACCATCCGGCTAGATTAAAGTGCCTCGATCGCGATTGCGATTCCTTGGCCGCCGCCGATGCACATGGTGATCAGCGCGCGTTTACCGCCGATGCGTTCAAGCTCGTAAAGGGCTTTGACGGTGATCAAAGCGCCGGTTGCGCCGACCGGATGACCCAGCGCGATTGCACCGCCGTTGGGGTTCACCTTGGCGGGGTCAAGGCCGAGGCCTTTGTTTACGGCAAGGGCCTGCGCGGCGAAGGCTTCGTTACTTTCAATCACATCGAAATCGGTGATGCTGAGCCCCGTGCGTGCAAGCAGGTTTTGAACGGCGCGGACGGGACCGATGCCCATGACTTCGGGGCGCACGCCAGCATGAGCGTAGCCCAAAATACGGGCGCGCGGTTTGAGGCCGGCTTTGGACGCGGCAGAGGCGGTCGCCATAACAATTGCAGCGGCGCCATCGTTGATGCCCGATGCGTTGCCAGCGGTGACTGTGCCGTCTTTCTGGAATACCGTGCGTAGGCCTGCGAGCGCCTTTGTGGAGGTCGCTTTGGGGTGCTCGTCGACCGTGAAATCTACCATGTCGCGTTTGATTTTGACTTGCACGGGGGTGATCTGGCTGGCGAAATAGCCATTGGTGATGGCGTTGGCTGCCCGCTCTTGGCTGGCCATTGCGAAGGCGTCTTGCGCTTGGCGTGAGATATCGTGCTCTGCCGCGACATTTTCTGCTGTGACGCCCATGTGACCCGTGCCGAACGGGCAGTTGAGCGCGCCGAGCATCATGTCGAGCGAGCGTGTATCGCCCATCTTAGCACCCCAGCGTTGATCGGGCATGATGAACGGGGAGCGGGACATGTTTTCTGCGCCGCCCGCGAGGGCAAAGTCAGCATCGCCCAGCATGAGGGATTGCACCGCGGAAACAATCGCCTGCGCGCCGGAGCCGCAAAGGCGGTTCACGTTCATCGCGGGGGCTGTGTCAGGGATACCTGCGTCAATGGCAGCCACGCGAGAGAGATACATATCGCGTGGTTCTGTGTTGATGACGTGGCCGAAGACGACGTGGCCGACTTGTTTGGGATCAACACCTGAGCGGGTCAGCGCGGCTTTGCTGGCGATGGCCGCAAGTTCGATCGGGGGCGTAGTTGCAAGCGCGCCGCCGAATGTGCCGATGGCCGTGCGTGCGCCGTCTAGGATAACGATATCATCAGGCATGTGGAATCTCCGTTTAGGGGTGTTTGGTAGAGTATGCTTTTGAAGTTTTGGATTGTCAGGTGAAACTGAACGTCAAAATGTGCTGCGCGCAGGTTTAGCCTGCCCTGAAGGGCAGGCGGAATGGGGCTCTGCCCCAAACCCCGAGGTATTTAAGGACCGAAGAAGAGTTAATAGTGCGGCGGAGTCATGGCCCAAACGATGGAGGTTTCCGTGTTCGCGGGGTTGGCATAGCGGTGGGGGCGACTTGATAGGAAGTGGAAGGCATCGCCAGGATGGAGGGTCATGATTTTGTCCTCGACGGTGAGCTCGAGTGTGCCTGTGACCACATAACCGCCTTCTTCACCCTTGTGCGAATAGAGCGTGTCGCCGGAGCTGGAGTGGGGGGAGAATGTGGTGAGGATGAGTTCTAGTTGACCCGACAGGTTGGGGCTGATGAGTTCATCGCGCACACCTGATTCAAACTTGAGTGAGCGGCGTTTATTGGCGCGTACCACGATGTCTGCCTCGGGGTTATCTCCCTCGTCCGGGTCGGGAAAGAACCAGCTGATACCAACGCCTAGCGCCTTGCCGATCATGTTGAGCGCGCGCACGGAGGGGTCGGCATCCTGCCGTTCCAACTGGCTGAGATAGCCGATGGAGAGGTCTGTTGCAGCAGCAAGTTGCTTGAGCGTCATGCCTTTCGCTTTGCGAAGTTCGCGCATGCGTGTGCCGATAATGGGCTGTGTTGCGCGGCTCATCACAATTTGAGCTCCATGGTTATGATAAAGGGCGATATGTTTGCTTAAAATTGAGATTAAGTCGCCACAAAGGTCGCGTCAAACTGGAGGCTCCTATGCCTTTCCTTCGCAGTAAATTCTTTGGCGCATACGGGTTATGGCATTGGGGTGATTGATACGTTAATTCCAGAAGCCACGCCGAGGTGTGCGCAGGAGAACGGGCTTTTGGCGGCGACGGCGCATAATCTGGCGAAGCTGACGGGGACGATTACGGCGCTGGCCTCTTGCCTCTCCGCGCGGATCACGAAACCCGGACTGGCGGCGCTTTGGGTCTGGGGGCTGTATGGCGCGGGACTGTTGTTGCTGACGCAGGTGGGTAGTTTCGGGATGCTTTGTGCGTTGATCGTGTGTTTTGGCGGGGTAAAACTGTGCAAGGCGCTGGTGTACGGGAAGTATCTGCATAATGCGCCGAACGCGCAACGCGGGGTGTTGATCGCGGTGGATCAAACGGCATTTTGGGGGCTGGCGACGCTGGGCACGTTCGGGATGGGTGTGTTGATTGACATGATCGGCCTGAACCAGACGATTTGTGCGGTGTCTGCCGTGGTCGTCAGTGGTGTCTTGTTGCTGGCGTATCGGGGTCATCTTGCGCAGATGACCCCTGCTTGGGAGCGCTATTCGCCGTAGGGAACCCAGATTGTTTTCGTCTCGCTCGCGGCGCTTAGATGCTCGCGCGGGCTCGGGGTAGAAGTCTGGGCATTGTTGACCCATGTACGCTTGAGATTGCCAATGGATTTACGTTCGATCACGGCTGAAAGATCGCTGGAAGAAAAGCTCCAGACCGCGTCGATATCGTTGTGTGCGGCCATGTGCGGGGCGAGGTCTGTGTGGCTGCCCGTGAGGACATTAACGACGCCTGCGGGTACATCGGACGTTTCTAGAACTTGGATCAGATCGGTCGCCGCTAGGGGGTATGGCTCGCTCGCGACCAGCACGCAGCGGTTCCCCATTGCCATGTTCGATCCCATCGCGTGAACGGTGCCCAACAGTGGTGTATCATCGGCGCAGAACACACCGATCACGCCGACAGGTTCGTTCATCGCGAGCGCAATGCCCTTGATCGGAACGCCGCGCGCAGAGCCATCCCATTTGTCGGCCCATGCGGCGTAGGTAAAGAGCGCGTTCAGGCTATTTTCGACTTCCACTTTGCCAGTGCGTTTGCCTGTCATCGCGTCGATGCGTCTCGCTAATTCGTCCGCACGGGCGGACAGGTTTTCGGCGATGTAATAGAGGATTTGCGCGCGCAGGTGGCCTGTGGTTTTGGACCAGCTTTTTGCGCCATGTGCTGCCTCGACCGCGTTGCGGATATCCTTGCGATTGGACAGCGGGACTTCGCCAAGTTTCGCGCTTTGCTTGGAGTAGATGGCTTGGGAATAACCGCTATCGGGGCGTGCTTGTTTGCCGCCGATATAGAGCTTGGCCGTGCGATCAATCGGGTCCGTGTTTGCGTCATTGCCAGTGAACGGTTCGATCTGTGCCAGCGCTTTGCATTTTGCTTTGGGTTTGGTGTAGGCGGCAAGGCCTTCCCAGCCACCCTCGCGGCCAAATCCGCTTTCGCGCACACCGCCAAAGGGGGCAGCAGCATCGAACAGGTTGGTGGCGTTGATCCAGACCACGCCAGCGACGAGTTGCGGCGCGATATCGAGCGCGAGATTGACGTTTTCGCTCCAGACCGTTGCGGCCAAACCGTAGCGCGTATTGTTGGCGATTTGAACCGCTTCTGCGGGGGTGCGGAACGTCGTAGCGCACAAGACGGGACCAAAGATTTCTTCCTGCATCAGGGTTGCAGACGGGGTCAGCCCAGTGATCAAAGTCGGGGGGTAGAAACAGCCGCCCTCGGGCATGTCGCACTTAGCCTGGTGCATCTGTCCTTCGGTATTGGCGTTAACCATTTTGGTGATCTGATCGAGCTGAACTGGGTCCACGATTGCGCCAACGTCGATGCATTTGTCTAAGGGGTCGCCCATGCGCAGACCATCCATGCGCGCGCGCAGCTTGGCATAAAAACGCTCGGACACGCTTTCCTGAACCAAGAGGCGCGATCCAGCGCAGCAGACCTGGCCCTGATTGAACCAGATTGCATCAACCAGTCCTTCGACGGCGCTATCCAGATCGGCGTCATCGAAAACGATGTAGGGGGATTTTCCGCCCAGTTCTAGCGTTAGGGATTTGCCCGACCCAGCGGTTGCCTCGCGGATGCGGCGACCCACGGCGGTGGAGCCTGTGAAGGCGATTTTATCGACGTCCGCGTTAACGATCATTTCGCCGACGGCACCATCGCCTGTGAGGATGTTAACGACACCCTTGGGTACGCCTGCTTGGCGGCAGATGTCCGCAAACAAGAGCGCAGTTAGCGATGTGTATTCCGCCGGTTTCAGAACCACTGTATTGCCCGTGGCGAGCGCTGGCGCAATCTTCCAAGACAGCATCAACAGAGGGAAATTCCATGGGATGATCTGACCGCAAACGCCAAGTGCTTCGCGATCTGGTAACTCGTCGCCCATCAACTGCGCCATGCCCGCATGATAGTAGAAATGGCGGTGCACAAGCGGGATATCTATGTCGCGGCTTTCGCGGATGGGTTTGCCGTTGTCGAGCGTTTCAAGAACCGCGAACAGGCGGGAATGTTTTTGGATCAACCGCGCAATCGCATAGAGGTAGCGCGCACGCCCTGCGCCGCCGAGTTTCGCCCATTTGCCTTGCGCACGGCGCGCAGCAGCGACTGCGCGATCTACATCGCTTTGCTTGGCTTGGGATAGGTTCGCGAGCACGTTGCCGTTGGCTGGATTGCGGCTCTCAAAGCCATCAATTGGAGTAGTGAATTCACCGTCAATGAAGTGACCAAAGCGATCACCTTGATCCACGAGCCAAGCCAGTGCGTCAGAGGCATCCTCAGGGGCGGGGCCGTAGTCCATTTTGTCGAGGCGTTCGGAAATTGTCATGGGTGTCTCCTTACGCAAGCGCGTGACGGTATGTGGCGGAATATGCGCCAGTGACGTGGTGTTCTAGCTGGCGTTCGATATCGTTCAAAAGGGATGATGCGCCAAAGCGGAACAGATCGGGTTGCAACCAGCGATCGCCGAGTTCGTCCTTCATCAGGGCAAGGTAAACGAGTGCATCCTTGGCCTTGGAAATACCGCCAGCGGGTTTGTAGCCAACGCGGTAGCCCGTGCGTTCATGATAATCGCGGATAGCGCGTATCATAACGAGGGACACAGGCAGAGTCGCGTTAACCGATTCCTTGCCAGTGGAGGTCTTGATGAAATCAGCGCCCGCCATCATGCACACCAGCGAGGCGCGCGCGACATTTCGCAGCGTGCCCAGCTCGCCTGTCGCAAGGATCGCCTTGACGTGGGCATCGCCGCAAGCGGCGCGAAAGGCGCGCATTTCATCGTAAAGGGCTTGCCAATCGCCAGCCAGAACAAGGCGGCGGGAAATCACGATATCGATCTCGGCTGCGCCTGCTTTCACGCTTTCTTCAATCTCTGCGATGCGCAGATGAAAGGGGGACAGACCCGCAGGAAAACCGGTGGACACGGCGGCGACAGGGATGCCAGAGCCCTTGAGCGCATCAACAGCAGTTTCGATCATATCGTGGTAAACGCAGATTGCTCCGGTTTGCAGATTGCTGACACCAAGCGCTTCAGCGATATCACGGCGCAAGGGAGCGCGCGCTTTGGCACATAGCCGGCGCACGCGTTCGGCAGTGTCATCGCCCGATAGCGTGGTCAGGTCGATACATTGCATCGCGCGGATCAGCCATGCCGCCTGATATTCTTTCTTAACGCTGCGCCGACCGGGCAGGGTTTTTGCACGCCGCTCAATCGCGGATGTATTGGCCTGAACCGAACGTACCCAACTTAGATCAAGGTCCATCCCGGGGTTACGCGGCTCTACCGTTTGGGGCAGATGCGTGGTGGTTTGAGCGGTTTCAACAGACATATGCGGACTCTCCCAGCTGCGCTTAATCTGTCCCATGCGCGCGGGGGCTTGGCAAGTAATGGCTTGGTATCAGTATGGCTAATTTGACCGGATAGTCAGAAATTAGCGATCTTTCTTGCGAATAAGTCGCAAACGCATTGACTTTTTGCGAATGACTCTCATATTCATCTCAACACAGAGGAGAATCCATGACCATCGGTCGCCGACACTTCCTAGCCCTGACTGCCGCAAGCGCGTTTGCCCCGCGTTTCGCGTTGGCATCGGGCATCCTTAACATCGTCGCAACGACAGGCATGATTGCCGACACAGCGCGCCGTATTGGCGGAGCGCATGTCACGGTCAAGGCGTTGATGGGCCCCGGTGTTGACCCCCATGCTTACCGTCAAACGCGCAGCGACATCACGGCGATGACGCGTGCGGATCTGGTGTTGTGGCATGGTCTTTATCTGGAAGCGCAGATGGAGGATTTCTTAGTTAAGCTAGAGCGTCGCCGTACTTCCGTTCCGGTGGCCGAAGCAATGCCGCGTGATGTGCTGATTTCCCATGCGGACTATGAGGGTCGTTATGATCCGCATGTGTGGATGGTGCCTGACCTCTGGGTCAATGTGGCGCGCGAAATCGCCCGTGTTCTAAGCGAAGCGCGCCCTGAGCTGGCGGCTGATTTCGTAATTAACCTTACTGCATTTGAAATAGAGTTAACCACGCTGCAAAGCTATGGAAAAATGGTGCTGGCAACTGTTCCTGCGCAATCGCGCGTTTTACTGACGGCGCATGACGCGTTCGGCTATTTCGGCCGCGCCTTTGATATGGAAGTCATCGGCATCCAAGGGATATCCACGGAAAGCGAAGCAGGTTTGAACCGTATTTCAACGCTGGTTGATTTGCTGGTTGAGCGCAAGATTGGGGCGGCTTTTGTTGAAAGCTCTGTCTCTGATCGCAACATTCGTGCGTTGATCGAGGGGGCGGCTGTGCAGGATCATACGGTCTCCATCGGGGGGGAACTCTTCTCTGACGCGATGGGCGCTGATGGCACGTATGAGTCCACGTATATCGGCATGATTGATCACAACATCACAACCATCGCGCGCGCTCTTGGCGGCACTGTGCCCGAGCGTGGTATGAATGGCAAATTGGCGGTAGGATCTTAAGATATGACACCCCTTGAACTGGCGACATCGAACGGAGCGCGCTTGCAGAACGCACATGCTGGCGCGGCGCTTGCAATCCGTGGAATGACTGTGAGTTACGGTCAGAAACCTGCGGTTTTTTCCGTGGATATGAGCGTGCCTGTTGGCTCTATGACAGCGATTATTGGCCCCAACGGCGCTGGTAAATCGACACTGCTCAAGGCCGCGCTGGGCGTGATCAAACCGCTGGCGGGTACAGCGACTGTGTTCGGCCAGCCCGTAGCGGATGCCCGCGCGCGCATCGCTTATGTGCCCCAGCGCGCGAGCGTTGATTGGGACTTCCCGACGCGCGTTCTGGATGTGGTACTCATGGGTCTGTACCGTGAACTTGGCCTCTTGGGTCGCTTGCGCGGCACGCACAAGGCCAAAGCAATGGACTGCCTTGCGCGCGTTGGTATGCAGGACTTTGCGAGCCGTCAGATCGGGCAGCTTTCTGGCGGTCAGCAGCAGCGTGTTTTCCTAGCGCGTGCACTAGCGCAGAACGCTGATCTGTATTTGCTGGATGAGCCGTTTGCAGGTGTCGATGCCGCCACGGAGAAGGCAATTATCGACGTGCTGAAATCCCTGCGCGCAGAGGGCAAAACAGTTGTCGCCGTTCACCATGATCTAAGTACGGTTGCGGACTATTTTGACCGTGTGTTCCTGATCAACACCACCCGCGTCGCTGAAGGCACGGTTGAAGAGGCGTTCACGCCGCAGACCCTGCAAGAGGCTTATGGCGGTCGCCTTGCAACAGGCCAGCTCGGTCAAACGGCGCTTGGCGCGTAAGCGATGCTTTGGCATGCGCTGACCTTGCAGCTTGGCTATAATGCCACGCTCGTGACCCTTGGCGCGATGCTGCTTGGTGTTGCGGCGGGTGTTACAGGAACATTTCTTTTCTTGCGCAAACGCGCGCTTGTCAGTGATGCGATTTCTCATGCGACCCTGCCCGGCGTGGGGATGGCGTTCATTATCATGGTCGCGCTTGGCGGCGATGGTCGCAGCCTGATTGGTTTGATGCTTGGCTCTGCGGCGTCCGCGTGGATTGGCCTTTTGTGCATCGGTGCTTTGACACGGCGCACGCGGCTGGCCGAGGATGCTGCGATTGGTGCGGTTCTGTCGGTTTTCTTTGGAATTGGCATCGTTTTTCTGACGTTTATTCAAACAATGAGCGAGGGGCGTCAAGCGGGGCTTGAGGGGTTCTTGCTTGGCTCGACGGCTGGGATGCTTTACTCGGATGCGATGATTATTGCGGTTGGTGGGGCCTTGGTTCTTGCGGCTGTGATTGCGTTTCGACGTCCCTTAAGCGCTGTTGCGTTCGATCCTGAATTCGCGGCCTCAAGCGGGCTGAATGTGCCGCGTCTTGATCTGATTATGATGGGCCTTGTCATGGCGATCACGGTTGTGGGTCTCAAGATTGTGGGTCTGATCCTGATCGTTGCCTTGTTGATTATCCCCGCTGTTACAGCGCGCTTTTGGAGCGAACGAGTGACGGGCGTTCTATGGGTCGCCGGAGTTGTCGGGGGCGTTGCGGGTTACGTTGGCGCAGCGCTTTCTGCGATCGCGCCCGCGCTGCCTACGGGGCCTGTAATCGTTCTAGTGCTGTTCGCTATGTTCGCTCTGTCGCTTTTGTTTGCACCCGCGCGCGGGGTTTTGGCGGCAGTTCTTAAGCATCTCTCATTCCAGAAACGTGTGCATATCCGCCAAGGGCTTTTGGCACTGGCGCAGGGCCAGCCCATCTATGAGAAACTCACGCTGCGCCTGCTGCAACGCGCGGGTTTCGCGCGCGCTGACGGGGTTGCGACCACTGACGGGAAGGCGCGCGCGGCCAAAGCGCTGCGCGATGAGACCCGATGGCAAATGGCGCGTTCGCGCGAAGAGTTTGCGCTGGCGGCGACCTTTTACGATGGGCTGACAGAGATCGAGGGCGTTTTGACCCGCGATCAAATCAATGAGTTAGATCGCCTCATTGGCGCGCCTAGAGGAGTGCCCGTATGATGGGCGAGGAATTTGTAGCGCTGTCTTTGACACCTATTTTGATCGGTACATTGGCGGCGATCGCTTGTGCGCTGCCTGGAAATTTCCTGTTGCTGCGCCGCCAAGCGCTGATTGGCGATGCGATCAGCCATGTGGTTTTACCGGGCATTGTCGTGGCGTTCCTGATCACGGGCGTTGTCGCCGCAGTTCCCATGATGCTGGGTGCGGCGGGTGCGGCTGTGGTCGCGGTGGTGATGATCGAAGCGATCCGCCGCCTTGGTAAGATTGAGCCGGGGGCTGCGATGGGTGTGACGTTTACGGCCATGTTCGCAGGGGGTGTTTTGTTGCTGGAGCAGTCCGACACAAGCACGGTTCACCTAGATGTTGAACACGCGCTGTTCGGGAACTTGGAGAGTTTGATCTGGCTCGACGCAACGGGCTGGTCCTCACTTTGGGATCGGGACGCGCTGGCCTATTTACCTGTGGAACTGCCGCGCTTGCTTGCGGTGTTAATCGTTGTTGCGCTGTTTACGTGGATTTACTGGCGACCTTTGAAACTATCCACTTTCGATGAAGGCTTTGCACAAAGCATGGGCATTCGAACGGGGCCTTTGGGCTTTGCACTGGTGATCGTGGCGGCCCTGGCGGCGGTGGCGGCATTTGATGCGGTCGGCTCGATCATCGTGATCGCGATGTTCATTTGCCCGCCCGCCGCCGCGCGCCTGATGACAAATTCGCTTGGTGCCCAAGTCGCGTGGAGCGTGCTTTTTGCAACCCTTTCGGCGGTTCTGGGATATGTGTTCGCAGGCTACGGCCCTATCTGGCTTGGCGCGAATAATGCGGTCAGCGCGGCGGGGATGATCGCGGCGGTGTCGGGTGTCATTCTTGCGATAACGGCAGTCGCAGGGCCGTGCAGATCACGCAGTGGCGCGCCAGCCGAGGGTTAGATCGGGCTTGTGTCACTGACGACGCGGCCCTCCTCGAGAGTGATGATCCGGTCCGCCAATTCCAATATGCGGTTGTCATGTGTGACCATCACGGTGGTCGTACCGCGCTCTTGACCAAGCTGTTTGAGCATCCTCACGATGGACACGCCAGACACTTTGTCCAGCGCGGCAGTGGGTTCGTCCGCGAAGATCACGTCAGGGTTGGACACCAGCGCGCGCGCCACGGCGACGCGCTGTTTCTGCCCGCCTGATAGGTTTCCGGGGAGGTAGTCGAGCCGGTCCGAAAGCCCCACTAGCCCCAACATATGATGGCTCGCTGCGCGTTGCAGGCGTGCATTGCCTTTGCCGTGCACCTGCAGGCCCATCATCACGTTTTGCGTGGCGGTAAGACTTTCATGCAGGTTATGCGCCTGAAAGATGAACCCGAGCTTGCGGCGTAGCGCGACCAGCACCGCCTCGGGCGCGTCGCGCAATTCTTGATCCAGCAAATGCACGCTGCCCTCCTGCACATCGCGCAGGCATCCGATCAGCGTCAAAAGCGTGGTCTTGCCAGAGCCGGATGGCCCCATGAGGATCGTCAAACTACCTTTGCGGATGTTAAGATTAACGTCCCAAATCGCCTGTTTGCGCGCTTCGTCGTGGCCGAAATAGTGGTTTAGCCCTACCACCGTGATCGCGTGCTCCGGCCCCATCAGAACAGGTCCGCCGGATCAGCAGCCGCAAGGCGCCGCGTGGCGATCGCGCCTGATAGCGTGCAGGCGGCGAGCGTGCCGAAGAACACGAGGATCGCCGTGCCAGCCTGCATTTCGACGGGCAGATTGGTGACGCTGGCCAGTGCTTTGTAAAGCACCGACGAGGCCAGAAAACCCGGTATGAAGCCGAAGATTGCCAGCACCAGCGCTTCTTCGAACACGATACCCAGAAAGAACGGTTGATCGTATCCCATCGCCTTGAACGTCGCATATTCCTTGAGGTGGTCGGCCACGTCGGTGGACAGGACCTGATAGACGATCACGATGCCGACGATGATGCCGATCAAAACGCCAAAGCCGAAAATGATACCCGTCGGGCGCTCTGTGGACATAAACGCCAGATCAGCGGCGGCGGCGTCCTGCATGATCTGAACCTTCACGCTTTCGGCGGGCAAAGCGGCCTCTAGCCGCGTTTTGACGGTTTGAACACTGGCGCCATCATCGACGTTGATCAGAATGTGACTGGGCGCGCCACCACTGCGTTTGGGGTTGAAGCGCAGGAATGTCTGATCGGACACAACCAAAGTACCATCGGCCAGAAATCCGCCGCCTACATCGACGGTGCCAATCGCCGTCATGGTGCGTCCGTTGATTTCGAAGGCATAAGGTTCGCCGCGCTCAAGGCGTTCGAAAACGCTGGCAGACACGCCGCGTGATCCTTTATCAAGCAAGGCCGTGCTTTCGATATTGAGCGCGTCCAATTCGCGCGCGACCCAAGGTGCTGCGAATTCTGGTTGGGCGGTGTCCATGCCGAAGGTGAGCAAAGCGGCAGAAGTGCCATCCCCCATGCTAAGCGGCAGCGTGCCGATATAGAGCGGCACCGCGCTTTTGACGCCCGCGATGCCAAGCGCCTGAAACATGCGCGTGCGCGCGATATTGCCACTATCAGTGAGCGTGTCGCCCTCGGTCGAGGACACCAGAATATCGCCGCGAATGAGCGTGTAGGGCGCGACGGTCGAGTTGTTCAGCGCACCCAGAATGCCAAGCTGCATGAATACCAGAAGATTGGCGAAAGCGACGCCCGCAAGCGCGGCCGCAAGGCGGGTTTTGTTGTGCGACAGTTGCAGCCAGCCAATAGGCAGGCGGCCGAACAGCCATGTGAGAAACCGGCTCATTCAATGCGGCCTGCGTCGATCCGCACGATGGTCTCGAGATTGGTGAGCGCGCGTGCGCGTGCGCTCGAGTCCGCATCAAGCGAGATGATCACATCTACGACGCGTGCATCGGTATTGGCGGCGGGATCGTCCGAAGTGATGGATTGGCGGCCAATTTCAAGACCGATCGCAGCGACGACACCCGTCAAAGGCTGGGGCAAAGCATCGGCGCTGGCGCTGATCGGATCGCCAATGGTGACGCGCGCTATCATGGATTGATAAACCTCTGCCTCGATCGTCATTTGCGATGTGTCGCCCAGATCGATGATGCCGCTGGCCGAGGGCCGCTCGCCCGGCTGTGCGTGGATTTGTAGGACTGTGCTCTTGGTGGGCGCTCGAACATATCCGCGTTCGATATCCTGCTCTGCGCGGGCAAGTTCGGCCTTGGCCGCAGTTAGGTTCGCCTCTGCGACAGCGATATCGGCCTGAACCGTGTCGGAACCGGCGGCGTAGCGCGAAAGGGTGGCGATATTGCGCTCTACATCGCGCGCGGCGGTGTTGGCGCTCGCAATCGCGCGGTCCATTTCGGCGCGCGTGGTCACGCCGCGCTCGAACAGGGATGTAACGCGGCTCAGCTCTGCGTCGGTTTCTGTTGCGCCAGCTTCGGCCTTGCTGAGAGAGGCCTGCGCTTCGGCGCGGCTCGCGTCGATAGAGGCGCGGGTTTGCGCAAGCGCTGCGTCGCGCACGGCGACATTTGCCTGAGCGGTGCGAATGGCGCTTTGTAGCTGCGGCAGGTTGTCGAGCTCGGCCAGAATATCGCGCCGTTCGACCGTATCACCGACGTTGACGTTTAACGCCGCAATACGCGCATCGCCTGCGCCGGAGGGCGTTGCGACATTGATCACATCGCCGCGCGGAATGATGCGGCCAAGGGCAAGCACGTCGCCTTCGCTGATCACGGCGACTTCTTCTTGGGCGCTGACCTTTTGAACGGCGATCGCGATGGGCATATCACTGCCTGCGCCCGGCTGCAGGCCGGTGGCGTTGAAGAACACGCGCAGGCCGGGGGGCTGGAAATACATGCCAATCACGGCACCTGTGAACAGCGTCAGCATCAATAGCGGAATGATATAAAGATGCCCAAGCCGCGACGTGCGCGCAGGCGCATTGGACGTTTTTGCGATGCCGTTGTCTTGCAGGGGCAGTTTGCCTGCTGCTTCGTTGTCTTGCTTACTCATCACGAACCTTCGGGGAAGTCTTTCCCTTTACGCACTCTAAACTTGGTAGTTCAGAATAGGAAGATGGCAGGTGCGAGGTGCTCTGTCGCAACCTACTTCTTTTTGATCTTTATTTCGATACGCGCGCGATCGACGTCTTTGCGGTTGGGCAAGCGATCGATGCTGCCGATCTCAAGCACGAGTTTATCGTTCTTGGGACGGCGCTTGGGCTGATAATAGAATTGATAGGCGTTCACCGCGATTCCTGCGCATGGGCCGCTGGTAAGCACTTTGATCGTGCGGGTCGCGGTGAAAGTGCCGTGTTTGGGCTTTTTCTTAACTTTCACGGTGAAATAATCATCCTGATAACAGCCACCTGCCGGATTTTCCTTAACCCAGAAAAAGCTGGTGTCCTGATCGAAATTGCCGCTGCTTATCGTGCGCTTCCAGTTGTATTTGAACTCTTTAGCATCGGCGGTTTGCGGTGCGGCGAAAGCTAACGCGCCAAGTAGTGCGAATTTAAATAAATTGGTCATAAAAAAGGCCCCCTAAGGTGTTGCCAGCTTAGGGGGCTTGATCGCAGATCGCAACTAGGCGGCGCTAAGGCCCGTATCGAGCGCATTCAGAATGGTTTGCACTTCGCCCTCTGAAATCGTCAAAGGGGGCGACATCAAGATGTTGGGTGGCCCCATGCGCACCATCGCTCCCGCCTCGTAGGTGGCTTGCTGGATGCGTTTGACGATTGCGGGATCAATAGGCGTTTTCGTGGCCTTGTCGGAGACCATTTCAAAGCCTGTCATCAAGCCTTGCCCCCCGCGCACATCGCCGATGATATCGTGTTTTGCGGCAAGCGCTTGGCAGCCCTCATAAAGTTGCTTGCCCCGCGCCGCAGCATTTGCGCGCAGATCAAGGCGGACCGTTTCCGCGAGGCAGGCCGTGACCGCAGCCGCGCCAACGGGATGGGCGCTGTAGGTGTATCCGTGGTAAATGCCGCCCTCTGCGGGGTCGGATTTTTCAAACACCTCGGCGACCTTTTCGTTGAATAGCGCCGCGCCAACGGGGAAATAGCCAGAGGTGATGCCCTTGGCTGTGCTCATCATATCGGGCTGGACCCCGTAGTGACGCGAGCCGGACCAATTGCCCAAGCGCCCGAAGCCTGTGATGACTTCGTCCGCAATCATCAGGATGCCATGGCGATCACAGACTTCGCGCATTAACCTCATGAAGCTGTCGTCGGGCACGATCACACCACCTGCGCCTTGGATTGGCTCCATGATGAAGGCTGCGATGGTGTTAGCGCCTTGGAACTGCACCTCGTCCTCGAACGCATTCGCGATGTTCTGGGCAAGCTGCGCAGGGTCCGTTTCATTGAAGGGGTTGCGATAGGGATAGGGGCTGGGCAAATGGAAGCAGCCGGGCAACATCGGCTCGTAGGCGATGCGGAAACGGTTGTTGCCATTGACGGACGCGCCACCAAAATGTGTGCCGTGATAGCCCTTCTTGAGGGAAATGAATTTGGTGCGTGTCGGCTCCCCGCGAAGGCGATGGTACTGGCGTGACAGGCGCAAGCAGGTTTCAACACTGTCCGAGCCGCCGGAGGTAAAGAACGCGCGCACCATGCCATCGGATTCAAAAAATTCGCGCACCGCATAGGAGGCTTCGATTGCGGGTGGGTTGGACGTTCCTGCGAAGGCGGAATAATAGGGCAGATCATAAAGCTGCTTGGCGATCGCGTCTTTAATGACATCGTTGGAATAGCCAAGGTTAACGCACCATAGGCCACCCACGGCATCGACCGTCTTATGCCCGTCGAGATCCTCGATAACCACGCCCTCCGCCTTGGCGATGATCGCGGGCGCATTGGCCTGCACATCTCCCGGATGACCCATAGGATGCCACAGGTGGCGCGCGTTGTTCTCGCGCAGGAAATTGTCGTCTTTCATAGCTGTTGCTCGCCTTTCGAATTGCGTTGCAGTATCTGTGTCATTTGCTCTCTCACCTCGGCTTTGCGGCGCGGGGCGACTTCGCGAACTTTGGTCATGAAAGCCTCGTTCTCAAAGGGCGGAATATTGACGTCGTAAGTATCGGCCACCTCAACCATGCCTTCGCGGTCAGATATGTCAAAGACATCGACCATATCGCTGGCCTTGTCGCTGGGAACGCCGAGCGCCTCGAAGGCGGAGCGCGCCATGCGCAGCGAGCTGTCATAGGTTTCGCGGATGATATCGCGGCAGCCCGCGGAATAAAGCTCGTAGACGTGGTTGCGATCCATCGCGCGGGCCATGATGTGCACGTTTGGATGGGTTGAATGGATGTAGTGCACCATTTCCGTAATCTGTTCTTCATTGTCGATTGCGATCACAATTAGCTTTGCGTCATGGATGCCTGCCGCGTGCAAAAGGTCCGGGCGGCTGGCATCGCCAAAGTAGGCCTTTACGCCAAATTTTTCCAACATATCAAGTTGCTTCGAGGAATAGTCAATGACGGTAGGGGTGTGCCATGCCGCACGTAGAACGCGGGCGACCATACCGCCGACCCGGCCATGGCCTGCAATAATGATGTTGGACCCTGCGTCGATTTCATCGGTCTCGCGGGTTTCCCCCATGACGTAGCGCGGCGCGATGAGGCGGTCGTAGATGATGAACAGCGCAGGTGTCAGAAGCATTGATAGCGCGACGACGAGTAGGAGAATATCTGCGATGGAGGACGGGATAATTTGCCCTGCGACTGTGAAAGACAGCAGCACAAACCCGAATTCACCCGCCTGTGCCAGACCGAGTGCAAAGAGCCATTTGTCCGCTCCGCCAAGTTTGAAGATGTGCGCAAGAACCAGAAGTACCAGAACCTTGATCGCAATCAGGCCAAGCGTCATTGCGACGATGTTAAAAAGGTTCTCAGAAAGCAGTACAAAGTTGATGCCTGCGCCCACGCTCATGAAGAATAGGCCAAGAAGGAGGCCACGGAACGGATCGATGTCGCTTTCGAGTTCATGGCGGTAGGCAGAGTTGGCCAGCACCACGCCTGCGATGAACGTGCCGAGTGCGGGTGATAGACCGACAAGCGACATCAAGAGGGCGATCCCTATAACGATGAGTAGCGCACCAGCTACGAAAAGTTCCCGCAGACCTGCGCCCGCAATAAAGCGAAAGATCGGCGCGGTGAGAAAGCTACCGCCAAGGATCACGGCGGCGACTGCACCGACGGTGACCAGCGTGGTCTGCCACCCGTTCAGCCCCGCGACGAGGCTCATGGCGGCACCGTGATCGCCCTCGCTCGCGTGCGCCGCGTCAGCGCCATGGGCTGCGACGCCCATCAATTCGGGTATCGCCAAAAGCGGCAAGAGCGCGAGCATCGGAATGACCGCGATATCCTGCGTGAGCAGAACCGAGAAACTGGACTGCCCGCCGTCCGATTTCATCAGCCCTTTTTCATTCAGCGTTTGCAAAACGATCGCCGTAGAGGACAGCGCCATGACGAGGCCAATGGCGAGCGATATCGACCAAGGCTGCCCCAGCGCCATACATGCGCCCATTACGATTATTGTGGTTAACCCAACTTGCCCGCCGCCTAGCCCAAGAAGTTTGGCGCGCATCGCCCAAAGCATTTTCGGCTCTAGCTCCAGTCCCACGAGGAAGAGCATCATTACGATGCCGAATTCTGCAAAATGCTGGATTGCGATCACATCCACATGCAGTAGCGCCAGAATCGGGCTGATGATGATCCCTGCGATCAGATATCCAAGCACGGAGCCAAGCCCGAGGCGCGAAGCGGTCGGCACTGCGATCACGCCCGCGCAGAGGAATATGAAGGCGAGCAGCAGAAAATCGGTCATCATGGGCCTTCCGAGCAGGGCAATATCGCGCGACTCTGCGCAGGAGCGTGCATCAAGTCCAGAGCGTTTTCTCATATGGCCTTGGAGTGCGCGCGGATCGGGCCTATGTAGAGTGCTCAGATTTCAGAAAGACGACACGCGCCATGGCCAAGCCGAAGGAAAAAGAAAACTACAAGGTGATCGCCGAGAACCGGCGCGCGCGTTATGATTACGCGATCGCGGACGACATCGAATGCGGCATCATCCTGCAAGGCTCCGAAGTCAAATCGCTGCGTGTGAACTCCGCCAATGTTGCCGAAAGCTACGCAGAGGTGAAGGATGGCGAGCTGTGGCTGGTGAACAGCTACATCGCGCCCTATGAGCCTGCGAAAACATGGGGGCACGAATTGCGCCGTCGCCGCAAATTGCTCGCCTCCAAAAAAGAGCTGTCGCGCATGTGGTCCGAAACGCAGCGCAAGGGCATGACGCTGGTGCCTTTGGTGCTGTATTTCAATCACAAGGGTTTCGTGAAGCTGAAGATCGGCATCGCCAAGGGCAAGCAAAACCATGACAAACGCGCCAGCGACGCCAAGCGCGATTGGGGTCGCCAAAAGCAGCGCCTGCTCCGGCACGCGGAGTAACGCGCACCCACCTTCCCCTTCTCAAACGGGGAGTTTTCCCTACCTTTCCCCATGACGCGCGAGCACGCTTGCAGTTAGTGATCGCTGCGCATGGGCACGGGCCGCGATTGCGCGCACATAAAATGGCCCGACGGGAAGGAATACTATGGAACTCTTGATTGGTCTGATTTCGGGCGCGGTCGGCGGCAATGTCGCGGGCGGTGTATTGAAGAACCTGAACCAGGGCACGCTCATCAATTCGATCTCCGGCATTGTAGGCGGTGGTTTGGGCGGCACGGTGCTTGGCATGATGGGCGCAGGCGGCGCAGCGGGCGGTCTCGATATCACGTCGATCCTGACGCAGGTTGCCGGCGGTGGTATCGGTGGCGGTGTGGTTCTGGCGATCGTTGGGGTTGTTAAGAACATGATGGCGAAGTAGCTCGCAGCATCCGGGCATCGCGATAGTGCGGTGCCCACTCTTGCGCCGAACACGTGCCCCAAACACTTGCCACTGCGCGCCCTCGGCAGTAAGCAAGTCATGACATTATGAGGGGGCTTTTCACATGGCATTGGACGACCCGAAGACCTTGGTTTCAACCGATTGGCTGGCAGCGCATATGCGTGATCCCGATTTGCGGATCATTGATGCGTCGTGGTACATGGAGGCTGAAAACCGCGATGCCAAGGCGGAGTATGATGCCGGCCACATTCCCGGTGCGCGTTTCTTCGATATTGACGAAATCAGTGATGCGCGTTCATCCCTGCCTCACATGGTTCCGAGCGGCGAGAAATTCATGTCCCGTATGCGCGCTATGGGCATCGGCGACGGACATCAGGTTGTCGTCTATGATGGCGCGGGTCTTTTTTCTGCGCCGCGCGTGTGGTGGATGTTCCGGCTGATGGGCCAGATGAATGTCGCGGTGCTGGATGGTGGTTTGAAGAAATGGCTGGCTGAGGGCCGCGAAGTCGAAGACCTGCCCCCTGTCATTCGCGATCGGCACATGATGGTGCGCTTTCAGAACCAGATGGTGAAGGACGTCACGCAAGTTGCGGCCGCGGCCAAACTGGGTGCGCCCCAGATCGTCGATGCGCGTCCGCCGGAGCGGTTTGCTGGTAGCGTGCCCGAGCCACGCGCAGGTCTGCGCGCAGGCCATATTCCCGGATCGCGCAACGTCTACTACAAGGACTTGTTGAGCGAGGATGGCACCATGAAAGCGCCCGACGCTTTGAAAGCGGCCTTTGCCGCAGGCGGCGTTGATATGAGCAAGCCTGTCATCACCACATGCGGCTCTGGCATCACGGCCTGTATCCTTGCGCTTGCGCTGGAGCGGATCGGCAAGAGCGATCACGCCGTCTATGACGGGTCCTGGACCGAATGGGGCTCTGTCCCGACCATGCCAATCGAAACCGGAGAAGCCTGATGTTTGCCAATCTTAAAGCACAACCTGCCGATAAAATTCTCGCGCTGGTCAAAGCCTACCGCGAAGACCCGCGCGCGGAAAAGATCGACCTTGGCGTTGGAGTCTACAAAAACGCAGAAGGCGTCACGCCCGTCATGCGGGCCGTGAAAAAGGCAGAGCAGCAGCTTTGGGAGCTTGAGAGCACCAAGTCCTATGTTGGCCTTGCCGGTGATCCTGCGTTTTCCGATGTGATGATCGACATGGTCTTGGGCGATGCGGTTGCGCGCGGCAATGTTGCAGCGGCGGCGACCCCCGGGGGGACCGGCGCGTGCCGCCAAGCGTTTGAGTTGATCAAGATGGCCAACCCGGGTGCGCGCGTTTTCGTGTCCAACCCCACATGGCCGAACCACACCTCAATCCTGAATTATCTGGAAATAGAGGTCGTGCCCTACCGCTATTTCGACGCCGACACGCGCGGTGTTGATTTCGACGGGATGATGGCTGATCTGAAAACCGCAAAAGCGGGTGATATCGTGCTCTTGCATGGTTGCTGTCACAATCCGACGGGCGCGAACTTGAACGCGATGCAATGGCAGATCGTCGTTGATATCTTGCTTGAAACAGGCGCGATTCCGATGATCGACATTGCCTATCAGGGCTTTGGCGATGGTCTGGAGCAGGACGCCGCTGGCACGCGCCTTGTGGCCTCCTCCGTACCGGAATGCCTGATTGCAGCAAGTTGTTCGAAGAATTTTGGCATCTACCGTGAGCGCACGGGTATCTTGATGGCGGTTTCCGCCGATGCCTCGCAGCACGCGTTGAACCAGGACACGCTGGCGTTCTTGAACCGTCAGAATTTCTCGTTCCCGCCAGATCATGGCGCGCGTTTGGTGACGATGGTTCTAAGCGATCCTGATCTGCGCGCGAATTGGGCGGCCGAGCTTGAAGAGGTGCGCCTTGGCATGCTTGGGCTGCGCGAGCAGTTGGCGGGCGAGTTGCAACGCCTTGGTGGCTCGGACCGATTTGGCTTTCTGGCGCAGCATCGCGGCATGTTCTCGCGGCTGGGCACGACGCCTGAGATGGTCGAGAAACTGCGTGCGGAGCATGGAATTTATATGGTCGGGGACAGCCGTATGAACATTGCTGGCTTGAATGCGCAGTCCGTGCCGATCTTGGCGAAAGCGATTGTAGACGCCGGGATTTGAGGGGTTTCGTCTCAGCCGTACCGAGCCGACAGGCTGGGGGCTAGCCCCCAGACCCCCAGAGTTTAAGGGCAAGATGAAGGGTTACGCAGGCTTTAAGGGCTTGCGTCCATCTTTTGTTATGACGTGGATATCTGTGCCCTCAAACACTGCGGCGGTCAGAGGTTTTCCGTAGCCCGCACCTGTATCGAGATTGACGTGATTACCTGCGTGAAGCGGAGCATCAACCGGTGTGTGCCCATGCACGACGAGTGCGCCATGATCGCTGGTGTCATGCGAGAAATCTTCCCTGATCCAGACCAGATCGTTTTCGGCCTGCTCGGCAAGCGGCACGCGGGGACGCACGCCTGCGTGGCAGAAGAATAGGGGCCCCTGCGAGATTGAGATTTCGCAGTCTTGCAAGAAGCGTTGATGACTTAAAGGCACGGCTTTGCGCGCTTCGTCGTGCACATCGAACAGGCGACGGCGGTTGCCCACATCGACGCCGTAGGACGCCAGAGTCGTCGTGCCGCCGAGGCGTTCGTGCAGCCAGTGATAGCCTACAAGCAGGTGGGAATCGTGGCGCGGGGTCGGCTCCATGAACCACTCGAACATGCGGTCATGATTGCCTTTGAGGAAGCGCCATGGCTTGCCTGCGGATTTGCCGTCCATGAGGCGGGCGATGACGGCTTTGCTATCGCTGCCGCGATCCACATAGTCTCCAAGGAAAATGATGGGAGCGTTCTTGCCGCCGTCCGCTTCGATGCGTGCGAGCGCGTCTTCCAGCATCTCTAACTGGCCGTGAATGTCGCCGATGGCGTAAATGGGATGTGTCATGCGCGCAGGTTTATGCGAGAAAGGCCGCCCTGAGAAGAGCGGCCTGTCATTTGTCTAAGCGACGTCGAAGGCGAGCGGCTTGACTTGTTGGAACATGCCTGTGCCCTCGAGTGTTTTCAGCACATTTGCAGGGATCGGATGGTCTACGTAGAGCAGCGCAATCGCCTCGCCGCCCGCATCCGAGCGTCCGAGCGTAAAGTTCGCGATGTTCACGCCATTTTTGCCCATCGTGTTGCCCAAGAGGCCGATGATGCCAGGCACGTCTTCGTTGGTCGTATAGAGCATATGGGCTCCGATTTCCGCGTCGATGTTGATGCCCTTGATCTGGATGAAGCGCGGTTTACCGTCGCTGAAAACGGTTCCGGCGACAGAGCGTTCGCGTTTATCCGTGACGACCGTGACCTTGATATAGCCGTCAAACGTGCCGGACTTATCCTGATTGGTCGTGCTGATCTTGATGCCGCGTTCTGCTGCGATAACGGGGGCGGACACCATGTTCACATCGGGGTTCACGCGTTTCATGATACCTGCGATGGACGCGCAATTGAGCGCATCGAGGTTCATGGAAGCGACGTTTCCATCATAGAGGATGTTGATCGCTTTGATCGGTTCATCCGTCATTTGGCCGATGAATGCACCAAGGTGGCCTGCCAAGGAAACCCAAGGGCCCATGATTTTGGCCTCTTCGGCGGTTACAGAAGGCATGTTGAGCGCGTTTTCAACCGCGCCTGTGTTGAGGTAGTTGGACATTTGCTGCGCCACTTGCAGGGCCACGTTTTCCTGCGCCTCGCTTGTCGCCGCGCCAAGGTGAGGCGTGCAGACCACGTTGGGGAGGCCAAAAAGCACGTTCTCTTTCGCAGGCTCAACAGCGAACACATCAAGCGCGGCGCCAGCCACATGACCCGATTTCAGCAGATCAGCCAGCGCTTCCTCATCAACAAGACCACCGCGCGCGCAGTTAATGATGCGGACACCTTTCTTGGTTTTGCCCAGGTTCTCGCGGCTGAGGATATTGGCGGTCGCTTCCGTGAAGGGCACGTGCAGCGTGATGAAATCGGAGCGTTTTAGCAGATCGTCGAGTTCGACCTTCTCAACGCCCATCTTTGCGGCTTTTTCCTCGCCAAGGAAGGGATCATAGGCGATCACTTTCATCTTGAGGCCGCGCGCACGGTCGCACACGATCCCGCCGATGTTGCCTGCGCCGATCACGCCGAGGGTTTTACCTGTCAGCTCAACGCCCATGAATTTGGACTTTTCCCATTTGCCTGCGTGGGTCGAGGCAGAGGCTTCGGGGATCTGACGCGCAACGGCGAACATCATCGCGATGGCATGTTCAGCGGTGGTTATCATGTTGCCGAAGGGCGTGTTCATCACGATCACGCCCTTCTTCGAGGCGGCGACCTTGTCGATGTTATCCGTGCCGATGCCTGCGCGCGCGATGACCTTGAGGTTGGTGGCGGCGTTCAGGATCTTTTCGGTGACTTTGGTGGCAGAGCGGATCGCAAGGCCGTCGTATTGGCCGATCACTTCGGCGAGCTTGTCTTTGTCCTTGCCAAGGTCGGGTTGGAAATCAACCTCGATACCGGCATCGCGGAAGATTTGAACGGCTGTTTCGCTGAGCTTGTCAGAAACGAGTACTTTGGGGGCCATGGTGTTGGTCCTTTTGAAATGGGGTGGTGTGCGAATTTTCTGGAAAATTCGAGATGTCAGGTTGCTGTGATTTCACTCTCGAACGCATAGGCGAGCCATGGGAGCATCGCTGCGATGTCCGATGTTTCGACCGTACCGCCGCACCAGATACGCAGGCCCGCAGGGGCGTCGCGATATCCGCCGATGTCTAGCGCGACATTCTCGGCTTCCATGCGTTTCGCCACTGCTTTGGCGAAGGTTGGGCCGTCCGAAATGCGTGAATCTGTGAACTTGAGGCAAACAGATGTGTTGGAGCGTGTCGCCGGATCAACCGCAAGAAAGTCGATCCAATCATTCTGTTCAACGAACTCTGTAATTGCAGCCGTGTTGGCGTCTGCGCGTGCGATGAGACCCGTGAGGCCACCAACAGAGCGCGCCCATTCGAGCGCTTGCAGGTAATCCTCAACCGCCAGCATAGAGGGCGTATTGATCGTCGCACCTGTGAAGATGCCATCAATCAGCTTGCCGCCCTTGGTGAGGCGGAAAATCTTGGGCAAGGGCCATGCGGGCGTGTAATTCTCAAGGCGCTCTACGGCGCGCGGAGACAAGATCAGCATCCCGTGCGCCGCCTCACCGCCAAGAACCTTCTGCCAAGAGAAGGTCGTTACGTCTAGTTTGTCCCAAGGCAGGTCCATCGCGAAAGCAGCGGATGTTGCATCGCATAGCGTGAGACCTGCCCGATTCGCAGGGATGATACCGCCATCGGGAACGCGCACACCGGAGGTCGTGCCGTTCCATGTGAAGCACACGTCATGATCAAAGTTCACGGCGTTCAGATCAACGATTTCACCGTACTCGGCGGTTTTCACGGTCGCGTCGAGCTTGAGCTGCTTCACGGCGTCCGTGACCCAGCCTGCACCGAAACTCTCCCATGCGAGCATTTCTACAGGACGCGCGCCCAGAAGGTTCCACATGGCCATCTCGTACGCACCGGTATCAGAAGCAGGCACGATGCCGATTTTGTAATCGGCGGGGATGCCAAGGATCGCTCGCGTCTCTTCAATCGCCGCCTTCAGTTTGTCTTTACCAATGGCAGCGCGGTGCGAGCGGCCAAGGGCGGCGTCGCTCAGATTGTCGAGTTTGAAAACGGGGGGCTTGGCGCATGGGCCAGACGAAAAACGCGGATTTGCCGGTCGCGTTGCCGGAATACTGATAGCCATCACTGGTATCCTCACAGATATATGCCCTTCGTTGGGGAAGGGTGTCCCACCGCTGCGAATACGGGGCGGCGTGGGCTGGCACAATGGGTGAAACGAAGCTATAGCGCCGCTTGAACGCCCAAATGCGCCATGAACGACTACGATAGGAAACTTGATGAGCCAAATCGCGACACTCATTGGAGCGCCAGATGCGGGGGCGGTCACGCCTGCTTTGGTCGAAACGCTGCGCAATGCTTGGGGTGGCGGTGACGCGATTTGGCTGAGCGGCGGCGATGCAGCGGAGTTCGGGCTTGAGGCCGTGCCGGACAATCTTTGGGCGGTTTGGAGCGAGTTGCAAGCGCTCGGCGTGGACCTTGTGGTGCAGCCCGAAGAGGGGCGCCGCAAGAAGATGTTGCTCGCGGATATGGACAGCACCATGATCCAACAAGAGTGCATTGACGAATTGGCGGACGAGGCGGGCGTCGGCGCGCACGTGGCGGCGATAACCGCGGCGGCGATGAACGGCGAACTGGACTTTGACGGGGCGCTGCGTGAGCGCGTTGGTTTGCTGAGAGGGCTGCCCGAGAGTGTGATTGGCGATGTTTTGAAGACGCGGATTACGTTGATGCCGGGGGGGCCTGTTTTATTGGCGACAATGAAGGCGCATGGAGCGTATGCCGCGTTAGTGTCAGGTGGGTTTACCGCGTTTACAGCAGCGATCGCAGCGCGACTTGGATTTGATGAAAACCGCGCGAATACGTTGATTGCTGTAGGCGGCGTTTTGACAGGCGAAGTCGGGATGCCGATCTTGGGCAAGCAGGCCAAAGTTGATGCGCTGGAGGAGATTACGACGCATTTGGGAATTTCCGAAGCAGACGTGTTGGCGGTCGGGGATGGAGCGAATGATCTAGGGATGCTTTTGCGCGCGGGTACCGGGGTCGCGTTGCACGCGAAACCATCCGTCGCGGCGGAGTGCGATGTGCGGATCAATCATGGGGATCTGACGGCGCTTCTATATGTTCAGGGCTATGCGCGGGATCAGTTTTCCGATTGCTAACGCAATCGGACTGGTTGGGGGCTAGCCCCCAAACCCCCAGAGTTTAAAGGCAAGATGAAGGATCAGCCGATAGTGCCTTGGTTTTCGCCGATCTGGCCACGGTGCAAAAGCAGGTGATCGAGGATCACGCAGGCCATCATCGCCTCTCCTACGGGAACCGCGCGGATACCAACGCAGGGGTCGTGACGGCCTTTGGTGATGATTTCGGTGCTCTCGCCTGATTTGGTGATTGTCTTGCGGGTGGTCAGGATGGAGCTGGTAGGTTTTACAGCGAAACGAATGACGATGTCCTGGCCCGTTGAGATGCCGCCAAGAATACCGCCAGAGTGGTTGGAGCTGTATTCGGGGCCATCAGGCCCCATGGTGATTTCGTCTGCGTTCAGCTCGCCTGTGAGCATAGCGGCTGACATGCCCTCGCCGATTTCGACGCCTTTGACGGCATTGATGCTCATCATCGCGGCGGCAAGGTCTGTGTCGAGCTTGCCGTAGACCGGCGCGCCGAGGCCAGCGGGAACGCCGCGCGCGGTGACTTCGATAATGGCGCCAACGGAGCTGCCTGATTTGCGCAGGCCATCGAGGTAGCCTGCCCAAGTGTGCGCCGCTTTCGCATCAGGGGTCCAGAACGGGTTCTGTTCGATCTGGTCCCAATCGAAGTTCTCTCGATCAATCTCATGCGCACCCATGCGGGTCATGTAGCCAGTGATTTCTATCTGCGGCGCGAGTCTCGCCAGTGCTGCGCGCGCCAAGCCGCCAGCGGCAACGCGCGCAGCAGTTTCGCGTGCCGACGAGCGGCCACCCCCACGATAATCGCGGTTTCCGTATTTTTGGTAGTACGTAATGTCCGCATGGCCCGGGCGGAATTTCTCGATAATGTCGCCATAGTCCTTGGAGCGTTGATCGGTGTTTTCGATCATCAGCTGAACAGGCGTGCCGGTTGTTTTACCCTCGAACGTGCCGGAGAGGATTTTGACTTTGTCCGCTTCCCGCCGCTGAGTGGTGTATTTGGAGGTGCCCGGTTTGCGTTTATCGAGCCACTGCTGGATCGAACCCTCGTCAATCGCCACATTCGGCGGACAGCCATCGACCGTTGCGCCCAATGCAGGCCCATGGCTTTCGCCCCAAGTGGTGACGCGGAAGAGGTGACCGAAGGTGTTTAGGCTCATGGGAAGGCTCCTTTTTCCCCCTGTTACCGAGGCAGCGCGCGGCTCTCAAGGGATTTCGCTGGACATGTTGCTGGGTGCGTCCTACGAACGAGGCACCTCGGGGGGCCAATCTGGCTGAGATACGCGAAAGTGTGACCCGTTGAACCTGAACCGGTTAGGACCGGCGGAGGGAAGGTCTGGACACACTATATCCAACCCTATCCAACCGTCCGCCTACATTTATTGGAGGATGCGATGAAGTATCTTGGATGTATTGCGGGTGTTTTTGCAGCGAGTATGGCTACGGCAGAGACGCCTGAATTGGTCGTTTACACATACGACAGCTTTGTTTCTGACTGGGGCCCCGGTCCTGCGGTAGAAAAAGCGTTTGAGGCGAAATGCGCCTGTGATTTGAAATTCGTTGGTGCAGGCGACGGCGCGTCCCTTTTGGCACGCATCAAGCTGGAAGGCGCGCGCACAGAGGCGGATATTGTGCTGGGCCTAGATACGAATCTGACGGCTGCGGCCACGGCGACGGAGTTGTTTGCGCCCCATTCGGTGAGTGCGGATTACAGCCTGCCGATTGAATGGACGGATGCGAATTTCGTGCCGTTCGATTGGGGCTATTTCGCGTTTGTTCACAAGGATGATCTGGACGCGCCAACCAACTTCAAAGCGTTGGGCGAGAGTGATCTGAAGATTGTTATCCAGGATCCGCGGTCTTCTACACCCGGACTTGGCCTGCTGATGTGGGTGAAGGCGGCGTATGGCGATGAAGCGCCTGCGATCTGGGAAAGCCTGTCAGACAATATCGTAACCGTGACCAGGGGCTGGTCAGAGGCTTACGGGCTGTTCCTAGAAGGTGAAGCGGATATGGCGTTGTCTTACACGACATCGCCTGCGTATCATTTGATTGCCGAAGAGGATGCGGGCTTTGCGGCGGCCGCATTCGAGGAAGGGCATTACTTGCAGATCGAGGTTGCTGGCAAATTGGCAGGTTCGGATCAGCAAGAATTGGCGGATCAGTTCCTCGCGTTCATGGTGGGCGAGGGGTTCCAAGCGATCATCCCGACCACCAACTGGATGTATCCGGCGGTCACACCAGCGGATGGGCTGCCAAAAGGGTTCGACACGCTCGTAACGCCTGTGAAATCCTTGATGGTTCCAGCGGCGGATGCGCCTGCGATCCGCGATGAAGCATTGGCCGAATGGCTTACCGCGCTCAGCAAATAGCCCCCCCCATACCTTCGGGTTTCGGGCTTGGGGCAGCAACGCTGGTTGCTGCCCTGATCTTGGGAACTTTGGGTGTGGTCGCATCCCGGGCGCCCGAGGCTGGACAGCTAGGGCCGAGTGATTGGGCGGCGGTTCGCTTTACTGTTAGCCAAGCTGTGTTGTCTGCGTTCTTGAGTGTTTTGTTCGCCATTCCCGTTGCACGGGCGCTCAGCCGGCGGCGATTTAGAGGGCGCGGATTGCTCATCACGCTGCTGGGCGCGCCGTTTTTGTTGCCTGTTATTGTTGCTGTGATGGGACTGCTGGCCGTGTTCGGGCGCTCTGGCTGGGTGTCTCAAGCGCTAGAGCTTTTCGGACTACCGCCGATCCCGATCTACGGGTTTCATGGCGTGGTCATCGCGCATGTTTTCTTCAATCTTCCGCTAGCGACGCGGGTTATTCTACAAGGCTGGGCTGGTATTCCTGCGGAGCGGTTTCGCCTGGCGGCGCAACTCGGGTTTAGCGCGCGCAATGTGGCGCGGCATCTGGAATGGCCGATGTTGAAACGAGCGGTTCCGGGGGCCTTCGCGATCGTATTTGCGATTTGCCTGTCGAGCTTTGCAGTCGCTTTGACGATGGGCGGTGGCCCGCGCGCGACGACCGTGGAATTGGCAATTTATCAGGCGTTTCGATTTGATTTCGATCTGGGCAAGGCTGCGTTGTTGGCGTCGATGCAATTGGCTTTGGCAGGCTCTGCGGCGCTCTTGGCGTTATGGATGAGCCAGGGGCAAGGCGGTTTTGGCAAGGGGTTGGACCGCAGTGTTGAGCGTTGGGACGAGGGATCGCGCATCGTGGATTTTATCGCGATTTTCCTCGCCGTCTTGTTCCTGCTGGTTCCGATGCTTGCGGTCGGATCGCGTGGATTAGCCGCGTTGCCTGACTTGCCGATGACGGTTTGGGCCTCTGCCTGGATGTCGATCAAAGTGGCGCTGTTGTCTGCTGGTTTGGCGTTTGCGCTGAGCCTGCCGATTGCGCTCACAGCGGTGCGCTTCGCGTGGATCGAGAGTGTCGGCTTGCTGACAATCGCGGCCTCGCCCTTGGTGATCGGGACGGGGCTGTTCATCTTGGTTTTCCCCTTTGCTTCGCCGCAGGACTGGGCGTTTGTTGTGACGGCCTGCGTAAACGCGGTAATGGCGCTGCCCTTCGCGTTGCGCGTATTGATCCCTGCGGTGCAGGACGTGTGCGAAGGGTATGGGCGGCTATCGCTTTCACTAGGGTTATCGCGCTGGGCGATGCTACGTTTGGTGATCCTGCCGCGTATTCGCGCGCCTCTGGGCTTTGCAACAGGACTGGCGGCTGCTTTGTCGATGGGCGACCTTGGTGTTGTGGCCCTGTTTGCGGGGACTGGCGAGGCAACATTGCCCTTGCAGATTTATCGTTTGATGGGGGCCTACCGAATGGACGCTGCGGCCGGGGCGGCGTTGTTATTGGCGCTACTGTCCTTCGGGGCGTTTTGGATGTGCGATGCTTGGGGACGGCGAAATGCTTGAGATGAAAGAAATCGTGCTGAAGCAAGGCACGTTTGAAATGCGCGCTAATTTGGGTTTGGAGCCGTCTGCGCGTGTGGCTGTGATTGGCCCGTCAGGTGCAGGAAAATCGACGCTGCTGATGGCGCTGGCGGGGTTTTTGACGCCAGTAAACGGAAGAGTTTATTGGCAAGGTGAAGAGATCACTGGCACGACGCCGAATGTACGACCATTTTCGGTGTTGTTTCAGGACAACAACCTGTTCCCGCATATGACTGTTGCACAGAACGTTGGTTTGGGACTTCGTCCATCCTTGCTGTTGTCGGCAGAGGAAATCGAGCGCGTGGAGTGTGCTTTGACCTCTGTCGGGCTGGATGGCATGGGCGCGCGCAAGCCTGCTGAACTATCAGGTGGCCAGCAAAGCCGCGCCGCGTTGGCGCGCGTGATGGTGCAGAGCAAACCGATGATCCTGCTAGATGAACCGTTCGCAGCGCTGGGGCCTGCGCTCAAAATCGAAATGCTCGATCTGGTGGCTAGGTTGTGCACTGATACAGGCGCAGGTTTGTTGATGGTGAGCCATGACCCGAGCGATGCAAGGCGCATCTGTGAGAGCGCCATTCTGGTTGCTGAGGGGCGCGCGCATGCGCCTGTGGCGACAGATGAATTGCTGCGCAATCCGCCAGAGGCTTTGCGCGTATATCTAGGCCAATAAAAAACCCCTGCCGGATTGCTCTGACAGGGGTTTCGTATTGCTAGCCGTGTCGGATGGAACTTACGTTTCCTTACGACCCTTGGCTTTGACGGGCGCCCAGATTTTCTTGTTCGTCAGGTAGAGCAGAACAGAGAGAACTGTCAGGAAGAAGACCGAAACGAAACCGGCCTGCTTGCGTGCCATCAACTTAGGCTCCGCCGTCCACATCAGAAAGGCCGCAACGTCCTCGGACATGTTGTACAGATCGTTAGAATGACCGTCTGCAAATTCCACTTGCTCGTCCGACAAAGGAGGCGCCATAGAAATCCAGCCGCCCGGGAAGGCTTTGTTCTCGTACAGAACTGTGCCTGCCTCTTCCTTTTCCTCGCCCGTGTAACCCGTGAGCAAGGAAGCGATGTATTCAGAGCCGCCCATGCCTTTGAAAAGCTGGTTCAGACCTGTGCCGTAGGGGCCGTGAAAACCTGCACGCGCCTTGGCCATCAAGGATAGGTCAGGTGCTCCGGCTCCGGTGTTGGCGGGAAAGTGATCCACGGGTGTGGCCGCGCGGAAATCTTCCAAAGCCTCGTCGTAGACTTCGAAATTCTGCTCTGCATAGGCGCGAACCTGATCTGCGGGCAGGTGAGGTCCGCCCTTGTCAGCGAGTGTGCGCAGAGGAACGTATTTCAGACCATGACATGCAGCGCAGGCTTCGGTGTAGACCTGAAGGCCGCGCTGAAGCTGGTTCTGGTCAAACTTGCCGAATGGGCCCTCGAAAGAGAAATCGAAGTTTGTGATTTCCGTGTCATAGCTCCCCGCCGCAAATGCGCCGGAGGTCAGGGCTAGGGCTGTGACAGCCGCGATGCTGAGTGATTTAAGCATTGTCCTCAGTCCTTTCTATTCAGCCGGTGTCGTGTCGGACTTGCCGTAGTGGGAGGCAAAGTCTTCTTCGATGGTGGCAGGCTGTGGCAGTGGTTTTTCGATCACGCCCAAGAGTGGCAGGATTACCAGGAAGTAGGCGAACCAATAGGCCGAGGCGATGAGCGAGAAGGTGGCGTAGGGCTCTTCCGCTGGCATGGCACCAAGCCACATCAACACGATGAAATCGACGACAAGAAGTCCGAACCACCACTTGAACATGGGGCGGTAGCGACCCGAGCGCACCGAGGATGTATCGAGCCAAGGGGCTAGAGCCATCACGATGATCGCACCGAACATCGCAAGCACGCCGAAGAATTTCGCATCTACAATACCGCCGGTGAGGAACTCAACTGCGATTACGACCCAGACCTCTGAGGTGAAGGCACGCAGGATCGCGTAGAACGGCAGGAAGTACCATTCCGGAACGATATGCGCAGGCGTCACCAGGGCGTTTGCTTCGATGTAGTTATCCGGGTGACCCAAATAGTTTGGCATAAAGCCGACGATCGCGAAGAAGACGACTAGAATCACCGCAAGGGCGAAGAGGTCTTTCATCACGAAGTAGGGCCAGAACGGTAGAGTGTCTTTTTCCGCTTCTGCCTTGGACGTGCGGCGCACTTCGACACCTGTTGGGTTGTTGTTGCCCGTGGTGTGGAACGCCCAGATGTGAACAATCACCAAACCGGCAATCACAAAGGGGAGCAAATAGTGCAGCGAGAAGAAGCGGTTCAGCGTAGCGTTATCGACGGCAGGACCGCCAAGCAACAACGTCTGGATCGATTCGCCGATGAACGGGATAGCGCCGAACAGGCCGGTGATCACGGTCGCACCCCAGAAGGACATTTGTCCCCAAGGCAGAACGTAACCCATAAAGCCAGCGCCCATCATCAGAACGAAGATAAGCATGCCAATGATCCATGTGATCTCGCGCGGGGCTTTGTAGGAGCCGTAATAAAGACCGCGGAAGATGTGCGCATAGACCGCAACGAAGAACAGCGAAGCGCCATTCTGGTGCAGATAGCGTAGCATATGGCCGCCGTTGACGTTGCGCATGATATGCTCAACCGAAGCGAAAGCCATGTCCACGTGCGGCGTGTAGTGCATCGCTAGGATGACGCCGGTGATGATCTGCATCGCAAGGCAAAAGGTCAGAATGATACCCCAGATCCACATCCAGTTCAGGTTCTTGGGTGTGGGGGCCATGATTGTATCATAGAGCAAGCCGACGATGGGCAAGCGGGAGTGAACCCACTTTTGGCCTTTTGTCTTCGGCTCGTAATGGTCGTGAGGAATTCCAGACATCTCTAAGTCTCTCCCTTAACCGAGTTTAATTGTTGTGGCATCGACGAATTCCGCAGGCGGAATCGGCAGGTTCGTAGGCGCTGGGCCCTTACGAATCCGCCCCGACGTGTCGTAGTGCGAGCCGTGGCACGGGCAGAACCAACCGTGGTAGTCGCCAGCGCCATCACCGAGCGGAACGCAGCCGAGGTGTGTGCAAACGCCCATCATGACGAGCCATTCACCAGCCAATTCAGTCTCTGGCGGCACTAGAAAGCGGTTGTCGTCCGCGCCGTCGCCGCCGTTTGGCAGGTTCGCGTTGCGAGCGTCGTTGTCGATCAGAGCGGCAAGATCAACGGCATTCGCCTCTTCGATCTCCGTTTCGGTGCGGCGACGAATGAACACCGGCTTGCCGAGCCACTTTACCGTGATCTGCGTGCCTGGCACGACATCGGTGATATCGACCTGGATCGAGGACAAGGCCCTCACATCGGCAGAGGGGTTCATTTGATTGACGAGGGGCCAAATGGCGGCACCTGCCGTTACTGCGCCGGCACTTGCTGTCGCATAATAGAGGAAATCCCTCCGGGTGCCTTCATGGTCGTCTGCGTGGGACACGAGGTTCTCTCCATATCTGGGCCGCCAAGCAAAATTCAGGTCGGCAAATACGTGTCAGACCGCAAGGAAATCTCACGGCCGGTTCGGTGCGGTTATTAGCGCCACCTATCGCGCCCGTCCAGCAAGCAAAGCACTGGATTGTAATTAGCGCCGATGTGTCGCGGTTGAGAAGCCACACTTGGCACCCTATACCTCAGTGCAACCCGACCGAAAACCACCCTTGACGCGTTTGCTACCGAATTGGAGTTTCCATGCGCAAAACCCTGTCTTTCTTGGCCGCATTTGCCATTCCGTTCCTGTCCCAGCCTGCTTTCGCAGAAATGGAGCTGAGCATTTATGGCGGCACGCAAAGTGCGCCGCACAGCCGTGTGAGCGGAAAATACCCCGGAACAGGCGCAAATTACGACGCTTTGATCGGCTGGGAAGGCAAAAGCACGGCCCCTCCCCCCTATTACGGTGCCCGCGCGACATGGTGGCACCGCCCTGATCTGGGATTCGGCGTGGAGCTGACCCATGCCAAAGTATACGCGCCTGTCGCCGAGCGCTCTGCGCTTGGCTTTACGCGTATGGAGTTCACGGATGGGCACAACATCCTGACCTTTAACGTCACGAAGCGTTGGAACGATCGATTCGGTAACTTCACGCCCTACACGGGCGCGGGTATCGGTGTCGCGATCCCCCACGTGGACGTCACATCCGCGAACGGGCATCGCAGTTATGGCTATCAAGTGACCGGCCCCGCGATGCGCCTCACGGCAGGTGCCAAATATGATCTCAGCGACAGCTGGGCGTTGTTCGGGGAATACCAGTTCACCTATTCCTCAAACAAAGCCGCACTGCCCGCGGGCGGAAGCCTGAGCACGGATATCATCACCAACGCGATAAACTTCGGCATCAGCTACAGCTTTTAAAGCCATGCGCCGAGCCTCTCCTTCTTTGAGTGGGGCGCAGGTTTATGTGCTATTTTGATCAATAGATGCTCTTCATGCGCGAGCAGACAGGGTTGTGGTGGTTTAGCAAGATGCAGGCGAAAAGGGCCTAGCCCTCCGGAGGGCGAGTGGCTTGCATCGCACTGCGCTCGCTGAAATTCGCATGCCACGTGGCCAATGTGTCATTGCCCTTGCGCCAATCGCGATGGCCATGGCGAAAATCAACGTAGCCAAGAGCGCAGGCGACGGCGATCTGCCCCATGTCCAAAGGCCCAGCAAGATGGCTCATCCAGCGCGTGTTGAGCGCCGCACAGGCCGAGGTGATCTTGCCGAACTGCGCGTCGACAAATTCCTCCATGCGCAACGCTTCGGGGCGCAGCCGCCCCTCGTAGGTCATCAGCAAGGCAGCATCCATGATCCCGTCGCCTGTTGCCTCGAGCGTTAGCGTCTCCCAGTGGCGGTTGCCGCTCGGGTATAATTTACCTCCCGCGCGCGCATCAAGGAAGGCGCAGATCACGCGGCTATCATACAACGTTGCACCATCGGGGCGTTCGAGTGCTGGAATTTTGCCAAGGGGATTTTTCTGGACAGTTTCCGGGTTAGGTGCGAGCGGCGTGCCGGATCCCCCGATCAGTTCGACATCTTCAAGCTGACCTGTTTCGTGCAGCAGGACGAGAACCTTGCGCGCATAGGGCGAAGCGGGGCTGTAGGCGAGTTTCATAAGCGGCGTCCTTTTTCGGGGTTAGCGCTATGATGGCGGAGTTTGCATCCAATCTGCAAGAGTTGATGTACCGCTGCCAAGGCCGTGCTGCGCAACATGGCTGGCGGCTGCGGTGCGAACATGCTCGGGTTTGTTTTGACCCAGCTTCCACGTGCTTTGCATATCGGTGATGGCAAAGCGTATCGGTACGATTGCGCGCATCATCTTTTCCATGATGCCTTCGCTCATCTTCTCTGCGGTCCATGGGGTTTTTGGCAGCAGTCGGTTTTCAAAATGTGCGCTTTGATAAGCGAGCAGGTTATGCAGGGCCGCATCAGGCATCAATTCGATCTGTCCCGTGAAAACCACAGAGACATAGTTCCACGTCGGCACTTGGTCAGCAGCTTCGTACCAATCGGGCGAGATGTAGCTGTCCGGCCCCATCACGCTTAGCGCCGCGTCGAGCGGCCCGTCCTTCAAGCGCCTCGCAATGGGATTGGAGCGCACCAGATGCAATCCCGCATGGGTGGCACAGTCGCTCAGCAGGAAGGGGATATGTGCGAGCAAGGGCGTCGCGGTGCCATTCACGGCAAGCGTTCCAAAGCTGCGCGCGCGAGAAAGTGTGAGGCTGTGCTCGGCATCAGTGCCGCGGAAAACAGGGTTTGGGTGCATGGTGTCCGCCAGTTGAGATCGGGAGCAGGAAAAGTCTTAAGGAAGGCCTTTGCAATTCTTTTCGCAAAAGAATTGTACCTCTTGGCTGGCCTCAAGCAGTCAATTGTGTGCCGAGCGCGCCTGTGATCCGTGCGCTCACGATCAGCCCCTCGCGCTGTTCGGTCTCAAAGCTGACTTCGGTGAACTGTTCCGTGCGCCCCATATGTGCGTTTTCCATCAGGATATGGTGCGTCTTGCCGCGCTGGGCCTTGAGATGTGCGCTGACCTTGGCGTCCCCTGCAGCGCGCAAAGCAGCTGCGCGGGTCTTAATGATTTTACCGTTCACCGCGGGCATCTTTGCTGCTGGTGTGCCGATACGCGCAGAATAGGGAAAGACGTGTAGCCACGTCAGATCGCAATCCTCGACCAGTTTTAGCGAGTTCTCGAACATCGCATCCGTTTCCGTTGGAAACCCCGCGATGATGTCGGCACCGTACGTCATATCGGGGCGCAGGCGCTTGGCCTCTTCGCAAAATGCAATCGCATCGTCGCGCAAATGGCGGCGCTTCATGCGTTTGAGGATCATGTCGTCCCCCGCTTGCAGGCTCAGATGGAGATGCGGCATGAGGCGTGGCTCTGTCGCGATGGCCTGCATGAGGTTTTCGTCCACCTCGATCGAATCAATCGAACTGATCCGAAGGCGTGGAAGATCCGGCACCAGCTTGAGAATGCGCATGACCAGATCGCCCAGCTTTGGCTCTGCCGGCAGGTCCGCGCCCCAAGACGTCAGATCGACGCCTGTGAGAACAACCTCGTTGTAGCCCTTGGCAACCAATCGCTTTATCTGCTCCACAACCACGCCCGCAGGGACAGAGCGCGAATTGCCGCGACCGTATGGGATGATGCAAAATGTGCAGCGGTGGTCGCAGCCGTTCTGGACCTGCACATAAGCGCGGCTGCGCGTGCCGAAGCCGTCGATGAGGTGGCCAGCGGTTTCTGTGACGGACATGATGTCGTCGACTTGCACCGCTTCTGTTTCACCAATGAAGTCTGCGGCGAGACCTTTCCACGTATCCGCCTGCATCTTTTCGGTATTGCCGATCACGGCATCGACTTCTGCCATGGCGGTAAACGTCTCTGGCTCCGTCTGCGCGGCGCAGCCCGTCACGATCAGCCGTGCATCGGGATTTTCGCGGCGCAGTTTGCGGATTTCCTGACGGGCCTTGCGCACGGCTTCTGCGGTGACGGCGCATGTGTTGATGATGACCGCGTTTTGCAGACCCGCCGCGCCAGACAGCTCTTTCATCGCTTCGGTTTCATACGCGTTCAGGCGGCAGCCGAGTGTGGCGAACTTGGGTGCGCTCATGTCAGTGCGTCCAGAAATTGCTTGGTGAGGATGCCGTTATAGGCGTGCATTGTTGCACCCGTCATCCATACACCATCTTCGCGCCAATCAATGTGCAGTGTGCCGCCGTCCAAATCAATTTGCACTTTGCGCCCTGTTAGCCCTCTGCGCGCTGCCGCCACGGCTGTGGCGCAAGACGACGAGCCGGAGGCAAGCGTAATGCCAACGCCCCGTTCCCAAACGCGCATGCGTATATGATCGCGGCCGATGATTTGCGCAATTTGCACATTGGTGCGCTGCGGATAGAGCGGGTGGTGCTCGTAGCGAGGGCCGAATTGATCCAACAGAATCGCTTCGGCATCCTCGACGAAAAAGGTGCAATGGGGATTGCCCATGCCGGTGGCGGTTGGTGCGCCCTCTATGGGTAGCTCAAGCGTGTCCATCTCTTCGAGCAGTGGGATATCCTGCCACTCCAGCTGTGGTGGCCCCATGTTCACCGACGTCAATCCACCGCCTGCATCCAGCGCGTGCAACGTGCCGCGCTCGGTTGTGAGTGTTAGGGCAGTTTTGCCCGTAAGCTCCATCAGATAGCGCGCAATGCAGCGGGTCGCGTTGCCGCACGCACCTGCGGTTGATCCATCCGCGTTGTAAAACGTCAGATGCGCATCACCCGTGCCCGTTTCAATCACCGCCAGTTGATCGAACCCGACACCACGATGCCGGTCCGCCAATGCGATTGCCAGCTCATGCGTCACCGTCACGTCGCCAGCGCGTGCGTCGATCACGACAAAGTCGTTGCCCAGCCCGTGCATCTTCATGAACGGCAGTGTTCGGTTCTCAAGAGTCTTCATATCGGCGCATATAGTAGGGCACGCAAAATGAATCTAGCCATAGAGCGCATTTACGTGATTTTCGGGGTTGACCCCATGGCCCCCACTTTCTAGATACCGCGCAATGTGGGCCGTTAGCTCAGTTGGTAGAGCAACTGACTTTTAATCAGTAGGTCGATGGTTCGAACCCATCACGGCTCACCACTTTTTCTTCCGCACATCAAATATTTGAAGCGGAGATATGATATTTATACCTTCCGGCCGTAATCTGGGTTGATACCTTCTTCTCTCACCGCTTGTTGTAAACAACTGCCGCGCGCGGCTCGAGCGATCGTGAGGGTCACTGGAACAGGCGCAATCCTGTCATGAAATCAGGGTCGGAGTAGGGTTGCGGCGTCTAGACGTCAGTTTTGGCGTAGTGGCTTGTTTACGTGCGCCAGTCGAAGAAGCCGGGGCCTGCCTCTGCGAGCAGTTTGGCTGCCATCGCACGGCCCATTTCTGCGCCGTCCTCAATAGTGCCTGTGACGTCGTCGCCGATTCTATCGGAGCCATCGGGACGCAAAACTTCGCCGCGTAGGCGCAGGCTTGTGCCGTCCAGTTCCGCAAGTCCCGCGATGGGCGTTTCGCAGGATCCATCGAGGGCCGCGAGAAAGGCGCGCTCGGCGGCAAGGCGTTGGCCGGTGGGTGTGTCATGGATCGCCCCGAGCATTTCAGCGGCGCGCATATCATCAATGCGGCGCTCGATGCCGATGGCACCCTGGGCAACGGCTGGAAGCATTTCAGTGGTTTCAATCGCGCTTTTTGCGACATGCGCCATATCAAGGCGGCGGAGACCCGCCATGGCGAGGAAGGTGCAATCGGCAACTTTGTTCTCGAGTTTTTTCAATCGGGTCTGCACATTGCCGCGAAATTCCACCACATTCAGGTCAGGGCGAAAATGCAAAAGCTGCGCACGGCGGCGCAAGGATGAGGTGCCGACACTTGCACCCGCAGGCATGTCCGCGAGCCGCGCATGATGGGGCGACACGAACGCATCGCGGACATCTTCGCGCGGCAGATAGGTATCGAGCGTGAGGCCCTCGGGCTGCAAAGTGGGCATGTCCTTCATCGAATGGACCGCAATATCAATCGCGCCGGAGAGCATGTCATCCTCGATCTCGCGCGTGAACAAGCCCTTGCCGCCGATCTCTTTCAACGGGCGGTCAAGGATCTTGTCGCCTGTGGTTTTGATCACGATGATTTCGAATGCGGCCTCTGGCAGATCAAATGCTGCACACAAACGACGGCGCGTTTCGTAGGCTTGCGCAAGCGCGAGCGGAGAACCACGTGTGCCGATTTTCAGCGGAGAAGCGGGGGAAGGAAGTGTGATAGCCATGGTTTACCTTTATTGGGGCGTCGGGTAGTTGACAACTGCCCTTGCCGCGCAAATTTGCACATAAGGGCAAGACGATACGCGAAAAGGGAAATTGCTATGACCACATCCAAAAAACTGCTGCGCGCACTGGCAGGCGAAACACTGGACACGCCGCCGATTTGGATGATGCGACAAGCCGGGCGTTACCTGCCCGAGTACCGCGCAACGCGCGCGCAGGCCGGTGATTTCCTCAAGCTATGCTACAATCCCGAACTGGCCGCAGAGGTTACGTTGCAGCCTATTCGTCGCTACGGGTTTGACGCCGCGATCTTGTTCGCGGACATCCTTTTACTGCCCCAAGCGCTTGGCGCTGACCTGTGGTTCGTCACGGGCGAGGGCCCGCGTCTGTCTATCATCAGCGATCAGTCGGGCGTGGATGCGCTGGGCAGCGTGGACAACATTCACGAGACGCTGAACCCGATTTACGAGACCGTGCGTATCCTGCGCAAAGAGTTGCCCGAGGAAACGACGTTGATCGGTTTTGCGGGCGCGCCCTGGACCGTGGCGACCTATATGATTGCAGGTCGCGGTACGCCTGATCAAGCGCCTGCGCACGCGATGCGTGTTGGTGCGCCAGAGGCGTTCGATGCTCTGATGGAGCGGATCACGCTTGGCACGATCGAATACCTGTCCAAGCAGATCGATGCGGGAGCGGAAGTGGTGAAAATCTTTGACAGCTGGGCAGGCTCGCTCAAGGGCGAAGCGTTCGACAAATACGCGATCGAGCCGACGCGCCAGATTATTGCAGCGCTGAAAGTGCGCCATCCGAACACGCCCATCATCGCCTTCCCGCGTGAAGGGGGCGACAAATACATCGGTTTCGCCAAGGCAACAGGTGCGGATTGCGTCGCGTTGGACAATTCTGTCGATGCCGCGTGGGCGGCGCAACATGTGCAAGTCGATGGCTGCGTTCAGGGCAACCTTGCCTCGCGCCATATGGTGACGGGCGGACAGGATTTGATCGACGATACCCGAGCGATCGTGAAGGCCTTTTCCAAGGGGCCGCATATCTTCAACCTCGGCCACGGCATCACCCCCGATGCGGATCCTGAGAACGTGCAGTTGATGATCGACACTGTGCGAAACGGCTAGGGATCAAAGCGCAATGAACATTGTCGCACTTGGCATCGATTTAGGCACCTCAGCGGTGAAATGCGTTTTGACGCGCAATGGGCAGGTCATTGGAACTGGCTCGTTCGATCTGCGCGTTAGTTCGCCGCAGGCAGGCTGGTCGGAGCAAGACCCGGCCGATTGGATCGACGCAGTTCAACGCGCGGCGCAAAGCGCAATTCAAGCGGCGAAGATCTCTGCGCAAGAGATTGGCGGGATCAGCCTGTCAGGACAAATGCACGGGGCGGTCATACTCGGCGCGGACAATGCCGTGCTGCGCCCTGCGATCTTGTGGAATGACAACCGCAGTATCGCAGAATGCGCCGCATTGTTGCAGCGGTTGCCAAACATCGGAGAGATTGCTGGCGTGCCGCCATTGCCGGGCTTTACCGCGCCGAAGCTCATGTGGTTGAAAACCCATGAGCCTGAGGTTTTCGCGCGTATCCGCACTATTCTTTTGCCGAAAGACTATATCGCGTTGTGGCTGAGCGGCGAGCGTTCCTGCGATCGCTCTGACGCGGCAGGGACGCTTTGGCTAGATCAGAGCGCACGTGCGTGGGGGCCAGAACTGATTGCGGCAAGCGGTATCGACGCGGCGTGGTTGCCACCCTTGCACGATGGCTGCGATCCTGTTGGCACGCTTACGCGGCACGCGGCAGACGCGCTTGGTATTGCGGCGGACATTCCTGTTTTTGCGGGTGGGGGCGATGCAGCAGCGGGTGCCTTGTCAATCGGGGCGGCCTCGGCGGGAAAGTGCTTCATTTCGCTTGGCACCTCTGGTCAGCTTTTGGTGGTAGACAATGCGTATCGTCCGAACCCTGGCCAATATGTTCACGCATTCTGCCACACTTTGCCGGGTCTTTGGTATCGCATGGCGGCCATGCTGAACGGCGCGCGGCCTTTGTCGTGGTTTGCGGGCGTCCTCGACTGCTCCGTCACCGAATTGCTCGAACAGGCCGAGTGCGCGAACCCCGCCCGCGTACCTCTTTTCCTGCCCTATCTCACGGGTGAGCGTAGCCCGCACGGTGATCCCGATATTCGCGCGGCGTTTTACGATCTCGATGACGCGACGGGGCGGCCAGAAATGTGCCGCGCTGTGGTCGAGGCGATCGCCTTCATGATGCGCGACGCGCGTGATAGTTTCGGCGATAGCTTTGCGCCCCTTGGCCCCATTCCCGTGATTGGCGGCGGCTCTCGCAGTGATCTTGTGCTGCAAACGCTGGCCAATGCGCTTGATCATAGCGTCGCGCGCACCAGCGGCGGCGCGGAGGGCCCGGCCTTTGGCGCGGCCCTTTTGGCAGAGGTCGGGCTAGGCCTTCGCAGCATTGACGCGCTGTCGTTCGACACGCCGCTGACAGATGTCTTCGAGCCTTGCTATGATCCATTGCTTGATCTCAGGCTCGCTCGCTACCGCAAGTTCTATCAGACGCTAAAGGCTGGAATTTAAAGTCCGCTCAAAGGGCTTAGCTCGCGTTTCATCGGACGGTTGAGGATTGCGTGAATTGCCTCTTCGAGTGTGATACGTTGGCTGAGCAATGCCGATACCATGTAAGTGACCGGGAGTTTGTCATAGGCATTTCGATCACGCGCTGTTTCCGTTTGAACAATTGCATGGGCGGTCATCACGCCCTCTACGGTCACTCCATGCTGCAAGGCTTCGCCAGAACCAAATGCAAACCCGTGACGAAAATTCCGCGATTGTGTCGATGTGCAGGTCAGTACGAGATCCCCGAAACCAGACAGGCCGTAGAGCGTTTCAGCGCGTGCGCCGCGCGCTTGCGCGTACCCTGTCATCTCGGCAAACGCTCGTGTCATGAGGGACGCGCGGGCGCTTTCACCAAGGCCGGCACCAATCACGATACCGGCTGCGATGGCGACCACGTTTTTCAATGCGCCCCCAAGCTGCGCTCCAACAAGATCGTCGGTCAGATAGAGGCGTAGGTTGGGCGTGCTCAGCAATGCCTGTAGCTGTGTGTCTGCCTGATCTTTTAGCGCGAGTGTCAATGCTGTGGGTTTGCCGACGGCGATATCGCTCGCAAAACTAGGGCCTGTCAGCAGGCCAACCCGCGTAGCGGGAATGACGTCATTGATCACTTCGCTCGGAAGAAAACCTGTGCCTTGCTCGATCCCTTTGCAACATGTGATAAGGACACTGCCCTTTAGCGCCTCGCGGTGCTTGCTTACATGCGCGCGCAAGGATTGCGTTGGAACCGCCAACAAAATCACATCGCTCTTGCTTGCCAGCGTAATATCGGGCGTTGCAATCAAGTTTGATGAAAACGTTGCGCCGGGCAAGTGCTTGCGGTTCTCGCGATCCCGTTGCATTGCGATTACTGCCTCAGCGTCGCGCCCCCAAAGCAAGGTTTTTCGCCCTGATGCTGCAAGCGACATTGCAATTGCAGTGCCAAAGGCCCCTGATCCAAAGACACTGATGGTTTGCATTTTTCTCTTCCTGTTTCGTGTCTGGCGGAGGGGCTATTTGCCCGTCACGGAAATGCTTGGGCCAAGTCTTCCACGTCCTGCAGTGGCGCGCAATGCGCCTGAATAGGTCTAGGTCAAGCGCATTGTCCCAGACCACACGCTCACCGCGCAGTTTTACTCTGGCGTTGACACACGAGCCTACAACAGTGTTTTGCATAGTCCTGATCGTCGAATGCGCGAACAAACCTACCACTCAGTTTGAATTTTGCTCAACCCACCCAAGGAAGCTGTTTGGACGTAGCGACCAAGTGATCCAAAAAAATCGCAAGCGCGTAGATTGAAATCGGTTTGGTGGAACCACAGAAAAAATCTCGCGATTGGGCCAAGTCGTAAAATTTGATAAGATAATTTGCAGGTTTTTGCTTCCCAAATGTTCTGAGACTTAGAAGATCGGCAAGATAACGACCCCAACATCTTGAAGAGCCGTGCACTACCAAACCGAAGCCTTGACCTGCGGTATCGACAAGGCGACCATCAAGGTTCACATCCAGTTCGACTTTGGTGTGCGGCACCGCGAAAGTGGCAATGGCAAGGTCTTTTGATCGTGCTTTTCAAAACGCAATGAAAACGAGTGCGGCAAAGCCGACTTGCCTGTCGGTCGAAAAGGCTGGGTTCAAGTTGCGGACGGATCTGTCTATGCGAACGCGGTCACTCTGAATAAAGGTGACAGCCTGGTGGTTGTCGGTCAGGCACTTTGACTTTTGACCAAGGCCAAAACGCCGAGTTCTTGGTCTTTGACCCGATGGGCCTTGCGTAGTCTATTGATGAGGGCGGCATAAACGTGCGCCCATACCCACATATCGATCTTGGAACTGTAACATATCTGTACGATGGCGAGTTTGAGCATTGCGATAGCATCGGCGCGCACCAGGTGACCTACCCTGGTGAGGTCAAGTGGATGACAGCCGGTAAAGACGTGACTAATTCCGAGCATACAAGTGAGGAAACACGTGCCTTTCAACAAATATTAGGGTCAATAGGGGTCAAACGCGCAGATCAATCTATGTAACCATTTCGGGTCGACGAGGCCTCAATTTATTAAGGACGTCCCATCATGATTGCTCTTCTTTTTGGCTCTATCGGGAGCATCGTTGAAACGTCAGACTTGCAACGCCGTGCGTTCAATATGGCGTTTGCAGAACACGGTCTCAGCTGGAGTTGGGACGTGCTTAGTTACAAGGCGTTGCTTGCGAAGGCAGGTGGTGCAGCGCGTATCCACGACTATGCGTCTGCGGCGAATGAAACGGTTGATGCCAAAGCGATCCATGAAACTAAAACGCGGTTGTTTTGGAAGCTGTTGGAACAGACGGATCTTGCGCCGCGCTCGGGTGTGATGGATCTGGTGTCGTTCGCCAAAGACAGCGGTATCAAAACAGGGTTCGTCACAACCACACAAAAAGCGACGACCGCTCTGATACTCGATAAACTTGGTCTTCCAGAATTTGATGTCGTCACACATCGCGGACTTGGGCTACCTGATAAGCCCGACCCTGCGATCTATGGTTATGCGTTGAATATGTTGTCGGTGGCTCACAACCGGGCAATTGCTGTCGAGGACAATATCGATGGCGCGGCCGCTGCACGTGGCGCGGGTCTGACGGTCCTTGGCTATGCGGGCGAGTTTGGCTCCGCCGCTTTGGGTGATATCACTCACACGGTGAAAGATCTTGGACGTGAGGGAAAAAACGCGCTGCAAACCCTTGTCCGTGGCACGGCATGAGCGGTCACACGGCAGAATAGTCCGATCAATCGGGCACGGTGCTTCAGGCGCTAAGGTCCAGTTGCTGCAAAATCGAGGGAATGCTTTTTTTCATCTTGAAAAAGCCCTTGGTGGCGTGTGGCCAAGCAATTGTGTCAAACGGCCGGCGCACATGTTGAACGGTGATACCCGCTTTGTCCAGATCGGGGGCAGCGTTAGATAGGGCCGTCGCGACAGGTCCTACTGGCGCATAACCTGTAACGACTGTTTTAACCCCAGCGGTGCCGCAGGCCGAGATCAGCGCATTTGACCATACAGGCGTTTCAATAATCTCTGTGCCAGCGCAAGCATCTTGCATGGCTCTGCGCGCAAAGGTCTTTGCGGCCGTGCCCAACGGAAGGGGGGAGCGTGCATCTGTCGCTAACGCACCTCGTTTTGCGACCGGGGCATGGGGTAAAATATCCGCAATCTGCATATCTTCTTCGGTGATCAACAAAAGGTAATCACCTTTGATGTCTGTGGGGTGAATAGCGTTGGGGATGTGCACAAGCAGATGTTCGGTATCCTCGGACAATGCCGTAACATTCGTATTCAGCTGGTGCGTCGGGCAATAGCGTTTGTCCGTAAATTTCGAAATATTTGAAACCCGCGCGATATAAGGTCGCCCTTTGGTTTGCAAACCAGCGACCCAGCGCCACGCCAGCGTGTTGGATGCAGGGTCCCCGTCCATCAGGTTGCGCAGGAAAAAGTCTGCGCCCAACTCCCAAGGTAGTCGCAAGGTGAATATCCAGATCGAGGCGAACCACATGCGTGCGTGGTTGTGCAAATATCCTGTTTGCGTCAACTCATCTACCCAAGCATTAAAACAGGTGATCCCTGTTTGTGCTGCAATGGCCTCGTTGTATGACGCAGACAAACGACGGTCTTTTTCAAGACTGTTGATCTGGCGTTGCAGACCGGTTTGATAGGTGGGCCAAACGCTGGGGTGATGTTCTAACCAACCTTTGAAATAGGTCCGCCAGAAGATTTCATTTACAAACCGTTCGGCGGCCTCAAATGTATGACGGGCTAGAATAGTGTTTAAAACCTCGGTTTCTGTAATCAAACGATGCCGTATCCATGGCGACAAGGCCGAGACGTTTGTACGTTGCTGCGGCCCCAAATCATAGTTGCGGCAACGATCGTATAGATCGCCCGCGCGCTCGACAAACAGATCAAGCCGCGCAAGCCCTGCGGCCCGCGTTGGCGTAAAGTCCGCTCGTTCGGATGTGCCCATCATATCTGCAATAAAGTCGTTGGTTTTCACATTACATCCTTAGGTTTTTTTGCGCAGTATGCGGGGAATGGCATATGGAACATCGCGCTTATAATCCACGAATTGCGCGCCATACCGCCGTGCAAAACGCTTTTCTTTCAGACGGGGCGCAAGCAGGCAATAGGTGGTTAATGCCACTGCTAGGCACAGCTGATCGGGGGTCCAAACGGGAACGAACCACGTTGTTAGGGCGAAAGACACGTAAATGGGTTGGCGCATTAGGCTGAACAGACCCGCCGTTGGCATATCCGGAAATACTGGCTTGATGTTTTGTGCCAAAGACATCCATCCGAGCGCGCCAGATTGCACTTCAGCGCCCGCATCATAGCTTGCCCAGATCAACATCAGCCATGACAGGCCGTAACAGAAGCATATCAGCGTAAACGCGGCCCCGTTTGCCTGCCACCATATGATCCCGCTGGGTGTCCATAGGGTAAACAGTGCCAGCAATTGCATAGATGCTATGATGGCATAGGTCGTGGTGGACAGCGATTGTGCAAACGCGCGAGGTGCCAACTTTGCAAGGGCCCGGTTGCCGCGCGGTGACAATAGCAGCGAATGTGCCAGTGGGAATTGCACAATGAGGGCGGCGTTCGCGCCAACCGCCCAAAACCCCGGTGCTGTGCCAAAACTTTCAGACATCCCGAAAAACATAGCACTCATCATGGCAAGCACAGCAGCCGCAAACGTCAGATGGCAAATCACACCATACACAAACGCAACGGCGATACGCCATGCACCGGCAGGCGGGCGCAGTGTCCCGAGTGCGAGGGTCAGGAATCGGCGCAAAGGTTGGGTGTCTGTCGCTCTCATGATCCACGATCTAGCCGCGATGTCTCATCCGTCGAGAGCGATAGGCTGCTCCCATGGACCTTTGACAAGATATCTTGCGAGCTAGCTAACTAGAATATTTCTCGAGGATCGAAATGACAAAAACTCAACTCCGCACCGCAGATCTCGTGTCGCGTTACATGGAGCTCACAAAAGAGATCATGCCGGCTCTTGCTCGGACATCGCACACCTCTTGGCCTGTGCGCAACGATCACTGCTTTCAACGCATTGTGCTAGACACCGTTTGCCGCGGCACTTGGTACGAGCATATCGCACGCCCCGCCTACAAACATCTAACACGCGAACAAGCCGTACAGGCCGTAGCTCTATGCGATGATATCATATCTGGTGCTGTCGATTTGGCACAGTTGAACCGGCAGTCCTTGAATTGGCGCTGTAAAATAAGTGCGCCTGAATAGCAAATGCTAGAGGCAACGCCGTACGGCGAATTTAAATATGCAAATGATTTTGTCTCAGCGCTTCAGAAACACAGCCTGCTGATCCCAGCGGTTACAAATGCTGGCAGACAATTGGGAGCCACAGAAAGTCCTACCGGGGCTGCGAGAATAGCCCTTGATAGCCGCCAAAAGCTGATCGCGCATTAAAGGGTACACTGCTTTCGGGCTAAATCACTGCCAACAAAGCTCTCCTTGGTAGGTCTCCGCTGGCTGAATGGTTCCACCATCGACGTTAGAGATGTCTGGAATCGCTCAACCCGGGTCCGCTGCAGACCCGCCGTTGCCGCTTCTTGAAGCATAAAAATATCAACGTTCACCGCCGTGGTCCCGACTGCCAGATTGGCGTATATAAACGCTTCTCTGGTCAACAAATACCTCGGGGGAGGCTTAGCTTTGCTGAGACGGGGGCAGCGCCCCCAGCTACTCTGGCAAAACTTTCCCGGGATTCATGATGTTGTTTGGATCCAGCGCCGCCTTGATAGCCTTCATCGCCGCGATTGACACGGGATCCTTGCGCCGCGCCATCGATGGCAGCTTGCTCACCCCGATCCCGTGCTCTGCAGAAAAACTTCCGCCAAGTTTCAGCGTTTCATCCTCGACCGCCTCTGTAATTGCATCATGTACCTCGGGGTCCTGGCTTTTGCCCCAGACCGCGTAATGCACATTGCCGTCGCCCAAATGCGAGACGATCATCGGCTTCGCACCTGCATCAATTAGGGGCAAGCGCTGCTCCATGGCTTCGATAAATGTGGCAACCTTGTCCAGCGGCACAGCAATATCGTGGTTGATCAGTGGCTTGTGCGTTAGCGCGACCTCTGCCGCTGCTTCGCGCCGCTCCCACATGGCTTTGCGCTGGGCTTCGTTCTGCGCGACTGTGGCATCCAGAACCGCACCGCTTTCGAAAAGCCCTGCGAGGATGTTCTCGAACTCCGCCACGAGAGGCACTTGCCCTGCCGCATCGGGTTGCGCTTTGGCGGCGATCGTCGTTCCTATCTCAACCATGATATTGACTTCATGCGCGGCATCGAACGGTTCGCGCGCTGCGCTGTTCAGAGCCAGGTGCCGCTCGACATATGCCCGCGGCATGTACTCGAACGCCTCGACCGCGCCGCCCGTGGCGTCCTGCAACTGATTGAGCAGTTCCAGACCGTCGCCAATCGACGGTGCTGCGACCATCGCGGTGGCATAGGCCAGCGGTTTGGGGGACAGCTTGAGCACAGCCTTGGTAATAAGCCCAAGCGTACCCTCCGCGCCGATCACCAGATGTTTGAGATTATAGCCCGAATTGTCCTTGCGCAGCTCGGACATTAAATCCGCGATTTCGCCGTTTGGCAGGACGACTTCCACACCAAGCACCAGATCGCGCGTATTGCCGTATCGCACCACATTTGATCCGCCCGCATTGGTGGACATGCAGCCCCCGATTAAAGCGGTGCCACGCGCGCCGAACGTCAGTGGAAAAACCAGCCCTTCGGCCTCTGCCGCTGCGTGAATGTCCGACAGCACGACCCCCGCATCGACGACGGCAATGCGCGCGTCTTTGCGCACTTCATGGATTCGGTTCATTCGCTCCATCGAAACCATGATGTGACCTTTGCCCGATACACCGCCTGCAAGGCCGGTGTTGCCGCTGACCGGGATGATCGCGGTTTTGCGCGCATTGCCGAGTTTGACGATGGCGCCGACTTCGGCGCTTGAGCCTGGGCGTACGACGGCAATCGGATCGGAGGTATATTTGCCAAGCCAGTCCTGACGCCAGCGCGCGGTATCCGCGCCGCTCAGGACATGTTCGGGTCCGACAATGGTGCTCAACTCTTGGATCATATCGTCAGGCATCGGGCTCTCTTTCGCAGGATATAGATGGTTTTGGCGCAAGTTTTGGGTCAGGCGGTAAGGGCTGTCAACGCCGCGCGCAGCGGGGCGGCGTCCTCCCACTCCAAGCGCACAGGCACGGTGACGACTTTCTGGCGAAAAGATGCGGGCAGGCGCACGGCGTCCTTTTCGGTAGTGACAAGCTGGGCATCGCGCAAAAGTGCTTCGTTCTCCAGGCGCGCCATCAATGCGGGGGTCAAGGTTTGGTGATCGCTCAAGCCTTCTGCGCGCAGGATATCCGCTCCCATGTCGCGCAGCGTGGCAAAGAATTTCTCCGGATGGCCGATGCCTGCGAAAGCGATGCAGCGCATGCCATCAAAGGCGATTCCCGTCTGCAAGGGTGTAAGATGCGCGCGCAGGCGGTGCAGGGTGGTGGGCCATGCGGCATCAAAGCGCGCTTGCGCTGCGCTGGACCCGATGGAGAGCAGGAAATCCGCGCGCGCAAGGCCTTGCGCGACCGGTTCACGCAGCGGGCCGGCGGGTAGGCAGCGCCCGTTGCCAAATCCCTTGTCAGCATCGACCACGATGATGGACAGTGACTTGGCGACGGCAGGGTTCTGAAACCCGTCGTCCATCAAAATATGGCTTGCGCCTGCTTCGCTCGCTGCCTCGATCCCGCGGGCGCGGTCCTTGGCGATCCAGGTTGGCGCAAAGGCGGCCAGTAACAAAGGTTCGTCGCCGACCGCGTTTGCTGCGTCGCGCGCCATCACGCGGTGAGGGCCGTCCAGTTTGCCGCCATAGCCGCGCGAGACCACATGCGGCGCTGCGCCCATTTCGATCAGCATTTGCACAAGAGCGATGGTTGTCGGCGTCTTTCCAGTGCCCCCCGCGTTCAAATTGCCGATGCAGATTACCGGAACATCTGGTGTGCACTGCGCAGGCCGGGCGATGCGGCGCGCGCTCAGCGCGCCGTAAAGTGCGCCAAGCGGAGCGAGTGCGCGGGCGCGCCAGTTTGGCGCATCGGGTCGCGTAAACCAGAAATCGGGGGTCTTCATGCGCTGTTTTCCAACGCATCAAGGCGCTCTTGAATTGTCTCGATGACCGCATCGCTTGCCTCTGCGCCCTGCGATATCGCGGCCCAGGCGGCATGTGCCATGCTCGCTGTCTGGTCTGCTCCAAGCAGCTGCGCTATCGCGCGAGCGAGGCTATCTGCGTCCTTGACGATGCGCGCCGCTCCAACTGCGGCAAGGCGCGTGTAATTATCCATGTAGGGGCCTACGTTTGGTCCATAGATGATCGCAGAGCCGAGCGAGGCCGCAACATAGGGATCGCAGCCACCATGTCCCGCTTTCAGCGAACTGCCCAAAAAACAGAATGGTGCGATGCGATACCACAGGCCCATTTCCTCGGGTTCTTCTACAAAAATGACCTGCGTACTTTCGTCGATCGGGTCACCATCCTCCCAATGGCATACGCGCCAACCTTGGGATTTGAGCAAGCCGCGCGCCTCGACGCTGATCGGAAAAGAGGCGGCAACCAGAATTAGCGTCAGGCGATGGGTGATTTTGATCGCGGTGCGGTGCGCCTTGAGCACGTCTTTCAATTCATCCTCTTGCACCTGTGCAGCCAGCCAGACCGGTCTGCCATTGAGATCGCTGGAGACCTCTTCGAACACGCTCTCGTTGGCGCTGGGTGGTAGCACCGCATCTTGCAGCGGGCCTTGCACGGGAATGTTGTGGCGTGCGCCGTCCATCTTGCGCAACTGGCGCTGCGCGTTCGCATCATATGCGTTGATCACGCTGAACGCATCCAAACTCTCGCGCGCGAGCGAGGGTAGCCATCGCCAAATCGGTTGGTCAAGTAGCGCGGCTTGCCCGCTCAGCAGCGACATCGCAAGACCGCTCTCTTTGGCGCAGGCGATCAGCGCCGGGCGCAGATTGCCGCCAAACCAGAGGCATATGGACGGCTGCCAGTGATCTAGAAAACTGCGTGCCGCTTCGAGCGTATCCACGGGCAGGGGGTGACAGAATGTGGATTTGTGTTTCGGAACGCGCGGTGGCGTGTCGCTGTAGGTGATCAATAGGCAGCACGGACCGCGCAACATGCGCAAACGCTCCACAAGATAAATCAGCGCGCGCGCAGAGGCGTCGTCATGCACCACGCCCCAGACCATCGGCCCATCAGGGCGCGCGGGATAGCTTTGAGGTTGCGAAGCCTTGGTGCCGCGCGCCAGCGCCTTATAGGCAGTCAGGCTGAGCGAGTTCATGGCGCCTACCCGAGTTCTTCCGTGGACGACGCTTCGGCCTTTTCGTCGCGCAGGCGGTGCAAATGGGCGATAAAATAGCGCATATGCGCGTTATCCACGGTGCGCTGCGCTTCGGCTTTCCATGCGTTGAACGCGGCTTCGTAGTCGGGAAAAATGCCAACTACGTGCAAATCATCCACGTCCTTGAAGACGTTTTTCGTCGGGTCCACCAGTTCGCCGCCGAACACCAGATGAAGTCGTTGTACCATGAAACGGTCCTTTGATTGAATTGGCTTGAGGGTATCGGATGGGGTCGTCGTGGGTCAAGCGGATGCCAGTTCCTGCAAAAGTGGGCGATGTAACTGCGCGCCTGCTGCAACCACGCCGTTCAAACGTGGATCAAGGCCATTGAACCGCAGCGCACGCCCCGTCTTGTCGCTGATCCGGCCACCTGCTTCGGTGGTAATCAGCGCGCCGGCAGCGATATCCCACTCCCAGCTCGGCCGCAGTGTCAGCATCGCGTCGAACTTTCCCTCTGCGATCAACGCAAGGCGATAGGCGAGCGAGGGGCGATGATGGCGTGCAAAATCAGGGGCACCATCCGCTTTCCAATGTTTGCTCTCTAGCGTCGGTTTCGTGGCAAGCACTTGGGAGGCACCGATCTGCGACTGCCGCGACGCGGCGATGCGCGCGCCGTTCAGATGTGCGCCCTCGCCCTTAGCCGCCGAGTACAGCAGATCGCATACCGGTAGCAAAATCACCGCAGCGGTGATTTCGCCGTTGCGCGCGATTGCCAGCGAATGTGCCCATGTTTTCGCGCCCTCGATAAAGCTGCGCGTGCCGTCGATCGGATCGATGATGAACACATGTTCGCTTGATTGGCGCGCCGCGTTGTCTGTCGATTCCTCGCTTAGCCAGCCATACTCTGGGCGCGCGCTGCGCAGGGTTTGCTCAAGCAGATCGTTCACCGCGATATCGGCCTCAGTCACAGGCCCTGCGCCATCCGGTTTTTCCCAGATCTGGTGGTCGCTTTGAAAGAAGCCTTTGGCGATGCGGCCCGCCGCCTCCCCCGCACGGATCAGCAGGCTGAGATCAGTTTCCTGCAAGGGTCATCCCTTCGATTAATAGCGATGGAACGACGCGCGATAGATGCGTGCGCGCATCATTTGCCGGTGTCATTCGCATCAGCATGTCGCGCAGATTGCCGGCAATTGTGCATTCGTTGACAGGATAGGTGATTTCACCGTTTTGCACCCAAAAACCGGCGGCCCCGCGTGAGTAATCGCCCGTGGTCGCGTTGATCGTGGAGCCGATCATCGACGTAACCAGTAGCCCTGTCCCCATGTCACGCAGCAAGTCGTTTTGCGTCTTTGCGCCCTGGGTCAAGGCGACGTTCCACGAACTTGGCGAGGGCGGCGCAGAAGTGCCGCGCGCGGCGTTCGCAGTCGATGTCATCCCGAGCTTGCGCGCGTTGGCCAGATCGAGCGTCCACCCTGTAAGCACACCCTTGTCGATGATCGCACGCTTTTGTGTCGCCAATCCTTCGGCGTCGAACAGGCGTGAGCCGGGGACGCGGACGCGGTGGGGATCTTCGATCAGGCTGAGGTGTTCTGGCAGAACCTGCTCGCCCAAGGCACTGCGAAGCCATGACGAGCCGCGCGCGATCGAGCCGCCGTTCACAGCGGCAATCAAGTGCCCGATCAGCGTCGAGGAAATCCGCTCGTCAAAGAGGACGGGATAGCTTCCCGTGGGCGGCTTGCGCGCGCCCATACGCGCCAGAGTCCGCTTGGCGGCGATAGCGCCGATATCCTCGGGGCTGCGTAGATCGCTCTGATAAATACGGCTGTCACCGTCGTAATCGCGCTCCATATCCGCGCCTGTGCCGCCGATCGCGACGCAAGATATTGCACGGTCCGTGCGTGCGTAGCCGCCGGTAAATCCGTTGCTTGCGCTGATATGCACCTCGCGCGCGCTGTAGCCGGCGCTGGCGGATTGCACCTGGCTGATCCCCGTATGGGCCAGCGCTGCCGCTTCGGCGCGCATTGCGTCCTCTTGCAACATCGCGGGATCAGGTTCGGCGCTCGGATCGCAAAGTTCGAGGCCTTCCGCGTCGCGTGCATCTGACAGCATCGAAGGGTCTGCAAGGCCGGCATAGGGGTCTTCGGGGGCCTCGCGTGCCATGGCGATCGCGCGCTCGCACATGGCATTGATCGTCGTGCTTGACGTGTCGGAGGAGGATACGCAGGCTTGGCGCTGCCCGATCAGAACACGCAGTCCGATGTCGATCCCTTCGGAGCGTTCGGCCTGCTCTAACGCACCGCTGCGCACGTCGATTGATAGGGCTGTGCCTTTGACGGCCATCGCATCTGCGCTTTGTGCGCCTGCCTTTTTCGCGGCCAATAACAGGGCGTGGGTCAGTTCTTCCAGATTTTGAGACATTTGCGCTCCGCACTCAGGTTCTCTGAGGAGGTAGACCGCCATGTGCCCTGATACAAGGCTGCACGAAAAAGGCCGCGCAATGACACGCGGCCCCAGTGTTTAAAATTCAGAGGTTTTATCGAATGCGCTGACCGTTTGCAAGGATGTGACCTTCTGCATTGATCTCGATCTTCGAGGTTAGGCTGTCCTCGCCCTCGCCGGGACGCGCGAACAGACCCATCATCATGCGGGCACCCATCGCCTGTTCCTGTGGCAGCAGGCCCATTTGCACCAGCTTGTCCATCAAACCATTGCCACCGATCAGGGACAGGTCGATGCCGCCCGTTGGCTTCGGAAAGCCGTCAAAGCTCTCTGTGTCGCTGTTGTCGAAGGTGAAATCACCCGTGCCGGACAGCGTTGCACCAACCGCGGAGATGAGCAACTTGTTCAGCGTCAGCGCTTGCAATTCCGCCGGCATGGCCTCTCCGTCCTCTACCGCACTCATCTGTTCAGGATCGAAGAAATCGACCAGCATCTTCGCCTTTCCCGTCAGATCGAGCGATATCGTTGCTGGATCGCGCGGCAGAACATTTGCGGAATCGAGCATCGCCCAAAGTGCGTCCGAGGTTTCGAAATTGCCCAAGGTCAGCCCGAAGGCAAAATCGCTGGCGCTTTCGGATTTGGCGACTGGCATCAGCAGGTTGAACGCCACTTCGCCAAATTCGGCCACGATGGGCAAGGGGACTGAGCCGCCCACAATATTGAAGCGCGCGTCCTTGCTGCCGCCTTTGTATTCCAGCAAATCCTTGTTCAGGCGAACTTGGACTTCGCTAGAGGCGGCACCGACGGAGCCGCCCATGGTATCGCTGTCATCAGTTACGGAAAATTCGGTGGAGGAGCCTGTGTAGCTAAATCCGCCAACGATCGACATTCCGTCCCTCAAAGCGCTCGCCACGTTTTCGGGATCGACGCTGAGGGGGATCGACGTATCACCGGAAAAGCGCATGGTCTCGATCACACCGTTGAACACCATGCCATCGCTGCTGTCGGGGTCTTGAAAATTGATCTGATAGTTGGTTTCGCCCGCGCGCATGTTCTGACTGATCTTGCGCAGCGCGCCGGGCTCCATCACCGATTGCCCGCTTGTGTCATTGACTGTCAATGCGGCCTTAAGCGCGCCTTCGGGAAGGGTTTCACCGTCTACTGTAAGCGTGCGCAGGGTGATGCTCATTTGCTCTGCGGTGTGATCGTAGATCATCTTGGATGGATCACCGCTGGCGCGCATCTCCATGCCCTTGATAGTATACTCAAGCGAGCCGGAAACCGCTTCGCCTTCGGGGCCTTTTGCTGCAAATTGCATCGGTGTGACCTCGGGGAACACCACGTTCACCGTGCCATCGCCATTCTCGACAAAATCGATTGTGCTCATGCTCATCGCGAAACTGCCCGCGCCGTCGGGCATGGGCACGCGCATGGTCACATCGTTCACGGTCAGCGTGTTGCCACTTATAACTTCCTCGGCGTCCACGCTGTAGCCGAAAGCGGACATGTAGGACTTCCAGTCGTCCCAAATTTCTTTGGCTGTCACGTCGGCGGCGCTGGAGGTAGCCAAAAAAACAAATGATGTGGTGCTGAAAATTGCTGCCTTGAGCGACATGAGACGCGTCCTTTTGGAGATAATTCGCCTTGCAGCTTCAACCGAGCTTAGTGCAACGTCAAGCTAAAGTGCCGTTTGCTAGCCCAGGCGGCGATAATCCCCCAAAACACGAGGAGATGGGTAAATGCAGGATATGGCTGGAAAAACAGTCGTCATCACAGGGGCGAGCCGTGGTATCGGTGCCGCTACCGCGCGCCTGTTTGCAAGCAAGGGTGCAAACGTCGCCCTTTTGGCGCGCAGCACGGGTGATATTGAAGGGCTAGCGGCTGAAATCGGGCCGCAAGCGCTCGCGCTGGGCTGTGATGTCAGCCGCTTCGCGGATATAGAGCACGCGATCGCGCAAACGCGGGCGCGGTTCGCAGCGGTGGACATTCTGATCAACAACGCAGGTGTGATCGAGCCGATCACCCATCTGGCTAACGCGGATCCCGTGGCTTGGGCCAAAGCAATCGAAATCAATTTGACGGGCGTTTTCAACGGGGTGCGTGCAGTTTTACCCGCCATGCGCGATGCTGGACAGGGCACGATCATCACTGTCAGTTCCGGCGCGGCTCACAACCCGATCGAAGCCTGGTCCTCCTATTGTAGCTCTAAAGCGGGCGCGGCGATGCTGACGCGCTGCGCGCATCTGGAAAACGCCGCGCGCGGTTTGCGCATCATGGGGCTGTCCCCCGGCACGGTTGCCACGCAAATGCAGCGCGATATCAAGACCTCTGGCATTAACCCTGTTAGCCAGCTCGATTGGGAGGTGCATGTCCCCGCTGAATGGCCTGCTGAGGCGCTTGCCTGGATGTGCTCGGCGGATGCAGATGCGTGGCTTGGCGAAGAAATATCGCTGCGCGACGAGGCCATTCGCGCGCGGATCGGCTTGTCATGATTGCGCTTGCCAAAACGGGCGGGATCTGGACCGCGACCATCGATCGGGCTGAGAAAGCGAATTCGCTCACTTCGGAGATGTTGCGTGATTTGATCCGCATCGCCAAGGAGGCGCAAAGCGCGCGTGCCCTTGTTCTCACGGGACGCGGCAAAGTGTTCAGCGCTGGCGCGGACCTTGACGAGGCGCGCGCGGGTCTGGCGGTTTCCCCGCTCTGGGAAGAACTTTCTGGTGCGATTGCGGCGCTGCCTTGCCTGAGCATTGCGGCGCTGAACGGTACCTTGGCCGGGGGTGCGATGGGAATGGCGCTGGCGTGCGATTTGCGTTTGGCCGCGCCGCATGCCAAGTTTTTCTACCCAGTGATGAAGCTCGGTTTTCTGCCACAACCCTCCGATCCTGCCCGCATGTGCGCGCTGATTGGTCCTGCGCGCACCAAGCTGATCCTGATGGGTGGGCAAAAAATATTGGCGCAAGACGCCCTACAATTCGGCCTGATTGATCGGATTTGCGAGCCCAGCGCACTTTTGCCGGACGCATTCGAAATCGCCGCCGATAACGTTGCCGCCGACCCGGTACTGAGTGCGCAGATCAAAGCGCTCTGTAGCTAGTTGTCCTGGCGCGCGATATCGGTGACGAGCACGTCGTTAACGATATCGCCTAGCACCGCGACTGCGCGTTCCTTCAAAGAGCGCCGCATGCGGATCAAATTCTCGGTGGTCGCAAAGGCTCCGTCGAACCCGCCAAGGCTGGCGTGATCGAAAAGCGCCTGCAAAAATACATCGCGCAGCTTTGGCTCGACCAGATAGACTTGTTCCTTTGTTCCCATCTTCACCTCCAGGCTAAGCGCGACGATGGCGACTGAACTGACCAAATCGCCTTTGATGACCGGCACAATAAACTGGTTGTTCAATTTGACGTAGTCAAACGACACGTCCTGCGGGCGCTTGGGCGGGTCATCTTTCACGTGCGCCGTGTCCGCAATTTTTTCCTTATCGACGTTCGGATCATCACCGCAGGGACCCATTTCGCCATGTGTTTCTTTCGGTTTGGGCTTGAGCATATGGCCTGCGGCAATGCCCGCGGCACCAAAGATCAAGATTAACACGATGGGAAAAAGTTTCTTTATCATTTCAACGCTTTCTTAAAACGGCAGAATTGCTTCGAGGATTTGACGTCCGTATCTTGGCTGCTGCATGTCGGATATCTGACCTCGGCCCCCATAGGAGATGCGTGCCGAAGCGATCTTGTCGTAGGTGATTTCGTTTTGCCGCGATATGTCTTCGGGGCGCACATAACCGTTCACCAGCAATTCGCGCATTTCAAAGTTAACGCGCACTTCCTGCGTCCCTTCGATTGCTAGAACACCGTTTGGCAGGACCTCTACCACGGTCGCTGCGACGCGCAGGGTCAGTTTTTCCTTGCGGCGTACCGAACCATCACCCTTGGACTTGCTCTTGCTGGACAGATCTACGGCTTTTTCAGGACCGGAGCCATCCGGCCAACTCTTTCCGATGCGCTGCGGAACGCCGAACAAGTCGGGCACGCTCATGTTGTCAGAGCCCTCGCGCGAGCGTGATGTTGTGTTGGAAATTTCGGCCTTGTCGTCGATTTCGATGACGACCGTCATGATATCCCCTTTTTGCAGAGCGCGTCGATCCCCGAGCAAGGATTTACTATCCGCACGCCAAAGGGAAGATTCCGTGATGAAGGTCCGATGCTCGACGGTTTGCGGCAGGCCGGGGTAAACCATCGCGGAATGTTCGCGCGAGGCCATCGGCTCGGAAAACGACGGCGCTTTGCCCAAATGATCTGCACTGGAGCAGGCGGCAAGTAGGCTCGCTCCGAGAATAAGTGGAAAACGGCGCATGACGGGCGTTCCTTATTTGCTGACCAACACGGTTCCATTGTGCTGGATCGTTCCGAAAATTGATGCCTTGGAGGCGAGATTCATCACGCGTATGCGTTGTCCTTCTGCGCCGCGCCCAAGCGCACGGCCTTCGGTGCTCATGGACAGGCCATCGACCGCGTAGATCAATTCGATGATCTGATTGCGCTCTACGCTGGCCGCGCGCGTGACTTGTGAGGTCAGGATCGTGCGCCCCGCATAGAGCGCGACTTTTGCTTCGAGGCCGATGAGACTGTTGGTGTCGCCGAAACCATCCTGCACCTCACCGCGCATGAGAATTATATCGCTCGCCGTTAGGACCGCGCCGGGGCGAATGTTGCGCGCCGCGACAGCAATATCGGCGGCGAGCGGCACGGCGGCGCAGCAATAGAGCATGATATACAAGAACAAACGCATCAGCGGATCTGGGTCGTCGCGCCGAGCATTTGGTCAGCAGCGGTGATGACTTTAGCGTTAAGTTCATAGCCGCGCTGTGCCTCGATCAACTCGGTCACTTCGCGGACGGCATCGACGGAACTGTCCTCTAGATATCCCTGACGCAAGGTGCCGAGCCCGTCAGTGCCGGGCGTGGTAACGAGAGAGGGGCCAGAGGCTTCGGTTTCCAGAAACAGATTGCTTCCGATCGCCTCCAAGCCTTTGGCATTGGTAAAGCCTGCCAAGGTGATTTGACCCAAAAGCTGCGCTTCAGCAGTTTCGTCGAAATAGGCGAAGACCTCGCCTGCGCCGTTGATGGAGATGCTCTTGGCTTCGGGTGGAATAACGATTTCTGGCACAACAGGATAGCCGTCGTTAGTGACGATCAATCCCTCCGCGTCGCGTTTTAACCCGCCGTCGCGCGTATAGGCTGACGTGCCGGAGGGCAGTGTGACTTCCAGATACCCTTGGCCGTCAATCGCCAGATCAAGGTCGTTGTTGGTCGCTGACAACGAGCCTTGGGCAAGGTAGATGGATACAGATGCCGGGCGCACGCCAAGGCCAAGCTGCACACCTGTAGGCAGAACCGTACCGTCCGCTGCATTGATCGTTCCGGCGCGCGACATTTGTTGGTAGTGCAGGTCCGCAAACTCGGCACGCCGTGCATTGTATCCCGTGGTGGTCATGTTGGCGAGGTTGTTGGAAATCACTTCCACGCGCATTTGCTGCGCGCTCATACCTGTCGCCGCGATCTTTAAAGCTCTCATTTTGTTGCCTCTTTGTTCTGGTTTATTTGATAATTGTCTGCATCGCCTTGCGAATGCGTTCGTTCTCGGATTCCGCGAAACTCTGCCCCATTTCATAGGCGCGCTGCACTTCGATCATTCGCGCGATCTGGGTTAATGGATCGACATTAGATCTCTCCAGATATCCTTGGCGCACGCGCGCATCCAGATTCGGCTCGTAAGGACCGTCAGCGCGAAAATGAACGCCGTCGTCGCGCAGAATTTGGGTACCTTCGCTTGGCTTGACGATGCCGACCTGTCCCAAAAGCTGACCATTCGCGCTTATTGTGCCATCTGGGGCGATCGAAATATTGCCGGTGCCTCGCGGAATGAACAGCGGTGCGCCCCCGGAATCAAGTACGCGGTGCCCATCTACTGTCACCAGATCACCCTGTGAATTGGGCATGAAATGCCCTGCGCGGCTAAGCCGCTCGCCTTCAGAGGTTTGAATCAGGAAGAAGCCCTGACCGTCGATCGCCATATCGAGCGGTCCGCCAGTTTGCGTCATTGTGCCAGGCATAAGGGAGGTTACACGCGCACGCGCCGTTGCCATGGACAAGGATGGAGCATCATCAATGCTTTGCACGACTTCCGAGAACACCAATCCTTCCTGGCGATACCCTGTCGTATTGGCGTTCGCGATATTATTGGCGATCACGCTCATCTCGCGCATCAAACCTGATTGGCGCGTCAGTGTGGTGTAGCTAGCATTTTCCATAAGAACGTTTCAGCCTCCGGTGATTTGCGGGATGATCGAGCTGTGGAAATAGCTCACCAAAATTTGTGTCATGAAGCCCATGGTCATCCAAAAAACGATAACGATAGCCCCCAATTTGGGTACGAAAGTCAGGGTCATTTCCTGCACCGAGGTCAGTGCTTGGAGCAAACCGATCACTACGCCGGCGACCAGCGCCGCGCCAAGGATCGGAATGGACATGAGCACAGCCACCCAAAGCCCGTGTTGTAATGTGTCGAAGAAAACGGCTTCACGCATCGCTTAGACCGGCATCCGCAGGATTTCCTGATAGGCTTCCACGACCTTGTTGCGCACGGTGACTGCGGCTTCGACGGCCAGTTCGGTCTGTGCGAGGGCCTGCACCAAGGCATGCGGATCCGCGCCGCCTGTCATTGCGGCCTTAGCGATATTTTCGCTTTGTGCGAGGGTCGCAGAAAAGTCCTTGAACGTATCGGTAAAGCGCTCAGTGGCGCTGTGCTGCGCGGTTTGCCCTGGATCGACGGCTGGTTTGCTGGCTGCATAGCGCTGCGTTGCGAAGAGGGATTTCACATCCATATTCGTGGTCCTTTCGTGTGTTTCTGGGAATTATCGGCGGAGCAGGTCCATCAAACTGCTGGACATTTGCCGCGTTTGATCGAGCATCTTGAGATTGGCCTCATAACTGCGCTGTGCCTCGCGTGCGTCGGCGATTTCGATAATCAACTCGACATTGGAGCTTGCGTAATAGCCGGTCTCCCCGGCAAGCGGATGCGCCGGATCATAGATTTCGCGCAGATCGCTGGGATCAAGCGACAATCGCCCCAAAGAGACCTCTCCGGTTTCGCGCGAAAGATTGAAATCGACGACCTTACGTTGATAACCGGGCGTGTCCGCGTTCGCGATATTTTCAGACACATGACGTAAACGTGCGGATTGGGCCTTGAGGCCGCTGGTTGCGATGGAGAGAGCATTGGAAAAGTCATTCATAAGGGGGTTCCCGAGTTAAGAGCGGCCGATTGACGTGCGAAGAATGTTGAGCGACGAGCGGTAGATCGCGAGAGCGCGATCGTGCTGGCGTTTGGCATCCACGGAGAGCAAGATTTGATCTTCGATCGCTACGGAGTTTCCGTTTGGGTCGCTTTTCGCGCGTTCATCTATCTGCACTTGCGCCTGCGCACTTGGAGGGCCGTCTTGTGTGCTACCGTTCAGGTGCCCGCTGCGCGTTGAACGCTGTGCAACCCCCAGCCTCGCATTGGCGAGCGTGTCTTTGAAGGGCGTTAGGCGCTTGGCCTTGAACCCCGGCGTATCCGCGTTCGCCATGTTTTGCGCCGCCACCGATTGTAGGCGTCCAGCATGGCTCGCCATGGCATGTGCCACCTGAAAAATTTCTAGTTTTTGAAACATTACGCTCTGCCTCCGTCGAAAAAATCTGTCTCGCTTCAACCAAGGCTTAACCCTGATTCCTTTAGAAAAAGTTTTCATGGGATTTGAGGAGAGTTTGATGACAACGCTGGGACTAGACGGGCTATTGCAGGATATTCGTGATATTCACGCAGCAAAGACCTTTGGAACGATTATCCATGTGGGCGCGGGTCTGGTGCATGTGGGGGGCATCGAAAAACGCGCGCAGGTGGGCGATCAGGTAAGTCTTTTCGCAAGCTCCGGCGCGCGAATGGGCGGGGAGGTGCTAAGTCTTTCTCGCAACGAGACAATTATTCTACCCGATGCCCAACTCAATGGGGTCTCGATCGGTGATGAAGTGCTGCTGGACGGCCCTTTGCGCCTTGCGCCTTGCGATCATTGGATCGGGCGTATCATCGATGCGTCTGGCAGGCCGATGGACGGGCGGTATTTACCACCTGGGGGCGGTGCGCGCTCGGTGCAGGGAAATGCGCCGAATCCTGCACGAAGACGTGCGCTGGGCACGCGCTTGGAAACGTCGATGTCGATCTTCAACACGCTTTTACCGGTGGTGCGCGGGCAGCGCCTCGGCCTTTTTTCCGGTTCGGGCGTAGGGAAATCATCCTTGCTCGCACATTTTGCAGGCCACATGCAGGCGGATGTGATCGTGATCGCGTTGGTCGGGGAGCGGGGCCGCGAGCTTAGGAATTTCGTGGAGAAAGTGCTTGGCCCGAAGGGCATGGCGCGCACGGTGGTTATCGCCGCGACCTCTGATCAAAGCCCGTTGCTGCGCCGTCGATGTGCGTTGACGGCGATGACCGTGGCCGAACATTTCCGCGATCAAGGCAAACATGTGCTGCTCTTGGCCGATTCGATCACCCGCTTTGCCGAAGCGCACCGCGAAATTGCGGTGGCGAGCGGCGAAGCGGCAAGTTTGCGCGGCTTTCCCGCGTCGACCGCGCATACGATCATGTCCTTGTGTGAGCGCGCGGGGCCGGGGCTTGAGGGATCGGGCGATATCACGGCGATCTTTTCGGTGCTCGTTGCGGGCTCCGACATGGAAGAACCGATCGCGGATATGATGCGCGGGGTGCTGGACGGGCATGTGGTGCTGGACCGCGCCATTGCCGAACGCGGCAGGTATCCCGCGATTGACGCGGTGCGCTCTGTCTCGCGCAGCCTGCCCGACGCGGCGAGCGAGAAAGAGAACCAGTTGATCAGCACCGCCCGCCGCCTGCTCGGCAGTTACGATGAAAGCGCGCTGATGATCCGCGCGGGGCTCTATAGCGCTGGCAGCGATCCGGTTCTCGACATCGCGGTCAAGGCCTATCCCGAGCTCGACCGTTTCATCGGTGCGCATGAACGCCTTGATGTGTATAACAGCTTTCAGCGTCTTGAACTGATCCTCAGAAAAGCAGGTGCATTAGAACCGAGCGGGCCAATTACCCTAGCATAAGTGGCGCAGGTATCTATATTCTCGAGTAAGGGCGCGGCAGGAGTTCACGGTTATGGTTTTACGTTTCACTAAACGGCTTGCTGCCTTTGCAGTGGCGCTTTCTGCTGTATTTGGCACGTCTGTCGCTGCGCAACAAAAAAGCGAGCGGGCGTATGTTTTTGGCAATTCGCTCATCCATCACCTAAGTGACAGCGATGAAACCACCGTTCCGCATTGGATGGCTCTTATGGCGCGCGAGGGGGGGCACGAATTTGCCCTGAGCGGTCAATGGGGCTTTATGCGCGATTTTATGCGCACACTGCCGCCCCAGCCCAACTGGTCGTTCAAAGCGGTCAATGACGCCTGGAACAGCGAGCGGCGTCAATTCAAGGATGCGAGCCTGACGAACATCTGGATGGTGCCCGGCAATTTCATTCAGTACCAAACACCCGATGCACCCTATGACGGCGAAAATCCCGAAAACCTGTCCCCCGTCGATGCGGCCGCTGCAATCGTGAATTGGGTGGCTGATGCCGATCCGAATGTCGGTGTTTACCTGTTTGAGGGTTGGCCAGAAATGGCGGCGGTTTCGGGTGCTTTTCCCCCAAATGCCAACGGGCTACGTGCCTATCACGAGTTTGCGACTGGCGATTACGCGGCATGGTACGACGCGTTTGCATTGGGCATTTCAGGCGCAGCGCAGGGCCGCGAGATCACGTTGATCCCTGTGTCGCGCGTCTTGTCGTCGGTCATGATGGAGACGGCTTTGTCCGAACTGGCGGCAGAGACCTTTTACGAGGACGACGCGCCGCACGGCACCTCTGCGCTTTATCTGATGGCGGCGATGGTGACGTACAACACGATCTACGGTGAACCTGTCCCCGAGAGTTTCCGCCCTCCCAGCAGTGTCGCGCCTGAGTTGCGTGCGACCTTCCCGATGGTGCGCGATGCCATTTGGGAGCGGGTTTCTGCCTTGCCGCGCGCCCAAGCGGCGGCTGCAACGGACGCGCCAATGCAAGCGTCAATACAAACACCCGAGCCAATGCCTGAACCAGTGCAAAACGAAACACATCAGGCCCCTGCGATCACCTACGCCGATGGTGTTACTGCGCCTTCGCTGGCGATGGGTCTGAACGGTATCGCCGATTGGTCGGTGCAACATCCCTTCCTTGATCTGATGAAAACCGCGCGCCCTTGGGTCGGGCACACGAATGATCAATGGGGCGCGTTCGATGCCGAGGCATTGGAAGCTGGCGGCTATCTGGATGAATTCGGCTGGCCCCTGCGTTTGCCAGATGGCGCACGTGCGATTGAGGCGTTTATGCTGACAGATCAACCCGTTGAAGCAACGGCGCTTGCAGGGCGCTACGTGGCCACCTTCGAGGGTCAGGGCAAACTTGATATCGCGGGGCGGGCCAAGAACGTGCGCCGCTCGGAGGGCGAAATTCGCTTTGATTACACCCCCGGTGAGGGCCTGATCGCGATCGCCATCACCGAAACCGACCCGAGCGATCACATTCGTAACATCAAGGTATTCCGGGAAAGCGACGCCGAGCTTGTCGCTGCCGGTGTGATTTTCAATCCGGCCTGGCTCGCGCGGATCGAAAATCTGCGATCGCTGCGCTTTATGGACTGGATGTCGACCAACGGCTCCAAATCGAGCACGTGGGACAAGCGCGCCAACCTTGCCGACTATACATATGTGCGGCGCGGCGTTCCTGCCGAAGTCATGATCGAGCTGTCCAACATGGTCGGTGCGGACCCTTGGTTCAACATGCCCCACATGGCCGATGATGGCTATTTCCGCGCGTTTGCCGAGTTGACGGAACAAACCCTGCGCCGCGATCTGCGCGCCTATGTGGAGTATTCCAACGAGGTGTGGAATTTCATCTTCCCCCAAGCGGTCTATGCGAACGAGCAATCAAAGGAACGTTGGGGCCGCGCTGCAGGGGACGATTCATGGATGCAGTTCTATGGCATGCGCTCGGCGCAAATGGCGCAAATCTGGACGGAGGTTTTCGGTGAAAATACCTCTGACCGCCTCGGCACGGTGATCGGCACACACACGGGCTGGCTCGGCCTTGAGGAGGCATCACTTAACGCGCCGCTCTGGGTTGAAGAGGACCCTGATAAGAACTGGCCGCCCTACGTCTATTTTACCGATTATGCGATCACTGGCTATTTCGGCTTCGAAATGGGCAGCGATGAACAAGCGCCAACCGTTCTGGGCTGGCTCGAGGATAGCGAGCGCACGGCAGTTAACGATGCGGCGGTCAAAGGCCTTCTGGGCGCAGAGCGCGACGCCTACGTCGAGCAACACAAATATGTCGCTGCGAACAAGCTGGTGGACGCGGCCCTGCGCGAGGGATCGATCAAGGAATTGATCGAGGTGATTTTCCCCGAGCAAGCGAAGGTCGCCGAAGACCACGGGCTGCGCCTTGTCATGTACGAGGGTGGCACGCATGTGGCCGTTAGCGGAGAGTGGTCCACGAACGAAACGCTGATCGAATTCTTCAAACAGTTCAACTATTCACCCGAAATGGGCGGTATCTACGCCGATCTGATCACAGGTTGGAAGGATGCGACGGGCACGCTTTTCAATGCGTTCGTCGATGTGGCGAAGCCAAGCCAATACGGCAGCTGGGGCGCTTTGCGCCATTTGCAAGATGAAAATCCACGTTGGGATGCGCTTATGGCGTTTAACGCGAATACGCCTGCGTGGTGGGAAGAACGCCAGCCCGACGCCTTTGAGGGCGGGCGCGTGATCGTCGGTGATGGCGGCGCAAACGACATCAAAGGCACGCGGCGTGCGGATGTTCTGGTTGGCGGCGACGGTGATGATGTGCTGCACCCGATGGGCGGCAACGACAAGCTGCTCGGCGGCGGCGGCTTTGATGCGGCACTCTTGCCGGGGGGGCCGTCTTCGTACACGTTTTCGCAGATCGAAGGTGGCATTCGGGTGCGCAGCAATTTCGTGGATGCGGAATTGCGCGATGTGGAAATGCTCTGGTTCGAAGCGGATGAAGACCTTGCGATCATGGTCGAAGACCTGCGCTAGGCGCGGTTTGCCCTGATCCCTTCAATCAAAGTTTCTGCGCCCATGGAAGCATGGTAATGCGCCTCGATATGTGCGCGCCCTGCGGCGCTGAGGCGGAGCAATTCGCTTTGGTCCTCGCTCAATTGCAGGATTGCATCGGCCAGTTTTCCAGGTTCTTTGGGGGGTACCAGAATAGCGGTTTGCCCGCTTTTGATCATTTCCGTAACGCCGCCCGCATCAGTGCCGATCGTCGGCACGCCGCAGCTCATCGCTTCCATATAGGCGACGCCAAGTGGTTCGTGCCACGAGGCGAGAACGAACAGATGCGCATCGAGCAGCTTGGCTTTCACCGCCCCAGCGTCGATCGCGCCAAGCAGGCGCACGTGATCCTGCAGGCCCAATGCGCTGATCCGCTCTTCCAGAACGCGGCGATACCCGCTGCCACCCGCATCATCCTCGCCCGCAATTTCGAGATGCACATCCACGCCCTTTTGGCGCAGCATGTATACCGCTTCCATCGCATCCTGATGGCCTTTGACGATGTTCAAACGTGCACAACTGAAAACCCTAAGCGGCGCGCCATTTGCCGGGGCGATATAGGGCACCGTGCGTTTCAAAACCTCGGTGTCCACGCCCATTGCTCGAATGTAGATTTGCGCAGGCATCGTATCTCCCAAGGCCTCGCGCGCCTCTGCTTCGAGCTTGCGGGTGATGATTGTGGCAAAGCGCGCGGCGCGCCATTTGAGCGGTTGCGCGCGCCCGTAATCAGACATCGGCCCATGCAGTGTGACGCTATACTCCGGCCCGCCCATATGTTTGCACATGGCCGCGATCAACGCCGCGCGCGCGCAGGAATGCACGTGAATATGATCGAGGTTTTGTGCCTGCGCATAATCAAGTAAACGTGTGGCGGCAGGCAGGCAAATCGCGATATCCTTGGCGACGCTTGCCCCATCAAGCCGCATTTGCGCGATGAATTGAAACCAGGGTTGATGCAGCGCAGCGCGCAGCATGTTCAACGGGTTTTTTGAGGCAAGATAGGTCGTGCGCGCTATCGCCTCTTTTGACCACTCATGCGCGATAAGGCCAGTAGGGGGCGGCTGCGTGCTTAGTATATGGACATCGATGTCGCGCGCTTCCAACTCGGCAATCTCTCGCCAAAAGAAAATATGGGTCTGACCGGGGAATTGCGGCACCAGATAGCCTAGGCGCATAGGGTGGGCAGTGTTCATAACGACAGCTTCATTAGGGCGGTGCCTCGGCAGACATAATTTCAACAAATTGAACCAATAACGGTATCAGAGTACGTAGGAGCCTTGGGAACAAGGGACACTTAGTCATCTAACATGAAAAGATGTCCACAATTTGACCTGTTTGTTTGGAAGTTCGCAAAATGAGTGCCATCACCCCTGCATTGAGCCTGATTTTGCCAGCTAACAACGAGGCCGCCCATATCGGGCGTTGCCTTGACGCTGTCTTGGCCAGCGATTTTCCGCGTAACGATGCGGTTCAAATTATTGTCGTCCCCAACGGGTGTCGCGACGAAACCGCTGACATTGCGCGTAGTTTCCAAATGCGCGCACAGGTGCTGGGATGGCAACTGGATGTGATCGAGCTGGAGCACGGCAGCAAGCTCGCAGCGCTTAATGCTGCTGATTGCGCGGTCAAAGCGCCTTTGTGCGCTTATCTCGATGCGGATGTGATCGTCAGCCGAGCCTTGCTGGCAGAAATCACCGATGTGCTTGGTGGCAACAAACCTGCCTATGCCAGTGGCGCGGTGCGTCTGAGCCGTGCGAAAAGCTGTTTCACCCGCGCCTACGCGCAGTTCTATCTGCAAACACCGTTCATGAAGCAACCCGCCCCAGGATGCGGCTTTTTCGCGATGAATAGCGCGGGCCGCGCGCGCTTTGGCAATTGGCCTGCGATCATTTCCGACGACACTTTTGCGCGCCTGAAATTTGCACCGGATGAGCGTTACGAGGTGAACGCCGGCTATGACTGGCCTCTTGTTGATGGCATGAAAAACCTGATCCGTGTGCGCCGTCGCCAAAATGCTGGTGTGCATGAGTTGAATACAAAATTCCCTGACTTACTGCGCAATGATGCGAAGTTGCGCTTCGCCCCAAGCGCCGTGCTAAAGGCTGTTTTGCGTCATCCCATTGGCACGCTCGCCTATGGTATCGTCTCGCTTACCGTGAAATTAACCCCAAGCAGAACAAGCACTTGGGAGCGCGGCAGATGAGACGGATCACAGCGCTTTTTCAAGGCTCGAACTTGCGCGCGCGAGCGATGCGCAGCTCGTTTCTGACCGTTGGCGGCTTTGGCGCTAGCCAGATGATCCGCCTTGCGTCCAACCTTATTCTGACACGGCTTTTGTTCCCCGAGGCCTTCGGTATGATGGCCCTTGTCATGGTCTTTATTCAAGGCCTTTACCAATTTTCCGACGTCGGCGTCGGCCCCGCGATCATGCAAAGCAAACGCGGCGATGATCCGCGCTTCCTGAACACTGCTTGGACAATCCAAGCAGGGCGCGGTGTGTTGTTGTGGCTTGCGGCCAGTGTGCTGGCCTACCCCATGGCGCTTCTTTATGGCGAACCGCAGTTGATGCAAATCTTGCCTGTTGCCGCGCTGACTTTGGTTATCCAGGGGTTCAATCCGACGCGGCTCATGCTTGCCAACCGGCACTTGCAATTGGGGCGCGTCACGACCATCGATATTGTCACTCAATTGACTGGAATTGTCAGCGCAGTTGTTCTCGCATACTTAACGCAATCGGTTTGGGCGTTGGTTTTTTCAAGTGTTATCAGTTGTTTGGTGCAGCTTTTCCTGTTTTGGATATATTTGGTGGGCCACCGCGATCGGTTTGAATGGGAAAAGCCCGCCGCGCATGAGTTGATCAATTTTGGCAAGTGGATTTTCCTCAGCACGGTCGCGGGATTCCTGTTCAACCAAAGTGATAAAATGCTGCTTGGTGCGTATCTACCGCTCGATCAGTTCGGAGTTTACAACATCGGCTTTTTCCTCGCGAGCTTCCCTCTGCTCTTGGGCATTTCCGTCACTCATAAACTGCTGATCCCGCTCTATCGCGAACGCCCTCCACGCGAGAGTGCCGCGAATTTCGCAGCCCTTCGCAAGATGCGTTTTGTGGTAAGCGGTGGCCTTCTTTTCGGTGTTGCGATCCTTTCTTTTATCGGCGTGCCGCTTGCTGAATTTCTCTACGATCCGCGCTATCATGAAGCGGGCATCATCGTCGTGATCATCGCTTGCATGCAGGTGCCGCAGATCATCGTGCTGACCTATGATCAAGCGGCGCTGGCCGCGGGCGATTCCAGACGCTTTTTCGTGCTCGCCGCCACGCGCGCCGTCATCATGCTGGGTGCGATGTTTCTTGCGCTCGAGATGTTCGGGTTGATCGGCGCGCTGTTCAGTATCGGCATTGCGATGGCGGTGATTTATCCCGTCGTGGTCTGGCTTGCGCGGCGCATGGGCGCGTGGGATCCGCTGCATGATTTGACCTTTGCCGTGCTTGGCGCGGGCGTGGGATCCGCTGCGCTTTGGCTTAATTGGGATGGTGTCGTTCAATTGGCCGCATCAAGCTAGCCCCGAAACGGGTAGCCAGATACCGCAAAGCGACGTAAGTTTTTTACCGAATGCCTCAAAATCTTCTTATTCTTGCGGGATAAAGACCCCTGAAATGTGATGCTTGAGTGGTGGTATGTCTGAGTTTGACGCGTCCAAATCTATAATGTCTGGCGATATTGCTATCGTTGGAATGTCCGCGCAATTGCCCGGCGCTTTAGGGCTGGATGCCTATTGGGACATGCTGCGCAGCGGCACCTCCGCAATCAAGCGGCTCTCGGTTGAGGACATGATCGCCGCTGGCGTCGATCCGGCGACGCTGGCTGACCCCAACTATGTTCCCTTTGCCGCCAATCTTGAGGGCTACACAGAATTTGACGCTGATTTCTTCGGGCTTAGCCCCAAAGAGGCGGCCATCATGGACCCTCAGCACCGTAAGTTCCTCGAAGTCTCCTGGCATGCGCTTGAAAACGCGGGTCACATGCCCGAGAATTTTGACGGCCCCATCGGCGTTTATGCAGGCTGCGGCATGGGCAGCTATTTCTATTTCAACATCTGCTCCAATCGCGATCTTGTCGACAGCACAGGCATGTTTCTGCTGCGCCACACGGGTAACGACAAGGATTTCCTCAGCACGCGGCTTAGCCATTTCCTTGATCTGCGCGGCCCCTCCATTTCGGTGCAAACCGCTTGCTCCACCTCTCTCGTTGGCGTGCACTATGCGTCCGCTGCGTTACTAAACGGTGAATGTGACATGGCCATTGCCGGGGGTGTCACCATCGATCTGCCGCAAGGGCAGGGATATCTGTTCAAAGAGAACGAAATCCTTTCGCCGGACGGTCAATGCCATGCCTTCGATCATCGCGCAAAGGGCACTGTTTTCGGTTCTGGTGCAGGCGCCTTGGTGCTGCGCCGCCTTGAAGACGCAATCGCGGATCGCGACCACATCTGGGCGGTGATCAAGGGTACGGCAGTCAATAACGATGGCTCCGACAAGGCGGGCTACCTCGCACCTTCCGTGGGTGGTCAAGCGGCTGCGATTGCAGAGGCGCAGGCGATTGCGGGCGTCACAGCGGATAGCATCGATTACGTGGAATGCCATGGCACGGGAACATATTTGGGCGATCCTATCGAGGTCGCCGCCCTCACAGAGGCCTTTCGCGAGAGCACGGACCAGACAGGGTTTTGCCGCATCGGTTCAGTCAAAACCAACATCGGCCACCTCGACACAGCCGCTGGTGCGGCGAGCCTGATCAAGACGGCATTGGCGCTGCACAACAAAAAAATGCCTCCGAGTATTGGTTATGAGGCCCCGAACCCTGCGATTGATTTCGACACTAGCCCGTTCTTTGTGAACGATAGGTTAACCGATTGGACCGCGCGAGGTGGCCCGCGCTGCGCTGGTGTAAACTCCCTCGGCGTTGGCGGCACGAACGCGCATGCAGTGGTCGAAGAAGCACCTATACGCGCGGCGTCAGCGCCGTCCGATTGGCCCTTCCAGCTCCTTACTGTTTCAGGCCGTAATAAGGCCGCGCTTGATGCCAATACCTTAGCGCTCAGTGCCTTCCTTAGCGCGAATCCCGACGCTGATCTGGCCGATGTCGCCTATACCCTCAAGCAGGGTCGCCGCGCGTTTGAACGCCGTCGTGTGGTCGTTGCAGAAACGCCTACGCAGGCCGCTGATAAGTTGAACAAATCCGACCCGCGCGAGGTGTTCACCCACCGCGCGCTTAGCAATCCCGAAGCGGTTTTCATGTTCCCCGGCGGCGGCGCGCAATACGCCGGCATGGCGCGCGATCTTTACGAGACCGAACCGACTTTCGCCGAATGGATTGATGCGGGACTCGATATTCTAGGGCCGCGTCTCGACTATGACATTCGCGCGCTTTGGTTGCCCAAAGAGTTGGAGCGCCAGCGCGCCGATGAGGCTTTGAAAAAACCCTCAATCCAACTGCCGCTGATCATGATTGTCGAATACGCATTGGCGAAACTACTGGAAAGCTGGGGCGTCACGCCAAGTGTTCTGATCGGGCATTCCATGGGCGAAAACACTGCTGCTGCCCTCGCCGGTGTGATGAGTTTCGAGGACTGCATCGGCCTTGTCCACTTGCGTGGCCAACTCTTTGATACGGTTCCCACAGGCGGCATGCTAAGCGTTTCGCTATCCGCGGATGATCTGCGCGCGCATCTTGGCGGCAGGCTGGATCTCGCTGCGATCAACGGCCCGAACCTCTCGGTCGCGTCTGGCCCCCAAGACGCCCTCGATGCTTTGCAGTCCAAGCTAAGCGCGCTCGACATTGACTGCCAGCGCATCCCTATCGACATCGCCGCGCATAGCCGCATGTTAGAGCCCATTTTGACCCGTTTCGGCGATTATCTGCGCTCGATCCCACTAAATGCACCCCAGATACCGATCATCTCGAACCGCACGGGCCACCCGCTCACGGATGAGCAGGCGATGGACCCTGATTACTGGGTGCAACACCTGCGCGGCACGGTGCATTTCGCCGATGGCATCACGCATCTCGCCAGTACCGCGAACCGCGCATTTATCGAAGTCGGCCCCGGTAAAGCGCTTTGCTCGCTCGCGCAGCAATGCGAGAATATCCAGAGCGATCAAGTGATTAACGTGCTGCGCCATCCAGATCAGGATGTGGCGGATGATGCCTTCTTCATGTCTGTGCTTGGTCGTCTTTGGGCGGTCGGCCTTGACATCGACTGGCTGCAAATCTGGGGCGAGCACGCACGCAACAAGGTGGTTTTGCCGGACTATCAATTCCAGCGCAGCCCTTACTTCATAGCCCCCGCCGCTCCGCAAGAGACGCGCGCGCCAAGCCGTATCATGCGCCGCGAGGACATCGCCGATTGGGGCTATGTGCCCCATTGGCAAAAGTGCTATGCAGATTGCCCCCTAGATATCGAGGCGGACCTTGGCACCCCGATGACATGGCTTGTCTTCGCGGATGAGGCGGGTCTCTCAAAACCCGTGACCGGGCGGTTGCGCGAGGCTGATCACACCGTCATCGAAGTTGTCGCCGCAGACGCCTTTGCGCGCTTGTCCGAGGACCGCTACGCCCTTGCGCCCGAACAGGGCCGCGATGGCTATGATCGGCTGATTTCCGAACTCGTTGCAATCGGCCGCACGCCCGAGCGCATCGCGCATTTCTGGTCGGTGACGCAGGGCGAAAGCTACCGCCCCGGCTCCAGCTTTTTCCACCGCAATCAAGAGCAGGGCTTTTATTCCCTGATGTTCCTTGCCCAAGCGATCAGCGGGGAAGGTCTGCCCACACCGCTGCACATTTCGGTGATCTCAACCGATGCGCAAAGCCTTGCAGGCCAACGCGCGCGCTACCCAGAAAAGGCGACGCTCAATGGCCCCGTCAAAGTTACCCCCGCCGAATTCCCGGGCCTGACCGTCTCATGGCTCGATCTCGCGATGCCGGCGCAAACGCCGCAATCCTTCTTCGGTAAAACCACCGCGCGCGAAGATTTGACAACGCCCTTGCTCGAAGAGCTGCTAAGCGCGCCGAGCAACACCATTGCCGCGCTGCGCAAAGGCACGCGCTATGTGCAATCCACCAAGGTGCGCAGCCTGCCTGACCCTTCCGAGCCATGGTCCCTGAAACAGGGCGCAACCGTTCTTATCACAGGCGGTTTCGGCGGCATTGGTCAAAGCCTCGCGCGCGATTTCATCACCCGCTTCAAGGCGCGCATCGTGCTGGTGTCGCGCAAAGCCCTACCCGATCGCGAAATGTGGAGCAATCTCGCCCCAGCCGATCCCGCCGCGCACTACGTCGAAGCTGTGCAGGCGCTTGAGGCGCTGGGCGGCGAGGTTCTGTGCCTTGCAGGCGACGTGTGCAACGCCGAGGACATGCGCGCGGTGCGTAAGCAGGCCGAGGCGAAATTCGGCGCGATCACAGGTATTATCCACGCCGCTGGCGTGATCGACGATGCGCCGATTTTGGCCAAGGGCGCGGGCTCTGTCGAGGCGGTGTTCACGCCCAAAATTCACGGCACGCAGGTGCTGGGCAAGGTCTGGGAGGACGGCGCGCTCGACTGGCTCGTACTGTTCTCGTCCTCCTCCACCGTCACCGCGCCTGCGGGTCAGATCGACTATGTGGCCGCCAATGATTTCCTGAACGCATATTCCGCGGCGCGCGCATGCGACGCGACGCGCGTGATCGCGCTGGGGTGGGGCATTTGGACGGATGTGGGCATGGCTGCTGATGCGATGGCCGCGCGCCTTGGTGCGCCGCTAGAAATGCTCGTGCGCGATGTGGATCAACCCTTGCTCGACACGCTCACAGGCGATGGCGAAGGGCGGCATATTTTCGAGACGGAGCTTTCAGCAAAAACCCACTGGATTCTGTCCGAGCACCGCACCACAGAGGGCATGATCCTGATGCCTGGAACGGGCTATCTGGAACTTGCCAGCGAGGCCCTGCGCGCCCTCGGGATCACCAGTGCGTTTAGCATTCGCGACCTTTATTTCCTGCGCCCTTTGGATGTGGGCGAGAGCGACACACGCCGTATGCGCCTGCGCCTTAGCACGACGGATGCAGGCTTCGACATGGAGGTTCTGAGCGCAGTTGAAGTGCAAGGGCGCCCCGCATGGCAGTGCAACGCGCAGGCCAGCCTCGTCCTTAGCAAACTGCCCGAGCCTGAGTCGATCGACCTGACTGCAATCCGCGCGAACCTGCCTGAACCGACCCGCGCAAAGGCAGGCGAAACGCTCATCTCCCCGCAAGAGGCGCATCTCGATTTCGGACCGCGCTGGCGCGTATTGCAATCAACGTCCATGGGTCAGGGCACTGGAATCGCAGAGCTTTCCCTGCCGCAAGAGGCGCAAGGCGACACGAGGTTTGCCCTGCATCCCGCTCTCATGGACCTTGCGACAGGCTGGGGTATGCAACTCATCGAGGGCTACAAAGGCGATCACCTCTGGGTCCCCCTTAGCTATGCGGACATGCGGGTTTACCGCGGCCTTCCTGCGCGGATCGTGTCCTGCGTCAAGGCCGTCACACGCGACGGCGAGATCGTGCGCTTTGACATCACGCTTTGCACGCCAACGGGTGAGGTTTGCGTGGAAATCAATGGTTTCTCGATCAAGCGTATGGCCGACAGTGCCAGCCTTGGCCGCGCCCCTGCGCCCCATCCCAACGAGGTGGAATTCGAGAAAAGCGACAGCGCCCAGCCGCTGTCCGCTGCAGAAGAACGCCTGCACCACAACATCGCCCAAGGTATCCGCCCGAGTGAGGGCGCGCAGGCCTTTGCGCGCGTCATGGCGAGCGATGTTTCGCAGATTACCGTGTCCTCGCTCGATCTCGATGCGCTCAAAGCGCAAAGCGCGCTGGATATGGTGCAAAGCAGTGCCAGCGCAGGGTTCGAACGGCCTGATCTTGATAGCGATTACGCCGCCCCCGAAACTGAAATAGAGCGCACGCTGGCGTCCATGTGGCAGGACCTGCTGGGCGTGTCGGATGTGGGCATCGATGACAGTTTCTTTGATCTTGGCGGCCATTCCCTGATCGCCGTGCGCCTGTTCGCGCAAATCAAGAAAGCCTATCGCATCGACTTCCCCATCTCTGTTCTGTTCGAGGCCCCGAGCATCCGTAAAATTGCTGCGCTGATAGATGTGCAGATCGGCTCGCAAGACGTGGGAGACGATGCTCCCGCGCCAAAAACGCCCGAGCGCAGGTTCACCCATATCGTGCGTATGCACGAAGGCAATGCAGGACAAAAGCAACCTTTCTTCCTGGTTGCGGGCATGTTCGGCAATGTGCTTAACCTGCGCCACCTTGCGCATCTGCTCGGTGCGGATCGCCCGTTTTATGGCCTGCAAGCGCGTGGTCTTTATGGTGATCAAGAACCCCATCGCAGCATCGAGGCGGCGGCGCGCGATTACATCGAAGAGCTACGCCAAGTGCAGCCAAGCGGACCCTATATGCTTGGCGGCTTTTCCGGCGGCGGGATCACTGCTTATGAAATCGCGCGCCAACTGGAAGACGCGGGTGAGGTGGTCAGCCTGATCGTGCTGCTCGACACGCCTTTGCCGCTGCGCCGTCCTTTAGACCTTATCGACCGCCTCTATATCCAAGGCGCAGAGCTGAAGCGCGGCGGTATCCTCTATCCATTCCGCTGGATTGCGCGCCGCGTGGCGTGGGAAGTCTCAAAACGCCGCGCGCCGGACTTGGGTCAAACGCAAGAACACCAGTTCCACAATGCCGAAATCGAAGCGGCGTTTCTCGAAGCTGTCGGTGCCTATGAGGTGCGTCCATGGAACGGAAATCTGCAACTTTATCGCCCGCCGCTGGTGGGTCATTGGAGCGTGTCGGGCGGCAAACAGGTCAACTCTGAACGCGCCTATGTGTTGCACGACAACGACTGGACGCAGCATGCGCCGAACGTGCAAGTGAGCGAAGTGCCGGGGGATCACGATTCCATGGTGCTGGAACCTAATGTGCGTGTGCTCGCCGAGCGCATGAAAGCGGCGATAGAGGTGGCTGAAATGAAGCCCCACGCGCCCACGCAGATATTGGCGGCAGAGTGATCATGCCCAGCATCTTGACCATCATCCTGAACTACAAAACGGCGGACATGACCCTGCAATCGGCAGAGGCAGCCCTGCGCGAAATGACCGCTTTGGAGGGTGAGATTGTCATCGTTGATAACGCCTCTGGCGATGGTTCTTTCGAGGCGATGCAGGCCCATGCAAGCGCTCAAGGTTGGGCGCGCGTGCGCGTGGTGCAATCGGAACGAAATGGTGGCTTTGGCGCTGGCAACAATGTCGGCCTGCGCCTTGGTCTCAGCGATGGTTCCAAGCCGGACTACTACTATGTCTTGAATTCTGACGCCTTCCCCGATGCGGGCAGTATCAAGGCGCTTTTGGACTACCTTGAAGCCCATCCAAAGGTTGGTTTTGCAGGCAGCTATATCCACGGCCTAGACGGCGCTGCACACCTCACGACTTTCCGATTCCCTTCGATCGCATCAGAACTTGAGGGTGCTGCGCGCTTTGGCCCGATCTCGCGTTTGCTTGCGTCCAAGCGCGTGCCGATCGATGTGCCCGACCGCACGCGCGAGGTGGATTGGCTTGCAGGTGCCAGTCTGATGATGCGCCGCGATGTGCTTGAGGATATTGGTCTTTTTGACGAAACCTTCTTTCTATACTTTGAGGAAACTGACCTCTGCCGCCGTGCCAAGCTGGCGGGCTGGCCAACAGTGTTCGTGCGGACAAGCGAAGTGACCCATATCGGGTCTGTTTCTACGGGGATGAAAACTTGGGCGCGCATGCCGCAGTACTGGTTCAATTCGCGCCTGCATTATTTTACCAAGAACCATGGCTGGCTCTACGCTGTGCTCGCCGTGAAAGCCCATGTGATCGGTGGCCTGCTCTGGCGCATTCGCCGCGCGCTTCAGGGCAAACCGCAAGCTGATCCAGATCATTTTCTGCGCGATCTGATCGTGCATGATACCCGCCATCTGCTTGCGCGCGCGCGCCCTGCAAACGCGCCGCATTTGTGCGATTTAAAGAGTGTTGGAGACAGTTGATGAGTGCCCCCCTAAGCGTGATCCTGATTGGTTCTGAAAGCCTGACAATCGAAGCGGGCCGCCAAATGCGCGCGCGCGGTTACAATCTGCACGCGGTCGTCACCCATAGCGCGGATGTGCGTAAATGGGTGGCGGGCGAAGGGCTGGATGTGCTGGGATTCGGCACCGGGCTCGCGGCGCGTTTGGGCGATCCGGTCGACTGGATATTCTCGGTCGCGAACCTTGAATTGCTCTCTGCGGATCTGCTGGCGCTGGGTCGTAAGGGCGCGGTGAATTTCCATGATGGCCCGCTGCCGCGCTATGCGGGTTTGAACGCGCCGGTCTGGGCCTTGCTCAATGGCGAGGTTCAGCACGGCATCACATGGCATATGATCGAGGGCGGCGTGGATGAGGGCCGCATCATAGCGCAGGAAATGTTCGATATTCGCGCCTCCGACACGGCCTTCACGCTTAACACCCGCTGTTTCGAGGCGGGGGTGCAAAGTTTTGCGCGCGTGCTGGACGCGGTCGAAAACGGTGCCTCTCATGCTCAAGTGCAAAACCTCGGCGAGCGCAGCTATTTCGCATTGGCCGAACGCCCCGATGGCTATGGTTTTGTCGATCACACCCATCCGCGCGATGACGCCTTGCGCCTTGTGCGCGCGCTGGATCACGGTCCCTATTGGAACCCGCTGTGCACCGCGAAGCTGCGCATTGGCAGCGCGATCTTGCACCTTGGCGGGGCGGAGATCGACGGCGCGCAGGGCCGTGCAGGCGAAGTTCTCGCGCTCGGAGATCAAAGCCTGATCCTCGGCTTTCCCGATGGCGCGCTGCGCTTTACGGGCGTTTCGGGCGATCTGGCAAGCGTGTCTGTCGGCGATCTGGCTGCGCTTCAAACCCCCACTGATGCGATCCATGCGCAAATGGCGAAAGCGGCAAAGGCGGATATATTCTGGCGCAGGCGCTTTGACTACTTCACGCCTTGCAGCTTGCCCTTGGCACAGCAAACGGGCCTGCAAGGCTGGCAAAACCTGCGCGTTGACACCGACCATATAGCGCATTTGCCAAGGGCGCTTTTGATACTGGCCGAGCAGATGACAGGCGGGCCTTGCGATATTGCATTGGGCATTGCGCGCGATACGCCGTTGATCTGCGCATGGGTTCCCCTGCGCGATGTGACGCAAATCGACGCCAAGCGCGAAAAGGGCGGTTTCGCTGTTGATCTGCTGATCCGCGATACGGCCCTGAGTGCGATCAAGGCGCCGCCGCTTGGCCTTGCGGATACGCCGATCAAGGCGAGCGCTGCAACGCTCTGTGGCAGTGATTTGCACTTTGATGCGGCCCGCCTTAGCCCAGAGGCGGCTGCGCTCATCGTCGCGCGCCTTGCTCATATCGCGTCGCACCTCAGCCATGGCGCCGTGCCGCGCGACATCCCCGCAGTACCGCCAAGCGAAGCGGAGTTGCTCGCGTCTTGGAACGCGACCGAAATACCGTTCGATCAGACTTGCCTGCCGCAAATGATCGAAGCGCAGGTGCGCAAAACGCCCGATCAAATCGCGCTGGTGGTCGAGGATCAATCCCTCACCTATGCAGAACTGAACACGCGCGCCAATAAGGCGGCGCATGTGCTGCGCGAGATGGGGGTTAAAGCCGATACGGTGGTGGGGCTGTATACGTCCCGATCGCTTGACATGCTCATCGGTGCGCTGGCTATCATGAAGGCGGGGGGGGCTTACGTGCCGCTTGATCCCGCCTATCCCGAACATCGCCTGATGGGCTATCTTGAGGACAGCGGCGTCGCAGTCATCGTCGCTCAAAGCGCGATATCTTCCTTCCTGCCTGCGCACAATGCCGAGGTTTTGGAGTTGGACCGTGATCCACGTATTGCGAAGGCCAGCGCCGAAAACCCAAGCCCACTTGCAGGGCCGGAAAACCTCGCCTATCTGATCTTCACTTCCGGCTCCACGGGTCGCCCCAAGGGGGTGATGGTCGAGCACCGCAACCTGAGCAATTTTTTCACGGGCATGGATCAACGCCTTGCCCATGATCCAGCGGGGACTTGGCTTGCCGTCACCTCGCTCAATTTTGATATTTCCGTGCTTGAGTTGTTCTACACACTCGCGCGCGGCTTCAAACTGGTCGTGACCTCGGATGAAGGCCGCGCAGTGCTGTCCAATGGTCCCGTCCTCAGCTCGGACGCTGAGATGGATTTTTCGATCTATTACTGGGGCAACGACGATGGCGCAGGGGAAAAGAAATACGAACTTTTGCTTGAGGGTGCGAAATTCGCGGACGCGCATGGCTTTTGTGCAGTCTGGACGCCCGAGCGGCATTTTCATGCCTTTGGCGGCCCTTATCCCAATCCCTCCGTCACGGGTGCAGCCGTCGCAGCGGTGACGAAAAACATCGGTGTGCGCTCGGGCTCCTGTGTCGCACCGCTGCACCATCCTGCGCGCATCGCAGAGGAATGGGCGGTCATCGATAATCTCACGAACGGGCGCGCAGGACTTGCCATGGCCTCTGGCTGGCAGCCCGATGATTTCGTGCTGCGCCCTGAAAATACGCCCCCCGACAACAAGCCCGCGATGATGGACACGATCGAGAAAGTGCGCAAACTCTGGCGCGGCGAGGCGGTTGAATTCCCCAAGGTTGACGGATCGATGCACGCGGTCATTACCCAGCCGCGCCCTGTGAGCCGCGAATTGCCCGTTTGGGTGACCACCGCTGGCAATCCTGAAACGTGGAAAGAGGCGGGGCGCATCGGTGCGAATGTTCTCACGCATCTGCTGGGTCAAAGCATCGACGAGGTCGCAGGCAAGATCACGCTTTATCACGAGGCGCTGCGCGAAGCGGGCTTTGATCCGCGCGATTTCAAAGTCACGCTGATGCTGCACACCTACATTGCTGAAACCCGCGAAATTGCCCGCGAAGTCGCGCGCGAACCGATGAAGGATTATCTGCGCTCTGCTGCGGGCCTCATCAAGCAATACGCCTGGGCTTTCCCCGCATTCAAACGACCTGAGGGCGTGGATAATGCGTTCCAGCTTGATCTTGGTTCGCTGGAAGAGGAGGAATTGGAGGGCATTCTTGATTTCGCCTTCCTGCGCTATTTCGAGGATTCTGGCCTGTTCGGCACGGTGCAGGATTGCGCCGCCAAGGTCGATGCGCTGAAACGCATTGGCGTGAACGAGGTCGCCTGCCTGATCGATTACGGCATCGGAACAGCGCAGGTTCTGGAAGGGCTGCGGCCCTTGGCAGAGGTGGTGCGCCGCTCCAATGCTGTGCAGAAGATGGCGGAGGATGATTTCTCCATCGCGGCGCAACTGGTGCGCCACAAAGTCAGCCATCTGCAATGCACGCCTTCGATGGCGCGGATGATCTGCATGAACGATGAAGCGCGCGGTGCGCTTGCCGGCCTGTCGCATATCATGGTGGGCGGGGAGGCATTGCCGGGCGCTTTGGTGTCTGAATTGAAGGCTGCCAGCGGCGCTGACATCACCAATATGTACGGGCCGACCGAAACTACGATCTGGTCGTCAACGCGGGCCGCGACGCAGCAGGGCACAGTTCCCCTTGGCCAACCTATTGCAAACACGAAGTTTTATGTGCTCGACGTCGCTGGCGCGCTTTGCCCGATCGGCGCTGCGGGCGAGCTGTGCATCGGCGGCGCAGGCGTGACGCGCGGCTATTGGCAGCGCGATGATCTGACGGCAGAGCGATTTGTGAGCAACCCTGATGGGGACCGCATGTACCGCACGGGCGATCTGGTGCGCTATACCGCATCGGGTGAATTGGAATTCCTTGGCCGCGTCGATAACCAGATCAAACTGCGCGGCTACCGCATTGAACTTGGCGAGATCGAGAGTGCTTTGGAAGCGCAAGCCGGTGTCACCCAAGCTGTCGTGATCGCGCGCGAAGATACACCCGGGGACGTGCGTTTGGTGGGCTATGTCACCGGTCAAGCGCTCGCGCCCGAAGGTATGCGCGCAGCGATGAAAGCCAAGCTGCCGCAGCATATGGTGCCCTCCGTGATCGAGCCGATCGAACACTTTCCCCTGACCCCGAACAAGAAGGTGGACCGTGCTGCTTTGCCTTCTCCGAAACCTGTGAAAAAGCATGAAATTGTGGCGACTATGGCCGCGTCCAGTGCGTTTGGCCCTGATGTCACCGTGCAGATTTCTGCAATTTGGAGTGGAATTCTTGGCGTGCAAGGCATCGCGCCGAGCGATAATTTCTTCGACATCGGCGGACATTCCTTGTTGGCGGTGCAGGCGCATCGCGAAATTCGTGACAAGTTGGGTGCGCAAATTTCGATTACGGATATCTTCCGCTTCCCCGTCCTATCCGCTTTGGTGGAGTGCGTCACTGCAAGTGGCGGGCAGGCGGCCAATATTGCAAGCACACCGCTGGCCGCCACGGGAACCGATGGGCCAAGCGTACGTGCAGAAGGACGCGTGGCTGCGATGGCGAAGCGGCGCGCGATGCGCGCGGCGCGTTTGCGCAAATGAGTTTGTCGATGGAACTTGAAGGTTTTTTGCCTGCTGGCGTGCAATTTACCCTGCGCGATCCGAGGCGAAATTATCCGCTGATCGGTGCAGAGCAGCAGGCCGTTGCTCGTGCGGTCACCAAACGCAAAAATGAATTCAGCGCGGGTCGTGACGGCGCGCGCGCCAGCCTTGCCGCCCTAGGCGTTGCGCTTTGTGAAATCCCTGTCGGTGTGCGCCGCGCGCCGGTCTGGCCGGACGGTATTTGCGGTTCGATCACCCATAGCGCTCACCTTTGCATTGCGCTCGCTGCGCGTAAAATTGAAATCGCGTCCATCGGGATTGACGCCGAGCCCGACGCTCCGTTGAAGCCTGAACTGCGCAGCGCCATCTTGCACGAGAGTGAGTTGCATGTGAGCGGCGCGGAGGCGATCGCGCTGTTCAGTATGAAAGAGGCCCTGTTCAAAGCGCTGTTTCCCATTAGCGGTGAGATGATGGGGTTTCATGATGCCAAAAGTGATGGTGCCAGCACGTTGACGCTCACGCGTGATATCGGGGTGTTCAAAGCTGGGGAAGGGTTCAAAGTATCGACGCTGCACAGCGAAAACCACGTTATTTCGTTCTGCGCACTACCGGGAGACAATGAATGATTAGGCGCATTTTTGCAAAAATTCAACGTGGCCTGCGCAAGCGCCGCTTTCTTGGGTCGAGCGCGCTTTTGCTCCTGCTATCGGCCTGCGGTCTGGTGCGCTGCACGCCCGATCCTATGCCGCGCGCGGCGTTCGATGCGCTCTACGAGGTGCCGCTGAATGCACCGGAAAACGGTCTGCGGGTCTTTCATCTGGGGCATTCTCTGGTCAATCGCAACATGCCCGACATGATCCGCCAAATGGCGGAACAACGCGGGATTACCCATGTCTACGAGAGCCAGATCGGATGGGGCACGCCGCTCAAATCCCATTGGGAGCCGAGCGAAGAGATTTTCGGCTTTGAAAAAGAGAACGCCCATCCGCGTTATCGCGATGTGACGCAGGCGCTGCGGAGTGACGATTACGACGCTTTCATCATGACCGAAATGGTCGAAATCCGCGATGCGATTAAACACTTTGATAGCGCCGAATATGCGCATAAATTTGCCAGCCTTGCCCGCGAGGGTCGCAGCGATGTGCGTGTTTACCTTTATGAAACATGGCATAATGTCGATGATCCCGAGGGCTGGCGCACGCGTCTCGAGCAGGATCGTACGCGTTATTGGGAGGACGGAATTTTGCGTCTTGCCCTAGCTTATGACACGCCGCCCCTGCCGATTTACGTGATTCCCGTGGGGCAGGTTCTGGCCGAGGTCGCGCGCCGGATCGAGGCGGGAACGCTTGAGGGGTTAAGCACCGCCGAGGCGCTCTTTGCCAAGAACGAGGACGGCACGCTGGATACGATCCATGTGGATCATCTGGGGAACTATATCGCTGCGCTGACTCACTATGCGGTGCTGTATCATCAAAGCCCTGTCGGCTTGGGATATAGTGTTAATTTATACGATGAAAATGACCTGTTTTCAGTGCTTTCACCACTTTTGGCCCAACAGTTGCAACAAATCGTATGGGATGTTGTTCGCCTTGATCCGATGACTGGGGTGATGCAAAAATAGGGAAACAGTTCGGGTGGATTGTTTCTGTGAAAATGGGACAAAATCTTGGTAATTTTTGCCTTTTTGATATACCTTTGACGGAGACGTATCGGCTGCCACCGATTCCGTGGGGGACTTTGCTGGCAGACCTATTCATAGGTTTGCCGCATAGGCGGGGCAATTGCCTCGTGTGCGATGACGTCAGATCGGCAGCGAGTTTTGATGGACCGGGGGCTATTGATTGGCTCTTGCTTGGAATGAATAGTCATGGCCGCGTGTTTGGCTAAGGAGAGTTGCTTTGGATCAGATCAGAACCGTCGGCGAGTTTTTCGGTGTGCTCAAGCGCCGCTTCTTCTTGATGGCGCTCATTATCGGATTGGGAACTTTGGCTGCGATTTATTACGCACTCAACCAACCTAGCCTCTATGAGACACATGCGGCTCTGCAGATCGAAAGTGCGTCGGTGTCCAGTCAATCCTCTGGCGTGGCTGCAGGCAACAACGGCGCGGCGCATCGCCTGACTTTGATCGAACAACGCCTCATGGCGCGCGAAAGTTTGGTGCGCGTTGTCGAAAAGCTGCAACTGTTCGGGGACGGACCTTTGATGCCACTGAACGAGAAAGTCGACGCGCTGCGTTCGAGCGTTCAGATCGTGCAGATCAAGGACGGCGCACAGGCTTGGCAACCCAACATCACCCCATCTGGCATGCTGATCACGGTTACCTTTGGTGATCCGGTTATGGCGGCGAACATCGCAAATGAATTCCTCGGCGCGGTGCTTGAGCAGAACCGAAAGCGCAAGGAAGAGCGCACGCAGGGCGCGCTTGCTTTCTTCACCAGTGAAGAGCAGCGCATCGGTGCAGACATCTTGAAGGTCGAGGAAGAAATAGCAATCTTCAAAAGCGCAAACTCCGATGCTTTGCCAAATGGAATTGCTTCGCAGCGTGACCAATTGGGAACCCTGCGCGAGACAGAGCTGGAGATAGATCGTGAGATTATCTCAGCATCCAGCAATACATCGCGCCAGCGTCAATCCGTTGTCGACCTGCAGATCGCGCGCCTGGAAGAACAGAAAGCGCTGATTTCCCAGCGAATTAATCGAATCGAAGCGGTGATCGCCGCCGCGCCAGAAGTAGAGCGGGAGCTGGGTTCGCTGAACCGCCGACTACGCCAGTTGCAAGATCAGTACAGCGTCATCACCACGGGCCGCGCCGAAGCGGAGATGGGCCAGTTGCTTGAAACGGCTGATCAATCAGAGCGTTTCGTTGTTTTGGAAACGGCGCTTGTGCCTGAATATCCGGTCTCGCCGAGCCGCAAGAAAATTGCCATACTTGGCCTCATCGGCAGTGGCTTTCTCGCTTGCCTCGTGGCGCTTGGCCTTGAAATGATGAACCCCGCCATTCGCACTAGCGCGCAACTCGAGCGTCAACTCGGCATGCAGCCGGTTGTGTCGATCCCCTACGTGAAAACCACCTGGGAGCAGCGCCGCCGAAAACTGGTTTGGATTACTGGATTGCTTGCACTGATCCTATCGGCTGCATTGCTGCTGCGCAGCTACGCGGCAAAAGGGTTGGGTGGAATGCTTAGTGGGCTCTTCAATCGCGAAGCAAAACCCTAGACAGAAAAATGGTGCGCCTTGCATCGGGCGCGCCATTTGTAACGAGACAGTCTTCGGGTAATTAGTAGCTGTAGTGACTGATCGACAGGCCTTCGGCCTTGTTTAGAATGACACCTAACAGTGGTTTGTCATCGCCAAAACGTCGCTTGAGTTCGCGAATTTCATTTGCCTTCGTCGTTCCGCCGCCAACAACCAGCAAAACGCCGTCATAGTGTTCGCGAAAGGCCATGACGTCATCGTGGTACAGCGCGGGGGGCATGTCGTAGATCACAACATCCGGTTCTAGTTCCGCTTCCATCTGTGCAATTGCATCGGAGGTCGCCGAAGATCCAAGCATTTCAGAGGCATAGGGTTCACGCGTGCTATTGAGCCCAAACGCAACGTTGGACCCGATCTTGAGCATATTCTGTCCCATACGTTTGAAGTGCCCCGCAACAGGCACGTTCCCACGCAGGAAATCTCCCATATCTCCCGGTTGATCGACGCCCAAAAGCGGCGCGACCGACGGATTGCGTAAATCGAGGTCCATGAGAACCGTGCGCAGGCGTTCCTGTCGTGACAGGCTGATGGCGAGATTGGTCGAGATAAAGGTCTTTCCGCAGTCCTTTGTTGGTGAGGTGATAACGACCCGGCGCCACCCTTTTTCGGCAAGGCCTTGAACCAAGCGTGTGCGCAGCACATCGAAGGCAACATGCGCAGGATTATGGCGGCTTGCACTTATAATACGGTTCTGCTCCAGATGGGCTTCGTTCACTGGAATACTGGACAAGCGATCCCACGTATCCGGTGCCATCTCTTGCGGAGCTTGGGATGTCATCGGCTTGATAAGGCGGCGACGCATTTCGGCCGCTTCGGTTTCGGACAATCGCATGCCGCCGCTGGAAAACCTGCGACGGGTTCCAGTGTTCTGCGTTTCTAAATCCACACGTCTGGAATTTTCGTTGCTCATAACCTGCCTTCGTCCTTTTTTGCGCGCATCGGAAACGATACGCGCATTTGCCCTACCATAGTCTAAAAAATCAGGCGAAATCATGTCACCGCAAGGGGCAGAGCGTGAAACCTTGCGCAATTTCTTGTGAGTGTTGGCTCAATAGCCCAGCAAATTGGCCTCGATGATGCCTTTCCGGACAAAGGCGGTGCGATCACTTTCCGGCCGCCAGCCCAGTCGTTCCTTGCTTTGTCTGTTGTCGAAGGGGCTGAAATGCGCGCGCGACTTCCAATCCATTAATGAGGGGCGCAGCACGGCATGGCGGCGCAGCGCGTGTTTCTTCAGCTCGTATTTCACCGCATCCACGGCCCAGAAAAGGGTCGGATTGCCCCCTTTGACTTTGACCCGTGCCCCAAGCGCGCCGTAGATCGCATCGAAATATTCGCGCGCGGTGAACTGGATATCCCCCACCAGATTGAACGATTGCCCAAGCGCAGCGGGCGCGTGGCCCATGGCGATCAATCCCGCACTCACATCTTCGATCAGAACAAAGGGCAGCTTGTTGTTGCCCGCGCTCCAGAGCCGGACCGCGCCCGCGCCATGCCAACGCCCGATGCCCCAATGTTGCAGTGGCCCCCCTGCACCGATCACGATGCCGGGCCGCGCGATAGTCAAAGGCAGGCCGCGCTCAGTGTGCATTTTCATCAAGCGGCGCTCGCATTCCGCCTTGGAGCGCGCATAAAGATTGCGATCGGACATATCATCGTCAAACGCGGTATTCTCGCGAATGGTCACTGCCTCGCTCGACATATCGTAGGACGCGATTGTGCCGGTGTAGACCAACCGCTCGACGCCAGCCTCCAGCGCGGCTTCGGCGATATTCACCGCCACGCCGACATCATTTTGCAGGCACAGCTCCCACGTCGTATCCATGGATTTTGCAAGGCTGTAGACTAGTTCTATGCCCTTCATTGCCTTGATCAGTGCGGCTTTGTCTTTCAGATCGACGCCAACAGTTTCCACTTGATCGGGCAGATCGGGGAACGGTCCGCGTGTGCCGCGCGAGAGCACGCGCACATCATGTCCTTTAGCCACCAAAGCGCGGGTGAGATGCGAGCCGATAAAACCTGTGCCGCCGATGACCATCACATTAGGCTTGGGTTTTCGCGTTTGCGCCGGATGCACATGCGTTTCGGCACCTTGCGCAGGCAGGCGCTTGATCACCTGTTGCAAAGCGTCCATCACCCTCACGCCGCTCGCCGCGCTGTAACGTGGATCAATCGCAGATTTTTCGCGCAGGGCCGTGTAAAACGCATCGGTGATCCCGAGAAAACTAAGCCCGTAGGCGGACTTTCGGTTCAGCGACAGCGTTTGACGCACGGCATTCACCGCCCCCTCGCGCAAGTGCGCAAAAGACTGGGTTAACTGGCTCACCAGCGGGTTCACGATCAAGTCCGCCGCATTCTCAGAGCGGATCATCAGCGCATCCGCCGCATAATCATATCGCGCCATTCCGTTCGAGCCACGCAGCGTCAGCGAGCGATCGTCAAGCGTTTCGACCGTGCTCAGGTTCACCGTGATATCCACATGCCCCGCGCGCGCCAGAATGCGCCAGCTTTGCGCGCGCTCTGTGCCGCCCGGCAATTCAGTTGGATGGCTCAGATGCACATCCAGCACCTCGATCTCGCCAAACAGATCAGCGGCGAAGGCAAACAGATGCGGGGCAAGTTCCAGCAAAAGGTTCTTCGGTTCACGCAGCATCCACAGCCCGAACGGGCCCGAGCGCAGCGGCGCAAGTGGGAAGCACCAGTTGAACTCCGCCGCACTGATGCGCCCGATCTTGCCCGCCGCACGCGCGGCTTTAAGGCGCGCGTAGCCCGGCAAGCTCAGGAAATTATGTCCAACGGCCAGTAGGCTACCGCTCTCCTCGGAGGCCCGCGCCATTGCGCGCATTTCATCCGCTGAGACCGCGACAGGTTTCTCCACCAGCACGGCGACACCTGCGCGCAGCGCCCTTTCAGCCAGATCCGCATGGAACTGGGGCGGTGTCAAAATATGCACCGCATCCACCTTGCCGGAGGCGAGCATCGCATCGACGTCCGTAAATACCTTTGCGCCGTGCGGCGCCGCCAGATCGCGCGCAGCGCCTTGCGATACATCGCACACCGCCGCGAGCCGCACGCCCGCCGTCTGTTTGATCGCATCCGCGTGCCAGGTCGCGATATATCCAGCGCCGATGATCCCGGCGCGCAAGGGGCTACTCATAAAACTATCCTATTTATACTCGATAATGCGCATCGCGTGGCCTGCACGCTTGCGCCAATAATAGCGGATCATGCCCAGCATGTTGGGCAGTTTCGACAGCGACAAAAGCCCCGCGAGTTGATAAAGCAGCGGCCGCTCTATCACCCCTTCGCGCTTGAGGCCCAAAAGGGTGCGCCCGTAGGACAGCGCGTAGGCCAATATTACACCCAGCAAGAGCATGCCGGAAAACAGCAAGCCCAGCAGCGCAAGTGCGGGAAGGATCGCGCCGAACACCAGCACGCGTTTGCGCTCTCGGGTGAAGTAGGGCGGATGCAGATCACCGACCTGCGCAAAGCCGTGGCCGGATCGCTCCGCGCGCTTCCACCATTCGCTGAAATGCAGCATATTGGCATCGTGCAGGGTCATGTTTTCGGGAATGCGCAGCAATTGCCACTGCGCGCCCGCAAGGCGTTGGCAAAACTCGTCGTCCTCGGCTGCGATCACCGTCGGATCGAAGCCACCCACATCATCAAACGCCGCGGCGCGCACCATCATATCACCGCCGCAGGCCTTGATCAGCCCGACCGGACGGTTCCACTCCACATCGCACAGCGCGTTATAAATCGAATTGTCCGGATAAATCTCGCGCCGCCAACCGGTGACAAGACCAAGGGCGGGGTCGTCTCTCAGTTGTGCACTGGCTTTCGCGATCCAGTCAGGCTCTACGCCGCAATCGCCGTCGATGAACTGCACCAGCCCGCAATCGGCGATTTCCATCAACGCCTCGAATCCCTCATTACGTGCGCGCGCCGCTGTGAAGGGGGTTCGCGTATCAAGCTGCACGACCCGCGCGCCGATGGAGTGCGCGAATGCCACGCTATCATCGCGCGATCCGCTGTCCACATAGACCAGATGCGCAACTTGCGGCGCAAGGCTGGTAAGGCACCGCTTGAGGCGCGCACCTTCGTTGCGCCCGATGACGACGGCTCCGACAAGGCTCATGTGGTTCTCCTCACGGGTAGGTCTGGTGTTGGGCTTTTGTGATAGTGCGCCAGAATTTCCGCAAGCCAAGCGCCCTCGAGGGCGATGTTGAACTCTGCGCTGACCTTTTCGCGCCCTGCTTTTCCCATACGCGCGGCACTGTTCGGATCGCTCAGAAGCAGCGCGATCGCATTGGCGAGCGAAGCGCTATCGCCTGGCGGCGTCAATAGTCCATGCACGCCATGCTCGATCAATTCGGGAATGCCTGCCACATGGGTCGTGACCACCGGCACCTCGGCCGCCATGGCTTCCATCAACACCACGGGAACGCCCTCGGCGAAGCTGGGGAGCACGAAAATATCGGTGGTTTTGAGCGCTGTCGCCACCTCTGCCTGACTTTTGTAGCCGGTGAAATCTGTAATATCTGCCAAGCCCATCTCTTTCGCGCGCGCTTCCAGCATCGCCCGTTCGGGCCCGTCCCCGATAAAGGTGAGGCGCAGATCAGAGTGGTCCTTTTGCAGCGCACGAAGTGCGTCGAGCAACACAGGCACGCCTTTGACACCCGCCAAACGCCCGATAAACAACACCTCTTTTCCGCGTGTGCGCGCGCGCGGCGTGTAGCGTTCAGGCTCGATCCCGCAATGCACGATATGCAGTTTGGACCAATGTGCGCACTCAGAGAAATTCATCGCCTGCGCGCGGCAAAAATGGCTGATGCAGGCGACGAAACGCGCCGATGCAATCTTGGCGTCGAGCCGCCAGCGATGCGGCTCGAAAAAGATGTCGGGACCGTGCAATGTAAAACTGTAGGGAATTCCGCTTAGCGTGCTCGCCAGCATCGCGACGGTGCAGGATGCGGCGGCGATGTGGTTGTGCAAATGCGTGATCCCGCAGCTTTGCATGTGCCGCGCCAGCATGCCGGCCTCTGCGAAATAGATCATCTGATAAAGCGCGGCCTTGCCCCCCGGCGCGCGCGTATCCCAAGCCTGCTTCAACGCCCCGAAATACCGCTTCGGGTTTTGAGCGAAGAGGCCCACATGAGCGCCAAGGAGCCGCATCGGATTTTTCGCCGCCTCAAGCACATGAAACGTGCGTTCCGCCTCTGCGCGCTGCTCTGGCCCGACATGATGGCTGGGGTCCGTGCGCCGGATTGAGCAGGTTTCAACCTGCAGTCCAAGCGCGCGCAAGGCTGCGACCTCGCGCTGAATGAACGTGTCTGTCGCGCGCGGGTATTCACCGGTCAAATATGCGATGGGGCCAACTTCATTCATCGCGCATCGCCCGATTTATCAAGACCTCAAAGGCTGGCATCTTCACCTCATCGAACTGGGCGCGCATCAACGTATTGTCATAACCCAGTGGCTTCATGCGTGCATGCAGCACGCGCCGCCGTAGCAGCCCTGGACGCCTCTTCCAGAAACCCAGAAGCGTGCCGGGACCTACGAAAATCTGCCAGGGGCATGGGATAACCAGCTTTGGCCAGCCCGATGCGCTTAGCGCCGAAATAAAGCGGATACGATCGGGCAGATCGCTATCCAGCACATTGACCGCGCCACGCACTTTTTTCTCGGCTGCGCTGACGGCGATTTGCGCCGCAAGCTCCACATGCACCAGCGGAACTTGTCCGTGCGCAGCAAGGCGGAGCAGGATAGGTCCGAGCCCGATGCCCAGATGTGCGTTCGTGATCCGGCCTGCGCCATAGATCGCTCCGACGCGCAGCACGCTCGCATCTGGCCTCGCGTTTGTGATGATTTCTTCTTGCGTCAGCTTTGCGCGCACATAGCCATCGCGTTGTTCTGGCGCGGTCTCGATCGGGCTGTTTTCGTCGACGATAGCACCGACTTTGAGCGCTGCGAAATCATAGATCACGATGGAGCTGACATGCACCAGATGCGCGCCTAGCCCCTCTGCCAAGGCGCAGACAGAGCGCGCGGCAGGCAGGCTGGAGCGTTTATGCAGCGTCCAGTCGTCACTCATCTCCGAAGCTGCGTGTATCACTGAATCTGCGCTCTTGATCTGCTCGAGCAATGCTTTGGCTGCACCGTTCTCTGCAAGGTCCTGGGCAATGCCGCTTGCACCGCTGCGCACCACCTGCGTCACGCGGTGCCCGCGCGTCTGCGCCACCCTCACGATCGCGCGGCCCAGATAGCCCGCCGCGCCGGTCACGACGAAATGTTGCGCGCTCACTTTGCCCATGGCATCGGTTCCATCATCGCGCATGTGGTTTCCATTTGTTGAACGCCGTGCGTGCGCCCTGCGTTTTGTATCGCAAGTGTGACCTCGTTCAAATGCAGCGCAAAATCACCCGCAAGACGCGGCGCGCGCCCTGCCTCGATCGCTTCCAGCATTTCCATCGGGCCAAGCGCGAAATTCATCTCTGCCGCGCCCCAGCGTTTGACCTTGGGATGGCTTGCGCCGCCAAGTTTGATCCGCTTTCCAATGGGATGCTCCAGCAAGCGCCGCCGCAGGATCATGCGTTTGTGAAACTTCACGGGCGCGGAGTTGGCCCATGCTTTCTTGACGCTCAGAACACCCTTTTCACCGAACATCCGGATACGGTGATCATGTGGTGCGGTGATCGAACAGGTCAGGCGTACAGGCGGTCCGCCGTGCTCAAAAAACAATGTGGCGACGGAAAAATCGGCTGTGCCCTGTGCCCCCGGTTTGTCGGGAATCGTCTGTGCTGAGGCGGCGATCACCTCGGCAACGGGGCCGAACATCGCGATCAGCCAGCTCAGATAATAGCCCGCATGCTCCAGCGTGCAGCCCACGTGAAATTCATCGGCAAAAGGCCAGGGCGCACCGCTCTCGCTTTGCCAATCCTTATAGGGCGCTTGGGGGATATAGCCGTCATCCAACTCTGCATAGATCAGGCGAATAGCGCCAGCGGTCCCGCTTCGTGCGGCCTTGGCCAGTGTTTGCGCGGCTTCGCCCAAGACCGAGCAGGGCGCGCAGGCCAGATGTAGGTTCGAACGCGTTGCCAACTCCTGCAAATCGCGCGCATCGTTCATGCTCAAGGCGAGCGGCTTTTCCGAATAGGCGTGATGCCCCGCCTGCAAAATCGCGCGGTTGACGGCGCTATGGGCGGCGGGGTTTGTCAGGTTCAAAACGATGCTGCCTTTGGGCAAGTCATCCAGCAGCGCGCCTTGCGTCGATGCGCCGTTCAACGCCCAATAGCTACAAAACTGTGCCAAACGCGCTGAATTGGTGTCGTAAACGCTTGAAATCCGCTGATTTGGAAAGCTGGCAAAAGAGCGCATATAGAGATCGGCCACAAAGCCGCACCCGATGATCGCTATCTCCGTCATGCCCGTCACCCAAGAATTGCTGGTATCTGTTTACCATTTGCCCCAATCAATTCACCACACAATCATGGCCATTCTTGGGCCGATCTGGAAAAATCGGTACATTGGCGTGATAATTCTGGCGCAATTGGCCATCATAGGGTCAAACGCAGGTTCAAGAGTCGAAAAGGGGCGCATTTTGCGGCTGACTGGAAAAAATTTCGCGGTTGATATCAATGTCGCAACGCACGCCGATCTGATGGCGCAGGTCACGCACCGCTTTGAAGGCAAACAAGGCTTCGCGCTGGCCACGATCAATCTTGATCACGTGACAAAACTGGAAAGTTCTGCGCCGTTTCGCGTCGCCTATAGCGCGCAGGATCTGGTGGTTGCGGACGGCAATCCGATCGTCTGGTTGTCGCGCCTTGCCAAGGCTCCTGTCGATCTGATGCCGGGCTCTGAACTGGTCGTGCCCTTGGCGCGTCTCGCAGCGTCCGCTGGCGTGAGCGCCGCGCTCATCGGTAGTTCCAAGGCCTCGCTCGAAGCGGCTGGCAGGGCTCTCCAAGCGCAATCGAAGGGCCTGCAAATCGCCTACATTCACGCGCCTGAGTTCGGGTTCGACCCCACTGGAGAGGCTGCGCGCGCAATTCTGAAAGAGCTCGATGCAAGCGGTGCTGGGCTGGCTTTTCTCGCGCTGGGCGCGCCGAAACAGGAGGTGTTCGCGGCTTTGGGCCGTAAACTTGCGCCGCGCGTCGGCTTTGCGTCTATCGGCGCTGGCCTCGATTTTCTGTCAGGCACGCAAGTGCGCGCGCCCAAATGGGTGCGCAGGATTGCGATGGAATGGTTCTGGCGTATGGCTAGCAATCCGCGCCGCATGTTCATGCGCTACGCGCATTGCGCACTTGTCTTGCCGGGCCTTGCATGGCGCGCCTACAAGAGCCGCTAGATCGGGGTGATTGTCCGTGGCTTTGGTGCTCGGCTGAAGGTTAACGCAGCCTTTAGCCTGCGCTTCAAGCGGCTTCCGCCCAAAATTTCGCGATCCATTTCAAAGGTCGTTCCCGTCAGCGCAGGATCGTGCATGAGCGCCAGCGCCGCGCCCCATCCGGCAACCACCTCGGGCGCGAGACCATTCTCGATCCCCATTTGCGTCGCCAGCATGCCGGGCATCCAATCCCCGACGACAATATCGGGAAACCGATCGCCGATATCCGCGATCAGAGCGCGCGTGAAAATTCGCGCCGCACCTTTTGAGGTGCTGTATTCGCTGCTCATCGGCAGGGGCGACATATCGGCAAAAGTCGCCACATTCAAAATGCGCCCGACGCCATCGCCCACCATATGAGGCAGGGCCGCTTGCACTGTGTTAACCATGCCGCCAAGATTTATGCCCATCGTCTCCATGAATGCACCTTGGGGCAGATCGAGGATGTCGCGACGCGGATAAATCGCCGCGTTATTAACCAAGATGCGAACTGTGCCTAGCCGCTGCACGATCTGCGCTGTGCAGGCGTGAACTGCCGCGGCGTCAGCCACATCGCAAACAAAGGAATGGATCAGATCGGGATGCGCGCTGGCTGTCTCAAGCAGCGCTTTTTCCTGGCGCCCCATGATTGCGACGGGCGTGCCTTTTGCAGCCAACTTGCGCGCCAATGCGCGACCGAGACCCGAGCCTGCGCCCGTCACGATTGCAGGTCCGTTTGCGATGGTTTGCGATGGTGTCATGTGCTGGCCTCTTTCAGAATATGCTCGCCCACGCGCAACGCGTTCGCGGCGATTGTCAGCGATGGATTTACGCCGAAAGACGTGGGCATGAAGCTGCTATCAACGACCCAAAGATTGCTCAGATCATGGGCCTTGCAATTCACGTCAAGCACGGAGGTTTTCGGATCATTCCCGAACCGCAAAGTGCCGCAGGGATGGCCGAAATTCAATTCCGGTTGCAGGGATAAAAACAGCTTTCGGTGCACTCGGAATGCGCGCCTGATCGCACGGCGAAACGCACGACGACGCGCTTTGAGTTCAGGGGCGATGGTGTATTCGACGCGCAGATGATCGGGGCTTTTTGGGTCAAAAACAACGCGGTTCTCTGGGTAACCAAAGTCCTCAAGAAGGCCGACGAATACCTTTGCATTGCCAAGCATTCGAACCGCGATCGCGGCTGGAATACGCGTTAGGTCATGACTAAGCGGTACGTGGCGCAGGGGCGAGCGCGCCAGCATAAGCCTAAGATAATGCAGAATTTCACCGTAGCCTGCGCCGGTCCCCATGCTTTGCACCGTGCCAAAACGCGCGCCGCCTTGATGATAAAGATCGCGCAGGGAAATTGCCTTGCTCGCGCCGTCCCCCGCGTGCGCTACCTTGGGCCAAAGCGCAAACATTTCATTGAGGTGAAACATCAAATTGCGCCCCACCAGCCCGCTGGAATTTGCCAAGCCTGCGGGCTTGGAGGCAAGCATCAAATGGGCTGATCCAAGCGCGCCGCCTGCAAGGATCACACGTTTGACGCTCAGCGAGTGCTCCACGCCGTCACGCTTGATCGCAAGGCGCGTTGCACGCCCTTTGAAACTCTCGATCCCGGTGACTTCGGCGCGATCCAGCAAGGCCGCATTGCCGCTGGCAAGGGCAGGTTCGACCCCTGCGGACCGGCCGTCCATTTTACACGCCTTGGGGCATTTGGAGCCGAGGCACCCATGGCAGCCCTGCACATATTTGATCGCCGAATGCAGCCTGTAGGGATGCAGTCCCGCCTGCTGCATTTCGCCCATCAATCCCGCATCGCTCGCGTCCAGTTCCGGCGCTGCGCGCAGGGCCGCTTGGGGCTCGGGCGACAAGGGATCAGGCGCGCCGCAGACGTGATACATTGCCTCGGCGCGCGCATACCAAGGCTGCATTTCATCGAAACTGATCGGCCACTTCGCATGGGGGTGATCGTCCATATCATGCCGCTCCGGCCGCTCCAGAGTGGCCGCGTAGAATGCGGAACTCCCCCCGACGCCGGCCCCAAGCGGCGCGAAAAATTTACTCTCCTTGCCGTCAATTTTCGCGCGCAGCGGCGTCGGCCAAAACCCTCGCAAACTGCGAGCTTCAGGGGTGAACACCTTGCTATGCAGGGCTTGGCGTTCACTACGATGACCCTTTGGACCCTTCTCCAGGAAAAGTACCCTCATGCCGCCCTCGGCGAGGGCGCGCCCGATCGTGCCGCCGCCCATCCCCGTGCCGATGATCACTGCATCCCAGTCTTGATCAAGCAGGGCGCACGTCATTGCTGGGCCGCCAGCGCGAAGAGAGGCGCGAACAAGCTGCGAATGCGTATCGCGGCGGAATTGATGATGTGGTTGTTGTCGAAATATTGAGCCTTGCCGCCGTGCAGCGCTGAGCATGTGGTGTCAGAGCAAAAGAAGGGCGCAGGATCAAATAGGGTGACGCCGTCCGTCGCCATCGCTTCCAAAGCGGGGTCCAACCCCGCAGTGCGCGCCTTATGCGCGCTTAGGGGAAGGGTGGTCGCAGCGCTCAGATTGTCAGCTGACAATCGATTTCCTGCAAGCGCGCGTGCAACTTGGCGCGAGTCGTAATTGCCGATTTCAGGGATCGCCCGCAGGAGCGCAACGTCACTTCCAACTGCCTGCAGCGCACGCGTCGTCGCATGCAAACCCTGCGCAAATTGCGCATTTTGCAGCCCGTCAAACCCTAAGACTTCAAGCGCGACCCTATTTCCCGCGTCCAATCCTACACCGCCGCCATTCGTGTAATACCCCCAACGCCCGAGCAGTAGAACGCGCGCGAAGGGGCGTTCCAAAAGCGCCGTTTCGATCTGCGCATTGGCCTGCGTACAAGCCGTGTCTTGCACGGGCGTCGCGGTTGTTTCGTCCTTGATCAAGCCGAACACGGGCGCACATCCAGCGCGCCAGATCAGCAGGGCGGGGGCGTCTGCCTCATAAGCTGCGCGTTCCAAACCTTCCTTGAGCGCGCGTACATGGCTATCGCCCCAAATCAGGATTTTAGCCTCGCCCTCAGGTCCGATCGGGCAGACCTCCAAGCCGATCAATGGGCCGCGCTCTGGCACGGTGCAGCGCGACCAGTCTTGCAGGAAATCGGCTGATGCTTCGATATGGGTGCGCAGGGGTGGATCGAACCGATCCAGCATTCCGTCCTTGGTGAAAATAAAACCACCCACTGCGACAAGCGCGGCGCTAAACACCGCCGCCGCGCCAAATGTAGGCCAAGCGGTTATCTTCGAGCGGCGCACAGGGCGCTCGACAAAGCGCCACGACAGATAAGCAAGTTTGAGACTGAGCCCAAGCCAGAATGCGGTTTCCAGCCAGCCTGAATACCCCCCACGATAATAGCTGGAGAGCGTGAGAACAGGCCAATGCCAAAGGTAAAGCGAGTAGGAAATCAGCCCGATGCCCACAGGTAGCGGGCGCGCCAAGGCGCGATTGATCCAGTTGTTGTCCTGTCCATTGGCGATGATCAAAACCGTCCCAAGCACAGGGAATATCGCGTGCCAGCCGGGAAAACTGGCACCAGCCGGAACAAGTGCGATGCTGGCAAGGATCATCACAAGGCCAATGAGACTTAATGCTGGGGAGCGGGGGATCAGATCGGCGCGGCGCTGGGTCTCGATCGCGAGCAAAACGCCTGCCAAAAGCTCCCATGCGCGAAACGGGAACAGATAGAATGCAGCAGGTTGCGAGCGCTGGGTCATCCAGATGCAAGCGATGAGGGACAGCGCGAAACTTGCCCAAAGCACAGCGCGCAAGCCGAAGGGGCGGCGCATGAGCAACACCATAAGTATGGGCAGCACGATGTAGAACTGTTCTTCAACCGAGAGCGACCAGGTGTGCAGCAGCACTTTGTCCTCGGACGCGCTGTCGAAATACCCTGCCTCGCGAAAGAAATTGACGTTGGACAGATAGACCGTCGCCGCGATCAGGGATTTGCCAAATTCGCGAAACTCGAATGGCAAAAGCACGGTGTAGCCGACGATCAGCGCCGCAACGGCCATGGCGAAATAGGCGGGCGCAAGTCGCTTGATACGACGCATGTAAAAGCGTTTCAGATCAATCGTTTTGCGGCTCTGGGCCTCGCGCCAAAGCAAGCCGCCGATCAAAAATCCGGAAATCACGAAGAAGATATCGACGCCGACAAAACCGCCTTGCAGCCCAGAAACGCCAAAATGATAAAGCACGACCGCCAGTACCGCGATTGCGCGCAGACCGTCTATTTCGCGGCGATAGGGTGGAGGTATCTGGGTACTCATATGCACAGTCTAACAAGGGGCTCTCAGGGCGTCGCCTGTGAAATGAACGCCTTTTGTGGCGATTTCATGGAAGGGGTTTCGCAAATTGCGCGAAGCGCCTAGTTTGCGCGTGAACGAGTGAGACGCACGATGCAAGACAGCCCTGATTTGAATGTTTCGGCTAGTGTGCCGGATTGGAGCCGCGAGGCTGTGCGCGGATTTTGGGATCCGGGGCAGAAACTGCTGCGCTCGATCAGGCGCTATCAGGCGGCGCACGCGCGTGGTGGTGTGCTTGGAAAATTGACGTGCAAGCGCTGGGCGCTCTCGCATCTGTTCTGGTCGACGATCACCCAATGCGAAATCCATTTGAACACGCAAATCGAGGGGGGGTTGCGCCTCACGCATCCTACGGGAATCGTGATCCATCCTGATGCCAAAATCGGCCCGAACTGTATGATTTTCCAACAGGTGACCTTGGCAGGGGCGGTTGTTCTGGGTGGTCATGTGGATATCGGGGCAGGGGCGAAACTGCTAGGGCCTTTGAGCGTGGGCCATGATGCGCGCATCGGGGCCAACGCGGTGGTGACGGGGGACGTGGCCGCGGGTCAAACGGTCGTCGGTATTCCCGCACGTCCGATTTAGGGGGGGGGCGTCTTTTTCTAAAAAAATCGGGGCGCTTGGCCGGTGTTTTCAAGCCAGTCATAGACCTGCAAGATTTGCTCCGCTTTGCGCTCCCATGTGAAATGGCTTTGCACGCGTGCGATCGCCGCATCGCCCATTGCTGGCAGCGCGCTGTGATCTTTGCAAAGTGCTGTAAGGCGTGCTCTGAAATCGTCAACAATCTTGTCGCGCCTGCCAAGCGGCACTTTCATACCCCAAGCATCACTGACCAATTCGCCCGGGCCTGCGTAATCCACAATCAGGGGCACCGCGCCAAGCGCCATCGCCTCTAGAACTACCCCGCCGCCGAATTCGCGGATCGAGGGAAATGACAGCAGATGGCAGGTTTTCAGCACGCTTTGCACGTCTTCATGCGCCATCCACCCGCGCCACGTGACGCCCTGATCGCCGCGTGCCTTGAGCGGCTCCAGCATCGGTCCGTCGCCGATCATTTCGATTTCGAGCGCGCCGGAGGCAAGCAGGGGTGCTGCCGCGTCCAGCAGCATGTCAGGGCCTTTGTAGGGCACCATGCGCCCGATGAAGCAAGCGCGCAAAGGGCCGTCCTTGGGCGGAGCTGCACGCCCTGTGAAACGGGCAGGATCAATGCCATTCTCGGGCAGGTAGATACATTTTTCGCGATAGCGCGCAGGCACTTCGCTGGCGGTATGGTGCGAGCCTGTCAGGATCGCACTGGCATATTTTAGCGTCGCCTTGCGCCCCGGCATAGCCTTGTAGGCAGAGCGCAGATAGGACAGCCATTCGCGTTCGCGCCGCCGCTCGCTATCAAACCCCTTCGGCCATGGCACACCGCCATTGAGCGGGCCAAGTATGAACGGCACCCCCGCGCGCGCGCATTTGGCGGCGAGAGGGCTGGAAATCGTCGGGCTAAGGGGCGTGATGCGATGCACGACGTCATACTCGCCCGCCTTGATCGCGGCGCCGAAGCGCTGCCAGATCAGGCGTTCGAAATAGGGATAGCTTAGCGCGTTGATCACTTGCAGCGTAGTAAACCCCTTGCCTTGCCCCATGCGCAGCTTTTCCCCAAGCGCCCAGAGCGGGCGCGCGAAAGCCTCAGAATCGATTGCGGTGAAATCGACACCCTCGATCAAGCCCGCACGCAAAAACGCATCGCGGTTGCGTACCTGGGTGACGATATGCGCGTCGCATTTGGCGGCGATGGCTGTCGCTAAAGACCAGCCCACCAGCGGCACGCTGACCCATTCGGGGTTTGCCGCTTCGGCGATGATCAGGACGCGTTTCAAGCGGCTCATCTACAAAATCGTCCGCCAGCGAAACGGCTCCATCCCCGGCGTATTTGCGATGCGCTCTGCGCGCAAAGATTCCGCGTAGCCAATCAGGGCCCCCGAAAACAGCCAAGTAAGCGGGGTCAGCGTCGCGTTGGGTATCATGTCGAGCACGTTGATCGCCAGCAAAAGCGAAATCGCGCCCGCATAGGGCGTGATCGAAGCGCCGAAACTCGGCTTGGCTTCGCGCCAGATCATGAAAATCGGCAAGGTCAAAAGTCCGAACTCCGCAAGGAAGCCGACCCAGCCGTAAACGCCAATCGCAATGATCCAGCGTCCGTCCGTCACGGTCAGCAATATGCCGCTGACAGGATCAAGAATATGATTGCGCCCCCAACTGCCCCAACCGAACAGGGGTTTGAGCATGGCGCGCTCCATCAGGATAATTTCATTGTCGAAGCGAAACTTTAGCGAGGCAGAGCGATCCTCGCTGACGGCTGCGGCCTGATCCAGCATCCATTGCACGGGCACCACGTCAAACCCTTTGAGCAGTGGATAGCCGACGGCAAGCGCCGCAACGAGCGCCGCGATCTTGATCTGCGCATTGCGCTTGAATAGGAGGATCACGGGGATCAGGAACACGGCGAAAATCAGTGAACCCATGGATTTGCACAGCACCAGAACGACCAACATATAGGCGCCTGCGCAATAGGCCATCAGCCTTTCCTTGCCTGATTCCGCCTTGGCAATGGCAAGCGCGGCGATGACCACCGTCATGGCAAAAAGTGCGACCCAGAGGCCGTGATAAAGGAACACCAAGGGGCGATAGCCACCAAAGCGCACCGATTGGCCGAAGACGTGCTGGAAATAGCCGTAAATCCATGTGTTGAGTTGCGGGCTGAGGCGGATTTCAATCAGCATCAACAGCGAATAGGCGAGGCCGCTGAATACGAATATCTTGAGGATTTCTTTCTGGCTTGCCGCATCTACAAGGAACTTACGCGCGATCAGAAAGGGGATGACGGTGATGAATTGCAACATGCACAGCGCCAACATGTCCGTCATGCCAAGCCCGCGAATACCGACCTGGCCATAGAACACTGGCTCACCGTTGGTGAGAACCGTGAACATCGGGCTAAGTATGAACGTGCCAAGCACGATGCGCGGCAAAAGCGTGTCGGGCATCAAAGAACCGCGATGTCCATACATGAAAAAGCAGATCACAAAGACCGAAAGACTGGGAATCGTATCCTTGTCGAAGGCGGGCAATAGCGGGAAATCAAAGCCCGCAGGGGGTGGCGGCAAGATCAGATAGCCAGCGACGATCGCCCAGATGAACGCCTTTTCGACGGGCAAGCGGCGAAACATCACCAAGGTGACTAAGGGCCAGATGGCCAGCATCCCGAATGCGATGATATTCGGCATTGTCGCGCTTTCGTCCTTTTGCCTTGCGCAGATGCGCCCCGATTTCGTTATGCTTTATAGGCGCGCAAAAGCGGCGACACTATGACACCAGCACGGATGCGCGCAAAAGTGACCGAAGTTTCGATCTGGCCTCGCAAATGCCACGTTTGCCTCATAGCTTTCGGGCATGACAGATCGCTCTCTCAAAATCGCCTATCTTTGCGATATCACACCGCTCGATGCAAACCTGTATTCGGGTGGTAATGCGCGCATGTACCATGCGCTTCGCCGGCACGCGGGCGAGGTCACGATCCTGAGCAATTCATGGCATCTGGTAGAGCCTTTGCGCCGCCTTGTGCATCGGCTTCCTGAAGCGATTAACCTGCGCCTGCGCTGGCGCTTGCATTTGGTGCTGGGTCGCTTGATCGCCCGTGATTTGCGCCGCGAGCTAGCGCGCGGCGATTTCGATGTGCTGTTTTGCGCCTATTCGATCCAGTCGCTCGCAGGGCTTGGTGCGACGCCGAATATGGTCACAGCCTTCACCACGGATGCGACACCGACCACCTATAAGCGCTCGCTGGTGGGACAGAGCTTTGGCTCGATGCTTTCGATCTCGCGGTATTTCGATCCTTGGGTTGCTGCGCAGGAAAGGCGGATTTTAGCAGAAACGGACCTACTTTTACTTCCGAGCGATTGGCTGAAGGAGGGGATTGAGGAGAGTTTCGCCCTTCCCGGCGACGCGCATCACGTGGTGCCATGGGGCGCCAATATCGGCGAGGTCGCCGCATTGGACAAGATTGCTCCGTTGCGCGCGGATGCCGTGATCGAGCTTTTGTTCATGGGCCGTGACTGGCATGCCAAAGGCGGCCCGATCGCGCGCGATGTGCTTGATGCGTTGATTGCACGGGGGCACAAGGCGCGGCTGACCATTCTGGGATGTTATCCCGATGGGATGCAGGAAAGCGATACGATCAGGATCATTCCGCAACTGGATAAATCTAAGCCCGAGGAGATGGCCCGCTTTGCGGCGCTCTTTCGCAGCGCGCATTTCCTGATCAACCCCTCCTTCGAGAGCTACGGTTTCGCCTATTGCGAGGCTTCGGCCTATGGGCTGCCCTCGCTCTCGTTTCGTGTCGGCGGCGTTCCGGTGCGCGATGGAATAAACGGCCATGCACTGCCGCTTGGCACGGATGGAGACGGGTTTGCCGCGGTGATTTCAGAGTATATCGCAAATCCGTCCGCGCATAAGGCTTTGCGCAAATCTTCGCGGCGCGAATATGAAGAGCGTTTGAATTGGGATGCTTGGGGTCGGCGCGTCTCACAAATCTTGCGAGACGCGGTCAGGTCTAAGGGCTAGTATCCGGTTCCCGCGAACACGACGCCGACAGTCTTGACCATCACCTGCAAGTCCGTGCGAAGCGACATGGCGCTGAAATAGGACGCATCGAACGTGGCGCGCTCGGCAAAGCTGCTCTCGTTGCGAGAGGATGTCTGCCAGAAACCAGTGATGCCGGGGCGCATCGCATAATATGCGACGCCCGGGTAAAGCATGCGTTGGTCCAGCATCATGGGGCGCGGCCCAACGAGGGACATGTCGCCGCTGAAAACGTTGAACAGTTGCGGCAACTCGTCGATAGACGTTTTGCGAATAAAGCGGCCAATCGGGGTGATACGAGGATCGTTCTTCAGCTTTTGGGTCAGATCCCACTCACGGCGCGCCTCGGAATTAGATGCTAAATACTCCTCAAGCACAGCGTCCGCGTTGGGAACCATGCTGCGCAACTTCCACATTCTGAACGCGCGGCCGTTCTTGCCGATGCGACTTTGGCGGTAAAAAGGGTTGTGGCCGTCGCGCATAACGATCAAGGCGAAAAGAGCCACGATGATCACCGCAGGAAGCGCAATTACGAGCGCCAGAGCGAGATCAAGTGCGGGCTTGATAAAAGATGCGTAAATCGATTGCGTCTGCAATTCGGAAGTTGCCCGCGGCAGTCCGCTGATGATGTCGGCGTATGTGTTCAAACGCCTATCATGTGATGCCATGTGTCCGATCCCCTCAACACATCTTGCGGCTACAGTGCCGCATACTAAAAACATTGATGATTGCTTTTTGCTCGGCGGCCAGCAGCGGCTCGCAAGGCGTGATTGGGATAATGTCCAATCTGGGCAAACATCTTTTCACCATTCTGTGTGCAATAGGTTTGACAGCTTGCAGCTTTGAATAATGTGTTGAAAACTTGTCTCAACGTCTTATCAATTGCACGAATTCGACACTTTCGTCAATGTTTTGCTTGCGTTGTCGGGCTGCTCACGCAGATATGACGACCCCTAGAAGCGTGAATTTTTTTCAATTTGCTTCACAATTTTTTTGAAGTTTAGTCGTTGCGAGCGCACCTCCTGGTTGTTCTTGGCTGTATTCTGAAGTGCTCTGGAAATGCCGCGCATTGGGCCCGAATTGGAAACAGATGCGCTATGGTAGATTATTGTTTCTAAAAATGGTGCTGCAGGGCAGATTTACCTCAAACTCCGAGGTGGTTGCGTCACAATCTCGTCGCCGCTTTAGGTGCGCATAGTGCTTAGCCACTAAACTGTGTTTCAAGCTAGGGTTTCGTTTCATGGGCAAAGCGGGGAGCTCGAATACAGGTTATTAACCCTCTTGGGGAAATTTCGCAGCGCTGCGTCATTTTGGAGGTTTTACGCAAATTGTAGGAAAATGATGCGGATAAAACGAATCATTTTTTAGGTGGTCAGCCTGAACTTCAGCCGCTTGCAGTTAAGCCGAGGCCATAGGCCTGCTCGGCAGTGTAGGGTTTGATCGGGAATTGTGAGGGCCATGGTGCTGCTAGAGGGCATTGTAACCCTATATCTAGGGGTGCCTTGGTGCATCGCGCTTTCGCGTTTTGCGAGCTTTTAAAGGGTTTTGTTGCTCCTTGGTGCTTCACAGTACCCCACCCCATACTATATATAGAAGGGGGATAAAAAGGGGGATTGAGAAATGACCCATTCATTGCACAAGCTTGCGGCTCAGACAGTCAAAACCGCGAACGCTGGGAAATACTCTGATGGAGGGGGGCTTTGGCTCTACAAGCGCGAGGACGGTGGCGCGCAGTGGGTGTTGCGCGTTCATGTTCATGGCAGGCGTCGCGAAATGGGGCTTGGTTCTTATCCAGCAACGACACTGAAACAAGCGCGCGTTCATGCGGAGCAATGGCGGGTTGTCGCGCGCGAAGGCCGTGACCCGATCAAGGAACGCGCACAAGCCAAACTCGACAAAGCGCGCAACATGCACCTTCTTTCAGACATTGCGCATGATGCTTTTGAAAGTCGCAAAGCTGAGTTGAAAGGCGACGGCAAAGCAGGCCGTTGGTTTTCGCCGCTGGAATTGCACGTCCTCCCCAAACTTGGCAAAATTCCTGTTTCTGAAATAGATCAGCGCGATATCCGCGACACGCTTGCACCGATCTGGCATGACAAAGCGCATACCGCAAAGAAGGCCGCAAACCGTTTGGGCATCTGTCTCAAACATGCGGCGGCGCTGGGCCTGGAGGTTGATCTGCAAGCGGTGGATAAGGCCAAGGCGCTCTTAGGCCAGCAACGCCATGTGACCGAACATGTGCCCGCGCTGGATTGGCAGGACGTGCCAGAATTTTACCAATCACTTAATGAGGGCACAGTGACCGAGCTTGCATTGCGGATGCTCATTCTAACAGGCGTGCGCTCCAAAGGGGTGCGCTTTATGCGCCTTGATCAGATTGAGGGCGATGTTTGGACCGTGCCAGCCGAAAATATGAAAGGTCGCAAAGGCGCGACAACTGACTTTCGCGTGCCCCTCTCGACAGAAGCGCTTGCGGTCATAGAGCAAGCCAAGCCCTTTGCGCGCGACGGGTTCTTGTTCGCTGGCGTGCGTCGCGGCGTTATCTCGGATGCGACTATGGCGAAATATATGGACAGACGCGGATTAGAGGCGCGTCCACATGGGTTCCGTTCTTCTATGCGGGTTTGGTTGGCAGAGGCAACGAACGCGCCCCATGACGTAGCAGAGACATGCCTAGCGCATGTAGCAGGCGGCAAAGTCGAGCGCGCTTATAAGCGGACCGATTTTCTAGAGCAAAGGCGGGTGTTGATGGAGCGTTGGTGTGACTTTCTAGGCAATTCATGGTCGGACGTTCTTGGATTTGCCATCAAATGAATAATTATTTGGCAGCTACGACATACGTTTGCGACACTTTCGAAGAAGATATTGTTGATGGGCGGCTCAATTATCCGGAGAGCACGTTTGCAGAGAGCGTTTTTGGCGGCAGCGCACAACTTGATTTGCAAACAGGATATAATCTGAATCGTTTGCATCCAGATTATGAAATCTCAAAAGTAGAGTACTACGAACTCAAGTTGCCCGTCGCACAATATCTGGTTGCTTTGGCGCATTCAGATGGAGATTTCTATGACTTTTGCTGCAAGATTGCTGCTGCCAATTTGCGCGCAAAGCGAAGTATCCCAGAGCCTTTAGTTGCATTTGCGAGCCTCGTTTTGGAAGGCTTGGTTTCGAAGCCAAAGAAACGGAGCAGGCCGCGTAAAAAAGATTGGTCGGAAAAGTACAGCCTGTGGAACGTCACACTTCAAGTTGTTGAGAAGTTTGATTTGGAACTTACGAGAAACGACGAGACGGCTGGGCACATAAGCGCGTGCGACGCGGTGGCGGAGGCCTTGACCCTTTGCGGGAGGCCTACAACTTATGGGCAAATAAAGAACCTAATGGTTCATCCAGATCACTCCCGTCTGCGAAAAGAATTTATTGTCTCGACTAAGATCAAGTCACGCTGGAGAGACGTCAATCCGCCGCAAAACGCACTAAGTCCAAACTACTTCGACTACTGGTTTAACGCTGCAAAAACCGATGTGATGGATATATTGGGTACTTTTCCTAGCCAATCCAAGAAAAGTGACTGACTTAGCCAACATGCAGAACCAATGACGGTATGGGAGAAGTTTCCAATGCAACCATTGGAGCATCGACATGCGCTATCTCACTTTCAAAGACCTTCAAGATAAACTCGGTGGCCGTGGCCGCACGACGATATATAGGGACTGCGAATTGGGCCGATTGCCCAAGCCCATCAAAATCGGCTCTCGCCTGTATTGGAACGAAGCTGATATCGACGCCGCGCTTGCGGCACACGCGGGATAAGACCCGCCCCACCTGCGCAAGTGCGCTGGCGTTGGGGTGGGAATATATCTGGCATGATACTCTCAACACCTACGCCCAGTGCCTTCGTGGATCAAGAAGGATAGCTGAAAATGGCTAAACAAACTGACTTCAAATCTGCCCGAACTCAAGTTGCTTGGGCGTGCGATGCCTTAAGGGCTTGGCGTAAAATTTCACACCAAATGCAACAAACCGAAGTGGGTGGTTGGCGCTTGGGTTCGATAATTCATCGACTTAAGCATGACTTTGATTGGCCGATTGAGAAAGAGGAACGCGGCCCGCAAAACGTGGCATTCTATTTCTTGAAAGCTGGCACAGATCTTTCCAAGCTCAAGATGCCGCCTTCTGCATTGTCTCTAAGCGACGATGGTGCCGCATGAAAAAGCACATCTATAACCCCGCACCGCCCAGCGCTTTTGCGAAAGAGATTAGACGTCGCGCACAAGTCGCTACCGCATTGGCTCAAGTCAAAGCCGATCTGTTCACAGGTGCAATCTATGGCGACTAAACCTTATAAGAAGGGCAAGAAGGGGGCTGGGCGTCACGTCCAGCTTCCCGAATGGCTGCAAGCGTGTGAGGCGTGGGCAACGCTCAAACCCGGCCCGCGCGCGCTCTACGTCGAAATAAAGCGGCGCTACAACGGAAACAACAACGGGCGGATTGTTCTAAGCCACAGAGACGCGGCAAAGGCGCTGCACGTCCATCGCAACACTGTTGGGCCGTGGTTCAGAGAACTGGAAGAACGCGGTTTCATACGCATGACCCAAGCGCCCTATCTTGGCCCGTCAGGAGTAGGGCAATCGTCACATTGGGCATTGGATGAAATGCAAGGAGCGGACATGAAACCCGCACGCAAGGCGTTCATGGCGTGGCAAGTTGCCACGACCTTGTAGTTTCCCCAGTTGGGAAGAATCTGTTTAGCGCTAGAACTCATTCGCAAGGGAAAGCTTCGCCCATCGATAACCAGACCAGCATTCTCGCTGAGTGATGGCGACTTTGCGGATGTGTCCGCATGTAGTTCATGACTATGTCCGTTACTTGTTTGTTTGCCAGATTATCGGGAAAGCAAATATCCAGCGCTTTTCTCGCAAATTCGGTTGCCTCTTGAGCAGTACCGTTGCCGTCGGACGCCTGCATTTGAACGAGCGAAGCCCCGAGAGTTATTCCTTCCCAAGAGCCGATAATGTGGCCAAGGCAAAATGTTTGTTCAAAAATCTTTTCCGATGAACACGCTGCAAAAATCTCGTTGCCGCTAGCGTTTTGGGCAGTCAAGGGACTAGGAGGTGACAACAGAATGGCTGCCAAAGTGAAAGCTTTGCAAAGTTTGTAGATCAAAAAAGCCACTCCCTCAGTTGACGCTTTTCCAGTTCCACTCAAGCTAGCCAAAGTTCCTTTTCAATTCTAGTGTTAGAAAATGGTTAGAATTCAGCATTTACCAAAACAAAAATCCCCGCACAAAAGTTGGTACAGGCTGTCACAAAATCAGGGCATGCGTTAGTGGATCTACTCGCAAGGCAGGTGAAACCGTCCTGAAAATTGTGACGTGAGAGCGCGAATTGGGAAAATCAGCGTCATACAGATTGGGACATATATAGATATGCCAGGGGGAAGAGCTGTTGTGAGATTTCTTTTGATGGTCGCGCGCGTTTCAATCCAGTCACTTGGAAACCCCTACCCCCGTTTGCGCTGGGTCGCCCTGTCAACGAAGCAGGGGCATTCGGTTCCAAGACGCAGCAGGTGGAGTTTTGAAGCCCCCCTTTACGCAAGGGGTAGTTCAATCTTTACGCATGGTAGATCGAAACCACTCTACATCGTTAAATTATCGCGCCGTCAGTTCCAAGGCAAAAAGTTGGGAAGTGACCAGCACCGATAGACCCTAAAATTGCTTAATGATTTCGTAAAATATTGGAGACTCATAATGGGCGGATATGGCTCAGGACGACCAAGCCACAAGCAAAAGGCAGAGGATTGCCGCTCGTTAGATGTGAACCGTTTGCAGCGTGAGGGATGCTTGACGAATGGGCGCGCTGGGCATTGGGTTTGGCTTAGGAATGAAGAGGAAGTTGGTCGAATTGGGTACAGCTCGAACAATGGACGTTTGAACCTAGACTACCGTGTGCGCCTGTATGGGGGCGATTGGGAAAGCGTGAGCCAATCAATCTGCATCCACCAAGCAAGCTGCCACTATGGTGGTGAGAGGCCCTATTTTCGCTGCCCGGGCATTGTGAACGGAAGGCATTGCGGAAGGCGGGTCGGCAAGCTCTTCTCAGGTGGGAAATACTTCTTGTGCCGCCATTGCTACAATGTGGCTTATTCCAGCCAATCAGAACTACGCTATGACCGCATGTTACGCCGCGCGAACAAATTGCGGACGGAGTTAGGCGGTGAACCCGGCTCCGCCCATTGGATAGCGCCAAAACCTAAAGGCATGTGGCAACGGACCTACCAGCGCAAACGCTTTGAAATTCAGTGGTGCGAGAACCAAGCTGACCGACTGTTTCTTAGGAAGTTTAGCCACCTACTGAGCAAAAGCGAACAGGCGTTTCTGTTTGATTAGTCGGCTTTCGTGCATCCTGCTTTTCCAAGTTGTTTTTGACACGACCTGTGCCGCTATGCATTCTGAGCGTGTTTGAAACTGATATGCTTGGTATTTCTACGTGCTCAATTTATTTAAAGCCCTTATCCTCAGTATGCTTATTTGGTGCGCGCCTGATGATGCGAAGGCGCAAGATTTTGAAAGCCTTTTCCAAGACTTCAATGCGTCCAGTTTAACCCGATCCGAAAAGCGGTTCTTGCAAACGGCTCTAGCCTTTGAGGGGCACTATGTTGGCTTGCTCGATGGTGCATGGGGCAGGTTAAGTCGTGATGCGCTTGGGCGATATTCTTGGGCGAAGTTTGGGACTGGATCAGCAAATTGGCATATGGCGATGCTCGCGCATTCGTTTTTTAATTTCATAGAGCGCGATGGTTGGGACTATTTTTACATTGAGCCTGCTAGAATTTCGATTCTTTGGCCCTTTGACTCTATTGTGAGAGACGCCCCGACAGATGGTTTTGTGAACTATCGCCATGCAAAGTCGAGTCTGGGCATCTCAATCGCAATTCAGAGTCAAAAAGCTGCACAGAACTCGCATGACTACGTTCAAAGCAGGCATGAACAAGCAGATGCGCCCTACTCTGTTCGAAAGAAGCAACTCGCGATATCGACGTCTAAGCGTCGGGATGGTTTTATACTTTATGCGCGTTCGAACTTTGTAAATGGCGCATGGTCAACGGTTCTTTTGTCAGCGCAAAAAGAAGATGAAGCTCTGTTAACGACCATGGCCGCTAGCATGAAAGTAGGCAGGCTTGATAGCTTTAGAATCACGCGAAATGGCGAATTAGAAAAAGCGATCTACAAGACCGCTGCTTTGCTGGAGCAAGCAGAGCGGGATGCAAACGTGAATACTAAGCCTGTTGCTGGTTCAAACTCAGATGCAGAACAAGCTAAGCCACGAACTTCAGGGTCAGGCAGCGGGTTTGTTGTGTCATCAAAAGGGGTCGTAATGACGAACGCGCATGTCGTAGACGGTTGCACCTCTGTTTTCGTTGATAATGTACCTGCCAAAGTTTTGGCCGAATCTGATGATTTCGACTTAGCGTTGCTCAGCACCGATCAAGGGGCAGACAACGTTGCAGTTTTTTCCGCAGGAAGCGCAAATTTGAATGCAGACGTCACAGCAATCGGCTTTCCATATGGCGGGTTACTCGGAGGATTAAACGTCACCCGTGGGTCGGTGTCTGCTTTGAAAGGGTTGTCTGGTGATGCAACGACAATGCAAATTACAGCGCCTATTCAAAAGGGCAATTCTGGCGGCCCTGTTCTAGCCTCTGACGGCGAAGTCGTAGGTGTTGTCGTCTCAAAGCTTAACGCGCGTAGAACGGCGGAGCTTATGGGCGACACGCCTCAAAACGTAAATTTTGCAGTCCGAGGGGAAATTGCAAGATTGTTCATGTCCCAAAATGGCGTCGAACCTTTGTTGAGTTTGGAAAACGAAACGCTTGGACCAGAAGCGCTCGCCCAAAAGGCAGCTAAATTCACTGTCTTTGTTGAATGCAAATAAAATATTCTAGCTGCTTTTGGCTCGCATGAGCGTTTCGATAAAGGGGGATTAGAAGGGGGATTGATTAACTGATAAATAATCTATCAATTTGATATAATTATATTTTTTTGGAATTTATGGTGCTGCTAGAGAGAATCGAACTCTCGACCTCTCCCTTACCAAGGGAGTGCTCTACCTCTGAGCTATAGCAGCGCCGTGTGGGCGGCTGAGTAGACCGAATTTCGCACTCGCACAAGCGTAATCTAGACCCTTCTGGACGCCTGCGTTAGAGAAGGCGTATGACACAACAAAACGACCTCAAAAATCAAGCGTCCAAGCAGCCCTCTCGCGAGGAGAGGTTGAAGGCAGCGTTGAAAGCGAATTTGGGGCGGCGCAAGGCGCAGGCGAAGACGCGCGTCCAAAGTGAACAAGCGCCAAAGGTAAACACGCCTGAGGGCGATACATAAGAGTTAGGCAGGTAGATGGATTCAATTCTGGTCAGAGGGAATGGCGCGCTAAACGGGCAAATCCCGATTGCGGGTGCGAAAAACACAGTTCTTAAACTGATGTGCGCGGCGCTTTTGACAGAAGAGCCGCTGACGCTCACCAATGTGCCGCGCTTGGCGGATATAGGCACGCTGAGCGATGTGCTGGAATCGCTGGGCTGCGAGATTGCCCAACTCTCAAGCGGGCGTGTTCTGGCGCTGAATGCGGGAACGTTAACCTCGCATAAAGCCGACTATGATCTGGTGCGCAAACTGCGCGCGTCCTTCAATGTGCTCGGGCCTTTGCTGGCGCGTGCAGGCGAGGCGATCGTGTCGATGCCGGGTGGTTGCGCCATCGGCGCGCGGGCGGTGGATATGCACCTCGATGCGCTGGAGCGGATGGGCGCGGTGATCGAACTCAAGGACGGCTATGTCCACGCATCTGCCCCGAACGGATTGAAAGGCGCGGAAATTCCGCTGCGTTTTGCGTCGGTCGGTGCAACGGAAAATGCGATGACTGCAGCGACGCTGGCCAAGGGAACGACCGTGATCAAGAACGCCGCACGCGAGCCCGACACTAAGGCGCTGGCAGATTGCCTGATCGCTATGGGCGCGCAGATCGAGGGTGCAGGCACCGAAACCATTACCATTACCGGCGTCGATAAACTGCATGGCGCGACGCAGGCTGTGATCCCCGATCGTATTGAAATGGGCACTTTCATGATCGCGCCGATGATCGCGGGTGGCTCTGTCGAATTGCTTGGCGGTCGCTTTGATCTGATCCCGTCCTTCGCGGAAAAGATGCAAGAGGCAGGCGCAATCATTGAAGAAACTGCCCTTGGTCTGCGCGTCACCAAACCTGACGGTCCGATCAAACCCGTCAATGTCACGACCAAGCCGTTTCCGGGCTTTCCTACAGATCTGCAAGCACAATTCATGGCAATGATGTGCTTTGCGGACGGTGTCAGCGTGCTTGAGGAAACCATTTTCGAGAACCGTTTTATGCACGCACCGGAGCTTTTGCGCATGGGTGCACGCGTCGAGGTGCATGGCGGCACGGCGACAGTCACGGGCGTTGACAAGATGAACGGCGCGCAAGTCATGGCGACTGATCTGCGCGCCTCCGTGTCTCTGATCCTTGCGGGTCTGCGGGCCGAAGGGGAAACTCAGGTGAACCGCGTGTACCATCTCGATCGCGGCTATGAGCGGATCGAAGAGAAACTGCGCGCCGTCGGCGCCGATATTGAACGGGTCAAAGGATCATGAGCGAAGACGCACGTTTCGAGGACGGCGCAGAGCGCCCTTTGAACCTTGGTGCGCTGGAGGCGGGGGATCTGAAAGTGCTCTCTGCCTTGGTGCAGGACGCGGTATTTCCGGCATCCGAAATGCGCTACGTCAAGGCGGGTGGACGCTTTGCCTTGCTGCTCAACCGCTTTCGCTGGGAGGGCGGGGCGCGCGCGCCTGAGCGCGTTCAGTCGGTGCTGATGATCGCCAACGTCGACAAGGTCGTCAGCAGCGGCGTGCCGCGCGGCGACGGCGATACGATTCTGTCCTTGCTTTCGGTGGAATTCAGCGAAACGGACGCGCCGTCGGGCCAGGTCACCCTGACCCTCGCGGGGGATGGTGCGTTACGCCTTGATGTGGAAGCGCTCGATGTGACACTCAAGGACGTGACGCGCCCCTATCTGGCGCCGTCCAAGAAGACCCCGGATCACGGCGTATAAGGCCCGCTCGCTCCCAAGTGCTCTTGAGGCTGCCCATGGTGCGCGCTAAGTCAGGGCGCAAGCCATGAGGGATGCCTATGCCGCAATTTCTAAGCACCGCCGACGCCGATTTTGAAACCCGCTTTACCGCGCTTCTGAACGCCAAGCGCGAGGATAGCCCTGATGTGGACGCGACTGTTGCGCAGATCATCGCCGATGTGCGCGCACGCGGCGATGCGGCGGTCATTGATCTAACGCGCAAGTTTGATCGAATGACTTTGACAGCTGAGACTTTGGCCTTTTCATCTGAAGAGATTGAAGCGGGCTGCGCTAAAGTGCCCGAGGCCGAGCGCGCCGCGCTCGAACTCGCTGCTGCGCGCATTCGCGCCTATCATGAACGCCAGATGCCCGAGGATGCCAGTTGGACCGATGATGCTGGGGCAACATTGGGCTGGCGTTGGAGTGCGGTGTCCGCCGCAGGGCTCTATGTGCCGGGTGGCCTCGCCTCTTATCCATCCTCCGTTTTGATGAATGCGATCCCAGCAAAAGTCGCGGGTGTCCAACGACTTGCCATCGTCGTGCCGACGCCGGACGGCATTGCCAATCCTGCCGTTTTGCTGGCCGCGCGTATTGCCGGCGTTGATGAAATCTATCGTATCGGCGGCGCGCAGGCGATTGCTGCGCTGGCCTATGGCACCGAAACGATTCCGCCTGTGGACAAGATAACCGGCCCCGGTAACGCATTCGTCGCCGCTGCCAAGCGCCGTGTGTTCGGGAAAGTCGGCATCGACATGATTGCCGGACCGTCCGAAATCCTCGTGATCGCTGATAAGGACAATGATCCTGACTGGATCGCGCTCGATCTGCTCAGTCAGGCTGAGCATGACGAGAGCGCGCAGTCCTTGTTGATCACCGATGATGCTGGCTTTGGCCGCGCTGTCGCGGATGCCGTCACCAAACGCCTTGAGACGCTGGAGCGCCGCAAGATCGCGGGGGCAAGCTGGCGTGATTATGGCGCTGTTATTACGGTAGAAAACCTTGATGAGGCGGCAACACTTTCCAATCGAATTGCTCCCGAGCACCTAGAGCTTTGCGTCGCCGATCCCGACGCGCTCAGCGCCAATTGCATTCACGCAGGCGCGATATTTCTGGGTCAGTGGACGCCAGAAGCCATCGGCGATTACATCGGCGGACCGAACCACGTTTTGCCCACCGCCCGCTCCGCGCGTTTTTCCTCTGGCCTTTCTGTGATGGATTTCGTCAAACGCACCACATTGGCGCGCATGACGCCCGAGGCCTTGCGCGCGATTGGCCCATCTGCTGAAGTGCTGGCAACATCCGAAAGTCTCGAGGCGCATGGCCTTTCCGTCACCGCCCGCCTGCAAAAATTGAACGAGTAGCCCTATGTCCCGTATCGCCCATATTGAAATCGACGACAGTAACCTGCCAGTCCCCACGCCCGAAATCGAGCAGGAACGAAGGGTCGCCGTGTTCGATCTGCTCGAGGATAACTCTTTTGTTCTTCCGAGCCGCGACGAGCGTGCTGCGCCCGATGGTCCCTATGATCTGACGTTGGCGATCCGCGAAAAGCGACTGGTGTTCGACATTAAAACCGCAGGTAAAGAACCGGCTGCCGAATTCCACCTCTCGCTCGGCCCGTTCCGCCAAGTGGTCAAGGATTACTTCCAGATTTGCGAGAGCTATTTCTCCGCCGTCAAGAACCTGCCCCCCAGCCAGATCGAAACCATCGACATGGCCCGGCGCGGCATTCACATGGAAGGCAGCCGCATTCTGCAAGAACGCCTGGAGGGCAAGGCCGAGATTGACATCGACACCGCACGCCGCCTGTTCACGCTGATCTGCGTTCTGCATTTTGGCGGATAAGATGACTGGCGGCCTTCCACAGTCGGTTCTTTTTTGCTGCGATCACAATGCTGTACGCTCGCCCATGGCCGAAGGCATCATGAAGAAATTCTACGGCACGCAGACCTATGTGCAGTCCGTCGGCGTCTATAACGATCTGGAAATTGACGGTTTTTCCATTACCGTCTGCGCCGAAATGGGGGTGGAACTGCACCGCCACCGCTCGCGCTCTTTCGATGAAATGGAAGAGTTCGGTGATGATCTTAGTTCTTTTGACCTGATCATCGCCCTGTCCCCCGCCAGCCAGCATCGCGCTTTGGAATTGACCCGTGTGTTCCATCTGGAGGTGGAGTACTGGCCTATCGTCGATCCGACTGGCCTTGGGGAAACCCGCGAGGCGAAGTTGCATGCCTACCGCCAGTCGCGCGATCAGATCATCGCGCAATTGACTGGAAAATGGGGTACAGCGCGCGGTTAATCGGTTTCTGAAAGTGCGATCATTAAATCGGTCAGGGTTGCCAAGGGCGCAGCGCTCGCGCCGTCATCGCCATCGGCAATTTCCTGCAAGCCGATTAATCCTGCGTAAAACAGGCGCGGCAGATCGGGGTTGGTCAGCTTCATGTCCGCGAAAATCGCGCTCAATTGGGTCAATCGCGCTGCATCGACGCGCCGGACCGCTGGGGCAACGTTTTGATCGCTTTTGGCCCAGGCCCGGATCGCAGGCTCGGCTCCGATGCCGCCATGTGTGCCTTGCGGCTCTGTCGCGATCTGCGAAAGCGTACGCAGTTTTGAATCCGGCGTGGGCAGGGCGTCGAGCAATGTGATGATCTCGCCCGTCGCTTTTTCTTCCCAAAACGTGATCATCGCGGCCTGAAATGTGGGGACATCCTTGAAGTGCCAGTAGAACGATCCTTTGGTCGTCTTCAAATCACGCGCCAAGGGCTCAGCCTTGAGCGCTTGCGGCCCCTTGGACGCTAGTGCGCGAAATCCTGCGGCGACCCAGTCGCGTTGTGATAATCTGGTCATGCCTCAACATACGTAGGCGTACTGAAGAGATCAAGATGTCTGACATACGAAAGCGTATGGTCGCAAGATTACAAGATACATCGTGTAAAGCGGCGCACTCTTCCTGTTCTACAACCTGCCCATGCCCAGTGGAGTTTTCACATTATGCCATGGGCAGTTTTAGTAACGATCCCAGCGCTAGCGATGCTCATACGCTCAATTCTTCAAAACAGTTCAGCGCTTTGGCGGCGTACATCATCGAGGGCCCGCCGCCCATCTGGATGCTCATCGCCAGAACGTCGCTGATCTCTTCGCGCGATGCGCCAGTGCGCACGAGGGCTTCGATGTGTAGTGCGATGCAGGCGTCGCATTTGGTGGCAACGGCAATGCCGAGGGCAACGAATTCCTTGGTTTTGAATTCCAGAACGCCGCCTTCTTTGACGGTTTTGCTAAGCGCGCCGAAGGCTTTTGCCGTCTCGGGCATTGCCTTGTTCAAGTTGCGCAATCGATCGCGCGTGTCGTTCAGTTTCTCGCTCCAAGCCATGATGTGCCGCCTTTTGAAAATTGGTTTCGGTTGAGCTACATGCGGCGCACCTGCGTGGCTTTGATCTCGATCAGAAATGCGCGGCACCGCAGTCTGCTAAACTATAAAAAGACCCCCGGTGGTACGCACCGGGGGTCGCTCAAGGTTTAGGCTAGGATACACACGCTAACCGAGGAGGCGACGTGCGATTACCTGAGCTTGAATTTCTGCTGCGCCCTCGAAAATATTGAGGATACGTGCGTCGCACAGAATGCGCGAGATTTTGTATTCCAGCGCGAAACCGTTGCCGCCATGGATTTGCAGCGCGTTATCCGCCGCTGCCCATGCCACGCGCGCGCCTAGCAGCTTGGCCATGCCCGCCTCCAGATCACAGCGCCGGCCTTCGTCCTTCTCGCGCGCACTGAAATAGGTGAGTTGACGCGCCACCATGATTTCGACGGCCATCATCGCCAATTTGCCCGATACGCGCGGAAAATCGATCAGGCTTTTGCCGAACTGCTTGCGATCGATCGCATATTGCATGCCAACATCCAGCGCCGATTGCGCCACGCCAATCGCGCGCGCTGCTGTCTGGATGCGTGCACTCTCGAACGTCTCCATAAGCTGTTTGAAGCCTTTGCCCTCTTCGCTTCCCAGCAGGTTTTCGCCGCTCACCTTGAAACCGTCGAACGCCAGTTCGTATTCCTTCATGCCGCGATAGCCAAGCACTTCGATCTCGCCCCCTGTCATCCCCTCGGTCGGGAATGGGGCATCATCCGTGCCGGGTGTCTTTTCGGCCAGGAACATCGACAGACCTTTGTAATCGGACGTGTCCGGATCGGTGCGCGCTAGCAGCGTCATCACATGGGTGCGCGAAGCGTGGGTGATCCAGGTCTTGTTGCCTGTGACCGTGTAATCGCCATCCGCGCCTTTCACCGCGCGGGTGCGCAATGCCCCGAGATCAGAGCCTGTGTTTGGCTCGGTAAACACCGCCGTTGGTAGCGTTTCAGCAGAGGCCAGTTGCGGCAGCCATTTCTGCTTTTGTGCTTCGGTTCCGCCCGCAATAATCAATTCTGCGGCGATTTCAGAGCGCGTGCCAAGGGAACCGACCCCGATATAGCCGCGCGACAGTTCCTCAGAAACGACGCACATCGACGCCTTGGACAGACCGAAACCGCCGTATTCTTCCGGAATGGTTAGGCCGAACACGCCCATTTCTGCCAGCTCGTCGATGATTTCCGTTGGGATCAATTCGTCTTTGAGGTGCCACTCATGCGCAAAGGGTTCCACCTTTTCGAGCGCATAGCGGCGGAATTGATCGCGAATCATCTCCAATTCGTCGTCGAGGCCGGAGGCACCATACAATGTTGCGCCGGATTGCTCTTGCATCAACTCGACAAGCCGCGTGCGCGCCGCTTGTGTATTGCCGCCCTGCGTCAGCGCCATCACGGCAGGATCCATCATTGGGCGCATGTCGCCCTGACTCAGGCCAATATCTTGCAGGCGCAGAATCTCGCCCTGGTTCATCGGGATGCCGCCGTAGATCTGCCAGAGGTATTCGCCGAAAGCGATTTGGTGGATCAACTGTTCCGTCTCGCCGAACTTGCCATCCGCCTGCTGGCGCTCGGCCCAGCCCTGCATCTGGCGCAGGCTTTCCACATAGGTCGCTAGCCAGGCAAGGCCGTGGCTAGCCGTTTGATTTTCCTCGATAAGTGCACCTGAAATACGTCCACTTTCGGTGACCTGCGAGCGCAGTTTTTCGCGGGCGATCTCCAAAATGGCTTCGACTGGGCCGATTGCGGCTTTGGTCATTTGCAGTAGATCGGGAAGGATCACTGGTGTCTGCATTATCATATCCTGTCCATCATGGGCCATCGGAAGTCTCCTTGAAACGGTTCTGGTCCAAATAATCCTTTCGCAGCTGCAGCGCAACAAAAATACGAAATACATCAAGTAATTGTTTTTATATTACGCGCTCTGCTGTAACATTTCTGACCTACGCAGTTAGGGCGCGCGCTGCTAAGAGCAAGCATGGATATGCTTTTACAGATTCTTCCGCCCGACCTGCTGCTCGCTGCATTCGCGGTCGCGTTGCTTGCAGGGGTTGTCAAAGGCATCGTTGGGTTCGCGATGCCGATGATCCTGCTTTCGGGGTTGAGCATGTTCATGTCGCCCGAATTGGCACTTGCCGCGCTCTTGCTGCCTACGGTCGTCACCAATGGTATGCAAATCCTGCGCCACGGGCTGCGCGCGGTCTGGCAGGTCACGGTGCGCTTTCGCATCTTTCTTATGGTCGGCGGGGCCATGCTTTTTGGCGCGGCCCAGTTGGTGCCGCAATTGCCGGTACAGCTATTTTTACTGGCGCTCGGCGTCGTTGTAACAGGTTTCGCACTCTGGCAGCTTTCGGGCCTCGCGCCTGCCCCGGGCGCATGGCAGCAAAGCCGTAAACTCGATATTACAGTTGGGGCCTTTGCAGGGTTCGTTGGTGGTATTTCGGGTATTTGGGGGCCGCCCACAGTTGCCTATTTGACCGCCATGGGCACCGAAAAGCGCGCGCAGATGTTGGCGCAGGGGGTGATCTACGGCCTCGGCGCGGTGCTTTTGGTCATCGGGCATCTGCGCTCTGGTATTCTGAATGCGCAGACCCTGCCCTTGTCCGTTCTCTTGGTGGTGCCTGCGATCGCGGGCATGATGCTGGGCGGGCGTATATCGGACCGTTTCGATCAAGCGACGTTCCGCCGCGTGACGTTGATCGTGATGACCCTTGGCGGTTTGAACCTGCTGCGTCGCGGCATTTTCGGCTAGCGACCGCTGGAAAAGACCTGCAACAACTGATGCGGCGCGGTACGCGCGAGGCGAAGCGCCGGCCATGCCGCCGCGATAACTGCGGCGCAAACAGCGATACCGCTCAGGATCAGGTAGGACATCGGAAAGACGAACATCGGCAATTGCCAGCCAAACGCGGCGACGTTCACCACCGCAAGCAAGGCCCATGACAGCGCCAATCCCAAGGGGATCGCCAGCACTGTCACACAAAGCGCCAGCACCATCGAGCGGAGCAACTCCAGCCGCCCCAATTGCGCGCGCGTTACGCCAAGCGCCCAAACGGGTGCGAGCTGGGGCAGGCGCATCTGGCTTAGGGTGAGTAGGCTCATCATGATCGAGAACCCTGCCACGCTTAGGGTAAGGATATTCAGCGCCGCCGTCACCGTGAAGGTCTGCTCGAATATCCCGAGCGAAAGCGCCTTTATCCGCGCCTGATCTGCGATGGCGCCTTGGGGTAGGGAAAGCCGCGAGGTCAAAAGCTGGGTCACGTTCACGATATCACTTTTCGGCAGGCGCAAGCCAAAGCGGATCGCCTCCACCTCCGGGTATAGCGCGCGAAACGGTGCAAGGCCGATCATCATTTGCGGTGCGGGATTGCCGTAATCCGAATAGATACCGAGGATGCGTTGCCCCTGTGCGCCGGGAACCAGATCGCCCACAGACAGGTCAGCGCGCAGTGCGAGTTGTTCGTTGATCAAGGCGGTGCCGGGGGTTTGCAGCCTGTCCCAGACCTGCGGGCTCTGGCTCAGTAGGGGCCAGTTGTCGCGGTATGTGGCATGATCTTCGATTGCAAAGACTTCGCCCGCTTGCTCGTTCAATTGCACCACTGCGCTCATGATTGGCAAAACAGCTTCGACGCGCCCGTCCAGCAGTGTGCGCATCTGCGCCGCTTGCTCAGTGCTCTCAACCGTCACATAAAGCTCCGCCGCGAGCCGCTGATCGAGCCAGCCGGTAAAGGTCAGCCGGAAACTCGACACCATCGTGCTGACACCGACATTCGTCGCAATAGCCAAAAGCAGCGCCATCAAGGCCATCGACAGCCCCGGCACCTGACTGCGGCTGTCGGCCCAGAACCAATGGGGCAGTGCGGCGGTGCTGATCCGCTCCATCACGGCCAGTGCGCGATCAAGTAGCCAAGGCAGCAAGAACGCGGCCCCAACAAGCAGACAACCCAAAAGGATGAAGCCCTGCACCAAACCCGTCGCTGTGGAGCTCAAGCCTAGTGCGATCAGCAGCAAAAGAACACCAAGGGCGCAGAGCCAACCCATCACGCGCCGTGACGCACGCGCCCAGGCTTGCGGTGTGCCTGCTTCCATCAAGGGCAAGCGCGCCAATCGCCCGAGCGCACCTGCACTTGCGATCAAGGTACCGCCGATGGCCATGCCCAGCCCTGAAAGCCACCAGGACGCGCGAATTTGCACGGTTCCAGCAAGGTCCGCGCCATATAATCCCCGCAGTGTCGCCGCCACGTCCGGCAAAAGTGCCGCTGCGATCAGGTAGCCCAAGGCAATGCCGCACAGCCCTGCGATGCTCGCGAAGATTAGCAGTTCCGCCATGAGCAACCCGATGAGCGTTCTGAGGGAAATCCCCAAAGCGCGCAGGGTGCGAAACATCGCGCGGCGCTGCTCGAACGCCAGCCCGATGGCACCGTAGACGATGAACAGGCCGACGACAAAGGACAGCAGGCCAAAGGCGGTGAGGTTTAGGTGAAAACTATCCGTAAGACGCGCAATGTCATCGCCGCTGCTGCGCGCCGCGATGCGCTCCAGATGCGGCGCGATGGCGCTCAAAGGGGGGCGGCTCTGCGGTTGCTCCCGTAGCAGGATTAGCCGATCGACGGTATCACCGCGATCGAGCAAGCGCGCGGCCACACCGATATCAAGCAGCACAGTGCCGCTGGACAGGGACGGCTCGATGCGAAACGCCATGCCTAGATTTGTGGCGACCTCGCTCAGATCACTTGCCACCAAGGCGAAACCACTCGTGGAGAAGAACTGATCGAGCGGCAAGTCCTGTAAATTCTGGCTTGCGGTGACGGCGGGCGCTGTCAGCGGCTCGATCCCAAGGATGCGAAAGTTTTGCCCGGCCACGACGAGCGCGCCGTCGATCTGTGGCGTGACCAGCCAGCCGGCACGGCGCAGTGCCGCGAAGTCCTGCACACGCAGTTTTTGTCCCTGCGCTGCAACGATCTGGTCAAGCTGCCCTTGTGCCACGCGGTCCGCCGCTACGCCGTAACTCGCACGCGCTTCGGCGTTGATCGCCTGCACGCCGGACCACAGCGCCGTGGCCAGTGCCAGTCCGACCAGCAGCGTGAAAAGCTGCAAGGGATTGCGCCACCAATGCGAGAGCAGCGCGCGCAAGGCAGGTCGCCAGATCATTGGGCGATGATCCCGCCGCGCAGGGTCATTTGTCGATCGAGCGCGCGGGCATGTACCGCCGAATGCGTCACCATCAAGACCGATGTGTCGGTTTCGCGCGTGATCTCTAAAAGCAGGGCCAGCACGCTTTGCGCAGTGTCCTCATCCAGATTGCCGGTCGGTTCATCCGCCAGCACCAGTGCCGGTTTTGCCGCCAGTGCGCGGGCGATCGCGACGCGTTGTTGCTGCCCTCCCGATAGCGCTTCGGGATATTTCGCCAGATGGGCATTCAGCCCCATTTGCGTGGCCAGTTGTGTGCACCAGACTGGGTCATGGCGCCCGGCCAATTGCGCCTGAAACGCAATGTTGGCGGCGACGGTGAGGCTGGGGATCAGATTGAATTGCTGGAAAATAAGGCCGACCAGATGACGCCTGCGCTCTGCGCGTTTGCTGTCGCTTGGCTCGGACATGATTTGCCCGTCCAGGGTGATCTGCCCGCTTTTTGGCACATCAAGACCTGCAATCAGATGCAAAAGTGTGCTCTTTCCTGAACCGGATTCGCCCATGAGCGCAAGGCTTTCACCGCGCTCCAGCGTCAGTGAAATACCGCGCAGAACCGCGGTTTCGATGCCGCCTGCGACGTAGCTTTTGTGAAGGTTTTCGATGGTCAAGAGCATAGGTGCCTCCGTGGCTTCCTCGGTCAATAGATAGGCGCATGCGGCGGGTTTCAAGCGAAGCTCTGCCAAGGGGTGCAGGCAACGTTTACGAGCACGGCCAATTCGTCTAAAAGCCAGCAAGAGTTTTCTAACCATCTGTGTGGATTTTCGATTGATCAGGCCCTTTCTAGTTTTTGCCACCTGCACAATTCTTGTGGGCTGCGGCGATCCTCTTGCCGATGTGGACAGGTTGTCCTCGGTTGATCTGGCTGATGATGTGGCCAGTGTTGGCGCGTTACAGGCCCCTGAAAGCGCCGAAGAGACGCGTGGTCTGCTCTCGGGTCTGTTCGGGCGGCGTAATGCGCCTGCTGCGATAAGCACGGACATTGCCGTTGAAGCTGCGCCAGCCAAAGACGGTGACGTCGCCCCCGCTGTTGAGACTGCGCTTGTGACTGCACCGGTGCGCGAACGCCGTGGTCTTTTCGGGTTCATGCGCGCGAAAGAAGTCTCTGCTCCGGCCATGCCCATGATTGAGGCCAGCGCGCCTTTGCCGGATGCGCCCTCTGATGGGTTGATCGAGCAAGCGGTCGCCGTCGCGCCGGACAAGGCGCTCGACGTTACGCAAGGCGCGCCCGAGGCCAACGCCAGATCGCGCAGGGGTCTGTTCGGCCTGCTTGCCGGTGCGCGCGCCAAGGATCAAGCGGAGACAGCGGGCGTGCAGACCGCTTCGCTCGGACCCGTGCAAGCCCCTGCGCGAAACAACGATAAACCTTCGCTTTTCGCCAAGCCGCAACGCGCACACAAAGGCCCTGATGCGCAGATCGTACCGTTCGGCACCACTTTGCCTGCCGGCGCGGTCGCGCGCGTCTGCGATCTCCCGAAGGGGCGTCTAGGCAAGGAAGTCGGAAAGTTCCCAGAGCGCGGACGCGGCTATAAGATGTTCGATAGCAATTCCGGTGCTTCCGGCGCGCGGCCCTTTTACGTGACGGGCTTCGACGATGGTTGCGCACGCACGTTTACCGCCGCTCTTGCCCTCTTCGGCAGCCCGACCATGCACGAGCAACTGCGCTATGGTCTGCCAAGTACCGTGCAGCCCTACAGCACCACGGACAAGGCTTATGAGGGGATCAAACAGTCGATCTGCGGTGTTGCGCGCAAGAAAGCTTGCGGCGCGAAAATCGGATTGCTGGAGAAAGACACAGCTTTCATTTCGATCTATGACCGGATCGGCAGCAACTCCAAATGGTCAAATTTGCTGCTGCACAAGGGCTGGCTACTGGCCGCTGATCGCAAAGGGTGAGCAGCGCTTGGAAAAGCACCAGCGGAGCTTTTTAGCCGCGAATGGACGGAACTCCGGCGCAGCGCGCCTTGCCCTAGTAATGTGGCGGACGTTCATCTCCGAGAACGATCCCGCCGCCGCCTTGCGCGTCGCGCTCGCCCTCGCGTGACATCAACATTTGGACGCGGTGGGTCAGCACTGCAATTTCGCGTTCTTGACGCGCAATCACATCCGACAATTCATCGGTTGTTTTCAGTAGCTCCGCTACCTTTTCTTCGAGGGTCTGAAGGCGTGTATCACTCATGAGGCCCGCGCTATCATGGCAACCGCGCTTGCGCAATTCGCGCGTTGCTGTTGCCCCCTTCGCCTGTGGGCGGTAAAGGGCAGGCAACAAGCTGGCGAAAGTGAGATCCATGGCCAAAGTGAAAAAAGCCCCCCGTCCCAAGGCGCAAGCGCCGAAGGGATTTCGCGACTATTTCGGCGCGGAAGTTACGCAGCGCAACGAGATGCTGCAAAAGATCGCAGGGGTTTATCATCGCTACGGGTTTGACGCGCTGGAAAGCTCTGCCGTCGAGACGGTCGAGGCGCTGGGTAAATTCCTTCCCGACGTGGATCGTCCGAACGAGGGTGTATTTGCGTGGCAAGAAGATGAGACAGCCGATTGGCTGGCGCTACGCTATGATCTGACGGCGCCTTTGGCACGGGTTTACGCCGAAAACCGCAATGAGCTACCGACGCCCTATCGCCGCTATGCGATGGGCCCCGTTTGGCGCAATGAAAAACCGGGTCCGGGGCGGTTTCGCCAGTTCTATCAATGCGATGCGGATACGGTCGGGGCTGGTTCTGTTGCGGCAGACGCAGAAATTTGCGCGATGCTCTCTGATACGCTCGAAGTCGTCGGGATCGAGCGCGGTGACTATATCGTGCGCGTGAACAACCGAAAGGTTTTGAACGGTGTGATGGAAGTTTGCGGCATCGCAGGTGACGATAAAGAAGCCGAACGTGGCATTGTTCTGCGGGCGATTGATAAGCTGGATCGCCTTGGTGAGGATGGCGTGCGTGCGCTGCTTGGCGAGGGCCGCAAGGATGAAAGCGGTGACTACACCAAAGGTGCTGGGCTAAGCGCTGATCAAGCCGAGATCGTCATGGGCTTCATGTCTGCGAAACGCAGCAGCGGCGCTGAAACTGCTGCGCGTCTCAGCGAATTGGTTCAAGGGTCCGCGATCGGTGAGGCAGGTGTTCAGGAATTGCTGACGATTGCAGAGTTGCTTGAAGCGCAGGGTTATGGGCCCGATCGGATCGAGATTGATCCATCTGTCGTGCGCGGCCTTGGCTACTACACAGGTCCCGTTTTTGAGGCCGAACTCACTTTTGAGATCGAGGACGAAAAGGGCCGCCCGCGAAACTTTGGTTCTGTCGCGGGGGGGGGGCGTTATGACGATTTGGTCAAGCGCTTCACGGGTCAGGAAGTCCCTGCCACAGGTGTTTCGATCGGTGTTGATCGTCTGCTTGCGGCCTTGCAGATGAAAGGGCGTTTGGAGAGCCATTCCGCCGGGCCCGTCGTGGTCACTGTCATGGATAAGAACCGCATGGCTGATTATCAGGCGATGGTTGCGGAGCTGCGCAGTGCAGGCATCCGCGCGGAGGTGTATTTGGGCAATCCCAAGAACTTCGGCAATCAGCTTAAATACGCTGACAAGCGCAACTCCCCCATCGCGATTATCGAGGGCGGGGATGAAAAAGAAAACGGTGTTATCCAGATCAAGGACTTGATCCTTGGCGCGAAGATCGCTGAAAGTGCGACGCTGGAAGAGTGGAAAGATCGCCCAAGCCAATACGAAGTGCCGCGCGGCGACTTGGTTGTGAAAGTGCGCGAAATTCTGGAAAGCCAAGGCTGATGAACGGGGTTACAGCAAGGGCTGGACAGTTGCGTGCGCGCTTTGAAGCAGCGGGCGCAGTACATGTAGAAACGGCGATTTTGCAACCTGCGGACACGCTTCTAGACCTTTATGGAGAAGATATTCGCGGGCGCGCTTATGTGACGTCCGATGCACTGCGCGGGGAGCAAATGTTGCGCCCAGACTTTACTGTTCCGGTCGTGCAAATGCACATGGCGGGCGGCGCTGATCCGGCGCGCTATACCTATGCGGGCACCGTGTTTCGCCGTCAGGAAGAGGATGAAACGCGCGCGAATGAGTATGAACAGGTTGGTTATGAGGTGTTTGATCGCGCCGAGCCGATTGCTGCAGACGCGGAAGTTTTCGCGCTGATCGCGCAGGCCTTGAGCGACGCGCCTGTGCGTGCTTCTACGGGGGATATCGGGATTTTGGTTGCGGCGGTTGCGGCGCTGGAAACGTCGGAGGGTCGCAAGGCGGCGCTACTGCGTCACATCTGGCGTCCTCGCAAGTTTCGCGCACTGCTGGAGCGGTACTCAAAGCCCGTGATTGTGCGAGACGTTCTGACGGCGAGTGATCCGTTTAAAGGCGCTGGGCCAGAAATTGGGCTGCGTAGTAAACGCGACGTTGAAGAGCGCCTTGCAGCGCTTCGCAAGGATGTTGAGACTCCGCCGGTTTCCGCTCGTGAAATCGAGTTGATAGAGGCGCTGTTGAATGTGCGCGAAATGCTGCCGTTCGCGCTTGAACAACTGCGCGACCTCGCGGTTGATTTGCCCGCGATCAGCCCTGCGGTGGAACGCCTTGGCGCGCGCATGACGGCGATGAAAACGCGCGGCATCGACGTGTCCAAGCTGGAGTTCGAAACCAGCTACGGGCGATCCTTGATGGAATACTATGACGGTTTCGTTTTCGGCTTTTACGCTGAAACGCGCGCTGATCTGCCACCTATCGCAACGGGTGGGCGCTATGATGCGCTCACGCGTCGCTTGGGGCAGGGCGCTGAAATTCCAGCGGTGGGGGGCGTGATTCGCCCTGATTTGTTGATGCTTTTGGAGGGCGCAGCATGAGTATCAAGCTGGGTGTGCCGTCCAAAGGCCGTTTGATGGAAAAGACATTCGAGTGGTTTGGCGAGCGCGGTGTCGAGCTTAGCCGGACAGGCTCGGACCGCGAATATGCGGGGGCTGTGAGCGGCGTCGAGGGCGTCGAGTTGGTGTTGCTCTCTGCAGGGGAAATTCCGCGTGAGTTGGCGGCAGGGCGTATTCATTTGGGCGTCACGGGGATTGATTTGATCCGCGAGAAATTGAGCGGCTGGCAGCAGCGGGTGAGCGAGCTGGCGCCACTTGGCTTTGGCCACGCTGACCTTATTATTGCGGTGCCGGACTTCTGGGTTGATGTGCGCACGCTGGATGATCTTGATGCCGCCGCCGCAATGTTTCGCGCGCGAAACAGCTTTAGGCTGCGCATCGCCACGAAGTATCACCGCCTGATGCGCGAATATCTGCGCGCGAATGGTGTGGCGGATTATCAATTGGTAGACAGTCAAGGCGCGACCGAGGGCACAGTTAAGAACGAAACGGCAGAGGCTGTGGCGGACATCACTTCAACAGGCGAAACGCTACGTGCAAATCATCTACGGCTGCTTGATGATGGGCCCGTTTTGAAATCGCAGGCGACTTTGCTGCGTTCTAAAACAGCGGAGATGAGCACCGCAGAGCGCGCCGATTTGGCCGCTTTGTTGAAGCAGCTAAAACTTACCTGACGCCGATTTCGGCCAACGCGGCGCTGAGTTCGGCGGGCAATGGTTCCTCATGGGATTTGCCCGCGGGAAGATCGGCAGGGGCGTCTGCATGGGTGAGATAACGCCAGCCTTGGAATGGTCGTTTCAGGGCGTGCTGAGTGAGAATAAGGCCCGGTTTCATCACGATGGCGCAGCGGCGGATACCGTCTGGGCCAGTAACTTCATCAAGGCGTAGAATGGGTTGGCGGGCCTGAATGATGCCCTTGATAACCCAGTAAATTGAGCCGCCGTTCAGGATTTCCTCCCCACGTTTGGGCCACATACGGGTAACATGACGGTGCAGCCCGTCCGTCGCGGCCGCGCGCATCTGTTGCCAGCCTTCAAGATCCTCGACAGTTTCGGTGCCGACGCTGAGTTTGACTATATTGATATATTTAGACACAATTTTCTCTCTTTAGACACAACATGTGGTATGAGGTGGTATATTTTCATCAAGGGGTTGTGGTTTTGAGCATATCATTTTATTCGCTGAAAGGAACGCTGGTATCGCATTGTTCGCCAAGGACCATGAATATAGTAGTCTGACTTAATCAATCGCCAACCAAGGGAATCGCCTGATGAACCGTTTTGCTGCCCCAATCGCCGAGCAAATTTGGGATATGAAGTACCGCTTTAAGGAAGCGGGTGGAACACCCATTGATACAACGGTCGAGGATACCTGGGGACGCATCGCGAAAGACCTTGCGCGCGTGGAAAATGATTCGGCACATTGGGAAGAGCAGTTTTACGCGGCACTTGAAGACTTTAAGTATCTCCCCGCAGGTCGAATCACCGCAGGCGCGGGCACAGCGCGTAATGTGACGCTGTTTAATTGCTTCGTCATGGGCACGATTCCCGATTCCATGGGTGGCATCTTTGAGATGTTGAAAGAAGCGGCGCTAACCATGCAGCAAGGTGGCGGCATTGGTTATGATTTCTCTACGATTCGTCCCAAGGGCGCGGATGTGAAGGGCGTGGCGGCGGATGCCTCCGGGCCGCTGAGCTTCATGGATGTGTGGGATGCGATGTGCCGCACGATTATGTCAGCCGGCTCGCGCCGCGGTGCGATGATGGCGACAATGCGCTGTGATCACCCAGACATCGAGGATTTCATCACAGCCAAATCAGACGCCGCGCGTTTGCGGATGTTCAACGTATCTGTGTTGATCACGGACCCCTTCATGGAAGCGGTGAAAGCAGATGCCGAGTGGGAGTTGAAGTTTGACGGCGAAGTGTTCCGTACTGTGCGCGCGCTCGATCTGTGGAACAAAATCATGCAAGGTACTTATGATTATGCCGAGCCAGGTGTGATCTTTATCGACCGCATCAACAAAGCCAACAACCTTGGTTATTGCGAAACGATCGCGGCAACAAACCCATGCGGTGAGCAGCCTTTGCCGCCCTATGGCGCGTGTTTGCTGGGCTCGATCAACATGGCACGCCTTGTTGCGGACCCGTTTGAAGCGGAAGCATCGCTTGACGTTGTTGCGCTGAACGAATTGGTCGCGACGGCCGTGCGCATGATGGACAATGTCGTTGATACGTCGAAATTTCCGCTGGAAGCGCAAGCGCGTGAAGCGCAGGCGAAGCGCCGGATCGGCCTTGGCGTGACGGGTCTTGCGGATGCGCTTTTGATGGTTGGCCTGCGCTATGGTTCTGAGGAAGCGGCACGTCAAACGGACGAATGGTTGCACGCGATCGCCCGTGCCGCATATCTGGCGTCGGTCGAATTAGCCAAGGAAAAAGGCGCGTTCCCGCTGTTTGACGCTGAGGCATATCTGGCCAGTGGCGCGATGATGGACATGGACGAGGATGTGCGCGAGGCCATTCGCGAGCATGGCATTCGTAATGCTTTGCTGACCTCGATTGCGCCGACAGGTACGATCAGCCTCTATGCGGGCAACGTCAGCTCTGGCATCGAGCCTGTGTTCGCCTACGCCTACACGCGCAAGGTTTTGCAGAAAGACGGATCGCGCACGGAAGAGGAAGTTGTTGATTACGCTGTGCAAATGTGGCGCGACAAGTTTGGCGATAAAGAGCTGCCCGACTATTTCGTGAACGCGCAGACGCTTGCCCCGCTTGATCACGTACGTATGCAGGCGGCGGCGCAGAAGTGGGTCGATAGTTCCATTTCCAAGACGATCAATTGCCCTGAGGACATCAGCTTTGACGACTTCAAAGAGGTCTACATGGAAGCGTGGGATACAGGCTGTAAGGGTTGCACCACCTACCGCCCGAATGATGTGACCGGCTCTGTTTTGACTGTGTCCGAGACGAAGGACGCGCCCGAAGTGATCGCGAACACCGACGCAGAGCCGATGCGCCCGCACGGCGATGTGGTCTACATGACAGAGCCTTTAGATCGCCCGCAGTCCTTGGAAGGTGCGACGTATAAATTGAAGTGGCCCGATAGTGAGCATGCGATTTATCTGACGGTGAACGATGTGATCGTTGGCGGTCGTCGCCGTCCGTTCGAGGTGTTCATCAACTCCAAAAATATGGAGCATTTTGCGTGGACTGTTGCGCTCACGCGGATGATGTCAGCAGTATTCCGTCGCGGCGGTGATGTGACATTTGTTGTGGAAGAGCTAAAAGCGGTGTTCGACCCGCGCGGCGGCGCTTGGGTTGGCGGGAAGTATATCCCCTCCATTCTGGCCGCGATTGGCGGGGTGCTGGAACAGCATATGATCGAAATCGGCTTCCTCGAGGGCGAAGGCATGGGTCTCAAGACCGATCCGCAGGCGCAGGTCGTCGGGATGACGCCAAAGCGCGGCAAGTCTTGCCCAAGCTGTGGGCAATTTGATTTGCGCATGGTCGAGGGCTGCATGACGTGTGGCAGTTGTGGTCATTCGAAGTGCGGCTAGTTTTGTGATCTGAAGTGCTTGTGTGGGATACTCCATAACTTGGCCATTCCACACATACCAAAAAACCACCGACCTTTTTAAGGTTGGTGGTTTTTTAATGTTTTCAGTGGGTTGTGTGGTTTCTGCTTTCGACCGTCTACAACATCAGCTCTATAGGCATGGCGCCGCCGCGAGCTTGCGTTGTCACTTCGTTTATTCCTTAAATGTTCCACAGATTCTGGAACCTTTCATAACTCATAAGCCCGACAGTTCCGAATTGTTGGGCGGCAGCGCAAGGCCTACCTTGCGCGATGAAAGGTAACGACATGACCACCGCCCAATCTACGATTCCGTTTCACAAGCGGACCTTCAGCGATGACTTGCCTAAGCTGCGAGATGTTGAGAAGCGATTAACATCCTTCCTCAAGACCACCTGCGAGCGGGCCGAAAGTACCGAGATAGAGGCGGGGCGCATGGAGGACGAAGATTGGACTTATCCGTACGATTTGGTGGATGAAGAGGACATGCGTCGGATCAAGCGGCGCGAGAAGGGCTGCCTGGGCTGCGTTTCAATCCGCTGGTTTAAGTTGGATCCCCTGGTATCGGCAAAAGCTATTTGGCGCACCGCGTTGCACACCATCTGACGGTGCAGACGACTCTCATTGATGCTACGGGTGAGCCATCAACTTTTGCGTTGGTTGGCGCTCAACGAGGGTGGTCCAGCGCCACGCCAGGAAAGCTGATACAGACCGTCCGGAGAGATCGTCGTTCTGGCCGATCTGCACTACGACACGTGGCGCCGCTTCGCGCTGGTTCCGTCTGACGTCTGGGGTCTGCAGGATATGGTCTGGAATGCTGACGCAAAGCGTTTGAATGATGCGGCGCACTAAGCGCGCTCGCTTTATCGGGCGCGATTTTCGTTTTGCGCGCGTTCGATATCGAGATGGGCGTGGTTTTCGGAAATAACGCGGCGCAAGTGACAGTCTTGTGGCAGTCCAAGAATGCTACTGGCATATTTTTGGTGGGCCCCGAGATGAGCGTCGCCGAGATTATGTGCGTCGAATGTGAGGATCAAAAGTTCTTCGGGCGAATAGCGCGGCGCAAGCGTGTCAAGCGCGATAAGAGATGAGCTAATGAAGGGCTTTTGCGTGCGTGCGGCAAGGTGGTTTTGCCAATAGGAGAGAAAGCCGCAGGAGGTAACGATTAACTCTCCACTTGCGCTGTGCAAAGCAGCTTCAAAAGGCGCGATGTCGATGTCCTGTGGTTTGTTTGTGACCACTTTCGCCACTGTCGCAGCTTTGATGCGCAAGATTTCGATGTCGCCCAAATAGGTCTTTCGTGCGCCGACATCCCCCGCGATACGGGGGAAATCGGTATCAAGTTGCAGAACCGTTAGGGCATGGGGCATCGTTATTGTTTTAGATTGTTCGGCAGCCACGTCGCCAGTTCCGGGAAGGCGACGAGGATGATGACCATGAGTAGCATAAGGCCGACCATCGGGATCGCGGTTTTGGAGGTGTAGCCGATCTCGTGTTTGGTCATGCCTTGCAACACGAACAGGTTGAAGCCGATGGGCGGTGTAACCTGCGCCATTTCCACGACGACCACGATGAAGATACCGAACCAGATTACGTCGATGCCGGCTTGGCGGATCATAGGCACTACGATTGCCATAGTTAAAACGACTGATGAAATTCCGTCGAGGAACATTCCGAGAATGATGTAAAACACGGTTAACGCCGCGATCAAAGTGATCGAGGAAAGTTGCATTTCGTCGATCCAGGCAGCCAGTGCGCGAGGCAAACCGGTAAAGCCCATTGAGAGCGACAAGAAAGCCGCGCCCATAAGGATCAACGCGATCATCGCCGATGTGCGCGTGGCCCCATCAGGCTTTCCAGGAACACACCAGCGGTCAGAGAGCGTTGAAAAGCGGCAAGGGTGAGCGAGCCGATAACACCAACGGCGGCGGCCTCTGTTGCGGTTGCCCAACCGAAATACATGGAGCCGATAACCGAGAAAACGAGCAACAGCACGGGGATCAGAAACCGGCTTTCTGCGAGCATATTTGCGGAGCTCATTTTTGGCTCAGGTGGGGGGCGTTGATCGGGGCGTAAAAAGTGCCAGGCCATGATGTAGGCCATGAAAAGACTGGCGAGAACGAGGCCCGGAATGATGCCTGCTATGAACAGTTTGATGATGCTTTCATTGATCGAAACGCCGTACACGATCAGGGTTAACGATGGCGGGATCATCAGGCCCAGCGTTGCGGCCCCCGCCAGCGTGCCGATAATCATATATTAAGGGTAGCCGCGCTTGCGCAGCTCTGGGATCGACATTTACCAACCGTTGTGAGGGTCGCAGCGGACGAGCCTGTGACAGCTGCAAAGATCGTGCAGCCAGCGATATTGGTGTGCAAGACGCCACCAGAGAGCCAACGCATCCACGGCGCCAATCCGCGAAACATGTCTTGGGATAACCGTGTTCGATAGAGGATTTCACCCATCCAGATGAACAGCGGCAGTGCGGTTAATGTCCACGAACTCGACCCGGTCCAGATGGTGGTGATCATCGCGTCTCCAGCAGGGCGCAGGGTGAACATTTCCATCCCCACCCATGCCACGCCCATAAGAGCGAGGCCAATCCAGATAGACGATCCGAGCAGTGTGAACAGCACGAACAGAAAGACGATTGTGGCATATGCTTCGGTCATTCGACGGCCTCCGAGACGATGGGGTTCTTGCCAGTGACAAGCAGGCGAATGAGCGTGTCCCAAAGCGCGAGCGCTAATAGAATTGTGCCGATGGACATGGCAAGTTGCGGAATCCACACGGGTGTGAAGACCAGTTTCGTGCTGCCCTCCAAAGCGCCGGAGATATCGAGCTTGAAGAGACTGACCAACCATTCAGGGATTTGATCTTGCCCCTGTGTGCGGTCATTCAGCATTTCGGAAAAGAAATTGGTTTTGACAGCGTAGCGGGCGAAATAGGTGGCGATCACGGCGGCGGCGAAGACGGCAAAGATATCGAGCCATTTTCTCAGGAAGGCCGTGGAATTAAGGATGATCGACACGCGGATATGTGCACCGCGTATCATCGCGTGGCTAAGCGCGAAGAACGATGTCGTGGCCATGACGTAGCCCGCAAATTCGGTTGTTCCGGGTAGGGCGATGCCCGTCCAGCGCGCGACCATTTGCGCAACGATTAGCAAAAGAATTGTAATCATAAAAAAGGCAGCGACTACGCCGCTTGCAAAATACACACCGTCCAATGTGCGCCAGATCGGTCGCAAGAACCGCTCGAGCCGTGGGCCTGCGAGGAAGCAAAGTACAGCGATCAAGCTGGGAAGAACGAAGAGCCAGACCCAAAGGGGAAGGCCCATGACAGGCGAGCAGTCGCGCATGATAAACTCTTGAATTTAGAAAAAGAAATTGCCAGCATCAGCGCGGTGCAAAGGCTGGCAAAAACGCTTAGTTTGCGTTGTATGCGTCGAGGATCTTCTGACCGCCAGCGCCAGTTGTTTCCAACCATTCAGCCGTCATTTTCGCGCCGTTTTTCTCAAGCTCTGCAAGGAACTCAGGGCTCGCGTCTTCGACTTTCATGCCGTTCTTGGCCAATTCGTCAAAGTAGAAATTCGCGAGGTCCGCAGATTTCGCAGCGCAGCTTGCAGCGGTTTCGTCATCTGCTTTTTGGATGCCTGCCTGAACCTCTGCATCAAGGCCTTCCCAGACCTGGGTGTTCACCATCACATAGTTGCGCGGCAGCCATGCGTTAACCTTGTAGTAGTTCGACACATGTTCCCAGAGTTTAATGTCCTCCCAAACTTTTACGAGTGCGAAGAGAATTTTCGCGGATCAAATGGGGCCAAATCTATGTTTGGCTTTTTACCATCAATCAGATCAGCGATGATTCGGCCCGTTTTAGGCCCACCTGTCAAGCCGACGTGTTGATGGCCAAAGGCGCTATAGCTTTTTCCGCCCACATCATTGGCCCCGATCAGCGGCAGGCTATCGGCGGGGGCAGGGCGGTGGCCCATCCACTCAACCGTGCGGTCATAGGAGATATCGGGCAGAAGGCGCGCGATCTGACGTTTGAGCATGTCGATGGGCGCTTTGCTTGGGCCTGCGTCCAGCCCGCCGAATTCGACGACGCCAGCGGCGCGCAGGCGTCCCTCCATCGGGGTCAGCACGAATTTACCGGACGCGATCATCATCGGGTTCTTGGGCATCACCGAGGGGTTGATGAATTCGATGTGATAGCCGCGTTCGCTTTCAAAGGGGACTTTGACGCCAAGCTTATGAGCGATCGCTTTGGACCACGGGCCAAGCGCGAGCACGATGCGATCTGCAGTAAGGCGGCCTGCGCAGGTGTCGAGCGCGATGATCGCTTTACCCGAAAGTTCCACGTCATTGATCGTGGCGATTTTTAGCGTGCCGCCCTTCGAGACGAAATGATCGGCGAGCGCTTGTACATATGCGCCCGGATCGGAAATACGACCATGGTTCTTGCACCTCACCACGGTCTCAAAGGACTTGCCGAAGATTGAATCTTCGCGCGCGTACTCTTCCCCTGAAACGATTTCGAACACCGCGCCTGCCGCACGCCGCTTGTCCCAGCCGTAGCTGTCAGCAAGGAAATCGCCATGGGTGGTATAGCCAAAGCAATAATCCTCTGCACCGACAAAACGCGCAGCGGGGGTGCCCTTGGCAAGGTCCATGTGCTGGTCATAGGAATCGTGCAAAAGCGCGGACATGGCGTGCGCGTAGTAATCCACATGCGCATCGGTGGCATAGCGCATGTATTTGACAAGGAAAGGCAGCAAACTTGGCAAGTAGCCCCACCTCAGAAACAGGGGCGAGTCGCGGCGCAAGAGCATGCCGGGCGCAGATTTGAACAGGCCCGGAGTCGTCAGGGGGATGATGGCGCTGGCGGCCAAGACGCCGGCATTGCCATGGCTCGTGCCGCTTGCGGGGCCTTGGCGGTCTACGATGGTGACGTCGTGTCCCGCACGTTGCAGCCAGATCGCGCTGGACACTCCGACAATGCCCGCGCCTGCGACGATAATTTTCATGAAGGTGATCCTGTGCTGCGTTTCCGCGTTAAGAGGATCATGTTTTCCGCGAGCTTTCAAACGCGCATATGGGCAGGGTTTGAAACTGCCCTTAGAGTGCGACGCCCAAGACTGCCGCGCAATCGCCGAGTTGCACCAGCCCCGGATGATGGCGCGCGATAAGAATACCATCGCGCTTGGCAAGGATCATCTTGGGGGCGCCGCCGTTGCGGCTAATGTCCCAGACCTGCGCCAGTTCCTGACCGCGCGCAACGCTCTCGCCCAGCTCGACGTTGAAGGCGATCATCCCATGCTCCATAGCAAAATGAAAACAGGCATCATCGGGCTGGGTCATTTGCACGCTTGGTCGCAACTCTGGCTCGCCCGCCAGAATGCCCGCGTGGATCAGCACGTTGCGCAAGCCGCGCCGGGCGATTTCGATCGTGGCGGGGCGCGCAGTGCCGCCGCCGCCAAGTTCCGTCGTGACAAAGGTTTTGCCCTGCGCCTCGGCCGCGTGGTCATACATGCCAAGCGCATCGATTTCGCGCATTTCAACGCTAAAAGGCGCATTGAAGGCATCACGCGCGGCGCGGCAACGGGCCTCTTGCGCCTTGTCGTCCAGCACGTGATGCGCGGCGAAGGGCAGGAAATCCAACGTTTTGCCGCCAGAATGGAAGTCGAGCACGAGATCGGCCATGGGCAGCAAGATGCGCTCGAAATAATCGGCGATCTTTTGTGATGCCGTGCCATCGGGAAGGCCTGGAAACGCGCGGTTCATATTGACGCCATCAATCGGCGATACACGCGTTCCGGCGCGCACAGCAGGGTAGTTCATGTAGGGCAAAATAAGGATTGTGCCGCTCACTTGCACGGCGCTGAGTTCATGGGCGAGCGCGGCAAGAGCGATTGGACCCTCGTATTCATCACCGTGATTGCCGCCGGTGAGCAGCGCGCAAGGACCGCTCCCGTTGCGGATTACGCTGATCGGAATCTGGATTGCCCCCCAGGCGCTTTCATTGCTGGAATGGGGCAGGCGCAAATGGCCGTGTTGTATCCCGTCTTGGGTAAAATCGACGGTGCTGAATATAGGATTGTCGCGCATGCTTTACCCTTTGATCACGAGTTCACGGGGGGTATTGCACAGGCACTCATAGCCTGTTTCCGTGATCACCAATGGTTCCGTGATCTCCAGCCCACCATCATCGAGCCAGAGTGCAGGCATGAAATGAAAAGTCATCCCTTCCTGCAAAACCGTCTTGTCGCCTGCGCGAAAAGACATGGTGCGCTCGCCCCAATCAGGGGGATAGCTGAGGCCTATGGCATAGCCACAACGGCTATCTTTTTCAAAGCCCAGCTTGTTGAGCGCCGCGTTGAAGGCGAGTGCGATATCCTCGCACAGATTGCCGGGTTTGGCTTGCTCTAGGCCCGCGTCCACGGCTTCCAAAACGGCCTTTTCCGCGTCGAGATACTTCTGCGGCGGTGTGCCCAGAAAAAGCGTGCGTGACTGCGGGCATTGATAGCGTTTATGCGCGCCTGCGATCTCGAAGAACGTGCTCTCGCCAGCCTTCAGCGGGCTATCATCCCACGTTAGATGCGGCGCGGTGGCGTCCATGCCCGAGGGGGCCATGGGCACGATGGCGGGGTAATCGCCCCAATGCCCGTCCGCGCCTGTGACGGAGGCGTGATAAATGTCGGCGATCAAATCGTTCTTGCGCATGCCGACTTCTGCGCGCTCGCGCACGACTTCGTGCATGCGCTCCACAATGCGCGCTGCGCGGCGCATATAGGTGATTTCCGTCTCGGATTTAACCGCGCGCTGCCAGTTCACGAGGCCGGTTGCATCATTGAAACGCGCCGTTGGGAGGGCTTTGGTCAGGGTCATAAAGGCGGAGGCAGTGAAGTAGTAATTGTCCAACTCTAGCCCAATTGTGGCACGCTCGGGCCCATGTTCGGCAAGCACGCGTGCGAGGTCCTTCATCGGGTGTTTGGCGGGGTTCTGCACATAGGTATCATCGTAGCCACGAATATTGTCATGGTTCAGATAGGTGGTGCGCTGCGCCCCGATCGCGTCCATTGCGCGGCCCCACCAGATCGGCTCGCCCGAATGGGTCAAAAGCACGCCCTGATGCACGTAGAAGGACCAGCCGTCATAGCCTGTCAGCCATGCCATATTCGATGGATCGGTGATGAACAGCGCGTCCAGATTGCGGGCGGCCATTTCGGCGCGGGTTTTGGCAAGGCGGGCGGCATATTCTTCGGGGGCAAAAGACAGGGCGGGCATGGCGAATCCTTGATTGCGTCCCTCAAACCCTACCTGTGGTTTGAAAATCCTATGTTCGGTTTTCGCCTAAAAAATGCAAAAGGGCGACCTGTTTTGCAGGCCGCCCTTGAGAAGTGTCACTGCTTCGCTCCAATTAGGATGCGCCGATGAGACCCATGCTTTCCAGCTTCAAGAGCACCTGATGAGCGCAGTTGTCGACTTCGATATTGATGGTGTCGACACTGAGTTCCGGGTCCGCAGGAACGTCATAGGGATCGGAAATCCCGGTGAATTCCTTAATTTTGCCTTCGCGCGCTAGCTTGTAGAGGCCTTTTCGATCGCGCTTTTCGCATTCTTCAATCGAGGTTGCGACGTGAATTTCGACGAAAGCACCGAAGGCTTCGACATCTTCGCGCACCGCTCGCCGCGTCGTTGCATAAGGGGCGATAGGTGCGCAGATCGCGATGCCGCCGTTCTTGGTGATTTCAGACGCAACATAGCCGATGCGGCGGATGTTCAGGTCGCGGTGTTCTTTGGAAAAACCCAATTCTGAAGACAGGTTCTTGCGAACGATGTCACCATCCAGCAGCGTCACTGGGCGGCCACCCATTTCCATCAGCTTAACCATCAGCGCGTTCGCGATGGTGGATTTGCCCGAACCGGAAAAGCCTGTGAAAAAGACGGTAAAACCTTGCTGGGAGCGTGGCGGTTTGGTGCGGCGCAACTCTTTCACGACATCAGGGAAGGAAAACCATTCAGGAATTTCAAGACCTTCGGACAAGCGGCGACGCAGCTCTGTGCCGGAGATATTGAGGATCGTGACGTTGTCCTTGTCCTCGATCTCGTCAATCGCTTCATATTGCGCGCGCTCTGCAACCCAAACCATGTGTTTGAAGTCAACCATTTCACAGCCGATTTCGGACTGGTTCGCGCGGTAGAGGTCTTGCGCATCGTAGGGGCCGTAGAAATCTTCGCCCTGCGAGTTGTTTCCGGGGCCTGCGTGATCGCGGCCAACGATGAAGTGAGTGCAACCATGGTTCGCGCGGATCAACCCGTGCCAAACCGCTTCGCGGGGACCGGCCATGCGCATAGCAAGGTTCAGAAGGGACATCGAGGTTGTGGAGCTTGGATATTTATCCAGAACCGCCTCATAGCAGCGCACGCGGGTAAAATGATCGACGTCACCGGGTTTGGTCATGCCAACGACAGGGTGGATCAACAAGTTTGCTTGCGCTTCTTTTGCAGCGCGGAACGTCAGTTCCTGATGTGCGCGGTGCAGCGGGTTACGTGTCTGGAACGCAACCACTTTGCGCCAGCCCATTTTACGGAAATAGGCGCGCAGCTCGTTAGGTGTGTCGCGGCGAGCGCGAAAATCATAGTGAACCGGCTGCTGAATGCCTGTGACAGGGCCGCCAAGGTAGATCTTCCCAGCGGTGTTGTGCAGGTAGTTGACCGCAGGGTGCGCATCGTCGTCGGCGCCGAATACTTTTTCGGCTTCAAGCGCCTTATTCGGCTCCCAGCGGTCGGTGACGGTCATCGTGCCAAGGATCACACCCTCTTGATCGCGCAGGGCGATGTCCTGACCAAGCTCAATTGAGGCCGCAAAATCTTCGGAAACATCAAGCGTGATGGGCATGGGCCAAAGCGTGCCGTCAGCAAGGCGCATATCTTTGACAACGCCGTTGTAATCGTCCTCGCCAAGGAAACCTTTGAGCGGGTTGAAGCCGCCATTCATCAACAGTTCCAGATCGCAAATCTGACGTGGGGACAGATCATGCGAGGTCAATTCAGCCGCTTCGACCTTCAGCTTTTGCGCGCTGTCGTAGCTGACGTAGAGTTCCGGGATGGGGGCAAGGTTATTTTGCATAAGTTTGGTCCTGTGCTTGAAAGGTTCCAGTCCGCTCGTCGTACCTGTCAGTTCGGCGTGAAGAGCGTCATATTCCGCGAATTTTCGAGTTAGAAATTGATCGGTGAGGCGCATTTTTTCGGCTGCGCCCTTTAAAGTGATCTCATAGGCAAAGCGTTGGCGTTTGTCGGGGCCGGCGCGCTGGCTAACTTTGATGTAACCTGCATCGCTGGCACCGCGCAGCAGTGCGTTGAGGCGACCAAGCGAGATGTTGAGCGCCGCCGCAGTTGTGCGCTGCGGTGCATCCGGCGCCAGATCAAGCTGGCGCAGAAGGCGAAAGAGCTGATCCTCTTCCTGTGGCGGTGTTTTCAAATCGCTTGAGTACATCGGGCTTGCTCTTAAGTGTGTTCATTTGTGAACATACTTCGTATCGTGCAAAATACAGAACACCGCAATAAATCAAATGGGGCTATTTCTGGGCGTGACCGATCCGCAACAAAAAAGCGCCCGACCGTGCAGGCTGGGCGCTGTCCTTGACTTTAATTCAATAGGTTAAGCGCTACTCGTCGACCTCGGCAAGGAAACGCTCGGCCTCAAGAGCCGCCATGCAGCCCATACCGGCAGAAGTCACCGCCTGGCGATATTTGTGATCCGTCAGATCGCCCGCTGCAAAAACGCCGGGAATCGACGTCGCCGTACTGTCGGGCTGTGTGACCACATAGCCACCCATATGGGTTTCAAGCACGTCGCTGACCAATTCGCTTGCCGGAGCATGGCCGATCGCGATGAACACGCCCTTGCACGGCAGGTCAGTGATCTCGCCAGTCTTGGTATGTTTGACCTTGACGCCTTCGACGCCTAGCGGCGCATCGGTGCCATAGACCTCCTCGATTTCATGGAACCAGAGGGTTTCTATCTTGGGGTTCTTAAGCAGGCGGTGTTCGAGAATTTTCTCGCTTCGCAGCTCGTCGCGGCGATGCACAAGCGTTACTTTGGAGGCGAAATTGGTGAGAAACAGCGCTTCTTCCACGGCCGTGTTGCCGCCGCCGACCACAACGATTTCCTGTCCGCGATAGAAGAAACCATCGCAAGTGGCGCAGGCCGAAACGCCAAATCCTTTGAACCTGTCCTCGCTCGGAAGGCCCAGCCATTTTGCGCGTGCGCCCGTCGCCAGGATCACCGCATCGCAGGTATAAAGCATACCACTGTCGCCCTTGGCCTTGAACGGGCGTTCGGACAGATCGAGATCGGTGATGATATCGCCAACGATTTCACAGCCCATTGCCTTGGCGTGCGCTTCCATACGGATCATCAGATCAGGGCCTTGCACTTCACTGTCGCCGGGCCAGTTTTCGACTTCGGTCGTGGTGGTCAATTGTCCACCCGGCTCGATCCCCTGTACCAAAAGCGGCTCAAGCATGGCGCGGCTTGCATAGACGCCGGCGGTATAACCTGCGGGACCGGAGCCGATGATGAGAACTTTGACGTGACGTGTATCGGCCATGATGGATGCCCTTCGCTGAATTTCGCCCCTCCTATAGCGGCGAATCGAGCGCGCTAAAAGCGCCAAGCGCGAGGTTCACAGTTTTGCGAACGTCGCAGCAGTATCTTTTGTTTTGGATAATTTTCTTGCGCAATTGCGAAAGATTATTGCGTATCCGGTGTTAAACGTAGTAGATCGCGCAATGCAAATAGGGGAACACGGATGGCTGGTACGCGCCTTGATCCGATCGATCGGAAAATTCTAGCAGAGCTGCAAGCAGACGGGCGCATGACCAATGTCGAGCTTGCCAAGCGCGTTGGCATTTCCGCGCCGCCGTGCCTGCGCCGCGTGCGCACGCTGGAGGAAGCGGGTTTCATCAAGGGCTACCACGCGGACGTCGATGCGCGTGAACTTGGCTTCGAAGTGCAGGTTTTTGCCATGGTCGGTCTGCAAAGTCAGGCCGAGGCTGATCTCAGCGCGTTCGAGCAGCAATGCCGCAACTGGCCGCTGGTGCGTGAGTGTCACATGCTCAACGGCGAGGTGGATTTCATCCTGAAGTGCGTCGCGCCCGATCTGAGTTCGTTTCAGAGCTTTCTAACGTCCGATTTATTGACGACGCCTAACGTGGGCAGCGTCAAAACTTCGCTGGTCATTCGGGGTGCCAAGGATGAACCGGGCGTGCCTTTTGATGTGCTCGAAGCGCGGTTAAGCAAAAGCGAATAGGCGGGCCGTCTAACTGCGGGTCAGGCTTTCGAGCGTCTCTTTGGACATGCGCGGATAGGCGAGGGGCCCGAAGTCTTCGAAGTTCTCGATGTCGGGAAAGAGCGACAGGAACAGCGTCCGCATGTTCTCGCCCAAAAGATCCTCGACGCCCTTCCCGGGATGATAGGTTTCCACAGGACGCCCGCTTGCGTAGATCGCAGTATGGCGCGGCAGACGCAAATGGAACAGGCGCACGGCGCTGGGCGGCGTGACGAGAAACGCGGAATGCCCGTCCTCCAGATCACGCACGGGCGTGAGCACGGATTTCACCCCGATCAACTGCTCCAGCGCAGGGCGCGATTGCAGTAAGCGCGCGTTTGGCCCTAGCATCAGATCACCGAGCGCTGCAGACTTGGAATAGCCATCTGCTATAAGTCGCATCAGGCCTTTGATCGACGTATTGGGTAGGTTTTGCGAAGGCGCAAAGCTGGTCGAGCCGATCCAAACCAGAGGTTCAGGATTTCCACCGACTGTGTCGATCAGATTACCAGGATAAAGGTCTTCGATGGCTACAGGTCCGCTTGGCGTGGAAATGAGCGTGCCGCGTGCAAAGGCGGAGCTACTCGCCTCGAAAAGATCCGTGGCAGGCGCAAGGTGATGAGAGGTGCGCGCCGCCCCGCAGGGAAGGAGAACAGCGATCTCGAACTTGCGCATGAGAGGCTGGGTGCGCTGAGATCGCTCTTGTGAATGAGCAAACCGATCGATCTTGATCGGGAGGGAATATGTGTTGTCAGCCCGCAATGCGGGAGAGAGGTCAATAGCCATGCGAATACCTGTCTCTAGGTAAGTCACAACCGCGTCGGCCCCCACCGACAACGACAGAAGGACAAGTCACTTCAAATCTGTAATATGAATGTACGACCGCAGTCGCAGTGTCAAAATTTATGAAAATTTTGTCATTATTGATCACCAATCTTACTCATTACACGCAGACTGTTTCGCCACAAAAAGGCAAAGCTGCCACAATCTTGCCCAAAAGTGGGCGATTCACACAAAAGGCAACGCCGAATCGCGGCGGTGCGTAGGCCCTGTTGCAGGGCTAATTGTCTAATGTCAGGCGGACTTGAGCGCTGGCGCGTCTTTCGTGCGCTTGGCGATGAAGGCCGTGCGACGTGCGCCGCGCGCAAATGGAAGGGCGGGCATTTCAGTTTTTGCCGTGTTGACGATCGATGCGATAAAGCGTGCCTTGGGTTTCATGACGAATCCTGCCTAATGCTGATTTTTGTTTACGAACTGGCATCAGTTTTGCCGCCCGATTGGGGCGCAAACGTGGCGGGCTTTGGGTGGATTTAGGTTAATAGCGCGAAAACAATGTGATTGTTCACAAACGGATAACAGAGATCAGGCGCCCGTAATCTGCCTCGTTAAGGTGCGTGGTCCGCCGATAAGAATAAAAGCGCGCATCGTCGCTATAGGTGCAATGGCCGATCCATGCGGTGTGGCCCACACCTGCCTCGCGCAGCATGTGCAGGCCGAAACCGGGCAGATCGAACTGCATGCGATCCTCGTTGCCGCCCGCGAAGAACTGCGAATAGCCATGGTCTTGCGCGATAAAATCCTCGAAGAACTCCGGTCCGACCTCATAGGCTTTTTGTGAAATGCACGGGCCGATCGCGGCGCTAATGTCTGCGCGCGCCGCGCCAAGCGCTTCCATTGCTTCAACCGTGCGCGAAAGGACGCCGTCAAGCGCGCCCTTCCATCCCGCGTGGGCTGCGCCGATCACACCAGCCTTGGGGTCGGCAAACAGCACCGGCTGGCAATCGGCGGTCAGAATTCCCAGCGCAATATTTGGTTGGTTCGTGACCATCGCATCGGCCTTGGGGCGGGCATCGCTTGGTGCGTCGATCACAACCACGTCCGCGCTATGATATTGATGCACGCCCACCAGAGCGGTCGGCGCAACGCCCATATCGCTGGCCACGCGGGCGCGATTGATCGCGACGATATCGCGTTGATCCGAAGATCCGACGCCGCAGTTCAGCCCTTGAAAGATACCAGAAGAGGCCCCGCCCTTGCGCGTATAAAATCCGTGCCGAACCGCGCCCAGATTATCGGCCTTGAGGCGCTCCAATATCATGTCTCATATCCCGCAGGTGGGTTCGCACCTTCAGGAAACAGCGCGAGGGTCTTGAATATCGTTCCCATTTCATCCGCATGGGTCAAGCGTTTGTGCGCGGCGATATGTTGATCCAGCGCCGGCCCGCTCAGGGATTTCGCAAGCGCCTGCGCGCGCTGCGTAATGCCGAGACGTTCGAGAAATATCCCCTGAAGGGTGAGCCGGGAGTGGTGGCAGTGCAGATCGGCGATCAGCGCTTCGAAATCCACATGCGCGCTTAGATCGCTTTGCCCGGGCCTGTGAAGCGGGTCGACCATTTCGTGGTCTCGCACGGCTTGCAGTGTATCGCCAAGCGAGCGCCAATCGCCGTAATCAAAGATCAGCGCCGCACCGCCATTGGCCTCGATCCGCGCACCAAGCGTTTGCATGATTGCGCTTGCCGCAGGGCAGTGCTCGACCAGATCGCCGTCTTTCGTATCCTCCAAACGATGCGCAAGCGCGTCTAACGGTGCCACCTCGCTCAGCCCGAAGGACAGCGTATCGCCCTCAAGCCCGATCATGCGCTCGCGCCAGCCATCGCCGTTGCGGATCATTTGACGGATCGGCAGCGCGTCGAAAAATTCGTTCGCAGCGCAGTAGATCGGCTGATCGTCGGGCAGGGTAGCAACGCTATCGTGCCATGTCGGAATATAGCCTGTCAGTGTGTTTTTCTGAGCGGCGCGCAAGTGGGGCGAAGCTTCGATCAAATGCACATCGCAAGCTGCGGCAAAGCCGGGGACCGCGCGGATGGTACGCAAGATATCTGCCATCAGCGTGCCGCGCCCGGGGCCAAGCTCGACCAAAGCGACTTTTGCAGCCTGGCCCTGATCTATCCAGACCTGCGCCAAACACAGGCCAATCAATTCGCCGAACATCTGACTGATCTCTGGCGCGGTAATGAAATCGCCGCCGGTGCCTAATGGATCGCGCGTACTGTAGTAGCCATGCTTGGGGTGCAGCAGGCAAAGGCTCATAAATTGCGCCACGCTCATCGGGCCTTGCGCGCTGATCTGCGCTTTCAGGATCGTTTCGAGGGCTGTCATGCTTTGCGCGCGCGCAGAATGAACCAGATGCCCAAAAGGATCATCGGGATCGACAAAAGCTGGCCCATGGTAAAGCCGTATCCGCCCGTTTGCAGCGCGAGGCCAAGGGGATTGTCGAGCGAAATGAATTGTGCGTCTGGCTGGCGGAAAAATTCGACGATGAAGCGCGCAAGACCGTAGCCCGCGAAAAACGTGCCCATGACGAGGCCCGGCGTTTGAAGTGCGCCGCGCCGCCATGCGAGCCATAAAAGCAGTGTGCCAAGCAACACGCCCTCTAATGCGGCCTCATAAAGCTGGGATGGATGACGCGCGCAAATCTCGATCAACGGGCCGCACTCCTGCGCCGCCTGTCCGGGGAAAATCACGCCCCAAGGCATGTCGGTCTGACGCCCCCAAAGTTCGGCGTTGATGAAATTTGCGATACGGCCCAGCAACAGCCCTGGCGCGACGGCCAGCGCCATCATATCCGCGGCTTGCAGTTTGGGCACACCGTTTCGCGTGCAGAAATACAGCCCTGCCGCGATCACGCCAAGCAGGCCGCCGTGAAAGGACATGCCGCCTTGCCAGATCATTAACGCTTCGGCAGGATGGGCGAGATAATAGGCAGGCTGATAGAAGACTACATATCCGATGCGCCCGCCGACGATTACGCCAAGGATAACCATGGTTAGCAAATCTTCGACCTGCGCAGTGCTCATCGGGGATTTGTCCTCGGGCCACAATCGCGCGGTTTTCACCGCCATCAAGGCGAGCCGCCAGCCGATTAGGATGCCGACGATATAGGCCAGCGCATACCAGCGCAGGGCGAAGTCGAGGCCGAAAAGTGTGACCGAAAAAATGTCCGGCGAAATGGGAGGAAATGGAATTGCTGCGCGCATATTTGCTGCCCTATACCTTCATGCGCCCAGTTGACGCCTTGTGACCTGCTACGATCAGGCCCATATATCACTCAAATGAATGGCCGGAGGCAACTATGCAAACGCGAAACAAAGTTTTGGACGATATCTCGCAGCTTATGACCAACGCTATGGGCGTGGCGCAGGGCGCCAAGAGCGAAGCAGAGACGGCGATGAAGTCTTTGGTGGACCGCTGGCTGGCCGATCGCGATTTCGTAACGCGCGAGGAATTTGATGCGGTGCGCGCCATGGCGCAAAAAGCGCGTGAAGAGAACGAAGCGCTGAAAACGCGACTGGACGCGATGGACGCCGCCAGCAAGTAACACTTCGTTAACGCTGATATGCTATCGAGCCTGCCGCATCTTGTGGCGTGCTTTGTTTTGTCCACAACTTATTGCGGTTATCCCCAAGTTATAGCTTTACACAGGCCCTGCGCGCCCTCACGATATGTGGTATAGGTTGTCGTGATACACGCGATATCTAAGTGTAGCACCCAGACCTAGAGGCCAAAAGGCCCACCGGTTGAGAAGGCATAGGGGCAGAGCAATGGCAAGTCTTGAGCAATTTATCGAGGATGATATCCACCCGATTGATCTGGTGGAGCATCTGGCCGAGCATCACGACTGGGAATTTGACCGCATCCATGACGATCAGATTGCGATGCAGGTCGAGGGCCAGTGGCGCACTTATTCGATTACGCTGGCCTGGTCGGGTTATGACGAAACTCTGCGCCTGATTTGCACCTTTGAGATGGAGCCACCAAAAGCCGCGCTTCCGCGCCTTTACGAAGTGCTGAACGCGATCAACGATCGTTGTTGGGCCGGTTCGTTCACCTATTGGGAAGACCAGCAGTTGATGGTTTACCGCTACGGGCTGGTTCTGGCGGGTGGCCAAGTCGCGGGCCCCGATCAGATCGATACGATGATCAACGCAGCGGTAATGAGCGCAGAGCGGTACTATCCCGCGTTGCAACTGGTCGTTTGGGGCGAGCGCAGTGCAGAAGATGCGCTCCAGGTCGCCATTGCAGAGGCTTATGGTCGCGCGTAACCTTTCCTTAAATGTTTAATTTCGGGGGCTACATGACATTAGAGACTGTTGCTGAGCGCGGGCTTGTCCTGCTGGGATGCGGAAAAATGGGCTCTGCCATGTTGGTCGGATGGCTTGATGGCGGCCTGCCTGCTGGATCGGTCTGGGTTCAGGATCCGTATCCGTCCGAGTGGCTGCGCTCGAGCGGCGTGCATATCAACGAGGGCTTTCCCAGAAATCCGGCGGTGGTTCTGATTGCTGTCAAACCGCAGATGATGGGCGAAGCCTTGCCCGCTTTGGCGGCTTTGCCAAAGGATGGCACGGTATTTCTATCCGTCGCGGCGGGCGTGTCGATCGCAGCCTACGAGACGGCTTTGGGCGATGGTGCCTGCGTCGTTCGCGCTATGCCGAACACGCCTGCGGCAGTGGGCAAAGGCATTACGGCGATCATCGGAAATGCGCGTGCAGACGCCGCTGATATGGACCTCGCCGGTACCTTGTTGAGTGCAGTCGGACAGGTCGTGCGCTTGCAAAACGAAGGGCAGATGGATGCTGTTACGGGTGTTTCCGGCTCAGGGCCGGCTTATTTATTCTACATGATCGACGCGCTTGCTGCCGCCGGCGCAGCACAAGGTTTGCCCGAGGATTTGGCGATGCAATTGGCCAAAGCGACAATCTCAGGGGCAGGAGCCTTGGCGGAAAGTGCCGCCGAAACACCTGAGCAATTGCGCGTCAATGTCACTTCTCCAAACGGCACGACGCAGGCGGGGCTGGAGGTCTTGATGGCTGCGGATGGCCTTGCGCCCTTGATGCAAGCGACGGTGAAAGCGGCGAGCGATCGCTCTAGGGAGCTTGGCAATGGCTGAAATAGCTTTCGATGATTTCATGCAGGTCGATATTCGCGTCGGCTGCGTGATCCACGCCGAAGCCTACCCCGAAGCGCGCAAGCCTGCGATAAAAATGCAGGTTGATTTCGGCGGCGATCTGGGGATCAAGAAAAGTTCGGCGCAGGTGACGGCGCATTACACGCCAGAGCAACTGATTGGCCGACAGGTCATGGCCGTGGTAAATTTCCCACCGCGCCAGATTGGCAAGTTCATGAGCGAAGTTCTAGTGCTTGGCGTGCCGGACGCGGACGGCGAAGTGGTGCTGATTGCGCCAGATCTGGACGTTCCTAAAGGAGTGCGTTTGTTTTGATGAAGCTGCTGATCACTAGGCCTTTGCCGCAAGCCGTTATCGAAGCTGCGCGCGCCACGTTCGATGTCGAGGTGCGCGAGAGTACTGCTCCTATGGAGGCCGCAGAACTGCGCCGTGCGCTGGCGAACTTCGACGTTGTTTTGCCGACCTTAGGTGATGTGTTTTCTGCTGATGTTTTCACGGATGTCGCGCAGCTGCGCGCCAAAATGCTGGCTAATTTTGGCGTGGGCTTTACCCATATCGACATTGATGCGGCCAAAGCGGCAGGGATTCAGGTGAGTAACACACCCGGCGCTGTGACAGACGCGACCGCAGATATTGCGATGACCTTGATGCTGATGAGCGCACGCCGCGCGGGCGAGGGCGACCGGCTTGTGCGTTCCGGCGCGTGGGAAGGCTGGCATCCGACGCAAATGCTCGGGCTACATTTATCGGGCAAACATGTGGGTATTCTGGGCATGGGGCGCATTGGCGAAGCGATCGCACGGCGCTGTCATTTCGGTTTTGGCATGCAGGTGAGTTATTTCAACCGCTCCGCCAAGACCGTGGATTTCGAGGCGACGCAGGTCGGATCGTTGATCGCATTGGCGCAGCAGGTCGATGTTCTGGTGGTCGCGGTTCCGGGCGGCGCAACGCGTCATCTGGTGAATGCCGAAGTGCTGGCCGTGATGCAGCCCCATGCGCATCTGATCAACATCGCACGCGGCGAGATCGTCGAGGAGGCGGCGTTGATTGCAGCCTTGCAAGCGGGGCAAATCGCAGGCGCAGGGCTTGATGTTTATGAGTTCGAGCCGAAGGTGCCCGAGGCGCTAAAGCAGATGGAGACAGTCACGCTGTTGCCGCATCTGGGCACTGCGACGCTGGAAGTGCGCACAAGCATGGGGATGATGGCAGTCGAAAATGCCGTGGCATATGCCGTAGGCAAGCCGGTTCCCAACCCTGTCTAATGTCCTGTCGCGGCGCGCCAATGACGGCGGCACAGGGAGACATAGGTCTCGTTGCCGCCAATTTGCACCTGCTCGCCCTCGGTCATAACGCGGCCATTATCGTCCTGACGGATGACCATCGTCGCCTTCTTCCCGCAATGACAAATCGTGCGCACCTCGCGCATTTCGTCGCTGAGCGCGAGTAGGGCAGCAGAGCCCGGAAACAGCTTGCCGCGAAAATCAACGCGCAACCCGTAGCACATGATCGGCACCTTTAGATCGTCCACCGCGCGGGCAAGCTCCCAGACGTGCGCTTCTGTCAAAAACTGGGATTCATCGACGAAAATACAGGCACAAGGCCCTTGCGCCAGGCGCTGCAAGATCTTGGCAAAAAGATCATCGCCCACATCAAATGTGTCCGCCTCTTTACCAATTCCGATCCGGCTGGCAATGCGCCCGTCACCTGCCCGATTGTCAAACCGAGCGGTGAGCAAATACACCTGCATGTCATTTTCGATGTAGTTGTGCGCGGCTTGCAGCAAGACAGTCGACTTGCCTGCGTTCATCGTGGAGTAGTGGAAATAGAGCTTGGCCATGGGCGCGTTTTGCCGAGGAATTGACGCGCTGGCAAGATGCTGAACGGGTAAAGAGCCCTAGAAATCAAAATGGACGCACAAGAATGGCATGCCAATCCTCGCGCGTCCGATACTCTTAACACCGCCGATGCACATCGCTCGCAGCAATTGTTGCAATGTGCGCCGTCCAGTTTCACACCCCCCAAATGAGGGGGACGAGGCACTCAAATGTTCCAAAACATGAGGAACGGTTTACAATTGCCACATTCCCGCTAAAGGATGAATGGGAATGTAACTAGGAACTTCCCCTCTATTCACGGGGGGCACGTTAGGGATATCGCATGGCCGGAGTTGGCAGTTATTTGAAAAAACACACGGAAGCCTTGGTCAAGGATGTGGGGATCGAACCTGCGTGCGAATTGACGGGTAAATCCAAAGCGACGTTGGGGCGATATTACTCCGACAACGATGAGCACGCAGACCGGTTTATGCCGGTAGATGCAGTCGCCGCTTTGGAAGAGGCTTCGTCCTATCCGCATGTCACGGCTGCGTTGGCCGAGCTCAAAGGCATTACTCTGTCCTTTGACGAGCGACGCCGCAATACCGATGGCAAAGGCGGAATAAATCAGGATGTGATCGCGCTAAGCCAACGTTTCGCGATGTTGATGGCAGAGTATAACACTTCCATAGATGACGGGGTGATCACAGTGAACGAAGCCAAGCGCCTGTTGAAAGAAACCTTGGCAATTCAGCAGGTTCTGATCGACATGAAGCTGCATCTGGAAGAGGAGCACGGTTAAGAGATAGCCGCGCATTTTCCGACAGTTTTGGATGAAATAGCCCCGACCGTCATGGCCGGGGCTTTTCTATGTTCAGGCCGTGCGCGACTTAGACGAAGTACTGCGCACCATTGGCCGAAATCGTGGAGCCGTTGATGAAACCTGAATCGTCAGAGGCAAGGAATGCCACGCAACGTGCGATTTCCTCAGGCTCACCAAGGCGGCCCGCTGGGATCTGGCTGATGATGCTGTCGCGGACTTTCTCGGGAACGGCCATGACCATTTCGGTCGCGATGTAGCCCGGGCAAACGGCGTTGGCTGTGATGCCCGCGCGTGCGCCTTCTTGCGCCAAGGATTTAACGATGCCCAGATCGCCGGCTTTCGTCGCCGCGTAGTTAACCTGTGCGAACTGACCTTTTTGACCATTGATCGAAGAAATCACGATCACGCGGCCAAACTTGTTTTCACGCATGGAGGGCCAGATCGGGTGGACTGTGTTGAACACGCCGGTGAGGTTCGTGTCGATCACCTGGTTCCACATTTCAGGCGTCATTTTGTGGAATGGCGCGTCTTTGGTGATGCCCGCGTTCGCGACGACAACTTCGATCGCGCCGAGGTCGGCGGTGACCTGAGCGATGCCCGCGGCGCTTTCCTCATAGCTTGCGACGTTCCATTTGTAGGTTTTGATGCCGGTTTCGGCCGTGAAGGCCGCGGCCGCTTCGTCGTTGCCCGCATATGTGGCCGCGACAGTGAAACCGTCTGCTTTGAGTTTTCTGGAAATGGCCGCGCCGATGCCGCGCGATCCGCCTGTGACGAGTGCAACTCTTGCCATGGTGTAGACTCCGATTAGCTGAATTTTATATGGTAATATGATTACGAAAATATAATCTATTTAGCAATAATCTTTCGTGATCAATTTTTGATTTGAATGGGAGAGGGCGGTTTTATGCGCCCTCTCGATCCTGGTTATGGACGCTCAAGGCACATGGCCACGCCCATGCCGCCGCCGATGCAAAGCGTTGCGAGACCCTTTTTCGCGTCGCGGCGCTTCATTTCGAACAGCAGCGTGTTCAGGATGCGCGCGCCAGAGGCACCGATGGGGTGACCGATCGCGATTGCGCCGCCATTGACGTTAACCACTTCAGGATTCCAGCCCATGTCCTTGTTCACAGCGCAGGCCTGTGCGGCAAATGCCTCGTTTGCTTCAACAAGGTCGAGATCTTCGGCCTTCCAGCCAGCTTTCTCCAGCGCCTTGCGGGACGCATGGATCGGACCAACGCCCATGATGGACGGGTCAAGGCCTGCAGTTGCGTAGGACGCGATGCGCGCGAGCGGCTCGATGCCGCGCTTTTCGGCTTCATCGGCTGTCATCAAAAGCGCGCCAGCCGCGCCATCATTCAGGCCCGACGCGTTTGCTGCTGTGACGGAGCCGTCTTTGGTAAACGCAGGGCGCATTTTTGCCATGGCTTCAAGGTTTGCGCCGTGGCGGATGTATTCGTCTTGGTCAACAATGATGTCGCCTTTGCGTGTCTTAACCACGAATGGGACAATCTCGTCTGCAAAGCGACCTGCTTTTTGCGCTGCTTCCGCTTTGTTCTGCGAAGCAACGGCGAATTCGTCCTGCATGTCGCGGCTGATTTGCCACTGTTGTGCAACGTTTTCAGCGGTTTGACCCATGTGATAGCCGTTGAAGGCATCCCAAAGCCCGTCGCGGATCATGGAATCAATATATTTCATATCGCCCATTTTATGGCCTGCACGCAGATGTGCGACATGGGGGCTAAGGGACATGTTTTCCTGACCGCCCGCAGCAATGATGCTCGCATCGCCAAGCTGGATGTGCTGGGCTGCAAGCGCGACAGCGCGTAGGCCGGAGCCGCAAACCTGGTTAATCGACCATGCGGAAGATTCAATCGGCAGGCCTGCGTTAACATGCGCCTGACGCGCAGGATTTTGGCCTTGGCCCGCTGTCAGAACCTGACCGAGGATCGTCTCGGAGACGTCTGCGGCGTCGATGCCTGCACGCTCTATCAATGCGCGCAGCATTGTAGCGCCCAGATCATGTGCAGGTGTGTTTGCGAAAGAGCCGGTGAAACTGCCGACGGCAGTACGAGCAGCGGATGCGATTACGATGTTGGTCATTTTGGTCCCTCTAGCCTCAGACGTGATGCTGACCCTTGTAGCACAATTTTCGCCGCTGCTTCGAAAAGCGGGATGGCGATTCTGCTCAGGTTTGCATTCCGTGGCGTCAATAGCCTGCGGAGCTGCTCGCTGTAAACGGACAGGGTGTCTCAGTTAAAAAGTTAGGGGCCGGGTTGCGCCGAGCACATGGCTTGAGCAGCCCGTGCGCGGGGGGTACTGCTGCCATGGCGTTACGCGCTTGCCTGTAGCTTTTCTTCCTCTGCTTCCCAAGGCGGGCGGACTGTGGGCGCGCCGTAATAATAGCCTTGCAGGCAATCGACACCGTTTTGGGCGAGAAAATTCGCATCCTCTGCATTTTCGACAAATTCGGCCACGGTGAACATGTCGAAATGCTGCGCAATCGAGACCAGCGCACGCACCAGAACCTGATTGTCGGGATTGCTCGACACGCCACGCACGAATTGGCCGTCGATCTTGATCATATCGAAATAGAAGTCGCGCAGATATCTGAAAGACGTATAGCCGGACCCAAAGTCATCCAGTGCGAAACACACGCCGCGCGTTTGCAATTCATCCATAAAAGAGATGACCAGTTCGGGCACAAGCATCGCCGAGCTTTCAGTGATCTCGAGGATCAACCGCTCGCCCAATGTTGGGTCGGTGCGCAAATTGCGATCGAGCACCTGTTTCCAGCGCCCATATCCGATGGAGCGCGCGGACATGTTGATCGAGAGGCGCAAGTTCGGGTTGCGGCGCAAAGCGCGCATGCCTTTTTCCAGCGCAAGGCAATCGACGATTCGGCCCATCTCCGTTTCTTCGATGACGTTGATGAATTCACGCGCGGGAATGATGCGCCCGGTTTCGTCCAGCACGCGAATGAGCCCCTCGTGAAATGCGACGCCGCCAGCGGATTGCATGATTGGTTGGTAAGCCAGCATCACCTGCTTGTGCTCCAGTGCCGCGCGCACCATGTCCATGACCGAGCGATCGCGCTTGTTGACGGCCGCGGAAAGTGGATCGCCATTGCTATACGGATCTAACCGATTTCGTTTGCGCCGTTGCGCCATCGCGGAACTCCTTGGATACTTGCGACCGATGCCTGCGGATTAGTTAGACCCGAATCTCCTAAGAAGAGTTTAATATTCCCATTTTGTTCCAATTTGATTAGAACAGAGCGTGAATTTTAACGATTGGACGAAAGATGAGCGAAATCTGCGGTTGGGCCGCCTCCGAAGCGATCTATATCCACTATCACGATACTGATTGGGGTGTGCCCGAGTACAACAGTCGCGCGCTGTGGGAAAAGCTGATCCTTGATGGCTTTCAAGCGGGTCTGAGCTGGATCACAATCTTGAAAAAGCGCGAAAATTTCCGCGAAGCCTTTGCCGGTTTTGATCCCAACATTGTTGCAGGTTGGGGCGAGGCCGAGATCGAGGTGCTTTTGCAAAACAAAGGCATCATCCGCCATCGCGGCAAGATCGCGGCCACCATCACCAATGCGCGCGTTTGGCAAAGCATCGAGCAAGAGAAAGGCTTTGATCGCTACCTTTGGGACTACGTGGGCGGCACGCCGATTCAGAACGTCTATACCTCGCTTGATCAAGTGCCCGCGTTCACCGATCTGTCCACGCAAATCTCCAAAGACCTGAAAAAACGCGGTTTCAAGTTCTGCGGCCCGACGATCGTTTACGCCTTCATGCAGGCGGTGGGCATGGTAAATGACCACTTGGTTACCTGCCCGCGCCACGATGCGGTGAAAAAGCTGGTTCGCCCGGGTATGGGCGGTTGACTCTGCGCGCCGCGCACATATAAGCGCTGCTCTATTGGTGTTGGTGGCCCCCGCAAGGGGATGCCTGTCGGGACGCGCTCTGCTTTTCTTCACGCGCAGGGTGAATTCAAAGGACAGCACCTTTCAAAACGAAACTTGAAAGGATCCAGATCGTGACCAAACGCACATCTGCCAAATATAAAATTGACCGCCGTATGGGCGAAAACATCTGGGGTCGTCCGAAGTCCCCGGTAAATCGCCGTGAATATGGCCCCGGCCAGCACGGTCAGCGCCGCAAGGCGAAAGTATCCGATTTTGGTCTCCAGCTGCGCGCCAAGCAGAAGCTGAAAGGCTACTACGGCGATCTGACAGAGAAGCAGTTCAAGAAGATCTTTAAGGAAGCCGATCGCGTCAAAGGCGATACAGGCGAGAACCTGATCGGTCTGCTCGAGCGTCGCCTCGATGCGGTTGTATACCGTGCCAAATTCGTTCCAACGATCTTTGCTGCGCGCCAGTTCGTGAACCACGGCCACGTCCGTGTGAACGGCAAGAAGGTAAACATCGCCTCCTACCGCGTCAAAGAAGGCGACGTTGTGGAAGTGCGTGATCGCTCCAAGCAGCTGGCCTCCGTTTTGGAAGCGACACAGTTGGCAGAGCGCGACGTTCCTGATTATATGGAAGTCGATCACTCCAAGCTGACGGCGACGTTCACACGCACGCCCGGCCTTGGCGATGTGCCTTATGCGGTTCAGATGGAGCCAAATCTGGTTATCGAATATTACGCTCAGAACTAATCGGTTTTTGACGTTGAAATTGGAAAGGCTCGCAGGTTTTTGCGGGCCTTTTTTGTTTGAGAGTGGGTGGTAGAAGCTAGGTTTTGGGGTAGGGAAACGGTGCTAAGTTGAATGACCGCAACGCGGACAAAGCCGACCTCTGAGTTTGCACTTTCGCTAACGCAGCATTCGTCCGCATCCGCCGCAAAGTCTTTGCCGCATTTCTGATAATGGCGTTAAACCTGTCATTAAGTCTTAGGCATGAGGATGAAAACCGTCGTCTACGTTCGCGGTGCTGGGTGTGAAGCCGAAGAGCGCGGGAAAAGGTGGCTTTGGCATTTCCAACTCCGCGTATGCAACGTTTATAATGAGACCAGTCAATGAAAATTGCTTTCAATATGGGCTGGTCACGAGACCTCCGGACGGTCCAGTGTTTTTTCGCACAATCTGTTTACAGCTGTGTGTAGCAGGATTGTCAGAACCGCAAGCACAATCAGGGCCGCAAACATCAGGTCGGTTTTGGCGCGTCCATTTGCCAAAAGCATCAGATACCCCAAGCCCTTTGAGGCCCCAACCCATTCGCCGATAATCGCACCGATGGGCGCATAAACCACGGCTAGTCGCAGGCCGGATGCAAACCCGGGTAAGGCGGCTGGCACCCGGATATGCCACATGATCCGAGCGGGGCTTGCGCCCATTACCTTGGCCAAACCGATCCAGTCGCGGTTCGTGCGCATCAGAGCGTCGAAAAATGATGACGTAACGGGGAAGTAGATGATGATTATGGTCATCGTGATCTTGGACCAAAGGCCAAAGCCCAGCCAAAGGGTCAAGATAGGTGCCAATGCAAACACCGGCACTGCTTGGCTGAAAACCAAGATGGGTCGCACCAGTGCGCGTACCGTTGGTGATGCAGCCAGCCCGATGGCCGACACGAACCCAAGTGCGGCACCTAGCAGGAGACCGATGAGCACTTCGGCCATCGTGACAGCTGCGTGCTCCGTCAAAAGCGCTCGGCTTTCCCAGATTGTTTGGGCGACCAGTGCAGGGGGCGGCAAGATGAAACGGGCGACACCTGTGGTCCAGATCACCGTTTGCCAAAGCACCAACACCAGACAGGTCGCCGCTATGCCTGCACGCCAACCGTTCATTTTGCGACCGTGAAGCCAGCCCAGGACGCGTCAAAGAACGCGCGCTCCAAACGTACTGCCTGTGTGAACGTCTCAGAAACGTCCATGCGGGCCGCGGCGTCGGTCAATGTGGGCGCATGGCTCACGGCGGATGCCAAAAGCCGCACAAACCCTTCAATAAACTGGTAGTCCTGTTGCAAGTATCCCGCCATCTTGTCACGGTTTAGGGTCCCATCGGCCAGGGCATTGGTAAACGGATGATGTGTCGCGGCGTACCAGTCCTGGGCGACAAGCGATTGCAGATGTTGTGTGGCGCTCATATCGGTCTCCGAAGATGATCAAACAGATCTGTCTGGGTGCGCAGCACATCTTGTGCGTGGATGTCGCGCGGGATGGGGGTGAATGGGGCGGCAACCTCGACAAGTCCTGACGGCGTCATGATCAGAATTTTCTGGCCCAATCTCGCGGCCTCGTTCGGGTCATGGGTGACCAGCAACACTGTGCGGCCCGTCAACAGATCTGCTGTCAGTTCCTGCATCTGCGCACGGGTCAGTGCGTCGAGCGCTGAAAACGGTTCATCCAGCAACACGATCGCGCGGTCCTCCATCAAGGTGCGGGCCAATGCCACCCGTTGACGTTGGCCACCAGACAGAGCAGGGGGCAATTTGTCAGCATGATCCGCCAAGCCGACTTGTACCAGCCTCTCACGGGCGCGGTCTTTGTCCGGACGTTCCCCCCGCACGCGCGCGCCAAGCATGACATTGTCCAACACGCTGAGCCACGGCATTAGCAAATCTTGCTGCGCCATCATCGCGACGCGACCGGTATCGCTGAGGACCCCGTCAAAAGTAACGCCCTCGGCCAGACCTGCAAAGAGGCGCAGCACCGTGGATTTGCCCACACCACTCGCCCCCAAAAGGCAGGTCCAGCTGTGCGGTGTCAGGGTCAAGTCCAACTGCGAAAAGATCGGCGTGCCGTCGATTTCCGCCGATCCTGTCATGCGCAAGGGCTGGTTCACGGATCAAGCCCCATGTCCCAAAACCCCACCTCTAGCTGTGTCGCCATCGCGAATCGCGCCTGAAGACTGGCCCAACGAGGGCTGGTCGTAGCGCTATCGCCAATGCGCCGGGCAACTGCCACATCAATCAGCTTGCCCACATCATGGCAGACTTGCTGGTACTCGATGCTGGCATAGGTGTTGATCCATTCGGCGTAGGTGTCCGACGTTTTGGTGGCGGCCAAATGAGTGCCGATTTCACCGTATCCCATGACACAGGGGGCCAAGGCGGCCAGTAAATCCAACAGATCGCCGGAATGGCCTGCATCCAGTACATAGCGGGTGTAGGCCAGATTTTCTTGCCGCTCCAGCGTTGCAAACAGCGTTGCCTCATTAATCCCAGCCTCAGCACAGGTTTTGATATGCAGGGCGAGTTCCTCGTTGATCAACCCGTTCACCGTACCAGCGGCCAAGCGCATTTCCGCGACCGTATCCGCCTTGGTTATCGCCAAAGCCCAAGCGCGAGAAAAGTGGATCAGAAAGACGTAATCCTGTTTGAGGTAATGCAGGAAGGCGGCGTGCGGCAGCGTGCCGTCGCCCAAGCCATGCACAAACGCGTGACGTGTATAGGCGAGCCATACGGGGGTGTTATCCCGCCAAGCCGCGAAGGTATTACCGAAGTTCATTCTGCCCCCAAATCGACCGCAAGGGCCGAGACTGGGCGCGTGCCCTCGACAAGACCACTATCGGCCAGAAACGCTTCGAACCTTGTATATCGTCCTTCATCCAGCGCTTCGGGGCGCAAGGCAAAGCGGGGCAGCGTGTCGACCCAAGCCTTGGCGTTCAATTCGTCGTCCAGCTCGGGCGCGTAGCCTTTGAACAGATCCCACGATGCTTGCGGATTGTTGACGATGTATTGTGTCGCCAGTTCTGTCGCACGCAGGAAACGGCGGACCTGACCTACATCCATCCGGTCGGGGTTTGCCACATAGATCAATTCATCATAGGTCGGCACACCCTCTTCCTCGACGTAAAAACAGCGGCCCTCAACGCCCTCGATCTCCATTTGGTTCAGCTCAAAATTGCGGTAGGCTCCGATGACCGCATCAACCTGACCTGACATCAACGACGGGCTAAGCGAAAAGTTCACGTTCACCATCTCGACCTCCTCCAGCGTGACACCGTGGCGGTTCAACATTGCGCTCAAAACAGCCTCTTCGACACCCGCAACCGAGAAACCAATCGTGCCGCCCTTGAGCTGGCTGATCTCCTGAATGGGGCCGTCTTTGAGAACCAAAAGACAGTTGAGCGGTGTGGCCACTAACGTACCCACCCGGATAAGAGGCAAACCTTCGGCCACGTGCAGATGCTGGCTGGGTTGGTAGCTGATGGCAATGTCGCCTCGGCCAGCCGCCACCAGTTTAGGCGGGGCGGACGGATCGGCAGGGGGGATGATCTCGACTTCAAGCCCTTGATCAGCGAAATAGCCCCGCTCTTCGGCCACGATGATTGGCCCGTGATCGGGGTTGATAAACCAGTCCAGCAGCACGGTCATCTTGTCTAGCGCCAAGGCTGGTGTAGCGATCAATATTGCCGCTGCTGTGATGAGGTATTTCATATGAGTGTCCTTACCCTCCGAGAGCGAGAAGTTTGATCTCGCCCTGCCAGTGTTGTGAAAGCCGCTCCGCCGCTTGCCAGGCGCGCAAGCCCGACCGACAGGCTAGAACGGCACGTTGGTTCTCGTGTGGTGTAGGGCCATCTGGCCCAAAGTCGGACACGACATGGCGTCTTGCCCGTGGCAGGTCAGGCCCTTGTTCTCCAGTCGCGCGCAGGTCGATCAGAAAATCAGTTGCGGCGATGTCGCGCGGAGCGATAAAGGCGGGGTTGGGCTCAGGGTCAGCCGCCGTATCAAAGCGGAACCCGCCAAACCGCAGCGCCCGCGCGTCATAGGTCACAAGCTGTCCCAAGCTTTGCCTATCACCTGTCAGGATCGCCATCGCCATTTGTGCCTGAAGGCTGCCGATCACACCGACACTTGGCCCCAACACACCATCGCTGTCACAAGACCCAAGCTGGTCCGGCAGATCTGGAAAAACCGCACGCAGCCCCGGTTTGCCACCACAAAAGCCACCCACATAGCCGTCGCTGCCCACCACGCTGGCGCTAAGCAGGGTTTGGCCTGTTCCAATGCAATGATCGGACGCGATGTAGCTGACCGCGAAACTGTCTGCACAATCCAAGATCAGTGTCATGCCCTCGCAAAGGGCTGGAATGTTAACTGGGTCGACGCGCTGGTGAACAGGTTCAATGGTCGTGTCGGGATTCAATGCGGTCATCGCACTCGCGATCACATCGACCTTTGGCAAGCCAATATCAGCTTCGCGAAACAGCGTTTGGCGGTGCAGGTTGGACAGGCTTATGACATCTGCATCCGCAATTCGGATTTGCCCGACACCCGCGCCCACGAGGTATTGCATCACAGGCGCGGCCAGACCGCCGCCACCGATGACAAGGACAGATGCTCTTGCAAGCTGATCCTGCGCGGCACTTCCCAGTACCGTAGTTTGGCGGGCGTAGCGGCTCATCCGCAGACCTTTAGCCATTCCCTGACGCGACTCTCTGGATCATCGTGCAGCGTGATGTCCGTAACTGCCGAGACAACATCCGCCCCCGCATTAAACGCCCCCAGTGCGCGGTCCGTGCTCATCCCGCCAATGGCGACTAGAGGGACATCGCCCACGAGGTCTTTCCACACGCAGAGCTTCTCAATGCCCTGCTGATGCCATTTCATCTTTTTCAGGATCGTCGGATAGATCGGGCCAAGTGCGATGTAATCAGGGTTCAACGCTAGTGCGCGGGCAAGTTCGGCCTTGTCATGGGTCGAAATCCCAAGCTTGAGACCCGCCGCACGGATAGCGTCAATGTCTGCGTCGTTAATGTCCTCCTGGCCCAGATGGACCCAGTTACAGCCCAAATCAATCGCTAGCTGCCAATGGTCATTGACCACCAGAAGCGCGCCATGGGCACGGCACAAATCGCGACCTTCGGTCAGTTGAGCGCGCAGCGTGTCTTGCGGCTGGTCTTTGATGCGCAGTTGCACAAGCTTGATCCCCAAGGGCAACATGCGCCGCAGCCAAGCCACATCATCAAAAATCGGGTAAAAGCGGGGCAGTGTCACAGGATCGCCTTTCCAAACACGGGCGTGGAAGGGGCCGCCATATCGCGGGCATCCATGGGGTCGGCACCCGCGGCCAGCGCGCCTGCTTCTACCGCCAGAGCGAACGCGCGCGCCATCGCTACAGGGTCGCCCGCCTTTGCAACGGCAGTGTTCAATAGGACCGCGTCATAGCCCATCTCCATCGCTTGGGCTGCGTGCGACGGCAGGCCCAGACCTGCATCGACGACCAAAGGAATGCCCGGAAAATGCGCGCGCAAGCTGCGCAAACCATAAATGTTATTCAGGCCCAACCCCGTGCCAATGGGCGCACCCCATGGCATCAAGACTTTGCAGCCGACCTCAACCAGCCGTTCGCAAAGCACCAGATCTTCGGTGCAGTAGGGGAACACCTCAAAACCGTCCTCGGCCAGTTGTGCGGCTGCTTCGACCAGACCGAAGGGATCGGGTTGCAAAGTATCGGCGTGGCCGATGACCTCAAGCTTGATCCAGTTGGTGTCGAACAGCTCACGGGCCATCTGGGCTGTGGTCACGGCCTCGCGCACTGAATAACAGCCTGCGGTGTTGGGCAGCACGGCGGTACCCAGATCGCGGATCAACGCCCAGAAGTCCTGCCCCGCCTGATCGCCGCCCGCCTCGCGCCGCACAGAGACGGTGGCAATTCCAGCGCCCGAGCGGCGAAACGCATCCGCCAGAATTGCGGGTGACGGATATTGCGCGGTTCCCAGCATCAGCCGGGATGTCACCTCGGTGCCGTAGAAAGTGGGCATTCTATCCCCCTTGTCGCGGGGCGACGATTTCGACGCGATCCCCGTCTTGCAGCGTGTGGTCTGCGCGTTGATGTTTGGGTACGAAGACCTCATTGACCGAGGTTGCAACCTTGGCCTCCCCCTTACCCAACTCATCCAAGAGCGCGGCCAGTGTGGGCGTACGGGTCTCAAGTGCTTCACCGTTCACGATGATCTTCATACCAAACCTCCGGTATCTTGCCCTCTAGCAATAGGTCCGCCGTCATCTGCGCCAAGGCAGGTGCAAGCAGGAATCCATGCCGAAACAGGCCATTTGCGTAAATCACATCCCCAATTCGCCGAATGCGCGGTTGGTTGTCACGGAAGGCAGGGCGCGCATCAACGCCGATCTCCAAAAGCTCCGCCTCGCCAAAAGCGGGGTGCAGGGCGTAGGCGGCATTCATCAGCTCCATCACGGATCGCAGGGTAGCGCGTCCGCGTTCGCCTGTTTCGATCTGCGTTGCGCCCAACATAAACACACCGTCGCCACGCGGTACGATATAGAGTGGAAATCGCGGATGAAGCAGCCTCACAGGGCGTGACAGCGTCACGTCGGGGCAGCGGACCACAAGCATCTCGCCCTTCACGCCGCGCAGATCTGTGAGAGTATCACGGGCCGCAAGACCACGGCAGTCAATCACCTGACCTTTGATGTCACCGCCAAAACGGACGCCCCTTTGATGCAGCCGCGCATGAAGCGCGATCAGAGTCGTGCGAGGGTCAAGATGTCCCTCATCCGCCAAAAATAGCGCCTTGGAATAGCGTTCAGCCAGATGTGGCTCGTGGTCAGCGATCTGCGTTTTGGATAGGGATGTCGCGGTCGGCGCACGGCGCGCAAAGGTTGCCAGATCGCTCTGATCACGATTAAGTGCGACAACAATCGTGCCCGCGTGATGCACAGCCGCTCCGTGGCTTTCCCACCACCGCGCAGCTTTGCGGCCTTGGCGCACGATCTCGGGCTCAGCCGTCACTCCTTCGCAATCGGGTGCCAGCATACCACCGGCCCACCAAGAGCAGGCATGATCGCCGGGTGCGCCTTTGGGATCAATGACCGTGACCTGCGCGCTGCGTGACGACAGTTCTGCAGCCATGGCAAGGCCACACACGCCACCACCAATGATGGTGAAAGGGCCGCTCATTTCCAAAGTGCGTGAAAGTGGTGAACAGGCCCGTGACCTTGTCCTACGTGCAATTCATCCGCATGCAAGATCGCTTGATGTAGCCATGTGTGCGCATGGCGTACCGCATCGCTCAGGGCCATGCCTTGCGCCAGGCCCGCAGAGATTGCGGAGGAATAGGAACATCCCGTGCCGTGGGTGTTGCGGGTGTTCACACGCGGGGCCGAAAAATCCTGCGTTCCCGTTTGCGACACAAGATGATCGGTGCAGGTCTCGCCAACTGCATGTCCGCCTTTCATCAAAACCGCACCGACGCCAAGGTCCAGAAGGGCGTTCGCCTGCGACTGCGTGCTGCCCTCGCCGACCAGTTTTGCCGCTTCGGGTAGATTGGGAGTAAGCAGGGTCGCGCGGTTGAACAACAAAGACTTCAACGCATCAATTGCGCTATCGGCCAGCAGCGTATCGCCTGATTTGGCCACCATCACCGGATCCAGTACAATCGGCCCGGCGTAGCCCGCCAGGGCATCCGCCACCGCTGCGATCAGCGACGGTGTTCCCAGCATCCCGATCTTGACTACGTCAATCTGGATGTCATCCAGCACGGCTTTGATCTGCGCCGCAACAACGTCATCCGGAATGGAATGAATGGCTGTAACGGCTTTGGTGTTCTGTGCTGTCACGGCCGTCACAACAGAGGCACCATAAACACCCAAAGCTGAAAATGTCTTGAGATCCGCCTGAATACCAGCGCCGCCCCCAGAGTCGGACCCAGCTATCGTTAACACCTTGGCCACCATGTCATCGCCCCTTGGTTCAGCGATCAGGATGGTAAAAGGCACAGGCCATAGCGGATGCGAGGTCCGCAAGCTGTTCCCTCCGCCGGTCCTAACCAGTTCAGGTTCAATGGGTTTGCAACTTGTGCATCTCAGCCCGCATAGGGGCACCCCAACAGATATTGACACATCGATAAAATGCTTATGCAGATGCGTCAATTGGATAAACCGTCTCAGGAAGCCAGTTCAAAGATTTCCGTTATTGAACTTCGAAAGGCCAACCGCGGCGATTGATCCGCTAAAATGCAACAGAAAAGTCCAGGGATAACTGGCCTGAATGCCTGCTTTTTGCGACACTTTGCAGCGCAGGTTTTTTCGCCCATGCGGCAATCTTTGTGCTGGAGGCATCCGCATCACGAAGAAATAATTCACACACTGGGCTCAAAACAGACCCTCATAGATAATCCGTTTGCCTGTATTCCCCACTGCGCTTTACATCCTTTGCAACACCCGAACCCCGCACTTTTCTTTCGTGCTAGCGTTCTACCTGCCGCATAGCTAAAACGCCCTGTAAGGAGACGCTTTATGACCAAGATCACACCCCAGCCCGGCATTATGGACATCGCGCTTTATCAAGGCGGCACGGCGCATATCGAGGGCGTGAGCAATGTGGTTAAACTCTCCTCGAACGAGAACCCGTTCGGACCTTGCGAGGCGGCGATCAAGGCCTTCGAGGGCGCGGGGCGCAGCTTGCACCGTTATCCATCTGCGGATCACGGCGAGCTACGCGGCGCAATTGGCGAGGTCTACGGGCTTAACCCGGAGCAGATCATTTGCGGAGCAGGCTCGGACGAGATTATCGCGTTCTTGTGCCAGGCCTATGCAGGTCCCGGCGACGAGGTGATTCACACCGAGCATGGTTTTGCCATGTACGCGATTTCTGCGCGCGCCGCTGGTGCTACGCCCGTTGAAGTGCGCGAGCAAAGCCGCGTGACGGACGTCGATGCGATCCTTGCGGCCTGCACGCAGCGCACCAAGCTGGTGTTCATCGCCAACCCGAACAATCCAACCGGCACGATGATCGCGCAGTCAGAAGTCGAGCGCCTTGCGCAGGGCATTCCAGAGCAGGCGATTCTTGTGCTGGACGGCGCATATGCGGAATATGTCGAGGAGTATGATGGCGGCGCATCTTTGGTCACTGCACGCGAGAACGTGGTGATGACACGGACGTTTTCGAAGATCTACGGTCTTGGTGGTTTGCGCGTCGGTTGGGGCTATGCGCCGCAAGCGATCATCGACGTGCTGAACCGCATTCGTGGTCCCTTCAATCTGAGCGAAGCGGGGCTTGCCGCCGCCACCGCCGCGGTGCGCGACCAAGCCTATGTCACGCAGTGCCGCGATGCCAACGCCAAGTGGCGCGACTGGCTGGCCCATGCGCTGGCGCAACATGGCGTGCCCTCTGACACCAGCCTCGCCAATTTTATTCTCGCGCGGTTTGGTAGCGAAGAAGAGGCAGGCGCATGCGATAGCTATCTGCAATCCCAAGGGCTTATCGTGCGCCGGGTGTCGGGCTACAAATTGCCCAATGCCTTGCGTATCACGGTCGGGGATGAGGCTTCCTGCCGGCAAGTCGCCCATGCGGTCGGCCAATTCAAAGGCGGTGCGCGATGAGCCGGATTTACGACCGCGTCGCGCTTATCGGCCTCGGGTTGATCGCATCCTCGCTCTATTGGGCGATCAAGCGCGACGGGCTTGCGGGCGAAGTCGTAGGCTATGCGCGCTCTAGCGAGACCCGTGAGACGGCGCGCGAAATTGGCCTGTGCGACACGGTTTATCAGAGTGCAGCAGAGGCGGTCGAAGGCGCGGATCTCGTGGTGCTTTGCGTGCCTGTCGGAGCTATGGAAAGCGTCGCGCGCGAGATTGCACCTGCCTTGAAACAGGGCGCGACGGTCACCGACGTAGGCTCGGTCAAACGCGCGGTCATCGACGCGGTTGCGCCGCACTTGCCGAGTGGTGTGCATTTCGTTCCCTCGCATCCACTGGCGGGCACAGAGCATTCTGGCCCGCGTTCGGGCTTTGCCGAGTTGTTCGAGAAACGCTGGTTCCTGATTGTGCCCGTGCAGGGCAGCGACGCCGCTGCAGTGGACAAAATCGAGGCGCTTTGGCAAGGGATCGGATCGAATACAGCGCGTATGGACCCGGATCATCATGATCTGGTCCTTGCCGTTACCTCGCACGCGCCGCACCTGATTGCATACACGATGGTGGGGGTTGCTGATGACCTTGGCCGTGTGACCGATAGCGAGGTTATCAACTACTCGGCGGCGGGTTTTCGCGACTTTACCCGCATTGCGGCCTCCGACCCTACCATGTGGCGCGATGTGTTCTTAAACAACAAGGACGCGACGCTGGAAATTCTGGGGCGCTTTACCGAAGAGCTTTTTGCGCTGCAACGGGCGATCCGCACGGGGGACGGTGAAATGCTACATGACTATTTTACGCGCACACGTGCCATCCGTCGTGGTATTATCGAAGCGGGGCAGGACACAGATGCTCCGGATTTTGGGCGTGTGAAATCATGAGGCAGCTTGTCGCAGCGCTAATGCTCAGCATTTTGGCACTGCCCGCCCTTGCGATCGCGCCTGATGCTTCGATGCGTCCGCATGCGCGCGGGCAAGAGGCTGCTGTGCTAAACATGCGGCCCAAGCTGCGCGTCCGCTTGCACGGCCCAAAGGCCTTGCGCAAAAGGTCATGGGCCAGCGTCAAAAACACAAACGCGAACTTGCGCGCGGCTCCGTCTGTGGCGATCCTGCGCTGCAAGGCGAAGTGGTTGGCCGCGTCCCGGGACGGATTAACGGCTGCGGCGTCGATAATGCGATCAAGCTGCGTTCGGTCGCGGGCGTGAAGCTGAGCCAATCGTCGACCATGGATTGTGGCACGGCGAAAGCGCTGAAGGTCTGGGTGGAAAAGGGTGTGAAGCCCGCCCTCGGCAATCGCGGCGCCGGTGTGTCCACGATCGAGGTTGCAGCGCACTATGCCTGCCGAACGCGCAACAACAAAAAGGGCGCGAAGATCTCTGAGCACGGCAAGGGGCGTGCGATTGATGTTTCTGGCTTTACCTTGAAGAACGGTCAGACGATCACGCTTCTGAAGGGCTGGCGTTCAGCCAAGGATGGTCCTGCGCTCAAGCGGATGCACAAGGCGGCCTGCGGCCCGTTCGGCACGGTGCTTGGCCCGAATGCGGATCGCTATCATCAGGATCATTTCCACTTTGATACGGCGCGCTATCGTTCGGGCAGTTATTGCAAATAGCGGTTTCGAATTGGCTTTGCCAATCCGATCGATGCGAGGGGCCAGCCCCTCGCACTCCCCGCGATATTTTTGGAAAGAGGAAGCTAGTCACGAATTTCTGTTGGCTTTACCCCCCAGAGTGCTTCTTTCGGGGCCCAGCCTTTGTAGCCGGCGGAGGTAAGCCGGCACCAAAGCGGGCCGCATTTTCCGAGGCGTGCGATCACGCCTAATTCCAGCCGCGCCATTACGGGGGTTTCTGGATCAGGGCGTTGATGGATCGCGAGCATATCGGTTTCGACCAAAATATAGCGCGTACCGGAGAGCAGTGAGTAATGGACCCAGCCGCCAGCCCCGTCGCGGTCACGCACGCGGCGCCAATGGCCATGCTCGGCTGTGATTTCCAGTGGCATGTCACGGCGTTTGAAGACCCAGTCGATGCGGTGCGTCAGGGACGGACCGCGCCTCACATTTCCTTCGGAAGCCTTGAGCGATACGAAGCGTGGCAAGGGAAGATTGGTCACTGTCCCGCGATCCTGCGCGTTGGCAGTCGTTGCCAAAGCAGTAATCAAGGCGGCACGCATAAGCGTCGCAAAAAGGTTCATTTGGTGGCCTGTATTTTGACTGCGTAATATTATTGCGCATAGGTTCTTGTAGCTGCCCGCGCTTTTCGGCACTCTGCACCTGAACGCACCGTTTGGAAAGCCGCAAGGAGAGCAAGATGCCATCAGAACGCTTGAGTGTTGTCGTGACGCGACGCCTTCCCGATGCAGTAGAGACGCGCCTGAAAGAGCTTTTTGATGTGCGTTTGCGTGATAACGATACGCCCATGACGCGCGCGGAGCTGGCGCAAGCAGTGAAAACTGCCGATGCGCTGGTCCCCACGGTGACCGATGAAATCGACGCGGCGCTTCTGGCGCAGGCGGGGCCGCAACTGAAACTGATCGCGAATTACGGCGCGGGCGTGGATCACATTGACGTGGCCACGGCGCGGCAACGTGGCATTCTGGTGTCCAATACGCCGGGCGTTTTGACCGACGACACCGCTGATATGACCATGGCGCTGATGCTAGCCGTGACGCGGCGCATTCCCGAGGGCCTTAGCGTGATGCAATCGGGAAAATGGACCGGCTGGGCCCCGACCGCTTTGCTGGGCGGGCGCGTTGGTGGACGCCGCCTTGGAATTCTTGGCATGGGCCGCATTGGTCAAGCGGTCGCGCACCGCGCGCGCGCCTTCGGGATGCAGATCCATTATCACAACCGCCGCCGCTTACGCCCCGAGGTTGAAGCGGGGCTAGAGGCCACCTATTGGGAGAGCCTTGATCAAATGGTCGCGCGCATGGACGTGATTTCTGTGAATTGCCCACATACCCCCTCGACCTTCCACCAGCTAAACGCGCGCCGGCTCAAGCTCATGAAACCCTCTGCGGTGATCATCAACACCTCCCGCGGTGAAGTCATCGATGAAAACGCGTTGACGCGGATGTTGCAAGCGGGCGAGATCGCGGGTGCGGGCCTTGATGTCTACGAGCATGGTTCCGAAGTGAACCCGCGGCTGCAAGGCCTGCCCAATGTGGTGCTGCTGCCCCATATGGGGTCGGCCACGCAGGAGGGTCGTCTTGAGATGGGCGAGAAAGTTATCATCAATATCAAGACCTTCGCCGATGGGCATCGCCCGCCGGATCAGGTCGTACCAGGGATGCTGTAGAGCAGCCTTAATGGGAGAGAGATTATGCGCCAGAGACTGATTACAACAGGACTGGCGCTGCTTGCGCCCTTTGCTGTTTTTGCCCAAGACGCCGCAGATGCGGTGCAGCCTGAAACAACCATTTCGATCAATGCCAAAGCCTCTGGTCGTCCTGTTACTGCGCAAGACTGGATGGTCGTTGCTGCCAATCCGCTGGCCTCGCAAGCAGGTGCGAAGGTGTTGGAGCGCGGGGGCACAGCCGCTGATGCGATGATTGCGGTGCAGACGGTTCTGGGACTGGTGGAGCCGCAAAGCTCCGGCCTTGGTGGCGGTGCGTTTCTGGTTTGGTACGACGCCAAGAGCGGTGCGTTAACCACACTAGACGGGCGCGAAACAGCGCCAGCCGCAGTTACGCCGCGCCTGTTTCAGGACGAGAATGGCGAGACCTTGAAGTTCTTTGACGCCGTGGTCGGAGGGCGCTCTGTCGGGGTTCCGGGCACGCCTGCTTTGATGGAAAAGGCACATCAAAAATGGGGGAGCCAGAAATGGGATAGCCTGTTCGAGGATGGAATCGCGTTGGCGACGGAGGGCTTTTCAGTTTCCGCGCGCCTGGCGGGTATGATCGAGCGGGATGCAGATCGTTTGGTGCGGTTTGGTGGCACGGCGGCGTATTTTTACCCCACCGGCATTCCTTTGAAAGAGGGCCAGACGCTGCGCAATCCTGAGTATGCTGCGACCCTGCGTGATCTGGCTGAGAATCGCACAGTGAATTTCTATGGTGGGCAAATCGCCCGCGACATTGTGCACGCGGTGCAAACTGCCAGTGGCAATCCGGGGGTATTGGCCATGCGGGATATGGCGAGTTATCAAGTGAAAGAACGTGCGCCGGTCTGTGCCAGTTACCGCGAGCATGAGGTTTGCGGTATGGGGCCGCCCTCGTCCGGGGCGCTGACGGTGGGGCAAATCCTTGGGATGTTGGATAAATATGATCTTGACGCGCTTGGCCCTGACAATGTGCAAAGCTGGCGTTTGATTGCAGATGCCTCGCGCCTCGCCTTTGCGGATCGCGGGCGTTACATGGCGGATAGTGATTTCGTGCCTGTGCCTGTGAAAGGGCTGATCGATCCCGAATACCTTGCCTTGCGCGCAGAGGCGCTGGATGGTGGGCTTGCGCTGGAAAGCGTTATGGCTGGAATGCCTGCCTTTGATCATGCGATGATCTGGGCGGATGACGAGAGCCTTGAGTTGCCCTCTACCTCGCATATTTCCATCGTGGACAGCTATGGAAATGCGCTGAGCATGACCACGACAATCGAAAACGCCTTTGGCTCGCGACTGATGGTTAACGGATTTCTGCTCAATAACGAGCTGACCGATTTCTCGTTTCGCACCCATAAGGATGGCGTTCCCATTGCCAATGCGATTGCGCCGGGCAAACGCCCGCGTTCTTCTATGGCACCGACGATCGTGCTTAAGGATGGTAAGCCTGTGCTGGTCGTAGGAAGCCCCGGCGGTAGCCGGATCATCGGCTATGTCGCCAAGACGATCATTGCGCATCTGGATTGGGGTATGGACGCGCAGCAGGCGGTGTCACTTGCTCATGGTGTTAACCGTTTTGGCACGTTCGATCTGGAGGCAGGTAGCGCGATGGAGGCGCTTGCCCCCGATTTGGAGGCGCTGGGGTACAAAGTGAACATGCGTGATCTCAACTCCGGGCTGCATGTTATTGCGATTGGCGACAACCTGCAGGGCGGGGCTGATCCACGGCGCGAGGGGGTTGCGCTTGGGGAATGAGTTTATTGGCAAGATGAAGCGCGTGTGTCAGGGCCATTGATGGGGGAGGTGCCCTGCTTGCTGCGCGTCTTTTGTTGTGACCTTGTAAGACGCCATTTTGTGTGAGGAAAACCACTGTGACCTTGGCGGCGTGAGCAACCTTGCTTTGCTCATATGATGAAATCCCGAGGGGAGTGTTGGCACAAGATCGTCAGCGCGATTGATCAAAAGACAAAGCCCATCGTATTTGACTGGCCCCTTGACCAACTTGGGGCGCGGAGCGGCAAAGCCGATGGCTGGCACGCCGTAGCTTTTGGACAAAATCTGTCCAGCAGCCGCGCCAAGCGAGTGGCCGATGATTTGCTGTGGCTTGATGTTCTGCTCGTCCAGCCAATCGTAAACGACTTTAGCGTAGGCCAGAAACCCTTGATGCCATGTCGTTCCCGACGCGCCTTTGGCGGTGCCACCGTCTTTCAAGCGCAACCGCTTATGACCAAGCCGAAGCGGGCGCAGGTTATATTTCAAATAGTCGCGCAGAGAATTGGACCCGGGCAAAAGCAAGATGTTACCCTCCATGATATGCGCCTGCACATCGGGATGAGTGCATGAAATAATACGTTTAGGCGATGTAATGCGCGCGATATCGTAACTGGCCTCGGCCAAAGTGGCAGCATCGTTCACTGAAATGGAGGTCATAGGAAGCCCTTTATTCAAAATTATCATACTACCTGGCGTTGCTTTGATATCAATCATCCACGTCGCAATGCGTCAAAGGTCGCAATTTTGCAGTTTTAAGTCGGCTGGACCCACCGCTCGGCGCGCGTATTTGGCACAAGTCATGCAACGATGGTCCTAGGGAGTCGCGGACTTATGAAAACGGATGTCAAAGCACTGGTTATCGGCGGCGGTGCCGTTGGAACCTCGATTGCCTATCACTTGGCCAAAGCGGGCTGGGACGATGTTATGCTCTTGGAGCGTGATGAGTTGACCTCAGGCTCGACCTGGCATGCAGCGGGTCTGCTGCCGCTGTTCAACATGTCCTTCGCGACCACGCATATTCACCAGTATTCGGTCGAATTCTACAAGCAGCTTGAGGCAGAGACGGGCCTCAACGCTGGCTTTGCGGTCGTTGGCAACTTGCGCATGGCGCAGACCAAGGAACGCATGGATGAATATATGGTCTATGCGACCACAGCAGAAACCTGCGGCGTGCCGTATGAGTTTCTCTCGCCCGACGAGATCAAGGCGCGCTGGCCGCTGATCAATACAGAGACGCTCGAAGGTGCATTGTATCATCAAACGGACGGCTACATTAACCCTGCGGATGTGACCATGGCGATGGCCAAAGGTGCGCGTCAACGCGGCGTTGAGATCGTGCGCCGTTTGCAAGCTGATGCGTTTGACTGGAACGGTACGCATTGGGATGTGACCTGCACCAAGATGATCGAAAAGGGCGGCAATCTGGTTCCGTCTGACGAGCAAGTTGTCATCACTGCTGAGCATGTTGTGACCGCTTCGGGCAATCATGCGCAACGCACGGCGAAGATGCTGGGCATTAAAATCCCTGCGATCCCCGTTGAGCATCAGTTCATCGTCACCGACGTTGACCCGGCGCTTCAGAAATGGCGCAAGGATGGCAACCCAGAGCATCCCGTGATCCGCGATGCGGACGCACAAAGCTATGTGCGCGAGGAACGTGGCGGCTGGATTTTGGGTGTCTATGAGAAAGACGCGCCAGCGGTGTTTGAATATGGCGTTCCCGATAGCTTCCGCGCAGACTTGTTCCCGCTCGCGCTGGATCGCATCGAAGAGCAATACATGGCGATGATCCATCGGATACCGTCCTGCGAAGAAAGTGGTCTTAAAGACGACTTTAACGGTCCGATTTGCTATACGCCTGACGGCAACCCGCTTGTCGGCCCTGCGCCGGGTCTGCGCAACATGTGGCTGGCCGAGGGGTTTTCATTCGGGATCACAGCGGCTGGTGGCACCGGCTATTATCTCGCGCAGATGATGGTGAATGGTGAGGCCGAGATCGACATGGCCTCGCTTGATCCCAAACGCTACGGCACTTGGATGACGACCGAATATGCGGCGCGCAAGAATGAAGAGTGCTACGACCACGTCTATATCCTTCACCACCCAGATGAGGAGCGCCCCGCGTGTCGTCCGCTTCGCACTGCGCCTGCTTATGACCGCCAGAAAGCGCGTGGAGCGCAATTCGGGTTTGTGAACGGGTGGGAGCGTCCGAACTATTACGGGCCTCTTGATGCGCCGGAGACGTTTGACCACGATGCACGATCATTCCGCCGTGGCGGCTGGTGGAGCCATGCTGTCGACGAGGCGAAAGCGATCCGTGAAGGCGTAGGCCTTATTGATGCGACCGCCTTTACCAAACATGTGGTCAAAGGACCGGGCGCAACCGCGTTCCTTGATTGGTTCACCTGCAACAAATTGCCCAAAGTGGGCCGCATCAACCTGACTTATGCGCTGACTGCGGCGGGAACGACGCGCACGGAATATACGATCGTGCGCAATGGCGAGAACGATTATTATCTCGTGTCCGCAGGGGCTTGGACGGCCTATGATGCTGATTTCCTGCGCAAATGTGCTGAAGATAAAGCGCCTGAATTTGGCTATATCGAAATTCAGGATGTGACGACGCAGTGGGGCGTCTTTGCTATCGCAGGCCCGAAGTCACGCGATGTTTTGAATGCGGTGATCAAGGATGCTGATCCTGCGACTGCACTGAGCAATAAGCGTTTCCCATGGCTGTCCGCGCGCAAGATTGAGCTGGGCATGTGTCCTGTGAACGCAATCCGCGTGGCCTACACGGGCGAACTGGGTTGGGAGCTGCATCACCCGATGGAAATGCAGAACTACCTTTTCGATCTACTGGAAAAGGCAGGTGAGCCGCATGGCATGAAGCTTGTTGGCGCGCGTGCGCAAAACTGGCTGCGTCAGGAAAAATCTTACCGCGCGTTTGGCAACGAGCTTGGCCGCGATGCGACCCCAGCAGAGGCGGACCTGCCGCGCTTTATTGATCTGTCGAAAGAGTTTCAGGGCAAGGCCGAGATGGAAGCGATTGGCGTGCGCTCCAAATGTGTGACGTTGCTGATCGACGGGCCAAGCGATGCGGACCCATGGGGCCGCGAGGCGCTTTATGACGGGGAAACCAAGATTGGGCGTCTGACGTCCGGCGGCTATTCCGTACATTTCGGTAGGTCGATCGGAATGGGATATGTGCGCCCTGACTTGGCGGTTGTTGGCCAGAAGCTGAAAGTGAAAATGCTGAACCAGCTTTGGGATTGTGAGATCGTCGAAGATAGCCCTTATGATCCCAAGAACGCAACGATCCGCATCGACGGGTGATGAACCTTCTACGAGGTTTAACTATTGTAAAACCAGAGCACATCCTTCCTGGAAGGATGTGCTTTTTTACGATTTTCGCGCAAGGCTTTGCGGATTGCAGGATTAACCTTCGCCGCTGCGGTCATTAGCGCACGGCGCGCGCGTTGAGCCAATTGCGAAACTGTCCGCGTCCACCATTAAAGCAGTTCAGATCAATTTCTTTCTCAACCCCGTCGAGCACGCCTGTCGCGGTATATTGCCAAAACCGCCAATCGCGTGTGCCATAGCGCTCCTCTACGTGGTTCGCGGTCGAGCGGAGCCATAGATCGCGCTTGAGGTGGGCGACATCGTTACGTTCCCAGAAATCCGGTGTGGTGTAGACAACCACGTTGGTGCGGTAATGCCGCTCGATAATCTGGATGAAGCGGTTCGCAACCCGGCGCACTTCGGCGGCGGGTGGGCGCAGCACACAAGTGGGAGAAAACGGGTTCCATTCCAGATCGAGCACAGGGGGCATGCCGCCGCGCAGGCGCGGGACGTTCTTGATGAACAACTTGGCTTGTGTGTCCGGATCGGTGCAAAAATAATAGAAATGGTAAGCCCCCACAGGCATGCCTGCACGTTTTGCCGCGCGCCAGTTCCGCTGGAATTCAGGGTCGAGTAAATCACCGCCCTCAGTCGCTTTGAGCCAAGCAAATTTGATGTCTTGGCGTTTGATCCGGTTCCAATCCATATGGCCTTGAAAGCGTGCGGCATCAATGCCGTGAACTGGAAAGGAGGACGGACCGCGAGGGCCGAAATCGACAGGATGGTTGTCCTTGAACGTAGAGCGCGCCAGCAAAAGCGAGGGCGCCGCGAGCAAGGGCAGGCTTGCAAAACTGCTCAAAGCGGTGCGGCGACTGAACAAGCTCATGGCGCGTTACTCCGGTTTGCAAAATACGAAGCTCAGATTGTTTGCAGGCATTTCAAGCACATGCGCCACGTCCAACCCCGCCTCAACAGCCCAATCGATCACGTCGAAATCATCCTTGTAGCCGATGTTCGTATCTGTGCTCACAAGGCTTTCATGAAAGCGCGCATCGCCCTCAGACGTCAATTCACCGCTGCGCATGAAAGGGCCATAGAGCATGAAAGTGCCGCCTGATTTAAGCGCCAGAGCGACCTCGCGGACAAGCGCCTGCGCCTCCGGGGCGCTTATCAGATGCAGTAGGTTCACCAACACGATCAGATCGAGGGGACCCGTAGTTTTGCTCCAACCCTCTTTAGCCGCGTCAAGTGGAACGGGGAGCGTGAGGTTCTCAAGCTGCGCTTCACTTACGTAAATTCCGATGGATCGTAGGCGTGCGGGGTCCACATCGGTGGGCACCCATGTCAGCCCCGGGCAGGCGCGCGCGAAGGCGAGCGCGTGCTGACCTGTGCCGCTGGCAAGCTCGAGCGCACGGCCACTGTGCGGCGCGACGTCGCGCAGAACGGTGCAAATCTGCGCTGTATTGCGCGCGGCAGAGGGGGCGAACAGGCGGCCATCCTCTAGCGTGTCGGCGATGTTTGCTGTGTCCGGCAAAGCGGGCCTCATGCGCGTTCTTCCCATCTATCGGTTGCCGGTGGTGGGGCAGGGCTGAGCGCTGAAATGCGCGCGTAGAGGGCGTTGTCCATGTCAAAGCGGATGGCGTCCAGTGAGGGCGTGAGCTGCGCGGCGGAGCGCGCCGAAAGAATCGGTGTCGGCGCTGCAATGTGGTGTGCGGCCCATGCGGCGGCGAGCGTGGCTGGATGCACGCCGATCTCTGCGCCAAGCGCGCTTAGCGCGGCGGCGGTCTCGTGCATGAAGGGCAGCGAATAGCGCTCGCCGTAGCGTGCGTCCGATTTGATGCGGCCTGCACCGCCTTGCGCATATTTGCCCGTAAGCAGACCACCGCCGAGGGGCGAGTAGGGCGCGCAGGTGATTCCTTGATCCATACACATGGGCAGCAACTCCACCTCTACCTGACGCTTGACGAGATTATACATCGGCTGGATGATATCGATCCGCGTCGCGTTCTCCCGCGCGATCTGCACCGCCTCCATGACCTGCCATGCGGCGAAATTCGACACGCCGATGTAGCGAATTTTGCCAGCATTTTGTTGCTTCGACATCCATTCCAAAGCGCGCGGTAGATCAAGGCCGACGTGCATGTGCAGATAAAGGATGTCGACGTAGTCCATGTCGAGCCGCGAAAGCGATGTGTCGAAATCCGCTTGCAGCCTTGCTGGATCGCCGTCACCATCGTAGGCCACTTTCGTGGCGATGATCAGGTGTTCGCGCACAGGTTTTGCGAGTGCACCAAGCAGCCGTTCTGATGCGCCGTCGGTATAAAGATAAGCGGTGTCGAAATGGGTGATTCCGGCGCCATGCGCGGCTTCGAACATCTGCGCGGCAGCGGTTTCATCCGCCTTGCCGCCGAACTGCATCGCGCCGAAGGCAAATTTGCTGAGAGGGGTGTGATTTGTGCTGGTGATATGGCTCATACCGGCAAGAATGCCATGCGTGCTGTAGCTTGGAAAGGGGCTATGCACAGCCCCAAAGGGTTTGTTCAGCGTTGCGATCGTGCGGCAGAACAGTGGCACCTTGCGGCGTAGGCCGAAGGCAGTGTGCGCCGCGTGAAATGTGGGGTTACGCGGGCAGTTTCAGACGTGCTGCCCCAAGGCGTGGATGAAGCTGGCCTGCAATACCCCATGCGATCATACAAGCGATGCCCGTCGCTGCGAATATCCCTGATATCGGAACCGCAAGCAAAACCAGCCATGCGATTCCCGGCGTCGCGATGCCCGATACGTCGCGATAGGATGAATAGATCGCCGACATTTCCGTGCGCTCCGACGGTTTCACAGCCATCAGGAAAGGCAGGCCTGCGCAGATATCAAGCAGGATCAGAAATAGGCTCGCTGCGAACAAAAGCACTACGGCGAGCCAGGCGGGGATGACGCTCACGCTTGCGGCGGTGAACAAAACGGCGCATGCAACGAATCCCGTGCGCACAGAATATTTGATCGAGTGGGCCTGCATCCAGCGCAGCATGAACGGCGACAGGAACAGCGCTGCATTTGTCACGGACAAAAGTGCGCCGCCAAGCTGCTCACTCAGCCCGTTTTGCACTGCATAGATCGGCAGATAGACCACATAGGCCCACCATCCACATGAACGGATCACCGCAAAAAGCCAGCCTGCAATCAGGCGAGGCTGTTCGAAGAAGCGGCCGATGAATGCCAGCGGATTGGGCGGCGGTGTCTTGGCGCGCGTGATCAATTTGCCGTTGCCCATGCGCATATAGGTGAACATTCCCAGCATGATGGCAGCCGAGATGGCCGAAACCACGAATGGTGCAGGTTGCCATAGGCCCCAAAGCACGACGCCAAGGAGCGGCCCGACCGTCCAGCCAAGTGCTGAGTAGAACATGCGCAGCGTTTCGCATTTGCCCAGTTCGACCCGCGCAATGTAATCTAGCACGTAGGCGTTGAAACATACGAAGGTGGTGACCGTCGCCAGTGAATTCAGCGCCAGTGCGAGGATCATCATTTCGGGGGTTCCGAAACTGGCGCAGCCTGCGCCTATCATAAAGCCCGAAGCGCCGATCGCATACATCCACCTGCGTGCGATATAGCGGGTCATAAATGGGATCAGCAGCGCGATGCTCAGCGACAGGATGCCGATGGCGAAATAGACCGAGCTGATCAAGGCCGCATCGCCCAAAGCGTTGTACATGGCGATGGGAAAGACCGAAATCAGAATGCCCCGCGTGATCGCCTCGAAGGCCGCAAGCACCGCAAATCCGCGCACGGATGGCGCTGGAGCATGGCGGAGCCATTCGGGGATGCGGCGTTCAAACATAGTCTTTAGCTCGGGTTATTTGCCCCGAGCATCGGTGCTTTCACGTGGCCTTCTGTCCAAAGCGCGACAGTTGCGTGTGAAAACGACATTTTGTGGTGCGCAGGCTGCGCACAAAAAAGGCCCCGTTCATGTTTGAACGAGGCCTTTCGTTTGTATTGATCCCGTTTAGTTGGGGATTTCGCCTGTCAGGCCTTCAACGTAGAAGGACATGCCCGCAAGTGTGCCGTCATCTGCTGTTTCGCCCTCGGCGAGCCAGACTGTGCCGTCCTGCTTGTTGATCGGGCCAGTAAAGGCGTGATAGCTGCCGTCGGCCAATGCGTCTTGCATCGCAAGCGCTTCGGCTTTTACGTCCGCAGGCACCGCATCGGAAATCTCGCCGATCGCGACCATGCCAGCGCCTATGCCGTCCCATGTGCTCGTGCTGGTCCATGTGCCATCCATGACCGCTTGAACGCGGTCGATGTAATAGGGTGCCCAATCGTCGATGATCGAGGACACGCGCGGAAATGGACCGAACTCGGCCATGTCGGATGCTTGGCCAAATGTCACAACGTTGCCAGCCGCCTCAGCCGCGGCTTGGGGTGCGGTAGAATCGGTGTGCTGCAAGATCACGTCTGCGCCTTGCTCGATCAGCGCTTGCGCTGCGTCTGCTTCCTTGGCGGGATCGAACCATGTGTAGGCCCAGATGATCGAGAACTCGACGTCAGGGTTTACTTTCTTGGCGTGGATATAGGCAGAGTTGATGCCGCGAATAACCTCTGGAATCGGGAAGGAGGCGATGTAACCGATCTTGTTGGTTTTTGTCATCTTGCCCGCGATATGACCCTGAATGGCGCGGCCTTCATAGAAACGCGCGGAATAAACGGACACGTTGTCGGCCTGTTTGTAGCCTGTCGCATGCTCGAATTTCACGTCTGGGAATTTGGCCGCGACGTTGATCGTCGGGTCCATGTAACCAAAGGAGGTGGTGAAAATCAGATCTGCGCCGGACAAAGCCATCTGCGTCATTACACGCTCGGAGTCTGCGCCCTCTGGTACGCTTTCCTGAAACACGGTTTCAACCTTGTCACCAAAGTGTGCTTCGACCGCAAGGCGACCTTTGTTGTGCTCATAGGTCCAGCCGCCGTCGCCGACGGGGCCAACAAAAACAAAACCGACTTTGGTTTTGTCTTCGGCAAATGCCGCGCCGCCAAAGGCCAGCGTGAGCGCTGCCGCGCTCGCGAGAAGTGTTCTGCGTTTCATTAGTTGCATCCCCCTGTGGATGAGTTGTTCTGCCCCTCTTAGCGAGAAGCGTGGAAAATCTTGCCAAGTGCTGCAGGCGCGCCGTGGTTGCCGCGCGCCGAGATGATCACGAGCACGAGGATTGTTATCAGATAAGGCGACATGGACAAGACCTCTACGGGCACCTTCGCGCCTGCTGCCTGCAGATTCAGCTGTAGTACGGTGACACCGCCAAAAAGATAGGCCCCTATCAGAATACGCCATGGCTTCCAACTTGCGAAGACTACAATGGCGAGAGCGATCCATCCGGCGCCGGCGGTCATGCCTTCGGTCCATTGCGGGACACGCACAAGGGAGATGTAGGCCCCTGCAAGCCCCGCACAGGCCCCGCCGAACAGGATCGCCATGATGCGTATGCGCACAACCTTGTAGCCAAGTGCGTGGGCTGCATCGTGGCTTTCCCCGACCGCGCGCAGGATCAGGCCCGCGCGCGTATATTTGAGCACCGCCCAAACCACCGCGACCAGAGCGATCGAGAAATAGACCATCGGATCATGTGAAAACAGCATTCTGCCAACGATCGGAAGATCCGAAAGGATTGGGATTTCCATCTTTTGCAGCGTCGGCGATTTAATCCCCTCATAGGGTTTGCCGATGAGCGAGCTAAGCCCGAGCCCGACAAGCGTAAGGCCTAGGCCTGTCGCCACTTGGTTGCTGAGCAAATATTGCGTCAGGATCCCGAAGGCGAGCGACAAAAGCGCGCCGCAAATCGCGGCGAACATAAAGCCAAGCACAGGAGAGCCCGTGTTGACGCCAATCGCAAAGCCGCAGATCGCGCCGGTGATCATCATCCCCTCGACACCAAGATTCAGGACGCCGGATTTTTCGACGACAAGCTCGCCAAGCGCGGCCAGAAGGATTGGTGTGGCCGACACCATGAGCGAAGCAATCAGCAGGATTGGATTGATTGAGGACAGGTCCATTACACGGCCTCCGTTTTGCTAAGGCGAATCCGGAAGTTGATGAACACATCCGTCGCGAGGAGGAAAAACAGCAGCATGCCCTGAAACAGTTGGATTGCTGCGCCCGGGATGCCTAGCATCAGTGATGCAAGCTCTCCGCCGATGTATGTCAGCGCCATGAGCAGACCCGCAAGCAGGATGCCAACGGGGTGCAATCTGCCAAGGAAAGCGACGATGATCGCGGTGAATCCATAGCCTGAATTAAAGTCGATGGTGATTTGACCCGCAGGGCCTGCCACCTCGAACATGCCGGCCATGCCTGCCAGCGCGCCCGCCATACCGAGGCACAGGAATACGATGCGCGCAGGGTTCACCCCTGCAAATTTGGCAGCGCGCGGCGCTTCGCCCGTCAGGCGGATTTGAAATCCGAGCATGTGGCGCGACAACAGCACGTAGGCGAAAATAACCGCGAGAAAGGCGGTCAAAACGCCCCAGTGCATGCCTGAACCTTGGAAAATCTCAAGGTTCGCCGCCGCCGGGTATTGCTGTAAGTTGCGGCTTCCCGGAAAGCCCATGCCGTCCGGATTTTTCAATAGGCCAGAGGAAACCGAAGCGAGAAACGCCTCCGCCACATAGACCAGCATCAAGGACACCAGGATTTCATTGGTACCAAAGCGCACCTTGAGAACCGCAGGGATCATCGCCCAAGCCCAGCCACCAAGTGCGCCCGCAAGGATCATCAACGGGAAAATGATGAAACTTTCTGCGGGGTAGAAGGCAAGCCCCATCCCCGCGCCGCAAATGGCACCGATGATGTATTGCCCCTCCGCGCCAATGTTCCAGATGCCCGCCTTAAAGCCCATGGAAATCCCAATCGCGATCAGAATGAGCGGCCCAGCTTTCACCAGTAATTGAGGCCGCGAATAGGCTGCGAATTGCTCGCTGAACAGCGGGTCCCAGAAAATGATGCGGATCGCTTCAAACGGATCACTGCCCAGCATGGCGAACATGATACCCCCGACGATCATCGTCAGGACCACGGCAACGAATGGCGTGGCGAGCGTCCAGAGTTTGCTTGGCTGCGCGCGTTTCTCTAGGCGGATCATGCTGCCCCCTCCAAATTTGCGCCGGAGTGGTCATGCACGCCGCCCATCATCAACCCGATCTCTTCCACGCTCAGCCCCTGAATAGGCCGCGTCGCGGACAATCGCCCCTCGTTCAAAGCGGCAAAGTGATCGGAAATTTCCATCAACTCATCCAAATCCTGACTGATCACCACAAGCGCCGCGCCCTTTTCCGCAAGGTCCATCAGGGATTGTCGGATCGCGGCAGCGGCGGAGGCATCGACCCCCCATGTTGGCTGGTTCACCACCAAAACGTCAGGGTCTTGCAAAACCTCGCGGCCAATCACGAATTTCTGCAAATTGCCGCCAGAAAGCGAGCGTGCGGCATTGCTTGCGCTGGGCGTGCGCACATCGAAGGCCTTGATCACCTCATCTGCGAAATCCTTGGCCTTGCCCCAATTCAGAAAGCCTGAGGACACCAATCCCTTGCGGATCGCCCCTGACAGCATCGCGTTCTCCGTCAGGCTCATATCGGGCACGGCTGCATGGCCAAGGCGCTCTTCTGGCGCGGCCAACACGCCCAAGCTGCGCCGCTCTTGCGGGCCAAGCCTGCTGATATCTTTGCCGCGCAAGCTAACCGCCCCTGCAGGCGCACGCACTTCGCCCGACAAAGCCCCAAGCAATTCATCCTGCCCGTTGCCCGCGACGCCGCCGATGCCCAAAATTTCACCCGCGCGCACCGTGAAGCAAACATTTTTCAAGGCCGTGCCAAATTCGCTAGGCGCAGGCGCGGACAGCCCGTTCACATCCAGCAACACCTCGCCAAATTCTCCTGCGGCGCGCTCTGGCACATGCAGTGTTTCGCCCACCATCATTTCCGCCAACTCCTTGGCGCTCGTCTCGGCGGGCGTGCATGTCGCCACCTTCTTGCCAAGGCGCAGGATTGTGGCTGTGTCACAAAGCGAGCGGATTTCCTCAAGCTTATGGCTGATATACAGGATCGCCGTGCCCTCGGCTTTCAACTGGCGCAGGGTCTTGAATAGGATTTCCACCTCTTGTGGCGTCAAAACCGACGTCGGCTCGTCCATGATCAAAATCTTGGGGTTTTGTAAAAGACAGCGAATGATTTCCACGCGCTGCCGCTCGCCCGCCGACAGATCACCAACGCGCATATAGGGGTCCAGAGGCAAGCCGTATTGATGGGAGACGTCTTTGATCTTCGCCGCCAGATCACGTTGCTTGGGTGCATCCTCCATCCCGAGCGCAATGTTTTCCGCAACATTGAGCGCCTCGAACAGGGAGAAATGCTGGAACACCATAGCCACGCCAGACAATCGCGCCGCGCGCGGGGCAGGAGGCGTAAAGGGCGCACCATTTAGCGTCATCGTGCCGCTGTCAGGCTTCACCAACCCGTAGATCATTTTCACCAGCGTGGACTTCCCCGCACCGTTTTCCCCAAGCAAAGCATGTACTTCGCCTTTGTGAATATCGAAGGACACATCGCTGTTGGCGATCACTCCGGGATAGGCCTTTGTCAGGCCGCTCAGACGCAGCAGCGGGTCACTCACGCGGTGGTCCTTTGTGTTTGGGCTATGGCGCAGGGCCTCAATAGTTGAGAGCCGACACCGATCGCAATGGCGTTTGGGTGTTTACCAAGTTCCGGGTTACCAATTGGACAACAAATGCGCGAAATTTGTGCTTCTGTATGGCCTAGTGCGCCAAGGCGCGCCCTGAACCGCGCCCATTTGCTCTTGGAGCCGATCAGGCCGGCAAAAATAAAATCATGGTTCAAGAGCTGGTGGCATAATTCAAGATCAAGCGCGTGGGAATATGTGAGGATCAGATGCTCCGCGTGTTTCGGTGCATGGGCGGCAAGCAGGGCAGGCTCTTTCGCGGGCAGTGTGGTGATGTGCTGGGGAATGCTCTCGGGGAAGCGCTCGGGGCTTGTATCGATCCAAGTGATCGCAAAATCAGGCAGCGGGGCAAGCGTCTGGACAAGCGCGCGCCCCACATGACCTGCGCCCCAAATCCAAAGCGGTCTGCTGGGTCGCTCAATCGGTTCGATGAACCAGCCCTCGCGTAGCTGCGGCGTGATCGCGTGCCCTTTGCCGCGCGCATCTGCTAACAGGCGCTGTACAGACAAAGGAACCTCTGCGCTTCCATTCACTGCGCGTGCGATCACGTCGCTTTCGGCAGTGGGAAGGTTGCCTGCATCAAACACTTCCGTCAAAATCTGCACGGCGCCGCCGCAACATTGACCCAACTCTGGCCCTAACGCGTGCTGGCTTAGCCGCGTGCCTTGCACGTTGAGCGCGCGCTTGGCCAACTCAAACTCGAGCGCTCCGCCGCCGATGGTTCCGCTTTGCCCGCTGTCCCAGACCAACATGGCTGCCCCGATTTCGCGCGGCGATGACCCCTTCACGTCGGCGATCACCACCCGCGCGGTGCGGCCATGCGCTTTGACGGTTTGCATCAAGGTGGCCAGATCAAACCCCATCTCGCACCTGTTGGATGGTCTTCAAAATCCGCTCCGGCGTTGCGGGCGCATCCAAGGAGGGATAGCCTTTGCCACAGGCGGCTACCGCGTCGGACAGTGCCATCAGAGCTGAAATGCCGTGCATGAACGGCGGCTCTCCCACTGCTTTGGAGCGGTAAATCGTTTGTTCGGGATTGCTGCCATCCCAAAGCGAAACGTTGAAAATGTCGGGCCGGTCCGAGCAGGCAGGTATTTTATAGGTCGAGGGCGCATGGGTGCGCAGCCGCCCCTTGTCGTCCCAGACCAGCTCTTCCATGGTCAGCCAGCCGGCGCCCTGCACATATCCGCCCTCGACCTGCCCGATGTCGAGCGCCGGGTTCAGAGATGCGCCTGCGTCATGCAATATATCCGTGCGCAGGATGCGGTTCTCGCCCGTAAGCGTGTCGATCACGACCTCCGTCACTGAGGCACCATAAGCGAAGTAAAAAAAGGGCCGCCCTTCGCCCTTAATGCGGTCCCACGCCAGCTTGGGCGTTTTGTAAAATCCCGTTGCGGACAGAGAAATGCGGTTTTGGTAGGCGAGCGATGCAACCTCTTCGAATGTGTAACGCGTGCCCGCGACCTCTACCGCGCCTTGAGCAAACGCCACTTCACTTGCTTTTACGTGATGCCGCCCTGCAATGAACTGCGCCATACGATCACGTATGGTGACGCAAGCTGCCTGCACCGCCATCCCGTTCAGATCAGTGCCGGAAGACGCCGCGGTTGCGGAGGTATTGGGCACTTTTGCGGTATCCGTGGCGGTAATTTTCACGCGGCTCACGTCGATTCCGAACTGCGCCGCCGCCACCTGCGCGATTTTCTGGAACAAACCTTGCCCCATTTCCGTGCCGCCATGGTTCATATGAACGGAGCCATCGCTGTAAACATGTACCAAAGCCCCCGCCTGATTGAGGTGGGTGAGCGTGAAAGAAATACCGAATTTGACAGGCGTTAGCGCGATCCCCTTTTTGAGGATCGGATTGACCGCGTTCCATTTTTCGATTGCCGCTCGCCGCGCTTCATACTGCGATGACATCGCCAAAGCATCGGTCATCTCATGTAAAATGAAGTCCTCGACCTGCATCCCATAAGGCGTCGTTTGCGGCTTCATCTTGCCGTTAAAACTCCCGCCGGAGGCTCCCGCATTCTCAATCTGCATAGGCGCATAATAGTTGACGCGCCGCACTTCCAAGGGATCGCGCCCCAAATCATACGCTATATGGTCCATCACCCGCTCGATCCCGAGCATGCCCTGCGGCCCGCCAAACCCGCGATAAGCTGTTGCGCTTTGGGTGTTGGTCTTCAAGCGATGGCTCTCGATGCGCGCATTTTCTAAAAAATAGGCATTGTCCGAATGGAGCATTGCGCGGTCCGCGACGGGCAGGGATAAGTCCTGCGCCCAGCCACAGCGCGCGTAGTGCACGAAATTCACACCTGTAATGCGGCCCGTCTCGTCAAACCCCGCCTCATACGAAATCCGGAAATCATGGCGCTTTCCGGTGATCACCATATCATCGTCGCGATCATAGCGCATCTTGCACGGCTTGCCCGTCAAGCGCGCGGCTATAGCACAGCCAACGGCCAGCGCGTTGCCTTGGCTTTCTTTGCCGCCAAAGCCACCGCCCATACGCCGCACTTCAACGCGCACTGCGTTCATGGGAACGCCCAAGGCCTCCGCCACTTTATGTTGAATTTCCGTGGGATGCTGGGTGGAACTATGCACCAGCATATCCCCACCTTCTTGCGGCAGGGCAAGGGCGGCTTGACCCTCCAGATAGAAATGCTCCTGTCCGCCCATTTCGATGGCGCCGCTGATCTTGCGCGCAGCGCCTGCGATTGCGGTTTGCGCGTCGCCCTTTTGGTAAATGCGCGGTGCGTCTTCAAAACGGCTGTTCGCGGCCATGGCCTCGTCGATACTGAAAAGAGCGGGCAGTTCTTTGTAGCTGATCTTCGCCAAACGCGCGGCTTTGCGTGCCAGAAGATGCGATGTGGCTACGACCAAAAAGATCGGTTGCCCCACGTAGTGCACAGAGCCTTTGGCCAAAAGCGGCTCGTCGTGGGCGGAGGGGCTGACATCATTGTCGAAGGGCAGGTCCTGTGCCGTGAGGACGGCGGTAACTCCCAAGGACCCGCGCACTGCGCTCAGATCGATATCTGTGATTTCGCCATGGGCGACTTCACTTTGCCCGAAAGCCAGATGCAGCGTGCCCGTGGGCGTCGGAATGTCATCCACATAACGTGCGGCGCCCGAAACATGCAGCTTTGCTGCGTCATGGGGCAAGGATTTGGCGACGCTCATGGCTGCACCTCCAACACTGAAACAGGCGCTCCCGAGAGGTCGGCGAAATAGCGATGCAGCATATTCTGCGCAGTTTTCATGCGGTACTCCGCAGAGGCGCGCATGTCGGACAAAGGCGTGAAGTCCTGCGCAAGTGCCTTTGCGGCAGCGTCCATACTGGCCTCATTCCAGACTTGGCCCACCAGCGCCTCTTCGGCCTTGGCGGCTCTCATCGGGGTGCCGGCCATGCCACCAAATGCGAGGCGCACAGAGGCAATCACACCGTTGTCGAGCGTTACGCTAAAACACCCGCAGAGCGCCGAAATATCCTGATCGAAACGCTTCGAGAGTTTGTAGCAACGCAAATCAGGCGCGGATTTTGTGATCGTCACCGCCTCCACAAATTCTCCCGGTGCACGGTCCTGCTTGCCGTAGGCGACAAAGAAATCTTCGATTGCCATCTCGCGCCGCGTATCGCCTTTGCGCAAATGCAAGCGCGCGCCCAGAGCGATCAACGCAGGCGGATTGTCCCCGATGGGCGAGCCGTTGGCGATGTTTCCGCCAATCGTCGCTGCTTGGCGCACTTGCTCCGATCCATACCGGCGCACCATTTCCGCGTAGGAGGGGTGATACTCTTTCAAAATGGGATGCAACTGCGCCATGCTCACGCCCGCGCCGATGCGTAAATGATCGCCCTGATCTTCGATCTGCTGCAAATCCTTGCAGCGGTGCAGGAAGGCAATTGGACCAAGATCGCGCAATTGTTTTGTCACCCAAAGCCCCACATCGGTCGCTCCCGCGATCAACGTGCCATCAGGATTGGCCTGATACCACGCCGCCAGCTCATCGCCGCTTTCGGGTGAAAGCGCGCTGGCGGGAACCGTCGGCGCGACGTCCTGAACCCATGTCGGTACAGGGTGCTCTGCGGCTGCTTCTGCCGCGCGAATGATCGGGGCGTATCCTGTACAACGGCACAGGTTGCCCGCCAAGGCATCATCGAAATCAACCCGACCGTTGCGATGCGCAACGGCCATGGAGCCGATGAAGCCGGGCGTGCAGAACCCGCATTGTGAGCCATGATGCGCAACCATTGCTTCTTGCACAGGGTGCATTTCGCCGTCCGGACCGCTGAGGCCCTCGACGGTGCGCACCGCTTTTCCATGAAGTTGTGGCAGGAATAAAATGCAGGCGTTCAGCGCCTTTGCGCCGCCATCGTCCGTGACCATCACGGTGCAGGCCCCGCAATCGCCCTCGTTACAGCCTTCTTTGGTTCCACTAAGCATGCGCGTCTCGCGCAGCCAATCGAGCAGAGTCACCGTCGGATTTGCCTCGGGTAGCTCCACTGTCTCTCCATTCAGAAGAAACTTGATGCTCATATCTACTATGCCCGCCGCGATACCATTGCCCTGATGTGGTGCACAGCTTCGATGCGGCGTAGAAGCGTTGCGGGCCTTGTTGGCACTCAGCTAAGCAACACTTCATAAATTTTGCAAGGTTTTTGATGAAAACCTACGCCGCATTTCTATTCTGCGGCCAACTCGTGCGCCAAAGCATCGAGGCTGGCCAACCCGCCTTGCCAGCCATCTTTGAACTCGCTCAAGGCCTCCGCCCCGCAAAAGGAAGACAGGGCAACATGTACGAAAAGCTGGGTGCCTTTGCCTTTTGCTTCCAAGCGGTACGTCACCAAAGATGTGCCAATCGCGCTGCCGCCGATCTCCACGGTTTCGGTGAAGGCCGCATCGCTAGGCGCATCAAGGCGATACCAGCGTGTCTCTACCTCGAATTCGGGGTTCTTTTTTGGTCCGCAAATGTGACGCTCGATCCCGCCGACGCGCAGATCGCTTTTCTCGACTTTCAAAATCATTTCGGGGCTCGGAGCACCCCAACGCTCGCGCATGTTGGCGTCCGTTAGAACATGCCAAAGCTGATCCGTGCCCAGCGGTAGGGTGCGATGAAAATCAAAATCGCCTGTATCGGTTGTCATGTTTTTGTCCTTTCCAATTGTGCGGCCAGCAGTGCCAAACGATCTAGCCGTTGCTCCCACGTGCAGCGTTGCTCGTTTAGCCAGTTTTCCAATGTGTCAAGCTGGTCTGGCTTGATGCTGACAGTGCGCACGCGGCCCGTTTTTTCGGAGTGTGTCAGCCCGCTGTCCTCCAGCACTTTCAAATGACGCAGGAAGGTCGGCAAAGCCATGTCGTGAGGCGCATGTAGCTCGCTGACGGGTGCAGCGCCTTGGCTCAAGCGTTCAACCACCGCGCGGCGGGTGGGGTCGGCGAGAGCGAAGAAGATTTGATCGAGTTGGTTAGTCATGTGGCTAACTATTCAGAGGGGCGTGCCCGTTGTCAAGACAGTTAGCGTAAAGGCTAAGTAATTAGTTGCGCGCATCTCTGGCTTTGGGCTTTCATCGCCGTTTGGCGCAACCTATTCTCGCGCTATGAGCAAAGCCCCCCGATTCATTCACCTGCGCACCCACACCGAGTATTCGCTTCTTGAGGGCGCGCTACGGCTGAAAAAGCTGCCCGATCTGTGCAAGTCCATGGACATGCCAGCGGTGGCCGTGACCGACACCAATAATCTGTTCGCAGCGCTTGAGTTTTCCGTCGGTGCATCGGGCGCGGGGGTGCAGCCCATCATCGGGTGCCAGATCGATCTGACCTATCTGCCCGTGCAGCCCGGCGAGCGCGCGAAAACGCCTGCGCCGCTGGTATTTCTTGCGCAGAACGAAACGGGTTACGAGAACCTGATGAAGCTGAACAGTTGCCTCTACATTGATAAAGGTGGCCAGCTCCCGCAGGTGACGCTCGATGAGCTCGATGCGTTGAGCTCTGGTCTGATCTGTCTGACTGGCGGTCCCGAGGGCGCACTTGGCAAGCTCTTGCAAGGCGGGCAGCGCCCCGCGGCAGAGGCGTTGATGGATCGTTTGCACTCGGCATTTGGCGATCGCTTGTATGTCGAGCTGCAACGTCATCCCGAGAACGGTGGCTTGCCCGAAGCAGAGCGCCTGACAGAACGCGGATTTGTCGAAATGGCCTATGCCAAGGGTATCCCGCTGGTCGCGACCAATGACGTCTACTTCCCGAAAACGTCGATGTACGAGGCCCATGATGCGCTTATCTGCATCGCCGATGGCGCCTATGTGGATCAACAGGACCCGCGCCGCAAACTTACCGCGCAGCATTATTTCAAATCCCAAGAAGAAATGGTCACGCTGTTCGCGGACTTGCCCGAGGCGATTGAAAACACGGTTGAAATTGCGCGGCGATGCGCGTTCCAAGCCTATCGCCGCGACCCGATCCTGCCCAAGTTCGCCGATGACGAGGTGGCGGAGCTGCGCCGCATTGCCAATGAGGGTTTGCAAAAACGCCTCGCCGTGATCCCCCACGCGGTAACGGTCGAGGAATACCAAGCGCGCCTAGATTTTGAGCTGGGCATCATCGAGGGCATGGGCTTCCCCGGGTACTTCCTGATCGTTGCGGATTTCATCCAATGGGCCAAGGACAACGGTATCCCCGTCGGGCCTGGCCGTGGCTCTGGTGCGGGGTCTTTGGTGGCTTATGCGCTGACTGTTACGGACCTTGATCCGCTGCGCTATTCCTTGCTGTTCGAGCGGTTCCTGAATCCCGAACGTGTGTCCATGCCGGACTTCGACATCGACTTTTGTATGGATCGCCGTGAAGAGGTGATTCACTACGTGCAAGGGAAATATGGTCGCGATAAAGTGGGTCAGATCATCACCTTTGGTGCTCTGCTCTCTAAAGCTGCCGTGCGCGATATTGGCCGCGTTTTGCAGATGCCCTACGGGCAAGTGGACCGCCTGTCCAAGATGATTCCTGTCGAGGGTGTCAAACCGGTTTCCATCGAAAAGGCCCTCGCGGACGAGCCGCGCCTGCGCGAAGAAGCGCGCAATGAGGAGGTGGTTAAACGCCTGCTCGATTACGGCCAGCAAGTCGAGGGACTGCTGCGCAACGCCTCGACCCACGCGGCGGGTGTTGTGATCGGGGATCGACCGCTTGATGCGCTCGTACCGCTCTATCAAGATCCGCGTTCGGACATGCCCGCGACCCAGTTCAATATGAAATGGGTGGAACAAGCGGGCCTTGTCAAATTCGACTTTCTCGGTTTGAAGACTCTCACAGTGATCCAGAACGCGATGGAGCAGATTGCCGCAGGTGGTCGCCAGCTTCATATTGCGGCGGACGGGACTGAGTTATACAGCCCGCCCGCGGGCGCAGTAGACGATATCGGTGCGATCCCGCTGGACGATGAAAAGAGCTATAAGCTCTATGCCAGTGCAAAGACTGTTGCGGTGTTTCAGGTGGAAAGTTCGGGCATGATGGATGCCCTGAAACGGATGAAGCCGACCTGTATCGAGGACATCGTTGCCCTCGTGGCGCTCTACCGCCCCGGTCCGATGGAGAATATTCCGACCTATTGCGAGGTGAAGAACGGGCTCAAAGAACGCGAGTCGGTGCATCCGCTTATTGATCACATTCTTGAGGAAACCCAAGGTATCATCGTTTATCAAGAACAGGTGATGCAGATCGCGCAGGTCATGGCTGGCTACTCGCTTGGCGGCGCGGACTTGCTACGCCGTGCGATGGGTAAAAAAATCGCCGAGGAAATGGCAAAAGAACGTCCCAAGTTCGAAAAGGGTGCCAAGGAAAATGGCGTTCCTGCCAAGAAAGCCTCGGAAGTTTTCGACCTTTTGGAGAAGTTTGCCAACTACGGTTTCAACAAATCCCACGCGGCGGCCTATGCAGTGGTCAGCTATCAAACCGCGTGGCTGAAAGCGAACCATCCGGTCGAGTTTATGGCCGGCGTGATGAACTGCGATATTCATCTCACGGATAAGCTTGGTGTGTATTTCGAGGAGGTCAAAAAGGGCCTCGATCTGCCATGGGTTCCGCCCTGCGTGAACCGCTCGGATGCGACGTTCAAGGTGGCCGATGGCGCGCTGGTCTATGCGCTTGGCGCGCTCAAAAACGTCGGCGTCGAGGCGATGAGGCTCGTCGTTGAGGGACGTGGCGACAAGCCCTTTGCGACGATCTTCGATCTGGCGCGCCGCGTTGATTTGAAACGTGTGGGCAAACGTCCGCTTGAAATGCTCGCGCGCTCTGGGGCGTTCGATCAGCTTGATCCGAACCGGCGGCGCATGTTCGACAGCCTTGATGGTTTGGTGAATTATTCCCAAGCAATTTTCGAGCAAAAGAATTCCAGTCAGGTGTCCTTGTTTGGCGAGGCGGGGGATGATTTGCCAGAGCCGCGCCTGTCGCCTGTTTCTGATTGGATGCCCGCAGAGCGCTTGAACGAGGAGTTCCGTGCGGTCGGGTTTTACATGTCCGGCCATCCGCTCGATGACTATATGGCACCGCTTAAACGCAAAGGCGTGATGACGCTGGACGAGATCACTGCCAAGGCTGAAAGCGGCGCATTGGTTGCCAAACTCGCAGGTGTGGTTGCGGGGCGCCAAGAGCGTAAATCGGCGCGCGGCAACCGCTTTGCTTTTGCCCAGATGAGCGACACGACAGGGGCTTACGAAGTCACACTGTTCTCCGACACGCTGGATAAGTGCCGCGAATATCTGGAAACTGGAGCAAAGGTTGTTGTCACTGTCGAGGCAACGATGGAGAGCGATCAACTTAAATTGCTCGGTCGCTCCGTGGCACCGATTGATGTGGCTGTTGCGGATGCAGGGCAAACCGCTTTGAAGATTTTCGTGGAAAATTCAGGGGCGGTGCCCAATATCGCGTCGGTCCTTATGCGCGCTCAGGAAACTGTGAAACAGGGTGCGCGCGGTCCTGTCATGCTCTGCCTGATGGACGCGGGATTGCCCGGCGAGGTTGAGGTAGATCTGGGGCGCGACTTCCCTGTGACGCCGCAAATTAAAGGCGCGCTGAAAAGCCTCGATGGTGTGATGCAGGTCGAAGAGGTGTGATACGATTATTCTAGAATAATCGCGCGCCTGTGGCCGAAGATTTTTCGAGAGAGGAAATCAAATGAAGGAGCGCGCGCGCGCCTCGTCGGCTTTTCCCGGCGCGCCGGTTTTGTCGTAAACCTCTGCCAACATATGATTTAACGGAACGCCATTTGGATCGTATTTCAAGCGCCGCTCCATCGTTTTGCGCGCTTGCTCCAGTCGTTCGGTTTTTATCAGAGCATCCAGATAGACTTGCGCAAACAGATCGCGTTGGGCGTGGCTGCCGCCAATTTCGGTAAGGCGTTTCAGGGCGGGGCCGAGTTGAGAAACGGTGGTCTCAAAGCGTCCGCGCGCATGCGCCAGCAATCCCTCGCATGCGGGCAAAGCTACATTTTGCCAAGCGTCCTGCTCAAAACTTTGCGTAGCGGCCTTGGCCCGAACAGCTTCCATCAAAGTATCCGCTGCGGGGCTATCTGCACGTCCTAGAGCATAGAGGTATTGCATGGTGAGGAATGGCAAAGTCGTATCCGGCCCGCGCAGTTCAATATGCTTGGCAACATCGCCCCAGCGATCCCCCACGTCTATGCCAGCAAGCTCCATGCGCGCGAGCAAGGACGCGGCGCCGATCTGATCTTGCGCGAAACTTTTCTCAAGGCCCCAGACATGAGCATCGTAGGTCGCGAGTACTTTTTCAGGTTGACCAAGCGAGATGTAAAATAGCGCCAGATGCCACCAATTGTGCGCGTACATGAAGCTGTTGAGCCCGTCCCAACGCGGCGCTTGTTGCTCCATGAAGGCCACGCCTTCGAGCACGCGGCCCTGTGTCAGCATCACATGGGCAATCGCGTGATGCGCCCAAGCATCGTTGGGCTCGATCTCCATCGCGCGGCGCGCGCTTTCTTCGGCTTGCTCTAGGTTGTGACATTGCTCATGGCCAAAGGCGATCATGCCGTGGACATAGGCGTCGTCTTTTGCGTCTGGCAGCGCTTTCATCGCGACGCTAAGCATTGCGGGGGAGTCGCCGACATTGAAATAGAGATATTGTGCGAGCTTGATGATCACCAGATCGCGCGGATACTGATCCGCATGTACCTCGCATAGGCGCATCACTTCTGGCAGATCGCCGTCCACCCAAGTAGCAGCGATCTGCACGCATGAAGCCTCTCGTGCGGTTGGCGCTTTGGCTGCCTGTGCATTGGCGATAAATGGCGCTGCCTTTTGCGCGGCGACAGGGGCCTCGAGGAACATCCAGAGCATGCCTGCGTAAGCGTTGATGAGTGCATGTTCGGGCTGCGCCTCAGCGGCGGCGAGGACGTTGGCGGCTTTGGGTTGATAGGCGAGAAAACCGTGGGTGAAATCGTCTATGGCCTGCGCTGTCTCGGGGGTACTTTCGGTAAAAACGTTGCCAAATCTATCCGTGCTCATCGCTGTGCTCCTTCAGGAAGGGTATGAGGGCGTCAAGTACCGCTTGCGGCGCGTCCCAGTGGATCGAATGGCCTGCGTTCTGGATGGTCTGAATGTCAGCTTGTGTGATTTGGCCAAGGAGGTCCAGTGCCTCTTGGTAGGGCACGATCAGATCGCTCTGGGCAAGTAGTGCAAGGGTTGGTGCTTTGATGCGCTGGATTAGCCCTTGCGGATCGTAGCGCTTGAGCGCGTCGAGTTGATGCTGCATCGCGTTCATGGATTGCGCATGAGGGTAGGCGAGACTTGCGGCGATCGCGCCCTCAATTTGCTCGGGCTTGTCAAAAAAGCGGTGGTGAAAGAGCCATGGAAACAGGCTGCGCAGCCACAGCCCTTCGGGGCCGGATTTGCGGATATCGTAGAAGCTCTGGAACAGATGCCAAGAGCGTGGCAGGTTGATTGGCGCGCTGCATAGGAGGGTGAGTGTGTTGACGCGCTCCGGTGTCAAAGCCGCAAGTTCCGCAGCAATATAGCCGCCCATGGAATGCCCGATGATATGCGCCTTGGGGATGTCGAGATAATCCATCAAGGCGAGAATATCGCGCGCGTTCTGCTCTGGTGCGGTTGGTGCAAGAGAGGGCGTCGTGCGCCCAGTTGTGCGGTTGTCTGGCCGGATAACGACGTGCTTTGCTGCAAGCGGCGCGATGAGTGGCCCCCAACTTGCGCTATCGCTGAGCATGCCTGCGATCAGGATCAATGGCGGGCCGCTGCCGTCGATTTTATAATGCAGGTTGATATCTGGCAGTTGAAGGTCCGGCACCGCTCACACCCCGTTCTTGGCGCGCCAGGTCGGCAGCATGTCATTGGGCGCGGGCGTCGCCTCATAAATTGCGCGCGCGATGGCACGTGCCACGCAGAGCGAAGCGGCATGGCCGATCATCGCGAGTTCCAGATCAGGCGCAGCCAATTCCTTCGCGCCTGTTGTGGTGCTGAAAATCAGATCGCCGTCCATCGGCGTGTGGGCCGGCATGCAAGCGCGGGCGATCCCGTCGTGCGCGGCGATCGCCATGCGTTTGCACTGCGCTTTGCTTAACTTGGCGTCGGTCGCGACGATGCCGATGGTGGTGTTGGCCTGCCGCATCATCGCGGTGATCTTGTCTGATTTCATATCACGCCCGAGGCCGCTTTGCGGATCAGGGCCAAGGCCGCCAAATTCACCGTCGATCTCGAATGGCGCAGCCCAGAAGTGCCGCTCGCCCGGTGTGGTGACCGCGCCGATGGGATTGGCGATCATCAACGCGCCGACAGTGATGCCGTTGTCCAGCACCAAGGATGCCGAGCCTGTGCCGCCTTTGAGCATCGCGCTGTTTGCACCTGTGCCTGCGCCAAACGAGCCGAGGTCGAAGGTGGCGTCGGCGCCGCAAAGCGCTGCTTCTCCGAGCGTTGGATAAGGGCTGGTGGTCCAGTTCTTGTCGCCGCCATTGATCAGGTCGAAGATGATCGCGGCAGGAACGATGGGCACGCGCGCGGTGTGCACCGCAAAGCCGCGGCCCATATCGCGTAGCCCCTGCATTACACCGCTTGCGGCATCGAGGCCGAAGGCGGAGCCGCCGGAGAGGACAAAAGCATCCACGCCGGGGGCAGATTTGTCGGGATCGAGCAGATCGGTTTCACGGCTGCCCGGCGCGCCGCCCATGACGTGGACGGAGGAGGTGAGCGGGGCGTCAGCGGTCAGCACGGTCGTGCCTGATTTTAAGCGCGCGTCCTGGGCATGGCCAACTTTGAGGCCTTGCACATCGGTGATCAGATTTTTGGGGCCTGGTTGCATGGTGCGGGAGCCTCCGGCGGAAGTTTATTTGGGAAGATGAAGCAATGGGCTAGATGCAGCGTCCACCGTCGACTTCCATGCACACGCCGGTGATCATGCTGGCCTCGTCCGAGCACAGGAAACAGGCGGCGTTGCCCATGTCTTCGGGCGTGGAAAAGCGGCCAATGGGGATGGTGGAGAGAAATTGTGCGCGCCGCTCTGGCGTGTCCTCGCCCATGAAGGAGGCAAGGAGCGGGGTTTCACCAGCTACGGGGTTCAGCGCGTTAACGCGTATGCCAAATGGGGCGAGTTCGACGGCCATGGTTTTGGTGGCGGTATTCATCCAGCCTTTGGAGGCGTTGTACCAGTTGAGATTGGGGCGCGGGCTTACCCCTGCAGTGGAAGCGACGTTGAGGATAGAGCCGGATTTGCGCGTCTTCATTTGGGGATTGAACGTGCGCGCAATCAGGTAGACGGATTTGCAATTTACAGTGAAAACGCGGTCGAAATCATCCTCTGATATGGTCTCCATCGGGGCGGGCAGGTGGGTGACGCCGGCGTTGTTAACGATAATGTCCACATGGCCCATTTCCTTTATGGCGAGATCTGCCATGGCTTGAACGCTGGCACCGTCGCTGACATCGACCGTGCAGGGTGTGCCGTTGATCTCTGCGGCGATGGCTTGGGCTGCATCGGCGTTGATGTCCGCGACCATGACATGCGCGCCCACGGCGGCGAATTTGCGCGCGATGCCGGCGCCAAAGCCGGATCCCGCGCCTGTGACGATGGCAGTTTTATTTTGTAGTCGCATTGTCGTTTCCTTGTTTGGGGCGCTCACGCCACATGACGTATAGCGCGGCGAGCGCGCCTATGATTCCGCCGAAATAGCTCGCTTCGTGCATGATCGCGGCGCGCACAAAACCGATGGGATCGGAAAAGGCATCGATCATCGGCAGGTAGCCCACCAGCGTGTTTATATCGGCGATATAGCCAAAAGAGAGGCCGACAAAAGCGCCGATGCCAGTGATAGATGTGGCGACCCAAATCGCATTGAGGCCCGCGTGGAAGTAACGGCGGCGACCCGCTTGTGTGAACAGGCCGAGTGCGAAGGCAGGTAGACCCATGAGCAGGCCCATCCACCAGCTTGCCATCGCGCCGACGACGCCCGCACCAATGCGGTTCTGCAGCACGGGGTCGATATCGAATTGCGCGAATTTGACATCGTAGAAATAGCTCGCACCAATGGTAAAGCTGATCTGATTGTGCAGCACGCCGAAGGCGGCAGCCGCGAACATCGCGCAGAAACACAAAAGGATGAAGACGGCGAGCCTAGCCATGTTTGGCAGCAACGGTCTTGAGCGTGGAGAAGCCGTAGAGCGCCTCAAAACCCTTTTCGCGGCCATGTCCGGATTTGCCGATACCGCCAAAGGGAAGTTCGACGCCGCCGCCTGCACCATAGTTATTGATGAAGACTTGGCCGGATTTCAGCGCTTTTGCGAGGCGCATTTGGCGTGCGCCGTTTTCGGTCCAGATGCTCGCGACAAGGCCGTAATCGGTGCCGTTGGCTATTCTCAGGGCGTCAGCTTCGTTCTTGAACGGGATGACGACTTGGACGGGTCCGAAGATTTCTTGCTGCGCGAGCGGGTGGTTGGGATCAGGGCAGAGCAGCAGATGGGGCGCGACGTATGCGCCTGACTTGGGGGCATCGGGGGCGACTTGGCCTGTGGCGGCGATCTGCAGGTCTTCGCCTAGCTTTAAGAACCCTGTTACAATGTCTTTTTGACGGGAAGATATAAGAGGGCCGAGATTGAGATCGTCCATCGCGGGGCCGACTTTGAGCGCTTTGTAGCGTTCTGACATGGCTGCGACGACCTCTTCATAGCGGCTTTGCTGAACAAGGATGCGCGATGACGCAGAGCAGGTTTGACCCGCGTTCTGGATGCCTGCGTTGACGAGGAAGGGCAGCGCTTCAGCGAGGTCGGCATCCTCAAACACGAGTTGCGGGGATTTGCCGCCAAGTTCCAGCGTGACTGGGATGACGTTTGCACCAGCGGCCTGCTGCACCAGAGCTCCTGTCGCCACGGAGCCTGTGAAAGAGATGTGTTGGACGTTTTTATGTGATGAGAGGGCTGCACCCGCCTCTGCGCCAAGTCCGGGGACAACGTTGAGCGCGCCGTTTGGCAAGCCCGCTTGCCGCGCGATTTCGGCGAACATGAGGGCGGTGAGGCAGGCTTCTTCCGCTGGCTTCAGAACCGCGGCATTGCCCATCGCCAATGCCGCGCCAACAGAGCGGCCAATGATTTGCATCGGGTAGTTCCATGGCACAATATGGCCCGTGACACCGTGGGGTTCGCGCAATGTGTAGACGGTATAGCCGTCGAGATATGGAATGGTTTCGCCGTGAACCTTGTCCGCAGCACCCCCGTAAAACTCCATGTAACGTGCCAGCGCGACAGCATCTGCGCGCGCTTGGGCGTAGGGTTTGCCCACATCGCGGGCTTCTAGCTCGGCGAGAAAATCGACGTTTTCAAGGACGAGTTGACCGATTTTTGTGAGGATACGGCCCCGTTCCAGTGCCGTTTTGCGTCCCCATTCCCCGCTCAAAGCGTTTTGCGCAGCATTGACTGCCGCGTTGATATCATCGCTTTGGCCGCGCGCGATTTGGGTTAACTCGCTGCCGTCCGAGGGATCTATCAAGGCGATGGTCTGGCCGGATACGGGCGCGCGCCATGTGCCGTCGATCAGGCAATGGCAGGGATTGAACGGAAGTTTAGTCAGGGGCATCGGCAAGTGCTTTCACATCTGGAAGGGTCGGGGCGGCGGCTATAAGGCTAGCGGTATAGGGGTGGTGCGGATTTTTAAAGACTTGGCGTGTTTCGCCGTCTTCGACAATTTCGCCGTCTTTCATCACCAAAACGCGGTCGGTTATGGTGCGCACAACGGATAGATCATGACTGATGAAGAGATAGCTTAGCTCATGGGTCTGCGTCAGCTCTGCAATCAGATCAAGAATTTGCGCGCGGATCGATACGTCTAGCGCGCTGACAGCTTCGTCGAAAATGATCAGTTCGGGATTGATAATCAGCGCGCGTGCAATGGCGATACGTTGGCGCTGGCCGCCTGAAAACGCGTGGATGTATTTGTCCGCGTCAGAAGGGTGTAGGCCTACCGCGATAAGGGCTTCGCTGATACGGTTTTTGCGCTCTTGCCCGCGTGGTGGATCGGGGAGCAAATGGAACGGTTCGGTGATGATGCGCGCGACTTTGTGGCGGGGATTGAAGCTGCCGTACGGGTCTTGGAACACCACTTGCAAGCCGGATCGCAGGGCAGGGGGCATATCTGGTCCGACCTCTTGACCGAAGGCCGTGATGGAGCCGCCTTGCAGCGGTTCAAGCCCTAGGATTGCGCGGGTGAGGGTGGATTTCCCGCAGCCGCTTTCCCCAACCAGTCCGATGCGCTCGCCTTTTTTGAGCGTGAAACTGACCGCGTTGACTGCACGCGTATATTCACGTGGGGCGAAGAGTTTGGTGCGCGGTTTGGGGTAATCGCGCACCGCGTCTTTGACGATCAAAAGCGCGTCTGATGGGATGTTGTTTGGCAGCGTCACTTCGTGGGCGGAGGCGGCGAAAAGCGCCTTGGTGTAATCGTGCTGCATGTTTGCGAAGAGCGTTTTGGTTTCGCCCGTTTCCACAACTTCACCGCGGCGCATGACGACAATTCGGTCGGCCATATTGGAAACCACGGCAAGGTCGTGGGTGATCATCAACAGACCCATGCCAAAGTCCTGAACGAGGTCTTTCAAGAGGTCGATAATTTGCGCCTGGGTGGTGACATCGAGCGCGGTTGTTGGCTCATCCGCGATCAACAGGCGCGGGCGCAGCGCGATGGCCATGGCGATAACGACGCGCTGGCGTTGGCCGCCTGAAAGCTCGTGCGGAAAGCGCGCGAGGCTGTATCTTTCGGGGGGAAGGCCGACGCGCGCCAACGTCTTTTCGGCACGGTGCCGCGCCTCTTCGCGGCTGGCATCTGTGTGGAGCAGGATGGTTTCCATGACCTGATCGCCGATGCTCATCAAAGGATTGAGCGCGGTCATGGGTTCTTGGAACACCATCCCGATATCATTGCCGCGCAGTTTGCACATGTTGGCGTCGGGAGTGTTCAGCAGTTCCGTTCCATCGAGTTTGATCGAGCCAGTTGCGGCAGTTCCACGTGGCAAGAGCTGCATGACGGAAAAGGCGGTAAGCGACTTGCCAGAGCCGCTTTCACCGGTGATCGCGACGATTTCACCCTTGGCGACTTCGAGGCTGACGTTCTTCAAAATCTTCAGAGCATGGATGCTGAGACAGAGGTTTTCTATGCTCAAGAGCCTCATGTGCGCTCCACTCTGATGCGGGGATCAAGCAGATCGCGCAGGCCATCGCCCATGAGATTGAGGCCAAGCACCGTGAGAATAATCGCACCGCCGGGGATGAGCGCGAGGTGAGGTGCAAAGCTGACCATGGTCTGCGCATCCGCCAGCATGCGCCCCCAGCTTGGCAGCGGTGGCTGCGCGCCAAGGCCGACATAGGATAGCCCGGCCTCGGCGAGGATGCCGAGCGAGAACTGGATCGTACCCTGCACAATCAGCAAATTGGTGACGTTGGGCAGGATATGTTCCATGGAAATGCGTGCGGGGCCTTTGCCCGAGACACGCGCGGCCATGATGAATTCGCGTTGCCACAGTGGTAGCGCGGCGCTGCGAGTGAGGCGCGCGAAAACGGGGACGTTGAAAATGCCGATGGCGATGATCGCGTTCACTGCGCCGGGGCCGAAAACAGCGGTAATCAGGATCGCGATTACCAGTGAGGGGAAGGCAAAGACCAAGTCGTTGCCGCGCATGATGACCTCGTCCAGCAGACTGCCTTGGCGCGCTGCGGCTGCGAGGCCAAGAGGGACACCAATGCTCATACCAATACCGACTGCGATCAGCGCAACGGCAATGGACGTGCGCGCACCGACCATGATCATCGAGAAAATATCGCGGCCGAAGTGATCGGTGCCGAGCCAGTTCGCAGCATTGGGCGTCTTGAGTTTATTGGGAATGTTCATCTGCGTGACGTCAAAGGGCGTCCAGACGAAACTGACAAGCGCTGCCGCAATGAAGATTGCTGATAGCACACCGCCAATGATCAGATTGCGCGAGGTCATGTGCGCGATCTCAGTCGTGGATCGACCCACGCATAAGCGAGATCTACGATGAAATTCACCATGATTACGGCGAACACGAGCAGCATCACGACACTCTCGACGACGATCAGATCGCGCTGCGAGATGGATTGAAAGACAAGCCGTCCAAGGCCGGGGAGATAGAAAACTTGTTCGATAATGATCGACCCTGCGAGCAGGAACGAGAATTGCAGACCGATGATCGTGAGCACAGGAATGAGCGCGTTGCGCAGCGCGTGACGCCAAAGGGCTTGGCGTTGGTTCAAGCCCTTCGCACGGGCGGTGCGGATAAAATCCTCGTTCAGGATATCAAGCAGGGAGGAGCGCATGACCCGCGCGAGGATCGCAGCTTGGGGCAAGGCCAGCGCGATCGCAGGTAGTGTGAGCGCTTTGAAGCCAGTGAATAAACCCTCGTCCCAACCCGGAAAACCGCCGGCTGAAAACCAGCGCAGGTTGATCGCGAATACCAAAACGAGCATCATCGCAAACCAGAAATTCGGGATCGCGACGCCAAGCTGCGTGGCACCCATAATGCTCACATCGCCCGCGCCGCCGCGCCGCGAGGCGGCGTAAATTCCAGCAGGAAAGGCGATTAGAGTCGATAGCGCGAGTGCGTACAATGCAAGAGGAAGCGAGACCCAAAGCCGGTCTGCCACCATGTCTGCGACTGGCGTGCGATAAGTGTATGACGTGCCAAAATCGCCCTGCAACATGCCGAACGTCCATGACAGATAGCGCTCCAGCTTGCTCTGGTTCAGGCCGAGTTCCTCGCGCAGCGCATCGAGCGTATCCTCCTGCGCGTTTATCCCGAGCATAAAGCTCGCTGGATCACCTGGCGCGACCTCGATCACCAGAAAGATGACGAGGCTGGCGATGATCAGGCTGATCACGAGGGACAGCAATCTTTTGAGCGAATAGCGCAGCATTCGGGTACGCTAGGCGAGAGGCGTGGCAGGGTCCAGAGGGCTTGTCGCGGCGCGGATGCGTTGTATGTGAGGGGAATGTTGCAACGCCCGCTTTTTATCGGCTCGGAAATTTATCGCAGTTCGTCCTATGGCGGGGCGCACCCTTTGCGCGTGCCGCGTGTATCGACCGTGATGGACCTTAGCCGTGCGCTTGGCTGGTTGCCCGATGCGCAATACGTGACCTCGCCGCGCGCGAAGCCAAAGGCGCTTTGGGCGTTCCACACGCCAGAATATGTTTCTGCGCTCGCAAGGGCAGAGCGGCGCGGCGATGTGAGCGCTGCGGAGCGCTCGCAATTTCATTTGGGCACGCATTCCAATCCTGTGTTTGGCGAGATGTTTCGTCGCCCTGCGACGGGCGCAGGCGGTGTTATGCTCGCGGGTGAATTGCTGGCGCATGGCGGCATTGTGCATGTTCCCGGCGGTGGCACACATCACGGCATGCCGGATCGTGCAAACGGGTTTTGCTATCTCAATGATCCTGTTCTTGCGATCAAGTCGCTGCAGCACCATGGTGCCGGGCGCGTCGTTTACGTCGATATTGACGCACATCACCCCGATGGGGTGGAGGTCGGATTTAGGGGTGATCCGTTGGTGCGGATGATTTCTGTGCATGAGGAAAAGCGCTGGCCCTTTACCGGTGCACTTGAAGAGGCTGCTGGTGGAAGTGCGTTCAACTTGCCTGTGCCGCGTGGATTCAATGACAGCGAAATGCGGATGGTTTTGCACGAATTGATCCTGCCCTTGATTGAGTATTTTGCACCCGAAGCGATTGTGCTGCAATGTGGATCAGATGCAATTGAGGAAGATCCGCTATCGCGTTTATCCCTGTCCAATAACGCCCATGTGGAGGTCGTTCATGCTTTGATGGGGCTTGCGCCAAGGTTGCTTGTATTGGGTGGAGGAGGCTATAACCCATGGAGCGTTGGGCGTTGCTGGACACGGGTTTGGGGCGTGCTCAATGGTTTCGATGCGCCTGAATTTATGGATGCAAGGCCTGAAAGAGTTCTGCGTGGGTTAAGTTTTGAGGGAAATTCTAGAGGGCGCAATCCGCCGGAACATTGGTTTAGAACACTTGCGGATCAACCCAACGAAGGCCCTGTACGCAACGAAATACGCACGCGCATTAAAGTATTGCGCGCGCGTTCTTAGGGGAGTGCGAATTTTCTAGAAAATTCGAGGCCCGCTTAATTCGACCATGATACGCCAGTAAGATCGGTCGCCTGCGTTGGCGCGTTCTCCCAAAGGCCCTGCACCTTGGCATCCGCGACGGTCGGGAAGGCCAGTTGGAAAAGATAGCCGTTCACATAATCCTGCGAAATCGTGGTTTGCGCCTGTGCGATCATATCGGAACGCATTGCCGGATCGGCGGTTGCATTCAACTTGGTCATAAGCGCTTGAAACTCGGGATTGTCATACTGAAAGTAATAATCGGGTCGCGCATAGATGCCGATATCGAACGGCTCTGTGTGGCTGATCACGGTCAAGCCGAAGGTCTTGCCGCGAAATACTGTCTCCAGCCACTGCGCCCATTCCACGTTGATGATTTCGGCCTTTATGCCGACCTCAGCCAGTTGAGCCGCGATGATTTCACCGCCGCGCCGCGCGTAAGAGGGGGGCGGCAGGTGCAGCGTTGTTTCAAATCCGTCGGGCAGACCCGCTTCGGCCAGCAGCGCTTTGGACTTTGCCGGATCAAAGGCCGACATGGCGGTCAGGTCCACATAATCGGGATTGTGCGGCGCGAAATGCGTGCCGATGGGGGTGCCATAGCCGAACAGCGCACCGTCGATGATCGCTTGGCGATCAATCGCATGAGCAAGCGCTTTGCGCACTTTGATGTTATCGAAGGGTGGCATTTTGTTGTTGGTGGACAGGATCGTTTCGCCCTCCGAGCTGCCGACGAGGACCTGAAAACGAGGATCAGCTTCGAACTGCGGCAGATTTTCTGGGGCCGGGAAACCTGCGAAAACGTCTACGTCCTGCGCCATGACGGCGGCAAAGGCGGCTGTCGAATCAGAGATGAATTTGAACGTCGCCGTCTCTAACGCGGGGGCTGCGCCCCAATAGCTATCGTTGCGCGCCAATTCGATCTTGTCGCCCTGCACCCAGTTCACGAATTTGAACGCGCCTGTGCCAACGGGCATCTGTTTGATGTTCTCGATGCTTTCGGGCGCGACGATCACTGCATCGCCCCACGCAAGGTTAAACAGCATGGAACCATTCGCTTCCGCTAGCGTCAGCTTCACATTCATCGGGTCGACAACCATGACATCCGTGATGCCTGCATAAAGCGCCTTTTGCGCGTTTGTGCTGTCCTCTGCGCGCGCGCGATCGAGCGAGAATTTCACATCATCTGCGTCCATCGCCGTGCCATCGTGGAAGGTAACACCGGCGCGTAGTTTAAACGTATAGCTCAGACCATCGGCAGAGATTTCCCAGCTCTCGGCAAGGCCCGGAACAACCGAGCCGTCGGCCATGAAGCGCGTCAGCCCCTCGAAGACGTTGGAATAAAGCACGCTGTCGATCGCGCCTGCGGCTGCGGACGTCGGATCAAGATGTGGCGGCTCCAGTTGCAGTGCGACCGTGATATCGGATTTGGCAAAGGCTGCACCTGCCAGCAAGGCAGCGGCACTTACACCTAAAAAGAGCGTGCGAAGGTTGGACATTTGAGACTCCCGAAGTTTGTTTGAAAAGAAGGTTAGCCACTTCGCCCAAGTCTGGCTAGCCAAAGATTGCGCGCAAATCAGGGCTTGCGGGGCGCGCGCTCTCTTTGTAAATCGCTGCTTTTGGCGAGGCAGGGCATGAGTAAAGAGCAAAGCGGCGCAGTTTTGGCCATCGATTTTGGCACGTCCAACTCGGCCGTAGGCGTATTTGCGCAGGGCAAGGTTCGGTTGATCGAGTTGGAGCTGGGCAAGCAAACCCTACCCACCGCGCTGTTCTTCGATTTCGAGGACAAAACGGTGGCTTTCGGTTCTCAGGCCGAACAGGCTCTGTTCGAGGGCGCATGGGGGCGCTACATGCGCGCGCTCAAATCCTTGCTTGGCACGCCGCTGATCCGCGAAAGCGGCATGTTTCTAGGCAAGCGGATGAGCTATCTTCAGATCGTCGCGCGCTTTTTGTCAGAGATAAAGACGCGCGCCGAGTGTGAAACAGGCATGCTCTTCACCAAGGCGCTTTCGGGTCGCCCTGTGCGCTTTCATGCGGATGAGGCGCGCGACATGCAGGCATTGGCGGATCTGCGTGAGGCTTATCATCTAGCGGGCTTTGCGGAAGTCCGCTTTATGAACGAACCCGAGGCGGCGGCGCGTGCGCAGGCACGTATTTTGCAGGCGGGTGATCTAGGCCTCGTGATAGATATCGGGGGTGGCACCTCGGATTTTACCCTGTTTCGCACCAAAGCGGACGGCAGCATTAACACGCTTCGCAGTGAAGGTCTGCGCCTTGGCGGCACGAATTTCGACCGTTTGCTTAGCTTCGATCACGTGATGCCGCTGATGGGGCGGGGTAGTCAGATCCGCCACGTTTTTGGCGATCAAACCCATCAAGCGCCCAACGCGATTTTCGCGGACCTCGCCACATGGCAAAAAATCCCGTTTCTCTATACGCCCGATACCCGCCGCGCTGCCAAGGATTTGCTAAAATACGCCTCGGCACCAGAAAAACTGACCCGACTTGTACGTGTGCTGGACGATGAGCGCGGTCATGATCTTGCCTTTGCTGTCGAGGCCGCGAAGATTGCGCTTAACAGCAAGCCATTGGCGCAAGTCGATATGCGCCTCGGTGCTCTGGAAAAGGGGCTGAGCGCGCCGCTCTACGCGCTTGCGCTGGAGCATTCCTTGCAGCCCTCTGCCGTGCAGATTGCCGAGACTGCACTTGCCTGCACGGAGGGTGCAGGCGTTCAGGCCCAAAGCGTCACGCACCTCATTCTGGTCGGTGGTTCCAGCCTCATGCAAGTCGTGCAAACTGCCATTTCAGACGCTTTTCCGGATGCCGAAGTCCACCATGGCGCCGCGCTCACGGGGATCATCGAGGGCCTTGCTGAAGCCTCTGGCGAATGGCAGCCCTGAGCCTATTTTGTTGGAAAACTCTTGTTGATTTGAAGTGCTACCGCTGATTCACTTTCCTTATGGATTGGGAGGAAATGGCGATGTTGGGACCGAAGCAAGAGGCGCAAGGCGCGTTGTTTTATGAGTCCTTGATTGAAGATCATGTTCCGCAAGATCACCTGCTACGTTCAAAGGACCGGCATGGGCGTTTCCGTGACAGTGATCTTTTGCGTCACTTGTTTAAAACGACTGTGGCGCGCTTCATTCCGATCCCGCCAGCCAGTGGGCTTCAGCCCGCAAAGGGCACGCTTTCTTTGACTATTCTACCAATCACCTCATCGATATGGACTATAGTGTCATCGTCGACGTTGAGGCCAAAACATCGATCCGACAAGCTGAAGTTGGGTCTGTGCGCGCGATGCCGGGTCGGGTTAAAGACACGTTTAATCTGCATCCTGAACGCATCATCGAAGACACGGCTTACGGTTCCGGCCCGATGTTGGGCTGGTTGGTGGATCGCAAGATCGCACCCCATATACCGGTGATTGATAAGGCTGGCCGCACCGACGGCACTTGGAACGGAACTGACTTCGACTGGGATCCAGCGAACGATCAATATGTCTGTTCAGAAGACCAATCACTCAAACAGTTCCGTCGGAACTGTTCTGATCCCAACTGGGGCCCGGACGGCAAAGGCGTCGCCAAGTATCGCGCCCTGAAACTGACGTGTCAGGCGTGCCCATCAAAAGCAAAATGCTGCCTAAATGCCGACTTCCGATCAATCACCCGCGAAGAACATGAAGGCACCCGTCAGGTTGCCCGCGACATCGCCAAAACCAAACAATATGTCATCTCGATGCGGCTCAGAAAGAAGGTGGAAATGCTCTTTGCCCCCCTCAAACGCATTCTCGGGCGGCGAAGGCCGCGATTACGCGGCCCATGCTGCGCGAATGATGAATTCCACCTCGTCGCGCCCGCCCAAAACCTCCGCAAACTAGCCAAGCACTGCCCGTCAGGGTATTGGCCGGGCCAATGCACGAGAGGGATCTTTCCTGAACTGCAGCAAACGCGCAAAGCCTGATAGGAAAGGCGCACGAGCCCCGTTCAAGACGCCAATTTCTGAGCTAGCAACACGGTGTTTTCCTCTGAATCAGCCCTTAGCACTCGCCCATCAAAAGCTGTGCGAGCGCGTGCGCCATAACTTTGGCGCTATCGATCATATCCTCGACGCCGACATATTCGTCAGGCTTATGCGCCAGCTCTAAAATGCCAGGTCCGTAGGCGATGCAATTCTTCAGCTTTCCAATCCGGTCAATGTGCTTTTGATCATAGGTTCCGGGGGACGCAACGTAGCGTACTTTTTTGCCCATCACCGCCTCGATCGAGCGCGCGACAGTCTGCACAACGGGCGCTTCTTTATCGGTCATCGAGGGCGCAACGTGATTGAGTTCGCGCATCGCATATTCGAAATTGGGTCGCGTGACGCGCAGTTCTTCGAGTAAATCTTTTACCTCACCGCTGACGCCCGCGTGGTTTTCTTCGGCCAGATAGCGGCGATCAATCACGATGCGGCAACTGTCCGGTACGCAGTGTGAGGGCAAGGCCGTGCTGCCCTCCGCCTGCTCATTCTGGCCACCATGGATCGAGTTGATATTCATCGTGGATTGGCGTGCACCCTCCGGAATGACTGGCATTTCTGTGTGGCGTGCGGCCATGGCTGGGTAGAGCGTGTCCTCGAACTTTTCGAGCACCGCCCCCATGTGGCGCACGGCGCAATCGCCAAGAAAGGGCATGCAGCCATGGGCAATTTCGCCGAATGTTTCAATTTCAGCCCACCAACCGCCACGATGACCAAGGCAGATTTGATCAACGCCTAGCGGCTCTGGAATAATCACATGTTGCACGCGGGACGGCGCGAAAAACCCTTTTTCCGCCAAGTAGGCCACGCCGCCGTAGCCGCCGCTTTCTTCATCCGCCGTGCCGCTGATCTCAATGGCACCGGCATAATTCGGGCATTCCTCAACAAACGCTTCCGCCGCAATGATCGAGGCGGCCAAGCCGCCTTTCATATCGCAGGCTCCGCGCCCATATATTTTTCCGTCGCTTAATTCTCCGCCAAAGGGATCAAATGTCCAGCCTGCGCCGACCTCAACTACGTCGATGTGGCTATTGAAGTGAACGCACTCCCCTTTGCGTGTTCCTTCGCGGCGGCATACCACGTTCCAGCGGGGATATTTGGTGCAATCCCCTGGCGCGCCCTCTGCGCGCACCATTTCCATCGTAAAGCCACTACGCGACATGCGTTCGCCCAAATACGTGCAAATCTCGCGGTAGTTTTCACCGGGAGGGTTGAGCGTCGGTATGCGGATTAAATCCTGCGTCAGCGCGATCAAATTCTCGCGTTTGGCCTCGATCCGTGCCGCAAGTCGGCTTTGCACATCGCTCATCTCATCCCTCCGCATGTCCACAAAACCCAGAGTGACGCGGCGCGCCAAGTCTTGCAAGACCTCGCATCCCGTGCCACCAAGTCATTGTTCTCAGGGCAGGGTGAAAGTCCCTACCGGCGGTGATAGCCCGCGAGCGCCTTTGCTAAAACGTGAGGGGTCAGCAGACTTTGGTGGAATTCCAGGGCCGACGGTGAAAGTCCGGATGAAAGAGAGCGGTGTGCATGTCCTTACGGGCAGGTAGGCCAATGCGATGCTCTGGGGCTTTTGTACGTCTAAAACAAAGGTTCCAAAATGACGAAACAACTGAAAATAGCGTTTATCAAAGCGCAATGGCATGCCGAGATCGTTGATCGCGCGCTTGTCGGCTTTGAGGCGGATATGGACGGCGTTGATGCGACGGTTCAAATCACTGCCTTTGATGTGCCGGGCGCGTTCGAGATGCCGCTTTTGGCCAAAAAACTAGGTGTGTCGGGTGATTTCGATGCTGTGGTCTGTGCGGCGCTAGTCGTGGATGGCGGCATTTATCGCCACGATTTCGTGGCCGCTGCCGTGGTTAACGGGCTGATGGAAGCACAAATGAGCACAGGCGTGCCCACTTTCTCTGTCTCGCTTACGCCGCACCACTTCCAACCCACCGCTGAGCATATCGGGTTCTACACCGATCACTTCGTTAAAAAAGGCGCAGAGGCCGCGCAGGCCGTGCGTCAGACGCTGATGCACTACGCCTAACGCAAGCGAAACAGCGGGGCCGGACCAATCGGGATCGGCCCCAGCTTCATCTGACCGCGATCCAGCGTCAGCGGCAGATCCAGCGTGTTGCGATTGCCGGACAGACCTGAGAGCAAGGACAGGCCTTGCTCCATAGGGCGCTGCAATTGCTGCGGCACTGCGCCGCTCGCCACGCCAAGCGCTAGAATATCGCGCCAGTTCTGGGCTTTGATCGTCACCTCGCCGCTCGCGCGCCCTGCGCTATCCACATCGAAGGCCCCCGCAAGGCGCAGATCAAGCTGACCCCATTTCGCTTCGATCAACTTCACCTCAACCCGCGTCGGCTGCGGACGCGCAGCTTGCAGCGCGCTCACGTCCCAAGGTTTGTCGAACCGCACCGTCACATCGCCGCGCGCGTGCTCGAGCGTCTCGGGTAAGAGCCCCGCTTCAAGGCGTACGCCTTTGGGTTGAGGCAAGGCCACATCACGCGCTTCGAGCCCGAAATGATAGGTGCTGGTCGTTGTCTCGACCCGCTCCACCGCGACAAGCATGCGTGTTGCGCCATAGGCTGCGCTGGCGTCTACCGCCGCGCTTACGTCCTCAGCGACAAAATTCGCCTTTTCCAGCGCGAGCGACGCGCTTTTCGTCACAATCAGGGAGGCACGCATATCACTGCTGGTGATCGCGGCCTTGCCAAAGGGGGTGGCGATGCTCTGTGTGTTTGGCCAGACCGCGATCAAATGCTGGGGTTTGTAGCTAAGCGCGAAAATCTGCAAGAACGGCGCGGCATAGGCGACGCCCGTATCTGGGTCTGCCAGCGAAATATCGTTGATCGTGGTGTCGAACCGGCTCGGAAAACCGCGCGTCTCGATGCTGGTGTACTCCGCGACCCAGCCCTCGCTGCGGCGCTCCTCAAACCAGCGCTCGAAACCGGCAGTCGCGCCATTTGCGCCAAAAAACCAATAGCCTGCGTAAAGTGCTGCGGCCGTGATGATCACAAATAACAGTCGTTTCATCTCTTTTCCCTTATGCTCGCGTGGTGTTTAAGGCAGCAAGCTGAAAAGGACTAGTGAGATGTGGGTGTTTGGGTACGGATCGTTGTTGTGGAACCCGGGGTTCGCGTTCGAAGACAAGAAAATCGCGATGATGCAGGACTACGCGCGCAGCTTTTGCATGCGTTCGATCCATCATCGCGGCACCGTAGAGCACCCGGGGCTGGTGCTGGCGCTGGACGGGATGAGCGGCGCAAGCTGCGAAGGGGTTGCCTTCAAGGTCAAGGCGGGACTGGAAGTGCAAACGCTGGCGTATCTGCGCGAGCGCGAGCTCGTTTCCTCGGCCTATCTGGAGCGTGATCTGCCCGTGCAAATGGTCGGCGGCGAAACGGTTGAAGCGGTCAGCTATGTGATCGATCCGGCCCATGATCAATATTGCCATCTCGATCTGGAAGAGCAGGCGCAGATCATTTCCACCGCCGTTGGCGGGCGTGGCCCCAACACTGAATATCTGCATAATACAGCGCAACACTTGGCAGACCTTGGCATCGAGGATGCAGACCTGAACTGGCTCTCGCACCGTGTTCGCGCGCTTTGCGCATAACTCTCGCATAACCCTTGGCTTGGGCGCGTAAAACGCCTAACCTGATGCGAAATAAGAAACGTGTCAGGAGCAGTCCCCTTGGACAAGCCAGACCGCGAGATACGCGCGCAGTTCTCACAGCCATGGCGGCAAATTACGTTGATGCTGATCGTCAGCGGCTTTGTTGGGGCCGGTGTCTTTATTGCATTGCCCCGTGTTTTGCCGATCTTTATCGCAAATCCATGGCTCAACGGGTTCATCCTTGGCGTCTTCGCCATCGGTGTGATGGCCTGTTTTTGGCAAGTCTTCCAGCTGATCAAGATGGTGCGCTGGATTGAGGAATTTGCTTCAGAAAAGCAAAGTGTTGACGCACTGTCGGTGCCACCTTTGCTTGCGCCTTTGGCAACGCTTTTGCGCTCTCGCGGCGCGCGCATGCAGATTTCCAGCAGCTCGACGCGCTCGATCCTCGACTCTGTTGCAACGCGCATCGATGAGGCGCGTGAAATCACGCGATACATCGTTAACCTATTGATTTTTCTAGGACTTCTCGGTACGTTCTACGGCCTTGCGACCACCGTTCCCGCAATTGTCGATACCATTCGAAACCTCAGCGCCGCTGAGGGTGAAACAGGTGCAGATGTGTTCAAACGCCTGCAATCGGGACTTGAGGCGCAGATGGGCGGCATGGGCGTCGCCTTTGGGTCTTCCCTGCTTGGCCTTGCAGGATCGCTTGTCGTCGGGCTTTTGGAGCTGTTTGCAGGTCATGGCCAAAACCGTTTTTACCGCGAACTCGAAGAGTGGCTGTCCTCCATCACACGCCTCGGGTATTCCAGCGGCGACGGTGAGGGCGGCGTTGAAAACTCCGCCATGGCGGCCGTGGTCGATCACATGGCCGAGCAGATGGAAGCGCTGCAACTCATGTTCACGCAAAGCGATGTGTCACGCTCTATGGTTGACGAAAAACTGGGCACTTTGACCGATGCGATTTCCAGCATGACCGAACGAATGGAGGCGACAGGCACCGCCACCGATGCGCTCTTGCGCGTGGCCGAGGGGCAGGAACGGCTGATCGCTAAACTTGATGGTGGATCGCTTGGCGGCGATGGCATGGATGCCGAAAGCCGCATGCGCTTGCGCTCCATCGATGTTCAAATGCTGAAAATCCTTGAAGAAATGTCAGCCGGGCGCGCGGAAACCATGGCGGAGTTGCGTAGCGATATTGGTGCGCTGGGCCGCATTCTCACGCAGCCGCGCAAAGCCCCCGCAGGGGCGGCAAAGTCGCAGGCGTCGCGCACGCGTGACGGTGGCTAATGGCACTTTCGCGGCGCACAGGGCAACGGTTTCAAGGCTCTATCTGGCCAGGTTTTGTCGATGCAATGACCGGCCTGTTGCTGGTTTTAATGTTCGTTCTGACGATGTTCATGGTCATGCAGTTTGTGCTCAAAGAAACGATCACAGGGCAGGAAAGCGAACTTGATGATCTTGGTCAGGAAATCGCGGCCCTCGCCGAAGCTTTGGGGTTGGAGCGCGATCGCAGCGCGCGTCTTGAAACAGACCTCGGCGCGTTGAACGCTACGCTCGATGATGCGCGCACGCGCAGCGCTGCACAATCCTCTTTGATCGCCGCACTTCAGCAAGAACGCAGCGAACAAGATGCGGCCCTGATGCAAGCGCAAGCCGAGATCACCAGCTTCGAGGCGCAAGTCGCGTCGCTCTTGTCGCAGCGCGACGCGGCCTTGGGCAATGTTGCCGCGCTCGAGCAATCGCAGGCCGCTCTCTTGTCCGAGAAAGAGGCGCTCGATCTTGCGCTCGCCTCTGCGCTCACGGAAATTGACGCTGGCGTGGAAGCCGCGCGATTGGCCGCTGCGCAGCGCGAAGCGATGCAGGCGCTGATCGCTGATTTACGGCAGGACGGCGCTGACAAGGATGCCGCGCTCAGCGCGCGCGCCGCTGAATTGTCCGAGGTGCAAGATGCGCTGAGCGAAGAAGAGACCGCGCGCCTGCTCGAAGCAGAAGCGGCAGCCGCCCTGCGCGCGCGGTTGCAAAACGCCGATGCGGAATTGACGGCCATGACCCTAGCGCTCGAGGCGCAGCGCAAGGATGCTGAAGAGACGCTGACCTTGCTCGCGGCGGCGCGCACTGCGCGCGAGAATTTGAACGCGCAGCTTGTGGCGGCGCTGACGGCAGGGCAAAATTCGGATGCGGCGAAAGCGGCAGTAGATAAGGAACTCTCTGATGTTCTGGCGCAATTGGCCTTTGCGCGCGCTGATCTGGACGAGGTGCGTGCGCTGCAAGATCAGACGGCGGCGCAAAAGCAAGAGAGCGATGCCCGCGCGGCGGCGCGCCTTGCCGAGTTGAGTGCGGCGCAGGATGATGCGGATATCAAATTGGGCGCGCTGCAAGATGCGCAGGCGCAATCGGCGCAAACCATTGCGGCGCTGACGCAGGAATTGGCGCGCACGCGCGATGCGCTCGCCAAGGCGCAGGCGGATTTGACCATTGCGCGAGACGACAGTGAGATCGAACTTAGCCTTGCCGCAGCCCTTGCCGCGCGCACCGCTGTCGAATTTGAGCGCGACGAGGTGCAGCGCCAGTTGGCGGCAGCGCTCGCCGCGCGTCTCGCCGCCGAACAGGAGGCTGAAACGCGCCTTGATGATGCCAGCCAACAGTCGATCTTGCTTGCCGCCGCGCGCGAGGAATTGGCGCAGCAGCAATCCGCCGCGACGCAAGCGCAGCGCCAGACCGAAGCGCTCAACCAGCAAGTCGCGGCGCTGCGCGCGCAGCTCTCCAGCTTGCAGGCAATTTTGGACGAGGCAAAGGTACAGGATGCAGCGGCCAAGGTGCAGCTGCAAAACCTCGGCTCCGAGCTCAATTCCGCCCTCGCGCGCGTGGCGGCTGAAGAGCGAAAACGCCGAGAGCTCGAAGAGGCCGAGCGTAAAAGACTAGAGGCCCAGGCAGAAGCGCTACAAGCACAGACCAAGGATTTGCAACGCTACCGCTCGGAGTTTTTCGGACGTTTGCGCGATGTGCTGGGCGCGCAGGACGGCGTTCGCATCGAGGGGGATCGCTTTGTGTTTTCCTCAGAAGTGCTGTTTCCGCCCGGGCGCGCCGCGCTCTCGGATGAGGGGCGCGGCGAAGTTGCCAAAGTTGCGAATATCCTGCGTGCGATCGCGGGGGACATTCCGCCGGAAATTGATTGGGTGATCCGCGTTGACGGGCACACGGATAACGTCCCGCTGTCGGGGCAGGGCGAGTTTGCAGACAACTGGGAGCTTAGTCAGGCGCGGGCGCTTTCAGTGGTTAAGTACATGGTTAACTTCCTTGGTATTCCGCCTGATCGCCTTGCCGCGAACGGTTTTGGACAATACCAGCCGGTTAACCTTGTGGACAGCGATGAGGCTCGCGCGCAAAACCGCCGGATCGAACTTAAATTTACTGAGAAATAAGGCAATCGACTAGCGCGGGATCGTGAAGCTGCCGCGCTGCTCTGCGATGATTTTACCGTTGCGCGTAAGCGTCGTTTCAGCGACGTAGTCGCCCCCCGGCCAAGGCGCGGAGCGGCGTTTCTTGCCGATAGCGCGAAAGAATATGGCAAGATTTTTCGGTAACTCATAGTTCTGCGACACCTCGAAATTTCCAGGGCCGGTGAGTGTCATATCAACGCTGTCCCCTGCAAGCCCGCCAAAGAAGTAGCTGAACGTAATAATCGCCGGTGACGTGCGGCTCAGATTTTGATCGGCCAGACCCATTTTTACGTCGGTGAATTCGGGTACTTGGGTTGCGAAGCCCAGATCGAGGAGTCCAGCTTCCTGAAACAGCGGTGCCGTGTCCCACATCGCTTTTAAGGGAGCATCTCCGCATTCGGGACCGTCTGGGGCAAAAGGATCGACAGGTTCGCCATCCTTGCGCACGGAGAGGTGCATGTGTGCAAATTCAGTGCGGCCGCTCATCCCCATATCGCCTAAATGCGCACCCGACGCCACACGCTCGCCCCGTTTTACCCGCACGGAGCCTTGGCGCAAATGGCAGTATTGGGTTTGCCAACCGTCGCCGTGATCGATCACTATGCCGTTGCCGCAATCGCGCCCTTTGATGGCAGCTGCGTCGATTTTCCCATCCCAGGCATCGGCCATTTCATCGCGCACGCCCATTACAGTGCCCGCTGCTGCGGCAATCACGCGAACCGCGTTTTCGCGCGCGGCAGCCGCGGTTGGCACTGCGAAATCCGTCCCCTTATGAGCGTCGTAGCTGCGTGGACCACACATGAAATCGCTATGCCCCGCACCGGGATCGTGATCCATGTATTGCTGGACGTAACACGTCTTGCCCAGTTCGCAATCAACCGGAAGCGACAATGTAGGAGCCCCCGCAGCGGGGGCGGCTGCGAGGGCTAGAAAGGCAAGGGCGCTGAGAGCGGCGCGCATGGTTAATCGGCGGTAAGCAAGGGCGGCTTTTTACCGGACAGGCGCGGCTTGTCAGGGCCTTCGGTCGTTAGAACAATCTTGCCGTCTTTAACGTCGACCTTGACCAAACCGCCTTTGGCCAGCTTGCCAAAGAGCAGCTCTTCGGCAAGCGGCTTTTTGATGTGCTCCTGAATGACGCGGCCAAGCGGGCGCGCCCCCATTTTGCTGTCATAGCCTTTATCGGCGATCCATTCGGTCGCCGCTTTTGTCAGCTCGAAGGTTACATTGCGATCCATCAGCTGCGCTTCGAGTTGCAGAACGAATTTCTCGACCACCTGCATGATGACTTCTTTTGGCAGTGCTCCAAAGCTGATGACAGAATCCAGACGGTTGCGGAATTCGGGTGTAAACGTGCGCTCGATCGCGGCTGTATCCTCGCCGGTGCGTGCGGAGCGACCAAAGCCCATGGCTTCCTTCGCTTGCTCGGCGGCACCTGCGTTGGATGTCATGATCAACACCACATTGCGGAAATCCACCGCGCGGCCATTATGATCGGTCAGCTTACCGTGATCCATCACTTGCAACAGGATGTTGAACACATCGGGATGCGCTTTTTCGATTTCATCGAGCAACAAGACGCAGTGCGGATGTTGATCGACACCATCGGTCAAAAGCCCGCCCTGATCAAAGCCGACATAGCCGGGGGGCGCACCGATAAGGCGTGAAACTGCGTGTTTTTCCATGTATTCGGACATATCGAAACGTAGCATTTCTACGCCCAGGGTATCAGCAAGTTGCTTGGCGACTTCGGTTTTACCCACGCCTGTTGGTCCTGCGAACAGGTAATTGCCAATGGGTTTTTCAGGTTCGCGCAGACCCGCGCGCGACAATTTGATTGCCGAGCTGAGTGCCTCGATCGCCGCGTCTTGGCCAAAGACCACGCGCTTCAGGCCCGCTTCCAGATCACGCAGCACTTCTGCATCGTTCTTGGAGACGTTCTTGGGTGGAATGCGGGCAATTTTGGCGACGACGGCTTCGATTTCACGCGCGCCGATCGTCTTGCGCCGCTTGCTTTCCGCGAGCAGATGTTGTGCCGCGCCCGCTTCGTCGATGACGTCGATTGCTTTGTCGGGCAATTTTCGATCATTGATGTAGCGCGCCGCCAACTCGACCGCTGTTTTGATCGCTTCGGCAGTGTATTTGACCGAGTGATGTTCTTCGAAATACGGCTTGATCCCTTTCAGGATCTTCACGCTATCCTCCACCGACGGTTCGTTTACGTCGATTTTCTGGAAACGGCGCGATAGGGCACGATCTTTTTCGAAGTGCTGGCGGAATTCCTTGTAGGTGGTCGAGCCCATAGTGCGCAGCTTGCCGCCTTGTAGCGCTGGCTTCAGCAGGTTGGAGGCGTCCATTGCGCCGCCGGAAGTCGCACCCGCGCCGATGATCGTGTGGATTTCATCGATGAACAGCACGCTATCGGGGTGATCCTCGATCTCGGAGACGACAGCCTTTAGGCGTTCCTCGAAATCACCGCGATACCGCGTACCTGCCAAAAGCGCGCCCATATCGAGCGAGAAAATGGTGGTTTTGGACAGGACTTCGGGGATTTCGCCCTGCACAATCTTGCGGGCGAGACCCTCTGCAATCGCCGTTTTACCGACGCCGGGATCGCCTACCAAAAGCGGGTTGTTCTTGCGCCGACGGCACAGGACCTGAATGCACCGCTCCACTTCGCTGTCGCGCCCGATTAGCGGATCGACATCGCCTTTTGCGGCTTTCACGTTCAGATCCACGCAGTATTTCGCAAGCGCGCTTTCTTTTTTCTCGCTGCCAGCAGCTTCCGCAGAGGCTTCCTCGTCCATATCGGAGGCACCGGAGACGGAACGCGCTTCGCCGAAAGCAGGGTCTTTGGCGACGCCGTGCGCAATATAGTTGACCGCGTCATAGCGCGTCATGTCCTGTTCTTGCAGGAAATAGGCCGCGTTGCTTTCACGCTCGGCGAACATCGCAACGAGCACGTTGGCGCCTGTAACGTCAGAGCGCCCGGAGCTTTGCACATGGATCGCCGCGCGCTGGATGACGCGCTGGAACGCTGCTGTCGGTACTGCTTCAGAACCCTCGATGTCGGTGATCAGATTGCTCAGATCGTCGTCAATAAAACTGACGAGGGTCTGACGCAGCTCTTCTGTATCGACAGAGCAGGCTTTCATGACGCGCTCTGCATCGGGTTCATCCACCAGCGCGAGCAGCAGATGCTCCAGCGTTGCGAATTCATGGCGACGTGCGTTGGCCAATGCCAACGCGGAATGGATCGCTTGCTCAAGTGTTGTCGAAAATGATGGCACGGGAGTGCTCCTTTTCTTTTGGCCCTGCTCGGGAATGCCGTGCAGCCTAGGCCGCTTGTCTTAAAGTTTGGTCGATATCTGGCCAGCTTCAAGTTTTTTCTGTTCAAATGTGATCAATTTTCATGTGCGGGCCGTCATATCGGTCACGTTGTCGGCGTGATCTTGGTAAGAATTCTGAGTGTTTCTTGGCCATTTGGCCGGTTTCAAAAATTGTCGCGGCGCTTGCGGACTTCGGTGAACACCTCCACTGCAGAAGCGCCGCTCATACCGAGATGATCGGCGATTTGCGGGCTATGTGCGCGCAAGAACGGGTTTGTCGCGCGCTCGAGTCTGAGGGAAGAGGGCACGGTCGGCGTTCCTGCCTTGCGCGCCGTTTCGGTGACGTCGATTCTAGAAATAAGCGTGGAGTTGCCTGGTTCAATGGTAGCTGCGAATTTTGCATTGGTGGCGGTGTACTCATGGCCAGAGTAGACGACGGTGTCCTCGGGCAGGCTTTGCAGCTTTTGCAGGCTTTCAAACATCTGCGCTGGCGTGCCCTCGAACAAGCGGCCACATCCAAGTGCCATCAGGCTGTCTGCGGTGAACACTGCGTCAAGGCTCGGCATATGAAAGGCGATATGGCCAAGCGTGTGGCCGGAGACGTCGATGATATGGGCGGGCGCGCCGAGCACATCTATGGTGTCGCCCTCGCCCACTGCGCGGCTCAAGGGAGGCAGGCGCTGCGCGTCCGCCTGCGCGCCGATCACGACAAGGCCCTCGCGCCCGGTAAGATCATCCAAGCCATCGACATGATCCCAGTGGTGATGAGTCAAAAGCGCTGTGGTCAATGTCCAGCCGCGCCGCGCCAGTTCCGCGTTGATCGGGGCGGCGTCGGGGACATCGACAATGGCTGCTTCGCGGGTGTCGGCATTGCCGATCAGAAAAGCGTAGTTGTCAACCAAACACGGAATAGTCACGATTTCATAAGGCATGGTGTTTCGGCTCCGTCTTGATATGCTCACATTCAGAGTGGCTGATCGAGAGAGGCGCTGCAATGCACCTTGACGTGCAGGACCTGAGAAATTTCTATTACCGCAGCGCGCTTGGCCGTGCGGCGCAGCGCGCCGTGCGCAACCGTGTGCTGCGCATGTGGCCCGAAGCGCAGGGGCAAACGGTTGCCGGTTTTGGCTTTGCCGCGCCTTTGCTGCGTCCCTACCTCAAGGATGCACGCCGCGTGATTGCACTGATGCCGGGGCCGCAAGGAGTTATTCCATGGCCTGCGGGCTTGCCCAATGTATCGGTGCTCTGCGAGGAAATGCTCTGGCCGATCGACACCGGGCGAGTAGATCGTCTGATCGTGATGCACGGGCTGGAGACCTCAGAAAACCCGACCGCGGTTCTGGATGAGTGCTGGCGTGTGCTTGGCCCGGGCGGGCGCGCCTTGTTTATAGTGCCCAACCGTGCGGGGCTGTGGTCGCGCAGCGATGCCACGCCCTTTGGCTACGGTCGGCCTTATACGCTCTCGCAGCTCGAAACCCAGCTCAAGCGCCATGGCTTTCTGCCCGAGCGCCATGCGGCAGCGCTTTATCAACCCCCGAGCGCACGGCGCGTCTGGATGAAAACCGGTGCGTTCTGGGAACGTGTCGGCGGGCGGATCCCTGTGATCTTTCCGTCCGGCGTCCTTCTGCTCGAAGCGTCCAAGCGGGTGCATGCACCTACCGGGCCGGGGCAGCGCCTTCGCGTGCCCAGCCCTTTGGAGGTTCTCGCGCCGAAACCCGTGCCCGAACCTTCGGTCGGGCGGCGTGGTGATCCTGCGTGATCTGAGGTAGCTTCGTGCCTGCGCTTTAACCCGCTTGATGATTAAGGAATCACGAAAACTCACGAAATCTGAGAAATTTTGTAACGCGTCGATATGCGCATCTCGTCGCAGTTGCCCTAGCCCCTTGTAAAAAAGGCGGGCGGGCGATCACGATATTGTATCAAGATATGTTGCGATGCGGCATTGGCTCTGCTACATCGGCCCAGAATTTCACGCACCGACGTTTGTTGGAGCTCAATCGCTCTCGACCTGCTCCACTTTATCGGAACGGGAAAGGAGCCAGAATATCGGAAGGGTGGACGTGTCCGAACCAGCTTCGATTTCCTCGGGTATCGCCGCGCGCTATGCCTCGGCAGTTTTCGACCTTGCCAAGGACGGCAAAGCGCTCGCTAAACTTGAAACAAATGTGGATGATCTGGCCGCCGCGCTGGAAACAAGCCCAGAATTGCGCGATCTGATTTCCTCGCCCGTCTATGCGCGCGATGTACAGGCCGCAGCTATCGGTGCGATTGCCAAGAAAATGAAATTGCAGCCGATCATGGCGAATACGCTGGCCTTGATGGCTTCCAAGCGTCGCCTGTTCGTGCTGCCGCAGCTTGTTTCTCAATTGCGCGCGCGCATTGCGGAAGACAAAGGCGAAGTGACCGCAGAGGTTACATCCGCCACTGCAATGACCAAGGCGCAGTCAGACAAGCTGGCAAAGACGCTGAAGGCCAATGTAGGCAAAGATGTTATTATCAAAGCGAGCGTCGATGAATCCCTCATCGGCGGTCTTGTCGTCAAAGTTGGCTCGAAGATGATCGACACGTCGATCCGCTCCAAGCTCAATTCCCTCCAGAATGCAATGAAAGAGGTCGGATAAATGGGTATCCAAGCAGCAGAAATTTCTGCGATCCTAAAGGACCAGATCAAGAATTTCGGTAAAGACGCCGAAGTTGCCGAAGTGGGCCGTGTTCTTTCCGTCGGTGACGGTATCGCACGCGTTCACGGTCTGGACAATGTTCAGGCCGGCGAAATGGTCGAATTCCCCGGTGGTATTCAGGGCATGGCCTTGAACCTCGAAGCGGACAACGTCGGCGTCGTTATCTTCGGGTCCGACCGCGATATCAAAGAGGGTGACACAGTCAAGCGCACCAACTCGATCGTGGACGTTCCGGTTGGCGACGAACTTCTTGGGCGCGTTGTAGACGGCCTTGGTAACCCGATCGACGGCAAAGGCCCGATCAATGCGAAGAAACGCGGTGTTGCGGACGTGAAAGCGCCGGGCATTATCCCGCGGAAATCTGTGCACGAGCCAATGGCGACCGGCCTGAAGTCCGTAGACGCGATGATCCCGATTGGCCGTGGCCAGCGTGAATTGATCATTGGCGACCGCCAGACAGGCAAAACTGCCGTTGCTCTGGACGCGATCCTGAACCAGAAATCCTACAACGACGCTGCTGGCGACGACGAGAACAAGAAATTGTACTGCGTTTACGTCGCGATTGGCCAAAAGCGCTCTACAGTTGCGCAACTGGTTAAGAAGCTGGAAGAAGCAGGCGCGATGGAATATTCCATCGTTGTTGCTGCAACAGCGTCCGAGCCTGCACCTTTGCAGTTCCTCGCACCCTACGGTGCGACAGCGATGGCGGAGCATTTCCGCGACAATGGCCGTCACGCATTGATCATCTATGATGACCTCTCCAAGCAGGCCGTGGCGTACCGCCAGATGTCCCTGCTTTTGCGTCGTCCACCCGGCCGTGAAGCCTATCCTGGTGACGTTTTCTATCTTCACTCGAGATTGCTTGAGCGTTCTGCGAAGCTTAATGAAGACAACGGTTCTGGCTCGTTGACGGCTCTGCCGATCATTGAAACACAGGGCGGTGACGTGTCTGCGTTTATTCCGACAAACGTGATTTCGATTACAGACGGCCAGATCTTCTTGGAAACAGAATTGTTCTTTCAAGGTATCCGTCCAGCTGTGAACACAGGTTTGTCCGTTTCGCGTGTTGGTTCGTCCGCCCAGACGAAAGCGATGTCTTCGGTTGCCGGTCCTGTTAAGCTCTCGCTTGCTCAGTACCGCGAAATGGCGGCGTTTGCTCAGTTCGGTTCTGACCTTGATGCCTCCACACAGCAGTTGCTGAAGCGTGGCGCGCGCCTCACGGAATTGATGAAGCAGTCGCAGTATTCACCCCTGACCAATGCTGAAATCGTCTGCGTCATTTTCGCAGGTACAAACGGCTTCCTCGACAAGATCGAAGTGTCTGATGTATCTCGTTTCGAGGCAGGTATGCTGGCGCATCTGAATTCCAAGCACAAAGCGTTGCTGGATGAGATCACCAATAAAGATCAGAAGATCAAAGGTGAGATCGCAGATAAAATCAAAGCAGCTCTTTCCGAATTCGCTTCTGATTTCGCTTAAGGGGTTCGGGTAGATGGCAAATCTCAAGGACCTTAAAAATCGGATCCAGAGTGTTAAGAACACTCGTAAGATCACGAAAGCCATGCAAATGGTTGCCGCGGCGAAACTTCGCCGCGCGCAGGAAGCTGCCGAGCAGTCGCGTCCCTACACAGAGCGTTTCAACGCTGTGATGGCGGGTCTCGCGGCTTCGGTTGGTGGCTCTGACACTGCGCCCAAGCTGCTTAGCGGTACGGGCAGCGATGCAACGCATCTGTTGGTCGTTATGACGTCTGAACGTGGCCTTTGCGGTGGTTTCAACACCAACATCGCAAAGAAAGCGCGTGCGCATGCGGACAGCCTGCTCGCAGCTGGCAAGACTGTTAAGATACTGACAGTCGGCAAAAAAGGCCGCGATAGCATGAAGCGTGAGTTCGGTCAGTACTATGTCGGACACGTCGATTTGTCTGACGTCAAACGTCTTGGTTATTCTGACGCACAGGGCATCGCTTCTGATGTTCTGACGCGTTTTGACGCCGGTGAGTTTGACGTTGCGACGCTCTTCTATGCCAAGTTCGTGAACGTGGTCACCCAAATTCCTACGGGCCAGCAGATCATTCCTGCTGCATTCGAGACGGAAGAGGGGGCAGAGGCGGCAACGCTTTATGACTACGAGCCAAGCGAAGAGGCCATCTTGGCCGACTTGCTTCCACGCGGCGTAGCGACGGCCATTTTCTCGGCTCTGCTGGAAAATGCGGCGTCCGAGCAAGGATCGCGCATGTCTGCAATGGACAACGCAACGCGCAATGCGGGTGACATGATCGACAAGCTGACGATCCAGTACAACCGTTCACGTCAGGCCGTCATCACCAACGAGCTGATTGAAATCATTTCGGGTGCGGAAGCGCTCTAAAATATCGGAGTTTACGACATGGCAAATTCTGTCGGAAAAATTACTCAGGTCATCGGCGCTGTCGTTGACGTGCAGTTCGAAGACAATCTACCAGAGATTCTGAACGCTCTGGAAACTGAAAACCAAGGCAAGAAGCTGATCCTCGAGGTTGCCCAGCACCTCGGTGAGAACACTGTACGTACCATTGCGATGGACGCGACAGAGGGCCTCGTTCGTGGTCAGAAAGTAACCAACACTGGCGGCCAGATTTCTGTTCCCGTTGGTAACGCAACACTTGGCCGCATCATGAACGTCACGGGCGATCCCGTTGACGAGCAGGGGCCAGTTGCTTCTGAGTCGCGCCGCCCGATTCACGGCGATGCGCCCACGTTCGAGCAACAGTCCACAGCGACCGAAATCCTGGTAACAGGTATCAAGGTTATCGACCTTCTCGCGCCCTACACCAAGGGTGGTAAGATCGGTCTCTTCGGCGGTGCGGGCGTTGGAAAAACAGTTCTCATCATGGAGCTTATCAACAACATCGCAAAGGTACACTCCGGTGTTTCCGTTTTCGCGGGTGTCGGCGAGCGTACGCGCGAAGGTAACGACCTTTACCACGAGATGATCGAATCTGGCGTTATCGTTCCTGACAACCTTACAGAGTCCAAGATTGCTCTGGTTTACGGTCAGATGAACGAACCTCCCGGTGCGCGTATGCGTGTTGCTTTGACCGGTTTGACACTGGCCGAGCAGTTCCGCGATGATACAGGCACAGACGTTCTGTTCTTCGTTGATAACATCTTCCGCTTTACGCAAGCGGGTTCCGAGGTTTCGGCGCTTCTGGGTCGTATTCCTTCTGCGGTTGGCTACCAGCCAACACTGGCGACTGACATGGGCGCGATGCAGGAACGTATTTCTTCCACGAAGAACGGTTCCATTACATCGGTTCAGGCGGTTTATGTTCCAGCGGACGACCTTACTGACCCGGCTCCAGCGACATCGTTCGCGCACCTCGATGCGACAACGGTTCTGGATCGTTCGATCTCTGAGAAAGGCATCTACCCGGCTGTTGACCCACTTGGTTCAACATCGCGTTTGCTTGACCCACTGATCATCGGTGACGAGCACTACAAGGTTGCAACAGACGTTCAGCAGGTTCTTCAGCGCTACAAGTCGCTTCAGGATATCATTGCCATTCTCGGCATGGATGAACTCTCCGAGGAAGACAAACTGGCCGTGTCTCGTGCACGTAAGCTGGAGCGCTTCCTTAGCCAGCCGTTTGACGTTGCGAAGGTCTTTACGGGCTCTGATGGTATTCAGGTTCCAATGGAAGACACGATCGCTTCGTTTAAAGCGGTTGTCGCGGGCGAGTACGATCACCTTCCAGAGGGCGCTTTCTATATGGTTGGCGGCATCGCGGATGTGATTGCCAAAGCCGAGAAAATGGCCGCAGACGCAGCTTAAGGGCGGCGGTGCTCATCAGTCTTCGCGGACTTCTTCGCGAAGACGACTGTCTGGTCGGATGAGCACGCCTTCAAAAGGAGAAGAACATGGCGGACACACTGCAATTCAATCTGGTTAGCCCAGAGCGCAGCCTTGCATCCATGCAAGTCACCGAAGTGCAGATTCCGGGCTCTGACGGTGACATGACGGCCATGGCCGATCATGCGCCTACGATCACGACATTGCGCCCCGGCGTGTTGAAAGTGAGCGGGCCGGAGGGGGCAAGTGAATATGTGGTCACTGGCGGTTTCGCAGAAATCGGTGATGGCGGCATTTCCGTTCTGGCCGAGAATGCGGTCGCGAAAGCAGACATGGATCAAGCCACGCTCAAAGGCATGATTGATGCCGCAACAGACACATTTGCCAAGGCACAAGAAGCCAAAAGCGACGGTGTCGACGCGGCAGCCAAGACGCTTGCCGATACGGTTGCGATTGGTGATGCCCTCGGGATCAGCGTTAACTAAACTGGCGCTTCATCACGTTTCAAAAGCCCTTCCGATCCTTCGGAGGGGCTTTTTTATGAGCCATACATTTCCGCCTTGCCTAACTGTTGCCAAAATTCAATGCTAGGTTGAACTTGACCCAAGCGCTATGAGACCCCAAGCCACATGAAACGCATTCGCAGTTCTCTTTTTGGTATAGATCAGGGCGAACAAATCATGTTCTCGGACTACGAGAACAATGGCAAGATGTGGTCCGGCAAAGGCACGCGCCAACGCAAGAAAACTATCGTCTTCTCCGAGCGTTTCGACGATCCGCCTGCCGTGCACGTGGCCATGTCGCTTCTGGACTTGGACAAGGGTACGAATGTACGCGCCGACGCACAGGCCAAGAATATCTCAACCACCGGATTTGATCTAATCTTTCGCACTTGGGACGACACCCGCGTCGCCCGCGTGCGTCTGTCGTGGATCGCCATGGGCGCATTGGTCGACGAAGAAAGCTGGGACTTGTATTAGACCCGCGCAGCGCAGATACCTAAATCAACGAAAGTGAGAATTGCCCCGCTTTCGCGCGAAGGACAGCCCATGAAGAAGATTGATGTCGACAAGGACCTGAAACGCACCAAATTCCTGATCAAGGCGATGGTCGCCCAGATCGTCATCGTTTTGGTGGTTATGTTTGCCTACTGGGCGTATCTGAAGGCCTGAACAATCGGCTGAGATGGCGCGATTGTGCAGGCCTTCAAGCGCTTCTAGACAGTATAAAGCCCTTCATAGATTGGTCCCAACGTCTCCATTTCGAAGAGCGACGAAACCGAAGTGCCGTTCCAGATATTTAGTGTCGCCTGTGCAAACATTGGCGCGGTGGGTACGATGCGGATATTCGGGCAGGCCTTCACCGCGTCGCTCGCTTGGATCGTGTCGGTGATCACCAGCGATTTCATTACGGAATTGGTCACACGTTCAACAGCAGGGCCGCTCATCACGCCGTGTGTGATATAGGAATGCACTTCCTTCGCGCCGTTTTCCAGCAGCACTTCAGCCGCCTTGCATAGCGTGCCAGCCGTGTCACACATGTCGTCCACGATGATGCAGGTTTTGCCCTCGACATTGCCGATGATCGTCATTTCGGCGACTTCGCCAGCCTTCTCGCGGCGCTTGTCCACGATGGAGAGGGGCGCATTGATCCGCTTGGCCAATTCACGCGCACGCGCAACGCCGCCTACATCGGGGGAAACGACCATGACATCGGACATTTGATCCTTGAAATTGGTCATAATATCGAGGGCGAAGATTGGTGAGGCGTAGAGGTTGTCCACGGGAATATCGAAGAAACCCTGAATTTGCGCAGCGTGCAGGTCCATGGTCAAAATACGCTCGATGCCAGCCTCAACCAGCATATTTGCGACCAGCTTGGCGGTGATCGGCGTGCGAGCTTTGGTGCGGCGATCTTGGCGGGCGTAGCCGAAATAGGGAATGACGGCCGTGATACGCTGCGCAGAAGAGCGGCGCAGCGCGTCTGCCATGATCAGCAGTTCCATCAGGTTATCGTTGGCAGGGTTGGACGTGGGCTGAATGATGAAAACATCCTCGCCGCGCACGTTTTCGAACATTTCAACGAATATCTCACCATCGTTGAACCGTTCGACGCGGGCATCGACAAGGCCGACGCTCATGCCGCGGTGCATGGACATGCGCCTGGCGATCGCTTCTGCGAGCGGCTTGTTTGCGTTACCTGAAATGAGCTTGGGATCGGTGAGATTGGGCATGAGCAAGGTCCTTGGCTGCCTGTCCTCGCGCTAAGGATTTATGTATGAGAATCGCGAGGTTGACACCGCTTAGCATGGCTCTACCGTGCAGCAAAGCGCACAGCCTGCGTCAGCCCCCCAGGAGAGACCAGATGCCTCATATTGACTACTATTTTTCGACCCTTTCGCCCTATGCCTACCTCGCAGGCACGCGTTTGGAGAAGATTGCGGTAAAGCACGGCGCGCAGATTAACTATAAGCCCCTTGATCTGCCTGCACTGTTTTTGCGCACGGGTGGTCAGTTGCCAAAAGATCGCCACCCCAATCGCATGTCCTACCGCGCTCAAGAATTGCCGCGCCAGGCCAAAAAATCCGGTCTGCCGCTCAACATGAAACCTGCCCACTGGCCGATGAACGCGGCGCCTTCGTGCTATGCGATTATCGCAGCAAGCAATGCAGGCGGCGGTGATATGGGCAAGTTGATCCACGCCATCGGCCGCTCTATTTGGGTCGATGACAAGGACGTTTCGCAAGACGATATCGTGCGCGACTGCCTGAGCGAGGCGGGTTTTGATCCGGCGCTGGCGGATAAGGATATGCTGACCTCGGCGGAAACCTACGCGGGGAACTTGGAAGAGGCCGTGAACGCAGGCGCTTTCGGTGCGCCATTTTATGTCACGGACACGGATCAGCGATTCTGGGGTCAGGATCGCCTCGATGATCTGGATGCCTATTTGTCGGGCGATCTTTAACCCATGGTGAAGCGCGTTCTGGCCGGACATCCGAGCTACCTGCATACATACGGCTTTGGGCCTCGAAAGGGACTTTTGCTGCATTGCTCGCTTGCCCATGGCGGCGTGTATGGCAAGCTTGGCGCTGCCGTGGGTGGCGCGCTGAGCCTGACCAGTTTTGATCAACCCGGCCATGGGCGGGCCGCTGATTGGGATGACGCCGGTGATTTGCAAGATCGCGTTACCGAAATGGCGCTCGATCTCTTGACCGAGCCGATGGATATCATTGGCCATAGTTTTGGCGGCACCGTCGCGCTCCGGCTTGCTGTAGAGCGCCCGGGCATGGTGCGTACGATGACACTGCTGGAACCCGTAATGATGGCGGTCGGCAGGGCAGATAACCCGGAGGCCAGCGCCATTCTTACGCGTGATATGGGCGCGTTCTACCGCGCCATGGAGGCCGGAGAGCGCGAGCGCGCTGCGCAAATTTTCACCGAATTTTATGGCGATGGCCGCGCTTGGAACAGTCTGAGCGACGAAAGCCGTAAGGCGATTTCGGATCGCATTCATCTTATCGTTGCTGGCAGCCGCGCGGTCAACGAGGACCCCTATGATCTGATTTCTTCCGGCAAGCTGGAGCAGATTATGGCTCCGACGCTAATCATCGACGGCTGCAAGGGCGGACCCGTGATGGAGGCCGTTTGCGACGGGCTTGCGCGCCGCATTCCTAATTCGGAACGTGTGCGTGTTTCCGACGGTGGCCATATGGTGCCTCTCACGCGCCCCGAAGCGATCGCGCGCGAAATATTGCAGTTTGTCAGCCGCGCGCAAGGGCAATGAACTGATCAATCTGGCCCCGCGAAATGGACCAGTCGCTGACCAAACGGCAAAGCAGCGGCTCATTGGGGTCATCGCCTTCAAGGTTACCCTGCATCAGATAATAGACCGCGCCGCCATTGTGCAAGCGCTGGTGCACTGCGCGTGGCATCCATGCGAACACCATGTTGGCATCAGGCTCCGCAAGGAAACTCACACCTTCTAAACCGCGCAACTCATTTGACAAACGGGCCATATTGGCGTTGGCCTTTACCGCACTGGTGAGCCAGAGGCCATTCGCCAGATAGGCTTCCATCTGCGCGGATAGATACCGGCCCTTGGAGAACAAATGCGCTCCGCGTTTGCGGCGCAGCTCGAATTCCCAAGATTTTTTGGGATCAAAGAAGATAACCGCTTCGACGCCCATCAGGCCGTTCTTGGTGCCGCCGAAACTGACAGCATCAATACCAAGTTTCCATGTCATTTCCGCCGCTGAACAACCAAGCGTCGCGAGCGCGTTGGCAAAGCGCGCACCGTCCAGATGCACAGGCAGATTGAATTCTTTTGTAACATTCACAAGGGCGCGCAGTTCATCAAGCGAATGCACAGAGCCTTTTTCAGCCACCTGAGTGATCGACACCGCGCCGCGCTGTGGGCCATGCACGCCGCGCGTGCCTTCTGCTGCAATCGAGGCGCGCAGGTCATCGGGGCGCATTTTGTCCACGTCGCATGGTACGAGTGTGAGTTTTGCGCCACCCGAATAGAATTCTGGCGCGCTGCATTCGTCCTCGTGGATATGTGCAACGCTTGAGCAAAATACAGTCTCGTAGGGCGCGCACATGCAGGCCAGTGCGATGGAATTTGCAGCTGTACCCGTGGCGAGTAAATGCACCATTGCGTCCGGTGCCTCGAATATCTCGCGAATCTGTGCTTGAACGCGCTGGGTTCCCGCGTCTGCGCCATAGGGCATCGCATAGCCTTCATTCGCGCGTGCGAGGGCCTCAAGCACTTCGGGGTGGATTGGCCCTGCGTTGTCAGATGCAAAAAACATCAGATCGGCTCCTCGATTATATGCTCTTCCCAGTCGTCTTCGTCGACCTCGAACTCCGGTACGGTAATCCCTTGCACGGACACGCCCGCGTCGTGCACGCTTTGGGCGTTTCCAGAAATCAGCGGATGCCAGTTTTCCAGCGGACGCCCCTCGTACACCAGCCGATAGGCGCAGGTCTGTGGCATCCAATACAAATGCTCTGTGATATTTTTTGGCGTCATCACAATGCACTCCGGCACGAATTGATGGCGAATGTCATATTGCGCGCACCGGCACGTGCTGTCGTCGAGCAGGCGGCAGGCGACCTTGGTCAGCGCCACTTCTCCGCTGTCTTCGTCCTCCAGCTTGTTCAGGCAACATTTTCCGCAGCCATCACAAAGTGCTTCCCATTCTTTTTGGGACAGCTGGCTCATTTTTTTGCGCTCCCAAAAGCGCGGTCCTAAACCGTCGCGTTCAATTGGATCATCGCTCATAGGGCGGCCAATATCTTGCGGGATTGATCGCTATCCGAATCCATCTGCGTGATCAGCGCGTCAAGCCCGTCGAATTTTTCCTCGCCGCGCAGGTACTCTACCAATGCGATCGACAAGGTTGCACCATAAAGATCGCCAGAGAAATCAAACACAAAAGTTTCCAAATTCGCGCGGTTCTCGCCAAACATCGGGCGCACGCCTAACGATGCGACGCCATGATAGCGCCCTTTGTGCGGCCCGTTTTGAACATCGACCAGCACTGCATAAACGCCAAAACGCGGTGGATGTAGCCCGTCGATGGACATATTCGCAGTCGGATAGCCAAGCTCGCGTCCGCGCTGCTCGCCGCCGATCACGGTGCCCTCTATGCGGTGCCAATGGCCCAGCATTTTAGCGGCGTCGCGCGGCTTTCCATCGCTTAATGCTTCTCTGATCCGGGTCGAGGAAATCTGTCCCTGCGTGCCCTCGATCAGCTCTGCAATGGTGACGCCGAACCCGAGCTCTTCGCCAAAGTGCTGCAAATCTTCTGCCTTTCCAGCGCGCCCATGCCCAAAGCAGAAGTCAGCTCCGACGACCACATGGCGCAGGCCAAGGCCTTCATGGATAACGCGCAGGGCGAATTCTTCGGGGCTGAGCGCGGCGAGCGCGGCATTGAAGTTGAGCTGATACAGCTGCTCGACGCCGACTTTCTCCAACCGGCTGGCCTTGGCGGTTGGGCCCATTAAGCGAAAAGGCATTTCTTCTCGCGCGAAATATTCTCGGGGGTGCGGATCAAACGTCAGTACGCCGAGGGGCGCAGCGATCGCTTCACCGGCCTTGCGGGCAATGTCGATCACCGCTTGATGACCGATGTGGACGCCATCAAAGTTGCCAATCGCAGCGCTTGCGCCGCGGGCATCAGGATCAAGAAAGGTATAGTCACGAATAATGCGCATGGCTCTGGCCTAAAGCGGCAAAAAGCGATGCGCAAGGGTGTGTGCGCGGGTTCAGTCGAACTTGCGGCTGGGCGCGAGAACTGTCGCTTCGCCGATAAGAACTTTCTTGCCGTTCACCATGCAGCGGCAATCCAGCTTAACGCGGCGTTTGCCATGTTCGATGTCGATCACTTCGACCTCTGCATGCACCATATCTCCGGGGCGCACAGGGCCAAGAAACTTGAGTGATTGACCCATATAGACAGTGCCATGACCGGGTAATTGCTCGCCGATCACTGCTGAAATCAGACCTGCGGTCAGCATGCCGTGGGCGATGCGCCCCTCAAAAATCGTGTCCTGCGCATAGTCATCATCCAGATGCACGGGGTTGCGATCTGTGGACACTTCAGCAAACATTTCGATATCACGGTCGGTGACGACTTTGCGCAAATGGCGCACCATGCCCATTTCGATATCTTCGATACAGATCGTTCCGCGTGGCAGATTATCCAACATGAGACCCTCCATCTGGATTGGCGTTGTAATAAAAAGCCCCCTGCAGGGCGCTTGTTGAAATTTTATTACTTTGCAAATGCAGCATGTGGCAAGAGAAAAATCCTACCTTAGAAAGCCGATCGCATAGGTGGGTGCCGCCATTTCCTTTTGCAAATAAAGGTTTAACGCCTCTACATCCGGGTCCTGCGACGTTTTGGTCTCTTCGCGGGCAAGGCCACCCGTGATGAATAAAGAATCGATATCTTCGCCCATGGCCCCCGAGATGTCGGTTAATATGCCGTCGCCTATTGCCAGAATGCGATCATCGGCAATGGGCGTGCCAAGAGCGCTCAAACGGCGGCGCGCCAGATCGTATATCGGGGGATGCGGCTTGCCGAAGTACAGGCTCTCGCCGCCCATTTCCGTGTACAGCGCGGCCAGGGCGCCTGCGCACCACTCCCGCGCCTCTCCGCGATCCACGACGATATCGGGATTGGCGCAAAGCAATTTCAATCCCTTTTGTTTGGCATATAGAAATTGCGGACGCATGACCTCGGGTTCGGCCATCGGATCGAACGGACCTGCGCAAACGATGCCTTCGGCCTCTTCAAGCGGGACCTGCCGGATATCGACAGGGTTCTCCAGAATGTCGAGTGGCTTGAAAAAATCCTGATCGCGGTGCTCGCCGATGAAATAGACTTTTTCCCCCACGACACCGCGATACATGGCCGAGCGCGCAGAATCTCCGGATGTGGCGATCGTGTCCCATGAATCGTCCGGTACGCCGAAATGGATCAATTGCTTCATTACCCCGGCGCGCGGGCGTGGTGAGTTGGTGACCAGCACGACCTTTCCACCGCCACTGCGATAGGTTTGCAACGCTGCAACCGCCTCTGGCAGGGCCTTCACGCCGTTATGCACGCAACCCCAAAGGTCCACGAAAAGCGCGTCATATTGATGAGAAATTTCGCCGAGGTTTGGGATAATCTGGGTCATAGGGCAGGCCTTTAAGCAACGTTTAACCCTGCTTATACGAAGCGCCGCAAAAACGGCACCCCTTCCTCTTTCCTTTTGGCGCGCACCCCTCTGGGCGCGCGCAGTATGTTGCTGCTTAAAGCTTGAGGTTCGGGATGATCTGCTTTTTGCGGCTGACCACGCCGGGGAGTACCAGCATATTGCCGCTCGCATCCGCGCCAAAAGAGGCGGCGGCGACGGATTTCACCAGATCGTTGGGCACCAACAGCGTGCTCTGCTCGTTCAGAATATCGACGACGAACAAGAGAACCTGATCGACGCCATCTTCGGACGCGACGCTTTTCATTGTCTCCATCAGACTGTCCTTGCGATCCAGAACCGTCGCAGGTGATGTGGTTTCAAGCACGGAGACGCGGAATTTCGTGCCCTCGACTTCATATTCCTTGGAATCCATGCGCAGTAATTCGGCGTCGGAAAAGCTCGAAACGTCAGATTTCGCTGCGAACATTTCAGCGGCATAGGAGGGAATGTCTATGCCCAGATCACTAGCCAGTTTTTCGGCAACTTCGCGGTCATGGGGCGTTGTGGTCGGGCTGCGGAACTCCAGCGTGTCTGACAGGATGCAGGTCAGCGCCGCACCCTTCATTGCTTCGGGCATCTTCGCGGCATCTGCGCCCATAAGATCAACCATGATCGTCGCGGTGCAGGCCAGCGGGCGGATCGTTATGTCGATCGGGCCTTTGGTCTTGATGCCGCCGATCAGAGCATGGTGATCGATGATCGCCTGAACGTTGGCCTCATTGATCGCGGCAGGCAACTCTGCTGGATTGTTAGTGTCCACGATCACACAGGGCGCGCCGGCCTCGACGTCTGAAATGATGTCCGGCTTGGTGAGGTTCCAGCGCTTCAGCAGGAAATTCGCCTCCGTATTTGGCTCACCCAGTAGTTTTGCTTCGGCAGGCGTACCTTTGATCTCGGACATATACCATGCCCAGATCAGGGGAGAGCCAGTGCTGTCGGTGTCGGGGGATTTATGGCCAAAAACTTGTACTGTCATTGCTTTGTTCCTGCATCAAATGAATGTTTGCGCGCCGTATAAGACGGCAGGTTTTGCTTGTCTGCGTGCCAAAGTGGCTCAGATCGTTTGATCGTATTCACCGACCAATGGCTCCGTGCGGATCACCGCGTCGATATCGGCAAAAATCGCGCGCATTTCTGCATCGCTCTCGGAGCTTTCGCAAACCACGACCAGATTGGGCGTGTTCGAGCTTGCCCGTACCAACCCCCAAGAGCCATTGTCGAGAATTACGCGCGCGCCATTCACGGTCACGACTTGTGCGATATCGCGTCCACCAAGCTGTTCGCCGGCGTTGGCCTTTGCGACCAATTTGGCAACCAAACGTTCAAGTACGACATATTTTTCTTCATCTGCGCAATAAGGTGACATTGTGGGGGTCGCGTAGGTCACAGGCAGCGCTTTGCGCAGATCAGACATTGACATGTCCGGGTTTCGATCCATCAATTTGCAGATTTCGACTGCGACGCGCATGCCGCAATCGTAGCCGCGCCCCACCGGTTCGGCGAGGAAGTAGTGACCTGACTTTTCAAACCCTGCGAGCGCGCCAATTTCCTTGACGCGGCGTTTCATGTGGCTGTGGCCCGTTTTCCAGTAATCTGCTTTGGCCCCGTTTTTGATCAACTCGGGATCAGACGCAAACAGGCCTGTTGATTTCACATCCGCGACGAAGGTCGAATTGGGGTAAATCTTGCTCAGATCGCGCGCCATGATGACGCCGACTTTATCTGCGAAAATTTCCTCGCCCTCGTCATCTACGACGCCGCAACGATCGCCGTCGCCATCAAAGCCAAGCGCAAAATCTGCGCCGGAGGCTTTGACTGAATCCGACATATCATGCAGCATTTCCATCGCTTCGGGGTTTGGGTTGTAATGGGGGAAATTGTAATCCAGCGCATTGTGGCTTGGCACGACCTCTACACCGATCCGTTCGAACAATTCGGGGGCAAAGGCGCTGGCAGTTCCGTTGCCGGTGGCACAGACGACCTTGATCTTACGGCTCATTTTGAAGCCACCGGCCAGATCGTCGAGATAGGCTTCGCGTACACCGTGGATGAACTCATATCCACCGCCGGGCGCAGCTTCTGCCTCGCCGTTCAGCACGATATCACGCAGCTCGTTCATCTCGTCGGGGCCGTGGGTCAAAGGACGCTCAAAGCCCATTTTGACCCCTGTCCAACCGTTTGGATTATGGCTTGCCGTGACCATGGCGACAGCGGGTGCATCAAGGTGGAACTGCGCAAAATAGGCCATCGGGGAGAGGGCCGGGCCGATGTCTTTGACGTGAATACCCGCCTGCATCAGCCCAAGCATCAAAGCGTTTTTGATCGACAGCGAATATTCGCGGTAATCATTTCCAACAGCAATCACCGGCGCGATCCCGCGACGGCGCATTTGTGTGCCAAGGCCTAGGCCAAGTGCAGTGATGCCCGGCAGATTGATGTCATCGGGATATTTCCAACGTGCGTCATATTCACGAAAACCGGTCGGTGTGATCATTGCGTCGCGCAGGAATTCCCAGGTATTCTGGGAAACGAAAGAAGCTGGTTTGGTCATAATATATTTTACTCAAATCTCGACGGGATGCGCTTTTGCAACCTCGTCTAGTTTCATCAATGTGCTGAGAAGTTTAGGCATCTGTTCTAGGTAGATCATGTTTGGCCCGTCGCAGGGCGCATTGTCAGGGTCCTGATGGGTTTCCATGAAGACAGCTGCCACGCCGATTGCAACGGCTGCGCGCGCCATCACCGGCGCGAATTCGCGTTGCCCGCCTGATGATCCGCCGCGCCCACCGGGCTGCTGTACAGAGTGGGTCGCATCCATCACCACAGGATAACCTGTTTGGGCCATTTGGGGCAGTCCGCGCATATCCGCCACGAGCGTATTATAGCCAAAAGACGTGCCGCGCTCGGTGAGCATGATGCGCTTGTTGCCGGTACTTTCCAGCTTGTCCACGATATTGGGCATTTCCCAAGGGGCCAGAAACTGCCCCTTTTTAACATTGATCACCGCACCCGTATTGCCCGCCGCGATCAACATATCGGTCTGGCGACACAGAAAGGCGGGTATTTGCAAGACATCGACTGCCGCTGCCGCGGGCGCGCATTGGGCCTCGCTGTGGACGTCTGTCAGCACGGGAATGCCCATCGCGCTGCGCAGGTCGCTGAGCACTTGCAGGCCTTTTTCGATGCCCAAACCACGTATGCCGGAAAGCGACGTGCGATTGGCTTTGTCGTACGAAGCCTTGAATATATATTGCGCACCGACGGCGTCGCAGGCTTCTTTCATCGTGCCCGCGATCATCTGCGCGTGATCCGCGCTTTCCAACTGGCACGGCCCCGCGATGATGGTCAGGGGGGCCGCATTTCCGACGGTCAAACCGCCAATATCAAGTGTTTTCATACTAGGAGGAAACCTGTTCACGAAGGATCGACGCGGTCAGCGAGATCATGAGATAAATGCCAGCAAAGACAAGGAACGCCAGAATGGAATTCTCGAATTTACGCGGATAAGTTGGGTCTTCGCTCGGAACAGGCTCTACGCTAGTCGTCAGGTAGCGCGCTTGCGAAGCCGCCTCGCGCCGGGTCTGTTCCAGCTGCTCCAAGGCAGAAGCAAGCATTAAATCGCGCGTGGCCACATCGGCCTGTGCGAGCTGGATCTGCGAGGCAAGTTCAGCCAGTGAATTTTCGCCCTGACTCGCATTGGTCATCTGATCGTTCAACCGATCCAGCAAGGCACGGAAGCGGCGCACATCGCCCTGCGCTCCCTCGACCTTGGCACGGTTGGGGCGGTTATTGTCCAGAAGCGCGGCCAGTTGCAGTTCTTTTTCCTGCACTTGTACTTCAATATTGTTGATTTGGCTGCGTAAGGACGCAATCTTGCCCTCGGGATCCAGAATATTGCCTTCTTGTTGCAGACGCACCATGCGTTCCTGCGCTTCTCGGCGTTCTTTGTCAGCGTTTCGGAAACTCATCTCCGCATCGGCAACCTGATTTTCCCGCTTACGCAAAGACAGGTTGTCCACGCGCTCTTCCGCGTAGCTGATCAGCGCTTTCGAGAATTCGGCGCTTAACACGGGATCGGCTGCGATCACTTCCATTTTGATCACGCCTTCGGTCGGATCATAGCCAATTTCGATCGCCTTTTTGTAGATTTTATAGGCGTCCTCGGTCGAGGGATCTGCTTCAAGGCGTTGAATTGCGTCGATTTCTGGATTCATGAAATGCGCGTTAAACCCTACATCTGCATCTAGGCGCAGCATTGCATCCTTGGACGTCAGATAGGATTGCACGGCAATCGCGTCCTGGTTGGTCGCGAATTGGGTCCCTGAAAGTAGGCCACCCATGGCCCCCCCCGAGGTTTCGGCCTTCAAGATCAGAAATTCGGATTTGGTCGCATACATCGGGGTTGCGATTGCGTAATAATAGTAGGCCACGATCAGTGTTGGCAGAAACACGAAAAACCCGAGCCGCGTGAACAAAAGTGCGAGCTTGCGACGGCGACGTTTTGCGATATCGCGCTGGATTTGTGAAATTTCTTCAGCGCGCCGCTCCGCGGGGCTGGGTCCCTCGGGATGGGTGGGCATATTGGCACTTGCCGACATGGTTTGCGGCAGGTTGATCGGCTCTAGCGTCGGGTCCTGCGGCATCAGCGGCTGTGTGGCGGAAGACCCGCCATTGCTCTTGCCCTCGCCTGGAACGACCAGTTCCAACATGTTGGTGCGCTGGAACGGATCGATGCCACGCGTGCGCAATTGGCGTACAGCGTCATAATCCGACGTAGGCGCTAGCCCGTATTTTTGCGCAGCGCGGCGCGCCATGCGCAGCTGTCGGCCAGTAAGACCTTCGCGTTTGATCTCGTCGATATCTTGCTCTGCGCTAACTTCGGCGGCCGAAGAGACCAACCCTGCGCGCGCTTGCGCCTGCGGCGCAGCTGAAGGCATGGCTTGTTTCACAGGTTGAATGCGCCCCATCGCTTGCCCTGCGGGCTGCGCTTGGGATTGCGCCGTGGGCGGCGCAGCGTTTTGCCGGGGCGGTGCGTGTTGTGGTCTCACTGGCGCAGCCGCGGCACTGGGTGACGGGCGCACAGGGCTAGGGGCAGCAGGGGCCGCCGCTTGAGATGCAGATTGTTCATCCGCAAGTGAGCCTGTCCGCTTGATGCGGAACTTTTTAGCCTTGGGTTTCGTAGTCATAGAGCTGTTTCGCTTCTTCCAAGGTGTCAAACATCTCTAGCTTGCCGTTTATTAAAACAGCAGCAGAGGCTGCGAATCGTTCCAATGTCTCGGCCTGATGCGAGACGATGATGATTGTTGTGGTGCGCAGCCGCTCGCGCAGGATTTCGCCTGCCTTACGGTTGAACTCCACATCGGTCGAATTGGGCATGCCCTCATCGATGAGGTACATGTCGAAATCAAGCGCGAGCAGCAGCGCGAAGGTAAAGCGCGCGCGCATGCCCGAGCTATAGGTGCCGAGCGGCTGGTCGAAATACTCGCCAAGCCCACAAAGCCAGCGGCAGAACGCTTCGACATAGTCGGGATCAAGCCCGTAAAGACGCGCAATATATCGCGAATTTTCCATCGCCGTGTGTTTAGTGATCACGCCGCCCATGAACCCTAGCGGAAACGAGATTTTGCAGGTCTTGCGTATCTCGCCCTCGTCCGGTTTTTCAAGTCCGGCCATCATGTTCACCAACGTCGTCTTGCCTGTGCCGTTGGGCGCAAGAATGCCTATGGAGCGACCAAGCTCCACACGAAACGACACACGATCAAGGATAACCTTGCGCTGCGTCCCGGTCCAAAAGGACTTGCTGACGTTTTCGAATTCTAACATTCACCTATCCGGCTGCTCTGCCGCCCACCCATATACCAGGTGTATTAAGCATTCTTTATGTGCCAATTTTGACGACACTATGTCACATCATCAGTAATCGTTTCAATCCTTGTAGGTAAAGCGTCGCAGGTGGAATGGGAAACTGTATGAAAAAGGCCCCTCTGGGGAGGGATTGGCAGAATTTGGCTCGCATGAACCGTGCAAAGCGCGCGGGTGCGGCGCGATGAACATGCTGCAAGGCCTGCGTGATCTACAGGGCGGTATCGCAAATTGCCGCCTGTGTGCTGCGCGTTTTGCGCAAACTGCGACGGGGCACGAACCGCGCCCCGTGCTTTGGCTTGATGCTGCAAGTGCGCCGCGTATCTTGATCGCGGGCCAAGCGCCCGGCGCGCGCGTGCAGGCAAGCGGACTTCCCTTTAGTGATCCCTCCGGGGATCGTTTGCGCGGCTGGCTCGGGCTGAACACTGCGCAGTTCTATGACCGCAGTCGCATTGCGATCGCGCCGATGGCGTTTTGTTTTCCCGGTTATGATGCCAAGGGCAGTGATTTGCCGCCGCCGCCGATTTGCGCACGCACGTGGCGCAGCGATCTCATGTCCCATTTGGGCGATGTGCCGCTGACCTTGCTTATCGGGGGGCATGCGATGAAATGGCATCTAGAGAGTAAAGAGGGCGTAACGCAGACCGTGCTTGGTTGGAAATCCCACGCGCCAGTGGTTTTCCCCTTGCCGCATCCCTCATGGCGCAATACCGCATGGCTCAAGAAAAACCCGTGGTTCGAGGCTGATCTTCTCCCAGTCCTTCGCGCGCGGGTACAAGAGGTGCTGACATGAGCGAACTAACTCCCCTTGATATTGCCCACGCCGCGATGGAAGCTGCGCCTGGTGACGACAATGCGCGCCTGCGCTATTACGAGCGCCTGTCCGACAGCGAGTTGTTCCTGCTGCTCACCAAAGAGGGGAGCGGCGATCAAATCAGCCCCGAAATCTTCGATCTGGGCGATGCCAGTTTTGTGCTGGTTTTCGATCGGGAGGAACGCCTGTCCAGCTTCGTTGGCAAGGCTGCACCTTATGTTGCGCTCTCTGGCCGGGTGATCACCCAGATGCTTGTGGGGCAGGGGATTGGCCTTGGTGTGAACCTTGAAGTGGCAACATCGCAGAACTTGATCCCGCCCGAAGCCGTCAATTGGCTTTCTGAGACGCTGGCTCACAGCCCAGATGAAGTCGAAGCTAGGGCCGAAGAGCTCTATGCGCCAAAAGATTTGCCCGAAGCCCTGTTGATCGCACTTGATGCAAAACTGGCGACAACCGCGGGCCTTGCGAGCAACGCCTATCTGGTTGCCGTGCATTACGAGGGTGGCTCAAAAGGGCATTTGCTCGGCTTTGTCGGCACAGTTGAGGGTGCAGAGGGCGCATTGGCGAAAGCGGCAGGTGAGGCGCTGACCTTTTCTGGCATCGAGGCGGGTAGTATTGATGTTGGTTTCTTCTCCGCCAGTGACCCAATGGCGGCGGCGATGTCCAAGGTTGGCCTGCGTTTCGAGTTGCCCAAACTGGAAGAGCGCGCACAAGTCGTTCGGGCTGCGCCCGGCTCTGATCCTGCCAAGCCGCCGATTTTGCGTTAATACCCGGCGCTACGATCCACAAGGTGCAAAAGCGGCGCGCCTGCCTCGCCGCGCCGGATGTTTTCGGCAACGCATTGGCTCGCCGTCCATGTGCGTGTTTCAGACGCGATATGCGGTGTGACAGTCACGTTTGGATGTGCCCAGAAAGGGTGATCCTGTGGCAAAGGTTCAACGCGAAACACATCCAGCGTCGCATGGCCGATCTGGCCGCTATCAAGCGCGTCCAAAAGCGCTTCGTCGTCAATCAAAGGGCCACGCCCGGGGTTGATAATCGCCGCGCCTTTGGCGAGCCAGCTTAGGCTCTCCGCATCGAGCGCATTTTCGGTTGCGGGTGTATCTGGGAGCAAAAGCACAACAATTTCCGCGCCGCTCAACGCGGCCTTCAATCCGTCTTTCCGACTGTAGCAGGTTACGCCCTTGATAGATTTCTGGCTGCGGCTCCAGCCGGAAACCTGAAACCCGAATGTGGCCAAGGTCTGCGCGCAAACCGCGCCAAGTTCGCCCAGACCCAAGATCGTCACGGCGCGATCCTGCGCCAAGGGCGGCGCGATGGCCTGCCAAAGGTGATCAGGATTGATGATATGCGCGTCTATTCCAAGATGGTGGCGCAGCACATGACCGCTGACCCATTCCTTCATGCCTTGGGTCAAACCATGATCGACCATGCGCGCCAAGGGCACGTTCAGGGTCGGGTTGGGCGCGACGGTCTCGACGCCGGCCCAGAGGTTCAAAACTGCTTTCAGCTTTGGGAAAACCGAGAAATCCTGCACGTCTGAATTCGGGGCATAGACGATATACTCTACGGTTTGCGCCGGCAGATCACAGGCGATCGTCGCCTCGATCCCTGCTTCTTTCAAAGCACGCCTCAGGGGCGCTTCATATTCAACCCAGCGCGCGGGCTTGGCCGCAAAAAGCACTTGCACAGCCATCATCGTGGCCGATGCACATGGGCGCTTTGGACAAGGCCAAAACCAAGGAGCAGAATGAGCATTGCAGAACCTCCATAACTTACCAACGGGAGCGGCACGCCGACCACGGGCGCAAGGCCCATCACCATCGACATATTCACTGCGAAGAACAAAAAGAACGTGGCCGCGATGCCCAGAGTCAAGAGTGCGGCAAAGCGGTTCTTGTTATTGAGCGCGGACACCACGCAAAACAGAATGATCAGGGTATAAAGTAGTAAGAGCGAAAAAGCCCCGATAAAGCCGAATTCTTCCGCCAGCGTGGTGAAGATAAAATCCGTGTGTTTCTCGGGCAAAAAGTTCAGCCGCGATTGCGTGCCTTGCATAAAGCCGCGCCCCGTCCAGCCACCCGAACCTAGCGCGATCTTGCTTTGGGTGATGTGATAGCCGGCGCCAAGCGGATCGCTTGCAGGGTCCAGAAACGTGTCGATGCGGCGGAACTGGTAGTTCTTGAGCAATTGCCACTCGGTCCCGCGGCTTTGGAAAACGGCGGCGATGAGGCCGATACCGCTGGCGATCACCGCCGCAAAATAGGCCCAGTGCACGCCCGCCATAAACATTAAAAGCCCGCCTCCAGAGAGCAGCAATAGTGCCGTTCCAAGGTCGGGTTGGCGCAGCACCAGCATTGTAGGGAGCAAGATTATGACAACGGGTATCGCGACCCAAAGCGGCCGTGAGGTACGGCTCAGTGGCAGCCAGTCGTAATAGGCCGCCAAGAGCATCACCAGTGCGATTTTCATCAACTCGGAGGGTTGCAGCCGCATGAAACCCAGATTGATCCAGCGCTGCGCGCCCATGCCGACGGAGCCGAAGAATTCCACATAGAGCAACAAAATGATCGAGGTGCCATATGCGAGGCCCGCCATGTTGCGCCAAAAGTAGATCGGCACCATAGCGACGATCAACATAAGGGTGAAACCCAGCAGGAAACGCTTGATCTGCGGCTCGGCCCAAGGGGTGAACGATCCACCGGCGACGGAATAGAGCATCAAGAACCCGATGCCCGCCACGGTGCTCAACAGCACGATCAAGGCCCAATTCAGGTACCAGACCTTCGACAGGCCCGTAGGGATCGTCTTGACCGTATATTCAAGATAACTCATGCGCGGCTCTTGCCGTCTTTGTCTGTGTTCGGACGTAATTCGCGTAGGCGCTTTTGCATATCGCGCACGCGGGTGCGATCCTTGGCCGGATAGGCCGACAAGGGCGGATCATCACCATAAAGCGCCTGCAAGGTCACATCGCGCGCAATGGGCGCAGCGGTAGTTGATCCGCCGCCGCCATGTTCGACCACGACTGCCACGGCGATCTCCGGGTTGTCGTAGGGGGCGAAGTTCACGAACAACGCGTGATCGCGGCGCTCCCATGGCAAATCCTCGTTGCGCGTCACGCCGCGCGCGCGCTCTGCAAGGGAGATGTTGCGCACCTGGCTGGTTCCGGTCTTGCCCGCCATGCGAAACCCATCCTCGATGATGCGGCTGCCGTAAGCGGTGCCGCGCCGGTTGTTGGATACCGTATACATAGCCTTGCGGATCTTGCGCAGATTGTTCTCGCTCAGGCCAAGGTCTTCGCCGATGCCGCTGGGCTGTGCGATCCCGTCGATCGTGTTGATCAGGCGCGGGGTGACACTGCGCCCCGTGGCAAGGCGCGCGGTCATCACCGCCAGATGTAGAGGCGATGACAAAACGAAGCCTTGTCCGATCGACGCGTTAACCGTATCGCCGATCACCCAGTCCTGACCGCGTGTGCGCTTTTTCCACTCTTTGGTCGGCGCAAGGCCTGAGGTGACGGCGGACATGGGGATGTCGTGCCGCTCGTCCATGCCAAGTTTACGCGCCATCTCTGAAATCTTCTCGATCCCGATCTTGAGCGCCAAATCGTAGTAATAGACATCACAGCTCTCGCGCAGGGACTGCTCCAGGTTCATATGCCCGTGGCCTGCACGTTTCCAGCAATGAAATCTGCGACCGCTGACTTCCAGATGCCCGGGGCAATGCACGGTATCTTCGGCGGTGATGACCCCTTCTTCGAGTGCGGCCAAGGCTGTGACCATCTTGAACGTTGAGCCCGGCGGATAGGCGTCCTGCACCGTTTTGGACGCAAGTGGGCGGTGGTCGTTATCGCGCAGAAATGCGTAATCTGCGATGGAAATGCCCCGCACGAATTTGTTCGGATCGTAAGTGGGCGAGGATGCGATGGCGAGCAGATCGCCGCGCTCGAGGTCCATGACCACCACTGACGCACTTTCCTCGCCAAGGCGGGCCTGCACGTAGTTTTGCAACTTGTGATCCACGGTCAGTTGCACGTTGGCACCCGAGTTCCCCTCGCGTCGGTCAAGTTCGCGCATGACGCGCCCGACCGCATTCACCTCGACGCGTTTCGCGCCGGCCTTGCCGCGCAGCAAGTCCTCGTAATTAGCCTCCACGCCGACTTTACCGATCTGAAATCGCGGGATGCGAAGCAGTTGATCAGGATCTTCGATCCGGTCCAGATCACGCTGGCTCACGGGGCCGACGTAGCCCGCGACATGGGCGAAATCGACGCCAAGCGGGTAACGCCGCGACAGGCCGACCTCTGGCGTAATGCCGGGCAGGGCAGGGGCGTTTGCGGCGACGCGTGACAGTTCTTCCCACGTGATGCGATCGGCGATGGTGACGGGCAGAAACGGCGCGCTACGCTGCATTTCCACCAAGGCACGGTTTAGATCGTCATCGTCAAGTTCGACCAACGTCGAGAGCCGCGCAATCACGGTGTTCACGTCCCCTGCATCCTCGCGCACCATGGTTATGCGATAGCTTGGTTCGTTCTCTGCGATCACTGTGCCATTGCGATCGAAGATTTGACCGCGCGCGGGTGGGATCAAGCGTATATTGATGCGATTTTCGTCAGCAAGCAAACGAAACTCATCTGCTTGCTCGACCTGCATATAGCGCATGCGCGCGCCTAGAATGCCGATGAAACCCAGCTGCACCCCAGCTACGATCAGCCCGCGACGCGTGATCTTGGTTGCGCTTTGCGCGGATTCGCTCGCGGAACGTCTCATAACCTATGCCCCAATGCGTCAACTTCGCCAGGCGCTGGTCTGCGCACGCTGAATGCGAAATGTGAAATCAGCACGACGATAGGGTATAAGGCTATTGTCATTCCAAGCTGAATCAAGACCAAACTCATCGAGGGTGCTGGAAGAAAGAAAATTGAGAGCATAAGGCGCTGGGCGATTGCCACGCCGATCATGACACCCGCAACGGTAATCCATTCTGCCAGATAAGGCATTTTGCGGTTTGCGGTGGCGCGCGCGCGCAGGGTCTCCGCGCCTATCACCACCAATGCGGCCGAAAGGCCCGGAGGGCGCTGAAACAACAAATCGGCGAGCAAAACAACGCCCCCAACGAAAAGTGCAGGCACATATTCCGGGCGGCGCATGGCCCAGGCAAAGGTCAGCGCGAGGATCAAATCGGGGGGTGCCCATTTACTCGGCGCGCTGGCAAGGGGCAGCAGGTGCACGAAAATGATGAAGAGCGAAAGGCATAGATACAGCCCGCGCATCAGCCAGACACGGGAGGGGCGCTGATCAACCATCGCTTGCCTCGCTTGATTGATCTCGCTCGGGCGCAGGCGCAGCTTCGGGGTTGGAGGGCAGTTCTTCGGGGCGGATCAAACGGCCCGTGTCCTCGATCCGTTCGGCACCATAGTTGCGCAGCACCCGCAGGAATTCGAGCCGCTCGTAATCTGCCGAGAGGCGCACGCGCAAACGTCCGCCGGGGTCTTCCGCGACTTGGCCGATCACGAGGCCTGCAGGAAATACGCCGCCATCACCAGAGGACACGACGCGATCGCCGGGGCGCACCAGATCGGGGTTTTCAAGAAAATCAATCGGCGGTGAGCGCGTGTTATCGCCAACCACGATCGCGTTCTGGCCCGAGGGCTGAATAACCGAGGGAATGCGGCTGGTGGTGTCGGTAAGCAAGATCACCCGCGATGCGTTCTCGCCCACGCCGCTGATGCGCCCGACAAGGCCGAGACCGTCCATGGTGGCCCAGCCATCAAGCACACCATCGCGCCGCCCCACATTTAAAAGCACCGATTGACGATAGGGCGAGCCGCTGTCGGCCATAACAACGCCCGTCACATGGGTCAGGCGTGGATCAAGCCGCACGGAATTCAGATCGAGCAGGCGGGCGTTCTCCTGCTCAAGTTGCAACGCCGCTTCTTTCCAGCTTTTCATCTGTTGGAGTTCGCGGCGAAGTTCTTGGTTTTGCTCGTAAATACGCTGGTAGCTTTTAAAATCGCGCAGCAGATTGATGCTTGCGGTGACGGGCACCATCGCCCAATCAAAGCTGGGCACAACGCGGTCGATTACCGCAAGGCGAAATCGCTCGACGCGCGGGCTATCGATGCGCCAGACTAGAAAAATGGCAAGCAGACACAAAATCACGACCCCCGCGAGCAAGCGCTTGAGAGGGCCGGTGAAGTCTTCGCTTTGTGCGCGGTCTTTGGCCAAGGCGTTCTCCGCTGCGAGGGCTTAGATGCCCGCGCGTTTTACGATGCAGAAATTAGCTGTCGTAATCAATCGCATGGCGCAGTTGTTTTTCGTATTCCAGCGCCTTTCCAGTGCCAAGAGCGACGCAGTTCAGGCTCTCGTCGGCAATCGACACGGCAAGGCCAGTCTGTTCGCGCAGGGCCAGATCAAGGTCTCCAAGCAGTGCGCCGCCGCCCGTGAGCATAACGCCGCGATCCACGATATCCGCCGCCAGGTCGGGGGGGGTCGCTTCGAGCGCAGTCATCACCGCTTCGCAAATCTGTTGCACGGGTTCGGCCAGCGCCTCTGCGATTTGAGCCTGCGAAATCTCGGTTTCCTTTGGAACGCCATTTAGCAAATCGCGTCCGCGAATTTGCATGGATGCGCCGCGGCCATCATCGGGCATACGCGCCGTGCCGATGGAGGTTTTGATGCGCTCTGCGGTGCTCTCGCCGACGAGCAGGTTATGCTGGCGGCGCAAATAGCTGATGATCGCTTCGTCCATGCGATCGCCGCCTACGCGTACAGAACGCGCATAGACGATATCGCCAAGGGAAAGGACCGCGACCTCTGTCGTGCCGCCGCCTATATCGACGACCATGTTGCCCGTGGGGTCGGTGATCGGCATGCCAGCGCCAATCGCGGCTGCAATCGGCTCGGCGATCAGGCCCGCGCGGCGCGCACCAGCGGAGAGGACCGATTGGCGAATCGCACGTTTTTCAACCGGGGTCGCGCCGTGGGGCACGCAAACGATGATCTTGGGTTTGGCAAAGGTCGAGCGTTTGTGGACCTTGCGGATAAAATGTTTGATCATTTCTTCGGCTGTATCGAAATCTGCGATAACACCCTCGCGCATCGGGCGGATCGCCTCGATCGAGCCGGGCGTGCGGCCGAGCATTAATTTGGCGTCCTCGCCCACGGCAAGCACTTTTTTCACGCCGTCCTTGATGTGATAGGCGACCACAGAAGGCTCGGATAGCACAACGCCTTTGCCTTTGACGTAGATCAGCGTGTTCGCTGTACCGAGATCAATGGCCATATCGGAGGTGAAGAGGCCGGAAATTTTGTCCCAAAATGCCATGTGATCGGTCCCGTTCAGGATGAGTTTACGGTCCGCGACTCTGAAGTCACGAACGGAAGTCTCTTATATGCTTTTTTGCAGCAGGGAAAAGGGGGGCGTGTACCGCAATAAGCGCTAAACCGCCCCTATTTTACTAAGGACGGCTTCAAATTTTCTGAGGGCTCGAATTTTCAGGAAAATTCGGTTTCGCCTGCGGCGAGAGTTTATTTGGCAAGATGAAGTCTAAGACACATCTTTGTAGTTCACGCCTTTGGTGTCATAGCCGATTTCTGGCGTCTCGCGACGCACCAAAAGACGGTTGAGCGCGCTGACATAGGCTTTGGCCGAGGCCACAACTGTGTCCGTATCCGCAGATTGGCCTGTGACGATCCTGCCATCCTCTTCCAAACGCACGGAAACCGTTGCCTGCGCATCGGTTCCCTCGGTGACGGCATGCACCTGATAAAGCTGTAAACGCGCGTTGTGATCGAACAGGTCTTTCACTGCATTGAACGTGGCATCGACAGGGCCGTCGCCTGTAGCTGTTGTCGAGGCCTCGACGCCATCAATCACCATCGTCAAAGCGGCTTCCTGAGGGCCGTCCGTGCCGCAAACGACGCGGAGCGATTTGACCTTGAGGCGCACAGTTTCCGGATCAACCGAAGTGCGCATCAAAGCCACGAGATCATCGTCGAAAATCTCTTTCTTGCGGTCCGCCAATTCCTTGAAGCGCACGAAGACATCCTTGAGCTGGTTATCGCCAAGCTCAAAACCCAAGTTCTCCAATTTGGAGCGAAGCGCCGCGCGGCCCGAATGCTTGCCCATGACGATATTCGTCTCAGACAAACCGACGTCGGCGGGGCGCATGATCTCGAAGGTTTCCGCGTTCTTGAGCATGCCGTCCTGATGGATTCCGCTCTCATGTGCGAAGGCGTTCTTGCCGACGATTGCCTTGTTGAACTGCACTGCAAAGCCCGACACAGCGGCGACGCGCCGCGAGATGTTCATGATTTTCGTCGTGTCGATTCCCGTAGCGTAGGGCATGATATCGCCGCGTACTTTCAGCGCCATCACGACTTCTTCGAGGGCGGTATTGCCCGCGCGCTCGCCAAGCCCGTTGATGGTGCATTCGATCTGGCGCGCGCCGCCTTCAACCGCTGCGAGCGAGTTCGCCGTCGCCATGCCAAGGTCATTGTGGCAATGGGTGGCAAAGATCACTTGGTCCGCGCCGGGCACTTTATTAATCAACATACGGATCAAGTCGGCGCTTTCCCGCGGCGCGGTGTAGCCGACCGTATCGGGAATATTGATCGTTGTTGCCCCCGCCTTTATCGCGATTTCTACGGTGCGGCAGAGAAAATCTTCCTCCGTGCGCGTTGCGTCCATCGGGGACCATTGCACGTTGTCGCAAAGATTGCGCGCGTGGGTGACCGTGTCGTGGATGCGCTCGGCCATTTCGTCCATGGTGAGATTAGGGATGGTGCGGTGCAATTCGGAGGTTCCGATGAATGTGTGAATGCGGGGCTGCGCCGCGTGTTTCACCGCTTCCCAGCAGCGATCAATGTCGCCGAAGTTGGCGCGTGCAAGGCCGCAAATGACGGAGTTTCGCGAGAGGCGGGCAATCTCGCTTACGGCGCGAAAATCGCCCTCGGAGGCGATCGGGAAACCCGCTTCGATAACATCGACGCCCATATCGTCCAAAAGTCCGGCGATTTCGAGCTTTTCCTCATGGGTCATCGTTGCGCCGGGGCTTTGCTCGCCATCGCGAAGGGTCGTATCGAAGATGATTACGCGGTCTTTGTCGGAATGTGTCATGGTCTGTCTCATTTTCATCTGCCTTGCCTGTGCAAGGTCTGAACCGGAATTTTTAAGGTGAAGTGGCGCGATCTGTCATCCCCTGAGCGCTCGCGCCATCCGGCACGCTCAGAGGCTGGTCAGTAGCGCTAGGCCAAGCAGAGACGCAGCACGGGCGCGCTGTACATCAATCTGAATATGGCCATTCGTAATCATGAGAATCGTTATACCGCGATTTCGGTTAAGGAAAACCCCTTTTTGGTTTGAACATTTTGGCACACGGTTTAGCTGGAGCATATGATATGGAAAAATGCACTTATTATCGGCGCTTCGGGCGGCATTGGCGCGGCGCTTTGCGCCGAATTGGACGTGCGCAGCGTGGCTGTGACCGCTCGCTCGCGCAGTGGTGACGGTTTGGACGTAACTGACGAAGCATCGGTGGAGCGTGTGCTTGGCGGACTTGATCAGCGGTTCGATCTGATTGTTGTGGCCAGTGGCGCGCTTGAAGTGAACGGCGCAGAGCCGGAAAAATCTTTGAAACACATCACGGCGCAAGGGATGCTGGATCAGTTCGCGGTAAACGCTGTCGGGCCCGCCTTGGTGCTGCGTCACGCAGCCCGCCTTGCTTCGCGTGACCGCGCCGCGCATGTTGCGGTGCTGTCAGCGCGCGTTGGTTCGATCACCGATAATCGGCTGGGGGGGTGGCATTCCTACCGTGCTGCGAAAGCAGCGGTGAACCAGATCGTGCGCGGCGCGTCGATCGAACTTGCGCGCTCGCACAAGCAATTGACCTGCGTTGCGCTGCACCCCGGAACGGTGCAGACGCCGTTTACAGAAAAATATGTGGGGCGTCATCCTGCGGTGCCTGCACCGGAGGCGGCAATCCATTTGCTTGATGTTCTGAGCGATTTATCCCCTGCTCAAACCGGCGGGTTTTATGATTGGTCTGGCGCAGAGGTGCCTTGGTGAAGCTGATCCTTATCCTCGGCGATCAACTAAGCCTTGATGTCGCTGCCCTGCGCGCGGCTGACAAAGCCAGCGACGTGATCGTCATGGCAGAGGTTTTTAGCGAAGCGACCTATGTTCGTCACCACCCCAAGAAGATCGCGTTCATTTTTGCGGCAATGCGCAAATTTGCGCAAAGCCTGCGGGGTGCAGGGTGGCAGGTGCTTTACTCACAACTCGATGACACGCAGAACGGTGGAAGTATTCCGGCCGAATTACTGCGCTGCGCAGAGGAAACCGGTGCGCGCGAGGTGATCGCGACGCGCCCGGGCGAGTGGCGTTTGATTGACGCGCTGGAGCAAGCACCGCTCAAAGTGACGCTGCTTGAGGATGACCGGTTCCTCGCGACGCACGGCGAATTTGAAGCGTGGGCCGAGGGGCGCAAAGCGCTGCGCATGGAATATTTCTACCGCGATATGCGCCGCAAAACGGGCCTTCTGATGGAGGGGGGCAAACCGGTCGGCGACAAGTGGAATTTTGATCACGACAACCGCAAGGCCGCACCTGACCAGATCAGCTACAGCGGTCCTTTGTCCTTCGAACCGGATGATACAACACGCGACGTTATGGACTTGGTGGCAGCAAGTTTCCCTGATCACTTCGGCGCGCTTGAGGGTTTCAACTTTGCCACCACCCGCGAAGAGGCTTTGCGGGCGATGGCGCATTTCATCACCCATGCCCTCCCGCGCTTTGGCGATTTTCAAGACGCGATGCTGAGCGAAAACAAGTTCCTCTATCACGCGGTGCTCTCGCCTTATCTGAATGCGGGTCTGCTTGGCCCTCTGGAAATCTGCGAAGCGGCAGAGCAGGCCTACCGCGATGGCCACGCGCCCATTAACGCGGTTGAGGGGTTCATCCGCCAGATCATCGGCTGGCGTGAATATGTGCGCGGTATCTATTTCCTTGAAGGCCCGGATTATACGGGGCGCAACGCGCTGGAGCACAAGCGCGATTTGCCCGCGCTCTATTGGGGCGGGGAAACGAAAATGCACTGCATGTCCAAAGCGGTGGCTCAAACCCGTGACGAGGCCTATGCGCACCACATCCAGCGGCTCATGATCACCGGCAATTTTGCGCTGCTCGCTGGAATTGATCCAGTGCAGGTGCATGAGTGGTATCTGGAGGTGTATATCGACGCCTTCGAATGGGTCGAAGCGCCCAACACTATCGGGATGAGCCAGTTTGCGGATGGCGGCATCATCGCCTCAAAACCTTATGTGTCTAGCGGAGCCTACATCAACCGCATGTCCAATTACTGTAAATCCTGCCACTATTCGGTGAAAGACAAAACGGGCGAGGCAGCATGCCCTTTCAACGTGCTCTATTGGGATTTTCTAATGCGCCATAAGGAACGCTTTGCTGGCAATCCGCGCATGGGCAATATGTATCGCACTTGGGAGCGTATGGACGAGGGCCACCGCGATACTGTGCTTTCGGATGCCAGTGCGCTGCTTCAGTGGCTCGATGCGGGCGAGGTGATCTAATTTTGCCTTACTCCTGCGTTTGCGCAGGATCGATCAACTGTCCGTTTGTCCAAACGCCTGAAGCTATCTTGCCGTCCGCATAGCGCATCTCGCCTGCGCCCTCGCGCTTGCCATCCACGAATGCGCCTTCATAAATATCGCCCGTCGCATAGCGCGCCGCGCCCATGCCGGTCATGGCACCAAGCACCCATGCCCCCTCGTAGGAAAACCCGTCCGCCATGCGAAACACGCCGCGCCCGTGGCGTTGTCCGTCCTTGAATTGACCCTCATAGATTGAACCGTCTGGGAACGTCGCGGTGCCAAGGCCGGTGATCTTGTTATCGAGCCACGCCCCCTCGTAGCGATAGCCGCTTGGGCGCGTCAAAACGCCTTGTCCGTGATGACGAGCATCCTTGAAACTGCCCTCGTAGATGGTGCCGTCCGCATAGACCGCGCGACCCGCGCCCTCGATCACATTCGCGGCCCATTGCCCCGCATAGTTTGCGCCGCCAGGGTAGGTGATCTTGCCCTTGCCCTGCGCGAGGCCGTTCTGCATCTGGCCCTCATAGACCGAGCCGTCAGGATAACTCACACGCCCCGTGCCCTCGATCAGGCCTTTGCGCCACTCACCCTCGTATTTGTAATCGTCTGTTGCTGTGAATGTGCCGATGCCGTGGCGCAGATCATCGAGGAAATCGCCCTCATAGATATCACCGTTCTGATAGGTAACCTTACCCTTGCCTTCACGCCGCCCTGCGACCAGCTCGCCCTCATAAAGATCGCCGTTGGGCTGGATCACTTTGCCCAGCCCGCTTAGCTGGGCGCTGCGCCATGGTCCCTCCAGGATCATACCGTCGCTTAACGTCAGGGTGCCGACGCCTTCGCGCTGGCCGGCTTGAACCTGTCCTTTGTACTCGGAACCGTCCGGATATGTGATTGTTGCTGCACCTTCCTTGGTGCCGTTGACCCAATCGCCGTTATAGATGTAGCCGTTTTGCTGGCGCAGCAAGCCCTTGCCGTGCTGTTTCCCACCGCGAAACGTGCCCTCGAAGCGCCCGCCATCGGCGCTGATCGATACACCTGTCCCCTGCTGAATGCCGTTTTGCCAACTGCCTTCATAGGTGCTGCCGTCACTATAGGTGATCCGCCCGATTCCTTCAGGTTTGCCCTTGGCGAACGCACCGTCATAGATGGAGCCATCGGGAAAGTTGGCCCGCCCTTGTCCGAAGATTTCGCCCATGACCCATTCGCCTGAATACTCATAGCCGTTGGGCAAAGTATAGGTGCCCAGCCCGTGTTGCAGCCCGTCCTTGAACGTGCCCTCGTAAACGCCACCATCATCATATTGCTTGGTTTGCACGCCACTGGTTTGGGCGCTTGCCTCAAACGCAGGCAAGCTGAGGGCGATGCAGGCCGCAAGGGCAAGTGGGGCGATGCGCATGGGCGAAGTCCGTGAATGAGGGGCGTCAGGGGTTACTGAACCCTAAATCAGGCTCTGCATGAGAACAATGGATTTTCATAGAGGCGTCTTGGTGCCTCTTTCCCTCGCGCCGCGAGAGCGGTACATCTGCGCGCAACACGAATTGCCGGAGCGCATCACATGAGCAATGCCACCCCATCAGACCGCTTTCGCATTACGCTTGGGCAGTTGAACCCAACTGTCGGGGATATCGCTGGAAACGCTGCCAAGGCGCGCGCAGCTTGGGAGGCGGGCCGCGAGGCGGGGGCGGATCTGGTGGCCCTGCCGGAGATGTTCATTCTTGGCTACAATGCGCAGGATCTGGTGATGAAGCCTGCGGTGCAAGCGGCCTGCCTTGCCGCGATCGAAGCGCTTGCGCGCGAGTGCGCCGAGGGGCCTGCCTTGGCGATCGGCGGTCCCTTGCTGGAGAACGGCAAGCTCTACAACGCCTATTTCATATGCCGCTCTGGCAAGATCGCCAGCAAATCGCTTAAACATAACCTGCCCAATGAAGATGTTTTCGACGAGGTGCGGGTCTTTGACAGCGGCCCTCTGGGCGGGCCTTATTCCGTTGGAAACACGCGCATCGGCAGTCCGATCTGCGAAGATGCGTGGCATGAAGAAGTCAGTGAGACGCTGGAAGAAACAGGCGCGGAGTTTCTACTCGTGCCCAATGGCTCGCCTTATTATCGCGGCAAATTCGATGTGCGCATGAACCAGATGGTTGCGCGGGTTGTGGAAACGGGATTGCCGCTCATCTACCTGAACATGGTCGGTGGTCAGGATGATCAGGTGTTCGATGGTGGTTCTTTCGCTTTGAATCCCGGCGGCGCACTGGCGGTGCAAATGCCCGTATTCGACGAGGAAATCACGCATGTTGACCTGATCCGCACGCCCGAGGGCTGGCGCATCGAGGACGGGGTTAAGGTGATTTTGCCGGGGCAGTTCGAGCAGGATTACCGCGTTTGCGTGCAGGCCTTGCGCGATTACATGGGCAAGACGGGCTTTAAGAAAGTCTTGCTTGGGATGTCCGGCGGCATCGACTCGGCGCTTGTGGCGACCATCGCTGTCGATGCGCTAGGCGGCGAGAACGTGCGCTGCGTGATGTTGCCCTCTGAATATACCTCCCAAAGTTCGCTCGATGATGCCAAAGACTGCGCAGAGCGGATCGGCGCGGATTACAATTTCGTGCCCATCAGCGAGGGCCGCGACGCGATCACCAACACGCTCGCGCCTTTGTTTGAGGGTCTTAAGGCGGATATCACCGAAGAAAACATCCAGTCGCGCTTGCGTGGCCTTTTGCTCATGGCGATGAGTAATAAATTCGGCTCTATGTTGCTGACAACAGGCAATAAATCTGAGGTCGCCGTAGGTTATTCGACGATATACGGAGATATGTCGGGCGGCTATAACCCGATCAAAGACATGTACAAAGTACGCGTTTTCGAAGTCTGCCGTTGGCGCAATGAAAACCATTTGCCTTGGATGATGGGCCCCGCGGGGGAAGTCATTCCCACTTCGATCATCGACAAACCCCCCTCAGCAGAATTGCGCCCCGATCAAAAAGACAGCGACAGCCTGCCAGACTATCCGATCCTGGATGGCATCTTGGAAATGCTTGTGGACGATGACGCCTCAGTCGCAGATTGCGTGGCGGCTGGCTATGATCGCGCTGTGGTAAAAAAGATCGAACATCTGATCTATATTTCCGAGTACAAACGCTTCCAATCCGCCCCCGGAGCCCGCCTGTCGCGCCGCGCCTTCTGGCTGGATCGGCGCTATCCGATTGCGAACAGATGGCGCGATGAGGGGTGAGCGACCTAGATCAAGAACTTCAAGACTTTGCAGATGAAGCTACAGCGCGGCATCGGCCTTTGAAGGTTGACGAAGGGGTTGGCGAACAATCCTTACCAGTGTTGTATGATTTATTGGACCAGCATTTTCTCAGCTTGGACAAAGCTGGGATGCTTCTTCTGCCTAACTTTCATGCCTTTGAAAATGAAACTGTGGTGGTTTTGAGCGACTATGCTGGCGACGCAGGGGGTGATTATCTGGTTTACTCTTTTTTGCTTTGCAGTTGGAATTTGAGTGGCCAATTCTCAGACTGGCTTGCCAAAGCTCGGGGGAGATTCCCGATTGGCAGCCGAGAGATAAACTTCAAGAACCTGTCTCGCACAGGACAGCGAGAAATTTTACCAGAAATGCTGCAGAAAGCTGATTTAGGCTTGGTTGGCTATGTTCTTACAGTCGCAGTTGAGAAACAAATTGCATCTTTGTTTGATAATTGGGATGGCAACCCGAAGAAGCGGTTGGCTCAACTCTTAAAAGATCATGATGTCACTGATCTAAAGCCCAACGTGGCTGAGAAGTTTCTCAGAGTGAATCACATTTTGGCCTATTTGCTCAAACAATTAGCGAGGCCTCCGGCTCAAAAAGTTTGGTGGATTACCGACAATGATGATATTTGCGCTAAGCCCACTCTGATTGAAGCAACCATGCAGTTTCAGAACCGTCTGATAGGACTGCATCAGTCCCCCATAGACCGGCTCGCTTTTTCAACACAACGAGGCTTTGAAAAAGGGCCAATTGAAGGTCTTCTCTCAATTCCTGATCTTGCTGCTGGAGCTGTTTGCGAGGCCTTGAATCTGCTTGGCCAAGACAGCTTTGATGTGCCGCCGTGGAAGGATGGCGCTGGCTGGCTCACGGATTGGTTAAATCATCAAGGTGCCGCTTTGAAGAAGAGCACATGCTTGATTTCTAAGGCAGGAACCGGAGAGGTCAAAGTATCAACTTTAACCTTCTCCCCGAAACCTAAGCCGGATTGGCCGGGTGGTACTAGAATGTTTGACATTGTTAGACATCGTTAGCCCACCCAAACAACCCTAAGAAAACTGGAACGTCAAAAATCGAACAGGTCTTCTAGGAACCCGCCACGTTTCTTGCGCTTGCCCTCATAGCCGCGACCGCGATCATCGCGATCGTCATAACCGCGCTGCTGCTGCGGGGGAGGGTGCGGCGCGGCAACCGCGCTACGCTCGAGGATTTTATCGAGTTCCCCGCGATCAAGCCAAACGCCCCGACATTGCGGACAATAGTCGATTTCGACTCCGCTACGATCTGTAATCACGAGGGTGGTTCCGTCGATAGGGCACTGCATGGCGATCCTTTCAGAATGTGTGTTCTAAAGATATGTGCGCCGCGCAGGTTTTCAATTGCCCCAAGACGGATTCCCGTTGTGAAAAAGTGCGCCCTAGGCTGTGGTGATCACTTTGCTAAAACCGCATCAATGTCTGCGGCTGAATGGCGTTCGGGCAATTGCTCGTTTTCTGCGCCCCAGGCCACATTGACGATGCGCCCACGGATCACCGCAGGGCGCTCTGCGATCTGCTTGGTCCAGCGCTGAACATGTTTGTAGCTTTCTACATCGAGGAATTCGCCCGCATCATAGGCTTTGCCTTCGGCGAGGCGACCGTACCACGGCCAAATGGCCATATCTGCAATGGAATATTCACCGCCCGCGAAATATTCATTGCCGGCCAAATGGCGGTCTAGAACATCCATCTGACGCTTCACTTCCATTGAGAAACGGTTGATCGGATATTCCATTTTATAGGGCGCATAAGCGTAGAAATGGCCAAAACCGCCGCCAAGATATGGCGCGCTGCCCATTTGCCAGAACAGCCAGTTGAAGCACTCTGCGCGGGCGTGTTCGGGGATGAAGGTCTCGAATTTTTCCGCCAGATACATCATGATCGAAGCGCTCTCGAACAGGCGCACAGGGGTGTCGCCGGAGTAATCCATCAGCGCGGGAATCTTTGAGTTCGGGTTCGCTCCGACAAAGCCGGACCCGAATTGATCGCCGTCCCCAATCTTGATCATCCACGCGTCATATTCCGCGCCCTTGTGACCCGCCGCCAGCAACTCTTCGAGCAGAACAGTCACCTTAACGCCATTGGGTGTGCCCATGGAATGCAGTTGCAAAGGGTGTGCGCCGCGCGGCAATTCCTTGTCATGGGTCGCGCCTGCGACGGGACGGTTGATGCTGGCGAAAGTTCCGCCGCTTTCCTGCTCCCATTTCCAAACTTTTGGGGGCGTGTATTCGGCTTGATCGCTCATGGGTTAACTTTCTATCTTGGTGAAGAGGTCTTTGTAGTCGTCGCGCAGGGCATTCTTTTGCACTTTGCCCATCGTGTTGCGGGGCAGTGCGTCTATAATAATGATCTTGCGAGGATGTTTGAACCGGGCAAAGCTAGTCTCGCACGCAGAGGTGATCTGATCAAGGTCAGGGGCCGTAGCGTCAGGCACCACAACCGCAACGGGGGTTTCACCAAAATCAGGATGTGGCACTCCAATCACTGCGCTTTCCTTTACGCCGGGCTGATCGTCGATCAGCATCTCGATTTCTTTTGGATAGATGTTGTAGCCGCCGGAAATGATCAAATCCTTTCCGCGACCCACAATTTGCACATAGCCGTCTCTGTCTATCAGACCCAGATCACCGGTGATGAAAAACCCGTCCTCGCGCAATTCCTTGCGGGTTTTTTCAGGCATCTGCCAATAGCCCTTAAAGACGTTTGCACCGCGCACTTCGATCACGCCAATCTCGCCTTGCGCGACTTCCTCGCCCGTTTGCTGGTTCGTCACTTTCAACTCTACGCCGGGCAAAGGAAATCCAACCGTGCCCGCCTTGCGCATGCCTGCGTATGGGTTGGAGGTGTTCATATTTGTCTCGGTCATGCCGTAACGTTCAAGGATGCGCTGACCCGTAAGGGCCTCAAATTGCACATGGGTTTCGGTAAGCATGGGCGCGGAGCCAGAGATAAACAGGCGCATATGCGCAGCAGCCTCTCGGGTGAACCTTTCGTGAGCCAAGAGCCGAGTGTAAAAAGTGGGCACGCCCATCATCGCGCTCGCACGCGGCATTTGGGCAAGGATTGTGTCGGGGTTAAAGGCTGGCATAAAGATCATTGCGCCGCCGCAGAGCAGCATGACGTTGCTCGCTACAAACAGGCCGTGCGTGTGGAAAATTGGCAGAGCATGTAGCAGCACATCTGCTTGTGTGAAGTGCCAGTAGGCCTTCAGCACCTTGGCATTGGAGAGCAGGTTATCTTGCGTCAGCATCGCCCCTTTGGAGCGCCCCGTCGTGCCGGAAGTATAGAGGAAGGCGGCCAGATCTTCACCCCTGCGCGGGATCGTTTGCGTGGTTTCAGGCTGCGAAGCTGCCGCCACCATCAGCGTGCCTGATCCATCGCCCCCAAGTGTTAAAAGCTGTGCGCCCGTGTGCGATGTAATTTCGGCAATGTCGCTTGCTTTTGATGGATCACAGATTACCAGCTTCGCGCCGGAGTTTTCTATAAAATACTCCAACTCATGCGCCGTATAGGCTGTGTTCAAAGGAAGGAAGATCACGCCTTTTTGCACGCAGGCCGCATAGACGGCCAAAGCTTCGGGGGATTTTGTAACTTGCAAGGCAAGGCGATCACCCGGCTGCAGGCCAGCATTAACCAGCGCGCCGCCAATCTGTGCAGCCTTGCGCAGAAACGCGCCGTGGCTCAGCGTCGTTCCATCCTCAAGGTGTAAAAACGCGCTCTCTTTGCCGATGTGCGGGGTGAAAAGCGCGTCGAAAAGGGGGTTGCTCATAAGGTCTCGCTGGCGCTTTCTCGGATCAGATCGCCGTCAAACTGCCCTTTCAAGCCAATGCACACAATCCCCAAAGGAGCGTTTTGTGGTGCCTCGGTGATCTCCCAGCGCCGCCCGACGATGTGCAGCGCTTTGCGCGTGCCAGAGGGGGCCGGATCAAAGAAACCTTTCGCGCGCGTGATGTTGAGCGCAGGATCGGTCAGCTTGGCGGCGAGGGCCGCGCCCTCCAAAGCACGCGGGCAGGGCAGGGCGATGCTGTCGAACAGCCCGTCGGCATGGCCTGATTGCTGGCTCAGGATCGGTGCGCTGCCAAGCCCGAGCACCAGATCAAGCGGCGCTTTGCCGTGCTCTGCGCTGAGCGTTTTGGCGCGCGGCGCGATTTCTTGCAGCCAAGCCTCCAGAGCTGTCAATTCCATTGCGCTCACCAGATCGGCCTTGTTCATCACCACAAGGTCCGCATCCGCCAACTGGCGCGTGATCGTATCACCGATATATTCGTTCTCTGCGCTTTCGCGGATGGTTTCTGCGTCGACAAGCACGACAGTCCCATCCGGCGTAAACCCATCAAGAAGCGTCACAGATGCCGCGATCGCTGAAGGGATCGCCACGCCGGAGCACTCAATCACCACCTGATCGGGGCGCACGGGCAGGCTGCCAAGCTCGATCAAAGCTGCGCTTAGATCAGAGCCGAAAGAGCAACACACGCAGCCCCCCGCAATGGAAATAAGGTCGTCGCCCTGCGCTTCGATTAGGTCCGCATCAATCGGCAGCGCGCCGAATTCATTGACCATGATTGCCAATTTACGCCCGTTGGCCGTGCGCAAAAGGTGGTTCACCATGGTGGTTTTGCCCGCGCCCAAGTAACCGCCGATGATCGTGACCAGAAGCGGCTCAGACATCGGCCGCTGCGAAAATGCGCCCGCCTTGGACGGTGCCCCAGACTTTGATATCCTTTAATTCTTCGGGCTTGGCGAGCCGTGGATCACTGTCCAGAACCGCAAAATCTGCGCGTTTGCCCACTTCGATAGAGCCGACCAGCCCATCCATGTGAAGGCTATGCGCGGCGCCCATTGTGATCGCCCAAAGCGCCTCGTTTATGGTGATCTTTTCATATTCGCCCTGTACGCGGCCCGACCTCGTCAAACGGTTCACTGCGCACCAAGCTGTGAACAATGGTCCGAGCGGTGTGATCGGCGCATCAGAATGCACCGCAAGCGGCACACCGCAATCCAGCGCCGTGCGCGCCGCATTCATGCGCAGTGCACGGTCGGGCCCAACGGTCAGATTATAATGCTCCTCGCCCCAGTAAAACTGGTGGTTTGCAAACAGGTTCACGCTCATCCCGAGCGCCGCCATGCGGGTGAATTGCGCGCGATCCGCCAATTGGCAGTGCTGCAAAACAAACCGGTGATCATGGGCAGGGTGCTTTTTCAAAGCGACTTCCAGCCTCTCAATTGCAAGCTGCGTCGCTTGATCTCCATTCGTATGCGTATGGACCTGAATGCCTTCCTCAAGTGCAAGCTCGTAGATTTCCTGCATCTGCTCGGGCGAGCAATACCAAAGTCCGTTCGGTGCGCCGTTGTGATATCCGGGCCAGCGCAGGCGCGCGGAATATCCTTGGATCGACCCATCGGCGACCAGCTTGATCCGCCCCAGCGACAGGCGATCTGTCGAGAGTTTTTTGAGGCGCGCAACCTCCGGTATCAACTCGTTTGGCGCTAGCCCGAGGAAAATACGCAGTGGCACGACGCAGGCGGGAAAGCTCGCTTCGCCCGTGACGCGCAGCATCATTTCGACGGAGTCGGGTTCAAGCCGCGCTGCAAGATCAGTCACGGTCGTCACGCCGGTGCGCACGCAAAGCCGGGCGAAATCGCGCAGGCCCCGCTCGTCCGCGTCGGTCATCGAGCGGTTCATGCCCACATGCGCACCCACCGGCGTCATCGCATCAGGGCCTTTCAACTCGCCCGTCGGCATGCCGTCACTGCCCAGTGGAATGCCGGGATGATTGACGCCGCTTTTCATCAGCCCCGCAAGTTCAAGCGCACGGGTGTTCGCGTAAAGAATATGACCGGAGGCGTTTAGCACCCCGATCGGGCGGGACGCGCTCACGCTGTCAAGCTGCGCGCGCGTGACCGGCTTGTTCTCCAGGTAGATCGGATCAAGCTGCCAGCCTGTCAGTGGTGCATCGGGATCCTCCAGCTTGGCCTCAGCGATTTTCAGCGCTTCAAGCACCGCATCGATGCTTTTGTTACCGCTCCAGGTTTTGCCATGCGGATCCATGCGATCAAAATATCCGCAATAGACATACCGCCATAGCGTGCCCTCCATCGTGTGCGCGTGACCCTCGATCAATCCGGGGAAAAGCACCTTGTCGGCAAAACGCTCATCTAGCTCGTATTCTCCCCAAGTTGCGATTTCTTCAAGGCTCCCGACCGCCAGAATACGCCCCTCGCGAATCGCGACATGGCTCGCCTCGGGCTTTTGCGGGTTCATTGTCACGATCTTTTTTGCACAATAAACAGTCGTTTTCATAGCGGCACTCATGGGCTTTCCTATCGCTTGATCCGTGTTGCTTTCCCTAGCGTAGGCTGGATTTGTACGTGTGCAAACGATTTTTGCACGCAGGGTTGCTTTCGCGGCGTTGCGATCGAAATCGCTAAAAACAGTTGCCGAATGTAAAACTCCGCGACTAAGCTGACTTTATAAAAAGATAAAAACCGAAACCAACAGGTCTTATTAACAGGGGGAATAGAATGAAACATTTCGTAAAAGGGCTGACGGCGAGCGCCGCGCTTGCGGCGATTGTGGCCACCAGCGCAATTGCCGAAACACCGCGCAAAGGCGGCACGCTCGTGACCGTGATCGGCACCAACGTGCGCAATCTGAATTCGGCTGTGCAATCGGGCATTGCGACGGGTTATCCGGGATCGCAGTTGTTCGCCTCGCCGCTGCGCTATGATGAAAACTGGGACCCCCAGCCCTATCTCGCCGAAAGCTGGGAGGTCTCCGAGGATGGCCTTGCCGTTACGCTGAAGCTGGTGCCGAATGCGGTGTTCCATGACGGCGTGCCGATCACCTCTGAAGACATCGCCTTTTCCGTAGACGTGATCAAAGAAAACCATCCGTTCAAATCCATGTTCGCGCCTGTCACCAGCGTGGATACGCCCGATGCGCATACAGCGGTTTTGAACCTGAGCCAGCCGCATCCTGCGTTGATCCTCGCGATGTCCGGTCAACTCATGTCGATCATCCCCAAGCATATTTACGGAGATGTGCCCATCGCCGAGGTCAAGACGCATCCGCGCAACAATGAAAATCCGGTCGGGTCCGGCCCGTTCAAACTGCTCGAATACAAAAGCGGCGAGCATGTGATTCTTGAGCGCTTTGATGATTTCTTCATCGAGGGGCGGCCCTATCTCGACAAGGTCGTGATGCGCATCATCGCCGATCCTTCCGCCCGCGCGATCGCCTATGAAAATGGCGAAATCCAGCTTGGCGCGTTCGAGCAATTGCCCCGCATCATCAACCGTCTCAAGAAGGTGGATAGCCTGACCGTCACGCCGAACGGCTATGGCGCGATCGGCCCGCTTGACTGGCTTGCGATGAATACGCAGCGCGGTCCTTTGAAAGATGTACGCGTGCGACAGGCGATTGCCCATGCGATCGACAAAAACTTCGTTCTGAACGCTTTGATGCAGGGCACCGCAGCGGAGTCCAAAACCGGCATTCACCCCGATAGCCCGTTCTACAACCCGGATGTGCCGAACTATCCGCTCGATCTTGAAAAGGCGGCTGCGCTGCTGGACGAGGCAGGCTTTCCCGTCGGCGACAATGGCTCGCGCATGGAGTTGACGATCGATTTCGGCTGGCCTGATGTGAAGGCGCAGGTGGAATATGTCAAAGCGGCGCTGAAGAAAGTCGATATCGACGTCACCGTGCGCGCCTCTGCGGACTTCCCGACATGGGCCAAGCGGATGGGCGAAATGGACTTCGATATGAGCTGGGATACCGTGTTCAACTGGGGTGATCCTGTGATCGGGGTTCACCGCACTTATGTGAGCTCCAATATCGGCAAAGGCGTTTGGTCTAACACCCAAGGTTATTCTAACGCCCGCGTCGACGAGATTTTGGAGATGGCGGCGAAAGAGGGCGATCCGGACAAGCGCAAGGCACTCTATAACGAGTTCCAGATGATCATCGCGACGGAATTGCCAGTGTATCATGTCAACACACTGCCCTACCACACGGTCGCCAACGAAAAGGTAATGGACTTCCCACAGGGCATTTGGGGCACCTCCACACCGATCGATATGGTCTGGCTCAAAGAGTGAACCTATCCGTTCAGGGCGCGGTTTTCGCTGCGCCCTGATCCACCTTTTCAGCGCATTTCAACCAATTAGAGGCTGCACATGCAGATCTTACAGGCTTTCGCGATCCGTTCAGGCTATGCCGTGATTTTGTTGATCGCTGTGCTGGTTCTCAACTTTTCAATGATGCACCTCGCGCCGGGCGATGTGGCTGACACCATCTCGCAAAGCATGGGCGGGGCAGATCAGGAACTGCTGGACAAGATCCGTGCCGACTATGGCCTTGATCAACCCTTCATCGTGCAGCTTGGCCGTTATATCGGCGGCGTTTTACAATTCGATCTGGGGTTTTCGTTTTTCTATAACCAACCGGTGACCGATCTCATCCTGCAACGCCTACCCGCGACGCTGCTTTTGGTGATTACTGCGCAGGTGCTGGCCCTGCTCATAGGGGTCGTCATGGGCGTGATTTCCGCGCGCCGTCCCAACGGGATGCTCAGCCACTTCGTTACGTTCCTCGCGCTTTTCGGTTATGCCGCGCCTGTGTTCTGGACGGGTATTCTGCTGCTCATCGCGTTTTCGCTGAAAATCCAGTGGTTTCCCGTGGCTGGGATGATGGACGTCTCGGTCGAGGGCGGTTTCTGGTTTCGCGCAGGCGATATCGCGCGTCATATGGTGCTGCCTGTCATCACGCTTGGCTCCATCTTTCTTGCGCTCTATTCGCGGCTTGCGCGGGCCACGATGATGGAAACGCTCGGCTCCGACTTTGTGCGCACGGCCAAGGCCAAGGGGCTCTCGCCCAATCAGGTGGTTTACAAGCATGCACTGAAAAATTCCCTTTCTCCCGTCATCACTCTCGCGGGCTTGCAATTTTCTGCGGTCATTTCCGGCGCGGTTCTGGTCGAGGCGGTGTTCAGCTGGCCGGGCCTTGGCACGCTTGCGTTCCAATCCATCATTGCACGCGATACGCCGACGATTCTCGGTATTCTCTTCTTCTCCGCTTTGGTCGTTATCGTGGGCAACCTGCTCACCGATCTTGCCCTGCGCCTGATCGACCCCCGTGTAGGAGGCAAAGGATGAGCCTGATCGATCCTGAAAACACTATTCCTGAGGCGCGCTCTCCTTTCTCGGAGGCATGGGAAATGTTTCGCGGCAACACCGCCGCGATGATTGCGCTGGTGATTCTTTGCCTTATCGTGCTTGGCGCGATCTTCGGCCCATATCTCTATCCCACAGACCCGTTCGATATGGTCTGGGCACCCTTTTCGCCCCCCGGTGCGGATGGCTTTATCCTTGGCACGGACTACCTTGGCCGTGACCTGCTGGCCGCGCTGATCCACGGAGCGCGGGTGTCCATTATTATTGGCCTCGCCGCTGCTGCTGTCTCCATCCTGATTGGTGTTACGGTTGGCGCGCTTGCCGGGTTTTACAAAGGATGGGTTGAAGAACTGTTAATGCGCATCACAGAGTTCTTTCAAGTTCTCCCCACTTTGCTGTTTTCCATGGTCATCGTCGCTCTTTTCGGGGCCTCGCTGCCAATGATCACTTTCGCAATCGGCGTCGTCAGCTGGACTGCCGTGGCGCGCATCACGCGCTCCGAATTCCTGCGCATTCGCGAGCTGGAATATGTCATGGCCTCGCGCGCATCCGGGGCGACAAACGCCAAACTGATGTTTCGCGTGATACTGCCCAACGCGCTGCCGCCGATCATCGTGCAAGCGGCGCTCATGGTTGGCTCCGCAATCTTGTTCGAGGCGGGGCTGTCCTTCCTTGGGCTTACCGATCCCAACGTCGTCTCATGGGGCCAAGTCATCGGATCCAACCGCCAATACATCCTTGATGCCAGCTACACAGTCACCATTCCCGGCCTTGCGATCTTCATCACTGTGCTGTGCATTTCGCTCGTCGGGGACGGGCTGAACGATGCGCTTAACCCAAAGTTGAGGTCGCGCTGATGGCTTTGTTGAGTGTCAAAAATCTGCGGATTGAAATCAAGACCCGTGCAGGGGTCGCCCCCGTGATCGACGATTTGTCCTTCGATCTGGACGCAGGCGAGTCCCTGAGTTTCGTGGGCGAATCCGGTTGCGGCAAATCCATGACCGCACTTGCGCTTATGGGCCTGCTCCCTGAAGGGGTCGGCAGTGTTGCATCAGGGTCCATCACCTTCGACGGCGAAGATCTGACGCAAGCCTCCGAGGCCCGTCTGCGCGCGCTGCGTGGCAATGATATTTCGATGATCTTTCAGGAGCCCATGACCTCGCTCAACCCGCTCTATACAGTGGGTGAGCAGATCGCAGAGGTCCTGCGCGCGCACCAAGGTCTTTCGCGCAAACAGGCCTGGGATCAAGCGGTCGAGTTGCTCGATGCGGTCCGCATCCCCAATGCACGCGCCCGCGCCGAGGACTATCCCTTCCAGATGAGCGGCGGTCAGCGCCAGCGCGTGATGATCGCCATCGCACTGGCGTGCCAACCCAAAATCCTGATCGCGGACGAGCCGACGACGGCGCTTGACGTCACCGTCCAAGCACAGATTTTCGATCTCCTCCAAGACATGCGCCGTCAAACTGGTAGTGCAATTATTTTGATCACGCATGACATGGGGGCCGTCGCCGAAATGGCGGAGCGCATGATCGTGATGTACGCAGGGCGCAAGGCCGAACTGGGCCCCGTCGACACCATCATTGCGCATCCGCGCCATCCCTACACGGCAGGCCTTATTTCCTGTGTGCCGCATATCCTCTCGACCTTGACGAGCGAACGTGAAGATTTGGTGGAGGTTCCGGGAATTGTTCCTGCCTTGCAGGATTTCGGCAAGGATCTGTGTCTGTTCGCGTCGCGCTGTCGCCATGCACAGCCCAAATGTGTGAACCAGCGGCCACCGGAGATTGCCTTTGGCAATACGCATCAAGCCGCCTGTTGGCGCGCGGAGGAGCTTTGACATGAAGGCCGAAACGCTGCTCAAAGTGGAAAACATGACCGTGCGCTTCGCTGTAAAACGCGGGCGCGGGTTCGGCAAAAATGCCCATCTGCATGCGGTGGATGATGTCAGTTTCACCGTGAAGTGCGGTGAAACCCTCGCGATCGTGGGCGAATCCGGCTCTGGCAAAACCACGACCGCCCTTGCCGTTGCGCGCCTTGTAAACAGCTACAAAGGCAAGGTTTTGCTGGGTGACACCGACCTGCTTGCCCTTGGCGACGAGGATCTGCGCCAAGCGCGCGCGCGCGTGCAATTCATTTTTCAGGACCCTTATTCATCGCTCAATCCTCGCCTGCGCGCCTCTGATATCGTGCGCGAACCGATGGATAGCCTTGGCGATATGAGCGAGGCGGAGAAATCCGAGCGCGTCGATTTCCTCTTCAATGCCGTAGGTCTGCGCCCCGAGCAACAACGCCTGTTTCCACATCAGTTTTCTGGCGGCCAACGCCAGCGCATCGGCATCGCGCGTGCGCTTGCCACGCAGCCCGAGTTGATCATCTGCGATGAACCTGTTTCAGCGCTTGATGTTGCGGTGCAAGCACAAATTCTCAACCTTTTGCGCAAGCTGCAAAAGGACTTCGGGCTAACCTATCTCTTCATCAGCCATGACCTTGGCGTGGTGCAGCACATGTGCGATTCCATCGCTGTGATGTACATGGGCAAGATCGTCGAACATGGCTCGCGCCTTGATATTTTCAACGCGCCGCAACATCCCTATACACGTGCGTTGCTCTCGGCGGTTCCGTCGGTTGATAAAGCGCGCCGCGCGCAGACCAAACGCATTCTGATCCCCGGTGATCCCCCCGATCCGGTCAATCTGCCAGCAGGGTGCCGTTTCGCCAATCGCTGCCCAGTAGTACAGGATATTTGCCGACGCGACGAGCCAGAGCTTCGCAATGGTGTCGCCTGTCATTTCCCGAACGCGGAGCTTTAACGTTTCGGTTTTTCGCTGATCCAAAGGTTGATCACGCCCTCGACCACCGCCGTGCCGTCGCTGCGCCGTGCGACGACTTTGACTGGTAGATCGCCGGGCAGCCAATCGGCTGGGTCACTCACCGCTTCGCAGATCAAATCCGTGTCTGCCTTGGCTGGATAACGCAGCTCCATCCCTTTGGGAATCCAGCGTAAATGTTGTGGGATCGTTGCCTCCGCGAGAAACCCCATCGCCATTTCGAGGCCATTTGCCACCGCGATCACATGCACCGTGCCAATGTGGTTTTGCACCGTGCGGCGCTTCTTCAGGAAAATTTCGCAATGCCCCGGCTTCAGCGTCTTTACCAAGGGTTTGATGGTGCTAAAGTAGGGGGCCTTGCGCGCGGCATACGCCGAAAAAATCTGCCGTCCGAAAGGCAGTTTGAGCGTCTTTTCATAGCTGCGCAGAATGTAGGGTTTGCTCATTTCGGGCCTTTTGGGTTACGTTCACGCACGTTAGGGCAAGTGGACGCGCCCTGCACCTGTGACGCCGCGAAAGTTGTTTTGTGTGGCCCAGAACAAGCCCATGTTAACGCATGCTGATCCGCGTGGGCCTTGCCTGTCTGCGTGAACTCTGGCCCGTCCATCCCGAATAGCGCTCAAATCTGGACAAAGCGCAGCGCCTGTGACAGAGCAGCGCCAACAGGAGAGCCGCTGATGACAACCACCCGTTTCGCCCCGTCCCCGACTGGTTACATCCACGTCGGTAACCTGCGCACCGCGCTGTTCAATTTCATGATCGCCCGCAAAGCCGGCGGCACGTTCATTTTGCGCATCGACGACACCGATCCCGTGCGCTCGGAGCAGAAATATGTGGATGCGATCCAGCGGGACATGGAGTGGCTTGGTCTGACGTGGGACAGGGTCGAACGCCAGTCGGATCGCATGGATCGCTACGCGGAAACTGCTGATATACTGCGCGAGATGGGTCGTTTCTACGAGGCGTTCGAGACGCCTGTGGAGTTGGACCTCAAGCGAAAGAAACAGCTCAATATGGGCAAGCCGCCGGTCTATGATCGCTCTGCTTTGGCGCTATTGGATACTGAAAAAGCTGCGCTGCGCGCTGAACGCGGGCAGGGGGTTTGGCGTTATAAGCTGGATCAAGAGCGCATTGAGTGGACCGATGGTATCCTTGGTGACATTTCGATCGATGCGGCGTCCGTGTCCGATCCCGTGCTAATTCGCGGTGACGGCCAAGTGCTTTATACGCTGGCCTCTATCGTGGACGACACGGATATGGGCGTGACGCATGTCGTTCGCGGCTCGGATCATGTGACCAACACGGCGACGCAAATTCAGATGATCCGCGCGATTGGCGGCACGGTTCCCGACTTTGCGCATCACTCGTTACTCACAGGCCCTCAAGGCGAATCCCTCTCCAAACGTCTCGGCACCCTCGCGCTGCGTGATCTGCGCGAAGCGGGCGTTCAGCCTATGGCGTTACTCTCGCTTCTGGCGCGACTTGGCTCGTCCCAGCCTGTCGAACTGCGCACGTCCATGGAGGAGCTGATCGAGGGGTTCGACATTTCCCAGTTCGGCTCTGCCCCGACCAAGTTCGATGCGGATGATCTTTATCCGCTGACAGCACGCTACAACCACACGCTGGCTTTGGCGGATGTCGTGGATCGTATCGCTGGGCTTGGTATTCCTGCCGATCAGGCGGCGCGGTTCTGGGATGTCGCGCGCGAAAACATCACCGTGCTGAGCGATCTGTCCGAATGGGCGGAACTCGCCCAAAACGGCGCTGATCCGTTGATCGACGCGGGCGATGAGGATTTTATCGCGCAAGCCATGGCGATGCTGCCGAGTGGTCCGTACACGGACGCCACATGGGGCGAATGGACGTCTGCTGTGAAGGACGCGACGGGTCGCAAAGGCAAGGCCCTGTTCATGCCGCTGCGCAAAGCCGTGACGGGGCGCGAACGCGGACCTGATATGGCTGCGCTGATGCCGCTTCTCCAAGTGATCAAAGCGAAAGCGTAGCATCATGACAGAGCAAGCCAAATTTCTCACAGGCTCGCTCTTTCGCCACGTCTCGGTCATGTCGCTTACGGCCTCCGTCGGCCTGATGGCGGTGTTCCTTGTCGATTTCGTGGATATGATTTTCATCTCGATGCTGGGCAAAGCCGAACTGGCCGCTGCCGTTGGCTACGCGGGCGCGATCTTGTTCTTCACCACGTCTTTCGGCATCGGAATGGCGATATCAGCAGGCGCTTTGGTTGCCCGAGCGCTGGGGTCGGGGGACAAGGCGGAAGCTAAGCGCAAGGCGACACACGCGCTGATCTATGGCGTCATTTTCGGCAGTATATTTGCTGCGCTCGTCTGGTTTAATCTGGGCCTGTTCGTCACCCTTTTAGGGGCGAGCGGCGAGACCCACGCGCTTGCTGTGCACTACCTGCAAATCATTGTTCCGACGCTGCCGTTCCTCATGGTCGGCATGGTTGGCGGCGCGATCCTGCGCGCGCACGGCGATGCGCGCCGCGCGATGATGGCGACGATTTATGGCGGCGCTGTCAATGCGGTGCTCGACCCGATCCTGATCTTCGGGCTCGATATGGAACTCACGGGTGCGGCCCTTGCGTCAGTTGCAGCGCGCCTGACGATTGCCGCGGTATCGCTTTTGCCGATCCTTAAGCACTACGGCGGCTTTGTGAAGCCCGAACTTAGCGATCTTGCGATCGATCTTCGCCCCGTTCTCGCCATTGCGTTTCCTGCGATCCTGACCCAGCTTGCGACGCCGATCGGCCAAGCCTACGTCACTCGCGCCATGGCCGAATACGGTGAGGCCGCGGTTGCGGGAATGGCCATCGTGGGCCGCCTCACGCCGCTTGCTTTCGGTGTGATCTTCGCACTTTCAGGGGCGGTTGGTCCGATCATTGGGCAGAACTTCGGCGCAGGAAACCACGCGCGAGTGCGCGGCGGTTTCATGGCGGGGATCAGCTTTGTTGGCATCTTTGTTCTTGGCATGACTGCGCTCTTGTTCGTGCTGCGCGCGCCCATTGCCGATATTTTTTCCGCCACCGGCATCACCCGTGAACTGGTCTTTCTGTTCTGCGGCCCACTTTCGCTTGTGTTCTTTTTCAACGGACTTTTGTTCGTGGCTAACGCCAGTTTCAACAACCTTGGCCACCCGTTCTATTCCACATGGCTGAATTGGGGGCGGCACACGCTGGGCACTATTCCACTGGTCATTCTTGGGGCGGCCTGGTTCGGTGCTCCGGGGGTGTTGATCGGTCAGGCGATTGGCGGCGTGATCTTCGGCACGCTCTCCGTCGTGCTTGCGCTGCGGGTCATGCGCAAGGTTGAAGCGGGTACCGTTTCGGGCGAAACGCCCAAGCCTTTCGCGCGCCAGGCGCGTCTGATGCAGCGCAATTTCTGGAAGCGTTAGGGGCGCAAAATCCTGCATTCCAGCGCATGAATAGCACCGTCTACGAATGAAATTTCAGCGGGTGAGAGCGGTTGGTGGCGCGGATAAAGCGGCGCTGCGCGATCATCGAGGATCGGCGCGTCCCAGCCGTGGGTCGTGGCGAAAAACAGCGCTGCTCCCGCCTCGCCGAACTCGCGCAGATAGCCCTGAGTGACCACGTCCAGATAGCTGAGTAAGATGGGATGCGCCGCGCTTGCAGGGGCATGTTTGCCCTCGGGAATCGCATAGATCGCCGTCGTGTCCTCGTCGTCCAAGTCAATGCGATCATATGCAAATTCACGTGCATCCAGCGCGGCCCAATCGCTGCCCGGCACATCCGCGCTCAGCCCTTCGATTTCAGCGCCGGGCGCACGCACGGCTGTCAGAAACGCGACCTCGCGCAGACCTGTATGACGCCAGGCTCGCGCCCAGCCCTTGATACGCTGCCTTTGTACGCCGGGGTAGTCATGCGTGGCGCGATTGACCAAACTGCCGTAGCCAAAGAAGCGCGCCGCGCGATTTAGCGATTGATCCATATCAATGACTTTCTTTTCGCCCATCGTGATACTTGCCCGAATACACCTAATGCCGCTTGGCGAAAAGAGGATGCGATGCGCGTCACCAAAAGAACCAATATCGCGATGCGCGTGTTGATGTATTGCGCCGCCAACGAGGGCCATCTCGTCACCAAAGCGGATATCGCCGAGCGCTGTAAAGCCTCAGAAAACCACCTCGCGCAGGTTATTCACCAACTCGCGCAGCTGAAATATCTCTATACCCAGCGGGGCCGCAAAGGCGGCCTCAGCCTCGCGCGTCCGCCTGCCGAAATCGCTATCGGAGACGTGTTCCGCGCCATCGAGGGGCCTGTCCCGATTGCGGAGTGTTTCGCGGATGCCGACGATAGTTGCCCTTTGGTCGACTCGTGCCGTTTGCGCGGTGCTTTGACGGCGGCGGCAGAGAGCTTTTACGGTCATCTCGACGGGATCACGCTGGCCGATCTGGTCTGCGACAATGCCGCGCTCATGGATTTGCTCAGCGACGCAAGCTGCAACAAGGCCCCTGCACTACGCGTCATCAAAGCGGCCTGATCGCCCCTATTCTTGCGCGCGCAGGATGTGCGCGGGGCGCGCCGTCAGCGGGCGCCACGCAAAGGCCAGGCCAGAGAGCAGGGTCGCCAGAATACCGCCGCCGATGATCGCAAATGCGTTGGACCAGATCACCTCATAGCTGGTTTCCATCACGAAAGTGCTAACCGCCCAGCCCCCTAGAATACCTGCACCAAGCGCAACCAAGCCTGCCGCGCCGCCAAGGATTGCGGCGCGCAGTGCAAAGCTGCGCAGAATCCGAGCGCGCGTCGCGCCCAGCGTCTTGAGGATCGCCGCCTCGAAGGTGCGCGCTTGCTCGCCTGCGGCTGATGCGCCGATCAAAACCAAAAATCCCGTGAGCAAGGTCGCCGCCGCGCCATAGCTGACCGCCGCCGCCAGTCCCGCCAAAACCTCAGAGACGCGCGCGATGGCATCGCCGACGCGGATCGCGGTGATGTTGGGGTAGGCCGTACTCAGATCGCGCAGAATTTGCGCCTCCGTTTCAGGTGTCGCATAGACGGTCGAGATAAAGCTATGCGGCGCGCCCGATAGCGCGGCAGGGTTCATCGACATGATGAACCCGATGCCGGCGGTTGAAAAATCCACCTCTCTGAAGCTGGAGATCGTCGCGGTGATATCGCGCCCGAGGATATTGACCGTGACATCATCGCCCAGCTTCAGGTTCATTTCTTTGGCCTCTTCGGCGGCGAAACTCACCAGCGGTGGACCTGTGTAATCCGGCTCCCACCATGTTCCGTCCAGCAGGCGCGTGTTATCCGGAATGGCGGTGGAATAGGTTATCCCGCGATCGCCCTCGAGCACCCAATGATCGCCCGCAACCTCGCTGGCGGGTGCCCCGTTGATCTGCGTGATGAGCCCGCGCAACATTGGTGCGCTGTCGATGCGGCTGACGGAGGGGTCGTTTTCAAGGCGCTCCAGATAGCCTGGCATCTGGTCTTTCTGGATATCGACAAAGAAATAGGAGGGCGCGACACTTGGTAAATCACGTGCGATCGCGCCGCGCAGGTTGCCGTCGATCTGCCCGACCGAGGCGAGCACCGACAGGCCAAGCCCGAGCGAGAGCACGACTGACACAGCCTCTTCTCTCGGACCTGAAATCGCGCCAAGCGCCCACCGCAAGCTTGCGCGACCCCGCGCCAGAGGGGCGAGTCGCTTGGCGATGAAGCGGATCAATGCCGCCGCCAGAACCAGCAGGATCAGTGCGCCGAATATGCCTGCCGCGGTCCAGAGTGTCAGAAAAACCGTGCCCGAAAACCAGCTGGCCAGCGCCAACAGGAGCGCCACCATCATGGCGATCGCCAGAATGTAGCGTGGTGCGGGCAGGCGCGCACCGCCTTGTCCCGCATCGCGAAACAGCGTTGCCGCACGGATGTTTTCCGTGCGCGCGAGGGGCCAGGTCGTAAAGATCAACGCGGTCAGGATGCCATAGAGCGCCGCCTCGAACAGGGGTTTGGGGTAGAGCGCGAAGGCTGCGGGGATGGGCAGGCGTTCGGTGATCAAAGGCGCTAATAATAGGGGTGCGAGCGCGCCAAGCACGAGGCCGATCGCGATGCCAAGCAGGCTAAGAACGCCGATCTGGATGAAATAGGTTTGAAAGATCACCCCCCGCTCAGCGCCCAAAGTGCGCAGGGTCGCGATTACGGCAGTCTTGCCTTTGAGGTAGCTGGATACGGCTGCCGACACGCCGACGCCGCCGACGGCAAGGCCCGACAGCCCAACGAGGATCAAAAACGCGCCGAGCCGGTCGACGAATTGCGCCACGCCCGGCGCGCCGTTGCGTGCATCGCGCCAGCGCAAACCGCTTTGCGCGAAGGCTGCGTTCGCTTCGGCGCTGAGTGCATCTAGGTCCGCGCCTGCGGGCAGCGCAAGGCGGTACTTGCTGGAAAAAAGTGTGCCCGCTTCCAGCAGTCCCGAAGCCTCCAGCGCAGCGCGCCGCACGATGATGCGCGGGCCAAGACCAAAGCCGCCCCCTGCGCTATCGGGCTCGCTCAGCAACGCGGCGGTGAGGCGGAATTCCTGAGTCCCCAGCTTGAAGATGTCGCTGATTTGCAGCCCGAGACGGTCGATCAAGACCTGCTCCATCACTGCGCCGGGCAGCACGGATTGCTCTGCCAAAGCATCTGCAATCGGCATCGGCGGGTTCAGCGCCACGTCGCCAATCAGCGGGTAGTTCGCGTCCACCGCCTTCACCTGCGTGAGTCCGCGCTGATCGCCGACCACGGCCATGGAGCGAAAATCGGCAATTTCCGACACGCGCGCGGCGCGGCTTTGCATCCATGCACGCTCGTCCTTGGTTGCAAAGCGATAGGTCAGTTCCAACTCGGCATCACCGCCCAAAAGCGCCGCGCCCTCACGCGCTAGCCCTGCCTCGATTGCGGCGCGCACAGTGCCAACCGCCGCGATCGCCGCGACACCAAGCGCGAGGCAGGCGAGGAAAATGCGAAAGCCCCTTAAACCACCGCGCAGCTCGCGCCGGGCAAAGCGCGCAGCTAAAGAAAGGCTCATGCTGCGCCCTCGTCAATGCGTCCATCGCGCAGGCGCACCACGCTGTCACAGCGCGCGGCCAGCGCGTTCGAGTGGGTGACCAGCACCAGCGTCGCGCCGTCGCGCGCTTGCAATTCAAACAGTAAATCCATCACCGCATTGCCGTTCGCTTCGTCCAGATTGCCCGTTGGCTCATCCGCCAAAAGTACGGTCGGCCTCACGACCATTGCACGCGCAAGGGCGACGCGTTGCTGTTCGCCTCCTGACATCTGGCTGGGATAATGCCCGCTGCGGTGGCCAAGTCCGACCGTGTCCAATTCGGCCTCTGCCTTGGCAAAAGCGTCTTTGTCGCCCGCCAGTTCCAAAGGCGTCGCCACGTTTTCCAGTGCCGTCATCGTCGGGATCAAATGGAAGGACTGGAACACGATCCCCATGGATCTGCGCCGGAATTTCGCTAGCGCATCCTCGCTCATCGCGGTCAAATCCTGTCCAAGCGCGGTGATGGTGCCGCTGCTCGCGCGTTCGAGGCCCCCCATGAGCATCAAAAGCGATGATTTGCCCGAGCCGGACGGCCCGACCAGCGCCAAAGAGCGCCCTTTTTCCACATCAAGGCTTATCCCGTGCAGAATATCCACGCGTCCGGCATTGCCATCGAGCGAAAGTTGCACATCTTTAAGACTGAGTACGGGTAGGGTCATAAGGAGCGTCCAGATGGGGAAGTCACAGTTTGCATATGGACCTTTCGTGTGGATCAACAAGGCATTGGCGTCAATCGCATTGGTTTTCGCGCTGGCTATGCCCGTCAAAGGCGAGCAGATTTCGCTGCTCGCTTATGGCGATAGCCTGACACAGGGTTACGGGCTGCTGGAGCAAAACGGCTTCGTGCCGCAAATGCGCGTATGGCTGAAAGCACAGGGCGCGGATGTGCGTTTGGTCAATGCGGGCGTGTCGGGCGACACGACGGCGGGCGGCGCGGCGCGCATTGATTGGACGCTCAGCGATGATATTCAAGGCATCGCCGTGGCGCTTGGCGGCAATGATTTGCTGCGCGGCCTGCCGCCTGAACAAGCGCGAGCCAACCTGGGCGCGATCTTGCAAGCTGCCAGCGCCAAGGACGTGCCCGTGCTCTTGATCGGGATGAATGCGCCGGGTAATTATGGCGCAGAGTACAAAGCGGCCTTCGATGCGATCTATCCCGAGCTAAGCGCCGAGTATGACACGCTTTTCGCCGAGAGTTTCTTTTTGGGCTTGCAGAGCGGCGATGCGCCGCTTGATCCGGCTGCGGTGCAGAGCTTTATGCAAAGCGATGGCATTCATCCCAATGCGGCTGGTGTGAAGAAGATCGTCGAGGGACTCGGCCCCTTTTATCTGGAGTTGATGCGCCGCGCTCAGGGCGTAAGCAGCTTGGAGAAAAGCTGAGACAGAAAGTCATGCGCGCCGCCCTCGCGGCGGGATTGATCAGGAAGCAAGACTTCGGTCTGCGCCGCGAAATCGGCGTAGTGCTGCGTGGTTGCCCAGATTGCGAAGATCAGATGCGCAGGGTCGGATTTGGCGATCCTGCCTTGCTCCATCCAGCGCGCAATGACGTCAGTGCGCGCATCGAACAGGGGTTTGAGATCGGCGATCAAATGCGGCCCCATGCGCGGCGCGCCTTGCAGGATTTCGTTTGCGAACAGGCGGCTTTCGCGTGGCAGTTCAAGCGCCATGTCCAGCTTGCGGTTCACATAGCCAAGGAGTTCGGTGATCGGATCGCCGTTCGGGTTCATGTCCTTCAAAGGATCGAGCCATGTTTCCATCAAGCGGCTGAGCAGCGTGACGTGGATGTCTTCTTTGCCGCCGAAATAGTAAAGAATGTTGGGCTTGCTCAACCCCGCCTCGGACGCGATTTGATCCAGCGTCGCGCCGCGATAGCCGTGGCGCGAAAACACTTCGAGTGCGGCATCCAGAATGCGCGAGCGGTTGCGTTGCTGAATACGGCTTGGGATCTTGGGCGGCGCTTTGCCGGGAGTCTGGGCTGTCTCGGTCACGTCGGGCGGTATCCAGTCACGGCATTGCTCGCAAATTGAGCGGTTCAAAAGCTGCGCCCCCTTGCGCGTGGCGGGGGAGCAAGTCAATCCTTGACAGACTTGACGCGCATTGCAATCGTGTCTTTACCAAATGGTAAAAAAGTGACCGATCTGCAAGGTCGGCAAAAGCATGGGGGATGTGTCATGGCCGCGCCGGGTGAAAATCTGAAGATCAATGGGGATCGACTTTGGGACAGCCTGATGGGGATGGCGCAGATCGGGCCGGGCATTGCAGGCGGCAACAATCGCCAAACGCTTACGGATGAAGATGCCGAGGGACGCGCGCTGTTTCGGAAATGGTGCGAGGAGGCGGGCTGCACCATGGGTCTCGATAGCATGGGAAATATGTTTGCAGAGCGCGCAGGGGCGGACCCCGACGCGCTGCCGGTCTATGTCGGCTCGCACCTTGATACGCAGCCCACTGGTGGCAAATATGACGGCGTTTTAGGCGTGCTTGGCGGCCTAGAAATCCTGCGGACGATGAATGATCTGGGCATCCGCACGAAACATCCCATAGTCGTGACCAACTGGACCAATGAGGAAGGTACGCGCTATGCGCCGGCCATGCTTGCCTCCGGCGTGTTTGCTGGCGTTCACACCGAAGATTGGGCCTATGCGAAGGAAGATGCTGACGGGAAAACCTTTGGCTCGGAACTGGAGCGCATTGGCTGGAGAGGCGACGAGCCTGTCGGTGCACGCCGCGACAAGATGCACGCCTTTTTCGAGCTTCATATCGAGCAAGGGCCTATTCTTGAGGCTGAAGATAAGCAAATTGGTGTGGTGACGCACGGTCAAGGCCTGAGTTGGACGCAAGTCACGATCACTGGCAAAGATTCGCACACCGGTTCGACCCCCATGCCCATGCGCAAGAACGCGGGGCTTGGTATGGCCAAGGTGCTACAAGCAGTGGATCAGATTGCATGGTCGCACAAACCCCACGCGGTTGGCGCGGCGGGGCACGTTGATGTCTATCCCAACTCGCGCAACGTGATTCCTGGTAAGGTGGTGTTTACGGTTGATTTCCGCTCGCCTGATTTGGCGGTGATTGAGGATATGGAGGCGCGCCTGCGTGTCGAGGCGCAGGCGATTTGCGATGAAATGGGCCTTGGGATCGAGTTTGAAAAAGTTGGCGGGTTTGATCCGGTGACGTTTGATGAGGGCTGTGTCACGGCTGTGCGCGCGGCGGCGGAGCGGCTTGGGTATTCCCACATGAACCTGATTTCCGGCGCGGGCCATGATGCCTGCTGGATCAACAAATGCGCGCCTACGGCGATGGTGATGTGTCCCTGCGTTGACGGGCTATCGCATAATGAGGCGGAAGAAATTTCAAAGGAATGGGCGAGCGCAGGGGCGGATGTGTTGATGCACGCTGTTCTGGAGACGGCGCAGATTGTTGAATGAAGGACGGGGGCCAGCCCCCGACCCCCCGAAGTTTATTTCGAAAGATGAAGACGATAAGAAAGGCGCGATGAGATGGGCACGAAAGTAATTAAAGGCGGCATGGTCTGCACGGCGGATCGCACGTGGAAAGCGGATGTGCTGATCGAGGGCGAAGTGATCAAGCAGATCGGCGAGGATCTGGTGGGCGATGAGTATATCGACGCGGAGGGTGCCTATGTGATCCCCGGCGGCATTGATCCGCACACGCATCTTGAGATGCCGTTCATGGGCACAACTGCCGCCGAGACGTTTGAAACGGGGACATGGGCCGCTGCAACGGGCGGCACCACGATGATCGTAGATTTCTGCCTGCCCGGCGCGGATGGTGATTTGAAGAACGCGATCAATGAGTGGCATCGCAAGTCCGCGCCGCAGATTTGCTCGGACGTCGGGTATCACATGGCGATCACCGGGTGGGACGAGGGCGTTTTCAATGGCATGAAAGACGCCATTGATATGGGCGTCAATTCGTTCAAGCATTTCATGGCCTATAAGGGCGCGTTGATGATCGAGGACGACGAGATGTTCGCGTCGTTCAAGCGTTGCCGCGAGCTTGGGGCGCTGCCGATGGTGCATGCGGAAAACGGTGATCTGGTTGCGGAGATGCAGCAGAAATATTTCGACGAGGGCATAACGGGCCCAGAGGGTCATGCCTATTCGCGGCCGCCCGAATTCGAGGGTGAAGCGGCGAACCGCGCGATCACCATTGCCGATTGCGCAGGTACGCCTTTGTACATCGTCCATGTCTCTTGCGAGCAGGCCCATGAAGCGATCCGGCGTGCGCGCCAAAAAGGGATGCGGGTTTATGGCGAACCGCTGATCCAGTTCCTGACACTCGATGAAAGCGAGTATTTCAACAAAGACTGGGACCACGCAGCGCGGCGCGTCATGTCGCCGCCGTTTCGCAGTAAAGAGCATCAGGACAGCCTTTGGGCAGGTTTGCAAGCTGGCTCTTTACAAGTGGTGGCTACCGATCATGCGGCCTTTACCACTGAGCAAAAGCGCGCGGGGCGCGATGATTTTCGCATCATCCCGAATGGTTCGAACGGCTTGGAAGAACGCCTTGCCGTTCTTTGGACCGAGGGGGTGGAAACTGGCCGCCTGACGCCAAATGAGTTTGTTGCAGCGACTTCGACCAATGTGGCGAAAATCCTCAACATTTACCCCAAGAAGGGTGCAATTGTTGAAGGGGCTGACGCGGATATCGTGGTTTGGGATCCAAAAATCAGCAAGACGATCAGCCCGAGCAATCATCATTCCATCCTTGATTACAACGTCTTCGAGGGCTTCGAGGTGACCGCCCAAGCGCGCTACACGTTGAACCGTGGTGACGTAATCTGGGCATGGGGGCAGAACAGCCAGCCAAATCCCGGGCGAGGGCGCTTTATTCCGCGTCCGGCTTTCGCTGCGCCCAATGTTGCATTGTCCAAGTGGAAAGAGTTGAATTCACCCAAGATGATCAAACGTGATCCGATGAATATTCCGGCGGGGATCTAGAGTGGGACAAAGCACTTGAGCAGTGAAACAATCATCAGCGCGCGCGATTTGAGCCTGACATTCCAGACGAATGACGGGCCTGTGCATGCGCTGAAAGATGTGTCCTTGGACATTGAAAAAGGCGATTTCGTCAGTTTCATCGGCCCCTCGGGCTGCGGCAAAACTACGTTTTTGCGGGTCATGGCAGATTTGGAGCAACCCACGGCTGGCGCGATCACAGTGAACGGTGTCAGCCCCGAAGAAGCACGGCGCGCACGGGCTTATGGCTATGTGTTTCAAGCGGCAGGACTTTATCCGTGGCGCACGATTGGTGGCAATATTCGCCTGCCTTTGGAGATTATGGGATATAGCAAGCCGGAAATGGCAGAGCGGGTGAGCCGAGTGCTGGAGCTGGTCGAACTGGCGGGTTTCGAGAATAAATTCCCTTGGCAGCTTTCTGGCGGCATGCAGCAACGTGCCTCTATTGCGCGGGCGCTGGCATTCGATGCGGATATCTTGCTGATGGACGAGCCGTTCGGGGCGCTCGATGAAATCGTGCGCGATCATCTGAACGAGCAGCTTTTGCATCTGTGGAAGCGCACCAACAAAACGATAGCCTTTGTGACCCATTCGATTCCCGAGGCGGTTTATTTGAGTACAAAAATTGTGGTTATGTCGCCGCGTCCGGGGCGTATTACAGATGTCATCGAGAGCACGCTGCCCCGCGAGCGGCCTTTGGAAATCAGGGACAGCCCAGAGTTTATCGAGATTGCGCACCGCGTGCGCGAGGGTCTGAGGGCGGGGCATGGCGATGATGTTTGAACCATGTGTTCTATTGAGAACGGCCCTTCGGGGAGAGTTTACTTGGCAAGATGAAGGGATCCCATGCGTCAATCGGTGATCCCTGTTTTGACGGTTCTCGCAGCAATCATCGCGCTTTGGTATGGGGCGGCGGTCTGGCTGAATGCGCCTTGGGCCTATGACAAAGCACAGCGCGCGGGCGTGGAGTTATCGCTGGGCGATGTGGTGGCGGATACCTGGTCGCAGGACAAACCCAAGCTACCTGCGCCGCATCAGATCACCCGTGAAATCTGGAAGACGACGGTCGAAAAGAAAGTCACGTCGAAACGCTCGTTGATCTACCATTCCTGGATTACGTTGAGCGCGACGCTTTTGGGGTTCGCGCTGGGTACTGTTTTGGGAATCTCGCTGGCCGTGGGCATCGTTTACAATCGCACCATGGATATGAGCGTGATGCCCTGGGTCATTACCTCGCAAACCATTCCGATCCTCGCGATCGCGCCGATGATCATTGTCGTTTTGAACGCGGTGGGGATATCGGGGCTTCTGCCCAAGGCGATCATTTCGATGTATCTGTCGTTCTTTCCTGTCGTCGTCGGCATGGTGAAGGGGTTGCGCAGCCCCGATCACATGCAGCTTGATCAAATGCGCACTTGGCATGCGAGCAGCGCGCAGACGTTTTGGCGGCTGCGTTTGCCATCCTCGATGCCCTATCTGTTTACCTCTCTCAAGATCGCAATGGCGGCGGCAATCGTTGGCGCTATCGTGGGCGAGCTGCCGACGGGTGCCGTCGCCGGCCTTGGTGCGCGTTTGCTTGCGGGGAGCTATTATGGACAGACCATCCAGATTTGGAGCGCCTTGCTCATGGCAGCTGCTTTGGCGGCAACGCTGGTCGCGATTATCGGAGTGATGCAGCGTATCGTGCTCAAACGTATGGGAATGGCAGGATGATGTGGCTGGCCTTCGGCATAGGGTTCTGGACGCTTGGTTGGTACGCTAACGTGCGCCTGGCAGCACTGCCCAAATCGCGCGCGACGTCGCTGCTGGTGCCGATCATCTTCGGCGTCACGCTATTGGTGATTTGGGAAAGCGTGGTGCGCGGATTGCAGATACAACAGGTCTTGCTACCCGCGCCTTCTGTCATCGCCGCGCGCTTTGCAACCTCCACCTCGATCCTGTGGCAGGACTGGGTGCAAACCGTCGTCAAAGGCATGATGAGCGGCTATATCATTGGCTGCATTGCGGCCTTTGCCACGGCCCTTGCGGTGGATCGCTTCGATTTTCTTAAACGCGGTCTGTTGCCCGTGGGCAACTTTGCAGCGGCGCTGCCGATCATTGGCATGGCCCCCATTCTGGTGATGTGGTTCGGGTTCGATTGGCAGTCTAAAGCAGCGGTCGTGGTCGTGATGATCTTTTTCCCGATTCTCGTGAACACGGTGCAAGGCCTCACGGCAAGCAGCGCCATGCAGCGCGATCTGATGCGCACCTATGCGGCAGGCTATTGGAAAACGTTGTTCAAATTACGCTTACCTGCGGCCTTGCCCTTCATTTTCAATGGCCTCAAGATCGCGACGACACTGGCGTTGATCGGTGCGATCGTCGCGGAGTTTTTCGGCTCACCCATTCGCGGCATGGGCTTTCGTATTTCCACCAGCGTGGGGCAACTGGCGCTGGATCTGGTCTGGGCGGAAATCGTTGTCGCTGCGATTACGGGGTCGGTGTTTTATGGCGGTATGGCACTGCTCGAGCGCAAATGGACGTTCTGGCATCCGTCGCAAAGAGGTTGAGCAATAACAATAACATTACAACCAACAAGGAGAGAAAAATGAACGTATTTTCAAAATGGGTCGGAGCGGCTGCACTCGGCGCGCTTACAACGATGGGGGTGACGGCTGCACAGGCTGCTGATGACCTGACGCTGCAACTCAAATGGGTGACGCAAGCGCAGTTTGGTGGCTATTACGTCGCTTTGGACAAGGGCTTTTACGAGGAAGAAGGCCTGAACGTCACCATCAAACCGGGCGGTCCTGACATTGCGCCGACGCAAGTTTTGGCAGGCGGCGGCGCGGATGTGGCGGTCGAGTGGATGCCAGCGGCACTTGCCGCGCGCGAAAAGGGCCTGCCGATGGTAAACATCGCACAGCCGTTCAAATCTTCAGGCATGATGCTGACCTGCCGCAAGGATGCAGGCATCACCAGCACCGATGATTTCGCGGGTAAAACGCTGGGCGTCTGGTTCTTCGGCAACGAGTTTCCCTTCCTGAGCTGGATGAGTAAACTTGGCCTTGCTACAGATGGATCTGACGGCGGTGTCACGGTTCTGAAGCAAGGCTTCAACGTCGATCCGCTACTGCAAAAACAGGCGGCCTGCGTGTCCACGATGACCTATAATGAGTATTGGCAGGTGATCGATGCGGGCCTCACGCCGGATGATCTTATGGTGTTCAAATATGAGGACCAAGGCGTCGCGACCCTAGAGGACGGTCTATACGTGCTGGAAGATACGCTGGCCGATCCCGCGATGGAACACAAGCTGGTGCGTTTCGTGCGCGCGTCGATGAAGGGTTGGAAGTATGCGGAAGCGAACCCTGACGAGGCGGCAGATATTGTGCTTGAGAACGATGCAAGCGGCGCGCAGACCGAAAAGCATCAGCGCCGCATGATGCGCGAAATTGCCAAGCTGACGGCGGGCTCCAACGGCGCTCTGGATGAGGGCGATTACCAGCGCACGGTTCAGTCGCTTTTGGCGGGTGGCTCTGATCCTGTGATCACCATGGAGCCTAAGGGCGCATGGACTCACGCGATTTCGGACAAGGCGTTGAACTAGGTCTTAGACTTTTGACATGGAAAAGGCCGCTCAAAAGGGCGGCCTTTTTTCTGTGGGGCGCATTTATTTCAAAGAAATGCGATAAACCGTTTTCAAAAAGATTTAGCCCTTCAAACCAACGTCGCAATAATTGCCCGTAGCGTGGGTATCCCGTCACCCTTTTCAGACGACGTTACAATCATCTCTGGAAACGCTGCCGGATGCTTTGCCAATTCGCCGCGCACTTGATCCAATACCTTCTCGCGGTCTACCAGCTTCACTTTATCGGCTTTCGTCAACACGCATTGAAACGTCACGGCGCTGCTGTCCAGGAGGCTCATGATTTCATGATCCACCTTCTTCACGCCGTGGCGCGCATCGATCAGAACGAAAGCGCGGCGCAGGGTTTGACGGCCAGAGAGATACTGTTTCAACAAGCGTTGCCATTTCTCCACAACAGGCAGGGGGGCATTGGCGTAACCGTAGCCGGGAAGATCGACAAGGTAGTGATCAGGCCCCGCTGTGAAGAAGTTAATCTCCTGCGTGCGCCCCGGCGTGTTGGAGGCACGCGCGAGGGCCTTGTGACCCGTCAGTGCGTTGATTAGCGAAGATTTACCCACGTTCGAGCGGCCCGCAAAGCAGACTTCCATACGGTCCGCGTCAGGAAGGCCGGACATGGCGACGACGCCTTTGACGAACTCGGTTTCGCCTGCGAACAAAAGCCGCCCCTTTTCAAAGGAGAAAGCATCAGGCTCGTCTGCGATGGGAAAGGGAAGTTGGCTCATATCAATTCTGCCTTGTTGTCGATCTCGATGTGCCCGCCTTGAATGACCTCGGCGCGAACTGAAAAATCGCGATGCCCGTAGCTATCGAGTACGCTGAGAATATCCGCGTCGCGCAGGCCGGTTTCGGGGTTGGTCGTGGTTGCGGCGCAGCGATCCGTGCGCTCCATCGGGCGCAGGATTGCATCGCCGATACGGATGTCGCGGTCCATCCAGTCGAACTCTTCCCAAGGGGCAAGCCCGTCCAGCCAGATGTTGCCGCGCCAGCGATGGATTGACAGATCAAATCCTATTTTCTGCTGCACGGCGCGGTGCGAAGACATATTGCAGATCGTCACCGACGGAAAATCACTGTCGGTCATGCCGCGATCTGGTACTCTGACGAGGCGTGCGGATTGCGCGCGATCGCTTGGCATGATGGGGCGCACCCAATCAAGAAAGGGTGCGATATCGCCGTCAGGATTGAACGTGAATTCAGCCAGCTTTGGATGGTTCAGTGTAACCATGCCTGTGACATCATTGAGAGTCGCCGTCATAGCCATCAAAGCAGGAGCTTTGCTGACGCGGCTGAAATTCCCGCACGATACCCAAGCGGAGCCATCCGCACTGGATGCATCATGGGCTACTGCCCAAACACGATCGCCAGGCATGGTGTGCCCGGCGATCAATGTGGTGGATTGGACGGCTTCGCGACCATGACTTTTGATCGGATGCCGCCAAAGGGAGGTGACCTGCGTCATCACTCTTCCTTGGATTTCTTCTTGAAACTGCTTCGGATGTTGCCGAACACGTCAGGTTTTACCCCTTGGCTGCGCATGATGATGTATTGTTGCGTAAAGGTAATCGTGTTGTTGGCGATCCAGTAGATCACAAGTCCGCTGGCAAACGTGCCGAGCATGAACATGAAGACCCATGGCATCCACGCAAAGATCATCGCCTGCGTCGGATCGGTGGGCGCGGGGTTCAGTTTTTGCTGAATCCACATGGAAATACCCAAGAGGATCGGCAAAATGCCAAGCGAGATGATGGCAAGGATCGAACCGGGCTCTGGCGGTGTGAAGGCCAGCAGGCCGAACAGGTTCAGGATCGAGGAAGGGTCAGGCGCGGAAAGGTCTTTGATCCAGCCGATCCAAGGCGCATGGCGTAGCTCGAGCGTGACGAAAATCACCTTATAGAGCGAGAAGAAGATCGGGATTTGCAACAGGATCGGCAAACAGCCCGAAGCGGGATTTACCTTTTCCTTCTTGTACATCGCCATCATTTCTTGCTGTAGCTTTTGCTTGTCGTCGCCTGCGCGCTCCTTGATTTTCTCCATCTCGGGCTGAAGCGCTTTCATCTTCGCCATGGAGACGTTCGATTTATACGCCAGCGGGAACAGGATCGCCTTGATCAGCAGCGTAAGGCCGATGATCGCCCAACCCATGTTGCCGATGAGCGCATTCAGATAGTGCAGAACCGCAAAAATCGGCTTGGTCAGGAAAAAGAACCAACCCCAATCAATGCTGTCGATAAAGCGATAAGCACCCGCAGCTTGATAGTTGCGGATCGTTTCCCATTCCTTCGCACCGGCGAAAAGCTGTGTGGTGACAGCAATGTTTCCGCCCGGGGCGAGCTTTTGCGTCGGCAAAACCGCTTCGGTTTGATAAATATCGCGGCGATCGTCGTATTTCGCCGTCGCTTTGAAGGGGCCGGGCGCGGGGATAAGCGTGGTCATCCAGTATTGATCAGTGAAACCGATCCAGCCTTGCTCGGCGACTTGGGTAACCTCGGCGCGGGCGCCTTCATTTGGGTTAATCTCAAAATCGGGCATGTCCGAATAGTCGATTTCGGCCAATTCCCCATCTGCCATCGCGACAACACCTTCATGCAGGATGAAGAAATTCTTGAGGTCCTGCGGCTCGCCGTGGCGCGCAAGAATGCCGTAGGGGGCAAGGCTCACAGTGCCTGCGCCGGTATTTTGCACACCCTGTTCGACGGTGAACATAAAGTTCTCGTCAACCGAAATTTCGCGCGTGAACAAAAGGCCTGCGCCGTTATCCCAAGTTAGCAAAATGGGCGCGCCAACGGAAAGGTCGGCGGTGCTTGCCGCGTTCCAGATCGTGTTGGGTCCGGGAACCTGCTCAAATGCGAGGCCTGCGCCAGGGGCCCAGCCATAGAGCGCATAGTAAGGGTTGTCGCTACCTGTAGGGGCAAGAAGATCGACGATGGGCGATCCTTTATCAAGGCTGACGCGGTAGTCTTTCAACGCGAGCTGATCGATGCGGCCACCCAAAAGCGAGATCGAGCCTTTGAGGCGCTCGGTTTCGATCGCGATACGCGGTGCGTCTGCGGCAGGATCAGCCGCGGGTGCTGCGGCCGTACTTGCGTCGGCGACGCCGGTTTCGCCGGAGGCCGTGGGCAGAACTGCTTGCCCTTCGGCACTGATGACAGCGTTGGGATCGGCCGGTGTAGGTTCGGGCGGGGGGAACAGGACGAACCATACGAGGATAACAAGGAAGCTCAGAGCCGTTGCTAGGATGAGATTTTTGTTTTGATCGTCCATGAAATAGGGCCACCCGTGTTGATCGCGTTTGCGCTGCGTTCGACTACGTGTACCGCCAAAGGTCAAGGGGATTCGCCCGATATCGGCCCTGTTGCGGCGTTCCGCAGCGGCTTGGCAGCTTTGCTACCTGCTCTTGCGGCCAATCTCGGGGGGTATGTCGAGTTTGCCTTGATAGTTGCGACTCCAAACTACAGTCTGCTCCAACGGCATGGGTTTGGCGATGCCGAAGCCTTGCACGTAGCGGCATCCAAGCTGGGCAAGGATCGTATGCTCGCCCAATGTTTCAACACCCTCTGCCAGACAACTTAACCCGAGACGATCGGCCATCATCAAGATCGTGCCGACCATTTTTTGCTGCTCGCTATCAAGATCGGCTTTGGCGACGAACGAGCGATCGATCTTCAAGCGACTGACTGGCAAGCGCCGCAGGGTCGAGATTGAAGCATGTCCTGTCCCGAAATCATCCAGATCGATTTGGCAGCCAAGACTGGCCAGCTTGGCGACGTTACGCACAATTATATCGTTGGCATCCCCTGCCACGACACTTTCCAACACTTCGACGCACAAGCGGTGGGGCGCGATGTTGAAGCGATCCAAATCCCATGCGATTTTGTCGTAGATGCGGGGATTGGCAAGATCAGCTTCGGCAAAATTCACACCAACCGTGTCGATGTTCAATTCTGCTTCATCCCATTTCGACAGCGCACGCAGGCTTTGCGAGAGCATGAGTTCGGTAAGACGCTCCATCTGTCCCGCGCTTTCCAGAACGGGAAGAAAGGTCCCTGGCGGCAACCATGTACCATCCCTACTTTGCCATCGCGCGAGTGCCTCAAAGCCTGTGATCTGGCCCGTATCGGTTGAAGTCTGCGGTTGGAACCAGGCATGGAGAGATGTTTCTATCTCTCCGTCGAGCTTGGTCAGATTTGCTAGGGGCGGTTTTTTCAGATCTGTTTGGGGGGCATAGGCGCGAATAGCGTCGGGGCCGTTCAGGATAGCATCACTCAATGCAGCCTCGGCTTGCTCGATAAGCACTTTGGCACCTGTTTCTCTATGCAATGCGATGGTGAATCCGATGCAGCTTGAAAGATACAGGCGATCATTTCCTAGAAAGAGAGGTTCGTCGACGATTGTCTGCAATCTGCTGGCTTGCTGTATCGTCGCTTCCAAATCCAGATTGGGGCCGGGGTGAATTGCTATGATCCAACTCAGGCTATCGCGCTGGATGACGACGTCGGAACTGCGCAAGCCGCTCAGGTAACGCAGTTTCAACCGATCGGTGATTTCTGCGAGGTCAGGTCCGCTCAAACGTTTCAGCAGATCGCTGGCATCATCAATTGCGATCGCGAAAACGGCAAATTTCTCACCGGGCTTCGCAGCGTGAACAAGCGTTTCAATGCCGCTTTCGATTTTCTCCGGTCCGGGATTGACGGTGCCCCGCTCTTCTGTGAAATCGCTGCGATCTGTCTCGAAGCCGCCGAAGATTGCCCAAAGCAAGGGCAGGCCGAGCGCGCAGGCGATCAATCCGCCCTCCCCCACCAACCAATAGGCACCAAGGCATAGGGCGGGCAGAAACGCCAATAGCTGCGGCCCCCAAAACAAATCGCGAAGGCGTTCACCCGTACTTTTAATTCTGTCTTTTCTGCGTGGCATTTTTCCGTCCCGACAAAGCTGTGGTTTTCCTACTGCGCGCAACTGTCATGCCAAGGTTCCCGTCAGAATTCGTTAAGAGTGTCCAGTTTTCCCTACCCAATTTAATGCAGATTTTAGTTATCCGAATTTCGGGCCTGCTTTCACAGCAAGAGTGTCGACATTTTTGTGCAAATTCGCACGGTCTCGCTGCATTGACACCTTGGTCAAATCGCCCCAAGGCTGGAGACCAAGCGAAAATTTCGAAAGGCGCGTGCAATGTCAATTCCCCAAACCGGTGGTGGCCCGATCGAGCGGCACGAGCAATTGGCAGAACATCTGGCCGAGGGGTGCCGTCCCAAAGAAGACTGGCGCATCGGCACAGAGCACGAGAAATTCGGCTATCTGACGGACACCCATGCCCCGCTTCCGTTTGAAGGCGAACGCTCTATCGTTACTGTCTTGGAGGGGTTGCGCGATCGTCATGGCTGGGCCGAGGTGCGCGAGGGCGGGCACTTGATCGGGCTGGAGAAAGACGGCGCGAATGTCTCGCTTGAGCCAGGCGGCGCGCTCGAGCTTTCTGGCGCGCCCTTGGAAACCATCCACGAGACCTGCGACGAGGTGAACCAGCATTTGCGCGAAGTGCGCGAGATTTCGGATGAAATCGGTGTTGGTTTCATCGGCCTTGGTGCAGCGCCCGAGTGGAGCCATGAGGAAATGCCGCTCATGCCCAAGGGCCGCTATAAGCTTATGAACGACTACATGCAAAAGGTCGGCACGATGGGTACGTCGATGATGCGCCGCACCTGCACGGTACAGGTCAATCTTGATTTCGGCTCCGAAGCGGACATGGTGCAAAAAATGCGCGTGGCGCTTGCGCTACAGCCCGTCGCCACTGCGCTTTTCGCTAATTCGCCGTTCTTTGAGGGCAAGATCAATGGCCACAAAAGCTGGCGTGCGCATATCTGGCAGAACCTTGATAACGCGCGCACGGGCATGTTGCCTTTCGTGTTCGAGGATGGTTTCGGCTTTGAGGCATGGGTGCAATACGTACTCGATGTGCCGATGTATTTCGTCTACCGCGATGGCAAGTATATCAACGCGCTTGGCATGTCGTTTCGTGATTTTATGGTCGGCAAATTGCCCGCATTGCCCGGCGAAACGCCTACTATGAGCGATTGGGCGGATCATCTGACGACTGTTTTCCCCGAAGCGCGCGTGAAGAAATTCATCGAAATGCGCGGTGCGGATGGCGGGCCTTGGCGCCGCCTTTGTGCGCTGCCTGCGTTCTGGGTTGGCCTCACCTATGATCAAACCTCTTTGGATGCGGCTTGGGATCTGGTCAAAGATTGGGACGCAGAAACGCGTGATGCTTTGCGCGTGGCCGCGTCGGTCGATGGTTTGCAGGGGCAGGTCGGTCCGATCAAAATGCATGAGCTTGCACGCGAAGTCGTTGCGATTTCCGAGGCCGGCCTCAAGGCGCGTGCGCGCCCTGGCGCGGGTGGCATGGTGCCGGACGAGACCCACTTCTTGAATGCGCTGAAAGAAAGCCTTGAGACGGGGCAGGTGCCTGCAGATGAATTGTTGGAGAAATATCACGGCGATTGGGGCGGTGATCTGAGAAAGATTTATGGCGAATATTCGTACTGAACTGTATACATCTGCGCCACTTGATGGCGCGGGTGCCTCCGGCGGGAGTTTAAAGAGCAAGATGAAGCTGAGGGTTACTTGCCGATTTTAGGCTCTGTTCCAGCGCGCAGGCGGGTGATATTGGTGCGGTGGCGCCAGAAGATGAGCACGGTAAGCGTCACACCCATGACAAACCCCTCAGGATAATCGAGCACTGTCATCCAGAACGTCGACGTTCCCGCTGCGGCCAAAGCTGCGAGGGAAGAAATCCGCTTGAGTGCTGCAAATGCTAACCAGGTTGCACAACAGGCTGCGCCAACTGGAAGCGAAAGGGCAAGCAGCAGGCCAAGGAACGTCGCGACGCCCTTGCCGCCGTTGAACTTTAACCAGATGGGGTAGCAATGACCGATCAAGGCCATTAGCCCTGCGATTTGTGCTGCGTCCTCACCCGCTACTGCGCGTGCGATCAGCGCAGCGACGGCGCCTTTGGCACCATCAAGGACTAAGGTCGCAAGAGCCGCAGGTTTGGAGCCGGTGCGCATCACGTTGGTTGCACCGATATTGCCTGATCCGATCTCGCGCAGATTGCCAAGGCCCATTGCGTTTGAGATCAGAACACCAAACGGGATGGAGCCGAATAGATAGCCCAGAGCGGCCCAGATCAGCAGCGCCACGGCGCCAGTTTCTATGATCGGCATTTTGATCTCTCCAAGGACTTAACGTGAAAACACCTGGCGACCCGCCACGTAGGTCGCATCTACTCTACCCTGCATCCGGGCGCCGTCAAACGGTGTGTTCTTGGATTTGCTATGCAGCTTGAAGCGGTCCAGCACGAAAGGAGTGTCTGGATCGAAGAGAACCAGATCGGCTGGGGCACCGATACTGAGGCGGCCCGCAGGCAGGCCGAGGCGTTTGGCGGGGGCCAAGCTAAGGGCGCGCCAAAGCGTTGGCAGATCGAGATAGCCGTTGTGCACAAGGCGCATCGCGGCAGGAAGCAGCGTCTCCATGGCGACGGCGCCGGAGGCAGCTTCCTCGAAGGGCAGGCGTTTGCTTTCTTCGTCTTGTGGCGTGTGCATGGAGGAAATCAGATCGATGGTGCCATTGGCTAGGGCGTCGATCACGGCGAGGCGGTCGTCCTCACTACGCAGCGGCGGCTTGACCTTGAAGAAGGTACGGTAGTCGGCGACGTCAAGCTCGTTCAGCGTGAGGTGGTGGATCGACACGCCCGCGGTGATATCGAGACCATTCGCCTTGGCACGCTCCAGCGCAGGCAGTGCGCGGGCGGTGGTGATTTGATCGACGTGGTAGCGCACACCGGTCATTTCGATCAGCGCGATATCGCGATCGAGGCCCATACGTTCGGCCATGGGCGAGACGCCTGGCAGACCGCGCAGGGAGGCAAATTTACCGGAGGTGACGGCGGCTCCGCTGCTGAGGGTCGGCTCTTGAACGTGGGCGATCACCAATGCGTTGAGCGAGCGTGCGTAGGTGAGCGCGCGGCTGTAGACCTTGGTGTCGCGCACCACATGATCGCAATCGGTGAAAGCGACGGCGCCTGCGTCTTGCAAGAAGCCGATCTCGGTCATTTCGCGCCCCTCGCGTCCCTTGGTGAGCGCGGCCATCACGAGTACGTTCACCGGTGCCACCTCATTGGCGCGGCGGCGCACGAATTCCAGCACTTCGGGGCTGTCGATAGCGGGTGTTGTGTCAGGGCGGGTGACCATCGTTGTCACGCCCCCCGCTGCCGCAGCGAGGCCCGCAGAGCGATAGCTTTCCTTGTGCCGCTCGCCCGGCTCGCAAACTTTGACGCCAATGTCGATGATGCCGGGGGCGAGGCATTTACCACCGCAGTTGATCATCTCGCGCGCAGGACCGTTTTCGACGATATGCCCATCGGCTACAGTCAAGCTGCCGATTTCCTGCGTCCCCGTTTCGGGATCGATCAGGCGGGCGTTGGTAAAGCAAATGCTCATGGCGTGTCTTTCTGAATTTGGCGCATCAGTTTGAAGACGGAGTGTCCCTCCTCGATCCGGGCAAAACCGATGCGCTTGCCCTGCTCCAGCAGATCATCCCGGCCGGTTGGCACTGCACCGCTCATGTCACGCGACCCAGACCATCATCGTGACCAGTGCGGCCAAAAGGATCAGCACGATCATTGCGATACGGCCGGACATTTTGGGGTCTTTTGGCTCTTGCATGGGGCGTTTCCTTTAGGGTGTGATACGAATGAACATGGAAATCGTGATCAAAACGATCAGCGCGAAAGCGCCGAGGATCCAAAGCAGGACTTTGTTGTTGGAGGGGCGTGGCGGCGGGGCTTTGCCGGTGATATGGCCCTGCGCCGATGCGGTTTTGATCGGGGTTGAAGCGGTATCGAGCGGCACCTCGCCAAAACTGGCGATCCAGCGCAGCGGTTCTTGCGGGGCGAGCGTCGTGGCTTTGCCATTGAAGGCCGCAGAGCGGATCACAGCGACATCGCCTTTCAGCAGCGCAAGCTGCACGCGCATTGCCGCGACCTCCTGTGCGGGTATGCCCATTCCCAAGGTAAGATAGCCCTCGAGGCCTAGCTCGTCGAGATCGTCGATCGTGATGATATCAGCGTGTTTTTCATTAATCGCATCGACGCCAAGGGCTTTTGCCAAACCCGCATGATCAAAGGCCTGTGCCGTTTCAATTGTGAAAAGGCGCACGATGCCGTGTTCGGTTGCGGAAATATTCATTTTATCGCTCATACCATCACTCCTGCGGTCTTGGCGCGTCGCCCCTGCGCCAGAAGGTCCATTGCGGCCATGCGCACGGCGACGCCCATTTCGACCTGTTCCTGAATGACTGAACGATTGATATCATCGGCAATTTCACCGTCGATTTCCACGCCGCGGTTCATTGGGCCGGGGTGCATGACGATGGCGTCGGGCTTGGCGTAGCTTAGCTTGTCAGCATCAAGGCCGTAGCGGTGATAATACTCGCGCTCGGAGGGGATGAACCCTCCGTCCATGCGTTCTTTTTGAAGGCGTAGCATCATCACGACATCCACGTCTTTCAGACCCTCGCGCATGTCCTCGAAGACTTCGCAGCCGAATTCGCTGATCTGTGCGGGCATCAGGGTTGGCGGGCCGATCAAACGGACACGGTTCTCCATTTTGCCCAGCAACATGATATTGGAGCGCGCAACGCGGCTGTGGGCGATATCGCCGCAAATCGCGATGGAGAGACGATGCAGTCGCCCTTTGGCACGCCGGATCGTTAGCGCATCAAGCAGGGCCTGCGTCGGGTGTTCATGCCGCCCGTCGCCTGCGTTCAAAACGGCGCAGTTCACCTTTTGCGCCAATAGATCGACCGCGCCGGAATGGGGATGACGCACGACCAGCAAGTCGGGGTGCATCGCGTTAAGCGTCATCGCGGTGTCGATCAGGGTCTCGCCCTTTTTGATTGAACTGGCCTGCATCGCCATATTCATCACATCCGCGCCAAGGCGCTTTCCCGCGAGCTCGAAGCTCGCCTGCGTGCGGGTCGAGTTTTCAAAGAACATATTGACCTGCGTCAGGCCCCTGAGTGCGTCGGAATGTTTGTGCGGCTGTCGGTTCAGATCGACGTAGTGATCTGCCAGATCGAGCAACGTCGTAATCTCTGACGGGTGTAAATGCTCGATCCCGAGCAGGTGAGCTTGGGTGAAAGTCATGACGGGCCCCGCTTTGGTTCGCGGCGTTATAGGCGCGCGTGGCAGCTTGGGCAAGATGGGGCGTTTCCTATCTGTGCTGGGGGGAATAGGTTGGGAGTATGGAATCGCAACTGGATTATCATACGGCCAAGGCGCTGCTGGAATGGCAGGTGGAATTCGGTGTGACCGAGACCATCAGCGACGTGCCTGTGAACCGCTTTGAAGTGGCACCGGAGCCAAAGGCAAAACCGGTGCTCGTGGCTGCGGCGCAAGCACGCGCTGCGCCTGTTCGCCCCATGCACCCTGCGCCTGTTGAGGTCGATGGAACCGTCTTGGCGCGCGCGGCATCTGCTGGCGCACATGATATTGCGGCTTTGAAAGTGGCGATGGCGGGTTTTGAGGCTTGCGAGTTGAAGCGCGGCGCGCGCAATCTGGTCTTTGCTGACGGCACGCCGGGCGCGCGCGTGATGGTGATCGGCGAAGCGCCCGGGCGCGAGGAGGACCGCGACGGGCTGCCCTTTGTTGGTGCTGCTGGGCAGTTGCTGGACAAGATGCTCGGTGCGATTGATCTGAGCCGCACCGAAAATGCCTATCTCACCAATGTACTGCCGTGGCGTCCGCCGCAAAATCGTGAGGCGACGCCGGAAGAAATCGCGATGCTGTTACCTTTTCTTGAGCGCCACGTCACACTAGCCAAGCCCGATTTTCTGGTTCTGATGGGCAATGTTGCCTGTCAGGCGGTGCTGGGCAAGCGCGGCATCACGCGCCTGCGCGGTGAGTGGGACGAGGCGATGGGTCTGCCTGTGCTGCCCATGTTCCACCCCGCCTATTTGCTGCGCAACCCCGAGAAAAAGCGCGAGGCCTGGGCGGATTTGCTAAGCTTGAAAGTCCGCCTTCGTGATTGATCCCCTTATTCTTTTGGCCTTCGTGCCAGCCGCCTTGCTGCTGAACCTGACTCCGGGACCGGACATGATGTTCTGCCTCGGGCAGGGTTTGCGATCGGGGCCCGGCGCGGCGGTTGCCGCCAGTGCGGGCGTGTCGATGGGCGGGCTGGTTCACGTTTTGCTTGCTGGGCTGGGACTCAGCACCGCGATCGCGGCGCTGCCTCACACGCTTGATATCATTCGTTGGATTGGTGTCGCCTATCTGCTCTGGCTTGCCTGGAACAGTTGGGGCGCGCGCACCTCGCTTAAGGGGGCTGCCAAGGCCAAACCTCTCAGCGCGCCGCGTGCATTCTGGCAAGGCTTCATCGTTAACCTGACCAATCCCAAATTCATCTTCTTCGTGCTCGCCTTCTTGCCGCAATTCGTTGATGCAGATCGCGGCGCGGTTTTGGGGCAGTTCCTCACGCTCGGCCTTGTCATTGGCGTTGGCGGTTTCTTCATCAATGGCGCAATTGGCGTGATGTCCGGCACTGCCATTCAAAAATTCGGGCAAGGTGGCCGTGCGGGGCTGCTGTTGTCGCGCATGAGCGCGCTGATCTTCATCGGGTTGGCGCTTCGTCTGGTTTGGTTTGAAAAAGGATCGCTGCAATGAGCCGTATAAATGAAAACAAGCCCTTTGTTCCGGTTCGCATTGCGGTGCTCACTGTTTCTGACACGCGCCAGATTGCCGAGGACCGCTCTGGTGATGTGCTGGTGCAGCGCCTTTGTGATGCAGGCCACAACCTTGCCGATCGCAAGATTATCCGCGATGAGCGGTCCGAAATCGCCGATCAACTGCGCGCTTGGTGCCGTGATGAAGCGGTCGATGTGATCATTTCCACGGGTGGCACCGGCCTTACGGGGCGCGATGTCACGGTCGAAGCGCACCGAGATGTGTATGAGAAAGAGATCGATGCGTTCGGAATCGTGTTCACCCATGTGAGCATGGCCAAGATCGGTACATCGGCGGTGCAAAGCCGCGCGACGGGGGGCGTGGCGCTGGGCACATATCTGTTCGCGCTGCCCGGAAGTCCAGGTGCGTGCAAGGATGCCTGGGACGAAATTCTCGCATATCAGCTCGATTATCGCCACAAGCCCTGCAATTTCGTAGAAATAATGCCGCGCCTCGATGAACATTTGCGACGGAAATAGCTGCACGGTGCGTATCACCCTAAATGTGACTGGATTTGCCATCTCAAATCGGGTCACTAGTTTAAGTACATTGTTGTTTAGGATCGCCCCGTCATGAGATTTCTTCGTCAAAGCCTTTCGGGGCTGTTTTTGCTCGCCATGACAGGGGCGCTTCTGGTCTATGCCGGTTCGCTGGTCTACGGTGCGGTGCAAGTGCGCATGGCAGAAGAGCCGCGCCCAACCCGTTCGCGCGAGCGGGTGTTTTCCGTGACGGTCATTCCTGCACAAATACAGCAGATCGAACCGGTTTTGACGGCGTTCGGGCAAATCGAAAGCGCGCGCACGCTTGATCTGCGCTCGGGCGCGTCGGGGACAATTCTGGAGATATCGGATAATTTCGTCGAAGGCGGCATCGTGCGCGCGGGCGAGCGACTGGTTCTGATTGATCCCGCCGAGGCGCAAAGTGCGCTGGACCGCGCCAGCAGCGATCTGAGCGATGCAAATCTAGAAGCGCGCGAAGCTGCGCGTGCCATCGGCCTTGCGCGCGATGAACTGACCGCAGCGCGCGAGCAAGCAGCGCTGCGCGTCAAAGCCTTTGAGCGCTCGCAAGACCTTGCCACACGGGGCGTTGGCACCTCCGCTACCGTCGAAACCGCCGAGCTTGCCGCCTCCAGCGCGCGCCAGGCGGTGCTTGCGCGCCGCCAATCGCTTGCGCAGGCCGAAGCGCGCATCGAACAAGCACAAACGCGCATTGCGCGGGCAGAGCTTGCTAAGGCCGATGCCCTTCGCAAACTGGAAAACACAGAAATTACTGCCGAATTCTCGGGTGCTTTGAGCGATGTCACCGCCTCGCGCGGGGGCTTGGTGTCGATCAACGAACGCCTCGCGCGCTTGATTGACCCTCAGGCGCTTGAGGTCTCGTTTCGCCTCTCTACGGCGCAATATGCGCGGCTTTTGAACGATCAGGGTGCGCTGGGAGCTGCGCCCGTCACCGTCGTTCTGGATGTGTTTGGCGCGGACCTTGTCGCGCGCGGCAAGCTAACACGCGACAGCGCTGCTGTCGGCGAGGGGCAGACCGGGCGCCTTGTCTTTGCCGCGCTTGAGGCTGCACCGGGGTTCAAACCGGGTGATTTCGTGCGCGTTGAAGTGACGGAGCCAAGCCTGAGCGGCGTGATCCGCTTGCCTGCGACGGCGCTCGGGGCGGATGGCAATGTGCTGGTCATCGGCATGGAGGACCGTCTTGAGACGGTGCCGGCCACGCTAGTGCGCCGTCAGGGCGATGATGTTCTGGTGCGCTCGCGCGGGTTGATGGGGCGCAACGTGGTCACCGCCCGCACGCCTTTGCTTGGTGCGGGGATCAAGGTCAATCCATTGACGGCCGAGGGCGCGCGCGAGATTGAAGAGCCGCAAATGCTTGAGCTTTCCGCCGAGCGGCGCGCGAAAATCCGCGCTTTCGTCGAGGCGAACAAGCGTATTCCGGATGAGGCCAAGGCGCGCATCCTGAGCCAGCTTTCAAAAGACAAGGTGCCTGCGCGTATGGTGGAGCGCCTTGAGGGGCGGATGGGGGGCTAGGATATGGCACGCACATTCGCACCCGGCTCGGGCGGTATCCTGAGCTATTTCACCCGCCACAAGACCCTGGCGAACCTTTTGCTGGTCGTGATGCTGGTCGCGGGACTGACGGCCATGCCCAAAATGCGTGCGCAGTTCTTTCCAGATGTGGTGGTCGATACGGTCTCTGTTTCGGTCACTTGGGACGGTGCGGGCGCAGAGGACGTGGACGCCGCCATCGTGCAGGTGATCGAACCTGCGTTATTGTCGGTCGAGGGTGTGGACAGCTCCGATGCGAGCAGCCGCGAGGGGCGCGCATCGATCACCTTGGAGTTCGAACCCAATTGGGACATGGCGCGCGCGGCGGATGATGTGCAATCCGCCGTCGACCTCGTCAGTGGCCTGCCCGATGAGGCCGAAGAGCCGGTGGTGCGGCGCGGCCAATGGCGCGACCGGGTGACCGACGTGGTGATCACCGGCCCTGTGGGTGTCGAGCAATTGGCGCTGTTCGCCGATGAACTGACCATCCGCCTCTTTGCCGAGGGTGTGACGCGCACCACCATTCGCGGCGTGGCGGCGGGGCAGACTATCGTAGAAGTGCCCTCGAGCAATTTGATTTCCAACGATGTGTCCATGGCCGATATCGCCGCTGCCATCGCCTCCGAAGTGGATGCGGACCCTGCGGGCGATGTTTCCAGCGGCACGGCGCGTGTGCGCACGGGCGTGGAAAAACGCACGCCAGAGCAGATTGCGCAGATTGTTCTGCGCTCGGATGCAGATGGCTCAAAGCTGCGCATCGGCGATCTGGCCGAGCTGCGCCGCGAAGGCGTGGACCGCGACATGGGCTTTTTCGTGGGCGATGATCCGGCGATGACCATTCGCGTCGATCGCTCCGACAAGGGCGATGCGATCGGCATCCAGCATCAGGTCGAAGACGTCGCCGCCAAGATGCAGGAAACCCTGCCCGAGGGGGTCGCGATCGAGCTGATCCGCACGCGCGCCGAATATATCAGCGGTCGTTTGAACATCCTGATCGATAATGCTCTGACCGGCCTCGCGCTTGTGGTGCTGCTGTTGTTCCTGTTCTTGAACGCGCGCACTGCGTTCTGGGTTGCCGCAGGCATCCCCGTGGCCTTGTTCGCGGCGATCGCGATCATGTATGTGTCCGGTCTCACGATCAACATGATCTCGCTTTTCGCGCTGATCATCACACTTGGCATCGTCGTGGATGATGCGATCGTGGTGGGCGAGCACGCGGATTACCGCGCGCGCGAACTGGGCGAGTCCCCTGTGGTCGCCGCCGAAAACGCGGCGCGGCGCATGTCGCTGCCTGTGTTCTCGGCGACGCTGACCACGGTTATCGCGTTTTTCGGTCTTGTCTCGATCGGGGGGCGTTTCGGTGATCTGATCGGGGATATTCCCTTTACCGTGATTGCCGTTTTGATTGCCTCCCTTGCCGAGTGCTTTTTGATCCTGCCGCACCACATGAGCCATGCCCTTGCCCATAGTTCGAAAACCCATTGGTATGATCTGCCCAGCCGCGTCGTGAACCGTGGTTTCGAGTGGGTACGCGATCAATTGTTCAAACCGCTTATGGCAGGCGTCATCTGGGCGCGATATACGGTCTTTGCTGGCGTCGTTCTGATCCTTGCGAGCCAGGTCACGCTTCTGATCAGCGGCGATGTGCAGTGGCGCTTCTTCAACGCGCCCGAGCGCTCGTCCGTGACCGGCAACTTTGCAATGGTCGAGGGCGCGAGCCGTAGCGACACCTTGGAGATGATGCGCGAGATGCAGCGCGCCACCGAGGAATTGGCGGCTAAATATGAAGCCGAGCACGGGCGCAATCCGCTGGATTACGTCATGGGCACTATTGGCGGCTCTGCGGGGCGCGCCATGGCTGGTTCGGACACCAAGGATAGCGACCTTCTGGGCGGGATTTCTATTGAGCTGATCGAGGCGGATCTGCGTCCCTATTCCAGTTCTTCCTTCGTGGCGGAATTGCAGGATGCAGTCCGCCGGCATCCGCTGGTCGAGGATATCTCGTTCCGCTCATGGCGCAGCGGTCCGGGTGGCTCCGGGCTTGACGTGCAGTTCTTCGGCGCCAGTGCGGACACCTTGAAGAACGCCAGTCAGGCGCTGCAATCCGAACTCGCGCGCTTTCCGGAGGTTTCGGCAGTCGAGGACAATCTCGCCTACGATAAAGAAGAGTTGATCCTTGAGTTGACGGCGCAGGGTCAGGCGCTCGGCTTTACCATCGATCAACTGGGCCGCGTTTTGCGTCATCGCCTTAACGGGATCGAAGCGGCCAGCTTTCCTGATGGACCGCGCAGCGCGACCATTCGTGTCGAACTGCCCAGCGACGAGCTACGCGCGGATTTTCTTGATAGCACCTTGCTGCGCAGTCAGGCGGGCAGCTACGTGCCACTGGCCGATATTGTCAGCGTGGCGCAGCGCACCGGATTTTCCACGGTGCGGCGCGAGAACGGGGTTCGGTTGATTACTGTGACGGGCGATATTTCCGAGGATGACCCCGCCCGCGCGAGCGAAATCGAAGATGCGCTGGAGCAGCAAATCCTGCCGCGCATCGCCTCTGAGCTGCAGGTGGAATGGCGCCTTTCGGGGCAATCTGAGCAGGAGAACAGCTTTCTTAGCGATGCCATGACAGGGCTTATTCTTGCGCTCACAGGGATTTACCTTGTGCTGGCTTGGGTCTTTTCCAGTTGGACACGGCCCATGGTCGTGATGGCGGTGATTCCGTTTGGTTTGATCGGAACGATCTACGGTCATGCGGCTTGGGACGTGCCGCTTTCAATGTTCACCATCGTCGGACTTTTGGGAATGACCGGTATCATCATAAACGATTCCATCGTTCTGGTGACGACGATCGACGAATATGCCGAAGATCGTGGGTTGATTCCCTCGATCATCGACGGAGCTGCGAACCGGCTGCGCCCTGTGATGCTTACCACGTTGACCACGGTCCTTGGCCTTGCACCGCTTTTGTTCGAACGTTCCAGCCAAGCACAATTCCTCAAGCCGACGGTGATCACGCTGGTTTACGGGCTTGGCTTTGGCATGATCATCGTGCTGCTGGTTGTGCCGTCGCTGATTGCGATGCAATCGGATGTGCGCCGCCGCGTCGATGCGTTCAAACGCGGTCTTGGCTTTCGCGCCAAGGGGCCGCGCGCGATGCTGAACGCTTTGGCGGTGCTCAGCGCTGTCTGGCTTGCAGCGACGATGGGCTATGCGGCTGTCACCGGTACGCTTGTGGCTCCGCTTGGCGGGCTTGTTCCGGCTTTGGACGCTATGCCTGCGATGCTTGGGGCATTTGTGATCTTCGCACTTGGCATGGTTGCGATGATTGTGCTGGTCTACGCAGCGTCGCTCGCGGCTCTCGTGATTTCACGGCGGCGGGCAGAGCAGAGGGTCTAGTGTTCGGATCTATTGGCCCGTGCAGCCAGAAATTTCGACTGCGCGGCTTTCACCCAGAACGGTGATGCGAATGCCGCTGCGGTTCAATATGAAAGGAGCGCCTTCGACGTGTTGAATTTGCGTGACAGACGACAAGGCGTTGCCGCTGCGTTTCATCTCGGGTTCGCCGACCCAGAGCAGCGGATCTGCGGTTTCGATTGCCATCGCTTCGCTACGCCCGACGCGGGGCAGGGTAAGGGTGGTTTTCAGCGCGACGCCGTCGCGCGTGGGCGAAATCCTGCATGTCACGTTTTGCGCGCCAGCCTCTTTGCCGGTGTCGGGACGATCGGCGAGCGCGGAGGCGATAAGCGCATCGCGCGCGCGGGCGGCGGCGGGAAGAACCGCGCGCACATTCAAGGTTTTTGGAATGCAGATGTCCTTGCAAATCCCAATCTCGATCTCGGCGTTCAGGGTAATGTCCTGCCCGCGCGCCGTTGGTACGATGCGCAGCGGCAGCACGACGCTGTCGTGATACACGATCGAGCGCAGGCCGTTCTGCTCGTAGACTTCGGGGCGCGGCCAAAGCACCTGAAAACTTTTGAAATTACCCGAGCCGCTCATGTCGAAGTAGGGCGGAATACCCGCGTCGCCCGGCGCACGCCAATAGGTGTGCCAGCCCTGTTCAAGATCAAGGCGAATCGCGGCCATGTGACTACCATCGCTCTGGCGCCATCCGCTCAGAAGGGATGCGTCGATGATGTCGTCGAAATTCTGAGCTTGCGCGGCAATCGGCGCTGCGAGGCTCGCTATAAAGGTGAAGAGGGCAAGTTTACCTGTCATTAAACCTGCTTGGCGCAGACTGCCCACGATGCCAAGTCACTAATTTGCGAGGATTCTTGCCGACACATGAAACTGCGCTTGCGCTGCAGAGCACCGCCGCACATCCTTGCGCAAGGTTTCCGAGATAAAAATAGCAGTATGAGTATTCCAAATCCACCCACAGAACTAACAGGCAAGTGTTTGATCGCAATGCCGGATATGCCTGACCCTCGCTTTCAGGGCAGTGTCATTTTCCTGTGTGCGCATTCCTCCGAAGGCTCTATGGGGCTGATCCTCAACAAGCGTATTCAGGACGTGCAATTCGCTGATCTAACGGCGCAGCTTTCGATCCCCGAATCTGATCTTGCACAGGATCAATCCGTCTATTTCGGGGGGCCCGTCGAGCACGGTCGCGGTTTTGTTCTGCATTCGCGCGACTATTTTTCCGAGTTGTCGACGCTGCAGGTGGGCGAAGATTTTGCAATGACTGCGACGATCGATATTCTCGAAGATATCAATGCTGGCACGGGGCCGGAAAAGACGCTGGTCGCGCTGGGATATGCGGGCTGGGGCCCTGGCCAGCTGGAGACGGAGATCGCGCAGAATGGTTGGCTCATCGTTGAGGCGGAGCCGGAGATTGTTTTTGATACGGCCGATGCGAAGAAGTGGGCCGCCGCGCTGGCCGCGCTCGGCATCGATCCTGCAATCCTGTCGTTCAGCGGTGGGCGCGCCTAGGGCGCGGCCTTGCCGGTGATACGGTTCACATGCCCCATTTTGCGGCCCGGTTTCACCTCAGATTTTCCGTAAAGATGCAGCGCGGTTTCCGCCTGAGCGGCAAGGTTCGCGACGCGATTCATATCATCGCCGATCAGGTTCTCCATCACCACATCACTGTGGCGTTGCCCATTGCCCAAGGGCCAGCCCGCGATCGCGCGGATGTGCTGCTCGAACTGATCTACGGTGCAGCCATTCTGCGTCCAGTGGCCGGAATTATGCACGCGCGGCGCGATCTCGTTCACCACGAGACCCGACTTCGTCACGAACAATTCCACGCCCATCACGCCGACATAATCAAGTGCATTCAGAATACGCCCTGCGAGCAGGACCGCGTCCATGCGCAGCGACGAGGCGACGTTCGCGGGCACCGTGGTTTTGCGCAAAATTCCACCTTCATGGACGTTTTCGCCGGGATCGAAACAGGCGACTTCACCCGATGTGCCGCGTGCGGCGATCACCGAAATCTCGGCGCTGAAATCGATGAACCCCTCCAGAACGGCGGGCGCTCCGGCCATGCCCTCAAGCGCCTGCGCTGCGTCATCTGCAGATTTGAGGCGGGCCTGCCCTTTACCGTCATAGCCGAAGCGGCGGGTCTTCAGGATTGCAGGTGTGCCGATTTTTTCGAGCGCGGCGGCCATGCTGGTAGCACCCTCGAGCGCGGCGTAGGGCGCTACCGAAAGGCCGAGGCCGCTCAGGAAATCCTTTTCCGTGATGCGATCCTGCGAGATGCGTAGCGCCTCGCGCCCGGGATGGATCGGTGCGAGCGATCCAAGCAGATCGAGTGCAGATGTCGGCACGTTCTCGAATTCATAGGTGATCACGTCGACCCCGCTGCCAAAGGCGCGTAGGGCCGCTTCATCTGTATAGCTGGCAGTCGTCACGCGATCTGCGACATGCCCCGCAGGGGGGCATTCTGCGGGCTCGAAAATATGGGTGCGAAAGCCCAGGCGCGCCGCAGCGACAGAAAGCATACGGCCAAGCTGACCACCGCCCAGAATGCCGATCACTGCGCCTTGGGGTAGGGGATTACTCATCAATGGGTTCCTCGGGAATTGATGCGGAGAGGGCCTCGCGCCACGCATCCAGGCGCGCGGCAAGATCGGGATCGGACGTGGCAAGGATGCCAGCGGCCATCAGCCCCGCATTTGCCGCGCCTGCGCCGCCAATGGCCATGGTTGCCACGGGAAAGCCGCGCGGCATTTGCAAGATGGAATAGAGGCTGTCGACGCCGGAAAGCGCATTGGTTTGCACCGGCACGCCGATCACTGGAATGCGGGTCTTGGAGGCCATCATGCCGGGTAGATGCGCTGCGCCGCCTGCGCCAGCGATAATCACCTTGAGACCGCGCGCTGCCGCGCCCTTGCCGTAGTCCCACAAGCGATCGGGTGTGCGATGGGCTGACACGATCTTGGCCTCGTAGGGCACATCCAGCGCATCCAGCATCTGCGCCGCTTCTTTCATCGTAGGCCAGTCGGACTGGCTTCCCATGATAAGGCCAACTTCGATTTTCGCCATGATGCGCACCCTCTGCTTCTGAGCGCCGGACTATAGCCAGATGCGAGGTCTAAGCAATGCGTTCAGGCAATAATATCCGGGGTTAAACGGTCTTCGATGACGGCGATTTTGTCTTTCAGCCGCAGCTTGCTGCGCTTAAGGCGTTGCAGCATCAATTGATCTGCTGTGCCCTTTTCGATCAGCGCGCGAATGGACTCGTCCAGATCGCGATGCTCGCGGCGCATGACCTCGAGCTCGACGCGCAGCACGTCGTTGGTTTTCATCGAGATGTCTGTGGGCGCATTCATCGGGTCAGCTCACTTTGCGGGGCAGGGGCAGAGCGGATACTATACGCAAACGCCCCGCGCGCGCATAGCCCTTGCGCACAGATGAAAGCCTACCCATATTAATTTTATAGCGGTTGCCGAAACGGGACCGCGCCACGGACTGTCGCTTTACTTTGAAGGACGCGCCCTATGACGAAACTGACACTTGGTTCTTATCCGCACATGCTCGGGTTCGAGCAATTGGAACGGTTGGTGGAACGCACCGCAAAAGCCGGAAACGAGGGTTATCCGCCCTATAATATCGAGCAAACTACCGATACATCGTATCGTATCACGCTAGCCGTCGCCGGTTTTGGTGAGGATGACCTTTCGATTACCGTCGAGGATCGCCATTTGGTGATCCGTGGCCGTCAAAATGATGATAGCGACGGTCGCTTGTTCTTGCATCGCGGTATTGCTGCACGCCAGTTCCAGCGCAGTTTCGTGTTGGCGGACGGTGTAGAGGTCGGCGAAGCGCAGATGGAGAACGGACTTCTTCATGTGGACTTGACCCGCGCGCGCCCCGACGCAGTTGTTCAGACTATCAGTATCAAGAAGGGATAACGCCATGACTACCCCATTCGAATTCTCGAACGCCAAGGACGCCCGTATCGTCTATGTGCGCTCCGTCGCGCTGGCCGATCTACCCAAAGAAATGCAAGAGCAGGTCAGTGGCATGGAGCAGCTATATGCGGTGCACGCTGAAAATGGCGAACGCCTTGCGGTCGTAGCGGATCGCGATCTGGCTTTTACGCTCGCACGCCAGAATGATTTCGCGCCAGTGACTGTTCACTGATGACGAATTTTGCTGCCCATTGGGTCGATGCCTTCACGGATCGCCCCTTTGGCGGCAATGGTTGCACCGTGGTGCATGACGCAGCGCATCTGGACGATGCCACCTGCATGGCGCTCGTGCGCGAGACGTCGCTGGTGGAATGCACCTTCCTTGGCCCATCCGAAATCGCTGATCTGCGGGTGCGCTATTTTCTGGCCAGCCGCGAAATTCCCTTTGCCGGTCACCCCACCGTCGCTTCCGTTATTGCTGCGTATGCGGCGGGAAGCATCGCGCCGGGCGATCTGACGCTGGAGACCGGGGCAGGCCTCATTCCGGTCCACCTTAGCGCAGATGGAACGCGTGTCACAATGCGCCAGAACGCGCCAAAATTTGGGCCGGTAGTGGACATATCCCTTGCCGCAGCCGCGATTGGCCTGCGCGAGGCGGACATCATCGCAGAGCCACAGCTTGTCTCGACGGGGCTTCCCTTCATCATTGTTCCACTATGCGATCGCGTCGCGCTGGGATGCGCGCGCCTGAACGCGGGGGCGCTTGCACTTATGAACGATAGCCTTGGCGCGGATGGCACCGACGTGATGGAGCCGTTTCTGACAACCCTTGGCGGTTACACCAATGCGGGCGATACGTTCTCGCGTCTGCTCTTGCTGCCGCCCAGCCCGCCTGAGGACCCCTTCACCGGCTCCGCGACGGGGGCGATGGCTAGTTACCTTTGGCATCATGGGCTGATAAAATCCCCTGAATTTACCGCCGAGCAAGGCCATATGCTTGGGCGGCCCGGCACAGCCGATGTGCGCGTGATCGGCGCGCGCGATGCTATAAAAGGGGTCGAGGTCTCTGGCCAAGGTCACATCCTGATGAGTGCTACGCTTCATCTTTGAAACGTAGCGTAACCCCGCCGCAGCAAAGATAAATGCAACAAAGGGTTGCTCGGAATCACTTCGCATAGCAATCTGATCTATGAAGGGGTGTTTCGCCCTGCCTTGCCGTCTCTGCGCCGTCGCTCTCGCGCCGCGCACGGAACGCGCAAGAGCCAAGATCAGCGCATATGCCCACAACGATGTGCGCGATACGTCATCTGGGAGGACTGAATGAGTAAAATTACCATGACCGTGAACGGCAAAGCCGCGTCAGGCGATGTCGAGGGGCGCACTTTGCTGTCGTCGTTTTTGCGTGAGGATTTGTTCCTGACCGGCACGCATATCGGATGTGATACCAGTCAATGCGGGGCCTGCGTCGTCCATGTGAACGGCGTCGCTGTGAAAAGTTGCACGATGCTCGCTGCCGAGGCAGACGGAGCCGAGATTTCCACGATCGAGGGGCAGGCAGCGCCCGATGGCACGCTCAACACGATCCAGCAGGCCTTTCAGGACCATCACGGTTTGCAATGCGGCTTTTGCACGCCCGGCATGGTGATGAGCGCGGCTGCGTTGCTCAAGGAAAACCCCAAGCCGACGGAGGCGGAGGTGCGCCATTACCTTGAGGGCAACATTTGCCGCTGCACTGGTTATCACAATATCGTTAAGGCGATCCTGGCCGCATCCGGTCAGGAAATTCCGGCGATCGCGGCCGAATAGATCAAGACCGAAGCGATTGACTGGTCGCGTGCGGGAGGTGCGCGGACAGCTTGGAAAATTATTCCTCAGGGAGATTTCTCATGCCAAAAGATGGCGGTATCGGCGCAAGCTCGAAGCGGCGCGAAGACATTCGGTTTCTGACGGGAACCGGCAAATACACCGATGACATCAACATACGCGGGCAGGCCTATGTGCATTTTCTGCGCTCTGATGTTGCCCACGCAAAGATTAACGGGATCGACACCAGCGCCGCTGCCGCGATGCCTGGCGTCGTGCAGATTTTTACGGGTGCGGATTTTGAAGCGGTTGGCGGCATTCCGTGTGGCTGGGAAATCACCGACCGTCACGGCAAGGCGATGCAAGAGCCCAAACACCCCGTGCTCGCCCATGGCAAAGTGCGCCATGTAGGCGATCCGATTGCAGCGGTTGTCGCCGAGAGCCTCGAGCAGGCGCGCGATGCCGCAGAAGCGATCGAGCTTGATCTCGAAGAGCTGCCAGCGGTCGTGAACATGAAGGCTGCGCTGGTAGAAGGCGCAACCAAGGTCCATGACGATCTCGATAACAACCTTTGCTATGATTGGGGTTTCGTCGAGGAAAATAAGGGTGCAGTCGATGCTGCCATCAAAGGCGCGGCACATGTGACCACGCTGGAACTGGTGAACAACCGCCTTGTCGCCAACCCGATGGAGCCGCGTGTCGCCGTCGGCGAATACGACCGCGCGGATGGGCAGCATACGCTGCACACGACCTCGCAAAACCCGCATGTGATCCGCCTTTTGATGGGTGCGTTTGTTCTGGGCATCCCCGAGCACAAGCTGCGCGTCGTCGCCCCCGATGTGGGCGGCGGGTTTGGCACCAAGATTTTCCATTATGCAGAAGAGGCGTTCTGCACATTTGCGGCCAAAGCGGTGAACCGTCCGGTGAAATGGACCTCTTCGCGCTCGGAAGCATTCATGTCCGATGCGCATGGGCGCGATCACGTGACCAAGATCGAATTGGCGCTGGATAAGGATAATAACTTCGTCGCGGTGCGCACGGAAACGCTGGCCAATATGGGTGCGTATCTGTCCACCTTTGCCTCTTCGGTTCCCACTTGGCTGCATGGCACTTTGATGGCTGGTAATTACAAAACGCCCAACGTCTATGTGAACGTGAAAGCGGTCTTTACCAACACGGTTCCTGTTGATGCCTATCGCGGCGCAGGTCGCCCCGAAGCGACCTACCAGCTTGAGCGCGTTATCGATATGGCCGCGCGCGAGCTAGGCGTCGATCCGATTGCGCTGCGCCGGCAGAATTACATCACTGAATTTCCCTACGCGACCCCTGTTGCGGTGGAATATGACACCGGTGATTACAACGCGACGATGGACAAGCTGGAAGAGATTGCCGACATCAAAGGCTTTGCTGCGCGGCGCAAAGAGAGCGAAGCGCGCGGCATGATGCGCGGGCTAGGGATTAACAACTACATCGAAGCGTGCGGCATTGCGCCGTCCAACCTCGTGGGTCAACTTGGTGCGCGCGCGGGTCTTTATGACGCGGCGACGGTGCGGGTGAATGCGACAGGCTCGATTTCGGTCATGGTCGGCGCGCATAGCCACGGGCAAGGCCATGAGACGGCGTTTCCGCAGGTGGTTGCAGAGATGCTTGGTATCGATGAAAGCATGATCGACATTGTACATGGGGATACTAGCAAAATTCCGTTCGGCATGGGGACTTATGGCTCCCGATCGCTCGCGGTTTGCGGATCGGCAATGGTGCGCGCCACGGAGAAAATCATCAATAAGGCCAAGAAGATCGCGGCGCATTTGATGGAAGCCTCTGAAGCGGATATCGAGCTGAAGGATGGTAATTTCAGCGTTGCGGGCACGGATAAATCCGTGGCTTGGGGCGATGTGACCTTGGCCGCCTATGTGCCGCATAACTATCCGCTTGAGGATATCGAGCCGGGCCTCGAGGAGACCGCGTTCTATGATCCGGCGAACTTCACATACCCTGCGGGCGCTTATGCCTGTGAGGTCGAAGTTGATCCCGATACGGGCAAAGTCACCATCGCGCGGTTTGCGGCAGCGGATGATTTCGGCAATGTGATCAACCCGATGATCGTATCGGGGCAGGTGCATGGCGGTATCGCACAAGGGATTGGTCAGGCACTGCTGGAGAGTTGCGTCTATGATGAGGACGGCCAACTTCTGAGCGCGTCCTACATGGATTACACCATGCCGCGCGCGGATGACTTGCCGTTCTATTCGGTCGATCATTCTTGCCAGACGCCATGTACGCACAACCCGTTGGGCGTCAAAGGCTGCGGCGAAGCGGGCGCGATCGGATCGCCCCCGTCCGTGATCAACGCGGTGATCGATGCGCTGAATTCGGGTGGGCATGATGTGAAACACATCGACATGCCAGCGACGCCCGCGAAGGTATGGGCGGCGATGCAGAGCTGATTTCCAGGACGGGTGCGAGGGGCCAGCCCCTCGCGCTCCCCGAGGTATTTATGGACCAAAGAAGGGCAAGGCCTGTGCGGTCCAGGAAGGAACGACGAGATGTATAATTTTGAGTTTGAAAAGCCGGGCACGCTTGCAGATGCAGTTGCGGCGATGAGCGCGGATGAAGCGCAGGCGCTGGGCGGGGGGCAGACTTTGATCCCGACGCTGAAGCAGCGCCTTGCCAGCCCGTCCGTATTGGTTAGCCTGTCCGGCATCGGCGAGATGCAGGGTATTTGCATGGGCGATCAGGGCGAGATGTGTATCGGCGGTTCGAGCACGCATGCCAGCGTCGCAGCGGCATCTGGTTATCGCGCGCTTTCGGCGCTGGCGGGGCAGATCGGTGATCCGGCGGTGCGCGCACGCGGCACGATCGGCGGATCCTTGGCCAACAATGATCCATCGGCCTGCTATCCGGCAGCGGCGCTGGCATCTGGTGCAACCATCAAAACCAATGCGCGCGAGATTGCGGCGGATGATTATTTCGAGGGCATGTTCGCCACTGCCTTGGACGAGGGCGAGATCATTACCGAGGTGCGCTTTCCGGTGCCGGAGATCGCGCATTACGAGAAATTCGTGCAGCCCGCCTCGCGCTTTGCATTGGTGGGTGTGTTCGTCGCCAAGTTCAAGGATGGCGTGCGCGTTGCCGTAACGGGCGCATCCGAGGAAGGCGTGTTTCGCTGGAGCGAAGCCGAGGCTGCATTGAGCGCGAATTTCGCGGCTGAGGCATTGGACGGCCTCACCGTCGATGCGGAGGGCATGATCGGCGATCTGCATGGATCAAAGGAGTACCGCGCGCATTTGGTGAACGTCATCACCAAGCGGGCGGTGAAGGCCGCCGCCTGAACCATCCCTTCGCGCGAGGGAAAAACTTGCGCGAAACCAACATTTTTAGCGCGCGTATCTGACACGGATCAAGGTACGCGCGTTTTTTATGCGTTAATCCTGCCGTCGAGACATAAGATTTTTGACTGGAGGCTTAGATGACACGACTTGCTGGTATGCTCTTTGCGCTGATCGCGACCACTTTGGCGGGGAGCTTCATGGTTGCTGCGCTGACCATGGGCTATGACACGTTGCAGCCCTTGCTGATCGCAGCTGCATTGGGTGCGGTTCTGTCCGTTCCCGTGACGTATTTCGTGGCGAAGGCGATCGTCGACAACGGCTGAAACAGCGATCCAGAGTTCCCGCGCACGCGGGCTGGCGGTAGAGGTGATGGGTGGGTAGAGGGACCATCGCTCCTGCCGCCTTTTACTATGCGCGGTAGTCGAGAAATGCGCGCAGCGAGGCCTCGAACGCGCGGGGTTGCTCGGCGTGAAGCCAGTGACCGGCGTCGGGTATCTTGGCGAAACGCGCGCCCGGGAAAAGTGATCTGATCAGGGGGCGGTGCTTAGGCAGGACATAATCGGAATTGGCCCCTGACAGAAACAGAGCCAAGCCATCGTAGCGGGATTCGATCTCGGGGAAACCCAGGATCAGCGCCATGTCACGCTCCAGCACATCGAGGTTATAGAGCCAGCGTTTTTCCTTCACATCGAGCGATTGCGTAAAGAAGGATTGCAAGGTTTTGTCGCTCACGCGGCGGGCTAATTGCGCCGAGGCATCTGCGCGCCGGCTAACTTGGGACAGGTCCACCGCGCGCATGGCGTCGATGAAGTGTTGCTGCGAATGGCCATAGGCAACCGGGGCGATATCGGCCACCAGCAGGCGCGCGACCTGCTCAGGCTGCTTAAGCGCGAGAACCATTGCCGCCTTGCCGCCCATGGAGTGACCGAGCAGATCGACCACGCCGCCATGCGCGTCGATCACCTTGCTCAAATCGGCGGCCATATCGGGGTAGCTGTGGCTGTCGGCCTGAAAACTATTGCCGTGATTGCGCAAGTCGGGCGCAATCACACGGCGGGTCTCGGACATGCGCCGCGCAATGACGTTCCAGTTGCGCGCAGAGCCGAAAAGGCCGTGCACGATCATCAAAGGGGGGCGGGCGGTGTCGGTGCCATAGGTGAGAACATTAAGCATGGTGCAGGGAGTAACGCGAATTTTGCGCGCGCGCCAGTCGGCGATGCTTGAGGCTGGTTTGTAGCGAGGGTAGGTTCATGAACGGAAGGGGCGGCAATGATGAGTGATCTGGATTTCAATGCGATGGAGCAAAAGGCGCTGGGTGCTTTGCGCCTGAAGCTGGGCGTGAAAGCGCGCGATCTGCCTCGCGCGATGAAGCGTGCGGGGCGTCGGCTTCCAAAGGACGCGCACCGCGCGGCGGGTGTTATGATCGCGGCGCAGGCGCAGGCGGGCCATCCCAAACTTGCGCGCATGGTGGACGGCCTTGCGGTGGACGCGGCAGCCGCGCGTTTGCACGAACATCTGGCCAAGATCGATCCCAAGGAGCGGCGCAAGGATATCATCCTGTCGATGCTCGGCGCTCAGGCGTTCAACATTCTGGCGGTCATCGCGCTGGTGGTGGGTTTGCTGCATTGGCGTGATCTTTTGTAAGTGGTGCTTGGATCAGGGCATCGCGCATGACCAGCGTGACGGTCACGAAACTGACGTAGAGCAGCAGATACCATGAGCCCATCTTGGCGAAGCTGACAAGGCCAACACCGTCTGCGCCCGCGTAAATCCAAGTGCCTGTTCCGGTCCCGACATTTTCCGCCACCCAGAGGAAGAAACTTGAGAGCAACGCGGCAAGCGGCAGCGGCATCCAATACGTGCTTGCGCCGATTTGGAACCAGATGCGCGTGCGGATATATACGATGAGTGTGGTGGCAAAGAGCACATAGCGCGCGTCCCAAATATAATGATGCGTGAAGAAATTCAAATAGATCGCAGTGCCAAGGGTGAAGGTGATCCAAAGCGGCGGATAGGGCGCAAAGCGCATATCGAAAATGCGAATGACCCGTGCCATGAACGAGCCGACGGCAGCATACATGAAGCCTGAGAACAGTGGCACGCCCCAGAGTTTCAGCAGCGCTGGTTCGGGATAGGCCCAACTGCCCATGTTCACCTTGAAGATTTCCATTGCCGTTCCTGTGAGGTGGAAGATCAGGATCACCCGCGCTTCGGCAAGGGTTTCGAGTTTGAAAATAAGAAACAGCGCTTGCAGCGTGAGCGCGTAGATCACGAGCGCGTCGTAGCGCGCCAAGCGCCATGTGTCGTCCCAGATCATGTCCGAGACGATCAAACCTACCAGAAGAAGCGCACCGAACAGGCAGGCCCATGCTTGTTTCAAGGTAAACATAACCAGCTCGACCAAGATTTTGGGCGCGCGGCTTCGGATCGCATCGCCAAGACGGCGTTCAAGGGTGCGGGTGGCTTGTGTCATGCAAATGTGTGACACAGTCAACGCGCCTTAAGCAACGGATAAGGCCATAAAAAAGGGCGCATGGGATCATGCGCCCTTTCGAAATCTATTCGGTGAAATTCCTGGCTCAGATGTTCGGATAAAGCGGGAACCGTGTGCACATGCCCGCGACTTCACCGCGCACTTTCGCTTCAACGGCGCTGTTGCCGTCCTCGCCGTTGGCCGCCAGCCCGTCAACAACTTCGATGATCCAGTCGGCGATCTGGCGGAACTCTGCCTCGCCAAACCCGCGCGTCGTGCCCGCAGGCGATCCAAGGCGAATACCGGATGTCACGGTCGGCTTTTCTGGATCGAACGGCACACCGTTCTTGTTGCAGGTGATATGCGCGCGCCCGAGCGCCTTGTCGACGATATTGCCTGTCACGCCTTTGGGGCGCAGATCGACCAACACCACATGGGTGTCCGTGCCATGCGTGACCGTATCGAGACCGCCCTTGATCAGCTGGTCGCTGAGCGCCTGCGCGTTGACGATGACTTGCTTGATGTAATCCTTGAACTCTGGCTGGAGAGCCTCACCAAAGGCGACGGCCTTTGCGGCGATGACGTGCATCAAGGGGCCGCCTTGAATGCCCGGGAAGATGGCGGAGTTGAATTTCTTCGCCAGCGCCTCGTCATTGGTGAGAATCATGCCGCCGCGCGGGCCGCGCAAGGTCTTGTGGGTCGTTGTCGTCGCCACATGGGCGTGCGGGAAGGGGGAGGGGTGTTCGCCGGCTGCCACGAGACCAGCAAAATGCGCCATGTCCACGTGCAGATATGCGCCGATCATATCGGCAATCTCGCGCATGCGCTTAAAATCGATCTGGCGCGGAATGGCGCTGCCACCGGCGATGATCATCTTTGGCTTATGCTCTTTCGCAAGTGCCTCGACCTGATCGTAATCGAGCAGGTTGTCCTCGCGGCGCACGCCGTACTGGATGGCGTTGAACCACTTGCCCGACTGGTTCGGCTTGGCACCATGCGTAAGGTGGCCGCCAGCATCAAGAGACATACCAAGAATCGTATCGCCGGGCTGCAAGAGCGCCTGGAACACGCCCTGATTGGCCTGCGATCCAGAGTTTGGCTGCACGTTGACAAAGCCGCAGGCGAACAATTCTTTCGCGCGCTCGATCGCAAGGTTTTCGGCGACGTCAACATACTGGCACCCGCCATAATACCGCCGCCCGGGATAGCCCTCTGCATATTTGTTGGTCATCACCGAACCCTGCGCTTCCATTACGGCGCTCGATACGATGTTTTCGGACGCGATCAGCTCGATCTCGTCGCGCTGGCGGCCAAGCTCGGACGTGATTGAGCCGTAAAGCTCCGGATCGCGCTCGGACAGGGCTTGCGTGAAAAATGCGGTTCTTGCGGTGGTCATAGGGTTTCTCCGACAAAACAAGGACATGAGTCGCGCATTTCCTATAGGAAACATGGGCAGGCTCAAGCGCCATATGCGACGAATAACCGGAATTGCGCGCCATGGCTGGCAGTCTGGTGAAACATGTGCTTGTTTCGACTTCATAGGTTTCGCACAGGAAACAAGCCATGACGCTCAAGATTGCCTTTCTCGCTAGTGATACAGCCACCGCACAATCCGCGCGGGGCACTTTGGTGACGCGCTATGGCAACGTCGAGGCGGGTGATGCGGATGTGATTGTGGCGCTGGGGGGGGATGGCTTCATGCTCTCGGTGTTGCACGGCACGCAGGATTTACCGGCACCGGTTTATGGCATGAATCGGGGCACCATTGGGTTTTTGATGAATGAATACAGCGAATCCGATTTACAGGATCGCCTGTCGGATGCGGTCGAGGAAGTAATCAACCCCCTCTCGATGCAGGCGAAGGATCGCAGCGGTAAAATCCACCGTGAACTTGCGATCAATGAGGTCTCGCTTCTACGCGCAGGTCCGCAAGCTGCGAAATTGCGCATCTATATCGATGGGCGGCTACGCATGCAGGAATTGGTCTGCGACGGCGCCCTTCTGGCGACGCCTGCTGGCTCCACCGCCTATAACTATTCTGCGCATGGACCAATTCTGCCGATCGGGGCTGATGTGCTTGCCCTCACGGCCATGGCTGCTTTTCGTCCCCGCCGCTGGCGCGGCGCGTTGGTGCCGAAACCTGCCAAAGTACGCTTCGAAGTGATTGAACCTGAAAAACGTCCTGTCATGGCGGATGCGGATGGGCGTTCTGTCAAAGATGTGGTTTCAGTTGATATCCAGTCCGAACCCAGTATCTCGCATCGCATCCTGTTTGATCCCGGTCATGGCCTTGAAGAGCGCCTCATCCGCGAACAATTCGTCTAGATCAGAGGGCGCGTGGGGCTCTGCCCCGCCTCGGCAAGCCGAGACTCCCCGCGATATTTTTAGAAAGAGGAAGGGCGAAAAAACAGGCTTCATCTTGCCTTTAAACTCAAAACCCCAAGCCTTTAGGCTTGGGGCATGGCGCGGGCTTTAGCCCGTGCAAAACCTGTCTTTGGCCTTGGCCAAAGTCATTTGAATCACTTTGCGTATCCGATGCTTTGAAGCGCGATTTTGATCTCGTCCAGAATAGCGGGATCGTCGATCGTTGCAGGTGCTTTGTACGGCTCGCTATCGGCAATTTTTACCATCGTCGCGCGCAATATCTTGCCAGAGCGGGTCTTGGGCAGGCGATCTACAACCACTGCTGATTTAAATGCCGCAACAGGCCCGATTTTTTCGCGCACCAGCTTCACGCACTCTGCCACGACCGCGCTGTCCTTGCGCCCTGCGCCTGTGTTGAGGCACAAGAACCCAACGGGCATCTGCCCTTTAAGTTGATCCGTCACGCCGATCACCGCGCATTCGGCGACGTCGGGATGGCTTGCCAGCACTTCCTCCATGCCGCCCGTCGACAGGCGGTGCCCGGCCACGTTGATCACATCATCCGTGCGCGCCATGATGTAGAGGTAGCCGTCCTCGTCGATCATCCCCGCATCGCCGGTTTCATAAAATCCCGGGAAATGCGTCAAATAGCTTTTGCGAAAACGCTCCTCTGCATTCCAGAGCGTCGGCAATGTGCCCGGGGGCAGAGGCAGTTTGATGGCAATAGCGCCAAGCGCACCCGGCTTCATCGGATGGCCGCCCTCATCGAGAATTTGCACATCGTAGCCCGGCATCGCCACTGAAGGGCTGCCAAGTTTCACCGGCATATGTTCGATCCCCATCGGGTTTGCTGCAATCGCATAGCCGGTTTCGGTCTGCCACCAGTGGTCGATCACGGGAACGTTCAACTGGTCGAGTGCCCATTGGATCGTGTCGGGATCCGCGCGCTCGCCGGCGAGGTAAACGGTCTTGAGGCAGCTGAGATCGTATTTTTTGACAAACTCGCCTTTAGGGTCTTCGCGTTTCACAGCTCGGAACGCGGTGGGGGCGGTGAAGAAGCTCTTCACATTGTGCTCGGAAATTACCCGCCAGAAGGTGCCGGCATCTGGGGTGCCGACCGGCTTGCCCTCGAACACGATCGTCGTGTTGCCGTGGATCAGCGGCGCATAGCAAATATAGGAATGTCCTACGACCCAGCCTACATCGGATGCGGCCCAGAAAACATCCCCAGGATCGACGTTGTAGATGTTTTTCATTGTCCAGTTAAGCGCGACCAGATGGCCTGCGGTGTGGCGGACCACTCCCTTGGGCGCGCCCGTGGTGCCAGAGGTGTAGAGAATGTAAGCGGGGTGATTGCCTTCGACGGGCAGACACTCGGCCGGGGCGACGCCTGCTTGGAAGCCGTGCCAGTCCACATCGCGCGCACCCAGTTTGGCGACTTCTTGTTCGCGCTGTAAGATTACGCAGAACTCTGGCTTGTGCGTGGCCAGCTCGATTGCGCCATCAACGAGGGGCTTGTAATGCACAACGCGGTTCGGTTCGAGCCCGCAAGAGGCGGCGATGATCGCTTTGGGCGTGGCATCGTCGATGCGCACGGCGAGCTCATTTGCTGCGAACCCCCCGAAAACAACAGAATGGATCGCGCCGATGCGTGCGCAGGCGAGCATTGCTTCGATCGCCTCGGGCACCATGGGCATATAGATTATGACGCGGTCGCCCTTTTCGATGCCCTTAGCGCGCAACGCGCCAGCGAGCGAGGCGACGCGCTCTTGTAATTCGCGGTAGGTGAGTTTGTGGACCGTGCCGGTGATCGGACTGTCATGAATGATCGCAACACGTGCGCCGTGGCCGTTTTCAACGTGGCGGTCCACAGCATTGTAGCAGGTGTTGACCTTGGCGTCGGCGAACCACTCGTAAAGATCGTTGCCCTTGTCGGTCAGTGCGGTGACAGGCGCTTCATCCCAATCGATCGCCTCTGCGGCGCTTAGCCAGAACTTTTCCGGGTCAGTCTGCCAGCTTGCATAGACATCTTTATAGGCCATGGGATCCTCCTCAACTCATGTTGCACATGTGTTAGGCCTGCGCGCGGGCAGGCGGCAAGCTCCAAGGCCGTCAAAGGGACGGATTGCCGCAATAAGTTTGCAGAGTTTGCGATCATCGCCTTGCAGATTTTTGCAAAGCTGCCAAGTTTAGCGATAACAGTGGGCGCGGGCACGGCTGTTTGCAAATTTGCAAAGCCTGCCGCGACCGACTCACTGCCTTAAAGCTATCCGTAGTTCGAAACCGGCGTCCCCGCGACCGCAGCCATATTCAGCAAGCCGCGCGCAGACACGCCCGGCGTTACGATATGCGCGCGGTTGCCCATGCCCATCAGAACCGGGCCGACCTCGAGGCCGCCCGCTTTCATCTTGAGCACGTTGCGCGTCGCGGAGGCCGCATCGGCGTGACCAAAGATTAGAACGTTCGCCGCACCTGTTAGGCGGCCACCGGGCAAAAGGCGTTCGCGCAGATCAGGATCAAGCGCCGCATCTACGTTCATTTCGCCCTCGTAAGCAAAATCTGTATCCATTTGATCGAGGATCGCCATGGCGGCGCGCAGGCGTTTGCCAGGGCCTTCGGCCTGATTGCCGAATTGGCTTTGCGAGCAGAAGGCGATGCGCGGCTCTATCCCGAAACGGCGTGCATGGCGCGCCGCGCCGATCGCGCTTTTGGCAATCTGCTCAGGCGTTGGTAAGGACCAGACATGGGTGTCCGCGACCAGTAAGGGACCATCCTCCAAAATCATCAAGGACAGTGCGCCATCGGGGCGCTGCTCGGGCGTGCCGAGGATTTGGGTGACATAGTTTAAATGCCAGCGATATTCGCCAAATGTGCCGCAGATCAGGCTGTCGGCCTCATCGCGGTGCACCATGACCGCGCCGATCGCGGTGGAATTGGTGCGCATCACCGCGCGGGCGATATCGGGCGTGACGCCGCGGCGCGACATGATGGCGTGGTAGGTTTCCCAATAATCGCGGTAACGTGGATCGTTTTCCGGGTTAACGATTTTGAAATCGCGGTCGGGGCGGATATTCAAACCGGCACGTTCGCAGCGTGCGTTGATCACATCGGGGCGACCGATCAGGATTGGGGTCTCTGTGGTCTCCTCCAGAATGGCCTGAGCAGCGCGCAGCACGCGTTCGTCCTCGCCCTCGGCAAAAACGATGCGGCGCGCTGCAGTCGCCGCTGCCTCGAACACAGGGCGCATGAGCAGGGCCGATTTGAACACCGAGGCGTTGAGCCGATCACGGTAGGCATCGAGGTCCGCAAGCGGCTTGGTCGCCACGCCGGTTTCCATCGCGGCCTGCGCGACGGCAGAGGAAACGACGGCTGACAGGCGCGGATCGAAGGGCTTTGGGATAAGATAATCAGCGCCGAATGTCAGTTGCTCGCCCTGATAGGCGGCGGCGGCTTCGGCGCTGGTGGTCGCGCGCGCAAGCTCCGCAATACCCGCGATGCAGGCAAGCTGCATTTCATCGTTGATTTGTGTCGCCCCCACATCCAGCGCCCCGCGAAAGATGAAGGGGAAGCAGAGCACGTTGTTGACTTGATTGGGATAATCGCTGCGGCCAGTGGCGATGATTGCATCTGGTGCTACTTTGCGTGCGGCTGCGGGATCAATTTCGGGGTTGGGATTGGCCAGCGCGAAAATGATTGGGCGCTTGGCCATTTTCGCAACCATTTCCGCCTTTAGAACGTTAGGGCCAGAGAGGCCAAGGAACATATCCGCGCCCTCGATCACATCACCGAGCGTGCGCAGATCACTCTTTTGCGCAAAGGCTGCCTTTTGCGGATTCATATCCTCGACGCGGCCCTCATAGACGAGGCCGTGAATGTCGCAAAGCCAGACGTTTTCCCGCTTTACCCCGAGTTTCAGCAGCATGTTGAGGCAAGCAATGCCCGCCGCGCCGCCGCCTGTTGAAACGATCTTGATGTCCTCGAATTTCTTTTTCGACACATAAAGCGCGTTGGTGGCCGCCGCGCCGACGACGATGGCCGTGCCGTGCTGATCGTCATGAAAGACAGGGATACCCATCCGTTCACGGCAGATTTGCTCGACGATAAAGCAGTCGGGGGCTTTGATGTCTTCGAGGTTGATCGCGCCGAAGGTCGGCTCGAGTGCGCAAACGATATCTGCGAGCTTTACTGGGTCTTTTTCATCAACTTCGATGTCAAAGCAGTCAATGCCCGCGAACTGTTTGAACAGAACCGCCTTGCCCTCCATCACCGGTTTGGAGGCCAGCGCGCCGATGTTGCCAAGTCCCAGAACCGCAGAGCCGTTGGTGACGACCGCCACCAGATTGCCGCGTGCGGTGTAGCGCGAGGCGTCCGAGGGCGTCTTGGCGATTTCGATGCAGGCTTCCGCGACGCCGGGCGAGTAGGCGCGGGCAAGATCGCGGCCATTGGCCAGCGGTTTGGTCGCACGGATTTCCAGCTTACCGGGCTTGGGGAATTCATGATAATCCAGCGCTGCCTTGCGCGTGTTTTCTTTTGCAATTTCTGCTTCTTTTTCCGTCATCGCCTTGCCCCTTTTGCCGCCGCGCTGGTACTGGTTTGACGTTAAACTACATTTTTGAACGCGAATATACAGCCCTGCTTTGATACAGTTTCCTTGATATCTTGCAAATAGGCTTGGCGCTTGACACTCTGCCCGAAGCGCAGCGCGAGAGTCGCGTCAAAAGGGGGGCGGATGTCTGATATAAAAGCCGAAATTTGCGGCCCAACCAGCGATATCCGAGCGGATATTGCCTTTTTCACCAAAAATCTCGGGTTCAAGATGGATATGATCTATCCCGCCGACGACCCGCAGGTTGCGGTGTTTTCCGGGCATGGGGTGTCTCTGCGGCTCGATCAGGAAAGCGATATTGCGCCTGTAACCCTACGCTTGCGTACAGATGTGCCCGATAGGATTGGCGGCTACGGTGCGCAGGTGGCCCCGGGCGGCACAAAGGTCGAGGTGGTTGAAATGCAGCCCGCTTTGGTGTTGCCCAGCACGCTGCATTCCTTCGTCGTGCGCCGCCTTGCGGATCAGGCCCCTTGGGTCGTAGGGCGCGCGGGCATGCACTACCGTGATCTGATCCCCGATCGCCTTGGCGGCTCGATCATCGCGTCGCATATTCGTATCCCCGATGGCGGTCCCGTGCCCGACATGGTGCACTATCACACCGTCGGGTTTCAGCTTATTTTTTGTTATCGCGGCTGGGTTGATCTGGTCTATGAGGATCAGGGCGAACCCTTCCGCCTTTATGCTGGCAACTGCGTGATCCAACCGCCAGAAATCCGCCACCGCGTGTTGTTTGCATCCGACAATATCGAGGTGATTGAAATCGGAGTTCCCGCCGAGCATATCACGTCGATTGATCATGATATGGAGCTTCCCAACGGGCCTGCAAACCCCGATCGCATCTTTCAGGGGCAACGCTTCGTACATCACAAGGCCGACGAAGCCGAGTGGCAGGACTTCCGCCTCAAAGGCTTTCGTAGCCGCGACACGTTGATTGCACAAAACACGCAAAATGTTGCGGGCGTTCATGTGGTTAAGCGAAGCGAGGGCACGCCGGAATGGAGCGCACATGATAGCGATATCCACTTCACATTCGTGATGGAGGGTAGCATGACGCTGGAGGGCGAAGACCGTGATCCCTATCCGCTCGCAGCGGGGGATGCTTTCGTGACACCGCCCTCGATGTTGACGCGCTACGCGGATGCCTCGGATGATTTGGAACTGCTCGAAGTGTCCTTGCCCGGCACCTTTCGAACCTGGACAGGAGCACCGGAATGACTCTACGCACAGCGGCCACAGAGGTGCGTGCAAACGCCCACGCGCCCTATTCGAACTTCAAGGTCGGCGCGGCCATTCGCACCGCATCCGGCGCGATCTATCAAGGCTGCAACGTTGAAAATGTCGCCTATCCCGAAGGTACCTGCGCAGAGGCCGGCGCGATCGCCGCCATGTGCGCCGCGGGCGAGCGAGAGATTGCGGAAGTCTATGTTATCGCCGAGAGCCCCGCGCCCGTGCCGCCCTGCGGCGGGTGCCGCCAGAAAATCGCAGAATTTGCGGCGCGCGAGGTTGTGGTAACGCTCGCGACGACTTCGGGAACAGAGTTGAAAATGACCGTGGCCGAGCTGCTTCCGGGCGCGTTCGACGCCAGTTTCATGAGCGGTTCCTGAATGGATGCGCGCGAGATTATTGGAGCGCTGCGGCGCGGCGAAGACCTGCGCGCTGAGGCTTTGACATGGTTCGCGCAGGGCCTTGCCGATCACACCGTCAGCGATGCACAGGCGGGGGCTTTTGCGATGGCGGTCTGCCTGCAAGGGCTGGGCTGCGACGGGCGCGCAGCGCTCACGCTTGCCATGCGCGATAGCGGCGAGACGTTGAAATGGCAATTGGATGGCCCTGTTCTGGACAAGCATTCCACTGGCGGTGTCGGCGATTGCGTCAGCCTCGTGCTGGCCCCTGCGCTTGCGGCTTGCGGCGTTTACGTTCCGATGATTTCGGGGCGCGGCCTTGGGCACACAGGCGGCACACTGGATAAAATGGAGAGCATTCCGGGCCTGTCCACCACGGTCGACGGCGCGCGCTTTCACCAGATCGTCGCGAGCGCAGGCTGTGCGATCGTCAGCGCCAGCGCCGATATCGCCCCTGCGGACAAGCGTCTTTATGCGATCCGTGATGTGACTGCGACGGTGGAAAGCCTTGATCTGATCACTGCGTCGATCCTGTCCAAGAAATTGGCCGCCGGGCTGGATGGTCTGGTGCTCGATGTGAAGGTTGGGTCGGGCGCTTTCATGAAAAGCGAAGCGGAGGCGCGCGCACTTGCGGGCGCGCTTGTCGAGACGGCAAATCTGGCGGGCTGCCCGACGCGCGCGTTGATCACCGATATGAACGCGCCGCTCGCGCCCGCGCTTGGAAATGCGCTTGAAGTGATAGAAGTTATGAAGGTTTTGCGCGGGGCTGCGCGCGGCCCGCTTTATGAATTGACCCTCGCCCTTGGTGCACAGTTGCTCTTCAGCGCGGGGCAAGTCGCCAGCGAAGATGCGGCGCGCGAAAAGTTGAGCAATGCCATAACCAGCGGCGCGGCAGCCGAGCGGTTCGGAAAGATGATCGCGGCGATGGGTGGGCCTTTGGGCTTTATCGATACGCCCGAACGCTACCTGCCCGAAGCACCCGTTATCCGCGAAGTCACGGCGCAAAGCGCAGGATATATCAGCGCTATTGACGGTGAAGCGCTTGGCCTTGTCGTGGTCGCGCTTGGTGGCGGGCGGCAGGTGGAAAGCGATCTGGTGGATCCTGCGGTGGGTCTGTCGGAGGTTGTGCGCATTGGTATGAGGATCGCGAAGGGCCAGCCGCTTGCGCGCATTCACGCCGCGCGCGAAGGGCAGGCGGATCGCGCCGCAGCAGCCATTCACGAAAGCATCATGATAGCGCCCGAAGCCCCTAAAACCACGCCACTCGTGCACGCGGTGATCAGCTGATGGTGCGCGCATTTCTTATCGTGCTCGACAGCGTCGGTTGCGGCGGTGCACCGGATGCGGGCGAATTTTTCAACGGTGATCTACCGGACACGGGAGCCAATACGCTGGGGCATATCATTGCGCAGCACGGCCTGAATGTTCCGAATATGGATGCGCTTGGCCTTGGGGCTGCGGTGCGCCATGCAACAGGGATCGACACGCCGGGCCTAGATGCAGAGCCGCAAGGCAAATGGGGCGTCGCACGCGAGATTTCGCGCGGCAAGGACACGCCCTCGGGCCACTGGGAGCTCGCAGGATTGCCTGTGCCGTGGGAGTGGACTTATTTCCCCGACACAATGCCCGCCTTCCCCGAAGCCGTGCGACAAGCCCTTTGCCAGGCTGCCGGAACGCAGGGCATTTTGTGCAACGCGCACGCCTCGGGCACCAAAGTGATCGACGATCTTGGGGCAGAGCATCTGCGCACGGGCCAGCCGATTTGCTACACATCAGCCGACAGCGTTTTGCAGATCGCTGCGCATGAAGAGGCGTTCGGACTGGAGCGCCTTTTGCAAATGTGCCGCGATCTTGCGCCGATGCTGCACGCCATGCGCGTTGGCCGCGTGATCGCACGTCCCTTTACCGGCTCGCCCGAGAAGGGCTTCAAACGCACCGCCAACCGGCGCGATTTCGCGATTCCGCCTCCCGCACCAGTGCTCAGCAACTGGGTGCAAGACGCGGGCGGCAACGTTCACGGCGTTGGCAAGATCGGCGATATCTTTTCGATGAGCGGCATAGATACATCGCATAAGGGGCGCGATGTGGAGCTGATGCGCGCGCTTGACGGGCTGGCAGAGACTGCGGGCGAGGGCGATCTGGTGTTCGCAAATCTAGTCGAGTTCGACACTGAATACGGCCATCGCCGCGACGTGGCGGGTTACGCCGCGGCGCTTGAGCGCTTCGATCTGTGGCTCGGGCAATTCTTGCCGCGTCTTGGAGCGGGGGATCTGCTCATTCTCACAGCTGATCACGGCAATGATCCAAGCTGGCCCGGCACCGATCACACCCGCGAGCAGGTTCCCGTCCTTGCGTATGGCGTGGGAGTGGGCGAAATAGGCACCTGCGCCTTCATGGACGTCGCGGCGAGCATTGCCGCGCATCTTGGGATCGCAAGCCAAACCGCAGGACGGAGTTTCTTATGAGCGAGAAAAGCGAAGAAATGGCGGCCATTATGGACCTGCCCAAGGTCGAGTTGCACACCCATTACGAGGGTGCAGCCCCGCCTGCTTTCATTCGCGGTTTGGCGAAAGAGAAAAAGATCGACATCACTAAGGTGTTCAATGCGGATGGCTCCTACGCGTTTCGCGATTTCGTGCATTTTCTGAGCGTCTACGAGGCGGCGACGACCGTGCTGCAAAGCCCCGAGGATTTCAAACGCCTTGGCCTGGCTGTGCTGGAAGAAGCGGCGCGCAACGGCGTGATCTACATGGAGAGCTTCATAAGCCCCGATTTTTGTGGTGGCGGTGATGTGATCGCTTGGCGCGACTACCTTGCTGCGATGCAAGAGGCGGCCAGCGAGGCGAAACGCGATTTCGGCATCACCTCGCGCGGTATCGTCACCTGCATCCGCCACTTTGGACCCGAGCAAGCGCGCACCGCCGCGCGCTGCGCCGCTGAGACAGCGGGCGATTTCATTACCGGTTTCGGCATGGGCGGGGACGAGAACCAAGGCAAGCAGCGCGATTTCAAATATAGTTTCGATATGGCGCGCGAGGCGGGTTTGCGCCTGACCACGCATGCGGGTGAATGGCGCGGCCCCAGCGAAGTGCGCGAGGCGGTCGGCGATCTGGGCGTCGAGCGGATTGGCCATGGCGTGCGCGCCGTCGAAGAGCCTGCGCTGCTGGATGAATTGGCGGAGAAGGGGATTGTGCTAGAGGTCTGCCCCGGCTCGAATGTTGTCTTGGGTGTTTATCCCGATTGGAAATCGCACCCGATCGACACGCTGCGCCGCGCGGGCGTGCCTGTGACAATCTCCACCGATGATCCGCCGTTTTTCCACACCACCATGCGCGATGAATATCGCAATCTTGCCAGCACATTCGGTTGGGACGAGGCCGTGTTCAAAGACATCGCCAAGGCCTCCGCCAAGGCGGCGTTCTGCGATGACGAGACGCGTACAGAAATTCTTAAGAAACTGGAGGCATAAGCCATGTCGGAACATTTGACGGTCGTTGATCACCCCTTGGTGCAGCACAAACTTACCTTGATGCGAGAGAAAGAGACATCTACCGCGGTCTTTCGTCAGCTTTTACGCGAGATCAGCCAGCTTTTGGCCTATGAGGTCACGCGTGGGCTGCCGATGACCACGAAGCGTATCGAAACGCCGATGATGCAAATGGATGCACCAACGCTGGATGGCAAGAAACTCGCGCTGATTTCGATCCTGCGCGCGGGCAACGGGCTTTTGGATGGTGTTTTGGAACTGATCCCTTCTGCGCGGGTCGGTTTTGTTGGCCTGTACCGCGATGAAGAGACGCTTCAGCCGGTGCAATACTACTTCAAAGCGCCTGATGCGCTGGAGGATCGTCTGGTGATCGCCGTCGATCCGATGCTGGCTACGGGTAATTCTTCCGTGGCTGCGATTGATCTTCTGAAACAGGCCGGTGCTACCAATATCCGCTTCTTGTGCCTGCTTGCTGCACCTGAAGGTGTGGCCCGCATGAAGGAAGCGCACCCCGATGTGCCGATCATCACCGCCTCTCTCGACGACAAGCTGAACGAACTGGGTTACATCATGCCGGGACTAGGGGATGCGGGTGATCGGATGTTTGGTACTAAATAGAGGCGGTTACCCGCCTTTGCGATCATCTGCTCGCTAGACTCTCGTTCGAATCTGAGGCACTGTCCCATTACATCTGTGGGGGCAGAAAATGAACTTTAAGAGATTCTTCGCGTTGTCGATTCTTGCGGCAACTTGCGCTTTTACCTTTGGTGAAGCGGGTGCACAGACACTCAAACGGGATGACGGGCCTGCGGAAGTGCCGCCCGCCTCGTTCACGGCAAGCCAATATGTCGATAGCAAAGGCTGCGTTTATATCCGCGCAGGCGTTGATGGAAACACCACTTGGGTGCCGCGCGTGTCGCGAGCGCGCAAAGTGGTTTGCGGCCTCTCTCCCAGCCTTGGCGCGGGTGCGGGAACTGCCGTTGCCACAGCGCCGCAAGCGCCCGAGCCCGTGCAGATCGGGGCAGGCGTAAACGCCTCCGAACCTGCTGTTGGTGTGCGCCCTGCGCGTGCGACTGTCGCCAGCGTGCTTGCACCCAAGCCTGTGCGCACCGTCGCCTCGAAACCCGCTGCTGCACCGCAAGTGCAGCGCGTGAATATCCCCCAGCCCAGCGGCGTCCAGCGCCCGGGCCGCGTGCAAATGCAGTCAGTTCGCGTGCAGCAATTGCCTGCGCCTCAAACTCAGCCGCGCGTTATCCGCGCCGCGCCGCAAACGGGCAGGGCTTTGGCCGGTGCCGCTACGCAGCGACGTGTTGGGGGATCGCAAATCTGTAAAGGCGCCTCTGCTGTCAGTCAGAAGTATATCGGTGGACGCGGCAATCCGGTGCGCTGTGGTCCACAAGACGGTCCGATCGTGACGCGCGCGGGTGATGTCAAAGGTGGAACTTTTCGCTCGGCCAGTGGGCAGATACTCAGCAACGTAAACCCCAACGCCGTTGTTGTTCCGCGTCACGTCTATGAGGAGCAGCAGGCGTCCCGTGTTCTCTCTCCAACGCCAAAAGGTTACCGCCCGGCATGGGATGATGACAGGCTGAATACGCGCCGTGCCCATCAAACCCTTGCAGGCAAAGCGCAGAGTGATCTGATCTGGTCGCAAACCGTGCCGCGCCGCTTGATCGTGCGCAGCACAGGGCGCGATGTGACGCGCTCCTTTCCGGGCCTGCTTTACCCCTATACCTCGCAGGCCGAGCAAGCGGCAGCGATCAGCCAGGGTGCGCAAATTCAGCGCCGCGTCATTTCCACAAGCGGCACGACCACGAAACGTGCTGTGCGCAAGCCGATCGCGACGCAGCAAAAGCAGGTTCGCGTCGCCGCAGCACCTGCCCCGCGCAAGCAGCCTCAGGTCGCGGGCAAGCGCTTTGTTCAGGTTGGCACATTCGGTGTGCAAAGCAACGCGCAGAATACCGCGAGCCGGTTGCAGCGCATGGGCATTCCCGTGCGCATCGGTAAATTCACACGCGGTGGCAAGCAAATGCGTATCGTTCTCGCGGGGCCATTCGCTTCCGCGGCGCATACCAACGGTGCTTTGACGGCCGTGCGCAACGCCGGTTTCCGCGACGCATTCGCGCGCAACTAGGCGGCGGCACTGTAAATTGAGAAAGGCCTCGCTGGTTCAGCGGGGCCTTTTGCGTTTCATGTGCTGGAAAAATCCTAACGGACACGATGCGCTTTAGCCGCTAGTTGCCATGCTCCAGTATGTTAAGCAGTTTGCCGGTCGGATCGAGCACATAGAAACGGCGCAGACCCCATGGCTCTATCGTCAATTCATAGGGGATGTTGAGGCCTTGGGCTTTGGCGCGCGCATAGATTTCATCGAAGTTGTCCACTTCGATCGAGAGATCCGGCACGTCGGTGCCAGTGCCGCCTTCGCTCGCGATGCTGATCTGCACTTGGGCTTGCGCGCCAGAGGTCAGCGTCGTGATCCATCCCATATCCATCGCGACGTCCAGATCGAACAACCCGCAGTAAAAGGCACGCACGTCGTCCACTTGGGGCGTCGCGATGTTTGAAACGATGCGCTTGATTGCCATAGTACGGCTAGCCCTCGCAAATCGTTTGCAAGCGGACCCATGACGCATCAGGCATGATCGCGCGCGCAGCGTCGCCTGCCACAGGATCGCCCTCGATCAAAGGCAGCGTCAGCTCGCCCGTCAAGTCCACCGCATAGCCGTAGGGCGCGCTTGGTACGGCCAGCGCGGCAAAGCGCGCGAGCAGCGGTTCTATTTCGAGCGGCGTGGGCGGCTCGGTCAGCAATTGTTTGGCATGGTCGTTAATCGAGACAAGTGGCATGCGGCTGGTGGTCAAAAGGCGCAGCGTCGCGAAAGAGCCTGCGCTTTGGAGCAAGTGGCGCAGCGGGTCACTTGCGGCGCGGCGGGTTTGCTCTGCGATCACGTAACCTGCGACAACTTCGGGGCTTTCATGGTCCTCTACCAAAGTGCGACTGATCAGGATCACCCCGCCCGGCATGTGGATTGCGCCGCGCACGCCTGCGCGCATCACGGCCAGATAGGTCGGCGCGTCGTCCGTGCTCAGGCGCTGGGTCAATTCGATCAACGCGGCTTGCGCACTGGCGTTGTCACAAGGCACGCCTGTTGCGCGCTGCATTTCACTCAGCAAGGCGTTGCCGATTTCGGCGCGCTTCACGTCTGGTACGACCCGCAGTGCATGATCCACCAAAGCGCCAGGGAGGAACACTGCGGCCGCAGCCAGACCGGCGGCGAGGACACCAAAGGTGAGCACTCCGCGCAGGCGCCCTTTGCGCGGGCGTGCGCGTTCTACCGCGCGGCGGAGCTTTTCGATGGAGCGGATCATCTCGTCCTCATCGGCCGCAATCTCAAGCGTTTCGCTTGGATCGCCCTCGGGATGAAACAGCGCAGGGCGTTTGCCGGGGTTGGCGCGCGCGATGGCCGCCAGCGACCAATGTGCCAGTGCCTGATCGCGCATGTCCTTGATGGTGAGGGTCGCATCCCCGATGCTGACGATAACGTCCACGCGCTGACGGTCGGGGGCCGCGCGCCAAAGGCCCGCAGCTTCAAGCCGGTCATATTTCGTCAGCGCTGTCATGTCGGGCGTTTCTGCTCTGCCTCGTTCACGGCGGTATAGCACGCGCCTGCGCTGGCGGGCAATCGGGTTAGGCCGGCTTAGCCTTGCAGGGTTTTGCGCAGCTCGAATTTCTGGATTTTACCGGTGGAGGTCTTGGGCAACTCCTGAAAAATCACCGTTTTCGGGGTTTTGAAACCTGCAAGGCTTTGCCGTGCAAAGGCGATCAACTCTGCCTCGGTCACGCTTGCGCCGGGCAGGAGTTCGACAAAGGCGCAAGGCACTTCGCCCCATTTATCGTCAGGTTTGGCCACGACTGCGCAGAGCGACACGGCGGGATGGCCCATCAGCGTGCCCTCGATCTCGACGGATGAAATATTCTCGCCGCCGGAAATGATGATATCCTTGGCGCGATCGGCAATCTGGATGTGGGTGTCGGGATGTTGCACCGCGATATCGCCGGAATGGAAATACCCGCCTGCAAAGGCCTCTTCCGTTGCGCTTTGGTTCTTCAGATAACCCTTCATAACCGAATTGCCGCGGATCATGATTTCGCCTTGGTGAACCCCGTCCATCGGCACTTGTGCCATCTCTGCGTCCATCACCGTGATCTGGTCCATCATTGGCATGGCGACGCCCTGACGCGCCTTGATAGCGGCGCGCGCGGAAGGATCAAGCCCGTCCCAAGTCTCGCCATCCCAGAGGCATTCGGTGACATGGCCGTAGGTTTCGGTCAGCCCGTAGACCTGAGTAATGTGGAAACCCATCTGCTCGATTTTCGAGAGCGTCGCAGGTGCAGGTGGCGCGCCTGCGGTGAACACTTCGACCGTTTGAGGAAAGTCACGGCGATCCTTGATTTCAGAATTTACAAGCATATTCAGTACGATGGGCGCACCGCCAAAATGCGTGACGCCCTCATCCGCGATCGCGTCATACATCGCTCTGGCCGTGATATCACGGCAACACACGATCGTGCCGCCCAGCATCGGCATCATCCATGTGTGGTTCCAGCCGTTGCAATGAAACAGTGGCACGATGGTGAGATACACAGGCGCAAGGGTCAATTGCCAACTGACGACAGTGCCCATAGTCATGAGATAGGCGCCGCGATGATGATAGACCACGCCCTTGGGGCGGCCAGTTGTGCCGGAGGTGTAATTGAGTGCGAGGCTTTCCCATTCGTCCTCTGGCATGAGCCACGAGAAATCGGGATCGCCGCTGGCAAGGAGCGCGTCATAGCTCATGTGCCGGCCCGTGGCAGGATAGCCTGCGGCGGCGTCGGGAACTTCAATGATCAGGGGGCCATCGCCGTCCATCGCTGCGATTGCCGCCTCGGCAGAGGGCAGGAATTGGGTATCGACCAGCACCGCCTTGGCCTCGCCGTGCGCGAAAATATAAGCGATGGTGCCCGTGTCGAGCCGGGTGTTGATCGTGTTGAGCACGCCGCCGCAGGCAGGAATGCCAAAATGTGCTTCGGCCTGCGCCGGGATGTTGGGCAACATGGTTGCGACCACTTCGCCGGGCGCGATGCCTAGGCGCGCCAGCCCGGAGGCAAGGCGCGTGCAGCGGGTGTGATATTCGGCGTAGCTGACACGGTGATCGCCATAGACGACAGCGTTCTTTTTCGGAAAGACCTTGGCCGCGCGCAGCAAGTGCGACAGCGGCGTCAGCGCGCGAAAATTCGCGGCGCGCTTGTCTAAACCTGTTTCATCCTTCATCCATCCCATAGCGCGTTCATCCTCCCCTGACTGACTGCGCGAATTTCCGCCACGTTGGCAGCAGTTTTGAAAGATGGAAAGAGCAATGACGCATAACCCCAGACAAGCGGCGACATTCATGGTGCTTGCCATGCTGATCATCGGCTTGATCGACAACTACATTGCCGTAATCGCGCGTGATATCAGCTTGTGGCAGTTCCAGTTCGTGCGCGCCTGCGTAGGCTTGCCGATGCTGATCGCGGTGGCGTGGCTTGGTTTTGGCTCGCTGCGTCCGATCCGCCTTTGGGCGGTTTTGCTGCGCAACGGGCTGGTCGCCATCGGAATGCTGTTTTACTTCGGCTCGCTTGCGTTCATGCCGATCGCACAGGCGCTTGCGGGACTGTTCACCGCTCCGATATTCGTGCTGCTCATTTCGGTTTTCGCCTTTGGCGAGAAGGTGGGCACTTTGCGCGTTCTGGCGGTTCTTTTGGGCTTTGCGGGAATCGTTGTGGTTTTGGGGCCTGGCAATGGCACGCTAACCTATGTCAATTTCCTGCCCGTGTTCGGCGGGCTTTTCTATGCGATGGGCTCTGTTGCAACGCAAAGGATCTGCGCGGGTGAGAGTACGATTGCGATGCTCGCAGGTCTGTTCAGCTTGCAAGGCCTCTTTGGCCTGCTCGCCCTTGGCGTGCTCGCGCCATGGGCACCGCTCGCGCCCGTGGGGGCGGAAGGTTTCTTGCTGCGCGGATTCGTCTGGCCAACGGGGCTGACTTGGGTTTTGATTTTCGTGCAGGCGATCGGATCGCTGATCGGCGTCGGCTTTTTGATCCGCGCTTATCAAAGCGGCGAGCCGAGTTTCGTGGCGGTGTTCGAATATTCGGTATTCATCTTCGGCCCGCTCTTTGCCTATTTGCTGTTCGGGCAAGGGGTGAACGCGCAGCAGATGATTGGCATCGCGATGATCGCGGGGGCCGGTAGCTTAATCGCGTTGCGCTCTGATCGATGAGGGGGCAAATTTCTTGATGAAGGAGTTTTCATACCTTTTTTGCGAAAGACTTGGCCTTCGGCGAGGGTATTTCCAGAGAGAAGAAGGGGCAGGGCGATGATCATCTCCAAGGCGCGCAGCTACGTCTTTGTGCATATCCCGAAAACGGCGGGCACCGCGCTGACCCTCGCGCTCGAAGCGCGCGCTGCCAAGGACGATCTGATCATCGGCGACACGCCCAAAGCGCGCCAGCGGCGCAAGCGCCTTGCGGATTTGACACCTGCGGGTCGGCTTTGGAAGCATGCGACATTAGCGGATATCGACGGGGTGCTTAGCGCACAGGAGTTGGACAAGATGTTCTGCTTCACACTCGTGCGCAATCCGTGGGATCGCGCGGTAAGTTATTACCACTGGCTGCGCGCGCAAAGTTTTGATCATCCAGCGGTTGGCTTGGCGCAAGAGATGGCGTTCGGGCCGTTCCTGCGACATCCCGAAACCGTGCGCGCCTTTCGCAATAGTCCAGCGGATTTCTACATGATCGACGCGGCCGGCAATGAGCGCTGCGATGCCTATATCCGGATCGAACATTTGGCGCAGGACTTGAAGCCGCTTGAAACGCACTTGGGCTTTGATCTGACGGTGGGGCGGGTGAATAGCTCTGATCGCGCAGAAGATTATCGCAGTTATTACGACGATGACTTGGCGGAGTTCGTTGCCGCCCTTTGCGCCGAAGACATTGCGCGCTTTGGCTATGAATTCTAGCGCAAGGCAAGGGAGCAAGCGCGAGGCTTGCTCCCAAGGTTCGCGTTATGCCGCGTCGGTCTTGTTGCTAAAACGTCCGTAGAAGCTCTGGTTCTTTGCCGCCATCTCGCGCAGCAAGTCAGGGCATTTGAAACGCGCACCGAATTGCGCTTCCAACTCATCGCAGCGCTCGGCGGCATAGGCAGATCCCAGCATATCGAGCCAGCTGAGCGGCCCGCCGGACCAAGGCGCAAAGCCCCAGCCAAGGATCGCTCCCACATCGCCTTCTCGAATGTCCATGAGCACACCTTCTTCGAGCGCACGCACGGCTTCCAAACACTGTGAGAACATCAAGCGATGCTGCACGTCGATCAATGTTGGCTGGTCATCAGACACGGGGAACTTGTCGCGTAGACCGGGCCAGATGCCGACGCGCTTGCCCTTTTCGTCGTACTCGTAATAGCCCGCGTTCGCCTTGCGGCCCATGCGGCCCTGATCGAAGAGATAGAACAGAACATCGTCCGCCGCGCCCGCGTCATAGGCATTGCCAAGCGCCTCTTTCGTGGCCTTTGCGATCTTCACGCCTAGGTCAATTGAAGTCTCATCGTTAAGCTGTAGGGGCCCGACAGGGAAACCAAGCTGGCGCGCGGCGTTGTCCACTAATGCAGGCTCCACCCCTTCGCCAACCATGCGCACGCCCTCGTTGATGTAGGGAATGATGCAGCGGTTCGCGTAGAAGAAACGCGCGTCATTGACCACGATAGGCGTCTTGCGAATTTGGCGCACATAATCGAGCGCCTTGGCAACCGCGCGGTCACCGGTTTCTGCGCCTTTGATGATTTCCACCAAGAGCATTTTCTCCACAGGAGAAAAGAAGTGGATGCCGATGAATTGCTCTGGACGCTTTGACGCTTTGGCCAAATCGCTGATTGGCAGGGTCGAGGTGTTGGAGGCAAAGATGCAATCTTCGGGGATCACTGCCTCGACCTTCGCTGTGATCTCTGCTTTGACCTTCGGGTCCTCGAACACCGCCTCGATGATCAGGTCCGCGCCTTTGAGCGCTTCCAGATCAGAGGTGGCGGTGATCAATGACAACAGCGCCTCTTTCTTTTCTGGCGTCGCCTTTTTACGCGCGATGCCCTTGTCCATGTAGCTCGCTGAATAGGCTTTGCCCTTGTCCGCTGCTTCTTGGCTCTGATCGATCAATACGACCTCAATGCCAGCTTGCGCCGATACCAATGCAATGCCTGCACCCATCATGCCCGCGCCGAGAACGCCGATCTTTTTGACCCGTTGATCTAGCACGCCTGCGGGGCGCACCGCGCCTTTGTCGAGCGCTTCTTTGTTCAGGAACAGCGAGCGGATCATCGCAGTGGAGGAGGGGTTCATCAGGATATTGGTGAACCAACGCGCTTCGATCTTGAGGGCTGTATCGAAGGGCACGAGCGCGCCCTCGTAGACTGCGCTCAGCAGGGCTTTGGCCGCGGGAAACGCGCCTTGGGTCTTGCCGTTGACCATCGCAGAGGCACCGACGAAGGTCATGAAACCCGCAGGATGATAGGGCGCGCCGCCGGGCATTTTGTAGCCCTTTGCGTCCCATGGTTTGAGCATATCAGCGTCCTTGGCAGACAGCACCCAAGCGCGTGCATCGGCCATTGGATCGGCGCTGACTTCGTCGATCATGCCAGCGGATTTTGCCTTTGCGGGGGCGAGCAGTTTGCCTTCAAGCAGGAACGGCGAGGCTGCCATTGCGCCCATTTTGCGCACGAAACGTGTGGTGCCGCCTGCACCGGGAAAGATACCGACCATGATTTCGGGCAATCCGATCTTGGCCTTGGGGTTGTCCGCGCAGAAGATACGGTGCGTGGCGAGTGGCAACTCCAGGCCAATGCCAACGGCTGTGCCCGGAAGGACGGAGGCAATCGGCTTGCCGCCTTTGTTGGTCTTGGGGTCCATGCCCGCGCGCTCGATCTTGCGCAGCAATGCGTGGATGCTCATGATGCCGTCGAACAGTCCCTTTGCAGGATCCTCGCCAGCGTCGGCCTTCATTTGTGCCAGCACGTTTAAATCCATGCCGCCTGCAAAGCTGCCCTCCTTGCCGGAGGTGATGATGATGCCTTTCACCGCGTCGTCGCCAAGCGCGTCGTCGATATGCGCCTCAAGGTCTTCAAAGCCTGCTTGGTTCATCACGTTCATGGATTTGCCAACGGCGTCCCATGTGATTGTGGCGATGCCTTGGGCATCTTTGTTCATTGTGAAGTCAGTCATTTGCTCTCTCCTCACACACGTTCGATAATTGTTGCGGCACCCATGCCGGAGGCGATGCAAAGCGTAGCAAGGCCAACGCCTTTGCCAGTGCGCTCCAACTCGTCAAGCAGCGTGCCGATGATGATTGCGCCGGTCGCGCCCAAAGGGTGACCCATTGCGATGGAGCCGCCGTTCACGTTGACCTTGTCATGATCCACATTGAACGCCTGCATGAAGCGCATGACGACCGATGCGAAGGCCTCGTTCACCTCGAACAAGTCGATATCGGAGATGGACATCCCATTATCCGCAAGGATCTTTTCGGTCACAGGAACCGGTCCGGTCAACATAATAGTCGGGTCTGTGCCGATCTTGGCCGTTGCGCGAATTTTAGCGCGTGGCTTAAGGCCATGACGGATGCCGAATTCCTTGTTGCCGATCAGAACCGCCGCCGCACCGTCTACGATGCCGGACGAGTTGCCCGCGTGGTGGATATGGTTGATCCTCTCCAGATGCGGATATTTCATTAGCGCGATCTTGTCGAAACCGGGCATGACCTCGCCCATGGCCTGAAACGCGGGGTTAAGCGCGCCAAGGCTCTGCATGTCCGTTTGTGGGCGCATGTATTCATCGTGATCAAGGATCGGGATGCCGTTCTGGTCGCGCACGGTGATGACGGACTTTGCAAAGCGCCCTTCGTCCCATGCGACTTTCGCGCGGCGCTGGGACTCGACCGCCAAGGCGTCTGCTTGATCGCGGGTGAAACCGTACTCTGTCGCGATGATATCGGCGGAAATACCTTGAGGCACAAAGTACTGCTCCATCGCGATGGAGGGGTCCACAGCAATCGCTGCGCCGTCACTGCCCATGGCAACGCGGCCCATCATCTCAACGCCGCCCGCGATGTATCCATCGCCCGCGCCGCCTTTGATTTGGTTTGCCGCAATGTTGACAGCTTCCATGCCAGAGGCGCAGAAACGGTTGATTGCGAGGCCGGGAATACGCTCGTCTAGATCAGAGGCGAGCACGGCAGAGCGCGCAAGGCAGCCGCCTTGCTCCATCACTTGCGTGACGTTGCCCCAGATCACATCCTCGACGGCGTGGCCCGTCAGGTTGTTGCGCTCCTTGACGGCGTTCAGCGTTTGCGCGCTCAGCCGCAGCGATGTGACTTCATGCAAGGATCCGTCTTTGCGGCCTTTGCCGCGCGGGGTGCGCAATGCGTCATAGATATAGGCTTCGGTCATAAAAGGTCTCCTTTAAGCGCGATCAGCGGGGCTGCCGGGCATCAAATCATAGGGGTGTTTCCAGCCTGGCGTCTGCTCGATCCGGGTAAGCCAGGCGTCGATGTGGGGCCAGTCCACGCGATTGAACCCGAAGGGTTCGGGGTAAAACAGATAGCCGCAGCAGGATATGTCAGCGGTGGTGATTGCGGTGCCTACGATCCAGTCGCGACCGGCGAGATGGTCGTTGAGCACGGCGTAGGCGGCTTTGAGACGGCCTTGGTTGAAGCCGATCACTTCTTGCGGGCGTTTGTCTTCTGGCAGGAAGTTCATCAAAAAGCGCGTCATGCCTGCGATGGAGGAGAGCTTGTGATTGTCCCACAGGATCCAGCGCAAGACTTCGCGCTGCTCTTGCGGGTTTGTGCCCGTCATCGTTCCCGAAAGCTCGGTGATATAGTCCTGGATCGCACCGGATTGGGTAATCGTGTACTCACGGTCCGTGTCGATCAGAACGGGAACTTCCCCCATTTCGTTGATACCGGCTTTGTACTCTGGCGTACGCGTTTCGCCACCGAAGAAATCCACATAGACGGCCTCCCAAGGCAAGCGGGAAAGTTCGAGCGTCAGTGCGGCCTTGTAGGCATTTCCGCTTTCGCCGAAGCAATAGAGCTTAAGGGTCATATGTCTGTTCCTTTTAATAAAGGCAGGCTGGGGATTTCACATCCCCAGACCCCTGTGAAGTTTATTTTGAAAGATGAAGGGGGCCTTCACATTCCATTAAGGTTAACGCGCCATGATGGGAGGTGCATGGCAGACTGAAGAGTTGAGCCATGTGGAAGGTGAAGCCCCATCGCCCTGCGCAGGTGCCGCCTAGCGAGACTGCGAGGCGGGCGGTGGGGTGGACACTTTTGCTTCATCTTCCCGGGTAAACTTCCCCCGGAGGGCCGCTCTGTGCTAGTCTAACGCTCTATTTAAAGCCTCGTGCTATGAGCTCTTTCATGATTTCATTCGTGCCGCCGTAAATCCTCTGCACGCGTGCATCCGTCCACATTTCGGCGACGGCATATTCCTGCATGAACCCGTAGCCGCCGTGCAGTTGCAAACATTCATCGAGCACTTCGCCTTGGGTATCCGTCAGCCAGTATTTTGCCATCGCCGCCTTTTCGACGGTGAGCTTGCCTTCTAAGTGTTCTGCGATGCACTCATCGAGGAAAGCACGCGCAACCATGGTTTTCGTCTGGCATTCGGCCAATTTGAAACGTGTGTTCTGGAATTGCATGATCGGCCCGCCAAAGGCCTGGCGTTCTTTGCAATAGGCGATCGTTCGCTCGACCGCGCCTTCCATAGCGCCAACTGCGCCGCAGCCAATGATTAGGCGCTCTTGCGGGAGCTGCTGCATCATCTGATAAAAGCCTTGGTTCTCTTCGCCGCCGAGAATATTTTCAGCGGGGATATCGACGTTGTCGAAGAACAACTCGGATGTGTCGGCCGCATGTGCGCCGATTTTGTCAAGGTTGCGCCCGCGCGCGAAACCCTCGGCACCTTCAGTTTCAAGGATAACCAGCGATGTGCCTTTGGAGCCCTCGGCGGGGTTGGTTTTTGCCGCAACAAGAATCAGGTTCGCGTGCTGCCCATTGGTGATGAAGGTTTTTTGACCCGTCAGCTTATACGCATTCCCCTCGCGGATCGCACGGGTCTTGATCGCCTGCACATCAGAGCCGCCCGAGGGTTCTGTCATCGCAAGTGCGCCGACAAGTTCGCCTGAAATCATTTTGGGAAGCAGGCGTTTCTTCTGATCTTCCGTACCGCAGGACAGGATGTAGTGTGCCACGATCCCGGAGTGGATGCCGTGGCCCCAGCTGGCCAGGTTCGCGCGGGAGCCTTCCATCAGAATCACCGCTTCATGGCCAAAATCACCGCCAACGCCGCCATATTCCTCGGGGATGGAGGGGCAAAGGAGGCCAAGCTCGCCCGCCTCTTTCCACGTCTCGATATCCATTTGACCTTGTTTGCGCCACTTGTCGTATTTCGGCATCCACTCGGCCGTGATGAAATTGGCGGTCATCTGTGCGAGCATCTTATGCTCGTCCGTCATCCATTTGCTCATGATACTCTCCCCTTTATCGTTTGCGTTTTTCGAGATCCGCGTTGAAGAGCCGCAAACGGTGCGGCAGGTTTTCATCGTGGGTCACGCTGTCGAAATTCTCGAACAAAAAAGACAGCGCCTCGCCTTCATCCAGCCCCGCATCGCTCGCAAATCGCTTCAGGCGGCGATAGCCCTCGTCGGTCATAGAAACCGGAAAACGGCGTGTAAGGCGAAAACGTTTTGGCAAGGCGTGTCCCTTCAAATGATGCGCGCTCTCCCCGCGCGCGCATCATGCGCGTTTAAAAATTGGCGGCGTCCAGTGCCATAACCGTCTCTGCGCCGCTTTGAATGCGGCTGAGATGCAGCGCTGTTGCAGGCAACTGACGCGCCATATAATAGCGCCCGGTCGCCAGTTTCGTCTCGTAAAACGCGGCGTCAGATGCGCCGCCAACGAGGGCCTCGCGCGCGGCGTTGCCCATGCGCGCCCACATAAGGCCAAGGCACACGTGGCCGAACATGTGCATGAAATCATTCGATCCCGCCAAAGCGTTGTTCGGATTTTTCATACCGTTTTGCACGAAGTACATGCTGGCTGCTTGCATATCCTTTGAGGCGGCTTTCAGAGGCTCGATAAAGTCGCGATCGAAGGCCTCGTCCTGACCTGCATTATCCTTGCAGAACCCCTTCACCAGATCGAAAAACGCCATCACGTGCTTGCCGCCATCTTGCGCGAGTTTGCGGCCCACGAGATCAAGGGCCTGAACGCCGTTCGCGCCCTCATAGATCATCGCAATGCGCGCATCGCGGGTGTATTGCGACATGCCCCATTCCTCGATGTAGCCGTGACCGCCGTAGACCTGTTGCGCTTTGACAGTCATGTCATAGCCCTGATCAGTCACGAACCCTTTGATTACGGGTGTGAGTAGAGACACGAGGCCGTCGGCGTCATTATCGCCTGAGCGATGCGCCGCGTCGATCAATGTCGCGCCCCACAAAAGGAACGCGCGCGCGCCCTCTGTGAAACTTTTCTGTTCCATCAGGCTGCGGCGAATATCGGGGTGCACGATCAGCGGATCGGCGGGGCCATCGGGGTTCTCGGTCCCAGTAACGGCCCGCCCCTGGAGGCGGTCCTTCGCATAATCAACGGCGTTCTGATAGGCGGCGTCCGCTTGGGCCAGGCCCTGCATGCCGACGCCAAGGCGCGCCTCGTTCATCATGGTGAACATTGCGCGCATACCTTTGTGCTGCTCGCCAAGCAAGTAGCCCGTGGCACCATCATAATTCATCACGCAGGTGGAGTTGCCATGAATGCCCATCTTTTCCTCGATGGAGCCGACAGCAACCCCGTTGCGCGCGCCAAGGCTGCCATCCTCGTTCACGTTGAACTTGGGCACAATAAACAGCGACACGCCTTTGATGCCCTCCGGTCCGCCCTCGATCTTGGCGAGCACCAGATGGATGATGTTTTCGGCCATATCATGCTCGCCGGACGAGATGAAAATTTTCTGGCCCGTAATCTTGTATGATCCGTCGCCTTGTGGTGCAGCTTTGGTGCGCATCAACCCAAGATCAGTGCCGCAATGGGGCTCTGTCAGGTTCATCGTGCCGGTCCATTCGCATGAGACCATATTGGGCAGATACATGTCCTTTTGTGCGTCCGTACCATGCGCAAGAATAGCCGAGGCCGCGCCGTGCGTCAGGCCTTGATACATGGTAAACGCCTGATTGGAGGCCGAGAACATCTCGCCCACTGCGGTACCGATCAGGGCGGGCATGTTCTGGCCGCCATACTGCTCGGGCATGTCCAGACCGGGCCAGCCGCCCGCTTTCACCTGCTCGAAGGCTGCCTTAAACCCAGTTGGGGTGCGCACCACGCCGTTCTCCAGTGTGCAGCCTTCGCGATCACCAATTGTGTTCAAGGGCTGTAGCAAGCCCGATGCGATCTTACCCGCTTCCTCGAAGATGGCTGCGGTGAAATCCGCCTCCAGTTCGTCATAGCCCGGAATGCCGGACTGGGTGGCTTTCAAGACATCATGAATAATGAACGATAGGTCTTTCGTCGGGGCTGTATAACGGGGCATGGGCCACTTCCTTGTATCGTTTGTCTCTTCACCTCAGGTCCGATGAGACCTGAGAGGGTCGAAGAGGCGACGCTACTCTGCCGCCTTCTTTGTCTGGTTCATGGAGACGACGATCTTCTCGCCCCATTTGATTTGTTCGCGCAGATCAGCGATCGCGCTTTCCATCTCGTCACGCTGGCTCTCCAGATCGCGGAGGCGATCATGGGCGATTTCAAGCGTGCGGTTCATCTGCGTCTGCTGCTGATCCCCCACATGATAGAGGTCAAGAAGCTGGCGGATTTCTTCCAGACTGAACCCAAAACGCTTGCCGCGCAGGATCAGCTTGAGCCGCGCACGATCGCGCTTGGTAAACAGGCGCTTCTGTCCGTCCCGTTTGGGAAACAGCAACTCCTTGGATTCGTAAAAGCGAAGCGTGCGGGGCGTCACATCGAAAGCATCGCACATTTCCCGGATGGTCATATATGTCTCTTGCATTTGTATCGTCTCTCGCTCGTTCAGATGTGCAGTGATGCTCATCTGGGGCGACTTCCCTTTGGTTACAACGGTTTTTAAGGTTTACGTAAGTTGTACGTTACGTCAAACACAGGGTGACGTAACTTCCGCAAAGGTAATGCGGATGTTTGCGCAATCATTTAACGGAGAGAAATGGAGTAGGGCGGCAAAAAATCGACCAAAGCTTCAACGAAAATCGCTTTGAAGGCCGATTCTATCGCGTCTCTAACTCATCTTCTTGAGTGTTTCGCTGCGCAGCGCGCGCAGCTCTTTTATCGCGCCGTCCAACTGTTTGGCCTGATCTTCAAGCTCGATCAACTGACGATCCGCCATCTCCACAAAGGCGATCCTTTGCGCCTGCGTGCCCTCGTTCTCGTAGATTTTCAGCCACTGGCGAATTTCTTCAAGCTTGATGCCGAATTTACGTCCTCGCAGGATCAATGTCATGCGCGCACATTCGCGCGGGCTGTAAAAACGCGAACGTCCGTCGCGCTCGGGCTGCAAAAGCTCGATATACTCGTAATAGCGAAGCGTGCGCGGAGTGACGTCGAAACGCGCGCACATCTCTTTGAAACTTAGCTTTTTTTCGGACATGGTCTTGCTCCCCTGCGCGGAACGTAGGCTCCTCTTGGGGGAAGGGCAACCGCTGCTCTTGCCCCTGCCTGCAAATGGCGCTCATAAAGGGTGCAGAGCAGCAAGGAGCCCCCTATGACCGAGCGCAAAGCACAGATCGCAGCGCAGTTCATCCAAGCGATCCCCCACGCCGGTGCGCTGGGTATGGAACTGACGCAGATCGGCGATGGTCATGCGGAGATTTGCATGCCCTATAATCCGCAATTGGTTGGCGATCCCAAGACCGGCGTGATTCATGGCGGCGCTGTCTCTGCGCTTATGGACACCTGCTGCGGTGCGGCGGTGATGAGCCATCCGGATGCCCCCGCAGGCACCGCCACCATTGACCTGCGCATCGATTACATGCGCCCCGCGACCCCCGGCCAAAGCATTCGCACAGAAGCGCATTGCTATCACATCACGCGCTCTGTCGCCTTCGTGCGCGCCACCGCCTTTGACGAAGACGCCGAAAATCCCGTCGCGACCGCGACCGGCGCATTCACCGTAGAGGGCCGCTAATATGGCGCGTAGAACCCCCGAACCGATGCAGGACGTCAAAATGCGCCGCGACGCCGCGCTGCGTGCGCTAGTGGGCGGCGTGCCCTATATCCAGTTTCTCGGCATCAGCTTTGATCGGCGCGGCGACGAGCTTACGGCGCTTTTGCCCTTCGATCAAAAGCTGATCGGCAATCCCTTCCTGCCCGCGATTCACGGCGGCGTCACAGCAGCTTTTCTGGAGGTCACGGCGATCATCGAGCTAAGCTGGTCGCTGCTTTGGGAGGATATCGAGAGTGGCGAAATCAGTCTTGAGGACCTACAGGCAGGCACATTGCCGCGCCTGCCCAAGACCATCGATTTCACTGTGGATTACATGCGCTCGGGCCTGCCGCGCGACGCTTATGCGCGTGCGCGCGTCACGCGCTCCGGGCGGCGCTATGCCTCTGTTCAGGTCGAGGCATGGCAGGACAATCATGATCGCCCCTTCGCCCATGGCGCGGCGCATTTCTTGATGCCCCGCAAGCCCGAACCCGGCGAGGCTAAGTGAGCACGCCGCTCCCGCTGACACATAAACGCGTCCTCACGGTCGCGCTTCCTGTCGTTCTGTCTAACGCCACCGTGCCGATCCTTGGCGCTGTGGATACGGGCGTGGTTGGCCAAATGGGCCTTGCCGCGCCCATCGGCGCCGTCGGCATTGGCGCGATCGCGCTGACCGCGATCTATTGGATTTTCGGCTTTCTACGCATGGGCACCGCAGGTCTGACGGCGCAGGCGAGCGGGGCAGGGCGCAGCGGTGAAGTCTCGGCTTTGCTCTCGCGCGGGATGATAATCGGCCTTGGTGCCGGCCTCGTCATCATGGCGCTGCAAGTGCCGCTGGTCTGGCTCGCGCTGCAAACTGCCCCTGCAAGCTCCGAGGTGGAAAGCCTCGCGCAGACCTACATGAGCATCCGCATCTACGGTGCGCCCGCTGCCATCGGTATTTATGCCGTCACCGGCTGGCTGATCGGGCTGGAGCGCACGCGTGCGGTGCTGCTGATCCAGCTTTGGATGAACGGACTCAATATCGTGCTTGATCTGTGGTTTGTGCTTGGCCTTGGCTGGGGCGTGGAGGGCGTGGCGATTGCTACCCTTATTGCCGAATGGAGCGGCCTCGCGCTGGGCCTGTGGCTGTGCCGCGACGCTCTGAACACGCCTGCGTGGAAGGACTGGCCCCGTGTGTTCGAGCGCGCCCAGATGATCCTCTTTGCGCGCGTGAACCGCGATATCCTTTTGCGCTCCGTGATGCTGCAAGGCATCTTCCTGTCTTTTGTCTTCCTCGGGGCGCGCTTTAGCGATGTGACCTTGGCGGCAAACCACGTCCTTTTGCAATTCCTAGAAATTACCGCCTATTCCATGGACGGTTTCGCCATCGCGGCCGAGACGCTCGTGGGTCAATCCATGGGCGCGCGATCTGCCGCCCGCGTGCGCCGCGCCGCGCTGATGACCAGCTTTTGGGGCTTGATCACTGTACTGTTCACGGCTGGCATATTCGCGCTCTTTGGCCCTGCGATCATCGATTTGATGACCACCGCGCCGGACGTGCGTGCCGAGGCCCGCGTTTACCTGCCCTACATGATCGCCGCGCCGCTGGTGGGCTGCGCCGCATGGATGCTTGATGGCATCTTCATCGGCGCGACCCGCAGCGCGGATATGCGCAACATGATGTTCGTCTCCGCGCTGATCTATATCGCAGCGGTCGTGGTCCTAATGCCGCTGATCGGCAACCACGGCCTTTGGGTTGCTTTGCTCATCTCCTTCATCGCGCGCGGAATCACGCTGGGCTGGAAGTACCCCGCGCTGGAGCGCGCTGCAGCGGCTTAGAGCCATTGGCTTCGCTTGGAGCCGACGGCCTCTGCGACACTGGCAAAACCGTCTGCTTCCAATAGATCGTCCAAACCGAGAAGGATGTCCTGCGCCAAAGAAAGACCGCCATAAACCAGTGCCGTGTAGAGCTGCACCGCTGATGCGCCCGCGCAAATTTTTGCGTAGGCTTGCTCTGCAGTGCTGATCCCGCCAACGCCGATCAGGGGAAGTTTGCCTGCTGTCAGGTCGGATAGCTGCGCCAAGACACGGGTAGATCGCTCGAACAATGGCGCGCCAGACAGGCCGCCCATCTCGCCCTTGTGCTTGCTTTGCAGACCCTCGCGCGACAGGGTCGTGTTGGTTGCGATCACCGCATGCAGTCCGCTCTCTATCGCGACTTCTGCAATCTCGGCGATTTCATCGCTGCTTAGATCAGGCGCGATTTTCAAGAACACAGGGATGGGCCTGGCAAGCTCTGCCCGCGCTTGCATGACGCCTTCCAAAAGCGCGCTCAGCGCGGCTTTGCCTTGCAGGTCGCGCAATTTTTCCGTGTTGGGCGAGCTGACATTGACGGTTGCGAAATCCACATGGGCCCCGCAATGGCGCAGCACTTGCGCAAAATCATCAGCGCGGTCTGCACTGTCTTTGTTCGCGCCAAGGTTCAGGCCAAGCACCATGCCCTCACGCCGCTTTGCAAGGCGCGCTCCTATCACTTCCATGCCTTGATTGTTGAACCCAAAGCGATTGATCGCGGCTTTATCCTCGGTCAAACGGAACAGACGGGGTTTTGCGTTGCCCTCTTGGGCGCGTGGGGTCGCTGCGCCGACTTCGATAAACCCAAAGCCGGATTTACTAAGTCCTGTCAGCGCTTCTGCGTTTTTGTCAAATCCAGCGGCAAGGCCCAGAGGGTTGGGCAAATCCAGACCTGCGAGCGTGGTGCGCAGACGTGGGGACGTGACCATGCCCGGTGTATTCGCCGCGCCCAGTTGCAGCGCTTTCAATGCCAGCCCGTGCGCCGTTTCGGGGTCGATATTGCGCAGCGCTTTCAGGCCGATCTGCTCGACAAAACGCTTCATCTACTCCAGCCCGGCTGGAAACTGATGCCGCCCGTCCACCAACGGCAAGGGCTGCGCCCATTCCACATCGGCCAGCGCCAGATCGCGGTAAAGATGCGGAAACTCTGCCCCGCCGCGCGACACTTCCCATTTCAGCGCCTCGCCCATTGCCTCTGCGTCGCAGCCCAGCAGGAACAACCCGTCCATGCCCGCGAAATGCTTGTCAGCGGTTTCCTGCGCCTGCGCGGCGGTCGAGAAATGCACATAGCCGTCCGTCAGATCGATCGGCGCGCCTTTAGTGGATTTTTCTTTGCGAAGCTGCGCCCATTCTTCGGCGCGAAAGATTTTGTATATTTTCATGCAGCGTGTGATGCCCGCTTGGCCAGATCGGGTCAAGGCAAGAGCGCCGCTGATAAGCCGCTTGTCGAACAGAGTCCTTTGACTCGCCGCGCACAACAGGCCACGATCCGACTCAGCGTTCAACTCCACAGGGGAATTTCCAAATGCTCACCCGTTTATTGACAGGGGCTGCCAGCCTCGCACTCTGCGCAGGCATCGCTCAGGCAGACTATTCGTTGACGATTCTGCACACCAACGATTTCCATGCGCGCTTCGAGCCGATCAGCAAATATGACAGTGGCTGCGGCGAAGAAGATAACGCCGAAGGCAAGTGCTTTGGCGGCTCTGCCCGCCTTGTCACCGCGCTGGCCGAGGCGCGTGCGCGCTCGAACAATTCCATCCTCGTTGATGGTGGCGATCAATTCCAAGGCACGCTGTTCTATACTTATTACAAGGGCAAACTTGCGGCCGAAATGATGAACAAGATGGGCTATGATGCGATGACCGTGGGCAACCATGAATTCGACGATGGCCCCGAAGTGCTGCGCGGCTTCATGGATGCAGTCAACTTTCCTGTCCTGATGTCCAACGCCGATGTGAGCCGCGAAGAACTGCTGGCCGATACCCTTATGAAATCCACAATTATCGAGCGTGGTGGTGAAAAATTGGGACTCATCGGGCTTACACCGCATGATACTCATGAACTGGCCAGCCCCGGCCCCAACATCACCTTTAGTGATCCGGTCGCGGCGGTGCAGGGCGAAGTCGACAAGCTGACTGAAATGGGCGTGAACAAGATCATCGTTCTGTCCCACTCGGGCTTTGCGGTAGACAAGAAGGTTGCGGCGCAAACCACGGGCGTAGATGTGATCGTGGGTGGTCACTCCAATACGCTTTTGTCCAACACTCAAGAGCGCGCTGTGGATGTTTACCCTGTTATGGTGGGCAATACCGCGATCGTGCAAGCCTACGCCTATGGCAAATTTCTGGGCGAGCTGAATGTCTCTTTCAACGACGCGGGCGAAATCACGCAAGCGGTCGGCGAGCCGATCATCATGGATGGCGCAGTGGCCGAGGATAGCGACACCAAAGCGCGCATCACCGAAGCGGCTGCCCCGCTCGAGGAAATCCGCAACAAGGTGGTGGCCAATGCTGCCTCCGCGATCGAGGGCGACCGCGCAGTCTGCCGCGTCATGGAGTGCCCCATGGGCAATCTCGTGGCCGATGCGATGCTTGCGCGCGTCAAGGATCAAGGCGTTGAAGTGGCGATTGCCAACTCTGGCGGCCTGCGCGCCTCCATTGATGGCGGCGATGTGACTATGGGCGAAGTGCTCACGGTGCTGCCTTTCCAGAACACGCTTTCCACCTTCCGCGTCTCTGGCGAGGTTCTTGTGGCAGCCCTTGAGAACGGTGTGAGCCAGATCGAAGAAGTCAAAGGCCGCTTTCCGCAAGTTGCCGGTATCAGCTTCACCGTTGATCCTGCGGCCGAGGTTGGCGCACGTGTGTCAAACGTCATGGTCGGCGGTGCACCGATTGATCCTGCCAAGGTCTATGGCGTTGTGTCCAACAATTACGTGCGCAATGGCGGCGATGGCTACAAGATGTTCCGCGATGCTTCGGATGCCTATGATTTCGGCCCCGACCTCGCGGATGTGACGGCGGAATATCTCGCCGAGCAAGGCCCCTATACGCCCTACACAGACGGCCGCATCACGGTGAAGTAAATCACGGTGAAATTAAAGACTGCGGGCGCGGTTCCAAAACCGCGCCCTCCCTTCCTTTTTCCAAAAATATCGCGGGGGAGTCTGCGTATGCAGACGGGGGCAGGCCCCCTCTAACCTTGCTCCCAGCGCTCCATCGCCCGCTTCATGCGCGCTCCGTAACGCCGCGCCGTCTCAATATCCCCTGAGCTGAGCAACTCGCCCTCGATCGCCGACATCGTCCCCGTGACCCCGACCCAGGAGCCGTCTGCGTTGATCCCCTCATTACCCTCCACCACAGGCGGGCCGGTCTCGGCTGCGCCGATCCAGACCATGCCCATTTGTGCCGCGAAAACGAACAGGCAGGTGAGCGCGTTCAACTTGTCTCCCGCCGGGTGCATTGCGGTGGAAAAGCCGCCCGCCAGCTTGTCACGCCATTGTCCCGTGTCCCAGCGCGCGGAAGCCTGCTCGATGAACGCGACGAAAGGCGCAGGCAGGCCACCCATGTATGTGGGTGCGCCCATGACGATGGCGCTGGCACTGTCCAGAGTCGCCCAATCTGCTGCGCTCAGATCTGTGGCATCGAGCAAGATACCCTCGCCGCCGAGGGCAATCGCTTGTGCCAAAGCGCGTGTGTGTCCGGTGGGCGAGAAATAGACGATGCAAAGTGTCATGAGGGCGGCCTTTAGTTTGGATCGGCGCAACCATATTCTTTTGCGAAGAATATGGTATCCGATTTTTCTCGAAAAATCGCTGCCCCGCGGCAAGCCTCTGCGCTATACCTGCGTGCATGTGTGGACGCCTTGCCGTAACCCTTCCCGATGATGCTATGGCGCAGCTTTTTGATGCGCAGCCGGGCAATGATCTGCCCGAAGTGCCCAACCATAACGTCTGCCCCACGACGCGAGTTCATGTGATCTGGAACCAGGGCGCAAACCGCCGCCTTGGCGCGATGCGCTGGGGCTTTATCCCGTATTGGTACAAGGCGGCCAATGATGGCCCACTCTTGATCAATGCACGCGCAGAGACGATCGCCGACAAACCCGCATTCAAGGCGGCTTGCAGGACGCGGCGCTGCTTGATCCCTGCATCGGGGTTTTATGAGTGGACCAAAGACGCCGAGGGCGGACGCGATCCGTGGTACATCCATGCGCGGGATCAAAGCACTCTGGCGTTCGCGGGCATTTGGCAAGACTGGACCCTTGCAGGCGAGACGACGCGCAGCTGCGCCATCGTCACCACTGGTGCAAACGCGGCAATTTCGCAAATCCATCACCGCATGCCTGTGATCATTGCGCCGCAAGACTGGGCGCTCTGGCTGGGCGAGCAAGGCAAAGGCGCCGCCACGCTGATGCGGGCTGCGCCGGAGCAGGCTTTGGGTTTTTACCGCGTCGATCGCACGGTAAATTCAAACCGCGCAACGGGCGCAGATCTGATCAAACCGCTTAGTTGTTGATTGGCGCCGGATCAAAGGACAGAGCGCCGGATTTCTCGGGATCGGTGGCATATGCAAACGCGAGCCCTGTCGCAGCCGTTACAGTAAGCGTATAGGTTGCGTTGACGTTCAATTGACCGGTCTGCCAGCTCTCGTCGCCCGCTTCCGCCTCGACGGTGCTATCCGTAAGATTCGTGAACGTCACGACATCGCCAGCGGCGAGGTAAGTCACGGCGGGAAAGAAGCCGCCCTCGACGAACAGAATTTCGTGCTCTGCCGCAGAGGCGGAGGTTGCAAGGCTTGCTGCAAAGGCTGCAAGAGAGAAGATCACAGGTTTGAACATAAAAGGCTCCATCTACGCAGATCAGTCGCGCGTTCTGAAAATCTGTTTATTTTCCGCAAAGGGCGAAAATGCGGCAAAAATGAGCAAGTCGCGCGGCATTGCATCCAAACCTGCGATGCTCTGCTCATATCTGCGCGCATTCTTAAGCAACTGCGTCTTGACGCGTCTTTGGGGCTGATTTATGTCAGCCTTTGACAGAGCGGGCGTTGTGTAATGGTAAGACCCTTGCCTTCCAAGCAAGAGACACGGGTTCGATTCCCGTCGCCCGCTCCAGATTTCACCAGCCGCAGGCATCAATATCGACAAGCCGCCCTCCATGCGCGCGCTTGTGCCGCGCTTGACCCTGCGCGCGCGCTCCCTTTAATGCGCGCAATTGCGCGTAAGGAAATTCTATGGCCTCTGATACCACTGCTCCCACCCGCCAAACCGCCACGACAGCTGGCGAAACGGCCCCGAAGATCGGCGAAGCAGAGCGTGCGAAGTCCAAGGAGATCGGCACGCTGCGCCGCCTCTGGCCCTTCCTTGCGCCCTATAAAATGTTGGTGGTGCTGGCGGGCTGCGCGCTGACTTTGACCGCTTGTGTGTCGCTGATCCTGCCATTGGCCGTGCGCCGCGTGGTAGACAACTTCGAGACCGCCGAAGGTGCCTTGCTTGATCAATATTTTGCCGCTGCTCTGGGCATTGCTGCTTTGCTGGCTGTGGGGACTGCGCTGCGCTACGCACTGGTGACGCGCCTTGGCGAGCGCGTGGTGACGGATATTCGCAAAGCGGTGTTCGACCGCGTGATTTCGCTTAGTCCCGCCTTTTACGAAAACATCATGACCGGCGAAGTGCTGAGCCGCATCACCACGGACACCACGCTGATCCTTTCTGTCATCGGCTCTTCGATTTCGATCGCGCTGCGCAACGTGTTGATTTTCCTCGGAGGGCTGACCTTGATGCTGTTCACGTCGGCCAAGTTGACCGGTCTTGTGCTGCTTCTGGTGCCCGCGGTGATCGTACCTATCCTAGTGCTCGGGCGGCGCTTGCGCGTGCTGAGCCGCGAAAATCAGGACTGGATTGCGGCCTCCTCGGGCAATGCGTCAGAAACGCTTGGCTCCGTGCAGACGGTGCAGGCCTTCACCCACGAGGTGCAAAGCCAGATCGCTTTCGCCGATTTCACCGAAAAGAGCTTTGATGCCGCGCGCCGCCGCATCACTGTGCGCGCGTTCTTGACGATGATCGTTATTTTCCTCGTGTTTTCGGGTGTCGTCGGCGTGCTTTGGGTTGGTGCCCACGATGTACGCGCAGGCCTGATGAGCACGGGCGCGCTGGTGCAATTCGTGATCTATGCGGTCATGGTTGCAGGCGCGGTTGCGGCCCTTTCGGAAATCTGGAGCGAGCTGCAACGCGCCGCCGGTGCCACCGAGCGTCTGGTCGAACTGCTCGATTCCGAAGACACGGTGAACGATCCCGCAGCGCCTGTTGCGCTCGCCAGTCCTGTGCGCGGCGAAATCGCCTTTGAACATGTGTTCTTCCGCTACCCCTCGCGTCCGGACACTCCCGCGCTTGAGGACGTGAACCTGAATATCAAAGCGGGTGAAACCGTCGCCTTCGTCGGCCCGTCCGGTGCGGGCAAAACCACCATTATCCAGATGATCCAGCGTTTTTATGATCCCAAGTCCGGCGTGATCCGCCTTGATGGTGTGCCGCTTCCCGAAATGAGCCGCGATGCGTTTCGCCGTTACATCTCGTTGGTGCCGCAAGACCCTGTGATCTTTGCGGCCTCCGCGCGCGAGAACATTCGCTTTGGCCGTCCCGGTGCGAGCGACGGCGATGTCGAAGCGGCTGCCAAGGCCGCTGCCGCGCATGATTTTATCACTGCGTTGCCCGAGGGCTATGACAGCTATGTGGGCGAGCGCGGCGTGATGCTTTCGGGCGGGCAGAAGCAGCGCATCGCCATCGCCCGTGCGATCCTGCGCGATGCGCCGGTGCTGCTGCTCGATGAGGCGACAAGTGCGCTGGATGCGGAAAGCGAACGCGCGGTGCAACTGGCCGTGGACGAGCTTTCGCAAGGGCGCACAACGCTGATCGTCGCGCATCGCCTAGCCACGGTGAAAAAGGCTGATCGCATTGTGGTGATGGAAGAGGGGCGCATCGTTGCCACTGGCACGCATGATGCTTTGGTCGCGCAGGACGGTCTTTATGCGCGCCTTGCGCGTTTGCAATTCACTGCAGGGTTTGAGGACGTCTGAATTCCCCCTTGCACCTTCAAAGGTGTCGCGCGACAGTCTACGCAGACATTCAAGGAGGATATTTAAATGGGTTTGTGGAGTTTTGCGAAAGACGCTGGCAAGAAACTGTTCGGTGGTGATGATGCCGAACCGTCCGTGGACGAGTTAAAGAAAGAAGTTGCAGAGTTGGGCCTTGAGGCCGAAGGTCTGGACATTAAGGTCGAGGGCGACAAAGTGCGCGTCGCAGGCGTTGGTGCGGTTAGCCCGTCGCTGCGCGAGAAAATCATTCTGGCCGTCGGCAATGTCACTGGTATCGGTTCTGTCGAGACGGACGACGCCGAGGATGCAGGCCCCGCGCCGGTGTTCCATACCGTTGAAAAGGGCGACACGCTCTGGGCTGTCGCAGAAAAGGCGATGGGCAATGGCGCGAAATACACCGCCATTTTCGAGGCGAACAAACCAATGCTGAGTCACCCGGACAAGATTTACCCCGGTCAGGTTCTGCGCATCCCGCAAGAGGGCGCGGAGGCCTAGGCGGACACCGTTTTGATCAGATGATTTTAAAAGGAGCGGGCTTTCCGCTCCTTTTTTCATTTCGCGCGCACAAAGACGCTTGGGAAACCTTGCGTTTGATCTGGCCCGCCCTCATCTTGGAGCAAACGCGCGATCAATCGGCGTGAACTTTGGCTCAGGGGAGGAGTGGCCATGACATTCGCTACAGTCGCGGACAAGAATGAAATCGAAGGGCAAATGCCATGGGCGGATCGGGATATTCCCGCCACGCTTTATGGTGTGCTCAGCCGCACGACGGGCAAGTTTCCAAGCCGCAACGCGGTCAGCTATCAGCTGTTTTCCGGCCCCAAGGATAAAGCCGAAACGCTCAGCTGGCAGCAGCTACATGACAAGACCGTGCAGACGGCGAACCTGTTTCGCAAGCTGGGCGTGGGCGAAAAAGATGTCGTCGCCTATATCCTGCCCAACTGCAACGAGACGATGCTGACCTTTCTTGGCGGTGCGATTGCGGGGATCGTGAACCCGATCAACCCGCTGCTGGAACCCGAGCAGATCGCGTCGATTTTGCGTGAGACAGGCGCGAAAGTCGTGGTCACGCTCAAGGCGTTTCCAAAGACCGATGTCGCCCAGAAAACTGCCGAAGCGGTGCGCCATGCGCCCGGCGTCGATACGGTTCTCGAAGTGGATCTGCTTCGCTATCTCACGCCGCCCAAGTCCTGGATCGTGCCGCTGGTGCGCCCCAAGAACCCGACGGGCCATCACGCGGATGTGAAGGATTTCGTTATGGAAGTTGCCAAGCAAAACACCGCGCTTGATTTTGCTGATAGCGCGGGGGACCGCGTTGCTGCCTACTTTCACACGGGCGGCACCACGGGCATGCCCAAGGTTGCGCAGCACACCTACAATGGCATGATCTACAATGGCTGGCTTGGTCATGAGTTGAACTTTGACGAGACGGACAACATTATCTGCCCGCTGCCCCTGTTTCATGTTTTCGCCTGCCATGTGATCGTCATGGCCTCGCTTGCGAGCGGCGCGCATGTGGTCTTCCCGACGCCGCAGGGCTATCGCGGTGAGGGGGTGTTCGACAATTTTTGGAAATTGATCGAGCGCTGGCAAATCACCTTTATCATCACAGTGCCGACGGCGATTTCCGCGCTGATGCAGCGCCCGATCGATGCGGATGTCAGTTCTGTCAAGAATGCGTTCTCCGGCTCTGCGCCCCTGCCTTTGGAGTTGTTCAAACGCTTCGAAGCGGCGACGGGTGTGCAGATCGTCGAGGGATATGGCCTGACCGAAGCGACCTGCCTCGTGTCTTGCAATCCCGTGGAGGGCAACAAGAAAGTTGGCTCCATCGGGATCATGCTGCCCTATACGGATGTGAAAATTCTCAAAGGCTCGCCCGAGGGCCCTGTGGCCTGCGCCGTCGATGAAGTGGGCGAGATTTGCATTTCGAGCCCCGGCGTTATGGTTGGCGCGACCTACACGGAAGCAGAAAAAAACCGCGATCTGTTTCATGGCAAATACCTGCGTACGGGCGATCTAGGCCGCGTGGACGAGGACGAGTACCTCTGGATCACTGGGCGCGCCAAGGATCTGATCATTCGTGGCGGGCACAACATTGACCCTGCCGAGATCGAAGAGGCGCTATTGGGCCACGAGGCCGTCGCCTTTTCTGGTGCGATCGGCCAGCCGGATGCCCACGCGGGCGAAGTGCCTTGCGCCTTCGTCGAACTGGTTGAGGGCGCGTCGGTCACGGAAGCGGAATTGCTGGAATACTGCAAGGTTCACGTGCACGAACGCGCGGCGCAGCCCAAGCATATGACCATTCTGGATGAGTTGCCGAAAACGGCGGTGGGCAAGGTGTTCAAGCCCGATCTGCGCAAGCATGCGATCACGCGGGTCTATAACGCCGCGCTTGAAGAGGCGGGCCTCGATGCGCGGGTCGTTTCTGTCATTGACGACAAGAAGCGCGGTCTGGTGGCGCAGCTTTCAGCTGGCACTAAAGATGACGGTGCAGTGAACGGTGTGCTCGGCGATTTCATCCGGCCGTGGGAATGGGCTCAGAGCTAGGTCGAATTTTGAGAAAATTCGGGTTCCGGCCCCGAAGGGGGCCGGGAGTTTAAAGGGCAAGATGAAGCGAAGCGCGTCAGTCCTTCGGGGCTGGCGCACCGCCCTCGAAGTTGTTGCCATTCGCGTAGTCGCACGGCTCTTCTTGCATTTGCAAATGAAGCCCGTCGCCAGTGTAGGGATTGGCGCGTGCGAGGGCTTCATCCACGTCGATGCCAAGCCCTGGCGTGGTGGGCGGTGTGATAAACCCGTCCTCTACGCGGATTGATCCTTTGATCAGCGCATCGTGGAACGGGGTTTCGATAGTCTCTGCCATCAGGATATTGGGGATCGAGGTGGCAAGGTGAATGTTCGCGGCCCATTCGACAGGCCCTGCATATAAGTGAGGTGCCATTTGTGCGTTGAAGACTTCCGCGATGGCAGCGGTCTTCTTCATCTCCCAGATGCCGCCCGCACGGCCCAAGGCAGGTTGCAGGATTTCAGCAGCGCCCGCGCGTAGCACCGCGGCGAATTCCGACTTGGTCGTCATCCGCTCACCCGTCGAGATCGGGATGCGAACATTGCGTGCAACGCGGGCCATGTCCTCGATATGGTCTGGGGGCGTGGGTTCCTCGTACCAAAGGGGCGAGTAGGGTTCTAAAGCCTGCCCGAGACGGATCGCGCCTGCGGTGTTGAACTGGCCGTGCGTGCCGAACAGCAGGTCCGCCTTGTCGCCCACAGCCTCGCGAATGGCTTTGCAAAAGGAAACGGAGCGCGTGATATCGCTCATCGCAGGCATATGCCCGCCGCGCATCGTGTAGGGGCCAGCGGGGTCGAATTTGACTGCTGTGTAGCCGCGCGCAACCGCGTCTGCGGCGGATTCTGCGGCCATTTCGGGGCTTGTCCAGAAATCTGTCAGATCGTGATGGGGCAGGGGGTAGAGGTATGTGTAGGCGCGGATGCGCTCGTTCATCTTGCCGCCAAGCAGCGCATAGACAGGACGTTCGCGCGCTTTGCCGAGGATGTCCCAGCACGCGATTTCAAGGCCTGAAAACGCCCCCATGACCGTCAGATCGGGGCGCTGCGTGAAGCCGGATGAATAAGCGCGGCGAAACATCAATTCGATGTTCTCGGGATTCTCGCCCTGCATGTGCCGCTCGAACACGTCCTCAATGACGCTGCGCATCGCCTCTGGGCCAACAGTGGAGGCATAGCATTCGCCCCAGCCTGTGATGCCGTTGTCTGTCGTGACTTTGACGAGAATCCAGTAGCGCCCGCCCCAACCGGGGGCAGGGGGCGCGGTGATGATGATGTCTAGGTCTTGCAGTTTCATGAGAACATGATCACATTGCGTTTCGCAGAGCCGGACTTGGTATCTGCGATCGCTTCATTGATCTGATCGAGACGCCAGCGCCCGGAAATTAACTCGTCTAGTTGCAACCGTCCTTGTCCGTACATATCCACCATCCAAGGAATGTCGCGCTGGATCACCACATCGCCCATTTTTGAGCCTTTCATGCCTTGGCCAACTGCCGCCATCATGACCGGTTCATAAGTGGCCGTTGCGCCGGAATGGGGCATGCCGACCATGATCACCTGACCGCCATTGGCGAGATACTGGGGCGCCTGCTCATAAGCGGGGATCGCGCCGACGGTGACGATAACTGCGTCTGCGCCGCGCCCCATCGCGTGTTTTGCTGCGCGCCATGGTTTGTCCGAGGTCGCAAGTACGCCGTCGGTTGCGCCGAAACTTTTGGCAATCTCCAGCTTCTCTTCGCTCATGTCCACGGCAACGATACGGCGCGCGCCAGCAATGCGCGCACCTTGGATCGCATTCAGGCCAACGCCGCCAGCGCCGATAACAACAACGTCCTGACCCGCGCGCAAGCCTGCCGCATTGATGACTGCACCAACTCCTGTGATCACGCCGCATGCAAGAAGTGCCGCGGCGTCTTTGGGGATGTCGGGCGCGATTTTCACCACTTGCCGTTGATCCACCACGACCTTCTCCGCGAAGGCACCGCAAGCCATCGCCTGATGCAGCTTGCCGCCATCCGCGGTTTTCAACGGGCCTTGATCGCCGTCATAGGGCGTCTCGCAAAGCGTCGGGATGCCGCCCGCGCAGGAGGGGCAATTGCCGCACGCACGGATGAGCGTGACGACCACGCTATCCCCTTCGCTTAGTCCAACAACACCTGCGCCGACACCTGTGACAATACCCGCCGCCTCATGGCCGTAGACCGCCGGAAGCGAGCCGCCCCAGCCGCCGTCCATGAAGGTGATGTCGGAATGGCAGATCGCCACGGCGTCCAGCGTGACTTCGATCTCGCCCATGCCAGCGGCGCGCAGTTGCACGTCGTCGATTGAAAGGGGCGCACCAAATTCATGGCATACGGCAGCTTTTATTGTTGGCATATTTCTCTCCTAGCTTGGCGCTAGGGTTGACCAAGCCGCGCGCACTCACAAGTCGATTTACGACACTTACCGTCGAATTTTACGCCACGGAAGCACGTTTGCGCATCTGGAAGATCACGACCGAGACCACCATTAGCACCGATGCGATCAGGAAGGGTGCGCCGGGCGCATAGATCGGCGCACCTGCGGCGGTGAAATAGGCAAAGCTGCGCGTCATCACCAAGGGCGCCATTATTGCGGACAGCGAGTTGACAGAGGTCAATACGCCTTGCAATTCGCCCTGTGCGTCATCTGCGACGCGGCGTGACATAATGCCTTGAAGCGCGGGCATGCCCACCGCACCAAGCGCACTGATCGGGATCAGAATGAGCAACAGCGTACCGGATGTGACGAAGGCGATGACGAAGAGCATCACCGCCTCTAGGCCGAGGCCCAGAACAACGGTGCCGCGATGCCCGAAGCGCCGGATCGAGGGTTGCACCAGCAAGCCTTGCACCAATCCGAAGCTGATCCCGTAAATGGCGAGCGACAGGCCGATCATGCCGGGCGACCACGCAAAACGCTCCAGCGTGTAGAACGCCCAGATCGAGGGGTAGACGACATTGGCGATCTGGAAGAAAAAATAAACGACGAGCAGCGGGCCTAGGCCGGGAAAGCTGCCGATGGATTTGAATGCGCCGAACGGGTTTGCGCGTTTCCATTTGAACGCGCGGCGCGTGGCATCCGTGACGCTTTCGCGCAGCACGAACCAGCCGAGCGCAGCGTTGCTGATTGCTAGAACCGCTGCGGCCCAAAATGGCGCGCGCGTTCCGAATTCGGCCAAGATGCCGCCAATGACAGGTCCAAGCACGAAGCCGATGCCAAAGCCCGCACCAATTAGGCCAAAGTTTGCGGCCTTCTGATCGGGCTTGGACACATCGGCAATATAGGCGGCAGCGGTTGCATGGGTCGCGGCGGTGATCCCCCCGATGATCCGTCCGAGCAGCAAGAGCCAGATTGTGCCCGCAACGGCCATCAGAACATAGTTAACTGCCATGATGACGAGCGAAATCACCAGCACTGGTTTGCGGCCATGGCGATCACTCAACGAGCCGATGATCGGGCCGAACAGGAACTGCATCGCCGCGAAGGTCGTCGCCAGAATGCCGCCCCAGATTGCCGCATCGCCAAGGCTACCGCCATCCACTTCGCGCAGAAGATAGGGCATCACGGGCATGATAAGGCCAATGCCCATGGCATCGATGGCGACAGTGGCCACGATGAAAAATATCGGCAGGCGGGAGGGTTTCATGCGGATTGCCTAGCGTTGAAGAGCAGGGATATCAGGTGCAACACTCTTTGCTGAAAGGCCAGTGAATTTGACGCAAGCCTTTCTTCAGCGGCGATCAGGCTTGGCGCGAAGTCTTGCGGTGGCATAGTTCTCATGGCGCTTTTATCTGGCGTTTGTGCGTTGCAGGTTCTCTGCAACACAGCTGCGTCAGAAGCGCGGCGATATCGCCGAGCGTGCTCAGGTTTGGCGTGATGATGGTTTTGCGCCCATGGCTTTCGCGTGTGATCACCTGCCCTTGCTCCATCTCGCGCAAGTGATGGGCTAATGTTGAAGGTGCGATTTGTGTTCTTGCTGCCAACTCACCTGCGCTTAGCCCGTCTTGAGCGCGCTGCAGCAGGGCGCGCAGGATATCGACGCGCAGAGGGTGGGCGAGGGCGGAAAAGACTGCGCTGATCTGGGAGGATTCAATCACTCAATTAAACTAGTTTGATAGTTTAGTATAGGCAAGCAAAACCTGCACCGCGCGGCTTTGGGCGTGCGCGGTGCGTGAATTATTCAGACGTCCAGCCATGCCTCTGCTGCCGTGCGCTCGTCTAGATCAAAGCTCTTGATTGCAAGCCCTGGCAAAAGCGCGCCCTCGATTTCGGCGACGGTGCGCAGCCAGCTATGATCGCTGAGAACGGCGCATCTGTCGTATTTTCCAAGCAGTCCGAAGAGCTTGCCAAGGCGGGACAATTCGACCCCGACTGCGCCCATCGTCGGCATGTCCAGATCGGTTATGGTGAACAGCATTGTGCCGCCCTTCACGCCTTCGGATTCGCGAAACAATGTGTCGAGACCTGCAAGCATGATATTCGCATCGATGCCGCCATTGATATCGATCTCGATACGGGTTGGTTTGGTCTTGGTGACGGTGAACATTTTGCGCTCTCCTGTTTGGCTGTGATGGATCATACCGCAGCGCGCGCTTGGCTGCGTTGACGTGCATCAAGTAAAAATCGCATGCTCAAGGAAAGGAAAAACAATGGTCAAATGCTTTGCTCCTCCAGACATGCCAGCTGCAGTGCAAGCGGTGTTCGCCAGCTATCCACCCCTCGCGCAAGCCAGGCTGCATGCGCTACGCCGGGTCGTGTTTGAAGAGGCTGCGCGCCTAGATGTGGGTGCGCTTGAAGAGACATTGAAGTGGGGGGAGCCGGCGTATCTGACAGCGAGCAGTAAAGCGGGCAGCACGATCCGCATGGCGTGGAAAGAGAAACATCCGAACTCTTGCAGCCTGTTTTTCAACTGCCAGAGTGATTTGGTCTTACGGATGAGCGAGGCCTTCCCGAGCGAGTTTCAATACACAGGTAATCGGGCCGTGACGATGCCCTTGCACGGGGATTTACCCGATTTCGCAGCGCGCGCGATTGTCTCTATGGCGCTGACCTATCACCGCGACCGCGCGGCCAAGCGCTGACGAAAAAGGCCCCGCGCGCATCTGCGCAGCGAGGCCTTTCCAATGGCGTTTCATCAAGCCTAGACGGCTTTCTTCAAAGCTTCGCC
>NZ_MUHR01000006.1 GCF_002105285.1 Planktotalea arctica
CAGAGTTTCGGATACTCCCTTGCGTCATGCTCTTCCTTGCTAACGAGCCCTTCTTTAAGCGCCCACGCGTAGCCGCCATCAGATAGATTGAGATCGTCAAAATAGCAGCACATATATTCCACGAATGTATAGTGGAGATTTGTGTTCTCGTTATCTAGCCACGTCTGCCTCTGCGTCTCAAAGTTTGCAAACTCTTCGATGCTGCTTAACCATCGTTCACGCCAGCCCTTCTTGATTTCCGCTTGATCAGTCATCTCACTGCACCCTTCAGCTAAAGACTAAGACTGTACCCTAGTTCCCCTCAAACGTGCATCACATAAAACCCGTTACACGAGGTCCTTGGTTCGTCATGATTTAGGAAATCGCGCAAGGGTTGTCATTTTATCCAATCCTTCACAACCCCAGCAACCTCACTTGCCTTCTGATGCAGCACCCAATGATCTGCGCCTTTAATCTCGCGTAAGGTCAAATCCGCTGCAAACTCCCCCAAGCCTTCCCGCGTTTCAGGCAGTAGCGCCGTATCGTCCATCCCCCAGATCAACAAATGCGGGCAGCGCACTTGCAGGCGGGCAGGGTCCATTGCGGGCAACTCCAAAGGCCTGCCTGGAGCTGCGACCACCAAAGGCGAGGCGCGATACCAGTTTATCATCGCTTCCAAACGGCCCGCGCGGGACCACTCGGTCTTGTATGCGGCCAGTTTTTCACCGGTGAGCCAACTGAGGTCCATGTTTGCTGAGAAGAGTTGCATAAGTTTGGCGAAATCATTGGCGGCAAAGCGCACTTCGGAACCTGTTTCGCGCAGCACGTTGATGTATTGCGAGGCGGTTGATTGCGCGCCGCCAGCGGCCATTGCGCGCTGGAAGGGGACGGGGTGCACGCCGTTGGCAATGATCAGGCGAGACACGAGATCGGGGTGGAACATGGCCAATCCGTAGGCCACAGAGGCCCCCCAATCGTGGCCCATGACTATCGCAGGACCACCCAACTCACTCATTAAAGCGGCCATGTCAGAGGCGAGAACGCCTGTGCGATAAGCCTCGACACCGCTCGGACAGTAGCTTTGCCCATAGCCGCGTTGATCGGGGGCAACGCAGTAGAATGTGTCTTGGAGCTCTGTCGCCAATTCCGCCCAAGCGCCTGAATATTCTGGGAAACCATGCAGCATCAGCAAGGGTGGCAAGGATGGATCGCCCCATGTGCGCGCGAAGAATTTTTGGCCGTTCAAGGTAAACCAACGCGTCTGCATGGGGCGATCCTTTGTTTTGATTACTTACCAGCGTCCAGAGTTTCGAACATTAACCCGGTGGCTGTGCGCGCGGGGAAACCTTCCCAATAGGTGTGCTCCTCGGTTGGCTTGCCGTCTTCGCCCATCGCTGTCACGCCGTCTTTGGCGTTTGGAACCAGTTCAAGGAAGGCGGCTTTGCTGTCGTCGCCCTTAAGGTGCAGGTCCATAAACGCGGTCGCGAAGTGCTGGGCGATATTGTTCATGCGCACGTTGTCCCAGACCGCGTCCGCGTAATGCTCGAAAGGCGCGAAATCCATGCCCTCGACCATCTGATAGCCCTCGATCGGCGATGGCATCGGTGCGGCTGCGTTGTGGTTCGCGTTCTCGAAAGTGAGCAGGTGACGCTTGGTGCCTGTCGTCTCGGTGAAGATGGAGCGCAGGGCTGAGTAGATCGACACATCATCGACGGAGCCCGCCATAAGCATCAGTGGTTTCTCAAAGCCAGCGAGACCTTCCGCAGACCAGAAGCCGGTGTTCTTGCCCCATGGTGCGATTGCGATGATCGCTTTGACGCGCTCATTCGGCATGGTGGCGTGGCTCACGGACCCCTCCAAGTGCCGCGCCAGAAGGCCGTTTGGCGTGCCCCAAGGATACTCGGTAGAGGCTTGCGTGACGCCTGCGCCGCCATAGATCAGCGCGCCATAACCGCCCATGGAATAACCGAGAATGCCGACTGTGTCGCCGTCGATGATAGCGGCGAGTTCAGGGGATGTGCCGGAGAAATCAGCAAAGGTCTCGACAACGAAATCCTGATCGAGGGGGCGGTTTAGAAGGGTTGAGCCAAAGGCGTTCTGATCCGCATAGGTGCTGTCTGTGTGATCAATCGACACCGTGACATAGCCCTTGGACGCAAGGTTTTCGCCAAGATGCGCCATCAAGTGACGGTTGCCCGGATAACCATGCGAAATCACGATCAACGGGAAACTGCCGGAAGCCGCTGGCGCAGCGTCGCGCACCGCTTGACCCTCAAGCGCAACCTGGACCGAGGCCGCGCGCAGGTTGACGCCTTCATAAGTGCCGCCAGCCTCGACGCCCTGCGCCGCTGGATACCAGACTTCGACCGTCAAAGGGCGATCATATGTCGGGGCATTCTCGGCCGTGGTGTTCACGATGTCGATCTGACCGGGGTTGGATAGCTCGAACGTGCGCACGCCGACCACATGTTCGCCATAGGCGGCAAGTGCGGGGGCGTCGGGGCGGATCGTGTCGATGCGGTTTTCTGCCATGGCAGGCGTCACCATAAGGCCGAGCGCTGCGGCCGCCAATACATGTTTCATGTGGTTTTCTCCCTGTTTCTTCTTGTGCCCGCCAGAATGACGCAGGTTTGATACGGATCAAGGACTACGCAGCGGCACTGTGTCATTGCAAAGGGGAAAAATTGTACGGAGGATGCCCATGACGATCCAAACCACCCAAAACGGCGCGACCCCGCATGAACCGCTTGCGCAAAACGCCAGCGAGGCCCGCCGCACGTTCGAGCAGGGCGCATATCCCTACACCGACAAGATGCCACGCAAGGAGTACGAGGCGCTCAAGGCCGAATTGCAGGCGGAATTGTTGAAAGTGCAGCATTGGGCGCAGGGGATGGGCGAGAAGTTTGTGCTGCTCTTCGAGGGACGGGATGCGGCGGGCAAGGGCGGTACGATCAAACGCTTTACCGAGCATTTGAACCCGCGCGCGGCGCGCGTCGTGGCGTTGAACAAACCCACTGAAGCCGAGCAAGGCCAGTGGTATTTCCAGCGCTATATCAATCATTTGCCCACGTCCGGCGAAATGGTGCTCTATGATCGCAGTTGGTATAATCGTGCGGGTGTGGAGCGGGTCATGGGATTTTGCGAGCCGGGGGAATATCTTGAATTCATGCGCCAAACGCCAGAATTGGAGCGGATGCTGACGCGCTCGGGCATTCGCCTTTATAAATACTGGTTCTCGGTCACGCAGGATGAACAGAAAGAGCGTTTCGACAGCCGCGCCACGGATCCATTGAAGCGCTGGAAGCTCTCACCGATAGACAAGGCGTCGCTTGGCAAATGGGATGATTATACAGAAGCGAAAGAGGCGATGTTCTTTTACACGGACACCGCCGATGCGCCTTGGACCGTGGTAAAATCGAACGACAAGAAGCGCGCGCGGCTGGCGTGCATGCTGCATTTCCTCAATTCGCTGGAGTATCCGGGCAAGAATACCTCATTGGTGACGCACCCCGACCCACAGATCGTGGGAGGCGCGGCGCATGTGATCCATGCGTCCAATCACATTTTGGGCGCGGCTTTGCATCCCGAAACGCGCAAAGGGTAGGGGCGTGGAGGGGGCGCTGCCCCCGCGCTGCGCGCTCCCCCGCGATATTTTTGGAAAGAGGAAGCGCTTAGAGGAAAGTGCGAAGGTCATCCATGATCGACTCGAACCCTTCAAATGTCGCGGTGATGGCATGTGTCAGCCCGTTTTCCGCCTCGGCTTCGATGTCTTTCCAGAGCGTGAGCGATTGGCGGCGCAGCAGATCGCCGCGCGGGTGATCTTGCTCGAACGGGCTGGGCACGCGTTTGAGTTCGGGCTTGCCAAGGGTCGCGCCGCCGCTCAGCGCGGCGTCTAGCTTGGCTTGCAGCGCGTCGCCCTCGCGCTCGCTTACCCATGCGCGCCAAGCGCTTTGGCGGGCCTTGTCCATGCCCGTGAGGCCTGCACCCGCCTTCACGTAATCCTCGGCAATGCCGAAGAAATAGGCCGGCTGCGCGCCATTGCCTTGCGGCGTCCAAAGCAAGTGCAGGTGAAGCGAATAGGGCGTTTTGTCCTTGGAAAAGCGCACATCGCGGTTGGCGCGAAACAGCTTGGTCGTGACGGGTTGATCGAGCCGCACGGCAAGGCGCCCCTCGATCGTCTCAAGCAGTTGTTTCGCGGGTTTCTTCAGCTCGCTCTCGTAGCGCGATTTGTTCTCGGTGAACCAGGCGCGCGTGTTATTGTGCGAAAGTTCGCCGAGAAAGGCGCGCGTTTCGGAGATCAGGGTCGAAAATGCATCTTGCATGGGGCGCCTTTGGGCTTGTGAATGATGTGATTTTCCCTACTTAGACTATATGAGCGCACTGTCCCGCATTCTTTTCACTGCCGCCCTGATTGCCGGGCTGATCGCGCCGCTGGCGCGCGCGCATCCCCATATTTTCGTCACCACGCGTATCGTCGTGGAGATGAACGAGGCGCAGCAGGTCACGGGCGTGAAGATGACCTGGGAATACGATGACTTTTTCACGCTTTTGATCTTCGAGGATATGGGGCTGGACAAGGACGCGGACGGCGCGCTGAGCGAAGCGGAGCTGGATCGCCTGATGGGGTTCGATCTGATCGAGTGGCCCGAAGGCTTTGAGGGTGACCTTTATCTCGCCTCCGAGGGGCGCAAGATCGAAATGCCGCGCCCTGTGCCGCATGATATCGCGGTGCGCGGTGGCAAGATTGTCGCGACGCAAAAGCGCGCGATCCCGAATGTTGCGGCAGAGGGGCTCGAAATCCGGCAATATGATCCGACCTACTATGTGTCCTATGATCTAAGTGGCGGTATTGAAGTGCCCGCGCCCTGCGCCGTGCGCATCGAGCCGCCGGACATGGCCGCAGCAGAAGCGGAAGTTGCGAAACTGACTGAGCAGAGCCTGTCAGGAGATGTGTTTATGGAGGTAAAGCTGGGCCATCTCTATGCCAGCCGCGCGGTGATTTCATGCGCTGGCTAGGCGGGGCGGTGGTCCTCGCGCTCGCTGCGCTGGCGCTTTGGCTTTGGGGCTATGGCGGGGCCGAGAGCATCGCGCGCTGGGCCGCAGAAGGGCAGCGCGACGTGCAGCAGGCCATGGCCAGCTATTTGCGCGCACTCAAGCGCGGTGAGGCAGGGGCGTTCGTGGGCCTGATGGGGCTATGCTTTGCCTACGGGTTTTTCCACGCGGCGGGGCCGGGGCATGGCAAATTGGTAATCGGCGGTTACGGCGTTGCTGCAAAGGTTTCTGCGCTGCGCTTGTCCGCGCTGGCGCTGGCGTCGAGCCTTGCGCAGGCAGGCACGGCGGTGCTCTTGGTGGGGGTTGGTGTCCTCGCCTTTGGTTGGGGGCGCACGCAGATGAGCGCGGCGGCGGATCAATGGCTGGCACCGCTCAGCAGCGGTGCGATTGCGCTGGTGGGGCTTTGGCTGGCGTGGCGTGGAATACAGGCATTGCGCCGTAAACCCACAAGCGAGACCTGCGCCAGTTGCGGCCATTCCCATGGGCCGACGCCGCAGCAAGCAAGCGAAGTGAATGGCCTGCGCGACGCGCTGGCGGTGATCGGTGCGGTGGCACTAAGGCCTTGTACAGGCGCGCTTTTCTTGCTGATTATCACATGGAGCATGGGGATTTTCGCCGCTGGTATCGCAGGCGCTTTGGTGATGGGGCTGGGCACTGCAAGTGTGACGGTTCTGGTCGCGCTTGCCTCTGTTAGCCTGCGCTCTGGCATTCTTACATCACTGGCTACGGATGCACGGGTTTTCAGCGTATCCATGGCGCTGCAAATTACCATCGGCCTCGCCATCGCGGCGGTCGCTATGCAAATGACACTTGCCGCGCTTTAAGGCTTAGGCCAAAGCTGGGGCATGAGTGATCCAAAGAACACCGCCCCGACCACAGCCCCGAGTACGACCCCGCTGCCGATGAGCAACTCCGGCCATGTACGTGCGATTGCGACGCTGGGCCTGCCGCTCATTGGCGGGCATTTGGCGCAGTTTTCAATCACGCTGACCGATACGGTGATGATGGGTTGGTACTCGGTCGAAGGGCTGGCGGCAGTGACGCTGGCGGGTACTTTCTTTTTCGTTTTGTTCATTTTCGGATCGGGCTTTGCGCAAGCGGTTATGCCGTTGGTCGCGAGCCAGTTCGCGAATGGGGATGATGTGCAAATGCGCCGCACCACGCGCATGGGCCTGTGGATGTCGTTTGTTTTTGCGCTTGGGGTCATGCCGCTGTTCTTCTTTTCGGACCCTGTTTTGCGCGCGCTGGGACAAACCGATGCGCTCGCGGCAGAGGCGCAGAGCTATTTGCGCATTGCGGGCTGGGGCATCATTCCTGCGCTGGGCGTGATGGTGCTCAAATCCCACCTTGCCGCGATGGAGCGCACCAAGGTGGTGCTTTGGGTGACGATCATCGCCGCCGTGGCCAACGCGTTTTTGAATTACGCGCTGATTTTTGGCCATTGGGGCATGCCCGAGCTTGGGCTGCGCGGCTCTGCGATTGCATCGGTGATCGTCCAAATCCTCTCGCTTGCGGTAATCGTGGGCTACGTGATGCGCGCGCTGCCGCAGCAGCAGCTTTTTGCCCGCATTTGGCGCCCCGATTGGGAGGCGTTCTTTCTGGTGGGCCGCCTTGGCGTGCCCATCGGGTTCACCATGCTCGCGGAGGTCGGCCTGTTCGCCGCATCGACACTGATGATGGGCTGGCTTGGCACGATTGCGCTTGCGGCGCACGGCGTCGCGCTACAATTGGCGAGCCTGACGTTCATGGTGCATCTTGGCCTTTCAAACGCGGCGACCGTGCGTGCGGGCAATGCGCTTGGGCGGCGCGACGGTGAGCATCTGGCGCGCGGCGCCAAGGTTATCATCGCGCTGTCGATGATCATGGCGCTGGCAACGATTGCAGTCTTCGTGGCCTTCCCCGAGCCGCTGATATCACTGTTTTTGGATAGCGACGAGCCGAACAAAGGTGCGATTATCGCGGTGGGCACGATCCTTTTGGTGATGGCGGGCGTGTTCCAACTTGTCGATGCTGCGCAAGTCATGGCGCTGGGCTTGCTTCGTGGCCTGCGCGACACAAAAGTCCCGATGAGCTACGCGGTCTTCAGCTATTGGGTGATCGGCGCGCCGTGTTCGTACCTTCTTGGCTTCACGTTCGGATTTGGTGGAGCAGGGATTTGGGGCGGCCTTGCCATAGGACTCGCGTTTGCGGCAGTTCTCATGATGGTGCGCTTCTGGCGTCTAAGCCCTATGATTGTTACGCGCGGGGCTTGAGCGGTTGTTAGCTGCGATCTTGCAGTAAGCGATCCGCTTTTTTGCGCACCAGAACCGAGCGCAGATCGTGCATTGCCAGAAGCAGATCGTCCGTCACCGCCTCTAGCTGGGCATCGGTGGCTTTGGCCTGCGCCCACTGCGTCGTGAGGTTGAGGTAATCTACAGCGCGGTGAATGTCGTCGATGTCACGCTCGGCCAGAAGCGCCGTGCGCTCGGCCATCCAGTCCTGAATCACCTCCAGATCACGCTCGCTCAATTCGCGATCGCCCTGTGGCTTGATCTCGCCATTGCGGATGTTGACGGTCGCGATTTGATCCATTTCGATCCGGCGCTGACGGTTTTCCGTATCAACGCGGAATACAAAAGCACCATTTTCGCGCACGCGAAAGTAGTAATCAGGCAGATGACCGGACATGCTCGATCCTTATTGTTTTATGCCTCAAACCAGCGATGCACAGAACGTCTGGATGCGCGTGCAGGCCTCGGTGAGGGCTTCGTCCGACGTAGCGTAGCTGACACGGAAGTTTGGCGATAGCCCGAAGGCAGCGCCGAAGACCACAGCAACGCCAGTTTGCTCTAGCAATTGGGTTGCAAAGACCTCGTCGTTTTCAATCACGGTGCCGTTTTGTGTGGTTTTTCCAATCAACCCTTTGATCGAGGGATAGACATAGAAGGCCCCCTCGGGCACCGGGCAGGTGATACCGTCGATCGCGCTCAGCATGTGCACCACCAGATCGCGGCGGCGCACGAATATCTTGTTGTTTTCTGCCAGAAAATCCTGTGGGCCATTCAGCGCCTCTACGGCGGCCCACTGGCTGATCGTGCAAGGGTTTGAGGTGCTCTGGCTCTGGATCTTGCGCATTGCGTCGATAAGCATCTTCGGGCCTGCCGCATAGCCGATGCGCCAGCCGGTCATCGCATAGGCCTTGGACACGCCATTGCAGGTCAGCGTGCGCTCATAAAGGGCGGGTTCCACCTGTGCGGGGGTCGCGAATTCGAACCCGTCATAGCTCAGGTGTTCATACATATCATCGGTCATCACCCAGACATGGGGATGGCGCAGCAACACGTCGGTCAATTTCTTCAGCTCGCTGTGGGTATAGCCCGCGCCGGTAGGGTTGGAAGGAGAGTTGAAGATGAACCATTTGGTCTTGGGGGTGATCGCCGCATCAAGCTGCTCTGCGGTGATCTTGTATTTGCTCTCGGGCGAGGCGGACACGATGCGCGGCTCGCCCCCCGCAAGCAGCACCATATCGGGATAGCTGACCCAATAGGGGGCGGGAATCAGAACTTCGTCGCCCGGGTTCATCGTCGCCATCAGCGCATTGTAGAGGATCTGCTTGCCACCCGATCCGACGCTGACCTGATCGGGGGTGTAGCGCAAATCATTCTCGCGCGCGAACTTGTCGCAAATCGCTTGCTTCAACTCTGCGATCCCGTCCACAGCGGTGTATTTCGTTTTGCCCGCTGTGATCGCAGCAAGGCCCGCGTCCTTGATGTGCTCGGGCGTGTCGAAATCCGGCTCGCCCGCGCCAAGGCCGATCACGTCGCGCCCGGCGGCTTTGAGCGCCTGCGCTTTTGTGGTCACGGCGATCGTTGGCGACGGCTTAACGCGCGTAAGTGTCGCAGAAAGGAAGGTCATGGGGCGCTCCGAATTGTATTCTTACCTCGTCCCTCTTAGGGTTAGCACCGCACGCAATCAAGCGTTCTGCTTCTCGGATGAACCGGAGACACTGAAATGAACGATATCGATGCCCTGAACGCGACCCCGATGACCACGCAAGACATGCCCTCCGAGGATTGGTACGGGCCTGACGCGGCGACCTTCGGCGATCGCCTCGCCGCGGCGCGCGATCACGCGAAAATGACGCAAGCACAGCTTGCGCGCCGTCTCGGGGTGAAAGCGAGCACGTTGAAATCATGGGAGCAGGACCTCTCGGAGCCGCGTGCGAACCGGCTGTCGATGATGGCGGGCCTGCTCAACGTGTCGATGATGTGGTTGCTGAACGGCGAGGGCGAAGGCCTTGATGCGCCGATCGCGGATGAAACGCCAATCGACGCGGATGTCGCGGCAATTCTGCGCGATGTGCGTGATCTCCGGGTTGTCATCAGCCAATCCGCCGATCATCTTGCGCGGCTAGAAAAGCGCCTGCGTACAGCATTGAAAGAAGCCTGATCTGATGGGTAATATGTCTGAAAAACCTGAAAATCGCATCAAGCGTTTGAAAATGCGTTCGATGCGGCGGGGCATCAAAGAGATGGATATCATCCTCTCCGCCTATGCCGGACGCGAACTCGAGCGTATGGATGACGCGCAGATTACGCTCTATGATGCGCTGCTCGACGAGAACGACCAGGACCTCTATTCTTGGGTCACGGGGCAGACAATGGCGCCGCCCCAGTTTCGGGATTTGCTGGCTAATATTGCACAAACCTTTCAAAAATAGCCCTTTTTCAGTTTAACCGAATATTTGCAAATTTGCCCCATTGTGATCCGCGAGCAGTTCAGCGGAGAAAAGAATGAGCATTCACAGCGTAGTGCATACCGATCTTAAGACGGGTGCGGACAAAGGTTTTATTACAGGATATCTAGAAGCGCTTGCACTGGTGGAGCGGCTGCATCGTTTGCTGCTCGACGTGATCAAGGACGAGTTCGAGCGGATCAACGTGCTTGAAATCAACGCGGTTCAGGGACTTTTGTTGTTCAACATTGGCGATAACGAAGTCACGGCGGGGGAGTTGAAATCGCGTGGCTACTATCAAGGCTCCAACGTCAGTTATAACCTCAAGAAGTTGGTGGAAATGGGCTTTATGCACCATCAGCGCTGCGAGATCGACCGCCGCTCCGTGCGGGTCAAGCTGACGCGGAAAGGGCGCGATATTCGCGATGGCATCGCGCAATTGTTCGAACGCCACGCGGATGGTCTGCAAGGCAAGGGTGTGCTTGGTCCCGAAGGGTTGATTGAAATCACTGGCGCGCTGAAGCGGATGGAGCGATACTGGACAGACCAGATCCGCTATATCTATTGACCCTGCAGCGGGGTTTGCTCCGACAGGATCATGCCCTGCAATTCGCGTTTTAGCTTGCGCACCATCGCGCTTTCATAGTCTTCAAATCCAAGCGCGACTTCGACAAAGCTCAGGGGGCCGTGTATGACGTAGGCGTTGAAATAGGAGGACAGCTCGCCAATCTGTGCTTGGCGGTTGTCCCCATGATCCAGCGCATCGGCTCCGATCACTAGCGCGTTGATTGTCATTCCGTCAAAGCGGCGATCATCGATATCCTGGGGCTGCGGGCCGGAGTTGTTCTTGCCATCGCCCGAAATGTCCAAAGTGCGGGTCCAGCAATCGGGCTGCTGCGCCAAAAGGGCGGCACCGTAGAGCAACGCGGTGCCAAGCCCCGTGGATTGCTCCGAGGGGGCGGTGCGCTGCGCCGCGCCAAGGCGCGCCGCGATCGCGTTCAGGGCTGCGGCATCGGTAATTGCGCTCCAAGGCAGTAGCAGTGTTTGATCTGCAGGTCCGCTCCATTCATAAACCGCGATGCGCACGGGATTGCCCGGCATTGAGAGCAGCGCGCCTTGCACGCTTGGCTCCAGCAGCGCGGCGAGCACCCCGTCAAGTTGCAAACGGTACTCGCGGCTATCCACCGATCCCGACACGTCAAGCCCAAGCGCCAGCGCCTGCCTGCACCGCTCTTGCGCCAGCGCAGGCCCCGTCATCAGTGCGAACGCGAGAACCGTCAGCATCGCGCGCCTCATAGCCGCGAGGGTCGCAGGCTTGGTCTGCTCGTCGGGGCTTCGCCGATCATCAGATTGCTGATTTCGCGAAACAGTTTGCGCGTCATCACCCGCTCGAAATCTTCAAAACCATCGGCGATCTCGAGGAACGATTGCGGGCCGTGCAGGACTTCGCTTTCGTAAAACCACTCCACATCAGGATCGCTTCCGGTGATCACAAGACCGTTGACCGTGACGCCTTGAAAGGGAAAATGGCGATAGGCGATCAAAGGGCCAAAGCCGTCATTGTTGATGCCGTCGCCAGACACGTCCATCACGCGGCGATCGCAGTTTGGCGCGGATTTGAACAACCCTGCGCCATAGCCAAGCGAAAACCCCATTGCTGTAGGAAATCGCGAATAACTGCGCTCGCTCTGTGCGATCCGCGCGGCGGCCTGCGCTATGGCGGCGCGGCTGTCGAGGATTAGCCAGTCGACGATCACACTTTGCTGATAGCGCCCGCTCCACTCATAAACGCTCAATGCCACATAACCGTCCGAGCCTTGCAATATCGCGCGGCTCACATCCTCGGACAAAAGCGCGGCGGCGAGGCCATTTTGCTGCAACGCGTATTCTTCTTGCGACACGGAAGAAGACACATCCATCGCCAGCACCAGCGCAAGGCGGCAAGCTGCCTCTGCCGATGCGGCAAAGCCCGAGGCGATCAGCGCAAGCGCCCAAGTAAGGGAGGCGCGCAGGCTCACCAGTGACCTATGCTCTCCATGCTGCTCCACGGCTCGGCGGGTGCGAGCGCGTTGCCCTCTTGCAGCAATTCGATCGAGATATTGTCAGGCGAGCGTACAAAGGCCATCCGCCCGTCGCGCGGCGGCCGGTTCAGCGTTACGCCGTTATCGATCAGATGTTGGCAGGTCGCATAGATGTCGCTGACCGAATAGGCCAGATGGCCGAAATGGCGACTGTCCGAGGGCAAAGCGTCGTCGCCGTCCCAGTTATACGTTAGCTCGACCGGGCATTCCGGCTGATCGGGGGGGGCCATGAACACCAGCGAAAAGCGGCCCTTTTCATGATCCATGCGCCGCGTTTCTTGCATGCCGAGCAAGCGGTAAAAGGCTATTGAGGCCTCTAGATCCTTCACGCGCACCATCGTGTGCAGATACTTCAACGCCATTGATCTCTCCTCTTTTCATTATTTCGGGAGAGTAGCGGTCAAATCGAAAGTGTCGAGAGCCTAGCGTAGATCAGTCCGTAAAAGCTGCGCATTAGAACGCGGATTGAATGCCGACCCGCAGCCCGAGCCCCTGACTTTCATAGAGCCCGATGTTCGAATTGGTCTTGCGCGCCGTCAGCGTGAGCGAGGGGGAAAACCCGAAGTATTCAAGGTTGTTGAATACCCCCGTCACATCGAGCGCCAGCGTTTTGTCCTGTTGCCCAAAACGTGAAAATCGGGAGATTTCATGAACTTTCTGGCTGATTTCGACCCCAAAATCGACAGATACACCTGCAATCGGGCGCGCAATCGCATAGCGGGTGCTTAGCCTGACTTGCCGGTAATCGAGACTGGAATCGATTGAATTGCTGTTGGTGGCGAACAGGCTCAACGTCAGGCGGTCGCGGTTGGGCAGCGTCACGCGCATTCCTGTGCTAAGGCCCCAACTGTCTACGTCTTGCCGGTTGGACAGCGAACGTTGGTATTCGCGGTTGATCCCGGTGAACATGAAGCTGCCCGGCGCGATCACGTAATTCTGCGTAAAACCAATGCGCAGGTATTCCATGAAGGGGTCATGCCCGTACCACGTGCGCCCGCCGGTGATTTCGAACTGGTTGGGGAGCATGTTGTCTGCGCCGCTGAAACCGCGCCGGACATAGCTGAGCGAGGCTGAGGAAAAAGCAAACTCCGAGCCCTCGGTGGTGGGCGCAAGCTGTTTGGCCTCTTCGCTCAATGTGTAGGTCTTGTGATCTAGGCGCAGCAGTAGATCGTTCTGCGCGCGCGCGGTTTCCAAAAGGCGGTAGCGCGTGGCGACGCCAGTGCTGTATTCCACTCCGGATAGGGCGCGGGCGGCGCCGCTCAGTTGAAATTCAAACGGAAGATCGAATAATCGCGTCGTGCTGCGCGCGCTGCCGTTGTTGATGTTGGAATTGGGTGAGGCGGAAAAGCTGAACTCGGTTGCCCAAGGGTTCGTGCGCTGTACGTAGCGAAAATCACGGATCGCTATGGATTTGAACTCATCGTTTGGCGCGTTTTGCGCTGCACGGCGGAGCCAAATTTGTGCGCGTGTTTTCGCGCCTGACGTCGAGAGCGATTGCGCCATGACCATGGATGCGCCAAACCGCTCGGAGGCATTTCCAGCCAGCCCCCAGGCGCGCTGTGCGGTGGCGATGGCTTCGGGCAGGCGACCCAGATCACGCGCAGCACGCGCGCGGATGATCAACGCTTCCGTATCCTCTGGATCGCGTTGCAGCAGCGCTGTGGCGACTTGATATCCCATGCGAGGATCGCCGTTGACCACCGCATTGGCAGCCAGATTGCGCATTTGCAGCGGCGAGAGCTCAGCGGTGCCCGCGCTCTGGGCCTGCAGAGATGTACCCATCGCGCCGAGGCTGAGAACTGCAACTGCACACAGGTTTCGCAACCGAGAAATGGATAGGGACATTTTGAACTCCGGCAGCACTAGGCACTCATAAATACTACTGTCTAACGGCAAAAAATCCTGCTGTCTCGCGGAAGGTCACGTTGCTGTTGCGCGGATCATCCCCCGTGACTACGATAATGCCGGTAATTGTTTCAGCATTGTCGCCGGATAGAATGGCGTAATAACTGCCTTCCTCAAACACTTCGCCACCAAAACTTGATTGGATCGTGCCCGAAAGTTCACCATTGCTGTCCAGCACACCGGGCTCGATGTCGAAGAACAGGGTTGGCAATTGCGTGCCGCCTTGTGCGCTCAGGATTGTGGAGGTCACATCATTGTTTGCAAGATCGAATACGCGCCGATTGCTCACGACGCCAATCACGCCAGAACCTGCATTGAAGTCGTTGAAATCGATGTTCACTTCGATATCGCCGCGCACATATTCAAGGCCACCTTGACCAATGAAATCCCGCAGACCGCCATAATTGTTGGTTCCAGAATAATTTGCCTGCCCAGACGTGGGCAGGGTCACGCCGCCGTTGCGTTGATAAATATATCCACCAAAACCGTAGTCCATATACGCACCGGTGCGGATAATTGCGATTGATGTATTGCCGTCCGGCCCAACGCTATAAAGCGCGCGATAGGTTAACTGGTTGATATTTGCCAAGGTCAAACCGTCCACGACGGTCGCCTCGTTTTCGAACACGTTGAATGGGCCGATGCCGATGCGATTGCCTAGATTGTCGCGCACGGCAGTGTAGGGGCCTTCGCCGTCAAATGCGAGGTTATCGACAGTAAAGGTGTCATTGACGCTGTTATAGGCAAAACCTTCGGCAAAACCGTTGCCGGTTTCACCTGCTTGGGCTTCGCGCCGGAAAATTGTGTTGTTGGGCGAGGGGTTGGTCGTGCCAGGCAGGATCGTGCGATCGGATGAAATCGGATCACCGCTATTGGTTGTGGTCTCGGTCACGATCGGTGCAGAGGTGGTGGTGTCCTCTTCAGCCGCTGTGCCGCTTTGAGTGCTCGTGCTGGTTGCTTCGTCAACCATGAACGGATTGGTGCCGTTGCAGGCGCTCACACTCATCAAAATGGTGCAGAGAACAGTAAAACGTATCATTAAAAAAGGGCCTTCAAAGCGGTCAGGTTGTAAGGTCCGCGCTGGCGTTGCGAAAGTCAACGCAGCTTAGGGTGGTTTTCCTTAATAAAAGTGAAGATCGTCGCCAAATTGAACCACAGTATCTGGGGGGCTTGCCATTCTGTGCCCATAGATGTGGGCCCCAATAAGCTTAAAGTGTGCCGAGCAAAGCACCGAGCCTCTCCAGCCCGAGGTTCAGATTCGCCTCTGCGCCGCCGCCCACCCCAAGGCGGATATGGCGCGGCGCATCATAGGCGGAGCCGGGCAGCAGGAAGGTGCGGTAGGGCGCAGCCAGCAGCGCTTTGGCTAGCGTATCGCCATCGAGGTCGCCGCCAAGGCGTGCGAGGCCGATCAAACCGGCTTCGGGCGGCGTCCAACTCAGCAGGGGTTGGCCTTGCACGAATTCATCCAGTAGCGCGAGATTGGCGCGCCCGGCGTCGCGGGCCGCGCTCAGTGCGGGGGCGTAGCGTTCTTCGCGTAGGGCGATTTCAGCGATAACTTCGCCCATGACATTCATGATTTCGCTGGAATTTTCGCGCAAGATTATGGCATCCATGATCAGCTCTGCGTTGCAACAGATCATCCATCCTGTGCGCAAGCCTTGCAAGCCAAGCGCCTTGGACACGCTGCCAGTAGTGATGCCGCGCTCATAAAGGCCAGCGATTGAGGGCGCGCGTTCTTCGTTCCATTCGAGCCCAGCGTAGACCTCGTCAACGATCAGCCAAGCACCGACACGCTGCGCGATATCGGTGATATCACGCAACTCGTCAGGGCGCAGCAAACGGCCTGTGGGGTTGTTGGGATTGGTGAGAAAAATCAGCTTGGTTTTCTCGGTAACCGCAGTGCGCAGATCATCGAGTGGCAGTGCCCAGGCATCCTGTTCGCGCCGGTTCACCACTTTGATGTGCGCACCGATAGCCTTTGCCATCACTTCGGCCTGCGGCCAGCCGGGTTTTTCGATGACGATCTCGTCGCCTGGTTCCAAAAGCTGGCGGATCGCAAGGTAATTGGCTTCCGCCGCGCCGGCGGTGATCAGCACATCGTCAAGCGCGCAGTTTTCCTGCAGAGCCGCCGTGCGCAGCACATGGGCGCGCAGCTCGGGCAGGCCACGAAAGGATTTCTGGTTCCAATCCAGCGGTAAAGCGGGATCAAGCGCATCGAGAAAATCACCAAGTACGGGGGATTTGGACAGGGAAAACCCGACAAAGGCTTCCGGCTCCGCCTCGGTCGTGTCGAGCAGATATTCGAACAATGTGTGAATCTTGACTTTCATAAACCCGCCTGACCTAGTTGCGACATAAAGGGGAGCATCGTGGTTTCAAAAGGTTTCATCAAGGGGCGTCCTGCGCAATTGCATGTGCTGGATTTCGGCCTGTTCAAGGTTCATGCCAACGGGCGCGTGATCGGCATTTGCGGCTTTTTGATCGTCACCGACGTGGGCGAGCGTATCTTGATCGACACCGGTTTTCCCGCAAAATACGCGCGGGACGCGGCTCGTGCCTCAAAAGAGGATAATCTTGGGGAATTCGGGGAAGTTCTGGCATTGTCAGCGGGCAATTTACCAGCGCCGCAACTGGCTAAATCAGGGGTTTTGCCCGGCGATATAGACCTGTTGATTATGACCCATACCCATATTGATCACGTTGGCGGCCTTGCTGATTTCCCAGGCGCGCCTATCCTGATCGCTAAAGCGGAGCGTGATTTGCCAAAGCCGCTTTATTGGCGCGGCGCGCAGCCGATGGACTGGCCCGTGCGCGACTATATGCTGGTCACTCAGGATTTCGATCTGGGGCCAGGGCTGCGCATCTTGCTGGTTCCGGGCCACGCGCCGGGGCAACTGGCGGTTTTGCTGGACATGCCCGACAGCGGGCCGATGCTTTTGGTGAGCGATGCGATCTCGCGGCCGGCCGAGATCGACGAGAAGTTTGCAGGTTCATGGGACGACGCGCTGGCGATAGTGAATGGCGCACGTCTGATGGCTTTGGCCAGAGAGACGGGCGCACAAGTGATTTACGGCCACTGCCCGGAGCAATGGCCGAATTTGCGCAAAACGCCCGAGCACTTCACCTAAGTTCAGGACCTGTTGATCCTAGCGGACGTCTCGTCCTTGATTGAGGATAAACACGTTGCCGCTGGACACATCGCCCATCGGCCCCGCGAGAAAGGACACCCAACCCGCGATCTGCGCGGGCTGCATCGCTTCCCCATGGGGCATCTGGGCGATGGCCTTGGCCAGAACTTCTTCGCTCAGCACGCCGAACAAGGGCGTTTGCGTCATCGCGGGCGCAATTGAATTGACGCAAATCTTGTCGGTGGCATAGCGGCGCGCGAGGTCCTTTGTGAGCGTGTCGAGCGCGGCCTTGCTGGCGCGGTAGGGGGGCGGATCGAACACGTCAAAATTATAGGCCCCGTTGGAGGAAATATTGATGATCTTCTTCACGCCGCCGCGCTTGAGCATCATCGGCACCGCGTTCTGGCAACAATAAAAGGCGGTCGAAAAGTTGAGTGCCATTTGCTGCTGGAACTCATCGGCGGGAATGTTCGGGAATTCGGACATAAAACATGTGCCTGCGTTGTTCACCAAGATGTCCACGCCGCCAAAGCGCGCCTCGACCTCGCCAAAGGCCTGCGCCACCGCGTCCGGATCGGTCAGATCGACTGTGATGCCCAGAAAATCTGCGCCATGCGCTGCGTCAAGCGCCTCAAGCCCGTCTTTAGCGATATCGAAACCCGCCACCTTCATTCCGTCGGCCAGAAGCGCTTGCACAAAGGCTTGCCCCATGCCGCCTGCGGCACCTGTGATGATCGCAACTTTTCCGCTCATATACGCGTCCTTCTTCGTTAACCGTGCGCAACACAGTGTTTTGCAATTGCGCGATGTAGATTGCGCACGAGCGCTTGCCACTTGCAAAAGCTGAGGGCATGGTACGTGCACGAATATGTCCCCTGGGAGAACTACACATGAAAAAACTTATGACAGCAACGGCTGTATCGGCCCTGATGTGCTCAGCGGCCTTTGCCGAAGATATCAAACTGGGCGTGATTTTCGGCTTTACCGGCCCGATTGAATCACTGACCGGCAATATGGCGGCAGGCGCGGAACTGGCGATGCGCGAAGTCACCGAATCCGGCCTGCTTCTGGACGGCTCCTCGGTCACATCTGTGCGCGCGGATTCCACCTGCATCGACTCTGCGGCGGCAACCGCTGCGGCCGAGCGCCTCGTCACATCCGACAAGGTTAACGCGATTATCGGCGCGGACTGCTCCGGCGTAACGGGCGCAGTCCTTCAGAACGTGGCGCGCGCCAACGGTATCGTGATGGTCTCGCCATCCGCGACTTCGCCTGCGCTTTCCACGGCCGAGGACGATGGTCTGTTCTTCCGCACGGCGCCATCGGATGCACGTGAAGGTCAGGTCATGACCGACATTCTGATGGAAGAGGGCATCAAATCCGTCGCTCTGACATATACCAACAACGATTACGGCAAGGGCCTTGCGGATGCGTTTATATCGTCATTCGAAGCGGCAGGCGGCGAAATCACGGTCAACATCAGCCATGAAGACGGCAAGGCGGATTATTCCTCCGAAGTTGGCACGCTGGCATCTGCGGGTGGCGATATTCTGGTCGTTGCAGGCTACCTTGATCAGGGTGGACGCGGTATCATCGAGGGATCGCTCGACACAGGCGCATGGGATCGTTTCGTGCTTCCGGGCGGGATGATCGGGGACAACATCCTGACTATCGGCGAAGGGCTGAACGGCTCGTTCGGTCAGATCGCAGGATCTGACAGCCCCGGTACGGCGACCTATTCGGAAATGGCCGCAGCTGAAGGCTTTGACGGCACATCACCGTTCACACCTGAAAGCTATGATGCGGCAGCGCTGGTGATGCTGGCGATGCAGGCGGCGGGCTCTTCCGCAAGCGCGGACCTCAAGGATCACATTTTCCACGTGGCGAATGCACCGGGCGAAAAAATCTATCCTGGTGAATTGGCGAAAGGTCTGCAGATCATCAAGGATGGCGGCGATATCGATTACGTCGGCGCATCCGCGGTTGAACTTATCGGCAACGGCGAATCTGCCGGTAGCTACCGCCAGCTGAAAGTCGTGGACGGCAAGTTCGAGACCATCCGTTTCCGCTAAACGCGATGCGACAAGATATGAAAGCCCCGGCACTGCCGGGGCTTTCTTCCTTTAAAGCCTACTCACTGGACCCAGCCCATGCGCAGCAACACCAAACACGCCGGATATTTTCTTTATCACTCCATCGGGATGTATCCCGGCAAGGAGGAAGAACTGGCCGCTGCGACGGCCGAGTTTGCCGAAATATGGGCCGCGCCCGATGACAAGCAATGGGGCTATGTGCTGCTGAAGCGGCAGGATTTCATCGATTACTGGCGCCGCATTATCAATGTGCCAAAGGGATCCACGACGACCTGTGAGAGCGTTACGGATGGCATGCACAAACTCATGCGCGCGCTGCCCGACGGCCAATTGCGCGGCAAGCGGGTGTTGGTGGCTGAGGATTGTTTCCCGTCAATGCACTTCTTGCTGGCGGGACTTGCACCAAAGATGGGCTTTACCCTCGACACGGTTCCCAAGCGCGCAGGTGCCTCATGGGTCGAACCGGATGATTTCATGGAGCAATGGGGCACGGATGTCGGCCTTGCGCTGCTGACTTGGGTCACATCAACCGCAAGCGCACGCGTTGATCTGGAGCCATTGGTGGCGCATGGGCGCAAAATGGGCAGCATGATCGGTGTGGATATCACGCAGGCCGCTGGTCTGATCCCGTTCGATGCGATGAAGCCGAAAGTGGATTTCGTCCTCTCGACCTCGCTCAAATGGATGTGCGGCACACCGGGTGCAGGCATGCTCTATGTGGACAAGGCGCTGGCGCAAGAACTCCAGCCCGAAGCGCGCGGATGGTTCTCGCAGAACAACCCGTTTTCATGGGACCTTGATAAGTTCGAATACGCCCCCGATATTCGCCGCTTTGACAGCGGCACGCCGGGGTCGATGGCGGCGCTTGCGTCTTTGCCCGCGCTTAAATGGCACGCGGGGCAGGACCACGCAGAGCTGGCCGCGTGGAACCGCGAATTGGTCGATCTGATCATCAAACGCGCCGATGCGCTGGACCTCACGCTGCACTCGCCGCGCGATGCGGACCGGCGCGGCGGCTCGGTCATGCTGCGCTTTCCCGACAAGGCAGAGCCAGCGGCGCTGGTTGGCGCGCTGGGCGTCGAGGGGCTATCGGTTGATTTTCGCGGGCAATTGCTGCGGCTCTCGCCGGGGAATGTGACCTCCAAAGAAACAATTAACGATGTGTTCGATCTCACGGGCGAAGTCATGGCGCGCCGTCGCCGCCGCTTTGCGGGGCAGGGCGGCGCGGGCGCGTCGATCAATATGAAGGGAAGCGATATGTCCTCTAACGATGTTCTGGGCGCTCTGGGTGCGATGCTGCTGAGCGGTGACATTAAAATCGTCGATTGTACCGCGCAGCTTGGACCCGATACACCAATCCTGCATTTGCCCGAAGACTTCGCCAAAAACACGCCGAAGGTCGAAATTCACAAGATCAGCGAATATGATGCGGATGGGCCGTTCTTTGCGTGGAACTGGATGAAACTGGGCGAGCATTCGGGCACGCATTTCGATGCGCCGCACCACTGGATTTCCGGCAAAGATCATGCCGATGGCTATACTGATACGTTGGATGTCCAGCGCATCATGGCGCCTGTCAATGTGATTGATTGCTCTGCGGAATCGGCGGCGGACAATGATTTCCTGCTGACTGCCGAGCACGTCAAAATCTGGGAGAGCACTCACGGCGAAATCAACCCCGGTGAATGGGTGGTGATGCGCACTGATTGGGACAAGCGCGCCCATGATGCGGCGCTGTTTCTGAATGACGATCCCGATCCCCATGAGGACGGCAGCCACAGCCCTGGCCCGACAACCGATTGTATTGACTACCTTTTAAGCAAGGGGATCGTCGGTTGGGGCACGCAGTGCATCGGAACGGACGCGGGCATGGCGGGTAAATTCAGTCCGCCGTATCCTGCGCATAATTACCTGCACCGCGACAATTGTTTCGGCCTCGCCAGCCTTTGCAACCTTGATCAACTCCCGCCCAAGGGCGCAATGCTGATCGCTGCACCGCTTAAAATCGAACACGGCACGGGATCACCAATCAGGGCATTGGCGCTGGTGCCCAAGGGCTGATTTTCCAAGTTACCTAGCAGGTATGGGTCAAGAAATTGTTAAAGGAATTGCGTGGATTTTACGGACAACGTTCGTAAAATATTTATACCTTTCAGTTACTTCACTTGCCTATGGGCAAACGAGAGATCACAGGTCTAGCTGAATTACGCGCGGCGCGGCGCGCGGGGGCTGACCTATTGGTGCATGTCTTCGTGTTTTCGGTTTTCGTGAACCTGTTGATCCTGACGGGGCCAATATTTGCAATGCAAGTGTATGAGCGTGTGCTTGGCTCCCGCTCTGAAGAAACGCTTGTTGCGCTCATCCTGTTGGTTGGGGCGCTTTACCTCTTTATGGGGGTGTTTGAACATGTGCGCGCCCGCCTTCTTGCACGCTTCGCAGTGCGTTTTCGCGAAGCGCTCGATTCGCGGGTATTTCGTGCAAGTTTGCAGCATCGGGCATTGGAGGAGGAGACCGGCGCGCGGGCCGCGGTAGGGCTGCGCCAGCTAGATGCGATTCAGGCCTTCGTTATATCGCCGGTAATGTTGGCCGCTTTTGATATTCTGTGGACACCGTTTTTTATCTTCGCGCTCTTCATGTTTCATCCGATGCTTGGGTGGCTTGCGTTCTTTGGCGGCGGTGCTCTTGTCCTCGCCGCGCTGCTGGGCAACCTTGTGACAAACCGCCTGACGCTTGCAGCGCAGGGCGAATCCAATGCTGCTCATAACCTTGCCGCAAAAGCCCGCAGCTCAGACGAGATCGTGCGCTCGCAGGGGATGGGCACGGCGATAGAGCACCGTTGGCAAGCGCTTCAGAACACGGCTCTGATGCAAACGGTCTACGCCAGTGATCGCTCGGGTAGCTTTGCTGCCGCAATCAAGGCTTTTCGGCTTTTCCTGCAATCTGCGATGCTTGCGCTGGGGGCATTTTTGACCTTGCAAGGTGAGCTGAGTGCAGGGGCGATGATTGCCAGCTCGATCCTTCTCGGGCGCGCACTGGCCCCGATCGAGCAATCGGTGGGCCAGTGGCCGCATATTCAGCGCGCTGCGCAGGCATGGCATGGCCTTGGCGCTTTGCTACAGGCGTTTCCAGCGTGTAGCGCGAGGATCACATTACCCGATCCACCGGCCCATCTGATGTTTCATGGAGTTAGCGTGTTGGCACCGGGCACACGCCAGCCGCTCCTGTCTGGGATCACTTTCGCACTCGAGCCGGGGCAAATACTCGGGGTGATTGGCAGCAGTGGTAGCGGCAAATCCACTCTGGCCAAGGCGGTCATCGCGCTCTTGCCTCCTGCCTTGGGGGAAATCCGTTTTGGCGGGGCGAGCCTTGATCAATACGGACCCGACCAATTGGGCCGACTCGTTGGATACCTGCCTCAAAATATCACATTATTTAATGGAACCGTCGCAGAGAACATTGCGCGGATGTCTGAGGAAATTGATCTGAAAGAGGTGTTTGCTGCCGCGCAGCGGGCCAATGCTCATGACATGATTCTCGCCTTGCCGCAGGGCTATGAAACGGTTCTGAACTGCGAGAATGACCTGCTCTCTGGAGGGCAAAAACAACGCATTGCGTTGGCCCGAGCGCTGTTTGGGCATCCTGTTTTATTGGTTCTGGACGAGCCGAGTTCTGCTTTGGACCAAGCCGGGATTGACGCTTTAGACCAAACATTGCGTGATTTTAGAAAGTCTGCGCGCTCAGTGATTGTCATGAGCCACCGCCCGCAAACGATTGGCCAATGCGATCGTTTGATCGTGCTTGGTAACGGGCGGATCAGGGCCGATGGGCTGCGCGACGAAGTCTTGAGCGCAACGCTGATAAACAGTGCTCAAGTCGGGCGTGAAATAGTGCGCGCGCAGCAAGGCGATGACGCTGTTGGGAAATGCAATGCTGCGTAACAGCGGGGTATTGGCAAACACGCGAAAATCGCTTTTGCTTGGCTATTTTTCGCTAGCGCTTTTGATCGGTATCACTTGGTTCTGGAGTGTACAGGCAAGCATTTCGGGTGCGCTTATTGCGCCGGGGATTATTGAGGTGGAGCACAAGCGCCAGGTCGTTCAGCATCCTCAAGGCGGTGTTGTCAGCGCATTGCTGGTGCGGGATGGCGATAGGGTAAGCGCGGGTGATGTGTTGCTCCGGTTGGACGATTCCAGGGCACGCTCGGAGTTGAGCATGGTCAACACTCAACTCTACGAAATACGAGCGCGCAAAGGAAGATTGAGCGCAGAGCGCGATGGTTTGGCGCAAATTGCGTTCAGTGCTGATTTCCTTTTGCTTGCGCGCACGCAGCCAAAGATCGCGTTGCTAGTGCAAAGCCAGACCCGCTTATTCGAAACCCGCCGCGATGCGCTTAAGCAAGAAAACGAACAAGTGCAAAACCAGATTGATCAAGTGGGCGAGCGGATAAAGGGGGTCAAAGCGCAATCAAGGGCGAACGAAGGACAAATCAGTTTGATCGTCACTGAATTGGAAAATGCACGAGGTCTGTTTGCTAAAGGCTTGATACCAGCCTCTCGCGTCTCCTCGCTGCGCCGCGAGGAGGCGCGCCTTAGAGGCTCACTTGGACAGCTTTCTGCGCAAATGGCGCAGCTCAGGGGCGATATTGCCGGTTTGAACATTGAAAAACTTCGTCTGGGCACACAGCGCCGCGAATCTGCGATTGCGGCGCTTCAAGAGCTTAACACGCGAGAAAATGAGTTGGCGCAACGCGCGATTGCGCTGCAGGACCTGTTGTCGAAAATGCACGTGCGGGCACCGGTGTCCGGGGTGATCCATGGCAGCACAATTTTTGCGCTGCAATCGGTGCTCTCCCCCGCTGCTCCGATCATGTTCATTATTCCGCAGGATCGCGCCATGCTTGTATCCGCGCGGATCGAAACGGTGGATATCGATCAGGTTTTTGAGGGGCAGAACGTCAGTTTACGCTTTAGTGCTCTTGATCCTCGCGAGGCCCTTGAAATAGTCGGGCATGTGCAGCGTATTTCGGCTGATGCGATAAAAGATGTGGCGTCGGGTCGGTCGTACTATCAAGTCGATGTGCAACTAAGCCCTGCGGAATTGGGGAAATTACGCGGCCAGAAACTTGTCCCCGGCATGCCGGTGAGTGCTTTTATCAAGACCTATGAACGCTCACCGCTCAGCTATTTGATGGGGCCTATAATCGAATATTTCAACAAAGCGTTTCGCGATGCCTGAGCGCAGAAATGCCGGTGTAATCCGCACTGGGCGCGAGCTGCGTGGATCATTGATGAACGCTGGCACCGTCACTGATTACTCGTGAGACAGATATTTCTCGCCCGGTAAATCATCCGCTAAGTGGCCAATTTGGTCATCACGAATCCATGTGTTGAACCCGCATCCGTTTGAGCGCGCGCTGCTACAATGATTCTTGCGCAGAGTATGTTGGCTTGCGGGTGCGAGTGAAACGGCAATACCTGTCGAAGTGCCTGATTTGTATAAATCGCAGATTAAGGCAAGTCAGAGAAAAAGGGGCTAGCGCAGGCTAACCCCTTGAATTCTTTGGCTCCGACGGTAGGGATCGAACCTGCGACCAATTGATTAACAGTCAAAATTCTGTAGCAAACGCTAAATAACACTGCGAAACACATTTCTCATAAAAACATGATGATAGTCAGAGGTTTGAGGAGTTTTGACTAACCTTTGTTATCTCCAGATAACACGCTATAACACATGAAAGTGTTACCCGTGTGTTACCCTTGGAGACCAATTGAGCATGCCAAGAGCGTTTACATCTAAGTCTGTAGAAGCCACGAAAGCAGATCCCAAACGACGCCAAGAAATCCCAGACCCCGCTTTATCTGGCCTCTATCTAGTAGTGCAGCCCAGCGGCGCGAAATCTTGGGCACTGCGATATCGCTACAGTGGAAAGCCAAAGAAGCTTACTTTGGGCAAGTGGCCCATTATGGGCCTTGCGGATGCGAGAGCGGCAGCTTCAGAGGCATTGGACAAGGTCGAGCATGGACTAGACCCTTCGTCTGAAAAGAAAGCCACAAGAGCGGCGCGTGAGGCGGCACAGCTTTCGGAGAGAGACAAGATCAAGACATTGGTCGCTCAATATGACTTACGCCACCTTGCGACGCTCAAGAGTGGTCGGACTGTGCGCCGTGAACTAGATCGACATGTCGTTTCGGTTTGGGGAGATCGGAACGTTTATGATATTCAACGTCGCGACGTCATTGATCTGCTTGATACGATTGCAGAGTCAGGACGTGTCGTCAGCGCCAATAGAGTGAGAGCCTACCTAAATACTTTTTTCGGTTGGTGCATCGATCGAGATATTATTCAAGTGAGCCCTGCGAACGGCGTAAAGCCAGTTGCGAAAGAGAAAAGTCGTGATCGAGTTCTAAGTGACGACGAAATACGTTGGCTTTGGAGTGCGTGTGAGATTGAAGGGCAACCTTGGGGGCCATTGGTGCAAATGTTGTTGCTGACTGGACAACGCTTAGGGGAAGTCGTCGGTGTCAATGACAGCGAGCTCCAAGGCGATCTGTGGCAATTGCCAAGTGTTCGGACTAAAAATGGCCGCCCACATGACGTTCCATTGTCTCGCTCTGTCGTGGAACTGTTGAGCGGTATGTCACGAGTTGAAGGAACGGCAGGGCTGTATCACACGACCACTGGTCAAACGCCTATGAGTGGATTTGACAAAGGTCGAAACCGCATTTCTAACAGGATGATTGAGGTCGCTCGGGTTGAAAGGAATGAAGTGGTCGAGATACCACATTGGACTTTCCATGATCTGCGCCGCACGGCTGCGACTGGCATGGCTCGAATTGGTATTCCCGTCAGGATAACTGAGGCGGTGCTAAACCATGTTTCCGGCACTGGCGGGGGGATTGTAGCGGTTTACCAGAGGCACGACTTTGCTGATGAGAAGCGTCAGGCTTTGGATGCGTGGGCGGATTATGTTGATCGACTGATCGACGATTTTGATGACAATGTGTTGCGCCTTCGAGAGTTCGTGCGATGATTTTTGATCCAAGTCGAAAAGCTGAATTTAAGGAAGATTTACTGTTGTGGGTAAAAGGTGAAGGTTTGCCATTTGATGAAATCCTTGCAAAATACAGGATCTCCGCAGTTAAATCGGCGGTAGGGGGTGATACTAGGGAGCTTGTAGGCCTCTATGAAGGAGAATTAGCTCTAAATGATGCTGAACAAGCAATGATTTCGGACATATTGAAAGGTCAAGTCAAGGTCAGGAAAGATCAAACTAAATTGGAAGAAATGAGTTCTCTCGCGCTTTCAGAATTTTTTTATACCAATGTCGTTGGTTGGGGAAAAGAGGCCACTGTTGCTGAGCTCCGAGAAGTTTATGGTCAGGGACGTTCGACAATCTTCGATAAGCTCAGGAAAAGTCATAAGATCGGATTTATTCAAACCGAACTATGGTACTTACGATTTCTTTTGGCGATGAGCGATGAGAAAAATAAAGATAAAACAAATGGTTAGGGAGTGGTCCGGATTTCAGCATTCAAAATCCGGACCGCAATTCTTTTGCGTCAGCAAGATTTTTGAGATGAATAGTTAGGCAGAGAACCAACCAAGGTGTCTGTCATGACCGCTGTCGAAAACCTACCCAGTGACAATCTTTCCAAAATTGAAAGTCAGCATCGTTTGATAGGTGCATCGACTGTCAGGGCCATGTTTGACGGCGTGTCAGACATGACACTTTGGCGTTGGCTCAAAGACACTAAACTGAATTTCCCCAAACCAATCTACATGCAGCGTCGTCGTTTCTGGCGAGAGGCTGAATTGATTGAATGGATCAACAATCGCCCTCGTGAATTGGCAGAATGAAAAGAAAGCCCGCCGTTGCATCGGCGGGCTTGAATGTCAGCCGGCTTTCACGGGTTAGCCGGGGCTGACGTTCTGATGGTGCTACCGGGAAACGGGCCAAAGCACAAGGGCAGCTATTCCGCGTTGTGCGGTCTCTCCACGCCCTAAGGCCCCTCTGCCACCCTCTGCGGCGGAGAACATGGGAGAGCGGACTGTGCCGAGTGAAAGGCAGGTCTGACCTGATGCTGGGGCTCGTCTGAATTGAGATGGCAACATGGCGGCGGTCGGGGCGGGATGCGGGTTTTCAACCCCGCTACAGTAACCCGCTTTCTGACCGTCCACCGAGGTCTGAACTGATTGAGATAGGGTTAAGAGAGCAACGTTGAGAATGATGAGAGAGACACATGGATAGCATAGTAAAAGCGAAGTTGATTGATCGCGCTCTCGCTTCAAATGGTAAAAAGCGAATTTCATTCGATGATGATGCGCGCAAAGAGTTGGTGGAGCAGGCCAAGGATTTATCGAACCACAGAAAGCGTTTTTTCTTCGAAGTAGTTTGCATGATCGAGTTTTCACCAGAGTTGTCAGCGGAAGAATTGGAAATTTCCAACGAGTTAGTCGAGCAGATCACAGGTCGAGATTTTTACCATGGTGGCAGCAATGGCTTATCCGTTGGAGATCTACTCAAGCCATCAAAGGTGACATGGCTCGACCCTCGTGAAATCGGCAACATCGACCCATGCCGCCAAGAATATGTATTCTTCAGTTCGAATAAGTGGGTGGCTGCTTCATATGCTGCAAGGCTCGCGAGAGAAGACAGGGGAACAGTTGGATGCACCTACCGAGTGAAGCCAAGCGGCTCAATACTTGTCGATCCAACAGCCTTACGTCCATTCATCCTCTTGCAAGACGCATCGGTAAAGCTGGACAACTTGATCTCACCAACGAATTTTTGCTCAACCGGCGCTGAAATCCTTGAGGTGATCGGATGAGTGATGTGATGGTCCCAATGCCCCAACTTTTAAAGAGGGGCGTCACCGCGGGTGTGGGTTACGCGTTCGCGCTGTGTGGTAAAATGCGGGCCTTACGTCTTTGGATTTTGATTGACCCACTTTTCTGCAGCAAGCACGTTAGAAAATTCATTACCCGAAACCTCAACGCCGTTCTTTGCTTTCGTAATCAAGTAACCTTTGTAGGTCTTGATAGCGGATCCGACTTCTTTGGTTTTTTTCAAACCACTGGAGGGTGCGGACATTACAGGGGCTGTCGCTGTCGATACGGACTGGGTTTGTTTGCGCATTATGCGCAGCATTTCCCCAGTGTTTTCGGCCGTAGCGATTTGCGTCAGTCCCATTTGAGCAATGGCTATTATCACAAGGCCAAACAAAGCCAACGCGCCGGAAGCAAGCAACGCGATAGCAAACCCTATTTCAGCAGTTTCTTTTGCCGAGCCAAACAAACTGGACAAGAAACCCAAAACAGCCAACGCGACAACAACCCAGCCAACTATGACCAAAACTACAAGCATGCGCTTGGCAATGTCAAAATTTTGCAACGTAAATTCCCTCTCAAATGTATTCAAATATTGGATCAAAATTTTATTGTGGGGAAGTTGGCATGAAGGCTTCTACCAAGGCAATCCGTTTCCTTGAATCTTTGGCAATTCCTGAGGGTCCAAAAGCTGGCGAACTGATCAAGCTGGCACCTTTTCAGAAGAAATTTGTCAAAGGCACGCTTGCTGACGGTATAAATGTAGCGGTCTTGTCGATTGGACGCGGCAATGCCAAGACAGCACTTTCTGCGGGCATCGCTTTAGGTTCGTGCATGGGGAAATGGGATAACCAACCCCGTCGCGAAATCTTGATTGCTGCAAGAACTCGGGATCAAGCTCGCATTGCCTTTGATTTTGTCGTCGGATTCATTCGGTCTTTGCCCGAGGATGAACAAGCCAAATTCACTGTGAGACGTTCACCGCGTTTAGAGATTGAATATGAAGGCGACGGCGGCGGGCATTTTATCCGAGCGATTGCAGCGGATGGAAAGTCTGCCCTTGGCTCCGCACCTACGTTGATCCTGATGGACGAACGAGGACATTGGGCGGCTGATCAAGGTGACGCTCTGGAACATGCTTTGCTTTCTGGCATGGGTAAGCGCGGAGGGCGCGCCTTGATTATTTCGACCTCGGCTGCGGATGATTCACACCCGTTTTCAGTCTGGCTTGATGAGGATTCGGACGGTGTTTACCGCCAAGAGCATAGACCGCCTGAAGGCTTGCCAGCGGATGATCTGGAAAGCTTAAAGGAAGCAAACCCCGGGGCGATAGCGGGCATTGGCTCGTCTCTGGAATGGTTGCAAGGGCAGGCACGGCGGGCAATTGCGAGGGGTGGCTCAACACTCACGACATTCCGGCTCTACAATCGCAATGAGCGTGTGAGCGGCGAAACCCGCGACGTTCTTTTGACGGTTGACGAATGGTTATCCTGCGAAGTTTCTGAGGTTCCAGCGCGGCAAGGTCAAGTTGTCGTCGGGATCGATCTAGGCGGCTCTGCGTCTATGACGGCGGCGGCTTTCTACTGGCCTGAAACGGGGCGGCTTGAATGCCTTGGCACGTTCCCGAGCAAACCAAACCTTGCGGATCGTGGTGCAAATGACGGCGTGCAAGGCCGCTACGTTGAAATGAACGAGCGAGGTGAGTTGTCAACGCTGGGTGATCAAACCGTACCAATCGCGCCTTGGCTCTTAGAGGTTATGGCACACATCGAGGGGGAACCAGTAGCGGCGCTTGTGTCTGACAGATACAAGCAATCAGAACTTGGCGAGGCCATCGATAGGGCAGGCATTCGAGCTCCAATTATCTGGCGAGGCTTCGGTTTCAAAGACGGCGGTGAAGATTGTGAACGGTTCCGACGCGCGGCGTTTGACGGCAAAGTGCAGACTTCACCTTCTTTGCTTTTGCGCTCTGCGTTTGCGGATGCTGTGACGCTGCGCGATCCGGCGAACAATTTGAAACTGGCTAAGGCGCGATCGATGGGGCGCATTGATACGGCATCGGCAACGGTTATCGCGGTAGCTGAAGGCGCGCGCATGATGGGCCGACCTTCTGGACGTGGAGGGCGCATTGCATGGGGCTGAATCGCAAGCGCGACGACTACAAGCGCCACTCTGCCAAAGTCACGCGCGGTCCGCGTTGGAAGGCTTTGCGGATGCAGGCCTTGGAACGCGACGATTGGCAGTGTGTCAAATGTGGCGAACGGCGCCAGCTTGAGTGTGATCATATTCTACCCGTCAAAACACACCCTGAACTTTCCTATTCTTTGGCGAATTTGCAAATGCTTTGCTCATTTCATCATTCCCAAAAAACTCGCATTGAGGTCGGTCACAAGCCCCTCAGTCCAAAGCGTCAAGAATGGCGCGATTTAGTAAGTGGAACAAAAGGTAAACAAAATGCTGACATCTAAAAAACTGGAACTACGTCGCTCTGAAATCCGTCAAGAATTGTCAGAACTGGCAAACATCGAAACACCCTCTGCGGATGAAACCCGCAAAATGGGCGAACTGGATCAAGAGTATCGCACCAAGGAAACGCAATATCGCGCGGCGCTTATCTCTGAGGACGAGCAACGCACCGAGGCCAAAGGCGAACTGGAAACCCGTTCCGAAAAGGAATGGACCGAGATCATGGCGGGCTTTGAAATGCGCCAAGTCGCTTTGTCTTTGGATGAAGGCCGCGCGCTTGATGGTAAAACGGCTGAGATTGTCACCGAACTGCGCAGCCAAGGCGGCTATCGCGGCATTCCCGTGCCATATGCTGCACTTGAAACCCGCGCTGGTGAAACCGTCGCAAGCGGTGCACCTGATCCGATTGCAACCCGTCCTTTGATCGAGCGTCTTTTCCCGGCATCTGTCGCGGCTCAAATGGGCGTCCAGATGATCAATATCGGCACGGGCGGGCAGGAAACACCCGTCACAACGTCGGCAATCACTGCGGGCTGGCAAGCGACTGAGGCGGGCAACGTACCGGGTCCGAGCGCTTACACGACGCTGGACCGTCCTTTGAAGCCTGATCACACTTTGGGCATTCAAATGCGCATCACACGCAAGACGTTGTTGCAATCTGGATCGGCTCTTGAGCAAGCAATTCGCCGCGATATGAACGGCGCTATGGCTCAAGAAATGGACCGTGCAATCTTTAACGGTTCCGGCGCATCTGGTGAACCTACGGGCGTATTTACGGGCGCGGCTGCGTGGGGGATCAATGAAGCGGATTTGAGCGCGGCGGCAACGTGGGCAGCTATCCGTTCTGAGGTAGTGGCGTTTATGACGGCGAACGCGGCGAACGGGCCGGATGCTGTGCGCTTGCTTATCCGTCCCGAAGTTTGGGACACGATGGACGGCGCATATATCTCTGGCACGGCGGTCACTGAATGGGACCGTTTGCGCGAGGCCGTTGGCACGATTGCAATGTCTCACAATGCTTTGCCAGCACCGACGGGCGATCCTCTGGCAAGCAAGGCTTTGCTGACAACAACGGCGGGCGGTGTTGCACCTGTCTTTGTCGGATTGTGGGGCGCTGTGGATTTAATTAGGGATCCATTTAGCGATGCACAAAGTGGCGGGCTGCGTTTGACGGCGCTTTCCACGATGGACACCACAATTAGCCGCGCGGTGCAAACTCGCGTTCTTACAGGCGTCCAGTAAGATGTTGGAAGGCTTTGCAGGCGGCGGTCTGGAATTACGCAAGAGAGCGTCCGGTGCGTTAGCACTGCAAGGCCGCTTTCCATACAATCAACGTGCGGTCCTCAGTGATGGGGGCCGTACAGGCCGGCCGCGCAAGGAAGTAATCGCATCAAAGGCATTTTCTTACAGGATCGAAACACCTTCAGAGCATGGCGGCAAAAAGGACATTCACCTGCTTTCTGGTCACGACTTTGGCAAGCCGATTGCGTCCGTTCGCTCAGGTACTTTGGACATTACAGACAGTGACGACGCGGTAACTTTCACCGCAACCATCACGGAAGAAATGCAAGAAGTGTCCTATGTCAAAGACGTGCTTGCGGCTGTTTCTGCTGGCTTGGCTGTTGGCATTTCACCGGGCTTTCGATTGCCACCTAAGCGCGCGGTTCCTGAGCCTGAGAAGGTTGAAGACGAGGGAATGGACCCTGAGAACGGAGCGCATAACGCGATTATCCGCACGGTATTGCAGGCACTTCTTTATGAAATGTCGATTGTGACAAGGCCAGCATATCCCACAACTCAGATTGAGGCGCGCAACTGGACACCGAATTTGCCGCTAGATGGGCTTGGCAATGGCCTGCAACGAACCTTGAACCGTTGGAGGGCGTGAAATGATTGACCTGATTAAACAGTTTGAGGACGTTCCAGCGGTTTATCCTGATGCGCCTGACGGCCTATCAACGGCGGCGGCGGCAATGGACGCAAATCTTATCTGGGCAAGGATCGAGGCGTACACCGCGCATCGCTTCACGGCGAGAGAGGTGGTCTGGACTTTGCTTGGCGATGCTGGTGATCAATTTCACCCGCGCCTTGCACCTGTCGTGTCGAGTTTTGCGCACCATTGGGGCGATGAATGGGACGCCGTGACCCTTCAAAGCGGCCCGCTTGGTTTCGTTCTGCCCTTTGACGGCACTTACCGCATAACTGCGCAAGTTGGTGCGGGTCTGGTCCCTGCACCCGTCTCCGAGGCTTTCCGACGCTTGGTTGAATACATGTCTGAAGAGGACGGGCCTTCTGGGTCAAGCTCATTTGTTTCGAGTATCGGTCCCCTCGAAGAATCCGTAACGCGCTCTCCAAATTGGATGGCGCGGGCGATGCAACAAAGTGGCGCTGGCGATCTGCTGCGCTCATATCGGAGGGCTTGATCATGTGGCCGTTTAAGAAAAAAGAACCTGAGAACGAAACCCGCTCAAGTGGCACCGGATACACGACGCAAGTCATGGCTGCGCGAGAGGCGTATATCACGGGCACAGAAGGCATTGCAGAACTCACGGGCACCGTGCAAGGCGCTGTGTCGCTCTGGGAGGGTGGTCTAAGCCTGGCTGATGTGGACGGCACCGATTTGCTGACACCGCGCAATCTGGCACTTGCGGCGCGCGCTCTCGCTCTGCGTGGCGAGGCGGTATTCGTGATCCGCGACGACGGGCTGTTGCCTTGCTCGGATTGGGATCTGACGACGCGCTTTTCTAAGCCAACCGCGTATCGGGTCGGCATCGCTGACACGGGCGGCGGCAAGAGCGAAACCGCATTGGCTGGCGAAGTGTTACACTTTCGGATCGGCTCCGAAGTAAACATGCCTTACGTCGGACAATCGCCATTGCGTCGCGCACGCCTCACGGCTGGCCTGTTGCAAACGCTAGAAACGGCTCTGAGTGAAGTCTATTCAAACGCACCACTTGGCTCATCTGTCATTCCATTCCCAGAAGCGCCGGATCAAGATATGAGCGATCTAGCGCGCGGTTTTCGTGGCTTTCGCGGCAAGGTTCTTGTTCGTGAATCTGTCAACGTGACGGCGGCGGGCGGTCCTGCACCGCAAACGGATTTGAAGCCAAGCGATGTTTCGCCTGACCTATCCAAGGCAATGACCAAGGAATCGCTGGCATCGGCAAAGTCTGGGATCGAGATGGTATTTGGAGTTTTGCCGGGGCTTGCTAATCCCAGCACCACCGGGCCGATGGTACGCGAGGCACAACGTCACCTTGCGCAATGGTCCTTGCAGCCTGTCGCGGTAATGATTGCTCAAGAGGCATCGGAAAAGCTGGGCAACGAAATCAAGCTGGACGTGATGCGACCTCTACAGGCATTCGATGCTGGAGGTAGAGCGCGCGCGCTTGGTGCTATCGTGCAGACCTTAGCGCTCGCGAAAGAGGCGGGCGTCGATCCTGATCAAGCGTTAAAACTTGTTGATTGGGAAACATGATCGATGAGCGCTCACGCGAGTTTTTCCAAGCGTCGTAAGCTAGGTATGGCTGGTCAGATTGCAGATGTCATTCGTTTGGCATTTGCTGACGGGCAGATCAGTAGCATATTTGGCTTGGAAGGTGTGATGCGCGCCTCTTTACGTGCTGATCTTTGTCTCAGAGGTTGGCGTTGGCTGGATGCGGATCAAGCTGCCCGTGACATTGTTTCAGGTGCGCATAGCTTGCTCGGTGCAAAGCGTCCGGACTGGTACGAAGGACAGCCAGAATATGTGATCGCTGAGGGTGTTCTGATCGAGAGGACGCGTTGCAAACGTTGTCACAAAAAGCTTCCTGAGAACCACTACAAATTTTGCGGGGATGTTTGCCGCAAGTCTTATCATTCTGTCTTGTTCAATCTTCGACATGCGTCCGAGCTTTATGCTGCGGATCTGGCAATAAGGAGCAAATGGTGATGGACCTAAACACGTACTGTCAAAATTGTAGTAAGCAATTGCCAGATGATCGCTATGCAGAAATTCGCATTTTCTGTAGTCGCGAGTGTTTCCAATTGGATCTTGCACGTCATGAGTATGAAGCCAATCGGAACGCCCGGACAGGTAGACCATGCAAGGAGTGCGAAAAGGTCATTCCTGTCTCTCGTAACCTTGCTGCGGAATTTTGCAGTAAGTCGTGCATGGCCAAGGCTTGCTACCGTCGCGGCGCAGGTGCTCGCTTGATCAAGGCACGTAGGGGCAGGCTCTGTAAGATTTGTGATGGTGAAATCCCTGCCGAGCTAAATTTCAGAACTCTTTATTGCGGGAAAAGCTGTCAGGCTAAAGCGCAATTAGAGGCAACTCGTAGATTCCGAGAGCGACAACGAAATATCGCTATTAGGAATTTGGCAAAGTCTTCACGAATCGATAAAATCAAAGAGCACAAAATTGGGAGTACAAAATGAACTACGTCAAAGAACGCCAAAAGGAAATTGCGAACGAGATCAGAGAAGTGACGTCCGCTTTGGATGATGAAGCTTTTGCAATTACTGCCCTGTGCGTGATGGCCTTGGAACGAGGTGACATGCGCTTGGTCCAGGCATTGTCTGAAGTTGCTGAGCCGCAACCGAAGAGCGCAACGTGCGAACCGTCAGAGATCGACATTGGCTTGGTTCAACGAATCAGAGGGATCTGCGCCAACTCAGAAACTATGTTTTGGGGGACGGCATTGAATGCAGCAGTCGAACGAAACGATAAACCCAGATTGGAACGGCTCTATAAATGCATACGGATCAGAACTGCGAACTGACGTGAAATTCCAAGAAATTCCGTTACCCGAAATGTTACCCCTGAGAAGCGGTGGATTCTCAATGCTCAGGGGATTTTCAAGTAAGTTACCAAAACTAAAGGGAAGTTTTGGCTCCGACGGTAGGGATCGAACCTACGACCAATTGATTAACAGTCAACTGCTCTACCGCTGAGCTACGTCGGAACACTGCGGGCGATATAGCAATGCGGGTTTGCGGCGTCCAGAGGCATTTGCCCACAAAACGCGTTTTTCTTTGCGCACGGTCTAAAGTCGGTGAAACAGCGCACTTTCTGTTGGGGCGTCGCAGCGCGCAACTTGGTTTTTGCCCTCCAGATCAATGAGATGGGCAAAGACGTTGCGCGTGGCAGCCCCTAGCAGTGCGACAGGCGTCTCGGTGTAGATTGCTGCGGCCAAACTATGCGCAGCGGCAGGGCCTGTGCTCAGCGCCTCCAAAATCTGCGCTTCACGGCTTTGGCGATGTGCGATGAGCCAGTCAATCCGCGCAGCGGGATCGCTGATTGGTGCGCCATGACCGGAATGCAGCACGGCAGCGTTCAACGCACGCAATTTAGAGCAAGAGCGCATGAAATCCGTCAGATCACCGTCAGGCGGTGAGACGAGCGAACTTGCCCAGCCCATCACAAGATCACCGCAAAAGACGGCATCGCCCCACTGAAAACACATGTGATTGCCCATGTGGCCGGGCGTGTGCCAAGCGATCACGTTTTGATCGCCAGCCTGCAATGCGCTGCCGTCGCTCAAATGAACATCAGGTGCAAACGCGAGATCGATACCTTCGCCGCCGCCCTTCATACCCGTGATGAGGCAGGCCTGCATCGCGGCGCTGCGGCCTGCATCGCTCGGCCCGAATGCGAAAACCGGCGCGCCCGTGCGGCGCGAAAGCGCGGAGGCAAGGGGGGAGTGATCTACATGCGAATGTGTGACCAGAATATGGGTGATGCGTTGAGCCGCGTCGCAAGCGTTCAGGATTGCCGTCAGATGTGCCTCGCTCTCGGGGCCGGGATCGATCACCGCGATATCGCGTGTTCCGAGCAGGTAGGTATTGGTGCCGCGATAGGTCATGGGTGAGGGGTTTGGCGCAAGGATTCGGCGCAGTGCTGGTGCGAGGGGCTGTGCCACACCAACGGGGGGATTGAAATCATCAGGTGGCATCGGCTCTTTCCTCTGGCTCTCGCGTTGGCTACGTTATGACATGACTTTTACATGGCTCAAACGCTATATGCCGCGCTCGCTGTACGGGCGTGCGGCGCTTATTCTGGTTTTGCCGGTCGTGACCTTGCAACTGGTGGTTTCCGTCGTGTTCATCCAGCGTCACTTCGAGGGCGTGACCAAGCAGATGAGCAGCGGGGTATCGCTTGAATTGCGCTATTTGCTGGATGAAATGCAAGGGCTACCGACACAGGCAAGCGCGCTCGACACTGTGCGTGGGCTGGCGCGCAGCTTACAATACGATCTGAGCTTTGTTTCCGAGCAGAGCGTGCCGGAAACGACGTTGCGCCGCTGGTATGATTTTTCCGGCATCGTCGTCGAGCGCACGTTGAAAGCGCGGCTGGACGAAGTTCAGGTGGTTGAAATGCCCGATGACTGGCGCATTTTTGCATATGTGGACACGCGGCTTGGCGTGTTGCGCATCGGGTTTGATCGACCGCGCGTATCTGCGTCCAACCCCCATCAATTGTTGGTTAACATGCTGTTTTTCGGCGTCTTGATGACGTTGATCGCCTATATTTACCTGCGCAACCAATTGCGGCCAATAACCCGCCTCGGGCGCGTCGCAGAGGCCTTTGGGCGAGGGCAAACGCTACCTTATCATGCGTCTGGCGCTGTGGAGGTGCGTGCGGCGGGCAATGCGTTCTTGTCCATGCGCGCGCGAATCGAGCGGCAGATCGAGCAGCGCACGATGATGCTCTCCGGGGTGAGCCATGATCTGCGCACGCCGTTGACACGGTTGAAGCTGGGCCTGTCGATGCTGGAAGACAGCGAACGTGAACCGCTGGAGCGGGACGTTGAGGACATGCAGCGCCTGCTGGACGAATTTCTGAATTTCGCGCGTGGCAGTTATGAGGGTGAGCAGGAGCCTTGCGATCCATTGGCCTTGGCGCGTGCGGTGGTGGACGATGCGCAGCGCATGGGCACGGCGGCGTCGATGGCGCAATGTGATGGGGGCGGCGCGGTGATGCTCAATGAGTTGTCGATTCGCCGCGCTCTCGAAAACCTGATCGGTAATGCAGTTCGTTATGGCACCCGCGCGCAAATCTCTGTTTTGCGTACGGAAAAGACGGTGGTGTTTCGCGTTGAAGATGATGGTCCGGGCCTGCCCGAAGACCTTTACGGCGCGGCTGTAAAACCCTTTGTGCGCCTTGATCCGGCACGCAATCAGGACAAGGGTTCTGGCGTGGGGCTTGGCCTTGCGATCACAAATGACATCGCACGTGCTCACGGCGGCACGCTGCGGTTTGGCAAAAGCACAAGCCTTGGCGGGCTGCGCGCGGATGTGGTGATAGGCGCCTGACGCGCTATCCGGCACGAAAACGCAAAACGCCCTACCGACGAGGGCAGGGCGTTTCAAATTTGGAGAGCAGACAGCCTTTAGCGGTTTTCGATATCCGTGTAATCGCGCGCTGTTTCACCGAGGTAAAGCTGGCGGGGACGGCCGATTTTGGCCTGTGGGTCCGCAATCATTTCCTTCCACTGGCTGACCCAACCCACCGTGCGCGAGAGCGCGAAAATGGGGGTGAACATAGATGTCGGGAATCCCATCGCTTCTAGAATGATGCCCGAATAGAAATCGACGTTCGGGAACAGCTTCTTTTCGGCGAAATAGGGATCGGCCAACGCGGCTTTTTCCAACTCCTTGGCAACCTGAAGTGTCGGGTTGTTTTCGATGCCGAGCAGTTCGAGAACTTCGTCTGCCGATTGTTTCATAACCTTGGCGCGCGGATCGAAGTTCTTGTAGACGCGGTGGCCAAAGCCCATGAGGCGGAAGGGGTCATCCTTGTCTTTCGCGCGGGCGATGAACTCGGGGATGCGATCCACTGTACCAATTTCGCGCAGCATCTCGAGACAGGCCTGATTCGCACCGCCGTGCGCCGGACCCCAGAGGCATGCAACGCCGGCGGCGATGCAGGCAAACGGGTTCGCGCCGGAGGATGACGCAAGGCGCACCGTGGAAGTCGATGCGTTTTGCTCGTGATCCGCGTGCAGTGTGAAGATGCGGTCCATTGCGCGGGCGAGGATCGGATTCACTTCGTATTCTTCGCACGGCACAGCAAAGCACATGCGCAGGAAGTTGGAGGCATAATCCAGATCGTTGCGCGGATAGATGAAGGGCTGGCCGATCGTGTATTTATAGGCCATCGCCGCGATCGTCGGCATCTTTGCGATCATCCGGATCGAGGCGACTTCGCGCTGCCACGGATCATTTACATCGGTGCTGTCGGGGTAGAAGGCGGACATCGCGCCGATGACGCCGACCATGATCGCCATAGGATGTGCATCGCGCCGGAAGCCCCGGAAGAAATTGATCATCTGCTCGTGCACCATCGTGTGACGGGTAACGCGCAATTCGAAGTCCTCAAGCTCTGTGCCTGTGGGCAATTCGCCATACATCAACAGGTAGCAGACTTCGAGGAAATGAGATTTTTCCGCGAGCTGATCAATGGGGTAGCCGCGATGCAAAAGCTCGCCCTTGCCACCGTCAATGAAGGTGATGGTGCTGTCGCAGCTTGCCGTTGAGGTAAAGCCGGGATCATAGGTGAACACGCCCGCCTGCGCATAGAGCTTGCGGATGTCGAGCACATCGGGGCCCGCGGTCGGCGTGTAGATCGGCAGTTCGATCGATGTATCATCAAAGCTCAGCGTTGCGCTGCGTTTGGCGGTGTCTGACATTCCGTTCCCTTTCAAATCTGCCCATCCGCGCGGACCGCGTGAAGGCTCGTTTATTCGTTGGGTCTTACCAAAGTCTTACCCATGTTCTTGTGCCGCGTCTTTGATGCGGGCCAGTGCTTCATCACGGCCCAGAACCAATAGCATATCGAATACGCTTGGAGTCACGGAGCGCCCGGCGAGCGCAGCGCGCAAAGGTCCGGCCATCTTGCCGAATTTGAGACCGTTTGAATCGGCATAGTCAGCAGTGGCCGCCTCTAAAGCGTCTCGCGTCCAGCTAGCATTTTGCAGATGCGGCGTCAATGTGGACAGTATACCACGGGATACCGGATCCAGTGACTTGAGCGCTTTCTCGTCAGGCTCAATAGGGCGATCCACCAAGAGAAACTCTGCTTTTTCAAGGAGTTCAGGGAAAGTTTTGGCCCGTTCCTTGAGGCAATTCATCGCATCGGACAAAAGCGCCAATTTGACATCAGGCAAGTTATTCTCGCCAATGGCAGTCCGAAAAGCGAGCAATTCTTGCTGCAAAGCAGCATTTTCGCTGGTAGCAATATGCTGCCCGCACAGATGCTCCAGTTTTTTGGTGTCGAAGCGTGCGGGGGATTTACCGATTCCCGCAAGGTCAAACCATTCACGCGCCTGTGCATCACTGAAAAATTCATCGTCCCCATGGCTCCAGCCAAGGCGCGCAAGATAGTTGCGCATACCTGCGGCAGGGTAGCCCATAAGTTGATATTCCTGCGCTCCGAGCGCGCCATGGCGCTTGGATAGCTTCTTACCGTCAGGCCCATGGATCAGCGGAATATGCGCATAGACGGGTAGGGGCCACTCCATGGCTTCGTAGATCATCATCTGTCGCGCGGCATTGCTTAGGTGATCATCGCCGCGAATGACGTGGGTGACGCCCATGTCGTGATCATCCACCACGACGGCAAGCATATAGACAGGCGTGCCATCCGAGCGCAGCAAGATCATGTCATCAAGCTGCTCATGGGCAATGCGCACGTCGCCTTGCACTTCGTCCTTGATCACCATTGTCCCGCCTGAGGGCGCTTTTATGCGGATCACATAGGGGGCATCGGGGTGGCTTGCCGCGTCGGAATCGCGCCAAGGGCTGCGGTAAAGCGTTGATTTGCCCTCTGCGCGAGCCGCCTCGCGAAACGCCTCGATCTCGTCTTGCGTTGCAAAACATTTGAAGGCCTTGCCAGCGGCGAGCAATTCATTTGCGACTTCGGCGTGACGATCTGCGCGCTCGAACTGGCTGATCACATCGCCATCGTGATCCAGCCCAAGCCAGGCCATGCCTTGCAAGATTGCTGCGCTCGCTTCGGGGCTGGAGCGCGCGCGATCCGTGTCCTCGATGCGCAGCAGGAATTTACCCCCGCGTCCGCGCGCATAGAGCCAGTTGAACAGCGCGGTGCGCGCGCCCCCGATATGAAGATAGCCCGTGGGCGAGGGGGCGAAACGTGTGACGACAGCAGCGGACATGGCGTGGTTAACCTTTCGGTAAGCATAATTTGGCTAGATTCTAGCTCGTGATAGCTACCCCAAAGCGCAAGGACAAGGACAAGCATGGGTCACCGCCTGCTGGATCAATTGAGCGCGCAGATGGCGCAGGGATTTATCTGTTCGCCTGTGGTGCTTGCACTCGGGGTTTTGCTCTATTTTCAGATGCCTGTGGAGCCTGCGTTTCGCGAGGTCTTGGGCGGTTTCGCTTTGGCTTTGCTTGCTGGGGCGGGCCTGCTGCGCGCGCCCTATGTGCTGCGCCCGATCTTCTGGTGTATCGCATTGCTCGCACTGGGTTTTTCCGTTGCGGGGTGGCGTACGCAATCCATTGCCGCTCCAGTGCTCGATTGGCGCTATTACGGCCCTGTGGAGGGGCGGGTGATCGGGCTTGACCGCTCCGGCTCGGGCGCGCTGCGGGTGACGCTGGATCAGGTCACGCTAGGGCGGCGCGGCGCTGCGCGCACGCCCGAGCGCGTGCGCTTGTCCCTGTTTGGCTCGGATGCGGAGGCGCGCCCGCGTGCGGGCGCGCGCGTGATGACCACCGCGCATCTGTCGCCCCCTTCCGGCCCTGCCGAGCCGCATGGCTTTGATTTCCAGCGCCACGCGTGGTTCGGCCAGCTCGGCGGCGTGGGATATGCGCGCGTTCCCCTTTTGCTGGCTACGCCGCCAGAGGCAGGGGTGAATTTCTTCTCCATCCGCCTTGCGCTTTCGGAGCGGGTGCAGCGCCATTTGAGCGGGCAAACAGGCGCTTTCGCCGCTGCCCTGATGACCGGCGATCGCAGCGGGCTGTCGCAAGAGACCTTGCAAAACCTGCGCCACAGTAATCTGGCGCATTTGCTCGCGATTTCGGGCCTGCATATGGGGCTGCTCGCGGGCTTCGTCTTTGGCGCTCTGCGTATCGGGTTATCGTTCATCCCCGCGCTCGCAGTAGGAGGGGCGGTTAAGAAACTCGCGGCGCTTGGCGCGCTTGCGGCGGCGGCGGGATATCTGGGCCTTTCGGGCGGCTCTGTCGCGACGGAACGCGCCTTCGTGATGGCGGCCGTTACGCTTGGCGCAGTCATGCTCGAGCGGCGTGCAATCAGCCTGCGCTCCGTCGCGGTGGCGGCACTTATCATCCTGCTGCGTCGCCCAGAAGCGGTAACGGGCCCGGGTTTTCAAATGTCCTTCGCAGCGACCACGGCGCTGGTGGTGATTTTCACGACCCTGAGTGCACGAAACATGGGGCGCAAACCTAGCAGTCCGGTGTTCAATCTGGTGTTCGGCACCGTCGTGTCCTCGGGCGTAGCGGGGCTGGCGACCTTGCCGATCGCGGCGGCGCATTTCAACCTGATCTCGCACTATGGTTTGATTGCCAATCTTGTCTCTGTGCCGCTGATGGGGGTGATGGTGATCCCCCTCGCGGTGCTGGCGGTCTGTTTGATCCCGCTTGGCCTTGACTGGATTCCTTTAAAAATCATGGGTCTCGGGCTGGATTGGATATTGAGCGTTGCAGGCGAAGTGTCGGGCTGGCCGGGTGCGGTCAGCAAGATACCCGCGCCCCCGGATTGGGCGTTTTTCGCGCTCTGCTTGGGGCTGCTGATCGTCGCATTGATGGTCACGCGTGTGCGGTTCATCGGGCTTGCGCCAATTGCGGCGGCGCTGCTGGGCTGGGTCACGGTCGAGCGGCCGGACGTGCTTATTTCCGACACGGGCACTCTGGTGGGCGTGATGCAAGGAACGCAGCGGGTTTTGAGCAAGGAGAAGGGGGCAGGTTTCGTCGCGGGCGTCTGGCTGGAGAACGACGGCGATGCGCGCGCGCAGTCGCAGGCAGGTGCAGATTGGCAAGGCGCGCAGATCGGGCAGGCGCGGATATTTGCGGCGTCCGGCAAGCGGGGGCTGACAGAGTTTTCAGGCTGCAGTGCCAAGGATATTGCCGTGTTCTCAGAGATATATGAGGGCGATGCGCCTTGCACGGTGTTCGATCAGAAGCGCCTGCGCAATGTCGGAAGCGTGGCGTTGAGATGGGACGCTTCGGGCGCTTTGAAAATAACCACGGCCCGCGACGTCGCGGGCCGAAGATACTGGAACGACAAAGCCCTGCGCAAAGCGCGGCTGGGGCATTAATAGCTGCGGATCAACCCGACAAGGCGACCTTGAACCTTGACCTGCTCATGCGAGAAAAACCGTGTCTCATAAGCTGGGTTCGCAGCTTCGAGCGCGATGGTGGTGCCGTTGCGATGGAACCGCTTTAGCGTCGCTTCCTGATCCTCGACCAGCGCTACGACGATATCGCCGTTATCGGCGGTATTCGTTTCGCGGATCACAACTGTGTCGCCATCGTTGATACCTGCGTCGATCATCGAATCGCCTTTAACTTCAAGGGCGTAATGCTCGCCGGGGCCAGAAAGCATCTGACTGGGAACTGCGACATTGTGCGAGGCATGGCTGATCGCCTCGATTGGCACACCAGCAGCGATCTGTCCCATAACTGGCAATTCAATCGCACGAACCGGCTCGACGGGACGGGCTTCGCGCGGGGCAGGGGCGTCGGGTTTGCCGCCCTCCACGACGCGCGGCACAAAGCCTGCGGGGGTCATGCCCATGCTGTCGGGCAGCTTGACGATTTCGATGGCGCGCGCGCGGTGGGCAAGGCGGCGGATAAAGCCGCGCTCTTCCAGAGCGGTGATCAGGCGGTGAATGCCGGATTTGGACCGTAGGTCCAGCGCTTCTTTCATCTCGTCAAACGAAGGGGGAACACCGTCCTTTTGCATCCGTTTGTTGATGAATTCGAGCAAATCGAGCTGTTTCTTAGTCAACATACCTGCAACCTCCTGCTGTGCAGTTTTCTTTTGTTCTAGGCATGTTCTTGTTTTGTGTCAACATGTTCCGATCACAGCGGAACATAGCTCACCTGTTCTCCTGCTTTGCGCGCGCAGTCATGCGGCGTGCGCAGCAGCAACGCGTTGGCTTCGGCCAGCACCGACAAAAGCGCGCTGTCCTGCCGCTTGAAAGGCGTGATTTGCCCGCCTTTCAGAACTGCGCGCATATAGTGCGCGCGCGGCCCGTTGGCCGGGATATCCTGAGCCAGCACTGCATTTTGGTGCGGGGCGGGGTGTTGGCCAAGGCCCATCATCGCACGCACCATGGGGGCGACGAAAACCGTGCCGCAAACCATGGCAGAAACCGGATTTCCGGGCAGGCCAATCATTGCTGCGTTACCTATGCGGCCCGCCATGAGCGGCTTGCCGGGGCGCATGGCGACTTTGTAAAAGGCGCGCTGCATCCCCAATTCCTGCGCCACATCGCCGACCAGATCATGATCCCCCACAGAGGCACCGCCGATGGTCACGATCAGATCGGCGCCGCGCGCCAGATCAAAGGCGGTGCGCAGTGCGGGCAGTGTATCATGGGCTATGGGCAGCAGGCGCACGGTGGCTCCCAGTTGCTCCAGCATCGCTTTGAGACCGAAAGTGTTGGAGGCGATGATCTGATCAGGGCCGGGCGTTTCGCCGGGCATCACAAGCTCTGATCCTGTCGAGATGAGCGCCACGTCAGGGCGGCGCGTCACGGGCACTTCGCTGATATTCATGGACGCGAGCAGCGCGATGCGCTGCGGCGTCAGGATCAGCGGTGCTTGCAGCGTTTGGCCCGCTTTGAAATCGGTTCCGGCGGGGCGTACATAGGCGCTGGTTTCTGTAACAGCGCGGATGGTGATCTGCGTACCCGCCGCGTCGACATCTTCCTGAATCGCGATCCAGTCGGCACCTTGTGGTACGGGCGCACCGGTGAAAATGCGCACGGCCTGGCCCGCGCCGACAGAGCCGTCGAAGCGCGCTCCGGCCGCCGCCTCGCCAAGCACGCTCAACCGGGTGCCGACTTTGAAGTCAGCACTTTGAATTGCATAGCCATCCATCGCGGAGGCAGGAAAGGGCGGTTGATCGCGCTTGGCCGTGACGCTTTTTGCGAGCACGCGGCCTGCGGCCTCGCCAAGGGGGACCGCTTCGCTCTCCAGCGGCGCGATCAGCGTGAAAAGCTGCGCAAGGGCCGCCTCGACAGAGATCATGTTGCGCTGTAGCGGCCCGACTTACCGCCGTCTTTCAAGGTGACGCGGACGCCGCCGATTTCCATGGTTTTGTCCACAGCTTTGATCATGTCATAGACGGTCAAGGCGGCGGTACTGACCGCGGTGAGCGCTTCCATTTCAACGCCTGTCTGCCCCGTGGTTTTCACCGTGGCGCTGATCTGCACGCCCGGAAGTTCTGGATCAAGTTCCAGTTCAAGCGCGACTTTGGCAATGGGTAGAGGGTGGCAAAGCGGGATCAATTCGGGGGTTTTCTTGGCCCCCATGATGCCTGCAAGCTGCGCCACGGCGAGCACATCGCCCTTCTTGGCGGTGCCGCCTGAAATGATGTCAAACGCCTCTTGGCTCATGCGTACCCAGCCCGCGGCGGTGGCGACGCGGGCGGTTATCTCTTTCTCGGAGACATCCACCATATGTGCTTCGCCCTTGGCGTTGAAATGCGTCAGACCGCTCATGCGCCCATACCTGCGCTGCCCGCTGGATTGCGCAGCAGATCGCGTGTTGCGCTCTCTACATCGTCTTGACGCATCAGGCTCTCGCCAATGAGGAAAGTGCGCGCGCCGTAACGCGCCATATCGGCCAGATCGGCGGGGGTAAACAAGCCGCTCTCTGAAATGATCAGACGATCTTCGGGCACCATGCGGCTTAGTTGGCGGGTGGTATCAAGCGAGGTCTCAAAGGTCTTGAGGTTGCGGTTGTTGATCCCCATCAGGGGCGATTTGAGTGCGGTTGCGCGCTCAAGCTCGGCGGCGTCATGCACTTCGAGCAGAACGTCCATGCCCCACTCGAATGCAGCGGCTTCAAGCTCGGCCGCTTGGCTGTCAGAAACCGAGGCGAGAATGATCAAGATGCAGTCTGCTCCGAGCGCGCGGGCCTCTGCCACTTGATAGGTGTCATACATGAAATCTTTGCGCAGCGCAGGCAGATCGACGGCCGCGCGCGCATCGCTCAGGAAGTGCTTGGCACCTTGAAAGCTGGGCGTGTCGGTGAGAACGGACAAGCAGCTCGCACCGCCGCGCTCGTAAGCGGCGGCCAGTGCGGCAGGTTCGAAATCTTCGCGGATCAGACCTTTGGAAGGAGAGGCCTTCTTAATTTCTGCGATAAGGCCGTAGCCCTCGCGCGAGGCGCGCATGAGCGCGTTCGCGAAACCGCGCGGCGGGCTTGCGGCGCGCGCTTCGGCCTCTACGTCCTCAAGAGGTTTGGCCGCTTTATCTGCGGCAATTTCGTCCAGCTTATAGGCTTTGATGCGATCTAGGGCAGTCTGGGTCATGTCGGTATCCTATTTCGGGGCGATTTTGTAAAAATCGGGGTCCAGTTTTTTCAAAAATTGGACTAGCCCTTGCCTTTCGTAGCGCGCGCAAGAGCGTCCACTTTGGCCTTTGCCGCGCCGCTGTCGATGCTCTCGCGCGCCAGAGCTGCACCGGTTTTGAGATCATCAGCCTTGCCCGCAACAACCAGTCCAGCAGCGCTATTCAGCAAGACGGCATCGCGGTAGGCGTTATGCGCGCCGCCGAGAATGGCATGAAACGCTTTTGCGTTATCTTGTGGCGTGCCGCCCTGAATGTCCTCGAAGGGATGCACTGGTAGGCCCGCGTCTTCGGGGTGCACTTCGAGCTCCCGCACTGCACCGTTTTCCAGCGCGGCGACCCAAGACAGGCCCGCAATGCTCAGCTCGTCCGTGCCGTCACTACCGTGTACCAGCCAAGCCACATCAGAGCCAAGCTGGCCCAACGTCTCTGCCATAGGCCGGATTAGATCGCGCCTGTAGGCCCCTGTGAGTTGGCGTTTCACGCCTGCGGGGTTGGTCAGAGGGCCAAGAATGTTGAAGATCGTGCGCGTGCCAAGTTCGGCGCGCGTGGGCATCACATGGCGCGTGGCAGGGTGGTGCATGGGGGCCATCATGAAAGCGATGCCGCAGCTCTCCAGCGCCGCTTCGACCACGTCGACACCAACCATGACGTCGATGCCCATTTGCCCCAGCGCATCCGCGGCGCCGGATTTGGAGCTGAGATTGCGATTGCCGTGTTTGGCCACCGTTACCCCTGCGCCAGCAACCACAAAGGCAGTGGCGGTGGAAATATTGAGCGTGCCTTTGCCATCCCCCCCCGTGCCGACGATATCCATGGCACCCTCGGGCGCGCGCACAGCGTTGCATTTGGCGCGCATCACATAGGCGGCGGCGGCATACTCATCCACCGTTTCGCCGCGCGTGCGCAGCGCCATGAGCAATCCGCCAATCTGGCTTGGCGTCGCTTCCCCGGTAAACAGGATTTCAAAGGCTGCTTCCGCTTCTAGGCGGGTCAGTGCGCGCTCGGCGGCGGCATCGATCAGGGGCTTTAGCGCGTCGCTCATGCGGAAACCTTCATTGTCTTCAGAAAATTACCGAGCATCGCATGGCCATGCTCGGATCGGATGGATTCGGGGTGAAACTGCACGCCGTGGATCGGCAATTCACGGTGCTGCAATCCCATTATCGTGCCATCCTCCAGCTCTGCCGTGATTTTCAAACTCTCGGGCAGGCTCTTACGGTCCACCACAAGAGAATGGTAACGCGTTGCTGCAAACGGGCTTGGCAGTCCTTCAAACAGACCTTCGCCCGTATGCTGCATTTGTCCCATCTTGCCGTGGACGATCTCGTGGCAGCGCACAACCTTGCCGCCGAAGGCTTGGCCAATGCTCTGATGACCAAGGCAAACCCCGATCAGGGGTGTGCGCGTCTCTGCCGCCAGCGCGACCATCTCAAGGCAAATACCCGCTTGATCCGGATCGCAAGGCCCGGGCGAGAGCATCACCCCAGCCGGATTGAGCGCCATCGCGTCGCGCGCGCTAAGTGCGTCATTGCGCACAACCTTAACATCTGCGCCAAGTTCGCCCAGATAATGCACCAGATTATAGGTAAAACTGTCGTAATTATCGATCAGCAGCAGCATGTGGTGTCTCAACTTGTTCAATGCGTCCCGCACGCGGGGCCCGGTTGCGTCCTACATGCTCAGGACTGCGCACAAGGGTCAAGAGGCCCCTTGTCTTGCTGGGCGCAAAGGGTCAAACTTAGCGTGAAATATCTGGTGACAGTCGAAGGTGGTGGTGCAGTGGCAAAAGGTGCGTTTTCAGGACTGGTTTGGGGCGTTGTCGTCGCTGGCTTGGGCGCAGGGGGGCTTTCGCTGGCCTATCCCGATTTCAAACCGGGGGGCGGGCTCGCGAATACGGATGCGCCGGGCGCGGTGAGTGAAGCGGCACTTCAGCCTGAGATACCTGAAGCGAACCCAACCGGCGAGTCCGCGCCAGTGCCTGCGCCAGTGACCGCGCCTGCGCCCGTCGTGCAGGCGGATGTTGTAGCCGAGGAAGCACCGCAAGAAGAGGCCGTGCCTGCCGATGCTGAGGCAGCCTTGGTGCGTGATCCGGATATTACTGAACCAGACATGTCTGAAGCTGAGACGCCAATAGTTGACATGCCTGCACCTGACTTGCCAGCATCTGACTTGCCCGCACCTGACGGGCCTGCGTCCGAGACAAGCGAAGCTGAATCAAACGCGCCTGCCCTGGATGTGATGGAACCTGACGCACCATTAGACGTGGCACCGGAGCCATCCGAGGATAACGTGCCAGAGGCCACAGAGACTGCGGAATCCGAGCAGGAACAAAAAACGGAACAACCCGCTGAACAAGTGCAGGCCGAACGGATCACTGACGAAATCATTGCTGCCCTTCCGGCCCAGACCGAAGGCACCGTCGGCAATCTTGCACCGCAAGTCACCACCAATCGCCTGCCTACCCTCGGGCAGGACGCCGCAGTTGAGGCCGATGCCGAAAGCGCACAGGCACCGCCGCCCATCGAGCGGTTCGCAGCCGAGTTCACTGTGGAGGAGGGCAAGCCGCTGATGGCGATCGTGCTGATCGACGAAGGCGACAGTTCCCTCGGCGTTGAAGCGCTTGAATCATTCCCCTATCCTTTGACCTTCGCGGTCGACGCAAATGGCGCGAACGCGGCGGAGCGGATGCAAATCTACCGCGAAAAGGGCTTTGAAGTGCTCGCCCTGGTCGATCTGCCGCGCGGCGCGACAGCTAGCGACGTCGAGGTTGCAATGAGCGGATATTTCGCAGCTCTGCCCGAAGTGGTGGGCGTTCTGGAGGGCGTACAAAGCGGCGTGCAAAGCAGCCGTGAAATGGCAGATCAACTCACCCAGATCATTCTGGACAGCGGGCATGGCATGCTCTTGCAAGCCAGTGGGCTGAACACTGCGCGCAAACTTGCGGAGCGAGAGGGCATACCCGCAGGCACCGTGTTTCGCGACTTCGACGGCAATGGGCAATCTGCGAGCGTCATGCGCCGTTTCCTTGATCAAGCGGCGTTTCGCGCAGGCCAGGAGGGCGGCGTCGTGATGATGGGGCGCTTGCAGGCCGAAACAATTTCGGCGCTGCTGATCTGGGGCCTTGCGGATCGCGCCAGCCGCGTCTCTCTCGTGCCAGTCAGCGCGGTTCTGACCCAAGGCGCTTCGGCTGAATAGGCGGCCAGCGCGCTAGCGGCGTAGCCTGTCGGCAAAGCCGCGTGCACGGGCGCGGGCGGTGTCGTCGGGCTGGATAATTTCTTCGAGTGCGCTGCAATCGGCTTGAAACTCGGCCCGTTCTAGCGCGCTCGCCCCGTCAAGACCCCAAAAACAATAGCCGAGAGCCATGTCTTTGGATGCAAAGGGAAAGCGCGCCTTCACGATGAGTTCGGCGAGGTTAATTCCCGCCTTGGCATAACCGGTTTCGACGCCGCGCAGGAAGAAGCTGAAAGCGGTGATAGCGTCTGCATGCACGCCGTAGCCTTGTTCGTGCATCACCCCTAAATCATTGAAAGCACGTGGATATCCGCGTGCGGCCGCCTCCGTATATAGCAGCCGTGCGCGGGTCCAATCCTCGCGCCGCCCCTGTCCCTTCACATAGGCATGGCCAAGGTTGGCGGTTGCGACTACATCGCCCTTGTCATGGGCCTTTTCATACCAATCTGTCGCCGCGCCGTAATCGGGGGGCGTGGCGCGTTCCTGCAATTGCCCGAGCGCGGTCATGGCTGGCGCATAGCCTGCTGCCGCCGCAAGGCGAAATTCGCGCGTCGCCCGTGCACGATCCTCGGCAACGGTGCCGGAGCCGAAAGCGAAGAGTGCGCCAAGATTATAACGCGCGCGCACTTCGCCTGCTTTGGCCGCTTGCTCGAATAGGTCTATCGCCTTGGCTGCGTTTTGTTCCACGCCTTTTCCGTCCTCATAGGCCGCGCCGAGAATGTTGAGCGCCATAGCATTGCCCGCCTCTGCCGCTGCACGGATCGTGTCGAGCGCAGCGCGGTAATCCCCCTCGATATAGGCAAGCCGTGCCGCCGCGATCTGCTCCGGGCTTGGTGCGGCAAAGGTGGGCAGCGGTGCGGCGAGGGCTGTGAGCAATGCGATGGAAATCAAGCGCATGAAAATGTCCTTTTGGCTAAATGTGCATAAGTTAGCGCAAAGCTGCGCCTTCGCAAAGCCAGCTCTGTTTCGCTCAGTTTGCATTTGCAACCTCAGAGTGCTGAGCGCGGGTTTACCTTGCCGAATCCCCCGAGGCTGTCGCACGCTCGTCGGATTAATATTTCTATTTTTATAAATATGGTGGATCAATTATGCGTCCTATGCCCAAGCGCCCATTGTGCGATGCTCTATTTTATTCTTTGATTTCAGTAGCTTTGTCTGTGGGAGCTGCATCTGCACAAGACTGCTCAGGCCGCTTTTTACGCTGCATTGCCCCTGAGAACTTTCAACTTTTGGATGTTGGCGTGTTGCAGGCAGAGCCGCAACGCGCGGCCAAAGGCGCAGAGCGCTTGCGCTACACTGTCGCCACGCGTGGTCAGATCAAACATACCCGCACCTATGTTTTTCAAAGTGAACCTTTGATGCCGTTGCCTGATGCGCCTGCGTCCAAACCGCGCCTGATGCTCGAAAAAGGTCAGGACGGTAAGATCGGTGATTTCGCACTGTCGATGGACAATGGTGGGCGGGTATCGATGGATATGGATTTGAAAAAAAGCTATCTCAAAATCAACTACATACTGGATTTTTGAGAGCGGGGTCGAATGTGAAGCCTCTGGCGCTCAGCTATTGCCGTTGCCAGTAAAGCGGCTCGCATCCTCCGCCGCCTTTCGGATCGCGCCAGATTTATGCACGGTCTCCATATACTCCGCCTCGGGGTCGCTGTCATAAACCACACCGCCGCCAGCTTGGATGTAGAGCTTTTCGTCCTTCACCACCGCTGTGCGCAGGGCGATGCACATGTCCATGTCGCCGCCCGCCGAGAAGTATCCGCAGCCGCCGCCGTAGATGCCGCGTTTTTCGGGTTCCAACTCGTCAATGATCTGCATCGCGCGCACTTTGGGTGCGCCGGAGACTGTGCCAGCGGGCATGCCTGCAAAGAAGGCGCTGAGCGCGTCTTGGTCCTCGTGCAATTCGCCCACAACGTTGGACACGATGTGCATGACGTGTGAATAGCGCTCCACGATGAATTCCTCGGTGGGGCGCACGGTTCCGATTTTGGCGACCTTGCCCACGTCATTGCGGCCCAAGTCCAGCAGCATGAGGTGCTCGGCCAGCTCTTTTTCATCCGCCAAGAGATCCGCCTCCAAGTCGTTGTCTTCCTCGGGCGTTGAGCCGCGTTTGCGCGTGCCTGCGATAGGGCGGATGGTGATTTCGCGGCCAAACACGCGCACCAAAATTTCTGGCGAGGCCCCGACCACCTGAAAACTGCCAAAGTTGAAGTAGAACATGAATGGCGATGGGTTGGTGCGTCGCAAAGAGCGATAGAGCGCAAAGGGGGGTTGCTTGAACTCTTGGCACCAGCGCTGGGACGGTACGACCTGAAAGATATCGCCGGCTTTGATGTAGTCTTTTGCCTTGTCTACCGCAGATTTGTAGCCCTCGCGGGTAAAATTACTGACCGGCTCCGGCGCATCCTGAGATTGGCCAAGATCGCGCGTGGCAGCGGGCATCGCTCGCTCCAGATCGCGCACCGCGTCCATGACCCGCTCGGCCGCCTGTGCATAGGCCGCACGCGCGGATTGCCCGTCGCTCACCCATGCGGGTGAAACCACCGTGACCTCGCCTTTGACGCCGTCCAGCACCGCGACAACGGAAGGGCGCAGCATGATCGCATCGGGCACGCCGAGCACATCAGGATTCACATTCGGGAGGTGTTCCACATGGCGGATCATGTCGTAGCCGAGGTAGCCGAAGAGACCTGCGCTGGCCTGCGGCAGACCCTCTGGCAAATCAATGTGGCTCTCTGCGATCAAGGCGCGCAGCGCATCGAGGGGTGGCAAATCCTGCGCCTCGAAGGCATCGCTGTCATAGCGCGCCATGCGGTTGAGCGAAGATGTGGCCCCCTCGGAGCGCCAGATCAGATCAGGCTTCATCCCGATGATCGAATAGCGCCCGCGCACTTCGCCGCCGGTCACGGATTCGAGGACAAAAGCATCCTTTTGCGCGCCCGTCAGCTTGAGCATAAGCGACACGGGCGTGTCCAGATCAGCCGCAAGGCGCGTGTAGACCACCTGATTGCGCCCAGAGCCATAGGCCTTGTTGAACTCGTCGAAGGAGGGGATCAGCGCCATGAATGTCCGCCTTTAGTTGAAGCTGGCATGCACCGCGTTGATCGCGTTTTGATCAAGGCTGATGCCTGCGCGCTGCTGGATGTCCGCCGCGAAGGCCTCGAAGAGGTCTTGAGAAACGGAGCTGGAGGCTTGATCGCTGAGGCGTTCGCGCAAGGCTTTGATATCATCGCTACTTTCATCCGCAGGCAACACTGTATCAAGGCGCAGGATCAACACGTCGGCCACGTCTTCGACGATAACGCTCTGGCCCGGCTCGGCCTCGAACAGCGCGCTGAGCGCAGCGGCGGGCAGGCCTGCGACGAAGCCCGTGCGCGTCAGATCGCTTAGGGTTTCGGCCTGCAGATCAACCTCGGCAAAATCGCTGATCGCAGTGATTTGGGGAACCAGCGCTTCGGCTTCGGTGCGCAGCGCGGTGCGTGTGGCCTGCGTGTTCCAGCCCGCGCTGACACGCTCGATTATTTCATTCATCGGCTGCGGGCGCGGAGCCAGCACGCCGTCAAGGCGCACGGCGAAAATGCTGCCATCTTCAAGCAGATCGACCTGCGGGAAATCCTCTACGGTGATCGCGGCGGCGGCCTCGCGGAAGGCCTCGTAGGCGGCCAGCCCGTCTTCGGCCTCGCTCGACCAGTCGATGCTGCCAAGCTGCATGTCGGTTTCCAGCACCAGATCTTCAAGCGTGGCACCGGCCGCGAGCAGATCGTCGATATCGCCCATTTGCGCCTCTACGACGCGGCGGGCACGATCGGCTGCCAATTCATCCTGAAGCTGCGGGCGCGCCTCGTCAAATGGGGTAGCCTGTGCGCTTAGAATGCCGTTGACGCGAAACAGCGCCGGACCCAGATCGCTGGGGAGCGGGCCAAGCACATCGCCGGTTTCAGCGGCGAAAATTGCATCACCCGCATCGCCGAGCGCGCCCTTGGGCAAATCGCCCATGTCCACATCCACAAGGGACAGGCCGCGTTCTTGCACCAGCGTTTCGAAGGTCGCGCCGCCCGCTTCGATCTGGGCTTTGGCCGTGCTGGCGGCTTCCTCGGAGCCATAGACCAAACGCTCGATCAAGCGGCGTTCGGGCTTGTTGAATTCTGTGCTGCGTTCATCATAGGCGGCGCGCAGGGCGGTTTCATCGACCACTACAGTATCGGCGATCATGTCGGGCGAGAGCCAGGCGTAGGTGATCTGCTTCGTTTCGGGCAGGGTGTATTGCGTGATATTCTCGTCGTAATAGGTCTTGAGCTCTGCCTGCGTCGGGGCGGCGACTGGCTTGGCAAGATCACTGCCGCTTAGACGCGCAATCGTGGCGCTGCGCCGCTCGCCTATGTAGCGCACCAGCGTATCGGCGTAGGTATCGGGCATGCGGTTGCCTGCAAGGATCGCGCCTTGCACCAGCGTGCGCGCGGCTTCCTCGCGCAGGCTTTCCTCAAATTCAGCTTCGCTCAGACCGGCATTTTCAAGCGCGAAGCGATAGGAATCGCGATCGAACTGTCCATCGAGACCTTGAAATGCAGACATGCTCAGGATTTGCTGTTGTAGCTGGGTATCGCCCACCGAAAGACCAAGCTGCGCGGTTTCATGATCGAGCGCGCGGGTCGTGACGACGCGCGCCAGCGCCTGACGGTCCAGGCCCAGCGATTGCGCGCTAGAGAAAGGCACGTTCTGGCCCGCCTGCGCAGAAATGGCGCGCAGGTCTTCTTGCAGGGTGCGCGCATACAGATCGACAGAGATATTCTTGTCCCCGACCGCGCCGATGGTACGCACGTTGCCGCCAAGACCCGTCGCGCCGAAACCGGCAAGGCCAATGATCAGAAGACCCAGCAAAATCCAGATGAATGTCTTCGAAATCGTGTTTCTGCCTGCGGCCATGATGCGCCCAATCCTGTTGATCCACTCGCCGCTAAGATCGGCGTTTGCCGAGGTTTACTTGGCCGCGCTTGGCGGAGCAAGCGAGAAGCGCAAGGCAGCCAGGCGCGCAAAGAGCTCGGCGATGCCCTGTGCGTCGATATTGGCGAAGGCGATGCGCAAATGGCGCGCGCCGTCGCGGTCGGCCACGGGTGTGAACATAGTGCCGGGCAGGGCGAGAATGCCCGCCTCTGCCACCAATGCCTGCGCGAGGGTATCCGAGGCCATGTGAAACGGATGTTCGAGATAGGCGAAATAGGCACCGCAGCCACTCAAACGCCAGCCTTGCACCGCGAGCATCGGCATATGCGTTTCGATCGCAGCGCGCCGCGCGAGGATTTCAAGCCGCTCGCCCGCAAGCCAGTCGCGAAGGTTCTGCAAGCCCCAAAGCGCAGAGAACTGGCCCAATTGATTGGGGCAGATCGCGACGGTGTCGAGGAATTTCTCGCACTCGCCCAAAAGCGCGGGCGCGGTAATGATCGCGCCAACGCGGTGCCCCGTGAGGCGGAAGGCCTTGGAAAAGGAATATAGATGCACCAGCGTGCCTTGCCAGTCGGCTTGCTGGAATAGGGCATGGGGCGCGCCGGACTGGCTGTGGAAATCGCGGTAGGTTTCATCGACGATCAGCTTGATCCCGTGCTCTTGCGCCAGCTTGAAGAAGGCCAGCACCAGTTCGGCTGGATATTCCACGCCCGCGGGATTGTTCGGCGTGACCAGCGCGATGGCGCGTGTGTGCGGCGTGATCAGGCGGCGCGCCACGTCCGGATCAGGCAACAGGCTCGCGCCCGTCGGGACCGGCGTCGCTGCAATGCCTGCCATATCGAGCCACATTTTGTGATTGAAGTACCACGGCGTTGGCAAAAGCACTTCGTCGCCCGCATTTGCGATGGCGCTGATGGTTGCGGCAAAGGCCTGATTGCAGCCCGAAGTGATCGCGACCTGATGGGGGGCAATCGCGCCAGCGTAAGCCGCGCTCCATTGCTGCGCCACCTCTGCGCGCAGCGCGGGCAGGCCGAGCACAGGCCCGTAGAGATGTGCCTGCGGCTCGTTCACCACTAGATCGGCCATTGCGCGTCGCATCGGTTCGGGTGGCAGGTCCACGGGCGCGGCTTGGCTGACGTTGATCAAAGGGCGCGCGTCCGGGAAATGCACGCCCTCCAGCCAACGGCGCGCTTCCATGACGGGAGGTGCAAAGGTGCTCTGCGTGGCCGAGCTCATATGCTCAGTCTTGCCCGCGGTAGGGCTGCACATATTGCAGTGCCATATCCCAAGGGAAGAAAATCCAGGTATCTTGCGACACGCCTGTGATAAACGTGTCTGTCTGCGGCTCGCCCGAGGGTTTGGCGTAAACGCAGGCGAAATGCGCCTTGGGATAAAGGCTGCGCACCAGTTCGAGGGTCTTGCCGCTGTCCACCAGATCGTCGACCACCAGAATACCTGTGCCATCGCCCATCATATCTGCGTCGGGGGCTTTGAGCACTTTGGCTTCGCGCCGCTCGTCCGCAGCGCCGCCGCCAGAGTGATAGGACATCACCGAAATTGTATCCACGGTGCGGATATCAAGCTCGCGCGCGACGATCATCGCGGGTGCCATGCCGCCGCGCGTAATCGCGACAACTGCTTTCCAAGCACCATCGTCAGGGCCTTTGCCGTCGAGACGCCACGCCAGAGCGCGCGCATCGCGGTGCATCTGGTCCCAGCTGACGTGAAATCCTTTTTCGTGTGGCAAACGGTCGGTCATGGGGTGGTCTCCGGTGGTGTTGTTAAGAGCAAATTAACGGCTGAGCAGAAGTCTTAGGCCAAGGAGGCCCAAAACAGAAGCGGCGATGCGATCGAGCAGTGGTTTTGCGCGCAGATAGCCCGCGCTGACGCGTTTGGTGGAAAAGGCGAGGACAAGGACGGAGCCGAAGATCAGCTCGATCAGTAGATGATTGGCGACGATCAGCGCTTTGTCCGCAATGGGCATGCCCTGTGGGAAGATCACCATGATCACGGCGGCTGCGAATAGGACGGACTTGGGATTGCTCAGATTGACCAGAACACCCCCAAGAAAGGCGCGCGCGGGGGGCGTCGGGGCTGCGCCCATGGGGGCGCGGGCATGACGCCAAGTTTGAAAGGCGATCCAGATCAGGTAAAGCGCACCGATGGTTTTGAAGATCACGAAGGCCCATGGAAATAGCGCGAACACCGCGCCAAGCCCCATGAAGGCCAGCGCGGTCCATGTGGCGGCCATCACTCCGAGGCCACACACTGTGTAAAGCCCGATCCCCCGTCCGCTCGCCAGCGTGGTGCGAATGAAATAGAGCATCGCAGGTCCCGGGCTGGCGATCGCCGCCACCAGCGCCAGATTGAACGCGATGATATGGCTCCATTCCATGCCCGTGTTTACTCCTTGGACATATCCGGTGCATCGACCGCCTTCATGCCGACCACATGATAACCCGCATCAACGTGATGGGTTTCACCGGTGACGCCCGAGCCAAGATCGCTAAGCAGATAGAGCGCGGATTTTCCGACGTCATCAATTGTCACATTGCGGCGCAGTGGGCTGTTGTATTCGTTCCACTTCATGATGTAGCGAAAATCGCCGATGCCAGAGGCGGCCAGCGTTTTGATTGGACCCGCAGAAATTGCGTTGACGCGAATGCCGTCCTTGCCAAGGTCCTCTGCGAGGTAGCGCACGGAGGCCTCCAAAGCCGCCTTCGCCACGCCCATGACATTATAATGGGGCATGATACGTTCTGCGCCGTAGTAGGTCAGCGTCACGGCGCTGCCACCGTCTGTCATCAGTTTTTCGGCGCGCTGCATGATGGCGGTGAAGGAATAGACCGAGATATCCATCGTCATTTCGAAATTTCCGCGCGAAGTGTCAACGTAGCGCCCGCGAAGTTCGTTCTTGTCTGAAAAACCGATGGCGTGAACGACAAAATCGAGTTTGCCCCAGCGCTTTTCAATTTCTGCGAACAGCGCATCCATCGATTCTTCGCTGCCTACATCGCACGGATGCACGAAATCACTGCCAAGCTGGGCTGCTAGCGGATCGACCCGCTTTTTCAACGCATCGCCCTGATAGGAAAATGCAAGCTCTGCGCCCGCATCCGCGCAGGCTCTGGCGATGCCCCATGCGATTGATTTATCATTGGCTAAGCCCATGATCAGGCCGCGTTTTCCGGCCATGAGTGCGTTGGACATATCGGGTGCTCCAGTTTGAGATATTGAAATGTCTTTAGGGCAATGACCCGAGCGCATCAAGCTATTGGACTTATCGCGCTGCTTGTTTGCCTTGAAAACATGGCCTAAGCGCTATTTCGAGACTTCGGTTACGAATGCAAAGGAACGGATCAATTGAGCGATAGAAGCGGAATTTTTGCGGGCGACGACCCGTTCGAGATCGCGCGCAACTGGCTGGCTGAGGCCGAAGCGAGCGAAATCAACGACCCGAATGCGATTGCCCTTTCGACGGTCGACGCAAGCGGTTTGCCAAATGCGCGCATGGTGCTTTTGAAAGAGATCGAGGCAGATGCCTTCGTCTTTTTTACCAACTACGAGAGCGCCAAGGCGGGCGAAATCGATCAGGCGGGCAAAGCCGCCTTTGTGATGCACTGGAAATCCTTGCGCCGCCAAATTCGCGTACGCGGCGTGGTCAGCCGTGAGGATGGGCCGCAGGCGGATGAGTACTATAATTCCCGCTCACTCAAGAGCCGCCTTGGTGCATGGGCCAGCGCGCAATCGCGTCCTTTGAGCGGGCGTGCCGCGCTGGTGGCGCAGGTCGCCAAGATCACCGCAACCCATGGTGCGAGCCCGAAACGGCCACCATTTTGGGGCGGGTATCGCATTGTTCCGGTCGAGATCGAGTTCTGGGCAGACGGCCCGTTCCGCCTGCATGACCGCTTCGTCTGGAGGCGCTCTACAGTGGGTGATACGTGGAATATCTCGCGCCTGAATCCGTGAATTTCATGTGACGTGAAATGATAAGGTCTTAATTTGGGTATATTTTTTATCCTTGCTAATCAGGTGCGAAATGCCTCACAAACCTCGTAGGGATGAGGCTCATGGAAGTGGGACAATACAATGAATGATGAACAGACGACGTCTGCGGTTCGCGGCGTCGTCAAATGGTTTGATCCGGCCAAGGGGTTCGGTTTCGTGGTTGCGAGCGATGGCGGTTCAGATATCTTGCTGCACGCCAATGTGCTGCGCAATTTTGGTCAGAACTCAGTCGCCGATGGCGCGTCGGTTGAAATCGTGACGCAGCAAACGGATCGCGGCGTGCAAGCGTTGGAGGTGCTCTCGATCGAGCCGCCGCTCAGCGAGGATCGCGCGGCATTGCCGGATCTGGAAGAATTCGATGCAGCCGATTTGGCGTTGATCGAACTTCAGGCGGCACGGGTGAAGTGGTTTGACAAGGGCAAGGGCTTTGGCTTTGCCAATGTGTTCGGCGACGACGCCGACGTGTTTATTCACGTCGAAGTGCTGCGCCGATCCGGCTTGGCCGATCTTGCCCCGGGCGAGGCGTTGGCGATCCGGGTAATTGATGGTAAGCGTGGTCTCATGGCAGTTGAGGTGAACGCATGGGAAGCCGCACTACACTGAACGCTCTTAAAGTTGCGCTCGCTTGCTTTGTGCTTGCGGGGGCAACACCGCTTGTTGCACAGCAAAGCTGCCCTGATCTGGAAGTGCTTGTCAAAGGCGGCTTTGGTGAAGCGCGTTTTGATATAGAACTGGCCGATGACGCAGGCGAGCGGAGCCAAGGTCTGATGAACCGCAAAGGTTTGGCGCGTTCTGCCGGCATGCTGTTTGTTTTCGAGCAGCCCGGCCGCGTCGCTTTTTGGATGAAGAACACCCTTATCCCGCTCGACATGATCTTTGCTGATACGGCAGGGCGCATTGTTCACATCCACCAAAACGCCATCCCGCTGGACGAGACCCCGATTCCGGGTGGCGAAAACGTCTTTGCTGTGCTGGAAATCAACGGCGGGCTTAGCGCGGCGTTCGGGATCAAGGTGGGCGATGCGCTGCAACATCGCGCGTTTTCGCAGGGCCCGGCAATATTACCTTGCGCACCGTGATTTTTGGGCTTTTCATCTCCGGATGACACCGCTAAACACCGCTTCAGTCGGGGCGTAGCGCAGCCTGGTAGCGCGACGGTTTTGGGTACCGTAGGTCGCAAGTTCGAATCTTGCCGTCCCGACCATTTTCAAAATCCCAAGTAGGTTTGACCAATCCATGCAAGGTGGGTGGCTTCCGGGAAATGCACTAAATCTAGGCATATTCAGATTTTCCACACTAGCTGTGGGGTTGTCCACAGCATTTTCTACAGAATCGGAGCGGGGCTATGGCGCGAATGCAACGCTGTGACTTTGGCTAATTCTTCACCAAACCCCCAAATTTACGTTTATCTTTCGGTAAGGAATCTTCGCGCAATAAGTGAGCCAATAGGCCTAAGCCTGCAGCAAACAAAGGTTTTTAAGTGCTTGGTGAAAAGATGGCCAGTGCCTGCACCTTTTGCTGAATCGCCAAGCCGTCCCAACGCCTCAAAAATGTGCCAAGCGTCAACGCAAAAACATCACAAATTTGTAAATAAATTCGTTGACCCTGCGCAGGCAAATACGTCAGATTGTGGGGGCGAGGCAGGTAAGCCACAACATATAGTGGCGAAAGTTCTCTAGGATTGAAAATTTCAGCAGCTGGTCCGTTGGGCCGGCAAGGCGGTGTCTTTTTGCGTTAAAGGGCCCGATCAGCGGACCTTTGACCCTAATCTCGCTCGAGGCGCGCAGGCGCAGGCAACAAACGACTAAGGGCGACGGGAAGGCTCGGGACATGAAGATTAGCAGACATTTCACCAAAGCAGGCCAAGACGCATATAGCGCGCTTGATTTTATTACGACGGTTTCCGAAATACGCAATCCGGACGGCTCTGTTGTGTTCAAGCTGGACAATGTGGAAGTGCCAAACAGCTGGTCGCAGGTTGCCTCAGACGTGATCGCGCAGAAATATTTCCGCAAGGCGGGCGTTCCCAACAAGGTGAGCAAGGTCAAGGAAAAGGGCATGCCCGAGTTCTTGTGGCGTTCTGTTCCCGCGAAAGACAATGACGGCTTCACGGGTGAAACCTCTTCCAAGCAGGTGTTCGACCGCCTCGCAGGCGCATGGGCCTACTGGGGTTGGAAGGGTGGTTATTTCACCACCGAGGCCGACGCGCAGACATACTACGACGAGATGCGCTTCATGCTTGCGACTCAGCGCGCCGCGCCGAATTCGCCGCAGTGGTTCAACACCGGCCTGCACTGGGCCTACGGCATCGACGGTCCTGCGCAGGGCCATCATTATGTGGATTACCAGACGGGCAAGCTGACCAAGTCCAAGTCTTCTTACGAGCATCCCCAACCGCATGCCTGCTTCATCCAGTCCGTCTCTGACGATCTGGTGGGCGATGGCGGCATCATGGACCTTTGGGTGCGTGAAGCCCGCCTGTTCAAATATGGCTCTGGCACGGGCACTAACTTTTCCTCGCTTCGCGCTGATGGCGAGACGCTTTCCGGTGGCGGCAAGTCTTCTGGTCTGATGGGGTTCCTCAAGATCGGTGATCGCGCTGCGGGCGCAATAAAGTCTGGCGGCACAACGCGCCGCGCAGCTAAAATGGTGATCTGCGATGCGGATCACCCTGACATTCAAGAGTTCATCAATTGGAAGGTGAAGGAGGAGCAAAAAGTCGCGAGCATTGTTGCTGGTTCCAAGATGCACGAGCAGCACCTCAACGAGATTTTCAAAGCGATCCGCGCTTGGGATGGCTCTTCCGAGGATAGCGTCGATCCAAAGAAGAACCCCCAGCTGAAAGACGCCATTCGCGGTGCCAAGAAAACAGCGATCCCCGAGACATATGTGAAGCGGGTTCTGGATTACGCGAAGCAGGGCTATTCCTCTATCGAGTTTCCGACATATGATACGGATTGGGATTCGGAAGCCTACGCATCCGTCTCCGGCCAGAACTCCAACAACTCCGTGCGCGTCACGGATGCCTTCCTTAAAGCTGTCGAGAATGATGGCGATTGGGAACTCATCCGCCGCACCGACGGCACGGTCGCCAAAACGATCAAAGCGCGCGACCTGTGGGAAGACATCGGGCACGCAGCATGGGCCTGCGCCGATCCTGGCATCCAGTACCACGACACGGTGAACGCATGGCACACATGCCCCGAGGACGGTGCCATTCGCGGCTCTAACCCTTGCTCCGAGTATATGTTTCTTGATGATACAGCGTGCAACCTTGCCTCGATGAACCTTCTGAAGTTCTACACGGACGGCAAGTTCCAAGCGGACGAGTATATGCACGCCACCCGCTTGTGGACTGTGACGCTGGAAATTTCTGTGATGATGGCGCAGTTCCCGTCAAAGGAAATCGCGCAGCGTTCATATGATTTCCGCACGCTTGGTCTTGGCTACGCCAACATCGGCGGGCTGCTGATGAATATGGGCTATGGCTATGATAGCGACGAGGGCCGCGCGCTTTGTGGCGCGCTGACGGCGGTTATGACCGGTGTGTCCTACGCGACGTCTGCCGAGATGGCAGGCGAGCTTGGGGCATTCGCGGGCTATGAGAAAAACAGCGCGCATATGCTGCGCGTCATTCGCAACCACCGCAATGCCGCGTACGGCGCGACAGACGGTTACGAGAGCCTCGAGATCAAGCCTGTTGCGCTTGATCTGGTGAATTGTCCCGACCAAGAGCTGACCACGCTGGCAAAGACAGTCTGGGACGATGCATTGATCAAAGGCGAAAAGCACGGTTATCGCAATGCACAGGTTTCTGTGATTGCACCGACGGGCACCATCGGCCTTGTGATGGATTGCGACACCACGGGGATCGAGCCTGACTTCGCCCTCGTCAAGTTCAAGAAGCTCGCAGGTGGTGGTTATTTCAAGATCATTAACCAATCGGTTCCTGCGGCGCTTGAGAACCTCGGCTACGGCTCTGCCCAGATAGAGGAGATTGTCAGCTACGCGGTCGGTCACGCCTCGATAGGCAATGCACCGGGCATCAACACCACTTCCTTGATCGGCCATGGTTTTGGCGCGAACGAGCTGGCCAAGATTGAAGGCGCGCTTGCCTCTGCCTTCGACATTCGCTTTGTGTTTAACCAATGGACGCTGGGCGAGGCGTTCTGCACAGGCGTACTTGGCATCCCCGCCGAAAAGCTGAACGATCCAACCTTCGATCTGCTACGTCATCTCGGTTATTCCAAAGCCGATATCGACGCGGCCAACGATCATGTCTGCGGAACCATGACGCTTGAGGGCGCGCCGTTCCTCAAAGACGAGCACATGAATATATTCGATTGCGCCAATGCCTGCGGCAAGAAGGGCAAGCGTTTCTTGTCCGTCGATAGCCACATTTACATGATGGCAGCGGCGCAGAGCTTCATATCCGGCGCGATCTCCAAAACGATCAACATGCCAAACGATGCGACCATTACCGATTGCCAGAAAGCCTACGAGCTAAGCTGGTCTCTCGGTGTCAAAGCCAATGCGCTGTATCGCGATGGCTCCAAACTCAGCCAACCGCTTGCGGCGGCGCTGGTCGAGGATGATGATGCTATGGACATCTTGGAGTCCGGCAACATCACCGAAAAAGCGGCTGTGATCGCAGAGAAGATCATCGAAAAGGTGATCGTCAAAGAGATCGTCAAATCGCACCGTGAAAAGATGCCTGAACGCCGCAAGGGCTATACGCAAAAGGCAGTCGTCGGCGGTCACAAGGTCTACTTGCGCACGGGCGAATACGAGGATGGCCAGCTTGGCGAAATCTTCATCGACATGCACAAAGAGGGCGCTGGTTTTCGCGCGATGATGAACAACTTCGCCATCGCTATTTCTGTGGGCCTTCAGTACGGCGTGCCGCTGGAAGAGTTCGTGGACGCCTTCACCTTTACCAAGTTCGAGCCCGCGGGCATGGTCCAAGGTAACGACAGCATCAAGAATGCGACCTCGATCCTTGACTATATCTTCCGTGAATTGGCAGTCAGCTACCTCGATCGCACGGATCTTGCCCATGTAAAACCTGCGGGCGCGAGTTTTGATGATCTGGGCCGCGGCGCGGAGGAGGGGGTGAGCAACCTCTCTGAGCTGAGCGACAAGGCCGCGAACAACTCGCTTGAAGTGCTGAAACAGATTAGCTCCACCGGTTATCTGCGCAAGCGTTTGCCGCAAGAACTGATTGTGTTGCAGGGCGGCCAAGCGGGCGCAGTGGCGCTTAGCGGAACGGCTGATCCTGTTGCGGCTTTGCAGGCCTTGGTGCCCGAGATAGGCGGCGGCGTTGCAACCGCGAGCGCAGCCACTGTCCTGTCAACCGGCACAGTCACGATGGATGCGCGCGTCAAAGCCAAAATGCAGGGCTACGAGGGCGAGGCCTGCGGCGAGTGCGGCAACTACACATTGGTGCGCAACGGCACCTGTATGAAATGCAACACCTGCGGCGGGACGTCCGGGTGTAGCTAACGAGACCACTTGTCTGTCCCTGTTGTTGTCAGACGCAGTAATTTCGTCGGAATTGCAAAATTCGGCGAAAAGCGGTGTAAGAAATAGGCTGGTTGCAGAGGTCAAGCTTTGAGAATTGTCCTTTATCGGCAAGAAGTTAGTCGGCAGGGTGTAAATTAGATATAGGATCCGGGGCGGGTGCGCTCGCCCTCGATGCGGTTCGGGCCGCAGGCAAAAACATTGAGCGGTATAATCACGAGCCCGAACAGCAAAACTCATGGGGTCCCTTCGGGGGCCCCTTTTTTACGAACCCCGTCCGCAGGAGCGGGTTGTGATTTCGGCGTCTGCCCTGCATGCCTTCGTGGCGATACCGGCATGCAGCTTACGCCTGACGCGATGGTAAATGCCTATGGTCGGGCGCTCTGGCCGGATTTACTGATCGTATTCTGAACCTTATACCAGAGGGCCGCATAAAGACGGTATTCAGGCAGAAAGGGCAGAAAGTCTTTTCCGCTCTTCACTCAGCCCAAAAAATCAATAATGGGACAATCGGGTCGTTCATCCCCACGGCACGCTTTCACAAGATGGGACAAATCATCATGTAGCGCTTGCAGCTCTTTTTGTTTTATCTCGATTTCCTCAAGGCGTTTTGACGCGATCTTTTTTACTTCTGCACTGGTGCGGTCTTGATTTTGATAAAGGTCCATTAACTCACGACATTCAGCAACACTAAAGTCGAAGGTTCGCGCACGCCGGATGAATGAAAGTCTGCGAACCGTTGCATCATTGTAAATTCGATAGCCTGCATCAGAGCGCGAAGATGGCTCAACCAAACCTATGTCAGCATAATAGCGCACCGTTTTTACGGGCAGTCCGGACGATTTTGCTGCTTCGGAAATGTTCATCAGATTTTTCCTTGACCTTCCAGTTACTGGAAGACCTATGTCAAGAACATCGTCGCTTCAAGTGGCAACCAAAAGGACGCAAAATCATGCCCGGTAATACACCAATCAAAACTGCTGTCCTACACCGGATGGTTATGGTGGATCACATGTGTCCTTACGGGCTCAAGTCTAAGGACTTGCTGGAACGGCAGGGGTTTGAGGTTGATGACCGGCACCTGACCAGTCGCGCAGAAGTAGATGCTTTCAAGGCCGAACACGGTGTCAAAACGACACCACAGATATTTGTCGACGGCGCGCGCATTGGCGGATTTGATGATCTGAGCGCGCATCTAGGCAAGCCCGTAGCGGCAAAAGACGCGAAAACCTATGCCCCCGTCATTGCCCTTTTTAGCATAGCAGCCTTCATGGCCGTGGCAGTGACCTGGGTTAGTCTTGGCACAGTCTTCGCAGGCCGCACCATCGAATGGTTCATCTCTATTTCCATGGTCCTACTTGGCCTGCAAAAGCTTCAGAACGTAGAGCGGTTTGCGACAATGTTCCTGAATTACGACCTATTGGCACAACGCTGGGTACGCTACGGGTATGTTTATCCGTTCGTGGAAACAGGCGCTGGCCTTTTGATGATGGCGGGGGTGCTGACATGGCTTTCGGCACCTGCAGCATTATTCGTTGCCAGCATTGGTGCGATCAGCGTGTTCAAAGCCGTCTACATCGACAAACGCGACCTTAAATGTGCTTGCGTGGGTGGTGACAGCAAGGTGCCACTTGGCTTTGTTTCGTTGACCGAGAACGTGATGATGATCGGGATGGCGCTATGGATGCTCACAAAACTGTGAAAGTGAAACGTTTGACCCTCCACCTGCTGGAATCTGTAGTGATGATGAAAACGGGCAATACGCAGGACAATACGTGAGAAAAACAGCCGCTCTTGTCGCTGGCCTGATTGCTGCCGGCGTCGCTTACACAGTCTGACCTGCGCCGGGGAAAAGCACCGAAGCAAGCGTGCAACCAGACGCGCAAGCCGCTGCCTTGGTTATCGTCGTTATGCCCGAAACCCTGTCCCGGAACGCCGAAATCGGGCAAAAGGCATTTGAGACAAAATTGCGCCGCTTGCCATGGCGTCAATGCGGTCGGTCAGAACGGGGTGGCACCACCGTTGGTGCATAAAATCTATAAGCCGAGCCATCACGGTGATGAGAGCTTCCAGCGCGCAGCAGCGCAAGGCGTTAGGGCGCACCATTGGCGGCTGGGTGACATGCCAGCGGTTGAAGGCATAACGCGTGAAGAGGTCACGTTTATCACCACCTAAATCAGAGAATTACAACGCACCAATGGCATCAATTGATCGCCCAACTGTGCATTAAAAAAGGAAAAAAGATGAAGAGTATCCTATTGGCAGGCATCGTTGCTTTCGTCGCAACAACTGCAGTGGCGCATTCGCCGTTGAAGGCAACGATGCCCGCAAACGAAGCGAACATCGCCGCGGCTCCAACAGAGTTAATGCTTGATTTCAAAGGTGAGGTCCGGCTGACTAAAGTCTCCATGACCCATGCGCCGCATGACAGTATTGAACTGGATCTGAGCGGCACCAAAGGGTTCATCTCCGACTACATCCTGCCAATGGAGGGTATGGGTAATGGCGTGTATGTCATCGACTGGCGCGGCCTTGGAAAAGATGGTCACCCCATGAAAGGCAGCAAAAGGGCGATCCCGCGGCTGCACGCCGCCTCGTGAAGTCTATCACTATTGAGTGGATGGTTGTGCTGGTTATCCTTGCGGTCACCTCTGTGCTCACGTCCAATCTGACACTGCCAATGTAGGGGAACGATGCATTTATGCTCACCTTCATGCGTGCGCAGAAGAGAGTTCTGACGGACCGACAATGGGACAACCGCAACCTTGACTGTTGCCCAGTTGGAAGTCCTCAAATGACATGATGCCTTCATTGCGCCAAATTACAGTGAGGCATATGAGATGCTATGATGGTGCGCTTTACGAATATTCAAATGGCGCTGGTCCAGCGGTATTGGTTGCGCGTTTGTTGACAGGTTCCAACAGCGGCATGCCAGAATGAGTAGCCACACTGACAGACAATCAAGTCTAGAATATTCTCCTTAATGTCATATCAACCCGATCCAAGCACCCAAAGAATGATAGCATGCCTATTCATTGAGATTGATTTGCCTGGTCAGTTATTTGATCGCCGCAAATCGGGGAGCCTTAGGGCTCCCCTCTTTTTTGCGCGCTAGCTGGAAGGCACAAAACGGTAGGCACCGTCCATTGCTTCGACCCGCCCCATGCCGCCGCCGGGCAGGTGAAACCCGATGATTGCCATTTGCTCGGCCGCCATGCGATTCATCAGCATCTTGCGCGATTTCACGCCCATTGCCCCGTCCTGATCAGAGCCGCTTTCCCATTCCGGATGGTGAAAGGCCACGTGAGGATTGCCGATTGCATCGCCCACGACCATGGCGCTTTCGCTGCCATTTCGAATTTCAAACCCCATATGTCCGGGTGTGTGGCCATGTGTTGCAACCGCAGCGATACCGGGCAGAACCTCATCGCCCGCATCAAAGAAATTGATCTTATCTTCTAGGAATTCAAAACGCCGCTTGGCCCCGACGGCGAAGGTCGTGCGCGCCTCGCCAATGGTGTTCACGGTCTCCGGGTTCCACCAATAATCCCACTCGCCGCGCCCGATATGATAGGAGGCGTCGGGGAAAACCAGCTCGTCGAAATCATCAATCAAACCCCAGATGTGATCGGGGTGGGCGTGGGTAAAGACCACATGCGTAATATCGCCTGCGCCAAGGCCTTGCGCGTCGAGACTGTCCAGCAATTCCCCCGCAGAGGGCATGAAATCAGGGCCGGAGCCGACATCGAAAAGCACGGTATTTGTGCCATCGCGGTAAAGCGCGAGATTGCATTCGGGGGTGTATTGATCCGTGCTCAAACCATAGCTTTTGATGATGTCTACTGCCTCTTCGGGCAGGTTGGCGGTAACAAAATCGCCCGGCAGGGTGAGCGTGCCATCGCTCAGCGTGCTTATGGTCGCGCCGCCAAGTGACATTTCGGCCAAGAGAAGTTTCGGTGCGCCCAGAAGTGCTGCGCTGGCAGCGCCTCTGGCCAGCAGGTTGCGACGTGTGATCATGCGGTGATCCTCCCCTATATTCGTTTTCTCGAATGTGATGGGTTTCGCGGTCAAGCGCAAGGGGGCGCGTCTCGGCGCTGCGCTGCCTTGCGCGCGCGTTTGATCACTGCCGCCACATCGCCAAGCTGGCGTGCCAGCGGATTGCGCTTGCGCCAGATCATCCCGATGCTGCGCGAAGGGCGCGGCGCTGGAAACGCGGCCACGTCCACCGCCGCCGCTGGAGTTTCCACCGAAACCGCCATTTGCGGGATCAAGGTAACGCCAATCCCCGCGCTCACCATCTGCACCAAAGTCGTCAGGGAACTGCCGTCAAGGCCGTCGCGCGGCAGGGCCGTGCCTGCGCTGCAAAAGGCCAGAGCTTGATCGCGAAAACAGTGGCCTTCTTCCAGTAGCAAAAGCCGCATCTTGCGCAGATCCTCACCACCGGGTACCGGTTTGCCTGCTTCGCCGATCGGCCGTACCAGTACGAAATCTTCAGTAAACAGAGGTACTTCCTCAAGACTCGGCTCTGAGGTGGGCAGGGCAAGTATCGCTGCATCGATCTTGCCATCGGCCAATTCGCCCAGCAGCTTCGGCGTTAAGGTTTCACGCACATGCAGATCAAGGTTCGGGTATTGGCGCCCCAAATCCGCGATGATCGCAGGCAGCAAATAGGGTGCGATCGTCGGGATGATGCCAAGGCGGAGGCGCGCCAGATCTTGTCCGCCGGAGGCGCGTGCGGCGTCGCTGAAATCTTCTACGGCTCCAAGAATTATGCGGGCGCGGGTGATCAAATCCTCGCCTGCTTGGGTCAGCCTCACTTCGCGCGCGCCGCGCTCGAACAGGGCCGTGCCAAGCGTTTGCTCCAACTCTTTGATCTGCACGGAAATCGCCGGCTGCGAGATCGAGCATAGCGCTGCTGCGCGTCCGAAATGGGCAGCGCGCGCAACGGCATCGAAATAACGGAGTTGTTTGAGGGTTAGGTCTGCCATAGGTTCAGATTATGGAATAAATCAAAAAATGCAAATGTAAACTATTAAAGCGCTCTGCTAATCTTGGCAGGAATCAACATATGGGAGTTTCGAAAATGGACGGCAATAGCGTAGATCAAGCAGGCAAATGCCCCGTCATGCACGCGGCGAAAGCAAGCACGCGCACCAACAAAGAGTGGTGGCCCGAGCAGTTGAACCTGCGCATTCTAAGCCAGCGCTCGAACAAATCTGATCCAATGGATGCAGGTTTTGACTATAGCGAAGCGTTCAAATCTCTCGATCTCGACGCAGTTTGCGCCGATCTTACGGCACTTATGACGGATAGCCAGGACTGGTGGCCCGCAGATTACGGTCACTACGGTCCGTTCTTCATCCGCATGGCGTGGCACAGTGCCGGCACATATCGCACTGGCGATGGCCGCGGCGGCGCGACATCGGGCACGCAGCGCTTTGCGCCTCTGAACAGCTGGCCAGACAATGGCAACCTTGACAAGGCGCGTCGTCTTCTTTGGCCCATCAAACAGAAATACGGCGCGAACCTGTCCTGGGCGGATTTGATGGTGCTTGCGGGCAATGTTGCGATTGAATCCATGGGCGGCAAAACTGATGGTTTCGCAGGCGGACGCGCAGATGTGTGGGAGCCAGAGCAGGACATCTATTGGGGCGCAGAGGCTGAATGGCTGCAAGTCAGCGGCGGCGAGAATAGCCGTTATTCTGGTGAGCGGACTTTGGAAGACCCGCTGGCGGCCGTGCAAATGGGCCTGATCTACGTGAACCCCGAAGGTCCGGACGGTAATCCTGATCCGGTTGCTTCGGCTTATGACATTCGCGACACGTTCGCGCGCATGGGCATGAATGACGAGGACACGGTCGCGCTAGTTGCGGGCGGTCACACCTTCGGCAAAGCCCATGGCGCAGGCGATCCCGCGCTCGTTGGCGCAGAACCCGAAGGTGCAGCAATGCACTTGCAAGGCTTTGGCTGGATGAACGCGCACAAGAGCGGCGTTGGCGTTGATACCACGACCTCGGGCATCGAGGGCGCATGGACGCCGAACCCGATCCAGTGGGACAACGATTATTTCGGCGTGTTGTTCGGCTATGAGTGGGAATTGACGAAATCCCCCGCTGGCGCGCAAATCTGGCATGCTAAGGACCTCTCGGAGGAGAACCACGCGCCCGAGGTCGATGGCTCTGGCAAGAAGGTTCCGATCATGATGACCACCGCCGACATGGCGATGCGCATGGACCCGGCTTACGAGAAAATCTCGCGCCACTACCATGAGAACCCCGAAGTGTTCGCCGATGCCTTTGCGCGCGCCTGGTTCAAGCTGACGCACCGCGATATGGGGCCAAAGTCTTTGTATCTTGGCAAACTGGCGCCAAGCGATGACCTGATCTGGCAGGATCCTATCCCTGCGGTGGATCACCCGCTGGTGGACGCGGCAGACATCGCTGCGCTTAAGCGCGATATTGCGGCGACAGGCCTGTCCGTTCAGGACATGGTTCTGGCGGCTTGGGCCTCTGCCTCGACGTTCCGCGGCTCAGATAAACGCGGCGGCGCTAACGGTGCGCGCATTCGCTTGGCTCCGATGAAGGATTGGGACGCCAACAATCCTAAGGGACTGGCGACGGTTCTCGCGGCTTTGGAAGGTGTACAATCTGCGTTCAATACCAAGGGTGACAAGAAGGTTTCCATGGCCGATCTGATCGTTCTTGCAGGCTGTGTCGGTGTCGAAAAAGCGGCAAGCGATGCGGGTCATTCTGTCGAGGTTCCGTTCACAGCGGGCCGCATGGATGCCAGCGCGGAGCAGACGGACATCGAGCAGCAAGACGTTCTGGAGCCACAAGCAGACGGTTTCCGCAACTACGCCCGTGCGCGTTACACTGTCTCTGCTGAAGAGTTGTTGATCGACAAGGCGCAGCTCTTGGGCCTGACCGCGCCGCAGATGACGGTTCTGGTTGGCGGTATGCGCGCGATGGGGGCTAATTTTGATGGCTCCGATCACGGTGTTTTGACCGCAAATGCGGGCCAGTTGAGCAATGATTTCTTCGTCAATCTGCTGGACATGCGCACGGTTTGGGCACCTGTCTCTGGCGACGAGGATTTGTTCGAGGGTAAAGACCGGAGCACGGGTGCGAAAAAATGGACCGGTACGCGCGTCGATCTGGTGTTCGGCTCTAACTCAGAGCTGCGCGCAGTGGCGGAAGTCTATGCAAGTGCAGATGCGGGTGTGAAATTCGTTTCTGATTTTGTCGCCGCATGGACACAGGTGATGAACGCGGATCGGTTTGATCTCGCATGAAGGGTTTCGGAGCGGCCTTGGCCGCTCCGACAGGCTGGGGGACTTGTCCCCCAGACCCCCTACGATATTTCTGGAAAGAGGAAGGCTAAAGCGGTTCGATCAGAAGAGCGGCGGCTTTTATTGTTTTGCCTTGGAATATGATCGTGTCTGGTGCGTAGTTAAACCAGAAACGATGCGTCTCGGTATCGCGCAGGCGCAGGCCATCGGGGAGACGGGTTATCTCGATTTTGGCATCTTGTGCCAGTTTTTCCAAAATATCGACATAGGTGTCTGCCTCGGGCCAACCTGCGATGTAGTGCAAGCCATTCGCGCGCATGATCGCGGGCGCGCCGGACTTGGTTTTGAGCGCGACCTCTGCGTTGCCCACTAATCCCTCAAACCAGTGCAGGAACGCGCCGCCGTTCTCCAGCTCGATGCGCGCCGTTGGTGGCAGGCTTTCGACCCGCACGGCTTTGCAGTCGAAACCAGGGATATTTGGCCCCATCGGCAGCGGGATGTTCATTTCAGCGGTTTTGGAGCCTGTGCGCGGGCCGATCAGGGCGGTGCCTGTGTAGTTTTCAATGGTTTCAGGCGTTTCCAAAAGACCGGGCGCGAGAACGAGGTCATAATCGCTAAGATCCGCATCGGGCGCAATGATATCGAGCGAAAGCCCGAGTCTGCGCGCGGCGCGGTAGGTTTCAAACGCCAAGCGGAACATATTGAAATCAGCGCCCTGCGGCTGCGCCTCCCATGCCCAGCAAGAGGCGTAATCAAAGATGAGCGCCGTGCGCGCGCGCGCGGTTCCAACCTCTGGCAGCGCTGCGAGTTCATCAGCGACCTGGCGTGCTTCGGCCAGTGCCGGGGCAGGCTGCGCGTCCGGGCGCAAAAGCCCGGCGTGCATTTGTTCCTGTGCAAAGGGCGCTTGGCGCCAGCGGAAATACAGCACGGCCTCTGCGCCATGGGCAAAGGCTTCCCACGCCCAAAGGCGCGCCATGCCGGGTAGGGGCGCGGGGTTGTAGGGGGCCCAGTTCACGGGGCCGGGTTGTTGCTCCATCACCCACCAACGGCCCCGGCCGACTGCGCGGTAGAGGTCGTGATGAAAGGCTTGCATATCTGGATCGCCCTGACGCAAGTAGCGCGCTTTATGTTCGGGCGTGGCCTCAAGCCGGTCCGAGAGGAAGCCAATAGGGTAGCTGTCCCAAGACGCAATATCGAGATCGGCGCCCACCGCGTAGTGATCAAAATCCGTGACGCGGCCCATGTAATTGTGAATAAGCGGCGCATCCGTGTGCTGCCGCAGAATGTCCGTTTGCGCGCGATTGAAGCGTACCACCTGGTCCGAGGAAAATCGCCTGAATGCGAGCACATGGGCCGGGTTCGGCTCTGTCACGGTAAGGTTTGGAAGTGCGATTTGATCGAAGCGATCATACTCCATCGACCAGAAGATGTTGCCCCATGCGCGGTTCAACGCGTCCGTGCTTTGATAGGTTTGCGCGCACCAATCCTGAAACGCGCGTGTTGCCGCATGGGAATAGCTGACTGTGGTTTCGTGGCAGCCGTATTCATTATCGGTCTGCCATGCGGTGACGTATGGATTGGCGCCGAACCGCTCTGCCAAAATGCGCGTGATGCGGCGGCACTCATCCAGATAACCCACGTGAGAGAAGCAGTAATGACGGCGTGAGCCGAAGCCGCGCGGGCGGCCCTGTTCGTCATGGGCAAGCATGTCGGGGTGCTTGTCCAGCATCCAGCGGGGCGGCGTTGCGGTAGGCGTGCCGATGATCACTTGCAAACCCGCAGCACCCAGCACGTCGATCGCGCGGTCCAGCCAGTCGAGGTGCAGATCACCCGGCGTAGGCTCCAAGCGTGACCACGCGAATTCACCGATGCGCACCCATGTAAGGCCCGCCTCGACCATCTGCGCGGCGTCTATCGTCCAGCGGTCTTCTGGCCAGTGTTCGGGGTAGTAGCAGACGCCTAGCGCACGTTTCATAGGATCACCTGATGCTCTTGTTGACCTGTGCCGACGCGCTCGAGGCAAAAGGTCATGCCGTTTTCGCCGAGTGCGCCAGTGATGCCCTCGCTTGCGCTGGTCACGAACAGATCACCCAGATCATCGCCGCCAAATGCGGGGCAGGTCGCGTGCACCCCCCCGACCTTATGACTGGCGATCAGGGCGCTGTCCGCGCCGTAGGTGTTGACGCAGCCCGCGCCCCAAAGCGCGACCCAAAATGTGCCGCTTGCGTCTATGATTGCGCCGTCCGGGGACAGGCCTGCTGCGTTCAGATCAAGCCAGACCTCGGCTGCGCCACCGGGCCAGCCGGTGTCTGGATCGAGCGGTATGCGCATGATCTGTTTGGTCACCGTGTCGGTGAAATGTGCATAGGTGCGATCAGGGGTGAAACAGATCGCGTTGGAAATGGTCACATCGGCCACCAGCTTGCGAAGCTCGCCGCCAAAAAAGCGGTAGATCGCGCCTGCGCCCGCCTCTGCGTTATATCCCATCGTGCCGATCCAGAAGCCGCCCCAAGGGTCGGCGCGTCCGTCATTGGAGCGGGTGACGCGGTTGCCTTCTTCGATCATGACGCGCGGAGCGGAGAGCGTCCCGCTGGCGATTTCGAACAGATGCAGCCCCACTTCGGAGGCGATCAGCAAGGTCTGCGCGTCGATCCAGCCTGCGGCAGAGACGCTTAGATCGAAGGTCCAGCTTTGCGCCTTGCTGTGGAGCGTGCGCGCATTGATGTCGAACCAGAACAACTCGCGGCGCAGCGGATGCCACAGCGGGCCTTCGCCAAGCGAGCAGGGGCGATCGTCGTAAATCATGCGCCCACCCCGCCAGTTGACCCGTCTATTGCCGCATCATAGGCCTGCACCATCATGCGCGCGCGCGCGGCGACGTCGCGCACGCTGAAGCCGGGTTTGTAGAGCGCAGAGCCGATGCCGAAACCATCCGCGCTTGCCGCGATCCAATGTGCGAAATTAGTGTGATCCGCGCCGCCGACAGCGTAGACTTGGGTCTGCGCGGGAAGCACGGCGCGGATTGCTTTCAAGCCCTCGACGCCCAAGAGAGAGGCCGGGAAAATCTTCAAGCCATCGGCGCCTGCGCCAAGCGCATCAAAGCACTCGGTCGGGGTCATGACGCCGGGAAAGCTATCAAGTCCCGCCAGTTTGGTCGCGGCGATCACTTGCGTGTTGGCATTGGGCGAGACGATCAGCTTGCCCCCCGCCTTGGCCACGTCGATCACGGTTTCCACCGTCAATACGGTGCCTGCGCCGATCAAAGCGACGTCGCCGTAGGCTTTCGCCATCGCTTCGATCGATTTCAAAGCTGCGGGAGAATTCATCGGCACTTCGATGCGGGTGATTCCGGCTTCGATCAAGGCGGCGGCGATATCGGTGGCGTCGGGCGGGGTGACGCCGCGCAGGATGGCTATGAGAGGTCTGCTCATGAAATATGCTCCGTCATAGTGAGGTGTAGGCGGCGCTGAGACCTGCGAGCGTGATCGCGCCTGCGTCGCTTCGTTCCAGTTTAAGGCCTTGGCGCATCAATGCAAAATCATAAAGATCACAGAGGCGGTCATCGCCGATGATGACGATGCGCTGGCCCAGCCAATAGGGTTTGGCCGCCGCCAGCTCTGCGCCGATCAGTGCGCCGGACAACTGCGCATTGGCGTTGCCTTTGCTCTGGCCATGCAGCAGATCGGCGGCGCGCAGTGAAAACAACGCGCTTGTGAGATTTTCAGGGCGCGAAAGCGTCTTGGACAGGGCGGCTTCAAAGGCGCTATCGTCCCAATCCGGCCCTCCGAGCGAGTGGCGCAGAACTGTGTTTTGCGAGAGCACTGCGAACAATTCGCCCGTCATAAATGTGCGAAAGCTCACGATTTCGCCCGCGCTGACATGGACCCATTTGGAGTGGGTGCCGGGCAGGCAGATCACGCCGTCCCAATCAGGGTTCAGCGCCAGAAATCCGGCGATCTGGGTTTCCTCGCCGCGCATGACATCGGCGGGCTCATTCTGTTTGACCCCCGGAACCAGCCAGACGGCAAGGTCCGCGCTGCAGTTCTGAACGCGCACGGGGGCTCGGGTTATGGCTTGGCAGGGCGCGCTGCGATAGGGCGCTTCCTGCCAGCCCTGACGCGAGCCGAGCATGCCACAGGCGATCACGGTGCAGGGTGTCGGCAGTGTCCAATCGGCGATGAGCGCGCGCAGGGTCGGCTCGTACATATCGGGCGTGAGGGTGGCCATGCCCTGATCGGATGTGCGTGTTTGCAACGCCTCGCCGCCCCGCGTCATCGCATAGACCCGCAGGTTCGACGTGCCCCAATCAACAGCGATCCAGTCTGGTGAAATCGCGCTCATCCGCTCACCGCCACGCCGCCGTCGATGACCAAAGATTGGCCCGTCATCGCACGGCTGAGGTCGGAGGCGAGAAACAGTGTGCCGCCGACGATATCCGCAGGTGCGAGTGGGTCCTTGAGGCATTGGCGCTCGAGATGCGCGGCAAGTCCGTCCTCGGTCACCCACATATCTAGTTGTTTTTGCGTCAGAACCCAGCCTGGCGCGAGCGCGTTGACGCGGATCTTGTCCGCCCCGAATTCACGCGCGAGCGAGCGGGTCAAGCCGTTGATCGCAGAGTTTGCAGCCGTATAAAGCGGATAGCCCGCATTGCCGATCATATAGGAAATCGAGGTGAAATTGATGATCGAGCCGCCCCCGGCCTGCGCCATCATCGGGGCGGCATGTTGGCAGGCGAAGACATAGGCCTTGAAGTTGATATCCATCATCCATGTGTAGAAATCCTCGTCTATTTCAGCCATCGCGTGACGCTTGTCGTTGGCCGCGTTGTTGATCAGTGTGGTGATCGAGCCGTGCAGTTCGGCCGTTTCATCCATGGTGGCTTTGAGACGGGTGATATCGGTGATGTCACATTGCATGAAATGTGGGCGATTGGCGTATTTTGCCTCCATAGCATCGCAGAATTCTGTTGAGTCCGAGCGGCCCACGAAAGCAACCTTAGCGCCTTGCGCAAGAAAGCCCTCGGTGAGGGCGGCGCCAATGCCGCTGCCGCCGCCTGTGATGTAGACAGAGGCGTTTTTCAGTTCCGGGAAAGATGCGGTCATTGGGTGCGCTCCTTGCAGGTTTCAGGTGCCTCCGGCGGGAGTTTTTTGGCAAGATGAAGTCTCATAGTTTGCGCCCCTCGATCACCCACATGGTGTCGGGAAAGTGCCAGGGCAAGGTCAGGCCTTGGTGCATCAGGTAGTTGCCCGAGACGGTGATGGATTGCTCTTTTAGGACAGGCGCACCGCGCGAGAGGGTGGGAGCGGTTGTTTTGTTGAGCAGGTTGATTTCGTATTGGGCGTTCGGGTCGAGGCGCGTGAGGCGCAGCGGGCGCGGCAGGATCTGGCTTGATGTGGCGGCTTTGCCTGCGAACACAACAAAGCGCGTGTTGTCCTCGGCGAGTTGCTGCTCTGCAACGACTGCGGGATCAGCGCTATCAAGGCGCAGGATATCAGCGCGCTCCAGCCAGTGGCGGTTGCTTTTCCACCACTGCGTGACCTCTTTGAGGACGCTTGTTTCATGTGGAGTTAGCTCGCGTGGGTCCATCTCGAAACCCATGTGGCGCTGCGCCGCGACCCATGCGCGCAAGGAAATGTCGAGCGTGCGACCCGATGTGTGGCAGTGGCGCGGGCCGACATGAGAGCCCGTGACAACCATTGGCAGGAACAGAGCCGCATCATGCTGCATGCGCAGTCGCTCTAGTGCATCGTTGGAATCGGACAGCCAAACGCGCTGGGTCCGTGCGAGAATGCCAAAGTCGATACGTCCGCCGCCCGAGGCGCAGCTTTCAATCTCGACCATTGGGAAATCTGCGCGCAACCGGTCGATCAGCGCATAAGAGCCGCGGGTTTGCGCCGCATCAGGTGCGGGCAGGACGCGGTTGTGATCCCATTTAATGTAGTCGATGGGATACTCGGAGAGGATCGCGGCCATGCGCCCATAGATGAAATCGCGCACTTCCGGCAGCGCCATGTTCAGCGCTTTTTGCTGGCGGCCCAGCGTTTGATCCTCGCCGCCCAAGGCCCAATCAGGGTGGGCGCGGTGCAGATCGCTGTCGGGGTTGATCATTTCCGGCTCGAACCAGATGCCGAAGCTCATGTCTTTTGAATGGACGTGATCAATCAGCGGGCCAAGTCCATCGGGGTATTTGCGCGGATCGACCGCCCAATCCGACAGCGACGTGGTGTCGTCATCGCGCTGACCGAACCAGCCGTCATCCAGCACAAAGCGCTCTGCGCCAAGATCGGCAGCGCGATCTGCGATGTCCCTGAGCACGTCGAGCTTGTGATCGAAATAGACCGCTTCCCAGCAATTGTAATGCACGGGGCGGGGGCGATCGGCTTTCGGGAAGGTCACGATATGATCGCGCAAATGGCGCTGGTACGACACCGCGCAGCCATTTAGGCCATCAGAGGAATAGACAGCGTAAAGCGGCGCTGAGGTGAAACGCGTGGAAGCGTCCGCCTCAACACGCGGTGCATGGCCGAACTGGATTTGACGGCGTCCATCGGGCAGTTCTTCGGCGATCATTTTATGACCACCCGACCAGCCGTAGTGATACGCGTGCGCCGCGCCGATCGTGTTGGTCGCACCGTGTTCGGGCACGATTAGCGCGGGAAAATGTTCGTGCCCTGTGCGCCCTGTGCGGTTCTCGCGCATGCGGATGCCGGGGGACCATGCGGTGCGATTGAGCTGGAATTCACCGCACCACCGGCCCGAAAAATCAATCATCTCCGCGCTTTGCTGCGAGGCAGGGAAGACGGGGGCTGAGAGCCAGTGCAGATGGATCGGCGCGTCTGCGTCGAGGATCGCTTGGGTCGTGATGATATGCGTGATCGGTTCGATTTGGAAGGTCGCTGTGTAGCGCAGACCATGGGCTTCGTCGCGGTAGATGAGCGTCAGGCCGGTTTCGCTGACGGTGTCACTCTCATAGCAGAACTTTGGTAGCAAGGGCGTACCATTCTGCGAGCGGATAATCATGCCCGGCTGACCGGGAAAGGTGCGCGACGCTTCGGGGCATATGCTTAGATCGGGATTTTCGTCGAGCATCCCGCCGGTCACGTCAATCGTGTGGGCTGCGTGGATTGTCGCGAGATCCTCAGTCACAGGCAAAGGCGCGCCCCAATAGACCACTTGCGGCAAACGCGCGCCTGTGGCGGCCAGCACGAGGGTCTGGCGGCTACAATCTAATCTCCAGTGTTGCATTTATTTTACGGCACCTAGGGTAAGGCCTGCGATGAAGTGTTTCTGCATGAGAAAGAACATCAAAACAGGGGGAAGGGCGGCGACGATCGAGCCTGCGCTCATAAGGTGATACGCCGCGCGGTATTGCGAGTTGAAGGCGGTGATACCAGCGGTCACAGGCTGGGCATCTGGGCCTTGGGTCAGAACCACGGCCCAGAAATAATCATTCCAGATGAAGGTGAAGATCAGCACCGCGAGCGCCGCAAGGGCAGGCTTCATCAAGGGCAGAACGACGTAGGGGAAAATTTGCCATTCGCGCACACCCTCGACGCGGGCGGCTTCGATCAAAGGAAACGGCAGCGCGCGGATGAAGTTGCGCATGAAGAGGGTGCAAAAGCCGGTCTGGAAGGCGATGTGAAACAGGATCAGGCCCGTTTTCGTGTCATAGAGGTTCATGTTTACCGTAAGGTCGCGCACAGGCACCATGAGGATTTGGAACGGCACAAAGTTACCCGCGATAAACATGAAGAAAATCAAAAGGTTGCCCCTGAACCGGTAAATGCCGAGGGCGAAGCCCGTCATCGCCGAGAGCGCGATGGTGCCAAGCACCGTGGGGATCGTGATGAATACGGAGTTCAACAGGTAGCGCGGCATATCGCTTTCAAAGAAAACCTTGCCGTAGTTTTCGAAGAAATTAAAGCTGCTGGGCATGCCCCAATAGTTGCCATTGGTGAAATCGCTATCGGGCCGGATCGAAAAGACCGCAACTGCGATAAGCGGCAAAAGCCAGACGATGAGCGCGACGGGCAACAGGCTTTGATAGGTCAACTGCCAGCTGCGCGAGCGTTTTGCGATAGGGGTGGGAAACATCAGCGTGCCTCCTTTTCGTCGCGCCACATCGAGTACAAGAAGTAGACGATGAAGCCGAGCATAATGAAGAAGAGAACAGTGGCGATTGCAGAGCCATAGCCCATGCGGAATCCGAATTCAGACAGGCTTTCCTCGAACATGTAGAATGACAGCACGCGGGTTGATCCGAACGGTCCCCCGTTGGTCATGATGGAGATCAGATCGAAGCTACGCAGCGCGCCAATGATAGTCACGACGAAGGCGATGAATGTCGCGGGTTTGAGTTGCGGTAGGATCACGTACCAGAGCATCTTCCAGCCCTTTGCGCCGTCCAGGCGCGCAGCCTCGACCTGCTCAGGGTCCACGGCGTTCAGGCCCGTGAGGTAGAGGATCATGCAGTAGGCGGTTTGCGGCCAAAGGCCTGCCGCGATGATGCCATAGGTTGCTAAAGTCGGATCGCCAAGGATGTTGATGGAGCCGAGGTTGAAAAAGCCCAGAACCGCATTCAGCAGGCCCTCGCGTGGCAGGTAGAACCACGAGAAAACGAGACCGACGACAACTTGGCTGATCACGAAGGGAAAGAAAAACAAGGACTTATAAATGCGAATGCCGCGCACGGTTTGATTGAGGAACAACGCGATGAACAGACCCATGGGGATGGCGAGTAGATAGAGAACCAGCCATTTGAGGTTGTTCCAGAACGAGGTTTCGAATTTGCGATCCATATTCTGATCGCCTATGCCGAACAGGCGTTCATAATGCGCCGTGCCAACATAGGTTTTTTCACCTAATCCATCCCATTCATGGAAACTGATCCAGAAGCTCTGAAAGATCGGCATGATCACATAAAGCGCAAAGAACGCGATGCCGGGAATGAGAAACAGCCAAGGGGTGACTGCGATCTCATTGCGTTTGTACCAACTGCGATTGGACGGAGCGGGGGCAGACATAGGGCATCTCCTGCGAGGGCGCATATTCGAAAACACTTCAGGAAAGAGCTTGCGGATAGGCGGGGCGTTTGTGGCCCCACCCAGCAACGTGGGAGGGGCCGAAGTAAGAGCGCTAGGGCTTACTTATAGACGCGCGCACGTGTCTCTTCGAGGCGCGCAAGGATGTCGTCCAGATTGTCCGGGAACACCATGAACTCTTGCAGGCCTTCCATGCCGGCTGACGCCATTTCCGCAGGGAAGTCACGGTCAAAGAACTGTGCAACGCCGCCAGTGGCATTGTTGGACAGCATATCAAAGCCCTTCTTGATGAACTTGTCGTCCGCAACTGTGGAGTTCGCGTTCACGGGAAGTTGGCCCAGCTTGTCGCCGCCGTTGATGTCGGACTGAACGTCCGGCGACACAACGAACTTGAGGAAGGCTTTGGCCGCATCTTTGTTGGATGCGCCGGACGGGATGTGGAATGTGTCCGTTGGAGCATCTTCACCCTGCGCTACGTCCGCGATCAGTGGGAACTGATAAAAGCCCAACTGGTCATCTGTCAGGCCGCCTTCACGCATAGGCGCGACTGCGAAGTTACCCATCAGGTAAGCTGTTGCTTCGCCCTTGAGCATGAAGGGAAGCGCTTCCTGCCAGGAATAGTTCTGGTGATCGTCGATGAACGCGCCCATGTCGATCAGCTTGCGCCAGTTTGCGAATGTTTCGCGCACGCGCTCGTCTGTCCACTCAACTTCGCCCTGTGCGAGCTGCATGTGGAAATCAAAACCGTTTGTGCGCATGTTCATGTAGTCGAACCAACCGCCGGCCGTCCAAAGGAACTTGGAGCCGATTGTGTAGCACTTGCGGCCAGAATCGAGGATGACCTGGCAGTTGGTCATTTCTTCGTCAAAGGTTGTGGGCTCGGACAGGCCCAGCTCTTTGAAGATGTCTTCGCGGTAGTAGATGCCCCACTGGTAGTAGGTGTACGGAACGCCCCACTGTTTGCCATCGATCGTCATCGCGCCTTTGGTCGATGCAAGACCGGCAAGGGCCTCATCCGCCCAAACGTCGGACACATCTTCAAACAGACCCGCGTTTACATATGGGCCCATGCGGTTGGCCGCGTACCAGTTCACAACGTCAGGCGCGTTGGCGCTGAGCGAGTTGCGAATCTGTGTTTTCCAAGCTTCGCGGTCAACGATCGTCAGGTTGACCGTCAAATCGGGGTGCATTTCGTCGAACTGCGCCGCAAGGCCTTCCATTACTGCGCGTGGCGCAGGGTTGGACATGTCCGATGTGATGTTCAGCTCGCCCGATAGTTTCATGCCGTGGCTGTCTGCAAATGCAGCGCCTGCAAGGATTGTTGTGGCAGCAAGCGTCGCAACGGACGCTTTGATAATGGAACGCATGGTTTCCTCCCTAGATGCTTTCCTGTGTCGGACGGGGCGCGCGGTTTGGCGTCGCCCTGTCGTCTTTCAAGTTCCAATATGTGAAACTTGGTTTTGGATATTGATACTAAATCGCGAACAGGCTAGGCTTGTCAACAGGCATCACATGCGGCAGCGCAGCAATTGCGCGGGCTCTTGATGCTCGCTTGGGAGGGCGAAGCAATGTCTCAAGATCGTGGTAAGAGCGATGGAACAGTTGGTAAAGCGCTGGAGATACTTGATCTCGTGGCGTCCTTTGGCAGGCCTGTGCGCTTTTCCGATGTGTTGGAGCGGGCCCCGTTTCCCAAGGCGACTGTGTATCGCTTTATCCAGACGCTTACCTCGCAAGGAATGCTAAGCTACGATCCCGATCGCCAGACCTATGCGCCGGGGATTCGCCTGGTTCGGTTGGCACATTCTGCTTGGCAGCAGTCGTCCCTAGCACCGATTGCGCGCCCGCATATTGATGCGCTGGCGCAGGAGGTGGGCGAGACTGTGCACCTTGCGCAGCTTGATAATGCTCAGGTGCTCTATGTGGACAAGATTGTTCCGGGGCAGCCGATCGAGATGTATTCGCAAGCTGGCAAGGTTGGCCCCGCCTATTGCACAGGCGTGGGCAAGGCGATGATGGCCTATCTCGAGCCAGAGCATCTGGCAGCAGTCATTGCGCAGCAGAGTTTTCATGTGTTCACCGAATATACGCTTGCCAGCGAGCAGGCCTTGCGCGCAGAGCTTATGGATATCCGCACCAACGGGTATGGGTTCGACCGTGAAGAGCATGAGCCGAACATCATCTGCGCTGCGATCCCGATTCTAACGGCGCAGGGCCGTGTCCTTGGTGCGCTTTCTGTCACCAGTTCGACGCAGCGCACCAATCTGGCCGCGCTTGAAGCGCTGGTGCCGCGTATTCTTCGCGCAGCCTTCGCTATCGCGTGCGAAGCGGAAAGCTGGCGCTTTCCCGATCAATCAAACATGCAATCCGCTCAGGCGGCAAAGGGGTAGGGCTTATGTCTGGAGTGACGCTGAACAAGGTCATTAAGAAATATGGTGACGTGCAGGTGATCCATGGGATTGATCTGGAAGTTGACGATGGTGAGTTCTGCGTTTTTGTTGGCCCGTCGGGCTGTGGCAAGTCGACTTTGCTGCGCATGGTGGCGGGGCTTGAGGAAACCACGGACGGACAGATCAATATTGGAAATCGCGATGTGACGCGCGAAGATCCCTCGCAGCGTGGCGTGGCGATGGTGTTCCAGACCTATGCGCTTTATCCGCATATGACCGTGCGCGATAACATGGGCTTTGGCCTCAAGATGAACGGTTTCCCGAAGGACGTGATCAAGGAAAAAGTCGCCGAGGCCACGCGCATTCTGAAGCTGGAGCCTTACTTGGATCGCAAACCTGCGGCCTTGTCGGGTGGTCAGCGACAGCGTGTATCCATCGGCCGCGCGATTGTGCGCGGGCCCGAGGTGTTCTTGTTCGACGAGCCTTTGTCCAATCTGGACGCAGAGCTGCGCGTGGAAATGCGCGTCGAAATTGCGCGCCTGCACAAGGAAATCGGCGCAACGATGATTTACGTCACCCACGATCAGGTCGAGGCGATGACGCTGGCCGACAAGATTGTGGTGCTGCGGCTCGGGATCATTGAGCAGGTGGGCAGCCCGATGAATTTGTATCGCGATCCCGACAATAAATTTGTGGCGGGTTTTATCGGCTCGCCCGCGATGAACTTTATGGACGGCGTTCTGGGCGAGGGCGGCGTGGTCAGCGTGCCTGCGATGAAAATGGATGTAGAGGCAGGAGTTGGCGGGCTTGCCGGCACGCGCGTCAGCTACGGTATCCGCCCCGAGCATCTTGTGATTGATCCTGCGGGAGAGGCCTTCAAAGTAGATATGACCGAGAGCCTTGGGGGTATTTCCTATGCCTACCTTGTGGCTGAAACGGGCGAGCGGATCATCGTGGAAGAGCGCGGTGATGTTCGCTCAAACGAGGGTGATGTTGTTGGATTGAATTTTGAACATAGCCGCTCGTATGTATTTGATGCCGATAGCGAGATGCGTATCCGCTAAAGGTTTCGGATCAGCTTTGCTGATCCGACCGGTCGGGGGGCTAGCCCCCCGAACCCCCCAAGGTATTTAGAGACCAGAGAAGATAGAACTTAGTCTACGGGTAGACCCGAGGGGACTGTGCTCGGGCGGCCCATAGGGCGGGCGTTGCCGCTTTTGCCGGTGAGGCTGTGCAGGAAGGTTTCGAGGTCGGCGACCTCGCTGTTGGTGAGCGCGACAGGTTTGATGTCAAGCGCTGCATTCTGGCGGGCCATTTCGCGGGTATCCGATTGAATCACGTAGTCGATTGCGCTTAGCCAAGGTGCGCTGGGCAAATCGGCCATATCGCGGGTCCATTTGGCCTTGGAGGCGATGGGGTTTGCGTGATGCTCAATCATGCTTTTTAGGGTCGGGAATGCGCCATTGTGGCCATAGGGCGCGGTGAGTGCGACATTGCGCAGGGGCGGCGTGCGAAAGCGGTATGCGTCCTCTAGCGCATCGCTTTCCCCCATGCGCCCTACATCGCGCGCCATTGGATCGAAGCGGCGCGTGCGGCCGGGGCCGAAGGCGGGCAGGGCGAGCGCGTGGAAATTCTGGTCGGTGAAGAGAGGGCCTGAGTGGCAGGCCGCACAATTTGCCTTACCATAGAACAGCTCCATGCCGCGTTGAGCGGCTTGAGGCAGCGGCGTTTGCGAGGCGAGGTAGGTATCGAACGGGCTATCCATGCTTTGCCATTCCGCGTTGATGAAGGCCCCGAGCGCATTGCCGATGTGGACGATATTGATGTCCTTGGAGGTTTGCACCTCGTCAAATGCCGCCTCGAACAGCCTGGCATATTCGGGGATCACCCGCACGCGCTTGGCAATGATCGGCCATGCGGCATCGATGCGGTCATGCACTGCGCCCGCGACTTGGTTTTCTTTGGGATTGCCCGCCATTTCAAATTGAGCTGTGAGTGGAAAGAGGGCTTGTGCTGCGGTGATATTATCAAGCCCCTGTGGCAGCCATTCTTCGGCAGGCGAGTTAAATCCGTTGCCGTAAATATCCGAGACCGAGAGCCGCCCATCGTGGAAAATGGTGTGGATGCTTTTGTGGCCGATGTTCCAAAACGCGGGGGCATTGCGCGGGATGCGCTTGCGGATGCGGTCCTCGCCCGTGCCTGCGCTGCGCTTGGGGCCGACGCCGATGCCGCCCTCGCCAATGCCGAGGCTAAGGCCATCGCCGCCACCATGGTCATGGTGATGGCAGGTCCCGCAGGAGATATTCTTGTTGCCGCTGAGGATTTTATCGTAAAAGAGCAACTGCCCAATCCTTGCCTTTTGCGGATCGCTGGGGTGAAACTGCTCTAGCGTTAAAGGCTTTGGCACATCGCTGGCCCATGCCGCATGAGGCAACAGAGCAAGGAGCGCGATATGCGCAAGAGTTTGGCGGTTTTGGCGGTGCTTGCCGCGCCCGCATTTGCGGAGATCGAAGAGGCCCGCGACTTGATGGAACAGGGCCGTTTCGCCGAGGCGCGCGAGGCGTTCTGGCCTGCTGCGCGCTCTGGTAATGCGGACGCGGAGGAGTTGATTGGCGTCATGTATGCGCTCGGCCTTGGGGTCGAGCAGGATTACGTGCGCGCGTTTGAATGGTATCTGCGCTCTGCCATGAAGGGCCATCCGGGCGCGCAAAGCGGTGTGGGCTGGTACTACGAGGTTGGCCTTGGCATGCCCGCACCCGATTTGACGCGCGCCTACATGTGGTATGTTTTGAGCGCGATTGGCGGCGATCCCGACGCTGCGATCTCTCAGGAAGAGGTCGTGAAGAAGATGAGTGCGGAGCAGATTGAGAAAGCGCATGTGCTGATCGATGACTACCGTGTGTGGATGTATCCGTTTCGGTAGACCCTAGCGTGGATTTCGCGCCATGCGCGAGAGTTTATTTAGCAAGATGAAGCTGCAAGTTAAGGCCAGCGGCGAGACTTCCTCTGCCCAAAAAAGTATCCCCGCCGGAGGCTCCGGGCGGGGACAAATGCGCAAAGCGTAGTGCCTTACTTGATATCGGCCATACGGCCCGCATTGATGTCGGCCTCAGCCTCGGCAACAGCCGCTGTCAGTGCCTCGAAGATCTTCTCGCCGCCGTCAACATTGCCTTTGAACCAATCATACACGGGCGATGCTGCTTCTTTGAAAGCGGCCTTTTCCGCGGGTGTTGGCACGTAAAGATCACCGCCGCCTGCGACGAACTCCTCATAGGCTGCAATCGACTTGCGCTTGGGCGACGCGAAGGTGGCCTGCTGGAGCTGGTAGAAACCGTCGACCACAACTTGGCGCATATCTTCTGGCATCGCCATAAATTTGTCGTTGCTCATCCACCAGAGCGCGCCCATGTAGGCGTGACCGTCGAGCGTGACGTATTGTAGGCCCGCATCCGGGAACTTCATACCCATAATGTCGGTGATGCCGTTTTTGGAGCCTTCAACAACACCCGTTTGCAGTGATGTGAACAGCTCTGGCCACGGGATCGGCGTCGGGGAGGCACCTAGTGCGCGCACCAATTCTTGTGGAAGATCAGCAACGACTGTGCGGATTTTCAGGCCTTCCATGTCGGACGGATTGGCCACGCGGCGCTGTGTGTTCGCGAAGTTGCGCCATCCGCCGGTGTTGCCCACTGTCATCAAGCGGATTTTGTCGCCGGAGGACTCAAGCGCCATTGCGCGCATCGTACGGGTAAAATCGCCCTGAAGCACGGCTTCTGCAACGCGGTCGTCCGCCATCAGATAGGGCAGGTCAAGAACTTGCACATAGGGGAATAGGCCCGCCGCGCCGCCGGAAGTGGAGATGTAAACATCAATGGAGCCATCGGCGACGCCTTGCAAACACTCGGCGCCTTTAGAGCAAAGCTGCGTTCCGATGAACAGCTCGACTTCGATCGCGCCGTTGGAGGCGGCTTCCACATAGTTTTTGAACACGACAAGACCGTCATAGTCCTCATCATTTTCATTGGAGTTGGCGGTCGCGCGGATCGTGTAATCCGCAGCCTGCGCTGCGATGGAACTCGCCGCGATCAGGCTTGCTGCCAGCAAGGTTTTTGTTAGATTTTTTATCATTTTTGGTCTCCCAGTTGGTTTTTGGTTAGTTAACAAACCCCGTTAAGCGGGGAATGGTCATCGAAATGGCCGGAATATAAGTAATCAGGAAGATCACGAAAATTTCGACCAAAAGGAATGGCATGATAGCGCGCGCGATGGCCTCAACGCGCTCGCCGCTGACCGAACTGGCCACGAAGAGCACAAGGCCCATGGGCGGCGTGGCAAGGCCGACAGTGAGGTTAACGCTCATGATGATCGCGAAATGCACAGGGTGTACGCCAAGGTCCACGAAGATAGGGCCAAGGATGGGGCCAAGGATGATGATCGCAGGGCCAGCGTCAAGGAACATGCCAACGATGAACAACAAGAGGTTGATCAGCAGCAAAAGGACCAGCGGATTGTCCGACAGCCCAAGGATTATCGCGGCAAGCTGCTCTGGCGCATGGCTCAGGCTGACCACGGTTTTGAACGCCATAGCCGCGCCGACGAGCAGAAGGACAACTGCCGATGTGCTTGCCGCTTTCATCAAGATCAGTGGCATGTCCTTCATGCGCAGCGTGCGCAGGATGAAAAACCCGACGAGCGTGGCGTAGAACACGGCGATCGCGGCGGCCTCGGTCGGGGTGAAGATGCCGATCAGGATACCGCCAAGGATCAGGATCGGCGTTTGCAGCGGTACCATCGCGCGTTTGCAGACCATGCGGAAATCGTGGCTCACGAGTTGACGGATGCCAAGGAAAAGCCCGTGCGCCGCGAGAAGGGCACCGCCAAGGCTCAGCCAATTGGCAGTACTGCTGGCATCCTCGCCAAGCGGAACGAAAGACCAGATCACGAGGCCGATGTTGAGGCGTACCAGAATGAAAGATACCCACCATTCCACCGCGCCCATTGTGGTGCCTTTTAGCACAACGCGTTTGGCAGCAGGCAGATCGTATTTATCTGCGGTCACGCGCACCATGACCATCAGGCCGACGCCGACCAGAATACCTGGAACGATGCCTGCAAGGAACAGCGCCGCGACGCTTTCGCCCATGACATAGGCATAGATGATCATGATGCCGGAGGGTGGAATGATCGGCCCTATCACGGAGGAGGCGGCAGTGATTGCAGCTGCATATCTGCGCGTGTAGCCCTCTTTCGCCATCGCAGGCACCAGCATGGAACCAAGTGCGGAAGTGTCCGCGACCGCAGAGCCTGACAGGCCAGCAAAAAGCATGGACGACAGGATGTTTACCTGTGCGAGGCCGCCGCGCAGATGCCCCATCAGCGCTTGGGAAAATTCAACGAGGCGCTCGGTGATACCGCCGCGGTTCATCAACTCGCCCGCAAGCATGAAGAACGGGATCGCCATCAGCGGAAAGCTGTCCATGCCATTATAAACGTTGCGATAGAGCAGGGCGATGTCGCGCTCCTGGCCATTAAGCGCGAGCAAAATACCGGGGGCCGCCAGCAGGCCAAAGAAGACCGGAAGGCCAATCATCAGCAGGATCAAAAAGACAGGGAGAAACCAGATCAGCATTATTCAGCCCCTGCTAAGTCAACATCGGAGAGCGGCTTGAGCTGCGCGCCCCCGCCTGCGAGCGTGATAAGGCTACGCAAGATCAATTCGATATTCACGATGGTCAGCAGCACGAACCCGACGAAAAGCGAGGCATACATCCACGCGAGTTTGAGTTTGAAGCTGGTGCCGCCCACCCAATCAAGTGGCACCCAGAGGGTGGCAGAGGTAAAGCGCCACGCAAGACCGCTTGAGTGGTTGTAGCCTAGGCGCACGGCAGTGACGAGTACCAGCAACGAGACCGAAAGCAGGAAGAGCGACACGCCTGCGGCGATGGTGCGGGGCAGCGCGCGCTCGAACATGTCGATCGCGACAAAGCCACCAACGCGGTAGGCGGAGGGCGCGATAAGGCCCGTCATCCAAAGCATCAAAAAGCGCGCGGCCTCGTCTGGCCAAGGCAGTGCATTGTTCAGAACATAGCGAAAAAACACCTGAATCAGGATGCAAAGCACCATGAGCGCGATGCAGGCGACGGCGATGCCGCGCCCGATCGGCAGGATCAGATCGTTGAAGATCTGAAACGGGGCCAGTAGCCCGCGTAGTGCTCCCATGTGTCTCTCCTCCCAGAGATTTACGCATTTCATTTATTATGAATATAATGCGAAAATAGGTGTTTTAGGCTTCCAGAAAGCCCCCAAACTTTCCAGAATAGAACATTAACGGTTTTCCTGATTGTGTGCTGACCCGCGTGACGCGCCCCAGAACGATTGCGTGATCGCCTGCGTCATGCACCGCGTCCAATGTGCACTCAAAGCGTGACAGGCAATGGGAAATCAGCGGTACGCCTTTGTCGCAAGCATGCCAGTCGTAGCCAGAAAAGGCGCTGCCATCTTTGGTAAAGCCGCTGCAAATATCGCTTTGCGCGTCTGACATGATGTGGATCGCGAAATGCTTGGCTTTGGTGAAGGCATCAAAGCGTTTGCTCGCCTTGGCGGGCGACCAGAGCACCAAAGGCGGATCGAGCGAGACCGAGGCGAAACTATTAGCGGTGATCCCCAAAGGGCCTTGCGCGCTGTCGCACGTGATGACAGTTACGCCCGTTGCAAAACGACCCAGCGCATTGCGGAACGCGCGCGCGGTGTCAGCGCCCGGCGTGAAGCTATCGGGCATGGGCAGGGGCGGCATTTCGCGGCTCATGGTACTTCATTTCCTAACGCTGTAGTGTAAAGTTCGAACCAGGTTTGACGATCCATCTCGACTTTGGCGGCATCACTGATTTTGGCGATGCGCGCGAGCGAATTGGTGCCCATGACCGGCATGATCTTTGCGGGATGCGCCAGCAGCCAGGCGACGGCAACGGCAGTTTCATCGACGCCCTGCGCTGCGCCGATTACCTTTAAAGCGTCCAATAGTGCACTGTTTTCTTGCGAAAAAAGACTGCCTCCTGCAAGTGGGGACCAGGCCATTGGCGCGATCTTGCGCTCTTGCAGGTAAGCGACGTCACCGTTGGTGAAGCCGCTGTTCGCAAGTAGGGAAAGCTCGATCTGGTTGGTTACCAGCGGTGTGCTCATGTTTGATTGCAACAGCGTCCAGTCGTGCAGTTTGAAGTTCGACACGCCGACTGCGCGCACCTTGCCTGAGGCGACGACCTCATCCAGCGCCGCGCCAGTTTCGGCAGCGTCCATGAAGGGGTCGGGGCGGTGGATCAACAGGACGTCGATGCGGTCGGTTTCCATCAAACGCAAAGAATGTTCGACCGACGCGATGATATGCGCGCGCGAGGTGTCGTAATACTTAACGCGCGCTTCGGCGTAGCGGCCCGCAGGCGCAACGATATCGCACTTTGTCACGATCTCTATCTGATCGCGCAAACCTGTGCCGCGCATGGCCTTGCCCATGATCTCTTCGGCCTCATATCCGCCGTAGATATCGGCCTGATCCATTGTCGTGATGCCCTGCGACAGGCAAGATTCGATCTTGGCCTGCACATGGCTGACAGAGGTGTCGGCATCATCGCCGATGCGCCACATGCCATAGACCAAACGGCTGAGATTCAGGTCTGAAGTTAGGTTAATACGTTCCAATTTAGCGTCGCTCCCCTGCGCCAAGCGGTGTCATGGGTGTGCTCGCCGGGACCCGTCCATATTCACGGGGCAGCGAGCAGGTTTTGAGGTGCGGCAGCACCAGTTTTCCGAAGTGTTTGCACTCATCCAGATGTGGATAGCCTGAAAAGATGAAAGCACGGATACCCATCTTTTGATAGGCCTCAATCTCGCTCATCACTTGATCAGCGCTGCCCACCAAAGCTGCGCCGCAGCCAGAGCGCGCACGCCCGACGCCGGTCCATAGATGCGGCTCGATGAAGCCCTCCATATCGGCGAGGTCGCGGTTTGCGGCTTGGTGTGAAACCCCCAGTGAACCGCTATCAAGCGCACGCTCGCGAATGGCTTTCCCTTGGTCGTCATCCAGCTTGGAGGTAATGTATTCAGCGTACTCCCGTGCCTCTGCCTCGGTATCGCGCACGATCATGTGCACGCGCAGGCCGTAATCTAGGGTTCTGTTATATTTTTCAGCGACTTGGTGAACGGCTTTCATGCGATCAGCAAGCTGCTCTTTCACCTCTGGCCACATGAGGTAGACGTCGCAATGCTCGCCGCAAAGCTCTAGCGCAGAGGGGGAGTAGCCGCCGAAATAGAGTAGCGGACCACCCGTCTGGTAGGGGCGCGCCGGGTCGGTTGGCACGCCCTCGAAAGTGTAGACCTCGCCCTTGTGGTTGATCTCGTCTTGAGTCCAAGCCTGCTTGAGTATTTCGACAACTTCGCGCGAGCGCTGATAGCGAAATGCGCTATCCGCTTTCTCACCGGGGAAGTCGGACGAGATGATGTTGACGGTCAAACGCCCTTGCAGCATGTGATCCAGCGTCGCGATGGTGCGCGCTAGCATGATCGGCTGCATTTCACCGCAGCGCACGGCGGCGAGCATGTTGATCTTGTCGGTGATCGGCGCGCATCCCGCTACAAAACTAAGCGTGTCCTGACCCACTTGATAGGAGGAGGGGCAGAGGATGTTGCGAAAGCCCTGCGCCTCGGCTTCTTTCACGATGGCCGAGCAGTGATCCCAGCTAGAGCGCAGATCGCCATCAGGCACGCCGAGGAACTGATAATCGTCAGAGCAGAGCGCAGAAAACCATGACACTTCGGCTGCCTTAAGATCGGGGGACGTGATCGGGACGACCGTCATAAGCTGCCTTTCAGATGTGTTATTTCATCTTGCGTAGCACCCTGCAAAATGTAAATCAATGGTGTATCAATTATTTGAGGTATGCCGCATGGCCGCGCAGAATAGCTTACCATTGTATGTGCAGATCGCTGAGCTTTTGATTCGCGACATTGCCGCCGGGCGCTACCTGGACGGCGAACGATTACCGCCTGAACGCGAGTTGGCTGATAGTTTATTCACTACAGTAACAACGCTTCGCAAAGCCTTGGTAATGTTGGAGGAAAAGGCTCTATTAAAGCGCATTCAGGGCTCAGGGAATTATGTCCAGACGCAGAGCGATGTGGAGAGCGTTTACGCCTTCTTCAGGGTTGAATTACTTGGCGGCGGCGGCCTGCCGACAGCGCGGCTCCTCTCGGTCTCCAAGCAACCCAAGCCCGTCGATCTGCCAGAGTTCGGCGCAAGCGATGAGGGCTACCGGATTCGCCGCCTTCGTGCGCTCTCGGGTGTGCCTTGCGTGCTCGAAGAAATCTGGCTTGATGCCTCGTATGCGCCAAACCTAAGCGAAGAGGATCTGCCAGATTCGCTCTATCTTTTTTACCGTGAGGCGTTGGGACTTTGGATCACGCGGGCCGAAGATCGCGTTAGCGTGGCGGCGTGCCCCGACTGGTCGCCGATAGAATTTGCGCCAAAGCTCGGCACGCCGCTCGCCTATGCGGAGCGGATTAGCTGGGCGCAGGATGGCGCGCGCGCAGAGGTGTCGCGCAACTGGATTGATACGGAAAAAGCGCGTTATGTGGCGCGGATAAAATAACGAAAGGGGCGCGCTATGGCGACGTTCAACTACGGAATTCTCGGCTGCGGCATGATGGGCGGCGAGCATATTCGCAACATAGCGCTTTTGGGTGATGCCGCCGTCGCGGCGATTTACGAACCGGACGCAGGGATGCGCGCGGCCTCTCGGGCGCTTGCGCCACGGGCTGTGATGGTGGCGAGCGAGGCGGAGTTGATCGCCTATCCCGATCTCGATGCGATCCTGATCGTGTCGCCCAACCATTGCCATGCTGCGCAACTGGAGGCGATTAGCGCCGCGCGCCCTGATGTGGCGATCCTTGTCGAAAAGCCGCTGTTTACAGATCCCAGCGGCGGCGCGCGCATGCAGGCGTTGAAAGCCGGCCACCAAGCACCGATCTGGGTGGCGATGGAATACCGCTACATGCCGCCCATCGCAGCATTGCTCGAGCGATTGGACGTGGCGACGGGCGGCGTCAAGATGCTGACCATTCGCGAACATCGCTTTCCGTTTCTGGAGAAGGTCGGTGATTGGAACCGCTTCAATCGCAACACGGGCGGCACGCTGGTGGAAAAGTGCTGCCATTTCTTCGATCTCATGCGTCTTGCGCTTGGCAGTGATCCGGTGCGTGTGATGGCAAGCGCGGGTCAGGCGGTTAACCACCTGAATGAAAGCTATGACGGAGCGGTGCCCGATATTTGGGACAGCGGCTATGTGATCGTTGATTTTGCCAATGGTGCCCGCGCGATGCTTGAACTGTGCATGTTTGCCGAGGGCTCGCACTATCAGGAAGAAATCAGCGCCGTTGGGCCTGCGGGCAAAATCGAGGCGTTCGTGCCGGGGCCGGGGCGCTTCTGGCCTGCGCATCTGGGCGCGCCGCCCGTTGCGCGGCTGGTAGAAAGCCCGCGATCGCCGATGGGGCCTGTGGAACATGTGATCCCTGTGGATGCGGCGCTGCTAGCCGTGGGCGATCACAACGGATCGACCTTCTATCAGCACCAGCGCTTTGTCGCTGCGGTGCGGGCGGGAAAAGGCGTGGAGGTCAGTATTGACGATGGCGTCTGGGCTGTGCGCCTTGGCCTCGCGGCGCAGCAATCGGCGCAAAGCGGTCAGGCCGTTTCCCTTTGAAAGTCTTGCGCCAAGCGCTTTCTGGCATTGAAACAGATATTTTGATGTAATTTCGCCACGCAACAAAATGTAGTAGTTGCTGGGTAACTGGGGGCTAGATTTCGCTGAATTCTATTGTCTTCGCTTACATGAAGGCCGAAACAAATCACTGCTCTCTAGATCGTTGGAGCGAATCGCTAAACTTTTATACTATTAAATGTATCTAAAGATTGTTATCGTCTCTTTATAACGAAAAAAGGCACGCCCAGAAGAGGCGGCCCGAGGTAGAGCGGTAAAGGTCATGAAGGCGATAGATTTCGTTGCCCGTAGGGGTATGGGTACTGTTGAGCGTGGAACCGTAGCAGCGGATGCCGCCGAAACAGTTGTTAACATGGGATCGGGCGTAGAGTTCTCTTTGAATTTGCAGCCCGGTGATATGCAGGCCTACAGCAGGCAGGGCAATTCTCTTGAGATCGTACTCGCCGATGGGCGCGTCATCGTGCTTGACGGTTATTTCGTCGGTGCAGGAGAAAATCCCAATCGCTTGTTCATCAGCTCGGGCGGCACGCTGAACGAGGTGAGCTTTATCGAGGGAGCTGACGGCGCGCTTTTCGCGCAGTACGGAACCACGGCAGAGTGGGGCAAGTGGAGCCCTGATGATGATCTGATCTTTGTGGATGATCCCAACCTTATTGCGGCCAACGGCATTGATGGCGATCAAGACGTATCCATGCTCGGGGCTGGCCTTTTGGGCGGCGCAGGTTTGCTCGGCGGCGGCGGTGTCGGCGCAGGTGCGGTTGCGGCGGGTGCCGTCGGCGCTGCAGCACTGGCCTCTGGTGGCTCGACTGCGACAGACAATCCGGAAGATCCGCCCGTTGATGGCCCCTCTGATCCGACCCCTCCGACAGTCACACCCCCGACACCTGATACGCCGGACGTGCCAGCGCGCACTCCGCCGACAATCGACGGAACCGGCCGCACCGACGCCTATGGCGGCGATGGTCTGGTCGAAGCCGACAAGACGATCACGGTATCTGGGACTGCCGAAGCAGGCTCTAGCGTGACGATCGAGGTGGCTGGTGAAACCATGACGGTGATCACGGGCGGCGATGGCACATGGAGCGGCACATTTGATGGCGCGAATTTCCCCGCTGACGGAACCTATACCTCTCAGGTGACGGTCGTGGAAACTGGCGGCACCACAACGTCGCTGACGGGTCAAACTGTTGTCATCGACACGACCCCGCCAGTGGTGGACCCAACGGAGGGTACGCTTTCGACGGGTGATTTCGTCAATGCCGCGTCGCACGGCACGGGTACCATCAAAGTGTCCGGCACGGGCGAGGCAGGTTCAAGCATTGATGTCACGATTGACGGCACGACACATTCGACTGTCGTGTTAAATGACGGCAGCTGGTCGGTCGATTTTTCCAACACCGAAATTCTTGGCGGTGATCGCACTGCGGATGTTGTGATCAAAACGACCGACAGCTTTGGCAACAGCTTTACCCAGACCGAATCCATGGTCATTGACACGATTGCGCCAAATGTGGCGGCGACGTCGGGCACTGTCGCAGCCAGCTATGTTGTAAACCATACTGACATGACCAGCGATGGCAGAGTGGATGTGGGCGGGACCGGCGAAGCAGGGGCTAAAATCCGTGTCGAGTTGAACAACGGAACATTCCGCGAAACGACAGTTGCGCAGGATGGATCCTGGAACGTGCAGTTCACGCAAGCGGAGATGGGCGGCCTTAGCGGTGTGAACGGGTATGATGTGCCGATCACGATCACGGCTTGGGACGGCTTCGATAATCCCTCGGTGCCTTTTACGGACGTGATCCACGTGGACACGCTGGCGGACGTGACTTTGGCCAGTTCGGTTTCGGGCGGCAACGATCATGTAGCAAACAGGCTGGAAACCGGCAACGGCGCTGCAAATCTGGTTCTGACGGGCACGTCCGAGCCGGGTACGACGTCGGTAGAAGTTACCATGAACGGCCATACGCGCACAGCGACCGTCAACGCCCGAACCGGTGAGTGGACAGTTGCCTTCGAGCCTGGCACCTACGAGACAGGCACGCATACCTATGAAGCGACAGCTGTCGCGACGGATGCCGCTGGCAATATCGCACGCGCCAACATGGATGTACGCGTCGATACGGAAGTCACCAATCTGACTGTGTCCAATCGTCCGGCGCTTGGGACCGATTCCTACATCGGCCTCGATGATGCCGAAGGCGGCGTCACTTTGACGGGCACGATGGAAACCAACTGGACCGATGTTGCCGGAACGCCTAGCGTTTCGGTGCGCTTTAACGGTGTTGATTATCCTGCGACGGTCAACCCGGTTACTGGCATGTGGAGCGTTAATATCCCTGAAGACGGTATCCCAGCCAATTTCGAAGGCTCGTTGACCTACACGGTGACCGGCACGGATTCCGTGGGCAACGTGCATGATATTTCACGTAGCATCGACATCGATACAAGCGTGCCGATCGGTTCTGAAATCACCGGTTATTCGGCAAGCATCGATGGCTCTGGTACGCAGCGCTACAGCAAGTTTGAAATGGACACCTCCGATGAGGCGGTCGGGCTGACGCAGGTCAACGCTGACGGAAGTGTCGTGGATCTGGTGGACGGGACCGGCTTTATTGCACAACCTGATGCTTTCGATCCGACGGAAACCGAGTATACGCTGCGCGACCACCTCTCTGACGGTCAAAGCCTGATCGTGACCGAAACCGATGCGGCGGGCAACAATTCGGGTACCTATATCGTTCTTAACGACGGGTCTCCTGCGCGCAATGTCTCCAACCCCAACCTTGGCGATTATAATATCGAAACCATTGAGCTTGGTGTGATGGACAACACCCAGTTGACCTTGACGGAAGCGGATATCAAAGCGCTTTCCGGCAACAGCGATGTGTTGAGCGTACGTGGTGGTTCGGATGATACCGTTAATATCAGCGGCGCAACGCTTGGGCAGGACATCCATTCTGAGGGCGACATCGACTACAACGTCTATTCTCTGGGCGATACGACGATCTACATTGAAGACGAAATCACCAACGTCAACACAATCTAAGTGTGACGATCAAAGAGCGCCGGCTAACGGGCACGGCGCTCTTTATCATAATAGGTGAAACGGTTTCAGGTGAGGTTTGGGGCAAGATGGGCAGTAAGGTACAAACGGGACTATTAGTGGCCGGGCTCGCGATGGGTCTTTCTGGCTGTGTTAGTTCAATCAGCGAAGACATTCCGTTCGTTTCGCGCTTCAACAGCGATGAGACCAACCTTGCCCAGCCTAAAGCGGAGGGGCAGGGTTTTTCGCTTTTCGGTAGCAAGGATGCCACCCAAACCACAGCGCCTTCTAGCAAAGACGGGCGCGACGTTGCGAGCAACCCGTTCAAGGGGATGTTCAACAAAGCCGGTGATGCGGAGCCGACAAGCACGCAGAGCGGCGATGTGGCTGCCAATCCGTTCAAGGGTCTCTTTGCCAAGAAAAGCACATCCGGAGCAAATGCTTCAGACGAGTCTGTCGCGCAGAATGCAGGCGGCACAAAGTTTGCAGCGCTCTTCAAGCCGAAGGCACAGGCAACTGATCTGAGCAAAGAAGAGCGTCAGGCGCAGAAAGACTACGAAGCGCGGGTGCGTGAAAGCGCCGAGAGCCAGATTATTTCGGGGCTGCAATCGCGCCGCTCTTTGCTGCCAAGCGGCAGTGCCTATGACCGTGTTGCCGACAGCGTTCTGGCCGCGAACTCCCGCGCGGCAGAGGCGCAATTGCGTGCCGCCCGCCTGCGCGCGGTTGCTGCTTCGAAAAACTGGCTGCCCTCGATCGGACCGTCGATATCGCTGTCCTCCCTCGGGGATCTGGTCGCCAATCTGATTGTGGAGCAAGTCTTGTTCGACAATGGCCGTAAAAAAGCCGAACGCGCCTTTGCCAAGGCCGATGTCGAGGTCGCGGCGGTAAATCTGTCGATGGACACGAACCAGCGTGTGTTCACCGCGCTTGATCTTTATCTGCGTGCGCAAAAGGCCTCGGAAAAGGCTGATCTGAGCACCAAGGCGTTCAACGACATGAGCCATTTTGAGTACATCATGTCCGAACGTGTGCGCGGCGGTGTGTCCGATCGCTCCGATCTTGTCGTGCTGCGTCAGAAGCTGGCGGAAATCCGTAGCGAAATGGCCTCCAATCAAGAGGCGCGCAATACGGCCATGGCCGAATTGAACGCCATGTCCATCCGTCCCCTCGAGGACGTGCGCGGCCTGCCTGATTTCAAGGTGAACGGGCTTGGCACCAAGCCGCTGCCGATCCTTTTGGCCGAAGCGGAAAAAGAGCGCGCCATTGCCGAAGCGACGATGGAGCGCGCCGGACATCTGCCGGGCTTGAAGGCCTCCGGTTCGACGGGAACATCGGGCAATTCGCTTGGTCTGAACGTGACGACCGACAGCCTTTTGAACCTTGGTACGGGTGCCTCGCTCAAAGCGATCGAAGCCACCAAGGAAGGGGCAGAGCGCCTTGTGGCGCAGGCCCGCGAGGACAGCAATCGCCGTCTGCGCGCCCTTGAATCGCAACTGCGCGGTGTGCAGCGACAATCGGGCGAAGCGCAAAACCTTACAGATCAATCCAAGAAGAGCCTCGATCTGTTTCAAGCACAGTATAAAGCCGGCAGGCGGCAGGTGATGGACGTGGTTGGCGTCTACGAGACATATGCGCGCCAACAGCAAAGCGCGGCTGATCTGCGCTCCAAGGGCGCGCGCATCAAACTGGAGATCGCCAATGAAATGGGCCTTTTGGCGAGCGGAGCAGAGATTTGACCAGAGCCTCGCGCATCCCAACGATCATACAGGGCGGCAAGGCGGTTCTTGGCGTGCTCTCCGGAACCGCGGACAGCGCCCAAAAAAACGATGCACCACGATATAGTGAAAAGACCAAGACGCGGGCCGATCTGATCAAGCTCTATGCGTCTTTGTTGGGCACGCAGGCCGTCGCCTCCGATCTTCTCGAAACGGTTGCGGCAAGCACTGGCAGCGGCGATGCGCTTGAAGCGGATGGTTATGCCAACGCGTTGCGCGCCGTCGGGCTGAGCGCGCAAACGGGTCGGGTCAGTGAAATGACGCCTGATCTTTGGCCTGCAATCGCGCAGATGACCAACGGGCAGTATATTCTCGTGCTCAGCCAGTCGCGCGGCGATCTGATCCTGTTCGATCCCACATGCCCCGATAGCCGCGCACAAGTGCCCTATGCTGAATTCAGCCCGTATTTTTCTGGCACGATCATCAAAGCCGAAGCGCCGCTGGAGCAGATCAGCGATGCGCATAAGGCGGCCAAGCTGAATGAGCATTGGTTCTGGAGCCATTTCCCCAAGTTTTCGCGCCACTTCAGCGAGGTCATTCTTGGCTCGTTCGTCGCCAACGTTCTTGCAGTCGCGGTCGCGCTGTTTTCTTTGCAGGTCTATGATCGCGTGATCCCGCATCAATCCACCGCGACGCTGTGGGTTCTTGCCGCAGGCGCGGGCCTTGCGCTGATGATGGAAGCGTTCCTCAAGATCGCGCGCGCGCGTCTTCTGGATGGCGCGGGGCGCCAGATCGAACTTGAGGTGCAGGCAACCTTGATGGACCGTGTGCTTGGCATGCGCTCCGATCTTAAAGGGCGCTCGCCCAGCCAGTTGTTTTCGGCGATGCGTGAATTTGGCTCTGTGCGCGAGTTTTTCACTGCCTCCACCGTGGGCACGCTTACGGATATCCCGTTTATCTTCGTGTTCCTGTTCCTTGTGGCCTCCATCGCGGGCAATGTGGTCTGGGTGCTGGTCATCGGCGGCATCCTGATGGTGCTGCCCAGCTACTTCATGCAGAAGAAAATGATGCGCCTCACCGAGGAAACGCAGGGCGCTTCGGCCAAGGCGTCGCGGCTTTTGCAAGAAGCGCTGTTCGAGCTGGACACGGTCAAAACGCAGCGCGCCGAAGATCGCGTGCGCCGCATGTGGGCTGAACTGACCACGGTTTCGGCGATGAAATCTTCCGAGCAACGCCGCTTGTCATCCAATCTGACCTTCTGGTCGCAAGGCGTGCAGCAGGCGACCTATGTAAGCGCGGTTGTCGCCGGTGCCTACCTTGTGTTCGCAGGCCAGTTCACGGTTGGCTCGATCATCGCGACGGGTATCCTGACCTCGCGCACGCTTGCTCCGCTGACGCAGCTTGCGGGCACCATGGCGCGCTGGGGCAACGTCAAATCAGCGCTCGACGGCTTGGACGGTATCGCCGATGCGCCGCAAGACGCCGAAGAGGGCCGAACCTATATGCGCCGCGAGCGCCTTGAGGGGCGTTTTGAGCTGCGCGATGTGATGTTCCGCTATGACGAAGAAGGCGCGCCGACGCTTGATATCTCTGGCGTTGCACTGAATGCGGGCCAATCAGTTGCTGTGCTTGGCACCAATGGCTCGGGCAAGTCCACTTTGCTGAAAATTCTCTCCGGTCTCTATGCGCCCACCTCTGGCCGTGTGTTAATTGATGGCACGGATATGAACCAGATCGAGCCGCGTGATCTGCGCCGCCTCATTGGTTATCTTGGCCAAGACGTGCGCCTGTTTTCTGGCAAGCTGCGTGATAATCTAAATCTAAACATGCTCGAACGTGATGACGAGCGCCTGATGCAAGCACTTGATTTTGCAGGGCTTGGCCAGTTTATCAAAACCCATCCCAAAGGCCTTGATCTGCAAATCCATGATGGCGGCGCGGGCCTGTCGATCGGGCAACGCCAATCTATCGGCTGGGCGCGTCTGTGGCTGCAAGATCCCGCGATCTGCCTGCTGGACGAACCCACGGCTGCGCTGGATCAGACGCTGGAGAACACCCTCGTCAGCCGCCTTGAGACATGGCTGCAAGGGCGCACGGCGGTGATCGCGACGCACCGCGTGCCGATCCTGAAGCTGACCGAACGCACATTGATATTGCAAAATGGCCGCATGGCCGTGGATGGTCCACGCGATCAGGTGCTTGCGCATCTCAACAGTAAAAATGACGGCGAACGCGCCAATGGCACGAACGGGGGCTAGGGTATGAGCGCTGCAAATATGACGAGTTTGAACGCCCAGATGGGCGAGCGGATGCGCGGCCCTAGCTTGATGATCTGGCTGTGCGCCGGTTCGGTCTGGCTATTTATCGTCTGGGCAGCATTCGCATGGATTGATGAAATCGTGCGCGCTGATGGCTCTTTCATCTCGTCCTCGCGTCCGCAGATCATCCAGAACCTTGAGGGCGGTATCCTTGCTGAATTACTGGTCAAGGAAGGCGATGAGGTGATGAAGGACGACGTTCTCGCACGGCTGCACGGCACGCAGTTCCAGTCTTCCGTGGATGACCTTGCCGAGCAGATCACCGGTTTTGAAGTGCGTCGTTTGCGCCTTGAGGCGGAACTCGCAGGGCAGTTCGATTTCAACATTCCCTCTAATCTGGCGATGCAGGCCCCGGGCATGGTCGCTTCTGAAAAAGCGCTTTTGCGTGCGCGCCAGTCCGATTTCGTCTCGCGCCGCGACGGCGCGCAGCGGGTGCTGGATCAAGCTGGAAAAGAGCTTGGGCTTATGGAAAACATGCTCAAGCGTGAAATCGTATCGCTGATCGAAGTGACGCGCGCGCGCAAGGCCTATGCCGATGCGCAGATCAAATTTGACCAAGTCGTCACACAGACCGAGCTTGAGCGCGCGCAGGAATATTCTGACGTTCTCAAGGAACTTGCGACGCTGAAACAGAACATGAAGGCGAGCACGGACCAGCTGCGCCGCACGATCCTCGTCAGCCCGATGCGCGGCGTGGTCAACAACCTCTCCGTCACCACCATAGGCGGCGTGGTGCGCCCCGGTGAAGAGATTTTGCAAATCATTCCGCTGGATGAAGAACTCTTTGTCGAAGCGCGCGTGAAGCCCGAAAACATCGCCAATATCCGCCGTGGCCAAGAGGCGACGATCAAACTCAGCGCCTATGATTACACGATCTACGGTACGCTCAAGGCGCGGGTGGACTTCATTTCCGCCGATACGTTCAAGGACGAACGCGCGCGCGCGGCGGATGGTGATCCCCATTACAAAGTGTCGCTTAAAGTGGATATGAGCAGCCTGACGGATCGACAGGCCGATGTGCAAATTCGTCCCGGCATGCAGGCGAGCGTGGAATTGCACACAGGTCAAAAGACGGTGCTGCAATATCTGCTTAAGCCGCTCTACAAATCCAAAGACGCGCTGCGCGAACGCTGAGCGGCAGCGCGCAGTTTTTCTATGATTCACGATAATGCAGAACACATAGAAGAGCGGGCCGAAGGTCCGAGCATCGTGGTCACGGCGGATTTTGTGAAGAAAAGCTGACGCTGCTTTTCCGCTCGCTAGAAAATTCCGTGCAAAATTCTTCCTAAGAATTTTCGCCCCGTGATCATAAATCGTAAAGAATTGTCACCGGACCGTCGTTCAGCAGATCGACTGCCATATCCGCGCCGAATTGACCTGTATGAACAGGTACGCCCAAACCCGTCAGCGCAGCTGCAAAATGCTCGTAAAGCCGCTGGCCGTCGCCGGGCGGCGCTGCGCTGGAAAACCCGGGCCGATTGCCGCGCGAGGTATCACCGGCAAGGGTGAACTGGCTTACCACCAAGGCCTCGCCACCAATGTCCTTGAGCGAGAGGTTCATCTTGCCCGCTTCGTCTTTGAAGATGCGTAGCTTGGAAATCTTGGCGGCGAGTTGATCGCCCTGCGCTTCGCTATCGCCTTGCATGGCGCAGATCAGGATCAACACGCCATGCGTGATTTCTGCGATCACTGCACCCTCGACGCTGACCGAAGCGCGGCTGACCCGTTGCACGACTGCTTTCATGGCGCATCCTTCCACTCAAAAAATTCACCAAGCTGCGCGCGCGCTGTGCGAAAGCTGTTGGCGGGGTGAGCCTTGTCCTCAAGCCCAAGCGAAATCGCGCAGAGCAGCAGGCGATCTTCGCCAATGCCGAAATGACTGCGCACGAAAGGTGCATAGGACGCGATGGCCGCTTGCGGAACCGTCGCGACGCCGAGCGCGTCCGCCGCGAGGCAAAAGGTGCTGACGAAGCCACCGCAATCCATTGCGCCGTAGGGGCCAAGTTCGGCGCTGGAGGTGATCAATGCCACGTGAGGCGCGCCGAAGAAGGTGAAGTTCTGCATCATTTGCGCGCCAGCGGCGTCGCGGTCGCCCTTTTCGATGCCCACGGCATCATAGAGCTGAAATCCGCATTCACGGCGACGCGCTTGATGCGCGCCGGAATAGCTGGTGGGAAATGGCAGGTCCGGCTGCGGCGCGGCGATCTTGATATGCTCGCCCAAGGCCAGTCGGAAGCGCTCTGTTTCGGCGGTATCCGTCACCGTAACGTTCCAAGGCTGGGCGTTGCACCACGACGGTACGCGGCCTGCAGTGCGAGTGATCCGCTCAATTACCGCGCGCTCAACGGGGGTGTCCAAAAACGCGCGGCAAGAATGGCGGCGCTTTAGTAAGGTCTCAAGGGTGTCTATCTCGCTCATTGCGACAGGGCCGCGCCGTAGCCGATGGCACCAGCTATGATCAAGCCAAGCAGCACCGCAAAGGTGATCTTCCATATCGAATATGGCCGCTCGCCCTGCACGCGGCCAGTGGAGCCGTTAACGACGAAGCGGTAGGTCTTGCCGCGATATTTATAAGCAGCGAGCCAGACGGGCAGCAGGATATGCTTGAAGGTGACATCGCAGATGTCCGTTCCGATGCTGTGCACGCGCTGGCGATCGCCGCCGATATCGAATTTGACGTCCCGCTCGATCACGCGGTCCATATGGTTGCGCGCTTCGGCGAAACCACTTTGCAGCTCGACCGTGTAACCCTCGGCGCGAAACCCGGCAAGAAACGCGGGGCTGTAGGGTTCGAGCGCGGCAAGGTCCCAAGGCTCCAGCGCATCGGTAAAGCGCTTGGGCAGGGATTTGGAGGCGAGCACCAGTACGTCATCAAAGAAGCGCGTAACGCGGCCAGAAGCGGCACGCCAGCGCGTCTTCGGTACTTGCACTTTATGCGCTTTGCCATCGCGCATGACGGTCTGGGTCTCGTAATAAATCGTGCCGCGCTCGCCAGTGTAGCGCGATTTGGTGTCCGCATCAAAGGTCCAGTAGGGCACGTAGATGCCCTGCATCTTGCGCCCCTTGCGCGCGTAGTCCTGCAAGCCAGTCGGCGCGAACCAAAGCCGGCCAAGCCAGTCGGTCATCGCGCCGCGCGCTGTGCGCTCGTCCAGTGCAAAGGGCAGGACTGCCTTGGGTTTGATATGGCGGTGTGTGCCGGTTCCGGTAACGACGGGCGTTGCGCAGAACGGACACTCGGCAGCGTGATCCGCACCGCCAAGCTCCACCTGCGCCGCGCAATTGGGGCAGGACAGAACGCGGGTTACCTCGATCTCCGCTTCTGGAAGCTGCGCGTTAAGCGCGGCGTCGAAATCGAGCTCGCGAATGGGCTGCGCGCTGCGGCCCAAGCCCTCGATGAGTGCGCCGTTGCCGCAATGATTACAGATCAGCTTGCTTGCGGCGGGATCAAAGCGAAGGTCCGCGCCGCATTGATCGCAGGGGAAGCGATGCTCTTGGATATCGCGGGTTTGTGCGTGCACCACGTGCGGGAGCCTCCGGCGGGAGTTTAAGGGCAAGATGAAGCGGCGCGGTTAGCCTGCAGGAGGCGGGGGCGGTGGCATGATCGTGAAGAGTTGCGCGAGTTCGCGGACTTCTTCGGCGCGGATCCAGCCATCCTGGCCCGCGGTCCAAACGAGGCTGTCGCGGGCGAGGCCACCCTCGGAGGCCATGCGGCCCATCTTGGCCTTGGAGAAGGGGCCTGTGGTTTGGCCGTTCTCGGTGATGTGCCAGACGTGTTCGACGGGTGGCGGCGGTGGGGTCATCGGTGTTTGCGCGGGCTTTGCGCCCCAAGGGCCTGCCTGCTGCGCCATGCCGGAAGCGATCTGCATGCCAAGGCCCGCACCCATGCCGGCCTGGATTGCGGCTGCTCCGCTGCCATCGCGCCCGAGTGCCTCGGCGGCTTGGAACTGCATGTATTCATTGAGGTTGCCCACCACGCCCATGGAGGTACGTTTGTCCATCACCGCCTCAACTGCGGGGGGGAGGGAGATATTTTCGATGTAGAGTTCGGGCAAGGAGAGGCCATATTCAGCCAGTTGCGCCTCGATTTCCTTGCCGACCAACTTGCCAAGTTCGCGGGTGTTGGCCGCCATGTCGAGCACGGGAATGCCCGCGCGTGCGATCGTGCGCGAGAATTCCTGAACGATGATGTTGCGGATCTGGAAGCTGATTTCGTCCATGGTGAATTCGCCGTCTGTGCCGACGATTTCCGTCAGGAACCGCGCGGGGTCGGAGACCTTGACGCTATACGTGCCGAACGCGCGCAAACGCACGGGGCCAAATTCGGGATCGCGCGCGATTATCGGGTTTTTGGTGCCCCATTTGAGATCGTTGAAGCGCGTGGTGTTGACGAAATAGACCTCGGATTTGAACGGAGATTTGAAGCCGTGATCCCAATGGTTCAACGTTGTCAGGATCGGCATGTTGTTGGTCTCGAGCATGTAGAGACCGGGGGTGAACACATCCGCGAGTTGACCCTCATGAATGAACACAGCCGCTTGGCCCTCGCGCACAGTGAGCTTGGCACCGTATTTGATTTCATGGCCCTCGCGCTCGAAGCGCCAGACCATCGTGTCGCGCGTGTTGTCGGTCCAGTGAATGACGTCGATAAACTCGCCCGTCAGAAAATCGAATATACCCATGGGCTTAGTCCTTCATCACAGAGATTGTGCAGATATGTTTCATAGGCCTGCCCCCGTGCGCTCCGCTGCGATCTGGCGGAGGAGGGGGCGGGCAGCGTCGAGGCTCATGCCGGTTTGCAAACGCTTGTCATAGAGCATGCCGAGCAGATGCGCATCATGCGTGGTGAGCAGTGCGAATTCATCGTCGTCATTGAAAATAGAGGGGCGTGCGGCGGGGCTGTCGTTGGCAAGGCCAAGGCCCTGTGCCAATTCTTCGTGAATACACGAACGCATCATCAGATCGGGATGCTCCGTGCGGATCAGTGCGACCGCCTGCGTGTAGCCATAAGCGCCTTGGCCACCGGAAAAGGCAACGACAAGGCAATGGATGGATCGCGGCAGATTGCCGAAAATGCGCAGCGCTGCAGGGTCGATGCGCGGAACAAGGGCGCGCACGCGGGCCTGCACCAGATCACGATCATCCTCGCCCATGAACAGCACATGGAAGTTGCCACTGGACTCGGTGAAACCGATGGGATGGTTCGTGGCGCGCGACAGGCGCGCGGCATAGCTGGCGACGTTGGCGCGGTAGCGTTGTTGCTGCACTTCGCTCAGCTGAGCGCCGAATTCGACGCTAAAGCGAACGGGGCCTTCCCAGCGTTTTAGCCGACCCGCCTGACCATTACCAGCGCCAAGGCCACCGCCGGAATATTCATCGAAAAAGGCGATTTGTTCAAAATTGCGCGCCAGCATCGTGTCGGTGTAGGGCGTGTCCGGTCCGCCGCCATCGGTGCGCAAAAGCCCTTGCACCAAGAGATCGGCCTGAACACGGCGATAGTAGGTTGAGAGCGCCAGACTTGCCTCTGATTGTGCTTTAAGCGGCGCGGAGGGCAGCGCTGGTTTGGTGTGCGGGCGCGGCGACATCGCAGGCCCGGTTGAGGGCGGCGCACCCACGCAGCCTGCTAGCGCGAGAGCGCCCAGCAATGCCGCGAGGGGGGATATGCGCCGTTGTGCTCGCACGTTAGTTCGCAGCGGTGCCGATGGTGTCGCCTGTACCCGTCGCCTTGGCCTTGGCGCTTGCGAGCGTGTCGCGCAGGTCGCTTTCCATCTTCTTGAGGTCAGCCTCGGCAGCGGCGCGTTTGGCCTTGCCCTCATCCGCGATTTGCAGGCTTTCCTCGATTGTGCCGATCAGGTCTGCATTGGCCTGCTTGACCGCTTCGATATCGAACACGCCGCGCTCCATTTCAGTGCGGATCATCTTGTTGCTCTCGCGCAGGTTTGCCGCGTTCGAGGTCAAGAGTTCATTGGTGAGATCATTGGCAGCGCGCACGGCTTTGGCGGCCTCGGCAGAGCGCTGGATGGTGACGGCCTGCGCCAGTTGTGTTTCCCAAAGGGGGACGGTGTTAACCAAGGTCGAGTTGATCTTGGTGACCAGCGATTTGTCGTTTTCCTGTACAAGGCGGATCGAGGGCAGCGATTGCATCGTTACCTGGCGCGTGAGTTTAAGGTCATGCACACGGCGCTCCAGATCGTCGCGCGCCGCCCGCAGATCGCGTAATTCTTGGGCTTTCATCACCTGATCGTTCTCGGGTGCAGCTTGAACTTCAGCGTCCTTGGCGGGGATGTCGATGGTATCGAGCAGGCGGATTTTCTCGGTACCCGCCGCGATATAAAGTGCGAGTTCGTCGTAGAACGCCAGCGTCTTGTCATAGAGGATATCGAGCGATTTGATGTCCTTGAGCAATGTGTGCTCATGGCCCAATAGATCCTCCGTTACCTTGTCGATCTGGCCTTGTACGGTTTCGAATTTGGCGGTGAACTTGGCGAAGGGCGCAGCGCGCCCGATGAGCTTTTCCCACCAGCTGCGTTTGCGGCGCACGTCCAGCTCGGAGACGGAAAAGCCGCGAATGGTGGTGACGATGTTGCGCAGGGAATCGCCAGCAGGGCCAACGTCTTTATTGCGCACATCCGTCAGCATCGCTTGCGAGATGACCTGCAATTCCGCCTGAGCGCCAGAGCCGAATGAAACAATGGAGTTGGTGTTACCCATGTCGATTTCGTTCATGCGCTTGGTGATTTCTTTACTCACCTTTTTGTTGGCGTCGGCAAGTGGAACAATCGCGTTTGCATCCGCGGGCTCTGCGAGAATGACAGCGTTGACCTCTTCTACGAGCGAGAGGGCTTCTTGTGCTTTGGCTTGGGTAGTAGCGGCCATATTCAGGTACTCCAGTTTAAAACAGACTCATTAAGACGGGCGGACGCCCTCGCGCTGCAAGCGTTCGCGCAGCACTTCGATTTCAACATTCAAATCACTGCGGTCATCCAGTAGCATTTTGCGGGTTCTAGCAGAGAAATTTTGCTCCAGATCATCGAGCAGGGCAGCGTAATCCGCGCGCGCCTTCACGTCACCCGTGCGCGCGTAGATGTCGGCGAATTTCACGCTCGCATCCTTGGCACCGCGCAAGTAAACGCCCATGTATTTGCGCGCAGCGGTCAGATCGCGCGGGTCTTCTTCGACGGTGCGGAATAGCTCGCGCGCGGTGCGCTGAAACTGCTCCACGCGCTTTTCCATGCCGCGATCACCGGCGCGCAGGATTGCATCGGACATGGCGGCAAGGTGGCTTTCTGCCTCGTCCACGACGCGGCTGACGCGGTCTTGTTGGAAGGTGTCGATCCCCTCCATACCCTTGTTTTTCATCGGATCAAGCCCGAAAGCGGCCATATGCAGGCCAAGGCCTGCAAGGCCGAAGATCAGCGGCGAGAGGATATCAAAGCTGTTAAGATGCGCGATCACGGCCAGCGCGCAGCCGATGCCCGTGAGAACCGACGCCATCATCTTGCGCGGCAGGGCAGGGCGACGGGCAATCTTGCGCGCATTATATTCCGCTTCGGCGCGCAGGCCCGAGCGCAAAAGCCAAGCCGAGAGCGTCAGCGCCCCCGCGCCAATCAGGCCAACGGCCAGCGGGATCGCACCATCTGAAAACGTGGTAGCCACCAAAACGATCGCAGGTGCGAACAATCCGTTCGAGCGCGCGCCAGCCGCATCAGGGTTTGTGCCCTCGAAGCTGTTACGCGCCGCGCGCTGCGCGCCGCTGTCCTTGCCATCACCGCCGCCGTCGGGGCTGAATTTGCCACCAAATTTCTGTGCCATGCTCTAAAGCCCCCCAAGCCAGCCCGAGGAAACCCCGAAGAGCAGCACAATCAGCGCGATATAGGCAAATTTCTGAAGACCTGTTCCGCTCATGCGTGCCCCCCGTTGCAGCGTTGTCGTATAACTATGTGCTTGCGCGCGCAGAAAAACCAGTGCGATCGGGGGAAAAACGCGCGCGCGTTCCCCGATTTGCGAAATTCCGCTTCAATGGCGCGCGGCGGTGCGGCGCTGTGCGTTCAATTTGCGCGTGTAGCCCGATTGGATTACCTCGACCGCGACCAGAACGATGACCGAAAAGTAGAACGTGCTCTTGGACATCGGAATGACCTCATAACCGAACACGCGCAGCGCGAGGCTGTCGTCGTGCATCGCATGCGCCGCCGCTTGGCCCGCTTCGCCTAAAAGGACAACGCCGACAATCAGCAAGATGAACAGGCCTAGCACTTCGTACATGCGGTTCTTCTCCAAAAAGCGCGTGACCCCGTCGGCAAGCACCAGCATGGCGATGCCCGACAGGATAATCGCAAAGGCGAGGATCGGGAAGACATCGGTGATCGCAAGCGCCGAGAGCACGGAATCGAACGAGAAAATGAGGTTCATGGTGACGATCATCGCCACGACCCTGGCCGCCGATTTGCCGCCCTTGCCCTCGACGTCGGTGCCAAGGTGCTCAATTGTGAGCATATGGCCAATCTCTTTCACGGCCGTATACATGATGAAGATGCCGCCGATAATGAATACGAGAGTGGCGAAATTCACACCGCCCGTGATGATCCCCTCCCATGCGAGCACGAAGAATGGTTCGGCCATGGCGTCGATCAACCGGATCATCACGAACAGCAGAACCACCCGCAGCGCGACCGCGATTATGATGCCCCAATAGCGCACCGCCTTTTGCTGTGCCACCGGCGCGCGTTGGCTTTCGATGGAAATATAAAGCAGGTTGTCAAAGCCCAGCACCGCTTGCAAAAAGCACAGCATGACAAGGTTGATCAGGTTCTCGATAGTGAGCAGGTCGGCCATAGGTCTATCCCCCGTGGAAAGTGGCATGATGCCTTGTTTTTCCCGCCCAATAGCGGAGCGCTCGGGCAGGGAGATAGGGGGAATTCAGAGCGTTTGAACGCGCGCTAGCGTTTTGGACCAGATTTAGATCCTGTGTTGGGGCCTGACTTGAAGCCGGGCTTTGCCCCCGCTTTGCCGCCTTTGCGGTCCATCGGTTTACCGAAGGCTTTGCTACCGCTTGGTTTGCCAGACGGCTTGCCTGTCGGTTTTCCACCCGGTTTTCCGGCAGGCTTGGCGCGTGCCAGCGGATCGCTATCGGCAAAGGCGTCCTTGCCGCGCAAAGGGCCTTTGTTCAAAGGCGGGCGCTTGCCGCGCACAACGCTTGTTTTACCTCGCACGGGACGTGCTGGTTTGGCTGGTGCGCCGGGGGCTTCTAAATCCTCGTCCGTCATACCAAGCTGGTCGCGCAGTACCTTGCGGCGCAGTTCTTCGACGCCACTCACCTTGAGATTTCCAAGTTGGAAAGGACCATAGCTGACGCGAATCAAACGGTTCACATTCAGCTGGATCGCTTCCATAGCGCGGCGGATTTCGCGGTTCTTGCCCTCGCGGATACCGATCGTCAGCCACGCATTCGCGCCTTGCTGGCGATCAATGCTCACCATCATCGGCTGGAATATTTCGCCCTGCAGGTTGAGACCGCGGCGCAGTGGCTCGAATGTTTCCTCGGTGGGGCGGCCGTTGATGCGCACGCGGTATTTACGTAGCCAGCCTGTCGCGGGGAGCTCGAGTTTGCGCTTGAGGCCGCCATCGTTTGTCAAAAGAATGAGGCCCTCGGAGTTGAGATCAAGTCGTCCAACGCTCATCACGCGGGGCATATCTTCGGGCAAATCTTGGTAGATCGTCTTGCGACCCTTCTCGTCACTGTCGGTCGTTACAAGGCCCGGCGGCTTGTGATACATCCACAGACGCGGTGGCTCTGGCGGGGTCATCGGCTTGCCGTCAACGGTGATGCGCGCGCGCACGTCCACGTTCAGCGCGGGGCTGTCGATGACCTTGCCGTTAACGGCAATGCGCCCGGCTTCGATCATGCGCTCTGCCTCACGGCGCGAGGCGACGCCCGCGCGGGCCAGGACTTTTGCGATACGCTCGCCTTTGGGTGTTTCTGTATCCATGGGCTTGCTTTAGGCTAAAGCGGTGCGCAGCGAAAGCGCGATCATAGGGCAAACGGGATGAGTTTCACCTCTTTTATGAAGGATGCGCTGGAGCAGGCGCGCCTTGCCGGCGAGGCGGGCGAAGTGCCTGTGGGCGCGGTTGTGGTGCGCGGCGGTGAAATCATCGGGCGCGGGCGCAATGCGACGCGCAGCGGGTGCGATCCTTCTGCGCATGCCGAAATCGTCGCGATCCGCGCGGCTTGCGCGGCTTTGGGGCAGGATCGCCTGAGCGGCTGCGATCTATATGTGACGCTAGAGCCCTGCGCCATGTGTGCAGGCGCGATTGCCCATGCCCGTATTGCACGGCTCTATTTTGGGGCGGCCGATCCGAAATCGGGCGGAGTAACTGTTGGCGCGCGTGTGTTCGAGCGCGCTCAAAGCCATCATGCGCCGGAGGTCTATGACGGGATCGGGGCAGATGAGGCATCTGCGCTCTTAAAGTCGTTTTTTGCAGAAAAACGGGGCTAGTCCAAATTTTCTGCGAAAATTTGATTGCGCTCAATATTGGAGTGCCGGCTTCGCACCAACCTGTTTGCAAAGGAGCCAAACATGCCCTCAGCGAACAACAAAGCCGATTTGATCGCTGTGACCATAAAGGAATTCGCCAAGTTACAAGCGCTCTTGGCTCAACTCCCGCCCGAATTTGCGTTGCTTAAAGAAGACGACATCTCGATCAAGGATGTGCTCGCGCACCGTGCCCATTGGATCGACTTGTTCCTTGGCTGGCACGCGGACGGGCAAGCGGGCCGCCACGTGCATATTCCCGCCATAGGGTACAAATGGAACCAGCTTGCGGACTACAATGCCGTGCTTCGCGTGCGCCAAATGGATATGGGGTGGGATGCAGCTTGGGGCGTGTTGCGCAGAGCGCATGCTGCGCTGGGTGACTTTTTGGATGACACCTCCGATTTGGCGCTTTACGGCGCTCCAATGAAAGGCACAGGCAGCAAATGGAGCACCGGGCGCTTCGCAGAAGCGGCTGGGGCCTCGCACTACCGCTCGGCTTCGAAATACATCCGAGCGCGTTTGTGTACTTCGGAGTAGCGATTTTTCGAGAAAAATCGGAAGGAAAATTCTTCGGACAAGAATTTTTTACCTTGCCCGCGTAGCGCTTTCAGGCCAGCGTGACGCCCATGAAAACACCCCTGATCGACAACCTGCAATACGCCAACTGGTCCGAAACCATCTTCCGCCAGATGCGCGCGGGCGGCGTCGACGCGGTCCATGTCACCATCGCCTATCACGAGAGTTTTCGTGAAATGGTGCTTAACCTCGAAGTCTTCAACCGCTGGTTCGAGCGCTTCCCGGAGCTGATCTTTAAAGGCACCAGCGCGGCTGACGTGCGCCTTGCCCAAGAAACGGGGCGTACCGCGATCTTCTTCGGCTTTCAAAACCCCAGCCCCATAGAGGACGACATCGGCCTCGTGGAAATCTGCCACCAGCTTGGCATCCGCTTCATGCAACTGACCTATAACAACCAATCCTTGCTTGCCACAGGCTGTTACGAGGATGAGGACACGGGCCTCACGCGCATGGGCAAGCAGGTCGTGCGCGAAATGAACCGCGTCGGCATGGTCGTGGATATGTCCCATTCTGCGGACCGCTCGACGCTGGAGGCGATCGATCACTCCTCCCGCCCCATCGCCATAACCCATGCAAACCCGCATTGGTGGCATCCTGCGCTGCGCAACAAATCTGACGAGGTGCTCAAGGCGCTGACGGGCAGGGGCGGTATGCTCGGCTTTTCTGTCTATCCGCATCATCTCAAGGGTGGCTCTAATTGCACTTTGAATGACTTCTGTGAAATGGTGGCGGAGGCGGCCACGCGCTATGGCGCAGAAGCTCTCGGGATCGGGACCGATCTTTGCCAAGATCAACCCGACAGCATCGTGGAGTGGATGCGCGTCGGGCGTTGGAGCAAGGTGATCGATTATGGCGAGGGCAGCGCCAGCGACGCAGGCTTCCCGCCGATGCCAAGCTGGTTCAACGACAATCGCGACTTTGCAAATATCTCGCAAGGCCTGCTGGACGTGGGCTTTAGCACGGCGGAAATGGAGGGGATCATGGGCGGCAATTGGTTGAATTTCTACGACGCGTCTTTCGGGCCGGCGGCATGAGCGCGCCTGAGCTCGAAATTACGCCCCAAATGGCCCTGCGCCCGCCAAGCACGGTGATGCGCCTGCGCCGCATGGGCGCGATGTTCCCGACGCGGCTGTCGTTCTTGCGCACGCTGATGCGCGATCTATCGGCCCAGAATGTGCAGGTGCAGCGAGCTGTTTGGGAAATGGATGCGGACGGATTTGGCCATGCGGTCTATACGATCTCGCTCGGGGGGTATGACTATTCGCTCGTCGCAATTTCCACGGATCTTCCGCCGGAGATGCGCACGGATCGCGTGATCGCGACCGCGTGGGACACCGCTTATGTCCTCTATGATGGCATCCCGGACGCGAGCGAAATTGCGCGCATCGTGGCCACTGCGCCCAAACAAGAGGCGTCGCGCTACACCGCACGTGATCTCGTGCTCAGCCGGGCCAATAAATCCGTTCGCCTGTTCCAGCACGTCACGGATGCGCTGAAGAGAGGCGATCAGCCTGATGAAGCCATGGTGCGTGACGTGGGCTACCTGATGCGCACCACCGCCGTTTATGGCAACGGTAAATTCGGCATTGCGGACCGCGCCCATATCGCCGCACGCCCCTGCCTTGGGGGGCCTTTTGCGGCGGAAATGCTCACGGTCTGGCTCATTCGCGGCTTCACCCACGACCTTGCCGAGCATGTGGGCGGCGCCCCGCTCGATCCAAGATTAAAGCGGCATTTGGGGATCGGCAATTCAACGGGCCTTGGCATGGCACCCTTCTTGGTTAGCCATCCACGCCTACTCGATAGTTGGATGCAAGTGCGCGAAACCGCGCTCGCGCGGGTGGCGGCGCTGCCCGCTTTAAGCGCGGATCAACAACAAACGATCCTTGCGCTTGCCCAGCGCGCCTCGCTTCACCTAAGCGAATGGAGCGTCCCGGATGCGGGTGCGGAAGCGCGGATTTTGCAAATCCGGCACGATTGGGCGAGAGTTCAGGCATTGCTTGGCGAGTGTTTGCCGCAGGCAGATCCGCTCGCACGCGTTTTGCAAGGCTCGGAGGGCTGGTTCGAGGACACGCAAGAATTGCTGATCGCGCTTTTGCTGGAACCGTTCGGGGACTTGATCGACGGGCTGACCGAGTGCATGGCCAATCCCTACGAGGCTGAGATCGAACCTGGCATGCCGCTGGCTGATCTGCGCGCATTGATTGCGCGCGATTGGGATTGGGCGGTTGGTTTGGATTTCAAGAGCAAGAGCGAGAGCGCGCAATTCTGGTATGTCTCGGAGGCCAAACAGGAACCGCGTTTGGGCCTGCGCCATATCGAAGAGGGGGCCGATCTGGAAAGCCCGCTTGATATCGCACGGCAGGTCCAGCGGCTTTCGCGTGCGCTGGATGGGCAGGACGGGATCACGGCGGAGCTTTTGATGCGCCGCCCCGATTTGCGCTTTGCCGCGCGGCGCGTACAAAACCTTGCCAAAGCGCCTTACAGCGAAATTCGCGACAATCTGATCGGCGCGCAGTGCTTGCCGATAGATATGCTGCGCTGCAAGCTCTCGTTCTTCGGGGCGGCCAAATTCGATCCTAAGTCGGATCGCTGGACGCGGATTACCATGTGTCAGGGTGCGCCGCTTTTTGACGAATTGCAGGCGGCAGATGATTGGTGGTTGCCCACCTTCGAGGGGTAGCCATGCGCTCGGCCAACGAGATTTCGGGGATGGTTCTGAAAGCGGCGCGCGGGGCTGGTATGCCGCTGGGCTGCGCAGAGGATTTGGCGCGTGTTGCGCCTGCTTTAGCGGGTTTGGGCGCGCTGGGAATCGTGCCGGATTTGCTGGGCCTTGAGTGCGATCTGCCGCGTTTAGAGGGCGGTGTCGTGTTGGGTGGGCATCCTGTTCTTGCGATCACGGCGTGGTGCGATTTGCGAAATGCGGCAGTAGAGGCCACTTTGGAGGCAAGTTTTTCGCAGGAATTGCTAACAGTGATGCAGGCCGAGAATGCAGCCGTCGGGCCGTTCGAGGTGGATAAGAGCCTCTGGGCGCAGTTGCAAAGCTATGCAGAACGCACCTTCGTGCCTGAAAGCGAGGCCTCTCGATTGGCGGGGGCTGGCGCGGGTTTGACGGATAACGATTAAAGAGGGGGCGCTGCCCCCGTCTTGGCAAAGCCAAGGCTTTCCCAAGACTCCCCCGAGGTATTTCAGGACCAGAGAAGATAAAGGCGGCCAGTGTAAAGGGAGGTCAGGCGCTGAAGATATCGGTGGGATAGGTGACGGCGGCAAGGTAGAGGCCATGGGGTGGGCTGACGGGACCGCAGGCGGAGCGGGTGCGCGCCTCGAGCGCGGATTTCACGTCATCGGGTTGCCACACGCCTGAGCCGACCTGCACGAGCGATCCTAAAAAGCTGCGCACTTGATTATGAAGGAACGAGCGTGCACGCAGGGAAAAGCGCACTTCGGGGCCAGAGGGGCCGGCGATTTGTTTGATGCTCAGTTCATCGAGGGTCTTTACCGGGCTTTGTGACTGACAGAGCGTGGAACGGAAGGTGGTGAAGTCGTGATGTCCGACAAGGTGACGCGCGCCTTCCTGCATGGCGGCAACGTCGAGTTGATGCGAGATTTGCCACACAAGGCCCGCATCATGGGTCGCGGGGGGGCGGCGCATCAGCAGGCGAAATTCGTAAGCGCGCTCCAGCGCAGAAAAGCGTGCGTGCCAGTCGCCTTCAACTTGCGCGCAGGCGACGATCGCGATGGGATCAGGCTTGAGATGGAAATTCAGCGCACCCGCGAGGCGGCTTGGCTCCCAGTCTTTTACAAGGTCGCAATGCGCCACTTGTCCCCATGCGTGCACACCGGCATCGGTTCGCCCCGCAGCGGCTATCGTATGGGGGCCTGGTTCGAGCTTGGCCAAAGCCGTCTCGATCTGGCCTTGTACGGAGGTCTGTGCGCGCTGGCGTTGCCAGCCGACGAAGGGCGCGCCGTGGTATTCTACTTGGAGGGCATATCTGGGCATGGCGACGCTCTTAGCGATCAAGGGGGCAAGCGGCAATGCTTTTCCCCTCTGGTATCGTGCTCGGTGCGCCCCTATCCTTTGAATAGGTAAGTATAATTAGGTCGGGGCAGCGGGACGTGGTCATATCAAGCATCGCAGAGGGGATCGTGCGCACCATCGAGGGCGCACGCGACACGGTGAGCGAGACGCTCTTTGAACCTGTGATCCGCCTTGGCGTAACCGGCCTCGCGCGTTCGGGCAAGACGGTGTTCATCACGTCGCTGGTCGCTAACCTGCTTGATCGCGGACGCATGCCGCAGCTTTTGGCCGCCGCCGAAGGGCGCATCACAGCGGCCTATTTGCAGCCCCAACCCGACGATACCGTGCCGCGTTTTGATTATGAGGCGCATCTGGGGGCGCTGACAGCGCGGGAGCCACATTGGCCAGAAAGCACACGGGCGATTTCCGAATTGCGCGTTTCGCTGAAAGTTCAGCCGAATGGATTGCTTGGCGGCTTGCAAGGGCCGCGCACGGTGCATCTGGATATTGTGGATTACCCCGGCGAATGGCTGCTTGATCTCGCGCTGCTCGACAAGAGTTACGAGGAGTGGTCGGGCGAGGTTTTGCAGCGCATCGCGCAGCGCGAGCAAGCGCAGGGGTATCGCGCATTGCTCGGGGAAACGGATGCGAGCGCCAAGCTCGACGAGCCGCAGGCGCAGGCCTTGGCAGCGCGCTTTACCGAATATTTGCACGCCGCGCGGAGTGCCGGTTTTTATGACTGCACGCCGGGGCGGTTCTTGTTGCCCGGTGATCTGGCAGGCTCGCCCGCGATTACTTTTGCGCCGATGGCAGGTACAAAAGCCGCGCCGCGGCGCTCTTTGGGCCGTGAAATGGAGCGGCGTTACGAGGCTTACAAATCGCGCGTGGTAAAACCGTTTTTCCGTGATCATTTCGCAAGGATCGATCGCCAAGTGGTGCTGGTGGATGCGCTTGGCGCGATCAACAGCGGGCCGCGCGCGGTCGAGGATTTGCGCGGCGCGATGGTGGATATCCTGAGCGCTTTTCGCCCCGGCACCAATGCGTTCCTGAGCAGGATGCTGCTGGGTAAGCGGGTCGAGCGGATATTGTTCGCCGCCAGTAAGGCGGATCATTTGCATCACGCGCAGCACCCAGAACTTACCGCCATCATGGAAGCGCTGACGCGGGAGGCGCGCGACACCGCGAAGTTTGCCGGGGCGAAGACCGCGTCAATGTCGCTTGCCGCGCTAAGGGCGACGACGGAAGAAACGCTTGAACACGAAGGCGCGCCGCTTGACTGTGTGCGCGGCACGCTCTTGGATAGCGGCAAACAGGCGGCCTTTTATCCCGGTTTATTGCCGAAAGACCCCTCGCATCTGCTTGGCCCCGCACGCGAGGGGGCGGAGGCATGGCTCGATCAGGATTACGAGATCATGCGCTTTGCGCCTGCGCCCTTGACGTTAAAACCAGGGTTCGGTCCGCCGCATATAAGACTTGATAAAGCGGCACAGTTCTTGATCGGGGACAAGCTATGACACTGGTTTTAAGGGCTGCGCGCAGCACGGATGCGGGCAAGCTCGGAGCGATGATTTCCGAGGCGGTGGCGGCGAATGCGTGGAAGCCCAAGCTGCATAGCGCGGCGCAGGATGTGGCGCATATGGGTGATTTGATTGATCGCGGCTGGGTGACAGTCTGCGAGAGTGGCGGCGACGTCGCCGGATTTTTGGCGCTGGACGGCGCAGAGGTGCATTCGCTTTACGTGATCGGAAAGCGCCAGAACGCGGGGATCGGCAGCGCGCTCATAGGCCATGCCAAAGCGCGGGTGCAGCGATTGCAGCTTTGGACGTTTCAGGCGAACGCGGGCGCGCAGCGGTTTTACCAGCGCCACGGATTTAGCGAAGCGGAGCGCACGGACGGCACGCGCAATGAAGAGGGCTTGCCGGATATTTCATATGTCTGGACGCGGTCACTGAAGGAAAACGATGATGGCTAAAGGTCCGGTATTAATTGATCTCGATGATGCGCCCGCACCCGAGCAAGGCCCCGAAGCGGCCGCGCCTGTACCGGAGTTGGATATTCCGGCACCGAGGGGGCAGGCGATGCAGAGCGCTGCGCGATTGGCGGCGCGCAGGCCCTCAAGGTTGATGAAATGGTTCTGGGGCTTGCTGCTATCATTGACGGGCTTTGTGATCTCCTTGGCGGCTTGGGATTTTGCCGTGGGCTTGATCGCGCGCATGCCGCTGCTCGGGTATGCGGTAACGGCGCTCATTGCCGCCTTCATTCTAGTGCTTCTGGTGATGGGCTTGCGTGAACTTGCCGCTTTTTCGCGCTTGGGGCGGATGGATGTGATCCACCGCGCAGGCGAGGCGGCACGCGCCAGTGGCGAACTTGAGGACGCGCGGGCGGTGATCGGGCAAATAACGCGGCTCTACGGCGGGCGCGAGGATACCCGTTGGGGGCGCGAGAGCCTGGCCGAGAAAGGCGCTGAAGTGCTCGACGGCGATGCACTGCTGGATATTGCGGAGCGCGATGTGCTGGGGCCGCTCGATGGCGCCGCGATGCGCGAAGTGGAGGCTGCGGCGCGGCAGGTGGCGATGGTCACGGCGCTGGTGCCGCTGGCGCTTGCGGATGTTGCAACTGCGCTGACCTCGAACTTACGGATGATCCGGCGCATTGCAGAAATTTACGGTGGACGCTCTGGTGTGCTGGGCAATTGGCGCCTCACGCGGGCGGTGATGACGCATCTTGTGGCCACTGGCGCGGTTGCCGTCGGAGATGACTTCCTGTCCTCCATTGCGGGGGGCGGGGTGCTTGGCAAGATTTCGCGCCGCTTTGGCGAGGGGGTGGTGAACGGTGCATTGACCGCGCGTGTGGGCGTGGCGGCGATGGAAGTGTGCCGCCCCTTGCCCTTTGTCGCGCTGAAGCGTCCTTCTGTCACCGCACTTGTGCGGGGCGCGCTGACGGGATTGTTCGGCGATAAAGGATAGTTTTAGTGGATGGTTTTCTTGTTCTTGTTGCGGTTCTTGTCGGGCTTGCGGTATTGCTTGCGCCGATTGGTGTTTTGGTTCTGTCGCGTAGAACGCGGGCACTTGCGGCGCGGGTCGAACAGCTTGAAGCGGCGCTGAGTGCGAAGGGGAGTGTTGAGAGCCCATGGGCTAACGTCAAAGCGCATATGGCACAGCGCGATGACATTGCAGAGCGTGAAGATGCTGAAACGCTCGCCGCGCACGGCGACACCGCAGAGAAGATCGAAATCGCCCTGCAGCCGCTGTCCTCTCAAACGCCCAAAGCCTTTGTGTTTCGCGCAGATACCCTGCGCGGCGCGATCAACTGGATCAAGGAAAACTGGTTCCTTGGGATTGCTGCACTGTCGCTGGCCTTGGCGGGCGTTTTCATGGTGCAATACGGCGTCGAGCAAGGCTTGCTGACACCATTCGCACGGATCATGGGCGCGCTCGGACTTGGGGCGGCCTTGATTGCAGGCGGTGAATTCGTGCGCCGCCGCTATGGCGACGAGGGCAGCAGCATGCGCGCGTTACCCTCGACGTTTTCCGGCGCGGGGATCGTTACGCTGTTTGCTCCGGTCCTGTCGGCGCGTCACCTCTACGGCATGCTGCCCTCTGATCTGGCGCTTGGGGGCTGGTTGCGGTGGCCGTTCTGGCTGTGGCGCTGGGCTGGTTTTACGGGCCTTTCCTTGTGGCGGTCGGTGTGATTGGCGCATTTGGCGCGCCCTTCGTGGTCGGCGGATCGAGCGATGCGCCGCATTTGTTCTTTTATTACTTTGCGTTGATCGTGGTGATGGCGCTGGTGATCGACACGGTGCGGCGCTGGGGCTGGGTATCGGTTCTGGCGCTCATCGGCGGTTTCCTCGCAACCTGGGCGTTGCTCATTAGCGGTGCGGTAGCAGTGCATGCGCTGGGCTTTGCTATCATCGCGACCCTTGCGGCGACAGCCATTCCGCAAAGGCGAATTTGGCCAGATCACAGCGGCGCGATGCTCGCCGAGATGGCATTGAAGCTGCGTGGTAAAGACGGGCAGGCTTGGCCCGACTTTCCGGTCCGCCTCGCGGGCGGTACGTTCATCGCAGCCATGGTGCTGAGCGCATTTATGGCGCTGGAGGTTTCTGGCGTGGTGGAGGGCTGGATAGGGATTGGCAGCGTTGTAGTATTGGGTCTTCTAGCCTTGATCTGGATGTCGCGCGCGCCTGCGCTGGAAGATTTGAGCGCACTCGCGCCGCTTGTATTGCTGCTGCTGTTGGTCTTGCTGGCGCTCGACAATGCCAACATTTTCAGAGGCTTATCCGATATTCCATCCCCTGTGCAGGACGAGGATGTGCCAACACCGCTTGCTGCGAGTACATTCGCCGGCCTCTTTGCGCTTTTCGCTGCGCTCGGGTTCTGGCGCGCCTCAAACGGCGTGCGCGCATCGCTTATCTGGATCGGGGCGAGTGCCATGGCCTTGCCTGCCGCACTTGGCGCGTTGGAGATATTCTGGACGCCTGTGCGGATCATCGGCTATTATTTCTGGGCGGGGCACGCGATGGGCGCTGCCGCCTTGATGACGCTGCTCGCCGAACGCGCCGCGCGCCGCTGGCCCGAGGATATGCGCCCTGCGGCGCTTTTCGCGATGTCCGCACTCTCGCTTATCACATTCGCGGTGATGCTTATCCTGAGTGCTGCTGCCCTGAATATAGCAATCGCCGTGATGATCGTCCTTGCGGCGCTGATTGATCGCCGCTTTGACATGCCATGGCTGGGGCTGTTCATCCAATTGGCCGTCGCGGTCCTTGGCTGGCGCTTTATAGTCGATCCCGGCGTGCCTTGGGCGTCGTGGCAATATACGCCGCTGATCGAGGTCATTCTGGCCTACGCAGTACCGCTCGCCCAGATGGGCTTGGCATGGTGGGTCTTGCGCCCGATCACGCGGCAAGGCGCGCAATTGGCGCTGGAAAGCGCGATCTATGCGCTTGGCGCGGTATTCGTATTGATCCTGCTCGAACGCGCGATCCGCAGTGATTTCGACAGTTTCTGGGGCATTTCGCTGGCAGGTTCCATCGTGCTGACCGCCATGGGCGCGCAGTTGTACCGTTGGCGCGTCGATGCGCGGTTCAAGGCCGTGCGCATCGTTTTGGCGCTCGTCATGGGGGTGATCGGCTTCGGCGCTTTGATCGTCGCGCTTATCGGCATGTCGCCGCTGACCCGCTGAGGCGCGCGCGATGTGCAGGGGCCGCTGCTGCTCGATACGATCGCAATCGGCTATCTGGTGCCCGCCGCGATATTGGCGGTGCTGGTCTGGAAGCTTGGCCACATTCACCGCTATCTGCGCGCTGGATTTGCCGCGATATCTGCCCTTTTGACCCTAAGCTACATCGGTCTGGAAATTCGCCGCTTTTGGCAAGGAAGCGACATTGCCAGCAGCGCAGTCAGCCAGGGCGAGCTTTACAGTTACACGATTGCCATGATGCTTGGCTCTGTCGCTCTTTTGCTCTTTGCCTTTTCGCGCCGCTCCGATCCTCTGCGCAAACTCGCCATGGCGGGGATTGCGGTGACGATTACCAAGGTGTTCTTGCTGGATATGAGCGGGCTGAACGGTTTGGTGCGCGTGGCGTTTTTTCTTGGTCTCGGGCTTGCGCTGACCGGGCTTGCCTGGCTAAGCCGTGCAATGTCTGCACGCTGGGACAAGGACGGCGTGCGCGGCAAAACCGGTTAGTTCTTGACTGTTTTGATGAAGGTCGCGCCCGATCTGTGCGTGGTGCGCTGAAAGCCGAGTTTGCGGGTCTTGTCCTTGTGCAGATTTTGCGCATGACAGCCGACCCAGACCTTGCCGATGCGGACTGATTCAGCCTCGCATTTCTGCTTTTGCGCCGTCTCGCTCTGGATTTGGGCGGGGGCGGCCAACGCCGCGGTTTCGGCCTTGTCTTCTTGGACGTACTTCAAGGCGGGAAACAGGCCACATGCCAAGCCTGCGACAATCAATGCGGGGCCACGAAAGTTCATTACTCAATCACATTTCTACTGGTTACCTGCATACACCTAGCCAAAGACCGTGTCGAAAATTTGTTCTGAATGTGCAGGCTAATAGGCAGGCAGTGCCCTTGCGGCACTGGACCTTGTGGCAGGGCAGGCCTATAAGCGCGCTCAAGATGGACCGGATATGCGCGACCTTTATTCGAATTACCGGCCCGGCGCTCACGAACTGAGCCGCCGGGATAAGGCGTATGGCACGGCCACGCCGCCTCTCTCTCATTTGATGAATTACGTTCCAAAGGACGCCCGATATGTGTGCTGACACGCCTGAAAACACCGCTGAAACCGCTGTTGATTACAAATCCACGCTGAACCTGCCGAAAACCGATTTCCCGATGCGGGCGGGCTTGCCCAAGCGCGAGCCCGAGTGGCTGGCGCGCTGGGAAAAGATGGGGGTTTATGATCGCCTTCGTGCCAAGGAGGGCCGCGCGCCCTTTACGCTGCACGATGGACCGCCCTATGCGAACGGGCATCTGCACATCGGCCATGCGCTAAACAAAACGATCAAGGATATGATCGTGCGCAGCCATCAGATGATGGGTTATGACGCGCGTTATGTGCCAGGTTGGGATTGCCACGGTCTGCCGATCGAGTGGAAGATCGAAGAGCAATACCGTAAGAAGGGCAAGAACAAGGACGAAGTGAACATCGTCGATTTTCGCCAGGAATGCCGTAAATTTGCCGAGGGCTGGGTCGATATCCAGCGCGAGGAATTCAAGCGCATGGGGATCACGGGCAACTGGCCTGATCCCTACCTGACAATGGATTTCCACGCCGAAGCGGTGATTGCGGCAGAGTTCCAGAAGTTCTTGATGAACGGGACTTTGTATCAAGGATCGAAACCCGTCATGTGGTCGCCCGTCGAGCAAACCGCGCTGGCCGAGGCTGAGGTCGAGTATCACGACAAGGACAGCTTTACGATCTGGGTGAAGTTCCAAGTGACAGGCACGGGTGATGCTACGCTGGACGCTGCGAAAGTGGTGATCTGGACGACAACGCCATGGACGATCCCGTCTAACAAGGCGGTCGTTTACGGCGCGGGCATTTCTTATGGTCTTTATGAGGTCACATCGACGCCGGACGAGTGTTGGCTCGATGTAGGCGAAACATATCTGCTCGCCGACAACCTCGCTGCTGATGTGTTCAGCCGCGCGCGTCTGGAAGAGGGCATGTATACGCGCCGCTCTGACGTGACGAACGAACAGCTTGAAAGGATCTCTCTGAATCACCCCTTGAATGGCGCAGAGGGCGGCAATGGCGAATGGGATGATATCCGCGACTTCCGCGCGGCTGACTTCGTGACCGACACCGAAGGCACAGGTTTCGTTCACTGCGCGCCAAGCCACGGCATGGAAGAATTTGAACTCTACCGCGACCTTGGCATGCTTGAGCAGGTCATCACCTACAACATCATGGACGATGGCCGTTTCCGCAATGATCTGCCGTTCTTTGGCGGCAAAGCGATCCTCAAGCCAAACGGCAAAGAGGGCAACGCGAACGCAGCCGTGATCGACAAACTGGTCGAGGTCGGCGGTCTGCTGGCGCGCGGAAAAATCAAGCACAGCTACCCGCATTCCTGGCGCTCCAAAGCGCCGATCATCTATCGCAACACGCCGCAATGGTTCGCGGCAGTGGATAAAGCGGTGGGTGATAATCAGGACACCTACGGCACGACCATCCGCGAACGTGCGCTGCGCTCTATTGACGAGCTAGTGAAATGGACACCGCAAACGGGACGCAACCGTCTTTATTCAATGATCGAAGCGCGCCCCGACTGGGTGCTGTCGCGCCAACGTGCTTGGGGCGTTCCGCTCACATGTTTTACCCGCAAAGGCTTGCTGCCGACGGACCCTGATTTCCTGCTGCGCAACGATGCGGTGAACACCCGCGTTGTCGAGGCCTTCGAGGCCGAGGGCGCGGATGCGTGGTATATGGACGGCGCGAAGAAGCGCTTCCTTGATGGCATCGTGAACCCCGACGACTACTATCAGGTGTTCGATGTTCTGGACGTCTGGTTTGATTCCGGCTCCACGCACTCCTTTGTTCTGCGCGACCGCGCAGATGGCACAGAGGACGGCATTGCGGATGTCTATATGGAGGGCACGGACCAGCATCGCGGCTGGTTCCATTCCTCGCTCTTGCAGGCTTGCGGAACGCTCGGGCGCGCGCCTTATCGCAACGTGGTTACACACGGAATGACGCTGGACGAAAAGGGCCTCAAAATGTCCAAGTCCATCGGCAATACCATCGTGCCCGAGACGATCATCAAACAATATGGTGCGGATATTCTGCGCCTTTGGGTGGCGCAAACCGACTACACGAACGATCAGCGTATTGGCCCTGAAATCCTTAAAGGCGTCGCCGATAGCTACCGCCGTTTGCGCAACACCATGCGCTTTATGCTGGGCTCTTTGAACGACTTCCAAGAGAACGACCGCATAGACCCTGCGGATATGCCCGAGCTGGAACGCTGGGTGCTGCACCGTCTGTCCGAATTGGATGAGACAGTGCAAGAAGGCTACAAAGCCTTTGATTTTCAGGGGGTTTTCTCTGCGGTCTTCACGTTTGCGACTGTTGAGCTTTCTGCCTTCTATTTCGACGTGCGCAAAGACGCGCTTTATTGTGATGGTGATACCGAACGCCGCCGCGCCGCGCGCACGGTGCTTGATATCCTGTTCACACGCCTCACAACATGGCTCGCGCCCGTGCTGGTGTTCACGATGGAGGAGGTCTGGCTAGAGCGTTTTGGCGGCGACGATAGCTCGGTGCATTTGACCGATTTCGTCGAAACACCCAAAACATGGCGTGATGATGCATTGGCAGCCAAATGGTCTGCGATCCGCGCTGCCCGCCGCGTTGTGACCGCGGCGCTGGAAGTGCAGCGCACTGATAAGGTGATCGGAGCATCGCTTGAAGCTGCACCGACGGTCTACATCGCAGATGCGGACCTGCATGCGGCGCTGCAAAGCGTGCCGTTCGACGATATTGCGATTACCTCAGCGATCACAGTATCTGGCGATGCGGCCCCCGCGGGCGCGTTCACGTTGCCGGATGTGAGCGGTGTCGCGGTGTCCTTTGCCAAGGCTGAGGGTGAGAAATGCCAGCGCTGCTGGAAAATCTTGCCGGACGTTGGCACGCATAGCGCTGTTGGTGTGTGTGGACGTTGTAGCGATGCGCTTGATGGCTAATTGAGCGCGCTCGTCTTCTTGGCCGTCCTTGGGGCGGCGCTGCTGCATGCTAGTTGGAATGCAATGATAAAGAGCGGGGCGAGCAAGCTGACATCTATGCTGATCCTCACTGTGGTGCAGGGGGGATTTGGCGGCTTCATCGCGCTTTTCAGCGCTTTTCCGAGCGGCGCGATCTGGCCGTGGCTTTTGGCGTCGGGGGTGTTCCACTCCGGCTACAAACTGTTTCTCGCTTTCGCATATGAGCAGGGTGATCTGAGCCGCGTCTACCCTATTGCGCGCGGTGCCGCGCCAATGTTGGTGCTCGCGCTCAGCGGATATGTTCTGAGCGATGCGTTAAGTGTGCGCGAAGTGGCGGGGGTGCTGGTGCTTGGCGCGGGTATCTTGATGATGGCGCGGGGCGTGTTTTCCAATGGCGAGTCGCGCCGCTTGGTGCCGCTGGCGCTCGGTTCGGCGCTGATGACCGCGGGCTATTCTATCGTGGACGGGCTTGGCGCGCGCGCCTCGGGCGATGCGGTGATGTATGTGGCTTGGCTGTTTATCCTAGATGCGGTGTTCTTCACGCCGATCTGCCTGGCCTTGCGTGGGCGCGGCGTGTTTCGCGCCAGAGGCAAGGATTGGATGATGGGCAGCATGGCGGCGGGGGCCTCCTAGGGAGCCTACGCGATTGCGGTTTGGGCCATGACAGTTGCGCCTATTGCACTGGTGAGCGCGCTGCGCGAAACCTCGATCTTGTTTGCGGTGCTCATCGGATGGCTGATCATGGGGGACAAGATGGATCGCAGCAAGGCGCTCGCCGCTGCTCTCATCGTGACGGGCGTCGCCCTTACGCGGCTTTAATCCGCTTCTCCGGTCTTCAAATACCTCGGGGAGTCCGTCTCGGCGGACGGGGCAGAGCCCCTGCAACGTTTCAGCGTTTGGGCGCAATGACCTGCTGCGCGATGCCCGCAAACAGCAAGTAAACCGAGGTCAGGACCAAACCCCAATGCGCCCAGCTTTCCGGGTGAAAATCAACCCAGGCCGCCCAGCCTGCGAAAAAGGTCCAAGCCAGCGCGATGGGCAACGAGACGTTGCGCCATCTCTCTGTGCGCACGGGATGGATGAATTTTAGCGGGAGGAACATTGCCAGAGACAGAGCGGCAACAAGGGTGATGGAAATCCAGAAATTTGGCTCGATCGCGAATAGGACAAGGATCAGCATGTTCCAGCAACCGGGAAAACCGGAGAATGAATTATCTTTTGTTTTCATGCGATTGTCGGCAAAATACATGGCCGATGCAAAGGTGATTACGATGATCGCAAACCAGCCGGTCCAGCCTGGCAAAAGCCCGGAGGCGAAGAGGGCGAAGGCTGGGATGAAAACATAGGTCAGATAGTCGATGATCAGGTCAAGCAGAACGCCGTCGAATTGCGGCGCGTATTGCTTGACGTCATATTTGCGCGCAAGGGGGCCATCGATGCCGTCCACGGCGAAGGCGACGACGAGCCAGAGGAACATCATGTCCCACTTGGATTGCACCGCGGCGAGCATCGCGAGCATAGCGAAAACCGCACCTGTGGCGGTGAGCAGATGAACGGCGAGGGCGCGGTTTTGTGGTGTCATAAGGGCGTCATGGCCTATTTTTAGAGGAGGCGCAAATTTCTTTGTGAAGAAATTTGGAAATTCGTTTGCAACGAATTTGTTTCGCGTGAAGCGCGAGAGTTTAATGGGCAAGATGAAGCGGGGGCTCAGGCCTTTGGATGGGATCGTTCATAGACCTCCATGAGGCGTGCGGTGTCGACGGCGGTGTAGGCCTGCGTCGTTGAAAGTGAGGCGTGGCCAAGCAGTTCCTGGATCGAACGCAGATCGCCCCCGGCGCTGAGCAGATGCGTTGCAAAGCTGTGGCGCATGGCATGAGGCGTCGCTGTGGCGGGCAGGCCAAGCTGCATGCGCGCTTTTGCCATAACCTCTTGAATGGCGCGCGGATTTAGCGCGCCGCCGCGTATCCCGCGAAACAGCGGTAAATTGTGCTCAAGCGGAAATGGGCAGGTATTGATGTAAATTTCAACAGCCTCGCGCGCCGCTGGCAACACGGGAACAACGCGTTCCTTGCCGCCTTTGCCGATGATGCGCAAGGTATCTGGCAAGGGCACATCCGCGCCAGTGAGGCCAAGCGCTTCGGAAATACGCAATCCGCAGCCATACAAGAGGGTGAGAACAGCGCTATCGCGCGCGGCGACCCATGCGTGCGGTGTTTGCAACTCAACCGTTTCAATCATCGCTTTGGCGGCGTCCACGGCCAGCGGACGCGGGAGTTTCTTTTGAAATTTGGGCGCTCGGATGGTGAGCACTGCTGTTGGCTCGAACCCCTCTCGTTCGGCCAGCCAGCGATAGAAATTTTTCACGGACGAGAGTTTGCGCGCGAGCGATCTTGCGCCAACCTCCGTTCCGCGCGTCGCAGCCATCCAAGCGCGCATATCGCGGGTTGTGATGCGCGCGAGGGCCGCGAACCCTTGGGACTCGCCCGTGTAACTGGTCATGAATGCGATGAAATCAGCGGTGTCGTTCGCGTAGGCTTTGATCGTGTTTTCTGACGCGCCCTTCAGGGATTTTTGCGTCTCGAGCCAATGCGAAAGCGCATCGCGCGCTTGCGGTGAGATCAGGCTCAAGACAGCCAGCGGCGCATTGCGCGCTCGAACACACCGCCGAAGAAGGCCAAAAGATCAGTGCCTTGCTGCGGTGTGAACTGATGAGGATCTTCCGCGCCCATAACCAGCATGCCGGGCAGGCGGCCCGCGCCAAAATCAAGGGTCAGGCAGGCCTCCGAGCGCACCCAGCCCGCGGCTTCTGCGTAAATCGCTTCATCTCCTTCGGACATTTGGCGCAAAGTCACATTGCGCGAGGGACGATCGGGGTAGCCGCCAAGGTAAGTTGCGATGAAGCCGGGTTCGGCGACGCAAAGCACATCGGAGAGTTTGCTGACTGCGGGTTCATCTTCGACTTGCACGGATTCCAGAACGAGACGGATACAATCAACGCGCAAAATTTCAGCGACTTCACCGCCGAGGTCCTTGAGGAATGCCTCGAAATCGATGGGATCCAGCATACGCAAAATGGCACGGTGGACTTGGTTTGTGCCCGCGAGGTTCTCGTAGGCTGCGGCGATCACCGAACGATGCGTGTCCTCGAGGCGATCCAGGCGCGCCTCAAGTCGCTCCATCGCGATGCCGCGCAGATCGACGATATTACCGCCCATCGCGCGTTCATTCGCTTCGATAAGGGCCTTCATCAGGTCCTTGTCTTCAAGGATCACATCAGGACGTGTGATGATCTGCTCGCGCAGATCATCTGTCATTTTAGCGCTGGTGTTCATTGCTGCTCTCGTTCTTTTTCCGTTCGTATAGCACGAGAGCTGCGAAATCAGAGGATTTTCTGGCCGGTCTTTGCCCAATCGGCCATGAACTGTGCCAGACCTGCATCGGTTAGCGGGTGATCTGCCAACTTTTTGATGACGGCAGGCGGGGCTGTTATCACGTCAGCGCCGATCAGCGCGGAATCCAGAACATGGTTGACCGTGCGAATGGACGCGACCAGAATCTCCGTGTCGTAGCAGTAGTTGTCATAGATCGTGCGGATGTCGCTGATAAGGTCCATGCCATCTACGTTGATATCATCGAGGCGGCCCACGAAAGGCGAGATGAAGGTCGCGCCGGCTTTGGCTGCAAGCAGGGCCTGATTGGCAGAGAAACAGAGTGTGACATTGACCATCGTGCCCTCGGACGAGAGCGTTTTGCAGGTCTGAAGGCCAGCCCATGTCAGTGGCACTTTTACGGTAATGTTTTCGGCGATCTTGGCAAGCTTGCGCCCCTCTGCAATCATCTCGGCTGCGTCTGTTGCGACGACCTCGGCAGAGACCGGGCCGTCAACGAGCGCGGCGATTTCTTTTGTGACCTCAAGAATGTCGCGGCCCGATTTCATGATCAGTGAGGGATTGGTTGTGACGCCGTCCACCATGCCAAGGTCATTGAGTTCGGCAATCTGGTCGATTTCGGCGGTGTCTACGAAAAATTTCATCTGCTTGGGTCCTTTGATGGGTTGGCCTATGTTGCTGGAGGCTTTACCTCATATACCTATGTCCGAAAAGCCCCCTCTTGATAGCGCTAACAGCGAGCCTGTCGAATTCTTCGATGAAGGGCAACTTGTGGGCGTATGGACGACGCAGCCCTTGGGGCGGATGCTGGATTACAAGGCACCCGAGGGGGGCTGTTGGCTTGGTGCGTTTGTCGAGGTGCCGCTGGGGCCACGTAAAGTTCTGGGTGTGGTCTGGTCTGCGGGCAGGGGCGATTTCGATTATGCCAAAGTGCGCAAGGTTGTCCGCGTTCTCGACGCCGCGCCCATGCGCGGTGAATTGCGCGAGTTTCTGGAAAAGGCGGGCGCGTATACGCTGACGGATATGGAATCGATGCTGCGCCTTGGGGTGCGTGCGCCGGGGCTGGTTGATCCGCCGTCAATGCGCAAAGTGTATCGCAAGGGCGATGTCGAGCCGGACCGTATGACCGTGCCGCGGGGGCGGGTTCTGGATGCGCTGCAAGAATATGGCGATTTGTCGTTTACTTTGAAGGAACTGAGCGAAGCGGCGGGGGTGACGTCTTCCGTAGTCAAGGGATTGGTCAAGCAAGGCGCTGTGCGAGAAGAAGATACGCCGCGCGATTTGCCCTATCCACGGCTTGATCCCAGCTTGCCCAGCAAGGAGTTGGCGGCGGATCAGGCAGAAGCAGCCGAAATATTGAAGGCAGGAATCAGATCTGGCGCATATGGCACGACCCTGCTGCGTGGAGTTACGGGATCGGGCAAGACCGAGGTGTATCTGGAGGCGGTCGCGGAGTGTTTGCGCAAAGGGCGACAAGCACTTGTCTTGCTGCCCGAGATTGCTTTGACGGCGGAGTTTTTGACGCGCGTACAGGCGCGCTTCGGGGCGAAACCAGCTGAATGGCACTCCGGCGTGACCATGACAGAGCGGCGACGCGCATGGAAAATGGTCGGGCAGGGCGGTGCGCAACTAATCGTTGGTGCGCGCTCAGCGTTGTTCCTGCCGTTTCGTGATCTCGGTTTGGTTGTGGTCGATGAGGAACACGACACGTCCTATAAACAAGAGGACGGTGTTCTTTACAATGCGCGCGACATGACGGTTTTGCGCGCCTCGATTTGTTCAGCTCAGGTGGTTTTGGCGAGCGCCACGCCCTCGCTGGAGAGTTGGGCCAATGCGGAGGCAGGCAAATACAGGCGGATTGATCTGACGTCGCGCTTTGGCGATGCGGTGATGCCGGACATGCGCGCGATTGATATGCGCGGTGTGAAATTGCCGGGGAATCGCTGGATTTCACCGCAACTGAAAGGCGAGGTGGAGGCGCGGGTGGCCTCTGGTGAGCAGGCTTTGCTGTTCATCAACCGGCGCGGTTATGCGCCCGTTACGATCTGTCGTGCCTGCGGCCATCAGATCGGGTGCGATCACTGCGATGCGCGCATGGTGGAGCATCGTTTTCAAAAGCGGCTGGTGTGCCATCAATGCGGTGAGACGAAAGCGATGCCGGAGATTTGCCCGTCTTGCGAGGCGGAGGATCGCCTTGCAGCAGTTGGGCCTGGAGTGGAGCGCTTGGCCGAAGAAGCGGCGGAGTTGTTTCCAGACGCGCGCATCGCAACGCTAAGTTCTGACATGTATGGATCGGCGCGTGCGCTGAAGGCCGAGATTGTCGGGATCGCAGAGGGCGCGGCGGACATTATTATCGGAACGCAATTGGTGGCGAAGGGGCATAACTTTCCCTTGCTCACACTTGTGGGTGTGATTGATGCGGACCTCGGTCTGCAAGGCTCGGATTTGCGCGCGGCGGAGCGCACGTTCCAACTCATGCGGCAGGTGGCAGGGCGCGCGGGGCGCTCATCCAAGAAAGGCACAGCCCTGATGCAGACCTATCAGCCTGAACATCCTGTGATCCGCGCGATTTTGGCGGGGGATGAGAACGGATTTTGGAGCGCTGAAGCAGGTGAGCGGCGCATGGCGTCGGTTCCGCCCTACGGGCGTTTGGCGGGGATTATCCTGTCCTCGCCCGATCCGCAGGAGGTGTTTGAATTGGGCGGTGAGTTGGCGCGGCTTGATGGGCCGCTGCGCGCCATAGGTGCGCAGGTCTTCGGGCCGGCGCCGGCGCCTATTGCGCGGGTGCGCGGGCGGCATAGAGTGCGTTTGCTGGTGAAGGCTGAAAAGAGCGCGCCGATCCAGCGTGCGATTGCAGCCTGGCTCAGGCAGGTGCGGGTGCCGCCGCAGGTCAGGCTGAGTGTGGATATTGATCCGCAGAGTTTTTATTAGAGAGGTTTCCGACGGGCTTCGCCCATCGGACCGTTTGGGGGCCAGCCCCCAAACCCCCGAAGTTTATCTGGAAAGATGAAGGGCGGCCTTCAGTTTTTATGAAAGGTGAGGGGTTTTGTTGGCAGGCGGGTTATGAGGCCCTTGGCTTCGAGATCGAGTTGTACGCATTTTGCCCACCACCCTGCGGTTTTACCGTCCGCAAAGAGCGTCGGAGAGAGATGCGGGAGAAAGGCCGCTTTCACGGCGGCAAAGGGCAGGCCTGGCGCAGAAGTGGGCAGGGCGTTTAGCAGGGCGGTGCGCATGTCGTGGTACTTATCGGCGCGCACGTTTTCGGTGCGGCCGGGGGTGTTGGGGTTTTGCACCGTTACTTTTTCATCTGTCATGACATGTGCTTATCATACTTCAGGCCGTGGCCAAAGCGCCGCGTTGAAACACCAGCCAATCGGTCATCATGCCGCCCACCCAAAAGGCGGTCAGCGCGGCCCAAGCTGTGCCTGCGAAGATCGAGCCGCCCGTGACGCCCGCGCCGATGGCGCAGCCGCCAGCGAGCATGCCGCCAAAGCCCATGAGCGCGGCCCCGATCATGGATTGGCGCATGTTGGAGGTGGAATCGAAGCCCTGAAACTTCAACTCGCCTGTGAGCGAAGCGGCGATGAAGGCTCCGAGGAAGACGCCCGGAACGAGGCCGATGTCGAATTCCAGAACGGCATTGCGATCAAGGAAGAACATCAGCGTATGGGCCGAGGGACCCGTGAAGGTCGCGCTTTCGATTTGAACGGGATCAAAGGCCACCTGGCTGAGGGAGAATGTCAGGAACCAGCCCAAAGCCACTGCGAAACCGACACCCGAAGCGAAGACGAGGCGGGTTGCGCCTATGCGATTGCGGCGCGCGAAAACAAGGGCGAGCACGGCCAGCGCGAGACCGAATATCAGCCCCATGGATTGATCGAGGCCGAGTGTGGAGAGCAGGTTCATGTTGCGCCCGCCAGACGTGATCCAGAGGCTCGCGATTTGATCGCGCATGGGCGAGAGCATGCCAGAGAGGCTCATCTGCGCGACCACGGCGAAGATCAGGCCGGAAACGAGGGAGCGCAGGTTGCCCGTTGCGGCCAGAACCAAAAGACGCCCCGAGCAGCCGCGCGCCAGCACCATGCCTGCGCCGAACATCAAGCCGCCAATGATTGCGCCGGACCAGCTGCCCGGCACTGCCATCATGCGCGCATCGGCGGTTTCGATCAGGCCGAGCATCTGTGCGCCCTGCACCCAGACCACTGCGGTGGAGAAGGTCAGCAGCCACACGGCGATCTTGTCACCCATTGTGCCACGCGCGAATTCCACCACGGCGGCGCGCAGGCAGAACCGCGAGCGCTGGGCGGCAATGCCGAATACTGTCCCTGTGATCAGGCCCAATAGCGCCGCAGTGGGGGCTTCGCCGATACGTTCTACAAGCGCGACAAGGTCCATTTTCATGCCTTTCCAAAGATATCCCGCTTTGCATGCGGGAAAATGAATGGGTGCGCTTTGATGCAGATCAGATAGCCCAAATGTCTCTCGCCAAGGCGCGCGGATAGGCATAAGGGAAGAATATGAAAGCGATTACCCTCAAAGACGCGCAGCACTTCCCGCTTTGGCGCAGGCCGATCGCGCTGCTATTTATGATGGCGATTGCGATGCCGATCGCCTTTTCCACATGGTCGGCGCTGCTCAATAATTTTGTGATCGAAGCGGCTAATTTTGATGGCTCCGACATCGGCTGGCTGCACACAGTGCGCGAAATCCCGGGCTTTCTGGCCGTCGGAGTGATCGCGATCATTATGTTCATGCGCGAGCAGGTTCTGGGCCTTGTGGCGTTGATCATGCTGGGCATCGCCACGGCGATGACGGCTTGGTTTCCGAGTATGGGCGGAATTTTGACGATCACCATGCTTAGCTCCATCGGGTTTCACTACTACGAGACGGTCAATCAATCGCTGCAATTGCAATGGATCGACAAGGCGCGTGCGCCGCAAATGCTGGGTTGGCTTTTGGCCGCGGGATCAGGGGCGACGCTGGTGGCTTACGGCTTGATCGTGCTGACATGGGAAGCTTTCGATCTAAGTTATAACCTTGTATACATGGTTTCGGGCGGGTTGACGGCGCTGATCGCGCTGGCATGCTTCTTTATCTACCCGCAGTTCGATGCGCCCCATCCGCAGCTTAAGAAAATGATCCTGCGCAAGCGTTACTGGCTGTATTATGCGCTGCAATTTATGGCCGGCGCGCGCCGGCAAATTTTCATGGTCTTTGCAGGCTTCATGATGGTCGAGCGCTTTGGCTTTGAAGTGCACGAAATCACCGCGCTCTATCTGATCAATCTTGTGGTAAACATCTTCGTCGCACCTTTGATGGGCCGCGCAGTCGCGCGTTTCGGTGAACGTAACACGCTCATGTTCGAATATATGGGCCTTGCGCTGGTGTTCCTTGCCTACGGCGGCATCTATTGGTTCGGTTGGGGCGTGCTGCTTGCGGCGACGCTTTATGTGATCGATCACATCTTCTTTGCGCTGGCGCTGGCGTTGAAAACCTACTTCCAAAAAATTGCAGCCCCCGGCGATATCGCGCCAACAGCGGCGGTGGCCTTTACGATCAACCATATCGCTGCGGTGTTTTTGCCAGCGGGGCTGGGCTATCTATGGCTCGTCTCGCCCTCTGCGGTGTTCATCGTTGCGGCCTGCATGGCGCTGGTGTCTTTCGGATTGGCGCTGCTGATCCCGCGCCACCCCGAGCCTGGCAATGAAACGCGCCTTGGCGGTTTTGCACCGCAACCCGCAGAATAACTCCTAAGGATAAGAGCATGATGACCTTTACTGCATTGACTACGCTTATGGGAAAAGAGAACGCAGAGCGATTGGGCGAAGCCATGGAGCGGCTTATGCCCGAACCGACGGGCATTGGCGTGTTCGAGGTAGAGGACGGCTCTGGCCTGTGGGAAGTGGGTGGATATTTCATCGAGCGTCCAGATGCGGGCGGGCTTGATCTCTTGGCGGCGGCGTTTGGCGCGAAGCCTTTTGTGGTCTCAGAAATCCCTGAAACCGATTGGGTCGCGCATGTGAAGCGCGAGCTTGCGCCCGTCGAGGCGGGGCGCTTTTTCGTTTACGGAAGCCATGACGCCGACAAGATCCCCGCAGGAAGCGAGCCGTTGCTTATCGAGGCGGCGATGGCCTTCGGCACGGGGCATCACGGCACGACGCTGGGCTGTTTGCGTGCGCTGGACCGCCTTGCGGGTGAGGGGTTTGTCGGCAAGGCGGTTGCGGATATCGGTTGCGGCACTGCCGTCTTGGCAATGGGGGCTGCGCGCATTTGGCCGGGCACTGTGTTGGCGAGCGATATCGACGAGGTCGCGGTAGACGTTGCGCGCGCCAATGTGGCGGCGAATGATCTGGTGGGCCGTGTAAGCTGCGTCGAGGCGGCGGGCTTTGACAATCCCGAACTGACCGGTGCGGGGCCGTTTGATCTGATCTTCGCCAATATCCTAAAAGGTCCGCTGATTATGCTTGCTCCGGACATGGCGGAAAATCTGCAAACAGGGGGCTATATGATTCTTTCAGGTATTCTGAACGAGCAAGCCGACGAGATCATTTCGGTTTATGCAAAATCGGGCATCAATATGGTGCAAAGAGATGAAATTGGTGAATGGACGTCACTAACACTGCGCAAAGATTTCTGATTTGAGGGGCATTTATCGCTATTTTGACGCATTTGCCTTTCATTTGACATAATTCAGGTTTAAAAATTACGAAAGTTTGGTGGGGGCCAAACAAACGGAGGCTGCCATGGGATATCCCATTCTCCAACAAAAGACAGGCTTCATGCTGCTGCCGGAACGTGATCGGCAAAAAGGTGCAAGCTATGTTACTCTTGTTGATAAAAACGGACTAATTCAAGTTGTTGCACAGCGCAAAAAGCGCAAGATTTCTCTTGTTCCGCTGAAATTTTTGGCACTGCTCGTCGTGCTTCTTACCGTCTTCAAAGCGCTTGCCGTGATGAACGTCGGTATGGTTGATTATGAAGAAGAACTGGCGCTGCTTCAAAGCGGCAACATCTTCGAGCAGGCCAGTGCATTCGCATTGCAGATCGACCCCGTCACCAAGGCGATTTATTCAAGCGCGGGTCCGCTGCTCCGATAAATCGACTCGATAGCGCCTCAGACTTGGATCAGGGTCTGGGGCGCACCTCTCTCTTATTCACTTTCAGTTCTTCCAATGGAAAAGGCCGCAGCACATTTAAGTGCTGCGGCCTTTTCCATTTTGTAACAGTTTGCCTGCCCCGAAGGGAACGAGGTGCGCCTTAGACGTGACGCGCGCCACCCGCAACATCGTCGATGTCGCCGCGGCAAAGACCGATGTCTTCCAGCTCGCGGTCCGTCAGCTCGTTCAGAGCCTTGCGTGTCTGACGCGCATCGTTCCATGTGGCAAAGGCTGCGAACAGCGTATTCAGAGCGGAGAACCCGCCGTTGGAGACGTATGCGGCGCGGGTGTTGTCGATAACAGCCATGATCGTATTCCTATATAGCGGACCGCCCGGCGGGCAGGTCGTTTCGTTTCGTCTTGAGGCGCATCTAGGGACGTTGAATGACCCTGACAAGCGATCATTTTTGCATGGGACCTATGCACTTTCTGCATGGCAGAAAATAGGGTAAATGCCCTTTAAAATATGACGTAAACGTGACCGGGCCAGTGTCGTTTTCTGCATCTGCGAAGGCGGATTTGACCCGCTGCAGAGGGCCTCGTGTCGCTTTTGATCCGCCTGTGGATAAAACCGACATTTTCGCATTAACCTTTCCCTTTGTTCGCCTTTCGTGCTACTGGAGCAAAAAAACAACATATAATTCGACAGGTGCAGAGCGGCATGCGCGTATTAGGAATTGATCCCGGTCTTCGGAACATGGGGTGGGGCGTCATCGAGGTGGATGGAAGCCGGATGCGTCACCTTGGAAACGGGGTGTGCAAATCCGAGGGCAAGGACTTGGGGCTGCGTTTGTTGTCGCTGCACCGCCAGCTCACGGAGGTTTTGCGAGAGTATCAACCAACAACCGCGGCCGTTGAGCAGACATTTGTAAACAAAGACGGGGCAGGCACGCTAAAGCTTGGTCAAGCGCGCGGGATTGCCTTGCTGGTGCCTGCACAGGCAGGGCTTGAGATCGGCGAATATGCACCCAACAAAGTAAAGAAGACGGTTGTGGGCGTCGGTCACGCCGCCAAAGAGCAGGTACAGCATATGGTAAAACTGCAATTGCCCGGCGTTGTGCTGAACGGTCCCGACGCGGCGGATGCGCTTGCGATTGCGATGTGCCATGCTCACTACACGCGCTCCACGAGCGTTTGGGAAAAAGCAAAACAGGCGGCAAACGGATGATCGGCAAACTCTCTGGACGCATTGATTATCGCGCGGCGGATCATGTGATGATCGACGTGCGCGGCGTGGGCTATATGGTCTATTGCTCGGACCGCACTTTGGCAGGTTTGCCGGGCAATGGCGAAGTTGTCTCTCTCTATACAGACCTTTTGGTGCGTGAAGACCTGCTGCAATTGTTCGGTTTCACGACCTTGGTCGAAAAGGAATGGCATCGCTTACTGATGAGCGTGCAGGGCATCGGCGCAAAGGCGTCTTTGGCGATCCTTGGCGCGCTTGGCGCAGACGGCGTGGGCCGCGCGATTGCACTGGGTGATATGACCGCGATCAAGGCGGCCAAAGGCGTAGGCCCGAAAACTGCGCAGCGGGTGGTGATTGAGCTTAAGGACAAAGCACCCGGCGTGATGGCGATGGGCGGAGGTTCGCCCGCAAGTGCTCTGGGGGAAGTGCCCGCATCCGATGATTTCGACGTGATTGAAACGTCCGCGCGCGTGATTGCGGCACCAAGCGCGAGCGCGCAGGCCGAAGCCTTGTCCGCGCTGAGCAACCTTGGCTATTCCCCCTCCGATGCCGCCAGCGCGGTGGCCGAGGCTGCTGGTACTGATCCGGAGGCGCAGACGCCCGCATTGATCCGCGCCGCGCTCAAGCTGCTCGCACCGAAGGGGTAGGGGATGATCGAACCTGATCCCACAATGCGGCCGGCGGAATTGCCCGGAGATAATGACCGCGCTTTGCGTCCGCAGGCTTTGGATGAGTTTATCGGGCAAGCGAGCGCTCGCGCGAACTTGAAGGTCTTCATCGAAAGCGCGAAGCGGCGCGGGGAGGCGATGGATCACACGTTGTTTCATGGGCCGCCCGGATTGGGTAAGACCACATTGGCGCAGATCATGTCGCGTGAACTTGGTGTGTCGTTTCGCATGACCTCGGGGCCTGTGCTGGCCAAGGCGGGCGATCTGGCGGCGATCCTGACCAATCTGGAAGCGCGCGACGTTTTGTTCATTGACGAAATTCATCGGCTCAATCCTGTGGTGGAGGAAATCCTGTATCCCGCACTTGAGGATTTCGAACTGGATCTGGTGATCGGCGAAGGGCCTGCTGCGCGCACGGTGCGGATTGAACTGCAGCCCTTTACCTTGGTGGGAGCGACCACGCGGCTTGGCCTGTTGACCACGCCTTTGCGGGATCGTTTCGGCATTCCCACGCGGCTGGAGTTTTACACAGAGGACGAGTTGTTCACGATTGTGGAGCGCAATGCACGCAAGCTGGGCGCCCCCGCAGACGAGGGCGGCGCGCGCGAGATTGCCAAACGTGCGCGCGGCACGCCAAGGATTGCGGGACGCCTGCTGCGGCGCGTTGTGGATTTTGCGATTGTAGAGGGTGATGGGCACGTAACGCGCGCGCTGGCCGATAGCGCACTTACACGGCTTGGGGTGGACAAACTGGGCCTTGATAGCGCGGACCGGCGTTACTTGCGCTTGATCGCGGAGAACTATCAGGGCGGGCCTGTGGGGATCGAGACGATGTCGGCGGCGCTCTCGGAAAGTCGCGACGCGCTGGAAGAAGTGATCGAGCCGTTTTTGTTGCAGCAAGGATTGATCCAGCGTACGCCTCGCGGGCGGATGCTGGCGCAAAAGGCGTGGACGCATCTTGGCATGGCTGCGCCGGGCAAACCGGATCAGGCGGGTTTGTTTGAATGAGAGTGCGGGACGCTCCGCGGGAAGTTTATTTGGGAAGATGAAGAGCTTGTTGGACGTAAGCGAGATAGAGGCGCTGTTTACGCGCAGCGGCGGCGAATATGCGTTTGCACGTTGGGGGCGGGCGATTTCGCCGGTTGTTTTCGGGGTTAATGACGAGACTTTGAAGGTGGTCAAAGGCGCGATTGAAGCGGTATGTTTGGTGAGCAATCATCACATGGCGGAAACTGACCCCGAGCTTGGCAGCAATGCGATGTTCTTTTTCTTCAGTGATTGGGTTGAGCTTCTGGAGGTTCCGAAGCTTGATGAGTTGGTGCCGGATCTGGCCGGTTTGGTGGCGCGCGTCACGGCGGCGGATGCCAATCAGTATCGCGTGTTTCGCTTTGACGAGGAAGGCGCGATCAAGGCCTGTTTTACTTTCATCCGAATGGATACGCACCTAAGCGATGTGCCTGCGGAAACGCTCGCGCTTAGCCAAGCGGTGCAGATGATGGTGCTTTGGTCGGATACTGCGTTTCTGGGCGCTTCGCCTTTGGCGGTTATGGAGGGTGGCGGCGTGATTGTGAAACCCGAGATTTCGGGGCTTTTGGCCGCCTGCTACGATGCTGTGATGCCCATTGCGGCAAACGATCCAAGCCACGCTTTGCGCCTTGCTGCGCGTATGCCGAAAAAGCAGTAGGAGAGCGAGATGCACGAATTTGCGCTGCGGGTTTATTATGAGGACACAGACCTTGCGGGGATCGTCTATTATGCGAATTACCTGAAATTCATCGAACGCGGGCGCACCGAATGGGTACGCGAACAAGGGATCGATCAGAGCCAGATGCGCGACGACGAGGGGCTGGTGTTTGCTGTGCGCCGCGTTGAAGCGGATTACTTGTTGCCTGCGCGCTTTGACGACGATCTGATCGTGCGCACGAGCATTGAGCAGATGAGCGGCGCGCGCATCGTACTCAGCCAGGATGTGATGCGCGGCACGGACCTGCTGTTTAGCGCACAAGTGACGCTTGTTGCGCTCACGCTGGAGGGGCAACCGACGCGTTTGCCAGCGAATATCCGCCGAATCGTGCACTGAGCGGGACGATTTCGCCGATCCGGCAAGCAGAGTTGTTGGTTTCTTCACGGATATCCTTTAAGTTTGAGTCAGAGCAAAGAGCCACATCAGTGGCCGGGCAGAAAAGAGCAGGCAGATGGAAGTAGAAACCCTAGCAATGGCGCATGAGATTGATTTCTCCATGTGGGCGCTTTTTGCGCGTGCGACGATTACCGTGAAACTGGTGATGATCATGCTGGTCATCGCGTCGATCTGGGCATGGTCAATCGTTGTCCAAAAATACATGCAATACCGCGCCGCACGCAGCGAAGCGGCGACCTTCGATCAGGCCTTTTGGTCGGGCGAACCGCTGGATCAACTGTTCGAGCAGATCGGGCCACAACCCAACGGTGCCTCTGAAAAGATATTCGCGGCGGGCATGACCGAATGGCGCCGCTCGCACCGCGTCGATGGTGGCTTGATCGCAGGGGCGCAAAGCCGGATCGATCGCTCCATGGATGTCGCGATATCCAAGGAAGCGGAAGAGCTTCAGGCGGGCCTCTCCGTACTTGCGACCGTGGGATCGACCGCGCCTTTCGTGGGTCTGTTCGGGACGGTCTGGGGCATCATGAACGCCTTTATCGAGATCGCAGAGGCGCAGAATACCAACCTTGCCGTCGTCGCACCGGGCATTGCGGAGGCGCTGCTGGCGACGGGCCTTGGCCTGCTTGCCGCGATTCCGGCAGTGATCTATTACAACAAATTCAGCGCCGACAGTGATCGCATCTTGGGTGGGTATGAGGCCTTTGCCGATGAATTTGCGACCATCCTGTCGCGCCAGTTGGACAGTTAGGCGATGGTTACCAGCGTGATGCAAAAAGGCAGCGGGGGTTCGCGGCGCAAACGGCGCGGTGGGCGTTCGAGGCCGATGGCGGAGATCAACGTGACGCCCTTCGTGGATGTGATGTTGGTGCTGCTTATCATCTTCATGGTGGCTGCGCCCTTGATGACAGTGGGCGTGCCTGTGGAGCTTCCCAAGACCGCCGCAGGCGCGCTGCCCTCTGATGCGGAGGAACCTCTGACTGTGACCATCACGGCCGACGGGCGCGTGATGATCCAGACGACAGAGGCGAATTTGCCCGAACTGGTCACCAAGCTGCGCGCGATTGCAGCAGAGCGCGAAAGCGCAAAGGTCTATCTGCGTGCGGACGGGGCGGTCGCCTATGCGCAAGTCGTGCAAGTCATGGGCGCACTCAATGCGGGCGGGTTTAATGATATCGGCCTAGTCACCGATACCGGCGGTCCAGAGTTGAACGCCGATATCAGCGGCAACTAGGGCGCGCGCGGTGCACAAGAGCACCTATATTTCCGCAGGCGGTCATGCGCTGTTGCTGGGCTACGCGATGTTTGGCGGGCTTTTCAATGCAGAGCCGTTGGAACTGCCAAGCATGGATGTTTCGGTAATTTCGGAAGCGGAGTTTGCGGCTTTGACGCAAACGCCCCAGCCGCCTGATGTCTTGGCGGATGCGCCAGAACCTGTATTTGCAGCGCCGGAGCTTGAGCCTGAGCCCGTCGTGCCAACGCCTGAACCCGAGCCTCAGCCGCGTCCGGAGCCGCCGCAGTTTGTAGTGCCCGAGCCAGTGGAGCCGCAGCCGGAACCTGCGCCTGAACCCGAAGCGGTAGTGGTTCCCGATATTGCGCCCGATGCGTCCTTGCGCCCCAAGCCGCGCCCCGCGCCGCGCGTTGCGCCCGAAGCCGTTGCTGCGCCGGAGCCGGAGGTGGAGATCGACAATACGGCGCGGGAAGCGACGCAGCCGGATGAAAATGCGGAGCAAGCGGTTGAGGAGCAATCTCAAGCTGCGCCAGAAGACGCCGCAACAGAGATTGTCACCGAGGCCGAGCAACCCGCTGGGAGTGCGCCAATTGCGACGCCGCGCCCAAGAGCGCGTCCGCGCGAATCTGTTGCCAGCGCGCCCGAAACCTCATCGGCGGTGAACGCCGCATTGGCCGAAGCCTTGGGTGAACCGGCCGCAAGCGACGTGCCAAGCGGGCCAGCCTTGACGGCGGGTGAAACCGACGCGCTGCGCATCGCGGTGCAGGATTGCTGGGTCGTCGATGTGGGTAGCCTGGCGGCTGACGTGACGGTCGTGCTTGGCATGTCGATGGATTTGCGCGGCAAGGTCGTACCTGGCAGCTTGCGCCTCGTATCCTCGTCCGGGGGCGAGGGGGCGGCGGTGGATACCGCGTTCCAATCTGCGCGCCGCGCGGTGCTGCGCTGCCAGAAAGAAGGCTATGATTTGCCGCAGGACAAATACGAGCAATGGCAAGAGATAGAAATGACGTTCAATCCCAAAGATATGCGCATCAGATGAGCCTCTTTCGTCACAACTTCGTCATAACCATGGGTAAGCGCCTGCTGATCGCGCGCGTCCCCCTTTTTTACAACGCGTATATCAAATAGGGTAGCCACGTGGCAGGAGCAGGACAGGCAATGACCTTTCGAGTAATGATCGCAGTTTTGGCAATGCTTGCAATGCCTTTCGTTGCAGTGGCCCAAAACGGACCCTTGCGCATCGAAATCACCGAAGGCGTGGTCGAACCCATGCCCTTTGCCGCGCCCGATTTCGTGGCCGAAAGCACCGCCGCGAACGAGTTCGCAGAGCAACTCGCCCGTGTCGTGGTCAGCGATTTGCAAGGCACGGGCCTGTTTCGCGAAGTGCCGCGCGCCGCCTATATCAGCCAGATCACCAGCTTTGATGCCCCTGTGCAATACGCCGATTGGAAGGCCGTTAATGCGCAGGCCCTTGTCACAGGCGCGGTGAACGTGAACGGCACGACCTTGAGCGTGAAGTTTCGCGTCTATGACGTGTTCTCCGGCACCGAAATCGGATCGGGTCTGCAGTTTGCCGGCACCACGCAGGGCTGGCGGCGCATGGCGCATAAGGTGGCCGATCAGGTCTACGCGCGCATCACCGGCGAGCAGCCCTACTTTGATAGCCGCGTGGTTTATGTTGCAGAGCAGGGACCAAAGGACAAACGTCTCAAGCGCCTTGCGATCATGGATTATGATGGCGCTAATGTGCAGTTTTTAACCGGCTCCGAGCACCTCGTGCTGGCACCGCGCTTTTCGCCCACCGGCGACCGCGTGCTTTATACCTCCTACGAGACAGGCTTCCCGCGGATTTACCTGCTCGACGTCGGCTCTGTGCAGCGCCGCGTGTTGGAAAGCCAGGAAGGCTCGATGAGCTTTGCGCCTCGTTTTTCCCCCGACGGGCGCACGGTGGTCTATTCACTGGCGCGCGGCGGCAATACGGATATCTACCGTATGGATATCACAAGCGGCACCAGCGCGCGCCTGACCTCTGCCCCCTCAATCGAAACCGCGCCAAGCTACAGCCCCGATGGCACCCGTATTGTTTTCGAAAGCGATCGCTCTGGATCGCAGCAAATCTACATCATGGGCGCAAATGGCGGCGAGCCGAAGCGCATCAGCTTTGGTCAGGGGCGCTACGGCACGCCCGTTTGGTCGCCGCGCGGCGATCTGATTGCCTTCACCAAGCAATCCAAGGGGCGTTTTCATATTGGCGTGATGAAGACCGACGGCTCTGAAGAACGTCTGCTGACCGCCTCCTTTCTGGATGAGGGGCCGACATGGTCCCCGAACGGGCGGGTCATCATGTTCACCCGCGAAACCCAAGGTGCAAGCGGTAAGGCTTCGCTTTATTCGGTGGATATTTCAGGGCGCAATCTTAAACCCATTCCCACGACAGGCGGCGCGTCCGATCCTTCATGGTCCCCCCTTCAGCGCTAGGTTGAACGGGGTATGAAACAGAATAGTAAGCAGTGAGACAAATAGATGAAAATGATCACCAAAGCCCTTCTGCTGACAGGCGTTCTTGCGTTGGCGGCCTGCTCTAACAAAAATGACTTTGCTGGCGATGACGTCGTCGACTTGAACGCGGGCGCAAATGCCGGTGCTGGGTTCGGTGCCGATGCGGGCGGCGCGAGCGATCCACGCTCGGTTGCGTTTTTCCAGCAAAACGTCGGGGACCGTGTGCTTTTCGACGTGGATCAATCCAGCCTGACGGGGCAGGGGCGCATCATCCTTGACGGCCAAACGCGCTGGTTGACGGAAAACTCAGATTACACCGCCATCATCGAGGGTCATGCGGATGAGCAAGGCACACGCGAATATAACGTCGCCCTCGGCGAGCGGCGCGCTAACACGGTGCGCGACTATCTAGTGAGCAAAGGCGTGCCATCCTCGCGTCTGCGCGTGGTCAGCTACGGCAAGGAACGCCCGATCGAGATTTGCAGCGCAGAGGATTGCTATGCTAAGAACCGCCGTGCGGTGACAGTGCTGGCCGCCGGCCTTTCAGGCTAGGCGCAGCGCATTGGGGGAGGTCCATATGAAGGCTCGGATGACACAGGTTTGTGCAGCAGCGGCGGTGGCTCTTTGCCTGTTGCCACCCCTTGCTTTGGCGCAGGCCAGCAAGGAACAGACGCTCGCCGATATCCGGCAGGACCTCACCGTATTGTTTGTCGAAATGCAGCGCCTCAAGCGCGAATTGTCCACGACGGGCGCATCAGCGCCTGCGATTGGCGGCACTAGCGCGAACGATCGCATCACATCGGTTGAGGGGGAATTGCAGCGCCTCACGGGCAAAATCGAGCAGCTTGAGTTTCGTATTGAAACCATCGTCAAGGACGGCACCAACCGCATTGGCGATCTGGAATTCCGCCTTGTCGAATTGGAGGGCGGCGATGCTGGCGCCATCGGCGAGACCAGCACGCTTGGCGGCGGCGTGGCGGCGCCTGCTGCTGCCAGCGTGCCAGCGTCGAGCTCTGATGCGGGCGGCGCGCAGCTTGCTGTCGGCGAGCAGGCGGACTTCGATGCGGCCGACAAGGCACTGAGCGACGGCGATGCCAGCGCAGCGGCCGAGCAATTCGCGCTCTTTAGCCAGAATTACCCGGGTAGTCCGCTGGAGGGCCAGGCACGCCTCAAACAGGGTGAAGCCTATGAGGCTGACGGCGATATGCGCGAAGCGGCGCGCGCCTATCTGGAGGCCTATTCGCGCGATCCGAATAGTGCGGTTGCACCTGAAGCCTTGTTCCGCTTGGGCCGCAGCCTTGGCCGGCTTGGCAAAGTGTCCGAAGCCTGCGTCACCCTTGGCGAGGTCGGCGCGCGTCACCCTGGCAGCGACGCGGCAAGCAGCGCAGCCGCTGAGATGAGCGCGCTCGCCTGTACCTAATGCTGAATACGGCGCTGCTTTGCCAGCATATTCCTTTGGGCATCGCGCTTTCTGGCGGGAGCGATTCAAGCGCGCTTTTGACTTTGGCTGTTGATGCGCTTGGCGCTGAAAACCTGCGCGCGGTCACCGTGAACCATGGCCTTCGCGATGAGGCTGCGCTTGAAGCTCTGGCCGCCAAGCAGCTTTGCGCGCAACTGGGCGTGGCGCATGACACGCTTGATCTGCATGTGGCTGCGGGCAGCGGTCTGCAAGCGCGCGCACGCGGCGCGCGCTATGATGCGCTTTGCGCTTGGGCGCGCGAGAGCGGCGTTAGCGCGCTCGCACTTGGCCACACGCAAAACGACGTCGCCGAAACCTTCATGATGCGCCTTGCGCGCGGCTCGGGCGTGGATGGGCTAGCGCAAATGCCTGCGCGCTTCGAGCGCGAGGGTACGCTGTTTCTGCGTCCTTTGCTCGATGCGACCCGCTCTGATCTTCAGTCGATGCTGCGCGGGCGTGGCATCCTCTGGAGCACGGACCCCTCCAATGCTGACCCGCGGTTTGCCCGCGTTCTGGCACGCAATGCGGGACCAGAACTCGCGGCGCTTGGCCTCACGCAAGAGCGGCTTAGCCAGAGCGCCAAATGGATGCGCGCGGCCTGCGAGGTGCTCGAGCATGCTGCGGATGCGTGGATCGCACGCCATGCGCAGGGCGCGCACGGCGATGCGGTTTTCGACCTTGCAGAGTTGCGCCGCTGCCCCGAGGAAACGGCGGGCCGTGTTCTGACGCGCGCGCTCTGCGCGATCTCGGGCAAGCCCTATCGCCCGCGCTATAACGCGCTTGCTGAAATGATGGAAACCTACGCAGGGCGCACCCTGCATGGCTGTCTGATCTACCGCCACAAAGCCACGTTGCGCATCACCCGCGAGCTAAACGCGATGACCCCCGGCGACACGAAACGATGGGTGATTTCAGGTCCCTTGACGGCAAATCATACCATCGCACCGCTCACAGAGGCGGGGCTATCACAAGTCACGGACTGGCGCGCGACGGCTCTCTTGCCGCGCCGCTCGCTCTTGGCCAGCCCTGCAATCTGGCAAGGCCGCAGCCTTGTCGCCGCGCCGCTCGCTGCGCCTGATGGCACTTGGAGCGCGGCCGCGCCGAACCCGCTTCATCTTGCCAAATAAACTCAAATCCCGAATTCAGCTCTCGGCGCGCGCCGCTTTTTCGGCAATCCCCGATGTGCCTTTACGGCGCGCGAGCTCTGCCTCCACATCCGCCAGCGACACATCGCGCGCGGCCAGCATCACCAGCAGATGATAGAGCACGTCCGCCGCCTCAGATGTCAGCGCAGCCTTGTCGCCCTTCACTGCTTCGATAATCGCTTCAATCGCTTCTTCGCCGAATTTTTCGGCGCATTTCTCGGGGCCTTTGGCAAGCAGCTTGGCGGTCCAGCTTTTCGGGTCGCCGCCCGCTTTGCGCGCTTCTATCGTAGCGAAAAGGTCGTGCAAAATGCTCATGTCAGCCTCACTGGAATACCCGCGGCGGCCATATGCGCCTTGGCCTCGGCTATGGTGAATTCCCCGAAGTGAAAGATCGATGCGGCAAGCACGGCGCTTGCGCCGCCTTGTGTTACGCCCTCGACCAGATGATCTAGCGTGCCAACGCCTCCCGAGGCAATGACGGGAATATTGACTGCATCCGAAATGGCGCGGGTCAAAGGCAGGTTGAACCCCGCCTTGGTGCCATCGCGGTCCATCGAAGTCAGCAAAATTTCGCCGGCACCTTTTTCGGCGACGAGCTGTGCAAATTCCACCGCATCAATTCCGGTTTCCTTGCGCCCGCCATGGGTGAATATCTCCCAGCGGCCCGGCGCGACAGTTTTGGCGTCTATGGCGCAAACGATGCACTGGCTGCCGAATTGGTCTGCTGCTTCGCTGAGCACATCAGGGCGCGCAACGGCGGCAGAGTTGAAACTGACCTTATCCGCGCCCGCAAGCAGCAATGCGCGTACATCTTCAACTTCGCGCACGCCTCCACCCACGGTCAGCGGGATATAACATTGCTCTGCGGTGCGGCGCACCACGTCGAACATGGTGCCGCGATTTTCGTGCGTGGCATGAATATCAAGGAAGCAAAGTTCGTCAGCGCCAGCAAGATCATAGGCGCGCGCGCTTTCAACCGGATCGCCTGCATCGCGCAGCCCGACGAAGTTCACGCCTTTGACAACCCGCCCGTCAGCAACATCAAGGCAAGGAATAATACGGGTTTTAAGCATTGCAAGCGGCTCCAATTTTTCTTGAAAAATTGCACCCCGGTTTTTCGCAGAAAAATCTTATCATTTTAGCGCTTTCAAAGCTGCGCCAAGATCAAGTGCACCATCATAAAGCGCACGGCCCGAAATCGCGCCGTCAAGGCCCGCACCGCAATCGCGCAAAGCGATCAGATCGGCCAGTGAGGACACGCCGCCCGAGGCGATCACAGGAATGGAGACTGCGCGCGCCAAAGCCGCCGTCGCCTCCACGTTCGGCCCCTGCATCGCGCCGTCGCGGTTGATGTCGGTGTAAATGATTGCCGCCACGCCTGCGTCCTCGAACGAGCGCGCAAGGTCCGTGACCTCCACATCGGTCTCTTCGGCCCAGCCTTTTGTTGCAACCTTGCCCGCGCGTGCATCGATACCGACGGCCACCTGTCCGGGAAAGGCTTTGGCCGCCTGCCGCACCAGATCGGGGTTCTCCACCGCCACGGTGCCAAGGATTACGCGCTGCAAACCTTTGTCCAACCACCGCTCGATCGTGGCCATGTCGCGGATGCCGCCGCCAAGTTGGGCAGGCACTTTGCAGGCCTTCAGGATCGCTTCCACAGGGGCGGCATTCATCGGCTCGCCTGCAAAAGCGCCATTGAGATCAACGAGGTGCAGCCACTCGCACCCCGCCTCTACAAAGGCCATTGCCTGCGCGGCAGGATCATCGTTGAACACCGTGGCCTGGTCCATTTCACCGTGCACGAGGCGCACGGCCTGACCGTCCTTGAGATCGATTGCAGGATAGAGGATCATAGCGCGCAGCCCTTTCATTTCTTGCGCTTTGCATTCGCACGGGATCGCCGGATTTGCAACGGGGCGTAGCGTCAAGGCTTGCTTTGCGCGCCGCGCGCTTGCACGCTGCGTGGATATATTGGGAGGATACCATGAAAATAGTGATGACAGCCGCTGCGATTGCCCTGCTGGCGAGTTCGGCGCTGGCCGATCCGATCTACGGCACGTGGCGCACGATCAAAGACGACAACGGCAACTTCGGAGACATTAAGGTTTCGGCCTGCGGTGCCAAGATTTGCGGTGTTTTGACCACGTCCTATAATGGCGAAGGCAATGTCTGGAAATCGCCCAATGACGGTAAAAACATTATTTGGGACATGCAGGCTGACGGCGGCGGTGCCTATTCGGGCGGCAAGGTCTGGGCACCTGATCGCGACAAGACCTACAACAGCCGTCTTGAATTGAATGGCACTACGCTAAGCGTCAAAGGCTGTGTGCTGGGCATCTGCCGCAGCGGAGGCACGTGGACGCGCGTCAACTAGGGTCTCTATCACTTTATTGTTTCAGCGCCGATTTCGTAGCGTGTTTCGCGCGCCCGGGTGTAGAGGGCGAAAGAGCGCGGTTAACTCCGCGTCCCGTGCGCTCCGGATCGGGCGTTTGGATTTTTTCGAAATGCAATGGAGCGGTTTTATCACTGCCCTCTTCCTAAGCCTCGCGCCTTTGGTGGCGCAGGCCGAAAACCCCATAGGCACATGGCATACAGAGCCAGACGCGAAAAAGCAGACTGCGCATGTTCTGGTGACGAAATGCGGCACTGGTTTTTGCGGCAAGATGGTGCGCGCCTTTGATCAGTCCGGTAAACAGATCGCCCATAAGAACGTCGGCAAACGCCTGTTCTGGGATGCCAAACCCATAGGCAAGGGTGATTTCGCGGGCCGCGCCTATGTGCCGTTGCTGGGCAAGGACTTCCCAGCAACGATGACGGTCACGAACAGCCGCATGATCGTAAAGGGTTGCGGCGGCCCCGTGTGCAAATCCCAGCGCTGGACCCGCGTGAACTAATCACGGCGACCATGTCAGAAAATTCGAGATCAGCCGCAGGCCAACCTGCTGGCTTTTCTCGGGATGAAATTGCATCCCCAGCATCGTGCCGCGCCCGACCACTGCAGTGACATCACCTGCATACTCGACATGGGCAAGGCGCTCTTCGGGTTTGGCCACATCAAAGTGGTAGGAATGCACGAAATAGGTGTGATCGCCGGTTTGAACGCCCTCGAACACAGGGTGGGGCGCATCGATCACCAGATCGTTCCACCCCATATGCGGCACCTTCAATGATGTATCACGCGGCGTGATTTTCACCACTTCGCCGTCGATCCAGCCAAGCCCGTCCGTGTCTTCATATTCGCGCCCCAGCGTGGCCATAAGCTGCATCCCGACGCAAATTCCAAGGAAGGGCCGCGCCTTGATTGTGACCGCCTCTTGCAGGGCGTCGAACAATCCGCCCGTGCCTTTGAGCGCTTTGACGCAGGCAGGAAAGGCACCGTCACCCGGCAGAACGATCCGGTCCGCGCGGGCCACGACATCGGCGTCCGATGTCACGATAACCTCACCTGCACCGACTTCGCGCGCCATGCGGCCAAAGGCCTTCTCTGCGGAATGAAGATTGCCGCTCTCGTAATCAATAATTGCCGTCAGCACGTCACAGCGTTCCTTTGGTGGACGGGACTGCGTCTGATTTTCGCTGATCGGTCTCTACTGCGATCCGCAGCGCGCGCGCGACCGCTTTGAATGCGGCCTCTGCAATGTGGTGGCTGTTGAAGCCGTGAAGCTGATCGACGTGCAGTGTAATGCCGCCGTGCGTGGCAAAGGCCTGGAAAAACTCGCGTATCAGTTCGCAATCGAAAGTGCCGATTTTCTGCGTCGGTAGGTCGAGGTTCCACACCAGAAATGGCCGCGCAGAGAGGTCCAAGGCGCAGCGCACCTGTGCATCGTCCATTGGCAAATGGCACGCGCCATACCGGACAATTCCGCGTTTATCGCCAAGCGCTTGGGCCAGTGCCTGGCCCAAAGCAATGCCCGTATCCTCGACTGTGTGGTGATCATCGATATGCAGATCGCCCTTGGCGCGGATGCTCATGTCGATCAGGGAATGGCGTGCCAGTTGATCCAGCATATGATCGAAGAAACCGATGCCGGTCTGGTTGTCGTAAACGCCGGTTCCATCGAGGTTGATCTCGACCGAAATATCCGTTTCCGCCGTGGCGCGTGTCACTGTGGCCGTCCGCATAGGGCTATCCTCAAGGCTAATGTTTGCGCCCTTATAACAGTCGCGCGGCGCGCGCCAAGCACAAGCGTTTCGCGATTGCACTGGCGTGACCTCTATGCCAGCTTTGGCGCAACCCATCAAAAGGATCAGACCCAATGGCCACCTGCGTTTTCGTGCAGATCAGATGCAAACCCGGCAGCACTTATAAGGTGGCCGAAAAGATTGCGCTCGAAGAGATTCATTCCGAGATTTATTCAACCTCGGGCGAATATGATCTGATCGTGAAGATGTATATCCCGAGCGAGGAAGACATTGGTATGTATATCAACGACCATCTGCTCCCCATTGAGGGGATTGAGCGCTCGCTTACCACGATGACCTTCAAGGCGTTCTAAAGCGTGCTCGAAGGGATCAAAATCGTCGAGATCGAAGGCCTCGGACCTGCGCCTTTCGCGGGAATGATGCTGGCGGATCTTGGGGCTGATGTGACGGTCATTCACCGCAAGGGCAAAGCGGGGGGTGTTACGGCAGCGGCTAGTCTGCTCGATCGTGGAAAACGCTCGATTGATTTGGATTTGAAGGATGCAGGTGATCTTGAGATTGCACGCAAGCTGATTGCGCGCGCGGACGGTGTGATCGAGGGCTTTCGCCCCGGCGTGATGGAGCGATTGGGGCTGGGTCCAGAGAAATGCCGCGTGGATAACCCCAAACTGGTCTATGGGCGCATGACGGGCTGGGGCCAAACCGGCCCGCGCGCGCAGCAGGCGGGGCATGATCTTAACTATATCGCTACCTCCGGCGCGCTGCACTATGCCTCTCTGCCAAGTGATGCGCCTGTGACGCCCGCAACATTGGTTGGCGATATCGGCGGCGGTGCCTTGTACCTGGTTGCAGGCATGCTGGCGGGCATCATCAAGGCCGCGCGCACGGGGCAGGGCACCGTTGTGGATGCGGCAATTGTCGACGGCTCGGCCCATATGATGAACCTGCTGATGGCATTGGGGCAGGGGGGTGGCCTGTCGGAGGGGCGTGGTCAAAGCCTGCTGGACGGGCCGCATTGGTCGCGCACATATCGCTGTGCCTGCGGCGGCTTTGTTTCGGTACAGGCGCTGGAGCCACAGTTCTATGCGGCGCTGCTCGCAGCGCTTGACCTTGGCGCGGATGCTAGCATGCACAGCCAGCACGATGCGCGCGCCTGGCCTGCGCAAATCGCTATCTTCAAAGGCATTTTTGCCGCAGAGACGCGTGCCCATTGGGCCGCGCATTTCGCAGATTCTGAGGCCTGCGTCGCTGCGGTGTTGTCGCCGCAGGAGGCTGCATGCGAGCCGCATATCGCTGCGCGCGGCATCTGGGCTGCGCCGGGCGGTACGCTTCAAGCCGCCCCTGCACCGCGCTTTGATGCAGAGCTCCCCGCCATAGCCAAAGCTCCCGAGCGCGGGGCTGACCGCGTAGCGATTCTGGCTGAAATTGGCGTGCATTAGGGCGAATTTACCCTTGCACCGACCCGCTACTTTGCGCGATAGACAAGTCAATGCGGTCCCGTAGCTCAACTGGATAGAGCACCTGACTTCTAATCAGGGGGTTGGGGGTTCGAGTCCTCCCGGGATCGCCATTTTCCAGTTCATTCGGTGAATACAGAGTGCCTAGCTCTACTCGGCGAGGTGGCACGCGACGCGCGTGTTGCCCAAGGGTCGCATAACCGGGCGCTCCGCTTTGCAGATGTCGCGCGCGATTGGGCAACGCGGATGAAAGGCGCAGCCGCTTGGCGGATTGATCGGATCGGGGATTTCACCTTCGGGCAATTCGGCTTCGCGCCCGAAACCATCCATTCGCGGTGCCGCTTCAAGAAGCATCTTGGTGTAGGGATGTTTGGTGTCAGCGAACAGATCCTCGGGGCTGGCTTCTTCCACGAGGCGGCCCAGATAAAGCACACCGATGCGATCGGCCATGTGTTGCACCACGGTCAAATCATGGCTGATAAGCACATAGGTCAGGCCGAAATTATCCTTGAGATCGCTCATCAGGTTCAGAACCTGCGCCTGTACCGACACATCGAGCGCCGAAGTCGGCTCGTCGCAGACAATCAGCTTCGGCTCGGAGGAAAGCGCGCGCGCAATGCAGATACGCTGGCGTTGACCGCCCGAAAACTCATGGGGAAACTTGCCCGCATCCAGCGCAGAGAGGCCGACCTGCTCCAGCAATTTTTCCGCGAGGCCCGTCGCATCACCGCCGCGCGCCACCACAGGTTCGACGATGATATCACGCACGCGCCAACGCGGGTTGAGCGATGCAAAAGGGTCCTGAAAAATCATCTGGATATCAGACCGGATCAGATCAATCTTGGCCGCATCGCTTTCCGAAGCGAGGTCCACGCCGTTGATTTCCACATTGCCTGACGTGGGCTTCAAAAGCCCGACCAGCATACGCCCGATCGTGGATTTTCCCGAGCCGCTTTCGCCCACGAGCGCATAGGTGCTGCGCTCCGCCACTTCGAAATCCACCTCGGATACGGCGGTCAAAAGCGCTTTGGGGCGCCGCTCGATCACGCGGTTGAGCCAGGGTTTCGAAACATCGAAGACGCGGGTCAGGGATTTGACGGAAATGAGTGACATTAAGATACCTTTTCCGCAGCAATCGGGAACCAGCACGCAGCTGCGCCATCGGTGATTTGTGGGCTGGGGGCTGCGCGGCATTTGTCCTGTGCAAAGGTGCAGCGCGGATGAAAGGGGCAACCCTCGGGGACTTTGTTCAAACGCGGCATCGCGCCTTCGATCTGGTGCAGGCGTGCCTTGCCTTGCGATGCCAGCGGCGTCGATGCCATGAGGCCCTGAGTGTAGGGATGGCGCGGCGCGGTCAGCACATCGCGCACATTGCCCAGCTCGGCTAGGCGGCCAGCATACATTACCGCAACGCGGTCCGCCGCTTCGGCAATCACGCCCATATCATGCGTGATCAGCATGACGGCCGTACCGCGCTCACGGCACAGGCGTTTCAGCAGCGCGATGATCTGCGCTTGCACGGAGACGTCGAGCGCCGTGGTCGGCTCATCGGCGATGATCAAAGAGGGCTCGGCGCAGAGGGCAAGCGCGATTACGACACGCTGGCGCATGCCGCCGCTGAATTCATGCGGATAACTGTCGATGCGCTCGGCAGCCCCGGGAATTCCGACTTCTTCGAGCGCGGCAATAGAGCGTTTGCGCGCCTCGTTGCGTGAAATATCCAGATGGGTCAGCATGGTTTCGCTCAGTTGATCCCCGATGCTGAGCAGCGGGTTGAGCGATGTCAGAGGGTCCTGAAACACCATGCCGATCTTCTTGCCGCGCAGACGGCGCATGTCCTCGCCCTGCAGCGCATCGATGCGGGTACCGTTCAGCCAGATTTCCCCTGCCGCGATATGCGCAGGCGGGGTGAGCAGGCCGATCACCGCATTGCCGGCCATGGATTTCCCTGCGCCGCTTTCGCCAACGACGCCAAGGATTTCGCCCGCGCGGATGTCATAACTGACACCATCGACGGGTTTTACCGTGCCCGTGCGGCTTGGAATTTCGACGGACAGACCGCGAATGGACAGGACTGGCTCGGACATCAGCGTAACCTCGGGTTCAGGGCATCGCGCAGCCAGTCGCCCAGCAAATTGACGCTGAGCGCGAGGGTCAAGAGCGTGACCGCAGGGAAGAGCAGGATCCACCATTCGCCCGAGAACAAGAAGCCTTGTCCGATGCGAATGAGCGTCCCGAGTGAGGGCTGCGTCGCAGGTGCGCCGACCCCCAGAAAGCTAAGCGTAGCTTCCGCGATGATTGCCAGTGCAAGCGAAATGGTCGCGATCACGAGCACGGGCGAGAGGACATTGGGCAGGATATGGCGCAGCATGATCGCGTAAGGCGTGCGCCCTATCAAGCGGGCTGCTTCGACGTATTCCTTGCGCTTTTCGACCATCGTCGCGCCGCGCACGACGCGCGCGAATTGCACCCAATCGCTCAGGCCGATGGCAAGGATCAACACCCAGATCGCCATTTGATCGCGGTACTCGACAGGGGTGATACCCTTTGCGACGCCAAAGATAAGCATCGCAACAAGGATCGAGGGGAAGGTCAGTTGCACATCCGCGGTGCGCATGATGATGGTTTCCGTCCAGCCGCCGACATAACCCGAAATCAGCCCCAGAGTGATGCCGATGACCATAGCGAGCAGCACGGCGGCGACCCCGACAAAGAGCGACACGCGCATACCGTAGAGAATGGTCGAGAATACATCGCGGCCCTGATCATCGGTGCCTAGAAAGAAACTCTCGCCGGTGAAGGCGTTGGGCGTCATCGGTCCGGTGAAGCCGTTCATCAGATTGAGCGATGCGGGGTCAAAGGGGTTCGTCGGCGCGATCAGCGGCGCGAAAAGCGCCGAGAGCACGAGGCTGGCGAATATGATCGTAGAGATTACTGCGACGGGTGATTTCTTGAACATGTAGAACACGTCGCTGTCGAGGAACACGCGCAGGCGCGATTGCTCCACCACTTTTTGCGGCGCATCCTTGATTGGCATATCGGTCATCAGTGGCCTCCTGCGCGATCGACGCGCAACCGTGGGTCAATAAAGAAATAAAGGATATCCACGATCAGGTTGATTCCCACGAACATGACCGAAATCAGCATCAGATAGGCGGCCATCACCGGAATATCGACAAATTGTACCGCGTTGATGAACAGCAGTCCGACACCGGGCCATTGAAAGACGGTTTCGGTGATGATGGCGAAGGCGATGATCGCGCCGACTTGCAGACCGATCACAGTGATCACCGGAACCATAGTGTTTTTCAGCGCATGGCGGAAATTGATCGCGCGATCGCGCAGGCCCCGCGCGCGCGCGAAGCGGATGTAGTCCTGGCGCAGCACTTCGAGCATTTCAGAGCGCACCAGCCGCATGATCAAGGTCATTTGATAAAGACCGAGCGTGATAGAGGGCAGGATAAGCGCCTTTAACCCCGAAGCGGTTAACAGCCCGGTTGACCAAAAGCCGATCTGTACCGTTTCTCCGCGCCCGAAACTTGGCAGCCAGCCAAGTTCCACCGAGAACACGTAGATCAGCAGAATACCGATCAGGAAGGTGGGCAATGACACCCCGATGAGCGAGGCGGACATGATAAAATTGGCGAGAAACCCGTTGCGCCGGATCGCGGTGAACACGCCGAAGGCAATGCCAAGCGCGATGGCGAGCAAACCCGACACGGCGGCAAGTTCTAGGGTGGCCGGAGCGCGCTCGAGCAGGATCTCGGCGACGGGGCGACCTTGGCGATAGCTGACGCCGAAGTTGCCCTGTGCGGCTTCGCTCAGGAATTTGTAGTATTGTACGGGAAAGGACTGATCGAGGCCAAGCTGCTCGCGCAGTCGTTCAATATCCTGCGCCGTGCGTTCCTGCCCAAGCATATTGTCGACGGGATCGCCAACGAAGCGAAACATCGAGAACGCCGTAAGCCCCACGATCAGCAAAACGAGCGCCGATTGCAGGACGCGCCGGATGATAAAGGCAAGCATAGTGATGATTATCCCAATGTGTCGACAGATTCAGCAGCGCAGCTAAAAGCGCGCGAGGGGCTCTCATAGCCCCTCGTGCCGGATTAGTTAACAGTGACCCAACGCAAGATGAAGAAATTGTCCGGGCGCTGCACCAGATCAATGTTGGCACGCGTGCCCCAGATCAGCGGCTGAACGTAGAGCGGCACATAGGCCGTGTCGTCCTGTAGGGTCTGCGCGACCTCGTTCAGTATCGCCTGACGCTTGGTGTCATCGATTTCCGACTGGATCATTGGCAGCAATTCGTCAACGCGTGCGTTGGAATAGCCTCCGAAATTCCAGCTTCCAAGGCGCTTGTCCGCATCTGGCGTTGCTGCAAGAAAGCGGATGGGGTGCTCCGCGTCAAACGTGCCGGGAGACCAGCCGAGCAGATACATATCGTAGTTATCCGCGCGCAGTTCCGGCCAGTAATTCTGCACGGGCATCGCATCAAGCGCGGCGCGCAGGCCGACCTGCGCCAGCATGCCAGTGATCGCTTGGCAGACGGCTTCGTCATTCAGGTAACGGTCATTGGGGCACTTGAGCCCAAAGGAAAACCCGTCCTCATAGCCTGCCTCTGCAAGCAGTGCACGGGCCGCATCGGGGTCATAGGCCGCATCGCCGCCAAGCGCGTCCGAGTAGCCGCGCATCGCAGGGCTGACCAGCTGGTTCACGGCTTCTGCGTTGCCGCGCATCGTGGTCTGCAAGATCGCAGGCACGTTGATGGCATGTGCCACCGCGCGGCGCACGCGCGGATCGGCGAAGGGGTTGGCATCGCTGGTTTCGGAGGAATATTTCAGCGTCTCTGCCTCATGCGGAAAGCCCAGCATGATCACACGCGCTTCGATGCCTTGGATGACCTTGACGTTGGCATCGCCTTGCAAGCGCGCCGCGTCCTGAACCGGGACGGGGTTGATGAAATCAACATCCCCTGAAAGCAGCGCCGCAAGGGCGGTGGCGGGGTTCTGGATCGGTGTCATTTCGGCGCGGGTGATGTTGTGGCTTGCCTCGCCCCACCATGTCGCGTGTGGCTCGAGAACGGTGCGCAGGCCCGGCGCGCGCTCGGTTAGCGCGAAGGCACCGGTGCCGTTGGCGTTAAGGGTGGCGAAATTGCCCGCTTCTTTGTCGGGGCGGGCGGCATCGTTGGCCATGGCCCAATCGCTGTCCATAATCATCCAGTTGGCGATGGAATCGGGAAAGATCGGATTGGGCGATGTGGTCATGATGTCGACGGTGAAGTCATCCACCACGACAACGTCCGACACCGGAGAAAACCAGCTGCGGGTATCTGCCTGCTTGCTTGAGGCGCGTTGATAGGAAAACAGCACATCTTCTGCGGTGAAGGGCGCACCGTTCTGGAAGGTCACGCCTTGGCGCAGATTGAAGCGCCAGCCTTCGCCCGCGCCAATCGGCTCCCAGCTTAGGGCGAGGGCTGGTTCGATCGCCATTTCGCGGTCACGGCGCACGAGGCCTTCATAGATGTTGTTCAAAAACCCGAGCACCGGCGCGGAGTTGACCGCGTGCGGGTCCATGGTTTGAGGGTCGGTGGTGACGGCCCATGTGAACTCTTCTGCATTGGCCAGCGGCGCGAGCGGCGCCAAAAGTGCAATAGCGGCGGCGAAGCTTAGTTTGCGTATCATGAGATTTCCCAATCTTGGCCAAAGCGGAAGTGTTCGAGGGTAAGTAAAGAGTGAACCGCGAAAAAACATGCGGCGCGCCAAGTCCTGACGGCGCGCCGCAATTTCGCAATTACTTCGACATTGTGAAGTATTTCACTTTTGGCTGATCCTCTGCATCAACTTCGATGCCGACTTTTTCGGACATGCCCCAGTTCAGAACCTGATGGTGGATCGGAATGTAGAGCTGCTCGTCCTGCACAACACGCCAGATTTTAGCGATATCTGCGTTACGCGCGTCCAGATCGGTGTTGGAGGCCAGCGATTTGATCATGCCGTCCAGATCCGCATCGGCAAAACCGGTGCCGTTCCACGTGCCGATGTCAGATTCGCGGCTGTGCACCAGAAAGTTGAACACATATTCGGAATCGTAGGTCGGAACGCCCCAACCGAGCATGTAGAAATCGGTTTTGCCATCGGTGATCAGCGGGAAGTGCTGCGCCTTCGGCTTGGCATCGAGGTTCACCTTGACGCCGATCTGGCCAAGCATGCCGACGGCCGCCTGACAGATGCCTTCATCGTTGACATAACGGTCATTCGGGCAATCGAGGCGGATGGAGAAACCATCGCCATAGCCAGCTTCGGCCATCAACGCCTTGGCGCCTTCGATGTCCGTGGAGGATTCCGCGTCCATTTCAGCCGTCCAGCCATTCACGAAGGGCGGTGCGATCATGCCCGCAGGCGCGCTCTGGCCGCGCATCACAACCTGGCGGATCGCATCGCGATTGATTGCCATGGACATCGCCTTGCGCACGCGCACATCTGCGAGCGGGTTGGCACCATCGACGTTGTCACCCTCGATATCAGCCGCGCCCTGGTTCATCCCGAAAAAGATGACGCGGTTCTGCGGTGCTTGCTTGACCACAAGGCCATCGACTGCATTCACGCGCTCAAGGTCTTGTACGGGCATGTCTTGCAGGAAATCGATCTCGCCCGAAAGCATCGCAGCGACGCGCGTTGCGGCGTTCTGGATCGGCGTGTAGACGATTTCGCTCACTTCGAGTGGGAACTGATCGCGGCCCCAATAGGCTTCGTTACGCGTCATGACGGTTTTCACGTCAGGCTCGCGATTGGAGAGAACGTAGGGACCTGTGCCGTTTACGTTGGTGGTGGCGAATGTGATTTCGCCGCCCTCGAAGTCCTGCACGTTGACGGTGTTGTTCGCCTCGGTCCAACCTTTGTCCATCATGAACAGGTTGGTCAGGTTGGAGGGCAGGATCGGGTTCGGGCCGTCGGTGACGATCTCGACCGAATACTCGCCCACGGCGCGTACTTCGGTGATCGAGCCAATCAGCTCTTTCATGTCCGAGTTGGGCTGTTTCGCGCGCTCGAAGCTGAACACGACGTCCTCGGATGTGAAATCCGCACCATCGTGGAATTTCACGCCTTGGCGCAGGTTGAAGACCCAAACCGTCGGATCACCGGCTTTGGGTGCCCAATCGGTTGCGAGCGCTGGCTCGAACGCGCCAGAAATGTCGCGGATGATCAGCGGCTCATACATCTGGTGACGGATTGTATGTGTCGGACCTTCGTTTTGCGCGTGCGGATCGAGCGTCAAAGCATCGCCGGAGCGCGCCCAGCGGAGCGTTTCCGCGCTAATGGGCGCTGCCGTAGAGATCAGCAAAGCGCCAAGCATGGTTGCCATCGTCAGTTTCATCGAGATTCCCCTGTTCAGATTTATCCTCCAAAAATGGATTATTCTGCGCGAATGGCAAGGGGTCGTGTGGTGCGCATGCAGATTTCGCCATTTGACGGGGCGTGCATGATCGATCGGGTGTCGCGATAGGCTGTGTCCAGCGTTTGCGTATTTATCGCTCTTTCCTCCCCATTCAGACAGGTTTGCTCGTGAATTTCACCTATTCGCTGCAAGGCGACCGTGTTGGCTGTGGACACGCGCGTGATTTGCCCCGACAGGTGCAGAGCTCGTAAATTGGAAAGAATCGTATCGATGTGCCCGGCTCAACCGACCAAGACCATGCAGCGTGGATGGATCATCCCGATCGGCGGGGGCGACAAGAAAGTGCGCTCCTCCACTATTCTTCAACGCTTTGTTGAATTGAGCGGCGGCGCGGATGCGCGCATGGTGATCATTCCCACTGCCTCGCAACTGGATACTGCGGGGCAACGCACGCAGGACGTCTTTGGCCAGTTGGGCGTCAGCGACATCGAAATTGTTGACCTTGCGACGCGCGCGGATTGCGCAGACCCCAAGTTTCTTGAAAAGCTGAATGCTGCCACAGGAATATTTTTTACCGGTGGCAACCAGCTTCGGCTGGCCACGACCATCGGTGGCACTTTGGCGGCCAAGGCGCTGCGTGCGGCCAATGCGCGGGGCGTGCATATTGCGGGTACTTCGGCAGGTGCCGCTTTCGTGTGCGAGCATATGATTGCGATCGGTAAATCAGGTGGCACGCCCAAACGCGGCATGGCATCGCTGTCACCGGGTCTCGGGTTGACCAACCGGGTGATCGTCGATCAGCATTTTCGCGAACGTGACCGGCTGGGACGTTTGATGACGGCATTGGCCTATAATCCCTTCGCGACGGGGGTCGGCGTCGACGAAGATACAGCGGCGTTTATCGGACCTGATGATGTGATCGAGGTCTTTGGCAGCGGCGGATTGACTATCGTTGATCCATCCGAGCTGGAGTTTTCGTCTATGGCCGATGCCCAGACAGGCGCTGCCGTTGGACTTATCGGTCTAAAGCTGCATATCCTTCTCGCTGGGGATCGCTATGATCTAAATACGCGCCGTGCCTTTCCAAGCGCAGGACCGTGACGCGCGCGATATCTGCCTAACATCTGAACAAAAAGGGGAACTTGCATGAAGATTCTTGAAACATCCGTTTTTCGAGGTCCTAACATTTATGCAAAGTTCCCGGTCATTCGACATGTGGTTGATATCGGTATTCTGGAAGACTGGCCCTCTGCGAAAATCGGAGAGGATTTTATCGAGCAGCTTCTGGACGCTTTGCCCGGCCTAGCAGAGCACGGCTGCTCGTACCGCGAACATGGCGGGTTTATTCGCCGTCTGCGCGAGGACGAGGGCACGTGGATGGCCCATATCTGGGAACATATGTCGATCGAGTTGCAAAACGTTGCAGGGTTGGACGTCACCTTCGGGCGCACGCGCGGCGCAGGCGAGAGCGGTCTCTACAACATGGTGTTCCAATACGAGCAAGAAGAGGTCGGCCTGCACGCCAGCCAGCTTGCGCTGGATTTTATTCACAACCTGTTGCCGGATCATCTGCTCGAAAATAGCGAGCGCGTGGAAGGATTTGATTATACCGCGGAGCGCGAAAAGTTCATTCGCGCCGCGCAGCGCAAAGCGCTGGGGCCATCCACCGCTTCGCTGGTCAACGCGGCCATTGCACGTGATATTCCCTGGATGCGGCTGAATGAATACAGTCTGATCCAGCTTGGCTACGGAAAATACCAAAAGCGCATTCAGGCGACGATTACCTCCGAAACCGATTATATCGCGACCGATCTGGCCTCGGACAAAAAAGCCACCAACCGTATTTTGGGCGATCTTGGCCTGCCAGTGCCGCGCCAGATTGCGGTAAGCGATGCGCCAGCGGCAGTAAGTGCGGCGGAGCGCATCGGTTATCCGGTCGTCGTCAAACCTTTGGACGGCAATCATGGCAACGGGATTTCGATCAATCTCAAGACGGGCGAAGCGGTGGCAGAGGCATTCGAATTCGCGCTCGTTCATAACAAGCGCGGGCGCACGGTTATCGTGGAGACCTTCATTGAGGGCCTCGATCATCGGATGTTGGTGATCGACGGCAAACTTGAGGCCGTGTCCAAGCGGGTACCGGGGCATATTGTGGGCGACGGCAAACATAGCGCCGCGGAACTGATCGAGATCGTCAACTCCGATCCGCGCCGCGGCGTCGGGCATGAAAAGGTGCTGACGCGGCTAGAGCTGGACAAGACCGCCGAAGACCATCTGGCCGAGGTCGGGTACTGCGCCGCTGATGTGATCAAAGATAAAGAGGTGGTGTTCCTGCGCTCGACCGCGAACCTCTCCACGGGGGGCACGGCGGTGGATGTCACCGATATCGTGCATCCGGACAACCGCAACATGGCAGAGCGCGCGATCAAGGCGATCGGGCTGGATATCGGCGGCGTTGATTTTCTGTCAGCGGATATTTCGCAATCCTACAAGGACATTAATTCGGGCATATGCGAAGTGAACGCTGCTCCGGGCTTTCGCATGCACGTCGCCCCAAGCGAGGGCAAGTCACGTGACGTTGCCGGCGCGGTAATGGAAATGCTCTTTCCCGCTGGCACGCCCAGCCGCGTTCCTATCGCCGCGATCACCGGCACCAATGGCAAGACGACCGTGTCGCGCATGGTTGCGCATATTCACAAGCTGAGCGGCAATACCGTAGGTTTGGCCACGACGGATGGCGTTTATATAGACGGCAATCTGACGGTCAAAGGTGATTTGACTGGACCGCGTGCGGCGCAGATGATCCTGCGTGATCCAACGGTGGACGCGGCTATTCTGGAAACGGCGCGCGGTGGATTGCTGCGCAGTGGCATGGGCTATGAGCGCTGTGATGTGGGTGCGGTGCTGAACATCGACGCGGATCACCTTGGCCTCAAAGGTGTCGAAACCGTCGAAGACCTTGCCCGCGTCAAGCGTATCGTCGTCGAAGTGGCGCGAGACACGGCGGTTCTGAACGCGGATGACGAGCTGTGCCTGAAGATGGCCAGCCACACGCAGGCGGATCATATTTGCTACGTCACCATGAACGCCAATCACCCGCTGGTGCGCGAACACGTGCGCATCGGTGGGCGCGCGATAGTGCTCGAACAGGGCATGAACGGACATATGATCACGATCTACGAGAATTCTTCGAATATCCAGTTGATGTGGACCCATCTGATCCCGGCAACCATCGACGGTAAAGCGATGCACAATGTGCAAAACGCGATGTTCGCAGCGGCGATTTGCTACTCGATGGGCAAATCACTCGAAGATATCCGCCAAGGACTGCGCACTTTTGCGACCTCGTATTTTCAGGCCCCCGGACGTTTGAACGTATATGAGGAACATCCGTTCAAGGTTATTCTGGATTATGGCCATAACCCCGCCGCGATCAATGCGATGACCAAGCTATGCACCCAACTGGAGCCCAAAGGACGCAAATTGCTTTGCTTCTCGATGCCGGGGGATCGACGCGACGAAGACATCGTGGCCGCTGCGCATACGGTCGCGGGCAAGTTTGATCACTATATTTGCCGCGCTGATGACAACCGCCGTGGGCGCGGTAATGCCGAAGTGCCTGAATTGCTGAGCAAGACCTTGATCGAATGCGGCGTGCCCAAAGAGTGCATCGAGATTATTCCCGACGAAACTCAAGCGGTCGAGGCTGCATTGCAACACGGGCAAGCGGATGATCTGTTGTTGGTCTTTGGCGACAACATAGCGCGCACTTGGAAGCAGATCATTTACTTTAACCGCCCTCAGGATGCTCTGGATGCAAGCATGGGCGATGGCTCTGGTGCAAACGGGGGCGCAGACGTGACTGGCCAAGGCGGCGATCATGACCAAAGCGCGCCCGATCCGCTTGCGGGCGCAACGCCGGTGGAGGGTGCGCCGCAGGTGCCCGAGAATATTCTCTTGGGCGGTATGCGCATGATCCGCGATGCGCGCGGCGTGCGCCTTGTGGACACACAGGAGGAAGACGGTGATTGAGACCGGGGCCGAGCTTGCCAACACACGCCGGTTGAGCGGCGCAAATTTCCTGATGAGCGCACATGGCGCCGCCGCCGAAGCCCGCATTGGCGATGACGGCAAAGGTTTGGTCATGGCGCTGTGGCGCGCGGCGGCGCGTGATTTACTGGACGCCGTCGGCTGGCCTGATAGCAAGATCGCACTGCGCGCCTTCGAGGGTGGGGCCACGTTGCAAATCAGCGCGCCCACAGATGCGCTTTACGCGGCGACAGAGCTGCTCGAGACCTCTTGGGCGGCATGTTTGGCCCGTATGGCTGGGCACACGTTCGATATCGAGGCTGCAGCGCGTGCCGTCACGCCGCGCATTGCAGCAGAACGATCGCCCAAGGAAGTCGCGCTGGCGCAGGCGGCTGGGGTGCGCGGCGTCACCTATCTCGGGCATGACGACAAGATTTCGCTCGGCATGGGGCGGGGCGGCAAAGTCTTCGATATCACAGATCTACCTGCGCCCGACGATGTGGATTGGGACGCTTTGCACGATATCCCGGTTGCCATGGTCACAGGCACCAACGGTAAATCCACGACCGTCAGGCTGGCCGCTGCAATCGGCGCGGCGGCGGGAAAATGCGTCGGCCTGTCGTCAAGCGATTGGGTGCGCGTCGGGGGCGATATTCTGGATGAGGGGGATTATTCAGGCCCCGCAGGCGCGCGCTTGGCGCTGCGTGATCCACGGGTGGAACTGGCTGTTATTGAAACGGCGCGCGGAGGGCTGATGCGCCGCGGCTTGCCCGTTCCGCGCGCGGATGTTTGCCTGCTTACCAATATTGCCGCCGATCATTTGGGGTCCTACGGGATCATGGACTTGGCTGCGTTGGCCGATGCGAAGTTTCAACTTTCGCAAGCGGTGCGCCCGAGTGGGCGATTGGTTTTGAACGCAGATGATCACGAACTTGTTGCGCGAAGTGCAGGGTTTGACGGTGCGATCACCTGGTTCGCCCCTACGTTCGAGCAACCCCTGCTCGATGTCTGGATCGCAAGCGGCGGGCGTGCCGCCTTCGTTTCTGGCGGGCAGATGATGCTCGCGCGCGATGGCGGTGTGGCTGCGGTTCTGGCCGTGGATGATTTCGTGCCTGCGCTGGGCGGCGCGGCGCAGTTCAATGTTTACAACGCGCTTGGTGCGATTTGCCTTGCTGATGCTTTGGACCTGCCGCTCGCGGCGATGCGCGAGGGGCTTCGGGGCTTTACCGATACGCCCGAGGAAAACCCGGGGCGCGGCAATTACATCGAGCTTGGCGGGCTGACCCTGCTGATCGATTTCGCCCATAACCCTCACGGTCTTTTGGCTTTGGCCCCTGCAATCAAATCTATTCCCGCAGAGCGCAGGCTGGTGATCGCCGGGCAAGCGGGGGATCGCAGCGATGCAGATACCTGCGATATGATCCGTGCGCTGTGGACGTTCGAGCCGGATATGGTCGTGGTTGCCGAGTTGCCCACATTGCTGCGCGGGCGTCCCCTTGGTCAGTTGAGCGAGGTGATGAGCGCTGAGTTGCGCAGGCTCGGGGCAGGCGAGGATAATATCCTCGAGACGGAAACCGAATATAAGGCCGTGCTCAAATCGCTTGAATGGGCGCGCAAGGGTGATTTCCTCGCGCTGCTGTTGCACGACAGCCGTGTGCAGACCATGGCGCTTCTGGAGCGCTTGCGCCTGTCGGGGTGGCAAGCGGGACAGCCTTTGCCGCTTTAGGGCTGCGCCTTAGAAACGGGCCACAAGCTTGGACCCATTAGGCTGGACATCATGGCTCCGGCTCGAACACGCGTACGACGGGGGCAAGCGTGCTGGACACGGCGGCGCGCTTCATAACGTGGCTGTTATAGGGCATTGAAATGCTGCCCTTCGCATCGATTGCGATAAGCCCGCCATCGCCGCCAAAGCGTGCGACTTCATCCAGAACTTGCCGGCTCGCGCTCTGCAATGGCGTGTTCGCGTAACGCATTCTTGCTGAGACGTCATAGGCGCTTGCGGTGCGCATGAATGCTTCGCCAAGGCCGGTGCAGGAAACGGCAACGGTTTCGTCGGCCCATGTGCCAGCCCCGATGATTGGCGTATCGCCGACGCGGCCTGCGCGCTTGCCAAAGGTACCGCCCGTAGAGGTGCCTGCGGCAAGTTCGCCGTGCAAATCGAGCGCCACAGCACCAACGGTTCCATGGTTCGCGCTGTCTGCGGAGCCGTGTGACAGATGTTCCGTGTAATAGGCGAGCGGATCAGTGATTTCGCTCAAACCGCTTGCTTTGGCGGCGTTTTGCGCGCCAAGCCCGGCGAGCATTACATGGTGTCCATCTTCAAGCACAGCCCGAGCTGCGCGAATCGGGCTTTTGATCCCTTCGATTGCAGCAACTGCCCCTGCGCGCCGCTGGGGGCCGTGCATAAGCGAGGCATCAAGCTCGAATCCGCCCGTCGAGTTGGGTGCAGAGCCTTTTCCCGCCACATATAGACCCGAGGCCTCGAGCGCTTCCACGGCCCAGACCACAACGTCCAAGGCCGATTGGCGCGCGCGCAGCTTTTCCTGCCCCGCGATGATCAAACGTGTCAGATCCGCCTTTTGCGTCGTATAATCTGTACCTGGCCGTGCACCGGCCCCGCCGTGAAGTACCAATGCGTATGTCATGTTTTTGTCCTGAATAGAGCGGCTGGCGTTTCTTAAAGCGATGCGCAGACAGGCCGCTTTGCGTGCCGTCGATTTTTCTTGATCCCGTTTCATAATGAAAAATGCGCAGCATTTGAAGGGCTTGATCGCGCCTAAGGTTTGCTAGGTCCGTGCAAAGGTGCGCTGCAGCTTGCGTATTCGTGTTGACAAATCTGCGAGCATCACCACAAATCGCAATCATCGACATCGGGAGAACCAGCGCTGCTGGTGCCGAAGGAGCAACCGCCCCGGAAACTCTCAGGCCCAAGGACCGATGCCGTTACGAACACTCTGGAGAGAGGCGCGATATGCGTCCGCCGAAGGGATAGCGATCTCAGGCCAAAAGACAGAGGGGGCATCACGCCGGCGAGAGGATTCGCTTGGCAAAGTGTGGTGCCGTTTGCCGATTTTCAGCGCAGCCGGTCCGAATTTGGGAAAGGGCCGTAGATGTCTGAATTGCTTGAGACGCCTTTGCACGATCTGCATGTTGCGCTTGGTGCCAAGATGGTGCCCTTCGCGGGCTATTCCATGCCGGTGCAATATCCGCTGGGGGTGATGAAGGAACATATCCAAACGCGCGAGCGGGCGGGGCTGTTCGATGTCAGTCACATGGGGCAGGTGAAGGTCTCTGGCACAGGCGCGGCCGCGGCGTTGGAGCGGCTTATTCCCGTTGATATCGAAGGGCTTGGCCTTGATCGTCAGCGCTATGGCATGTTCACCAACGCGGCAGGCGGGATCATGGATGATCTGATGCTGGCCAATCGCGGCGATCATATTTTCATCGTGGTGAACGCCGCCTGCAAGGATGCGGATATTACCCATATGAAGGCGCATCTGGAGCCTGATGTAAGCGTGACGCCCGTGACGGATCGTGCGCTTCTGGCGTTGCAAGGTCCGAGTGCGCAAGCGGTGCTGAGCGCGCTTGATCCAAAGGCGGCGACTATGCGTTTCATGGATGTGGCGACGCTATCGCTGAACGGGGCTGAGTGCTGGGTGTCTCGATCAGGTTACACGGGCGAGGACGGGTATGAAATTTCCGTTGCCGAGGCGGATGCGGTCGCTTTGGCCGAAGCCTTGCTGGCGCACGGTGACGTAGAGGCCATCGGTCTTGGCGCGCGCGATTCCCTGCGCCTTGAAGGTGGGCTTTGCCTGTATGGCCATGACATTGACGCAAGCACGACGCCCGTTGAGGGCGCGTTAAGCTGGGCGATCCAGAAAGTACGCCGTAGCGGCGGCGCGCGCGCGGGCGGCTTTCCCGGAGCAGACATCATTTTAGGGCAACTGGAGCAAGGCGCACCGCGCAAACGTGTTGGATTGCTTCCCGAGGGCCGTGCGCCGATGCGCGAAGGCGTCGCGCTTTTTGCCAGTGCTGAGGGCGGCGCGCAGATCGGCGCGATCACCTCTGGCGGCTTTGGACCCAGCGTCGGCGGCCCCGTCGCCATGGGGCTTGTCGACCGCGCGCACAGCGAGGTCGGCACAACGGTATTTGGGGAATTGCGCGGCAAGCGTTTGCCACTTACGATCGCCAAGCTGCCCTTCACAGCGGCCAATTTCAAACGATAACTCACGGGAGACTCTCCATGAAATACACTGAAGAACACGAATGGCTACGCGTTGAAGACGACGGCGTCGTCGTCGGCATCACCGAGCACGCGACGACTCAATTGGGCGATATCGTCTTTGTCGAACTGCCCGAAGTCGGTACGACCGTTACCAAGGACGAAGAGATCGTGGTGATCGAGAGCGTAAAAGCGGCCTCCGACATTCTTGCGCCTATTGATGGCGAAATTGTCGAGGTGAACGAGGCGCTTGCCGAGAACCCCGCGCTGGCCAATGAGGACGCCATTGGCGCAGGTTGGTTCTTCAAGATCGAGCCGTCCGATCCATCCCAGATGGACGATCTTATGGACGAAGCCGGTTACAAGAAATTCATCGCTTAAGAGAGAGATCAAAATGACGTTCACCCCCACCGACTATCTGCCTTATGATTTTGCGAACCGCCGTCACATTGGTCCATCGCCCTCTGAAATGGCGCAGATGCTGGATGTGGTGGGGGCGAAAGACCTCAATGCGCTGATCGATGACACACTGCCAAAATCGATCCGCCAGCAGGTGCCGCTCGATTTTGGCAAGCCCAAGTCCGAGCGCGAATTGCTGCATCACATGAAGCAGGTCGCGCAAAAGAACAAAGTGCTGACCTCGTTGATCGGGCAGGGCTATCACGGAACAGTTACGCCGCCCGCAATCCAGCGCAATATCTTTGAAAATCCTGCATGGTACACGGCCTACACGCCCTATCAGCCGGAAATTTCCCAAGGGCGTCTTGAGGCGCTTTTGAACTTTCAAACCATGGTCAGCGATCTGACAGGGCTTGAAATTGCCAACGCATCCCTTCTGGACGAGGCAACCGCCTGCGCAGAGGCGATGACTATGGCGCAGCGCGTGTCCAAATCCAAAGTCAAAGGCTTCTTCATCGACGAGAATTGCCACCCGCAAAACATCGCCGTGATGAAAACCCGCGCCGCGCCCCTGGGTATCGATGTGACGATCGGCCGGGTCGAGGACATGGATGCCGCGGCCGTGTTCGGTGCAATTTTCCAATACCCAGGCACTTATGGCCATTTGCGCGACTTCACCGACGACATTGCCAAACTGCACGCGAGCAAAGCGATTGCGATCATGGCGGCGGACCCTATGGCTTTGACATTACTCAAGGAACCGGGTGCGATGGGCGCAGACATTGCGGTTGGATCCACGCAGCGCTTTGGCGTTCCCGTTGGCTACGGTGGCCCTCACGCGGCCTATATGGCGACCAAGCAAGCCTATGCGCGCAACATGCCTGGGCGCCTTGTCGGTGTGTCGATCGACAGCCATGGCAACCGCGCCTATCGCCTTAGCCTGCAAACCCGCGAGCAGCATATCCGACGCGAAAAAGCGACATCGAACGTCTGCACGGCGCAGGCCTTGCTTGCGGTTATGGCGGGCTTTTATGCGGTGTTTCACGGGCCTGAGGGCCTCAAAGCCATCGCGCAGCGCATTCACCGTAAAACTGCGCGCTTGGCAGAAGGGCTGCGCATGGCGGGTTTCGTATCCGAGCCAACGGCCTTTTTCGACACCATCACTGTCGATGTCGGTCCGCTGCAATCAGCGGTGATGAAATCTGCGGTGGACGAGGGCATCAACCTGCGCGCTGTGGGCACAACCAAAGTGGGGATCACGCTGGACGAGCGCACGCGCTCTGAAACCATTGAAGCCGTTTGGCGCGCCTTTGGTCTGCGCCAAGAGGACAAGGATTACACGCCGCATTACCACATGCCCGAAAAGCTGATCCGCACTTCCGATTTCCTCACGCATCCTGTGTTCCACATGAACCGCGCTGAAACGGAAATGATGCGCTACATGCGCCGCCTTGCGGACCGCGACCTTGCGCTCGACCGTGCGATGATCCCGCTTGGCTCTTGCACGATGAAGCTCAATTCCGCCGCTGAGATGATGCCCGTTAGCTGGGACGAGTTTTCCTTGCTACACCCCTATATCCCCAAGGATCAGGCGGCGGGTTATTATGAGATGATCGACGATCTAAGCGCCAAACTCTGTGATGTGACGGGCTATGATGCGATTTCCATGCAGCCCAATTCAGGCGCTCAGGGTGAATATGCAGGGCTTCTCAGCATTGCCAGCTATCACCGTGCACAAGGGCAGGGGCAACGCGACATTTGCATCATCCCGATGAATGCACATGGCACCAACCCTGCCTCTGCGCAGATGGTGGGCTGGAAGGTGGTCCCCGTGAAATGCGATGCGCGCGGTGATATCGACCTTGATGATTTCCGCGCCAAAGTGGCAGAGCATAAGGACAACCTTGCCGCTTGCATGATCACCTATCCATCCACGCATGGCGTGTTCGAGGAAACCGTGATCGACGTATGCAAGATCACCCATGATAACGGCGGCCAAGTCTATATTGACGGAGCGAACATGAACGCCATGGTCGGCCTGTCGCGCCCCGGTGATCTGGGCGGCGATGTTTCTCACCTCAACCTGCACAAGACCTTCTGCATCCCGCATGGCGGCGGTGGTCCGGGCATGGGGCCGATTGGCGTTAAATCCCACTTGATCGCGCATCTGCCCGGTGATCCCAACGGCGGTGAGGGGGCTGTTTCTGCCGCGCCCTTCGGCTCGCCGTCTTTGCTGCCGATCTCATGGGCCTACTGTTTGATGATGGGCGGCGAGGGGCTAACACAGGCCACGCGCGTCGCGATCCTGAACGCCAACTACATTGCTAAACGCCTCGAGGGCGCGTTCGAGGTGCTCTACAAAGGCCCCACAGGGCGCGTCGCGCACGAGTGCATTATCGACACGCGCCCCTTCGCCGACAGCGCGCATGTAACTGTGGATGATATCGCCAAGCGTTTGATTGATTGCGGTTTTCACGCCCCAACGATGAGCTGGCCCGTGGCGGGTACGCTGATGATCGAGCCCACAGAGTCCGAAACCAAAGCCGAGCTGGACCGCTTCTGCGACGCCATGCTGGCGATCCGCGCCGAGATCAAACAGATCGAGGATGGCGATATGGAGGTAGACAACAGCCCGCTGCGCAACGCGCCGCACACGATGGAGGACTTGGTGAAAGACTGGGATCGGCCCTACACGCGCGAGACCGGTTGCTTCCCTCCCGGGGCTTTCCGCGTGGATAAATACTGGCCGCCTGTGAACCGCGTCGACAATGTCTGGGGGGATCGCAATCTGACCTGCACGTGCCCGCCGATGGAAGACTACGCGGTTGCAGCGGAGTAACGATTGAGAGAGCCGCCTGTGATGGGCGGCTCTTAAATTTTGATCAACGCGGCTCGCTTTTGATGCTATTACTTCAGCAGGCTTCGATACGCTGCCTGCGCTTCTTTAGCGGCGATCAAAGGCAGGCCGCGCGCGATCCAGCCGGGGCCACGGGCGTTGCCGAACATGCCCTCCGAAACATCGATCACGTCGGGAAAACCGTTCTTTGCCAAGAAGGACACCACATATTGCGTGCGCCCGCCCGTTGCGCAGATCAGAGCGACCGGTTGGTCCTTGTTTGCGTTAAGCAAGGCGCTGATTTGCTTGGGAAAAGCCGGATCGTGCATAGTGAGCGCGATGGCACCTTCTGCGACGCCGGTTTCCACCCACTCCGCGGGGCTGCGAATGTCTACGAGGATCATTTCGCCTGCGCTGCTTGCCGAAAAGGCGTCGGGCGCGGAAATGATGCTTGGCTCTGCGGCCAGCGGCGTGGTGATCAGTAAAAGAAAGCTCAGGAAAAGGCAGCGCAGCATTCGGGTCCGTCCTTTGGCTGATGGGTTGAGGCAACCTAACGCCCAAGGTGTCCCTCGGCAAATCAAATGAAATCACGCAAGCATGAACACATCGTAGCGCGTTGATTTTCCTAGGATTTGATGCGAGCAGGGGCGCACACCTTCGATCGGATCGCCCTTGGCGGGCCATTTCAGCACGACCCGATTGCGCGCATGCTGAAGCGCGGTGCGCAGCAGATCGGCGGCGTCGGGATCGGTGCCGACGATCTCGCGCACCTGGCGCAGTTCGCGCTTCACAAGCGCAGAGTTTTTGCGCGGCGGGTGCATCGGATCAATCAGCACCGCTTCGGGGGACAATGTGGGCAGCAGGTCTTTTGCATCACCGTGCAAAAGCGTCATGCGGGCGATGATATCGCGAAAATCGCCCCCCGCATCATGCGCGCGCGCCATGCCGTCCGCGAGCAGCGCGTGCATCTTTTCACTGCGCTCGATCAAGGTCACTTGTGCTCCGAGCGAGGCCAGCAAGAAGGCGTCGCGCCCAAGCCCCGCCGTTGCATCGGTGATGTGCGGCGTCTTGCCCGCGCGCAGACCCATCGCCTTGGCGATGGCCTGACCGCGCCCACCGCCAAAGCGCAGGCGATGCGCGACAGCGCCGCTGACGAAATCGACGCGCAAAGGCTCGGGTGTTGCTGGCATGGGGTGGCCTTAGTGATTGTCGCGCGGCATGCCTTTGCGCGCCACATCTTTGTAATCGTCCGCGCCGCGCAATGTCATCCCCTTGTCGAAAGGTTCGACCAATTCGCGGAAATACTGCTGCCATGGAGTCTGGCTTGCAGGGATTGGAAAACCGCCGTTCGCAACCAGCGTATCGCGCCGTGCGTTGAATTCTTCATCTGAAATCATGATGTTGGCGCTGAACTCATTAAGGTCGATGCGGATCATATCGCCGGTGCGCAGCACGGCTAATCCGCCGTTATCAGGTGCTTCGGGCGCTGCGTTCAGGATTGAAGGAGAGCCTGACGTGCCCGATTGACGCCCGTCGCCTATGCAAGGAAGGGCTTCGACGCCCGCCTTCAAAAGATACGCAGGCGCGCGCATGTTCACCACTTCCGCGCCGCCCGGATAGCCCTTGGGACCTGCGCCGCGCATCACGAGAATGCAGCGCGCGTCAATCGCTTCGGCGGGATCGTCGATGCGGTGGTGATAATCCTCAGGCCCGTCGAACACGACCGCGCGACCTTCAAAGGCGTTGGGGTCATCCGGATTGCTGAGGTAGGCCGCGCGAAACGCGGGGCTGATGACGGAGGTCTTCATGATAGCGCTGTCAAACAGATTGCCCTTGAGGTTGATGAAGCCCGCATCGGCCTTGAGCGGGGCCGCAATGGGCAGGATCACATCGTCATTGGTAGAGGGGCGCAGCGCGCAGTTCTCGGCGATGCTCTTGCCGTTCGCTGTAACCGCATCGGGATGCGGTAGCAGGCCCTCGGACAGGAGCGCGCTGATCACGGCAGGCACGCCGCCCGCGCGGTGAAAGTCCTCGCCAAGATATTTGCCCGCAGGCTGAAGGTTAACCAGAAGCGGAATTTTGTGGCCCAGGGTTTGCCAGTCGTCATTGTCCAGAGCCACGCCCAAATGCCGTGCAATCGCGTTGAGATGGATCGGCGCGTTGGTCGAGCCGCCAATGGCTGAATTGACCACGACTGCATTCTCGAAGGCGTCGCGTGTCATGATGTCCGAAGGGCGCAGATCGTCCCAGACCATATCCACGATGCGTTTGCCCGTTTCATAGCTGATCTGCCCACGTTCGCGATAAGGCGCTGGAATCGCGGCGCTTCCCGGCAATTGCATGCCAAGTGCTTCGGCCAGAGAATTCATCGTCGTGGCTGTGCCCATGGTGTTGCAATAGCCCACAGAGGGGGCAGAGGCCGCCGCGATTTCCATGAAACCGTCTTCGTCAATTTCGCCTGAGGCCAACTTTTCACGCGCTTTCCATATCACCGTGCCAGAGCCCGCGCGCTCACCGTCCCACCAGCCGTTCAGCATGGGTCCAACGGACAATGCAATCGCTGGAATATTAACCGTTGCGGCGGCCATCAGCAGGGCAGGGGTCGTCTTGTCACAGCCAATCGTCAACACGACGCCATCGACGGGATAGCCATAAAGCGTCTCGACCAAACCAAGATAGGCGAGGTTGCGATCTAGCGAAGCCGTGGGGCGTTTGCCCGTTTCTTGGATCGGATGCACAGGCATTTCCAAAGGCACGCCGCCGCTCGCGATAATGCCGTCGCGCACGCGCTTGGCCAGCTCGATATGATGGCGGTTGCAGGGCGATAGATCGCTGCCGGTCTGGGCAATCGCGATGATCGGCTTGCCCCCTTGCAGCTCTTCGCGGGTCAGCCCGTAATTCAGGTAGCGCTCTAGATACAGCGCCGTCATTTCGCGATTTTCGGGATTGTTGAACCACTGACGCGAACGAAGGTTTTCTGGGGGCATTTTGGTCATATCTGGATCCTTCAAAGCGGTTGGTTGCGCTGCAAAGCCCTATGCTGTCACCTGCGTGCGCGTTGTTGCCTATTGACCATGTGCGCGGTGATTTGTCGAGATTGAAGTGATTGCGCTAACACAAAACAGCGCTCAAAAGAGGCCGATTGCGCGGTGTCAGCCTCCCCTGCTGGCTGCCGGCTCAGCAGGGGCTACAGCTAGTCTGATCTATCCCAAACCGAGATTGGCCCGGCCACGTTAAATCAGCTCTCTATTCGCCAAGTCCTAACAGCCGTTTGCGATCCGATGACCATTTCAGGATCGTGAGATCGAAGGTCAAAGCCATCAATGACACGCAGATGCCCAGAACAAAGTTTTTGCCCAGATCGGTGCCAGCAAGGGTGCGTTGCAACTCTTGGCCCAAGTCTTGCGTGCCAATGAAGGCCGCGATGATGACCATGAAGAAGGCGAACATGATCGCCTGATTGAAGCCCACGGCCATGGTCGGTAGCGCGAGGGGAAGCTCGACCTTGATCAACCTTTGCATCCGCGTTGCACCAGACATTTCAGCGGCCTCGATGACTTCCAGTGGAACCGTGCGCAGCCCCTCGATCGTGTAGCGGATCAGCGGCACCATGGCGAAGATCAGGATCGAGAAGATCACCGCGATATCTGTGATGCCAAAGAGCATAATCGCAGGGATCAAGTAGATGAAGCTGGGAAAGGTTTGCGCGGTGTCGCAAACCAGTAGCATCCGCTTGGACCATTTTTCCGAGCGCGCAGCGAGGATGGCGATGGGCAGGCCCAGCAGCATCGCGAGGGATACGGCAGAGATCACCGAATAGAGCGTGATCATCGAGCGGTCCCACCAGCCCGAAAGCGCCACCAGCGAGAAGAAGATCGCAGCCGTGATCGCTTGGCGGCGGCCCCCCAGCCAAAGCGCAAAGGCAGTGACCAAAAGGATGACCGCAGGCGTCGGGATCGAGAGCAGGAAGTTGCGGAACGGGATCAGGATCTGCACATTCACGAAGGCGCGCATGAAATGGGTCGAGGCTTTGACCCATTCGATATTGAGGAACCACTTGATCGCCACGTCCATTTCTTTACCCATGGACAGGCTTTGGCGGCGGCCAATCTCCGAGGCAAGTTCAAAAAACTGCGCCACGATACAGAAGAAAACGAAGGCTGCCGTGCCAATCACCAGCATGAAATGCCGCTGCCACCACGGCGTGCCGCGCTCGAAATGTTCGGGTTGTTTCGCAACCCAAGCCTTTGACATGCGATCCAGCGTCACCGCGAGCAAGACAATAGTGATGCCAATCTCGAAGGAGCGGCCAAGTTTGAAACTGCCCATCATCGCAAGCAGTTTCGCGCCAAGGCCAGGCATGCCGATAAAGGCGGTCAGAACCACCATGGCAAGACAGAGCATGATCACCTGATTGACGCCCACAAGAATTTCGGTGCGCGCAGAGGGCAGGTAGACATGGCGCAAGAGTTGTAGCTTGGTGCAGCCGCTCATATGGCCGGCCTCGACCACTTCGGGGCTGACTTTTTGCAAGCCGAGCGTCGTCATCAGGATCATCGGCGGGATCGCGTAGATCGTCGTCGCCACTGCGCCAGCCGTTGGGCCGACCTTGAAAAAGATCACCGCTGGCAAAAGATAGGTGAAGAAGGGCAGGGTTTGCAGCACCGAGAGTACCGGCTTGAGCCCTCTGTCAAACGCGGGGGATTTCCACGCGGCTATGCCTAGGGACAGGCCGATCACGAAGGCGCTTGGTGCGGCGATCACCAGCACGGACATGGTCTGCATAGCGATGCTCCACTGGCCGACCAAGGCGGTCCAGATGAATGTGGCTGCCGCAAGGCTCGCCATTTTCCAGCCCCCCAGATAGTAGCCGAGCACAGCCGCCGCAGCCGCAATTGCGGTCCAAGGGATCGGGCCGATATTGGGCCAGCGGCGTTTGCCGTAAAACAGATTGCCAGTGACATCGAGGAACCATTGCAGGATTTCGGTAAGCCAGCGCGTGAGCACCAAAAGCCCCAGATCGTCCTTTACGAAGTTGAAGATCGCATCGAGCCAGTCGGCAAAGTTGGGGACCAAGGCTTCGGGCAGGCGATGCAGGGCTGCGGGCAAAAGGCCAGTGTATTGCAGAGCGGTCAGAAAGATTGCGATGCACACGAGCAGTACTGCGCCGCGAGGGCGCGAGAGAGTTGCGATTTCAGCGGGGGCTTGCGTCGTTGCGTCGCTCATAAATCGGCCCCGACCAGAATGCCCAAAGCCGTCTCGCGGCGCATCGCCCCGATGAGCGCGCCATCCTTGTGCACGGGAATGGCGTCGCGCGTGTCCTGAACAAGCAGTTTGGCAAGGGAGTGCACAGACGCGCCAGCATCGATTGGCGCGCCGTCGCCCACCAACCCGTCCTCGGCCAGTGTTCCGGCAAGCACGACGCGGGCCTTGTCGATCTCTTCGGTGAATTTGCGCACATATTCAGTGGCTGGGTGCAGCACGATTTGATCGGGGGTGCCGCATTGCTCTACTGCGCCGTCCTTCATGATCGCGATGCGATCGGCAAGGCGCAGGGCTTCGTCAAAATCGTGCGTGATAAAGACGATTGTTTTGTTCAAAAGTTGCTGAAGACGCAGGAATTCATCCTGCATTTCGCGCCGGATCAGCGGGTCGAGTGCAGAGAAAGGTTCGTCCAGGAACCAGATGTCCGGCTCGATCGCCAAGGATCGCGCAATACCGACGCGCTGTTGTTGGCCACCAGAGAGCTCACGTGGGAAATACTCCTCGCGCCCCTCAAGGCCGACCAGTTTGATCACTTCAAGTGCGCGTTCGCGGCGCTCGTGTTTGTCCTGGCCACGCATTTCCAGTGGAAAGGCCACATTCTCTAGCACTGTGCGGTGCGGAAGCAGGCCGAAACTCTGGAACACCATACCCATCTTTTTGCGGCGCAGCTCGATCAGTTCTTTCTCGGAGAGGGACATGATGTCCTGTCCCTCGACCTCGATGGTGCCGCCGGTGATTTCGTGAAGGCGCGAGAAACAGCGCACCAAAGTAGATTTGCCAGAACCCGAAAGGCCCATAATCACTAACATCTCGCCGCGCGAAACCTCGATCGACACATCCTTGACGCCCGCGATATAGCCATCGCTGCGAATGTCATCAAAACTGCGTCCCGCGGGCATTTTCTTGAGGTAGCCCTCGGGGTCATTACCAAAAATCTTCCAAACATTCTTGGCGGAAATAACGGGGGCACTGTCGGTCATGGGAAATCCTGTATAGGAAGCCCCGCGCGAATTTGATCGAACGGGGCTTTTGAAAGAATGGTCGGCTTTAGGTTTTAGTTGACCCAGGCGGACCAGACGTCTTTATTCTCTTCCAGCCAAACTTCCGCCGCTTCTTCCGGCTCCATCTCGTCGATGTCTACCATCTTGGCCATCTGCGCGATCTGAGGGTTGGTGAAGGAGATTTGCTCCAGAATGCTGTAGGCGGATGGCCATTTCTCTTGCATGCCCTCCCATGCCGCTTTCTTCATGTAGCCCTTCGCAGGGTTGCCGCAGTCATAAAGTGCATTCGGGTTTGGACCGACCGCTGGATCTTTGTCGCAGCCCTCGACCCACTCGGGGAATTCGACGAATTCACCGGGCCAGACCGCTTCGGCAAAGTTTGGTGTCCAGTTGAATACAACGATTGGCGTCTTGTCTGCTTCGGCTGCGCCGATGGCGGCCCAAAGCGCCGCTGCAGAGCCGGCGTTGACTACGGTGAAGTTCATATCAAGCGCTTCGACCCGCTCAGCGCCATGCTTGAGCCAATCGACAGGACCGTCCAGATAGCGGCCCTTGTCGCCGGTTTCTGCCGTCGTAAACAGCGCGGCGCATTCGTTCAGCGCTTTCCAGTCCGGCAGGCCGGGACAGGCGTCTTTGGTCCACATCGGATACCACCAGTCCTCGCGCGTTACTGCGTCGTGATCCCCGACATCGACGATGCCGCCTTTTTCCATGGCCGCGCGGAAGGATGCGCCGAACGCGCCTTCCCAGACTTCCATCTCAAGGGTCACATCGCCAAGGCGCACCGATTCATAGACCGCCTGGCTGTCTGTTGTGACGAATTCGACGTTGTTGCCGTTGGCTTCGAAAATCTGGCCGACCACGTTGGACATGACGATCTGGCTGGACCAATTGTGGATCGGAATCACGATCGGATCGCTACTGTCTTGTGCGAAGCCTGCGAAAGGCAATGCTGCAAGAACGCCTGCAACCAGCGCTGTTGTTGTTTTTTTCATTTTTTTTCTCCCTGTGCTTCGCGATCTCGTCGCCGCGAATGTCTGATGCCACTTTGGCTATGGATCGTCGCATCTGTGCTTTTTGCGAATCTGCATGCGACGGTATGGCAATATTTGTCAGTGTCCCTCTTTTTTCCTCTCAATCAAGTTTTTTTCTTGTGTGTAGCGATTTCAAATGGTTTGGTTTGTTGGAATTGCACAAAATTTGTCCAAATGGGCGCAAGCTTTGTCGCATTTCAGCATCCTCTGGGTGCGCGTTTTGAGGACTGTGGGCGCTGGAGGCCCGAGGCACATGCGATATTCTGGATTCAAGGTGATCAAAGAGGCCCTAAGCGGTCACAAAGGTTGGAAACCTGCGTGGCGCGAGCCTGATCCAAAGCCCCACTATGACGTCGTCATCATTGGCGGCGGTGGCCATGGTCTTGCCACCGCGCACTACCTTGCAAAGGTGTACGGTCAGAAAAATATCGCGGTGATCGAAAAGGGCTGGATTGGCGGGGGCAATGTGGGCCGTAACACTACGATTATCCGCTCGAATTACCTGTTGGACGGGAACGAGCCGTTCTATGAGTTCTCGCTCAAGCTCTGGGAGGGCTTGGAGCAAGACCTGAACTACAACGCAATGGTGTCCCAGCGCGGTATTATGAACCTCATCCATTCCGATGCGCAGCGCGACGCGTTTGTGCGGCGCGGCAACGCGATGATGCTAAACGGCGCAGACGCGGAATATCTGGACGAGGCACAGATCCGGCGCGAATACCCGTTCCTGAAATTTGATGATCAACGCTTCCCGATAAAGGGCGGCCTTGCCCAGCGGCGCGGCGGCACCGTGCGCCATGATGCGGTCGCTTGGGGCTATGCGCGCAGCGCTGACAGCCACGGGGTCGATATTATCCAGAACTGCGAAGTCACCGGATTTCGCATCGAGGGCGGTGTGTGCAAAGGCGTTGAAACTTCGCGCGGCTTTATTGGCGCGGGCAAGGTGGGCTGCGCGGTCGCGGGAAACTCCAGCCGCGTGATGGCTATGGCGGGCATGCGTCTGCCGATCGAGAGCCATGTGTTGCAGGCGTTCGTGTCCGAGGGCCTCAAACCAGTGCTGCCCGGCGTCATCACCTTCGGTGCGGGACATTTCTATGTGAGCCAGTCTGACAAAGGGGGCCTTGTCTTTGGCGGCGATCTGGACGGCTATAATTCCTATGCGCAGCGTGGCAACTTGCCGGTGGTTGAGGATGTCTGCGAGGGCGGCATGGCGATCATGCCGATGATCGGACGCGCGCGGCTTTTGCGCATGTGGGGCGGCATCATGGATATGTCGATGGACGGCTCGCCCTATATCGACCGCACGCATATCGAAGGGCTCTATTTCAATGGCGGCTGGTGCTACGGCGGCTTCAAGGCGACGCCAGCTTCGGGCTACACCTTTGCGCATTTACTCGCCAAAGACGCGCCGCACGAGACGGCGACGGCCTATCGCCTCGACCGTTTTAAGACAGGTCACATGATCGACGAAAAAGGGATGGGCAATCAGCCCAATTTACACTGATGATTATCAATCACCCCCTCCTTGGCCCGCGCGACAGTTCCGAGTTTGTTTATATGGGCGATGCCAGCCTGATCGAGCGGCCAGATCCCGAAGCGGAAACCGCCGCAAGCGATTTTGTTGAGTACGCTTACCTGCGCGACAACCCTGCGAGCTGGCTGCGCGAGTTGTGGTTTCATGAGGGGGGCGATCGCTCTTGGCTTGTCGTTACGCGCAACACGGTGACGCATGAAATTTCACAGGTTGAAATGGCCCGCGATGTTGCGCGCAGCAAGGGGCGGTCAAAATGAGCCAAGTGAACCGGTTGGACGGCGGCCAGATTGATCGCGCGGCAAGTTTCAAATTCAAATTCGACGGTAAGGACTTCTTTGGCCACCCCGGCGACACGCTGGCCTCTGCCTTGCTCGCCAATGGTGTGCGCCTTATGGGGCGTTCGTTCAAATATCACCGCCCGCGCGGTCCATTGACGGCGGGCAGTGAAGAGCCGAACGCGCTTGTCACCTTGCGAGACGGCGCGCGCGCAGAGCCGAACACGCGGGCGACGACGGCAGAGCTGTTCCATGGTCTCACCGCGCGTTCGCAAAATTGCTGGCCTTCGGTGAAATTCGATATGATGGCGGTGAACGATGCCGCCTCTGATTTCCTTGCTGCGGGATTCTATTACAAGACTTTTATGTGGCCCGCGCCCTTCTGGGAAAAGGTCTACGAGCCGATCATTCGCCGCGCCGCTGGCCTTGGTGCTTTGTCGATGAAGGAAGACCCAGATGAGTACGACAAGGGTTTTCGTCACTGCGATCTGCTGATCATCGGGGCAGGGCCGTCTGGCCTGATGGCGGCTTTGAGCGCGGGGCGCGCTGGCAAGGAAGTGATCCTTGCCGATGAGGATTTCGCGCTTGGGGGGCGGTTGCTGAGCGAGCGGCTTGAGATTGGCGGTGCGTCTGCGCTGGATTGGACCGCGCAAACGGTTGCCGAGCTTTCCTCCATGCCCAACGTGCGCTTGATGCCGCGCACGACCATCATCGGCGCGTTCGATCATGGCATTTACGGTGCCGTGGAGCGGGTGTCTGACCATCTGGCTGTGCCCGCCAAGGGCAAGCCACGTCAAATCCTGTGGCGCATCTACGCGGATAAAACCCTGCTTTGCGCGGGCGCGACAGAGCGTCCTATCGCGTTCGAGAACAACGACCGCCCCGGCATTATGCTGGCCTCTGCCATGCGCTCTTATGTGAACCGCTGGGCCGCAACGCCTGCGCATCGCGTGGCGATCTTTACCTCATGCGATGATGGCCACCGCACGGCGGCGGACCTGCATGCCAAAGGCGTAAAGATTGCAGCGGTAATTGATACGCGCGCGCAGGCTCCGCAGTCCTTTGACTATGAGGTTCTGGCAGGCGCTGAAGTGAGCAACACCAAAGGGCGGCTTGGCCTTACATTTGTTGAGGTCAAGCTAGCCGACGGCAGCAGCCGCACGGTTGAATGCAGCGCGCTTGGCATGTCGGGCGGGTGGAACCCGAATGTGCATCTGACCTGTCATCAACGCGGACGCCCGGCGTGGGATAGTGTGCTTTCAGCTTTTGTTCCGGGTGGATCTTTGCCGCAGGGGATGAGCGTTGCTGGCGCTGCAATGGGCGATTTCACCACCCACGGTGCATTGCTCTCTGGTGCGAAGGGTGCAGCCGATGCACTGGGGATCAAGACCGCAGATGTGCCAATGGCAGAAGATGCACCGCCCAAACAGGCGGCATTCTGGTTCGTTGAGGGGGCCAAACGCGCATGGCTCGATCAACAGAACGATGTGACTGTGAAAGACGTAGTGCTTGCACATCAGGAGGGGTTCCGCTCTGTCGAGCACCTCAAACGCTACACGACGCTTGGCATGGCGACCGATCAGGGCAAGACCTCCAACATGGGCGGCCTTGCGATCATGGCAGAGCTTGCGGGCAAAGCCATTCCCGAGGTCGGCACTACCATTTTCCGCCCGCCCTATACGCCTGTTGCGATTGGCGCGCTTGCGGGGCGTATGCGCGGCATGGAGTTTCATCCGACCCGTCTGACCCCTTCGCATGTCTGGGCGAAAGAGCGCGGCGCGGTCTTTGTCGAGGTGGGCAACTGGCTGCGCGCGCAGTGGTTCCCGATTGCGGGCGAGACACATTGGCGTCAATCGGTGGACCGCGAGGTTGCGCAAACCCGCGCCTCTGTGGGCGTGTGCGATTGCACCACATTGGGCAAGATCGACGTGCAGGGGGCGGATGCAGCACATTTTCTCAATAAGCTCTACTGTAACCCTTTTGCGAAACTGGCGGTCGGCAAGGTCCGATATGGATTGATGCTGCGCGAGGACGGGATCGCGATGGATGACGGCACCGCCGCGCGCCTTGCCGAGGATCATTTCGTCGTCACAACGACCACGGCCAAGGCGGGGCCTGTGTATCAGCACATGGAATTTGTGCGTCAGTGCCTGATGCCGGATGCGGATGTTCAGTTGATATCTACGACCGAGGCTTGGGCGCAATATGCGGTGGCTGGCCCCAATTCGCGCGCGCTGCTGCAAAAGATCGTGGACCCCGAATTCGACATATCCAACGAGGCGTTCGAGTTCATGGCCTGCGCCAATATCACCGTCTGCGGCGGCCTGCGTGCGCGCCTGTTTCGGATTTCCTTCTCTGGCGAAATGGCGTTCGAGATTGCGGTGCCGTCGCGCTACGGTGATGCGCTGATGCGCCGTCTTATGGCCGCGGGCGAAGAATTCGATGTGGTTCCATACGGCACCGAAGCGCTTGGCGTGATGCGGATCGAAAAGGGGCATGCGGCGGGCAATGAGCTGAATGGCACGACGACGGCGAACAATCTTGGCATGGGGCGGATGGTGTCCAAGAAGAAGGATAGCATCGGCACGGTTTTGTCCGAGCGTGCGGGCCTCAACGAGGAGGATGCGTTGAAACTGGTTGGTGTGAAGCCGTTGAACCGCGCGGAAAAGATCACCGCAGGCGGGCATTTGATGGCCGCCGCTAGCCCCGTCGATGCGGCGCATGATCAGGGCTATGTGACATCTGCGGCCTACTCGCCCGAGGTTGGCTCGATGATCGGTCTTGCGTTTATCAAATCGGGGGACGCACGCATGGGCGAGAAAATGCGACTGGTCTCGCCCTTGACTAAAAGCGAGGTTGAGGTGGAAGTCACTTCTGCCCATTTCGTTGATCCAGAAGGGGGGCGCCAACGTGCATGATCTTATCGCCATTACCGCGCTTGGCGGGCTTGAGCCACGCGTCGATACCGTTGCGGGTACGATACTGAGCGAAAACCCGGGGCTTGCGCTGGCCTCCGTTCATGCGCGCATGGGGCACGAGGACGCGTGCCGCGCGCATTTGGCAGATTTGCTAGACGGGCAAGTGCCCGAGGTTGGCCGCACCGTTCTGCGCGATCCCGAAGCGGCGTTCTGGACGGGGCCGGATCAATGGATGGTCGGCGCGCCGTTCGACACGCACGAGGATCTGGCGGCAGAGCTTAAAGCGCGCTTTGGCGATACCGCGTCTGTGAGTGAACAAACCGATGCCTGGGCTTGCTTTGATCTGCGCGGGCCGGGGATGGCGGCGGTGATAGAACTGCTGTGTCCGATCAATATCCGCCAGATGCAAACGGGTGATGCGCAGCGCACATCCATTCATCACTTGGGGTGTTTTGTCCTTCGCCGTGATCCGAGCGACTGGGTGCGCATCCTTGGACCGCGCGCTTCGGCGACGTCGCTGCATCACGCGGTGTTAAGCGCAATGCGCTCTGCGCTTTGAGCAAGGCTAAAAATGTTTATCCTTAGGAATTTTTTTATCCTATTGTGATAAGGGTGGGCTTTAAGTCGCGTATGCGGCGATGTGGAGGCCTTGTTTCAGTGTGCAATTGGGAGCTAAGGGTGATATTATGAATATCGAAAAAATATTACCCGAGATGGCCGTGAAGCTAAGCCAGGACCCTCACCGCACCAGCACGCAAGATCGAGAAAAGGTTCTCGAGATTGCGATCGGGCGCGAGGTGCGTGCCTTTCGCAAGCAAAAAGAGATCACCGTTGCCGAGTTATCGTCGCAAACGGGCCTTTCTATCGGCATGCTCTCCAAGATCGAGAATGGCAATACGTCGCCCTCGCTCAGCACGTTGCAGACACTTGCCAACGCGCTCTCTGTGCCGCTGACCAGCTTTTTCCGCCGCTTTGAAGAGCAGCGCGCGGCGGTGCATACGAGATCGGGCGAAGGCGTCGAGCTGGAGCGTGATGGCACACGCGCAGGACATCAGTACAATCTGCTTGGACACATCGGCGCGAACACCAGCGGGGTGATCGTAGAGCCGTATTTGATTACCTTATCCAAAGAATCGGATGTATTTCCAGTGTTTCAGCACGGCGGGATTGAGACGATCTATATGCTTGAGGGTAAAGTGGATTATCGCCACGGCGATGAGGTGCATGCGCTCTTGCCAGGGGATACTTTGTTTTTTGACGCGGATGCGCCGCATGGCCCTGAGCGTCTGGTCGAACTGCCAGCGCGCTATCTGTCCATTATCAGCTATCCGCAATCGCTCGGCTAAAGGGGCCCTGTCGCGGCGGCGCGGCGGCTACGAACGTTATTTCTGCAAAGGTGGCTCGGTTTCGAACTCGGGCCAAATGCCGGGGCTGGTCGGCAAGCCGTCATCGAATTTTTCCAAATAATCCAGCATCATCGGGCGGTTGTCGATGAAGCCTTTGTAAGTGGCCAGTTCTTCGGGTAAATCGCGGATTACACGGTGCAGACGGCGCCCCCATTTGGGCATACTCATCAGGTCTTGAAAGTTGCACAGATAGCAGCGGATCGGGAATACCAGCGCATTGGAGCGCGGCAGACGGAAGAAGGTTTGCAATTCCACACGCAAATGCTGTTTCGAGCCGATGTTCTCCGGTGTAATTTCAGTCTTTTGCACGCCCCATTTGTGGTAGTTTTCTGGCGATGTATCGAGCAGCGGATTGACTGTCATCGTCCAGTTGAGCCGCCGCGCGGGCGCACCTTGCTGGATGTTCAAAAGGAATTTCAGAGCGCGCACAAAGATGCCCTTTTCATGTGCCAGCGGCACAGGCGCGTGCCACTCAAAGAAGTTCATGCCGATGTCGAAATCCAGCGACCAATCGGCCTGCGTGGTGATCATGCCTGCGTCCATCCACAAGTTGTCATCGCGCTGGTCCAGAACGGCGAAATCGCCTTGCGCTTGGCGGGTGATGTATTCCATTGGACCATAGGGCAGGGTGGCTGCGTCAAGGAAAGTGAAGCTGTCATCAATGCCCATGGGCTTGTTGATCCAGCGCCATTGATCGCCATTGCGGTGCAACTCGAACAGGTCGGGATAGTCCTCGGATTTGGAGACCATGATCAGTTCCAGTAAATCCCAGCCCGCCAGCGTCATATGCGGCAGGGACTGGCAGCGCAGGGGATCATCGTCCAGCACCATCGCGCGGTCGCGCATTTCGGCGAGGTAGTGTTCATCCACGTCAAAGCGTTTTTCGTAGATCGAGCCTTTCGGTCCACCGCGATGCTGCTCCATGTTCACGGAGTACATGTAGCTGTCCTCATGGAACGGAAAGGGGAAGCGCTGGATCGCCCAATCGGAGTTCTTGAACGAGTAATCGCCGCGAAAGGTTTCATCGTTGAATTGTATTGTCATGTTTTGGTCCCCCCCTATCGGTCCAGCACGAGGGTCTTACCCTCGAACCGGCTCACGCAGGGCATGATTTTCTCGCCAGAGGCATGTTCATCGTCCTCCAGCCAATGATCGCGGTGGATAAAGGCACCCGCATAGTCGATCACCCGCGTCTCGCATTGCCCGCAGGCACCCCCGCGGCACAGATAGGGCGCATCAACACCGCTGCGTTCCATCGCTTCCAGCAGGCTTTCGTCCTTGCCCACTTGGATGGTCTTGTTTGAAACGGCCAGCCTCACCTCGAAAGGTTTGCCCGGTTGCGGCGCGAGGAATTCCTCGTAGTGCACCGCCTCGCGCGGCCAGCCGAGTTTTTCAGCCGTGGCGCGCACCCAAGTGATCATCCCCTTGGGACCGCACACATAAACATGCGTGCCAATGGGTTGCCCGTTCAGCAGGTTCTCAAGCGCGATCACCTGCTTTTCATCGTCATAATAGACATGCGCCTCAAAGGGGTGCGCGGCGGTGAGTTCATCGACGTAAGAGCCAAGCGCCGCGTTGCGGCAGGCATAGTGCAACTCCCACGCATCGCCCAAGCGCTCGCATTGTTTGATCTGGCTGAGGAAGGGCGTGATGCCGATACCGCCTGCTAGGAACAGATGTTTTTTGGCCCGCAAATCGAGGCTGAACAGGTTCACAGGATAGCTGATAACCATTTCATCGCCAACACTGACCTTATTGTGCATGAAGAGCGAGCCGCCACGCCCCTCGTCATCACGGCGCACGGAAATTGTGTAGGCGCTTTGATCCATCGGATCGGACATGAGCGAGTAGGGGTTCAGGCGGGTAATATCGCCGTCCTTCATTTCAACAACCGTATGCGCGCCGCCCGAAAACGTTGGCAGAAGGCCACCATCTCTGCGCTCGAACTTGAAGCGTTTGACAAGCGCGTTCACGGGAACAATTTCGGTAACGGTGACGTCGATTTTCTCTGCGCCGCTCATGGGTATATCCCCTTCGATGGAGGGACATTTCCGGGATCTTCCGCGTCAACGCAGACACCCTGATAGGCCGCATAGCGGCGCGAATAGTGATCGCGCACGAATAGGTTTAACCCGCAGTGCGAACACACAAACGGGTCAATCGCCACGTCCTCGGTGAAGCCCTTGCAATGCACGCATTGCATGCGGCGCGCGGTAGAACCGCGATGCTCGGTCTGGATTGCGGTATGGGGAATACCTGCATTGGTGCACTCCAGCATGGCTTGGCCCATCAGGCTTTCGGTGCCGGACAGGTAGACCTGCGTGCTCATCTTCGCGCCGAGCAACACGCGCTGGATGCGCGTGACAGAGGCGGCGTAGGACGGGCCGTCATAGAATTGGGCGGGGTTCAACGCGCGCAGTCGTTTCGCATAGTCCGTGCCTTTGGGGATAAAGATGATATGCGCGCTTTCCATCATTTCAGGCGTCGCAACATCCAATATCGCTTCTGCGCCCTCGGCGTCGGCGATCATCAGGTGATGAAGGCCTCTGCGCGGCTCCAGCGTGCCCCAGACGGGGCGGCTCAGGATGGATTTTGGAAATTCGAATTTCGACATGGAAAACCCTGCGGTGTAAGTCATGGGGCGCATGTCTGTGCTTTGCGCCCCGTTATTGATCGATCAACCCTTGGCGGTGCGGATTGACTTGTCCTTGTCATAAAACGGCATTTCTTCGGCTGTCGCCGCGAGTTCCGTGCCATCAGGCTGTACCACCGTTAGCTTGGTGCCGGCCTTTGCCACCTCTGGCGAGAGGCGCGCAATGGCGACGGAATAATCGTTCAAATCTGACGAGAGACCATAGGTAATCACGCCCACATCCTTGCCGCCTTGCATCACGCGGGCAAACATTTCCATCTGCTCCATGCTGTCGGACAATTGAACGCCGTAAATCTTGAAGCGCTCTTTGCCCTTGGTCGCATAATGGTTCTCTGCGCCAATAAATCCGATTTTGTCGGGCGAGACCGTAAAGTCGAGGCCAAGCTCCCAAAGCGTGTCGCCGCAGGGTTCGTCGTCGAAGGGGAAGGTCTCGGAGTTATCGCCGGGGTAGAACAGCAGATAGCTCTCGATGCGCAGCATATCGAGGGTGGAGAACTGGACAGGGCGCACGCCCATGTCCTTGCCTGCCTCTAAAATGCTGTCCCAAAGATGCACGGCATCCTTGGCGCGGCAGAAGATTTCATAGCCCCGCTCGCCGGTATAGCCCGTGCGCGAGATCATCACGTCGCGGCCATAAAGGCGTGTTTGCATCAACCCGAAATAGGCCAGATCGCGAATGCCGGGGATTTCTTTGGCGAGCAGATCGACAGAGACCGGACCTTGCAGCGACATATCGTGCAGATCGTCGTCCATCAGAACTGTGCAGTTCTTGGCCGCTGCGACGGAGGTCAACTGCTCCATGCCCGTACCGGTGCCATGCACAACCAGCCATGAATTCACCGCGAGGTGATATATGATGCAATCATCGATGAACTTGCCATCTGCGTTCAAAATGGACGCGTATGTCGAGCGCCCCGGCGCGATCTTCTCGACATTGCGCGTCGTCACGCGGTCGATGACATAGGCAGCGTCCGGTCCGGTGACATGCACTTTTTTGAGGCCAGAGACGTCCATGAGGCCAGCCTTGGTGCGCACGGCTTCATAATCGGCCTTCGCGCGCTCGGGGGTATGATCGTAGAACCAAGCGGTTCCCATGCCGTTCCAGTCCTCAAGCTCGCCGCCGATTGCTGCGTGGCGCTGCGCCAGTGCCGAATGTCTCCAAATGATCGCCATCGGATTCCCCTGTTTGTTGTAGTGAGTCTTGTTGAGCTTATTCAGCCCGACCGCGTTTCAAAAAGCAACATTCTTGTGAAACTTTTTTTCCTGTCAGGTGGTGAAGCCAAAAAAGGGGGGAGCCAATCGCGGCTCCCCCCCCCTCGTGTGTCTTCGCAGACTTAACTGTCGAACTTTTTGGTCTTTGCCGCTTCGGTGCGCCCTCCGATCACCAGCACTGCGATGCAGACGACGATCGCAAGAAAGGTCGTGATCCCGGGCAATGCGGTGCCCCAGCCGATGAACATGGCACCGTCCACGACATCCCAAGAGGCTTCAGAATATGGAAACATGTGTTTCTCCTTAGTGTTTGATTATTCAGCAGGTGTAATGGGCGCGTCCGCACCCCATTCAGGATAGCTCTCGGCGGGAACCTTCACATGATCCATGCCGGCAAGTTCGGCGCCTTTGGGAATACGCAACATGCCAAGCATCTTGAGGATGTAGGACACGATGTAGCCCGGAACGAAACCGCACAGAAAGAAGACGACAGCGCCGATGATTTGACCCATCAGATTGATCGTCGGCGTGTCGCCTGCCGCGCCTTGAAGGGCAGGATAGCCCGATGCCCAGACACCCAGCATCACCACGCCATAAAGACCGATGGTGCCATGAACTGTTACCGCGCCCACCGCATCGTCGATGCCGCGCCGTTCCAGCCAATCTGCGCAGGGCTTCAGGATAAGACCCGCAGAGAATGCAATCAGGAACGCATGGGCAGGGAAGTAGATATCAAGGCCGGACGCGACCGAGATGATCCCGGCAAGCGCGCCAGACATCATCCAGAACGGATCGCGCGTTAACAGCCATGCTCCGATGATACCGCCTGCGATTGCCATAAGGATGTTGAACGACAGGGCCGATAGGGTGATGGGCGTGCCGTAGATCGTGGAAGGTTTATCGGCGAACCAGCTCCAGGCTTCGCCCGGAACGATCACACAGGCCATGAGGAAGCCCCAGAAACCGACGATGATCAGCATCAGGCCTGTGACTGTCAGTGGCATGTTGTGGCCCGGTATATGGTTGGCCGAGCCGTCCGCGTTGAACTTGCCGATCCTTGGTCCGAGGTTGATCAAGACACCCAGCGCAAAGAAACCAGCGACCGCGTGCACAAGTCCTGCCGCGCCAAAGTCATGTACGCCAAACTTGGTGACCAGCCAGCCATCTGCGTGCCAGCCCCACGCCGCCGCAACGACCCAAGCGAAAGAGCCAAGAACGATTGCGAGGACGATGAAACCGACGGTCTGGATGCGCTCGATGACTGCACCGGACATGATGGAGGCGGTCGTCGCTGCGAAAAGGGCGAACGCGCCAAAGAACACGCCGGAGGCTTGATCCGCAATATTCGGACCCATGTACTGGGCGCTCTCGCCCCAGCCAAGCGCGATCGAGCTGGCGTAAGCTGCGCCGGAGATGCCAGCGGGGCCTTCGGAGAAGGTGAGGCCAGTTGGAAAACCCCAATAGACCCACCAGCCAAAGAAATAAAAGGTCGGGATCATGAACGCGAAGGCGAGAATGTTCTTAACGCCGGAGCTTAGTACGTTTTTCATGCGCGATGCGCCCATTTCATAGGCAAGAAATCCCGCGTGGATGATGATCATCAGCGGGATTGTCAGATAGTAAAAAGTCTCGGCAAACATCGCGTTGGTGATTTTCGCACCCACGCTTGCCGCCTCTAGCTCTGCCACTTTGGCCACGAGCGCTGCGATTTGTTCTTCCACGGTAGTCCCTCCGGTTGTCGTTTTTTAGCGTGCTCAGGTCGTGTTTCGCCCGGCCCTGAGGGCGACAAAAACATGAGTCGTGGATTTTCCCAAGTATTTTTTGCCTTAAGTGAAAAAAAGTTTCCTAACAGTTGAGCGTGAAATTTTTTGGTGCTAGCGTCTGAGTCGAGCGCCGTCAGTGCAGCGGTGAATTTTTGAGGATATTGATATGTGCGGAATTGTCGGGCTTTTCCTGAAGGACAAAAGTCTTGAACCGGAGTTGGGCAAAATGCTCACATCTATGCTCATCACGATGACGGATCGCGGTCCTGATAGCGCCGGCATTGCGATCTACGGCGCTGAAACCGAGGGACGCTCGAAGATGACGATCCAGTCGGATCAGCCCGATCTGGACTTCGCGGGCCTCGATAGCGCATTGGGCGAAACGCTGGGCGGCTCTGTGTCGATGAAGGTTCTAAGCACCCACGCGGTTCTGTCCATTCCAGCGGGATCGTTTGAGCGCGCGCGTGCGCTGCTCGGCGATCTGCGCCCGAACGTGCGCATTATGAGCCGGGGTGATACGCTTGAAATCTATAAAGAAGTCGGTCTGCCCAAGGATGTTGCCGCGCGCTTTAATGTTTCGGAAATGTCCGGCACGCATGGCATTGGTCATACGCGTATGGCCACGGAATCGGCCGTGACAACGATGGGCGCGCATCCGTTCAACACAGGCGATGATCAGTGCTTGGTGCACAACGGCTCGCTCTCCAATCATAATTCGCTGCGCCGTAAGCTGCGCCGCGAGGGCATTCATATCGAGACCGAGAACGACACGGAGGTGGGCGCGGCCTACCTGACGTGGAAAATGCGCGAGGGGGCAAGCCTTGGCGAAGCGCTGGAAAGTGCGCTGGATGATCTGGACGGGTTCTTTACTTTCCTTGTGGGGACCAAGGACGGCTTTGGCGTCGTGCGGGATCCCATCGCCTGCAAGCCTGCGGTAATGGCCGAAACCGATCAATATGTCGCCTTTGGCTCGGAGTACCGCGCGCTCGTAGATCTGCCGGGCATCGAGAGCGCCCGCGTCTGGGAGCCAGAGCCGGCAACCGTCTATTTCTGGAGCCATAACGCGTCCCCTACGCACAAAGAGAAAGCAGCATAAATGCAGACAGTTGACCTACAAGAATTGGGCCTGCGCGGTGTGAATGCTGCGCTGCACGCCCAAGCCGCTGATACGAACCAGACCGTATGGACGATCGAGAACGCGAAGGGCTCGCACGCGATTGCCTGTGGCCTTGATGCGCCGATCGAAGTCACTGTTAAAGGATCGACTGGCTATTATTGCGGCGGGATGAATCAGCAGGCGACGATCAACATTCACGGCTCTGCGGGGCCGGGAACGGGCGAAAACATGATGTCCGGCAAGATCATTATTGAAGGCGACGCGAGCCAGTATCTTGGCGCGACAGCCCATGGCGGGATGATTGTGGTCAAGGGAAATGCCTCCTCGCGCTGCGGCATTTCGATGAAGGGCGTGAACATCGTGGTTCAGGGCAACATCGGCCATATGTCCGCTTTCATGGGCCAGTCCGGCAATCTGGTGGTTTGCGGCGATGCAGGCGACGCGCTGGGCGATAGCTGTTACGAGGCACGCTTTTTCGTGCGCGGCGAGGTGAAAAGCCTTGGCGCGGATTGCGAGAAAAAGGAAATGCGCGAAGAGCATCTGACATTGCTGCAAGGCCTGCTGGATGAGGCGGGTTTTGATTTCAAAGCGGAAGAGTTCACGCGCTATGGCTCCGCCCGCAACCTCTATAATTTCGACGTCGATAATGCTGGCGCTTATTAAGGATACCACTGATGAAATCACATGACGATAAAGGTATCCCGCACACGTCACCGCGACAGTCTGCGACCTTCACACAAGACGTAAATTCCGACATCCGCCGCGCGGCAGCGACGGGCATCTATGATATTCGGGGCGGCGGTGCGAAACGCAAGGTGCCCAGCTTTGACGACCTTTTGTTCATGGGCGCGTCCATCTCTCGCTACCCGCTGGAGGGGTATCGCGAGAAATGCGAGACCTCCGTGACCATCGGTGGCCTGCACGCTGAAAACCCCATTCATCTGGATATCCCGATCACAATTGCGGGCATGTCGTTCGGTGCCTTGTCCGGTCCTGCGAAAGAGGCGCTTGGTCGCGGTGCTTCTGCCGCTGGCACGTCCACTACGACAGGCGATGGCGGCATGACGCCAGAAGAACGTGGCCATTCCAACAAGCTGGTCTATCAATATCTGCCCTCGCGCTACGGGATGAATCCTGATGATTTGCGCAAAGCCGATGCGATTGAAATCGTGGTTGGTCAAGGTGCGAAACCCGGCGGTGGCGGCATGTTGCTGGGCCAGAAAATCTCGGATCGCGTCGCGCATATGCGTAATCTTCCTAAAGGGATCGACCAGCGCTCTGCCTGTCGTCACCCTGATTGGACGGGGCCGGATGATCTTGAGATCAAGATTTTGGAGCTGCGCGAAATCACCGGTTGGAAAGTGCCGATCTACGTGAAAGTCGCGGGCGCGCGCCCATATTACGACACGACCCTCGCAATCAAAGCGGGCGCGGATGCGGTCGTGCTGGACGGGATGCAAGGCGGCACAGCCGCGACGCAGGATGTGTTCATCGAACATGTGGGCCAGCCGACATTGGCTATCGTGCGTCCTGCGGTTCAGGCGCTGCAAGACCTTGGCATGCACCGCAAAGTGCAACTGATCCTCTCGGGCGGCATCCGCTCTGGCGCGGATGTGGCAAAAGCCATGGCGCTGGGGGCTGATGCGGTTGCGATTGGCACGGCGGCGCTGATCGCGCTTGGGGATAATGACCCCAAGTGGGAGGCGGAGTATAACGCGCTTGGCACCACAGCGGGCGCTTATGATGACTGGCACGAGGGCAAGGACCCCGCGGGCATTACAACGCAAGATCCCGAGTTGATGAAGCGGTTTGACCCGATCGAGGGGGGGCGCCGACTCAAGAACTACCTCAAGGTGATGACGCTGGAGGCGCAAACGATCGCGCGGGCCTGCGGCAAGAACCACCTGCACAATCTGGAGCCTGAGGACCTCGTCGCGCTGACGATGGAAGCGGCGGCGATGGCGAAGGTGCCGCTTGCCGGGACCGACTGGTATCCGGGCAAGCCCGGCACAGGTTTCTAGTACTTCTACCAAAGGCGCGGCCAACAACGGCACGCGCCTTTTTGTTATAAAATAAGACGACAGGGACGAAAAAAATGACAGTTGATCTGGCAAAATTTGCCGAAGAGAACGGCGTAAAATACTTCATGATCTCTTTCACCGATCTGTTCGGTGGACAGCGCGCCAAACTGGTGCCTGCGCGCGCGATTGCGGATATGCAGGAGGACGGCGCAGGATTTGCAGGTTTCGCCACATGGCTCGATCTCACGCCTGCGCATCCTGATATGTTGGCTGTGCCGGACCCCGAAGCGGTGATTATTCTACCCTGGAACAAGGAAATCGCATGGGTGCCCGCAGATTGCGTGATGGAGGGCCAGCCTGTGGAGCAAGCCCCGCGCAACGTGCTGCGTAAACTGATCGCAGAGGCTGCCGCAGAGGGCATGCACGTCAAAACGGGGATCGAGGCGGAGTTCTTTTTGCTCACGCCCGAGGGCACGCAGATCAGCGATCCCTATGATACGGCGGCCAAGCCGTGCTATGACCAGCAAGCCTTCATGCGCCGCCTCGATGTGATCCGCGAGATTTCCGATTACATGTTGGAAATGGAGTGGGGTGCCTATCAGAACGACCACGAGGATGCGAACGGGCAGTGGGAAATGAACTGGGATTTCGATGATGCTTTGAAGACGGCGGACAAGCATAGCTTTTTCAAGTTCATGACAAAATGCGTCGCTGAAAAGCACGGCTATCGCGCGACATTCATGCCCAAACCTATCGAGGGCCTCACGGGAAACGGTTGCCACGCGCATGTTTCCGTCTGGGACGCGCCGGGCAAAGCGGCCAAGACCAACGTCTTCGCGATGGAGGCCAATAGCAGCAACCAAACCGCAGAACTGGGCTTGTCCGAAAAGGGGCGTCACTTCCTTGGCGGTATTATGAAACACGCGTCTGCGCTGGCGGCGATCACCAATCCGACAGTGAACAGCTACAAGCGCATTAATGCGCCGCGCACCATGTCGGGGGCGACTTGGGCACCCAATACTGTGACGTGGACGGGCAACAACCGCACCCATATGGTGCGCGTTCCGGGGCCGGGGCGTTTCGAGCTCCGTTTGCCCGACGGGGCGGTGAACCCGTATTTGCTGCAAGCGGTGATCATCGCGGCGGGTCTGTCGGGCGTGCGCTCAAAGGCGGATCCGGGCCAGCGTCATGATATTGATATGTATGCTGAGGGTCACACGGTGACGGGGGCGCCTTTGCTGCCGCTCAATATGCTGGATGCCTTGCGCGCGTATGACAAGGACGAGGGCCTCAAGGCGGCGATGGGCGCGGATTTCTCGCGCAGCTACCTCAAGATGAAGATGCAAGAATGGGATTCCTTCGTCTCGTATTTCTCCGAGTGGGAACGCGCGAATACGCTGGATATCTAGGCCAAAGGGGAGAGCGTGATATCACGCCCCCCGCCCTTAGTGCCTTAATCGTAGGCGGCATCGACGATGAACTCGACCTTTAGCTCGGCGCGGGCCAGTTTGGCTTCGCCGCAGGCACGCGCGGGGGCGTGGCCGCTGGGAATCCATTCGTTCCAGACCTCGTTCAGGCCTGCAAAATCCTTCATATCCGCAAGCCAGATCGTTACGCGCAGCATGTTTTCGCGTGATGAGCCTGCTTGCAAAAGCAGCGCGTCAATCTTGCTCAGGCATGTGCGCACCTGATCCTGGATCGTCTCGCCCTCGGCCACTTGGCCGGTGAGGTAAGCGACGCCATTGTGCTTGACGATCTTCGAGGAGCGCTCGCCGGTGTCTATACGTTCGATCATGTGTAGTCCTTTCTGGGTGAATCGGTATGGGCTGTTTGTCGCGGTGTTCATGGGGCGTATCAAACCCGCGCGGGCACGGCCAATTGTTTCGAATACTTTCATAAAGGGAAATTTTGTTGACTTAAGGTAAATAGTTTTGATTGAATGAAACCGGAGAGTTTCAGGTTCGAGGAGAGCATTACATGACCAAACGCATCGCCATTATCGGAGCCGGGCCATCGGGCCTCGCGCAACTGCGCGCCTTTCAGTCGGCCAAGGAAAAAGGTTCTGATATCCCTGAAATCGTCTGCTTTGAAAAGCAGGCCAACTGGGGTGGTTTGTGGAACTACACATGGCGCACGGGATTGGATCAATATGGCGAACCTGTACATGGCTCCATGTATCGCTATCTGTGGTCCAACGGTCCCAAGGAGGGTCTGGAATTCGCCGATTATTCCTTTGAGGAGCATTTCGGCAAGCAGATCGCATCCTACCCGCCGCGCGCAGTGCTGTTCGATTACATCGAGGGCCGCGTCAAGAAGGCGGGCGTGCGCGATCTGATCCGTTTCGAGACTGCCGTGCGCTGGATTGAAAAAAGCGGTGCAGGCTTTGACGTAACCGTCTGCGATTTGCCGAATGATCGCACCTATACGGAGCATTTCGATCAGGTGATCGTTGCCTCCGGCCACTTCAGCACGCCCAATGTGCCGCATTTCGATGGTTTCGACAGCTTCAAGGGCCGTGTATTGCATGCCCATGACTTCCGCGACGCGATGGAATTCGCGGGCAAGGATATCCTGATTGTTGGAACTTCTTATTCTGCAGAGGACATCGGCTCGCAGCTTTGGAAATACGGAGCCAAGAGCATCACAGTGAGCCACCGCACCGCGCCCATGGGCTACAAATGGCCGGACAATTGGAAAGAAGTGCCGCTGTTGATGAAGGTGGAAGGCCACACAGCCCAGTTCAAGGATGGTAGCACGGCGGATGTCGATGCGGTGATCCTGTGCACAGGATATAAACACCACTTTCCCTTCCTGCCCGATGACTTGCGCCTGACAACGCCGAATGTGCTGGCGAGCAATGACCTGTACAAAGGAACAACCTTTGTGCATGAACCGGGGCTGTTCTATCTTGGCATGCAGGATCAGTGGTTCACCTTCAACATGTTCGACGCGCAGGCCTGGTGGGTGCGCGATGTGATTTTAGAGCGGATCGCCCTGCCGGATCACGCGGCGATGGTGGCCGATGTCGCGGCGCGCCAAGCAGCAGAGGCGGCGCTGGAGGATGACTACGCCTGCATCTGGTATCAGGGCGATTACACCAAAGAGCTGATCGAGGAGACGGACTATCCCAGCTTTGATGTGGAGGGGGCGTGCCAAGCCTTCAAAGCGTGGAAGGGCCATAAGATGAGAGATATTATGACGTTCCGCGACAATGCCTATGCCTCGGTCATAACGGGCACGATGGCGCCGTTGCATCATACGCCTTGGAAAGACGCGCTTGATGATAGTCTGGACGTCTATTTGCAGAATTAAGCGCAAGGGCGGGGGCCGGCCCCCCGTCGATCACAGATCGACAATGAGGTATGAAGGGGGGCCGGCCCCCCGTCGATCAAAGATCGACTCCCCCCCGGAGTTTATCGGGCAAGATGAAGTCAAGGGCGGCGTGTGGCTGTGTCTTCCCAATCTGCAACGTTGTTGACCAAAAGATCGGCGACGTGGCGGAATGCCCTGTGCAAGCGATCCGCGTTCGGGCCAGTGTGGCCCTTATCGGCGAGGGCTTGGTGCATCAGCGCGACCCAGGTGTCGGCGTCGATCTGCCTGATAGGCACATGCGCGTGCATGAGTTTGACGTCCATATGACCATGTTTTTCCTTGTAGTGGTGCCGCCCGCCCATAAAGCCACAGAGGAAATTGAATTGCTCGACGCGCGCATGTGCAAGCCCGTGGCCGCGCGCATGCAGACGGCGCAGGTTCGATCCCTCGGGCAGGGTTTCGACGAGGTCGTAGAAATGCTCGACCAGATCGCGCAGACGGCTTTCGCCGCCGATATCGTCGAGCATGCTCATGATTGGCAAGCGGAGGAGGGCGTTTGATTTTTTGATTGAGCGGAGCGCAGGAAAATCAAGCTTTTGCCAGGGCCCGCCTTGTCTTTCAAGGACAGGCTGAGCGCAGCGTATGGCGTGCAGAACTGCCTTTGATCAAAGCTGTCGGGATGGTTGACGGCCGGGTCGGTGCCCTCTGACTTGGACGCCGCGAAACATACGCGAAGCTGCGCGCTTAATCGGGCCATGGTATCGGCGGCATGATCCGCGCGATGCTCAAAGCCGATGTAGCAATGGGCGGCGCGCGCTGCGCCGCTTTGCAGGGCGGTGCCGCAGGTTGCAGGTTTCAACGTCACCTCTTCGAGATAGGATTGAAGGCCCGCCAAGTCGCTGAGACGCGATGCAAGGGCGGTGCAGCGTTCGCTGGATTTCGTAGCCTGCGCGCTGGCCATGTTTGCAAGGAGGAGCAGGGCGCAAGCTGCGAGGACATGTTTCATGAACGCGGGCGGGTCTTCTTGGGATCATAGGCGGCGGTGGCCTCAGTGATCACCGCAGGCAGACGCTTTTGATGACCATCGAGCTTGCCGATCTCCAGCTGCGTGCCGGGCGCGGAATGCGCCACGTCCACGCGCGCAAGGGCGATGTTTTTGCCCAGCAGCGGCGAGCGCATCGAAGATGTGACTTCGCCAATCTGTGCGCGCCCCACATGGATGCAATCGCCGTGCGATACATCGACGTTGCTGTCGATTTCCAGCCCGACCAGTTTGCGCGCAGGGGTTTCCTTGCGCCGGATTAGCGCATCGCGGCCGATGAAATCATCGGTCTTGGATTTGAGCGGAACGGTAAAGCCGATACCCGCCTCGAACGGGTCGGTCTGATCGGAAAAATCGTAATCGGCAAAGATCAACCCTGCCTCGATGCGCACCATATCCAGTGCCTCAAGGCCCATGGGTTTGATGCCATGCGCTTGGCCTGCGTCCCAGATCGCTTGCCAAATCTCGGCGCAATCCTTGGGGTGGCACATCACCTCATAACCAAGCTCGCCCGTGTAGCCCGTGCGCGAAACGATGAAAGGCGTGCCGCTTTCATCATGCAGGCGCGCGGGAGTGAAGCGGAACCACTCGAGTTGCTCGAATTCGGGATTGTGCGGCGCAGTCCAGACCAGTTTCTTCAGCAGATCGCGGCTCTCGGGACCTTGCACTGCCACGTTGTGCAATTGGTCGGAAGAGGAGCGCACCATGGCCTTGAGGCCCAGTTTCTCCGCCTGCTCGCGCAGCCATTCCCCGCCGTAATCATTCCCGCCGATCCAGCGGAAATTATCGCGTCCAAGTCGGAACACAGTGCCATCGTCGATCATCCCGCCGTGCGCGTAACACATGGCCGTATAGACCACGCCGCCAATCGCCAACGTCTTCATATTGCGGGTGAACACGTATTGGCACAGGGCCTCGGCATCGGGGCCGGTGATCTCGAATTTGCGCAGAGGCGAGAGGTCCATGATGACGCATTTCTGGCGGCACGCATGATATTCCTCGATCGGGCCAGCAGCTGCAAAGCAATTGGCTAGCCAGTATCCGTTGTATTCAACAAAATTGCGTGTGTGCTTGGCAAAGCTGTCGTGAAAGCCGGTCTGTTTGGTCATCTTGTATTCCGCATCTGGGGTTGGGCGATACGCGAGCGAGCGTTGAAACGTCTCTTTGCCAGAGTATGTGCGCACATGGATATCTGTGGGGTTCCAGCCGTTCGCGGCGCTGGTATCGTCGGGGCAGGCAGAGCTGACGCAGACGATATCCGTCAGCGCGCGCAATAGAACGTAATCGCCGGGGCGTGACCAGGGTTCATCCGCATACATTACGCCGTGATCGTCCAGCGAGGTGTTGAAGAAGAAGTTGATCGCCATCCAGCCTTTGCGCGCGGCAATATTGTACTGGCTCAGCGCCGCGTTGAAATTATCCGAGCAATTCACATGCCCCGGATAGCCGATGTCATCGTAGTATTTCGCAGAGCAGGCTAGCGCGAAGGCATCATGTCGCCCGCAGGTATCCTGCACGACCTCGACCAGCGGTACCATTTCCTGATCGTAGTATTTTGCGTGCAGCCCCGGCATCGGGTAGGCGTGCCCCATCAGCGTGCGCGTGGTTGTCACGTCCAGCGCGTGCTCGATCCCCTTGTCGAGTTTGCGCGCAGAGAAACATTCAAAATCCGTGCACTGACGGCCATCCACGTCAATGATCTGGATGTAATCTCCTGCTTTGACGAAATAGGCTTCTGCGGTTTGCGTGTGCACGCGAATGTCTGCCAATGGGTTGGCCAGCGGCGTTGGCAACTCGAAGCGCACATGCTGGTTCAGCTTGGAGCGCGTCACCATCACCGTGAGTGGTGTGGCGGTGTTCTGCGCCTCGAAATCCATTGGGCCGCCGGGGGCGGCGATGATCACTGTGCCCTCGGCATTGGCGGTGAAGCTTTCTTGCGTGCCCGCAGGCGTAGCAGCGCCAAACAAGGTAATCGCCCCAGTTTGAGCGAGGTCGATACCGCGCGCCTCAATCCCCATGCGCAGACCGCGCAAGGACTGATCAGAGCTGGTGAGCAGCGCTTTGAGGCCATCCGCCGAGGCGCTGCTGCTTTGGCCTAAAATCTCTGGCGAGAGGCGGCCCAATTTATTGACGGCGACAATCTCGCAGGGCTGGCCACCTTCGTCATTGGTGATCGCAATCCTGTCGCCCGCGTGGATAGGAACCAAGATTGCACCCGCGCCCTCGACCACATAGCGTTCGCTGCCGGGCGGCAACGAAAAGATATTGGGCTGAATAATTGTGCTGGGTCTTGGCGGTCCCGGTCTTACCTGAGGATAGTCATCAAGCATCATCATCTCCCTTGGTGATCTTTCAAATCAACCACCAATTTGCATCTGTGGAATAATTGTTTAATTAAAAGAATAATCGTAAAGCTGCAGAGTCGGCAAATGAAATCGGAGCCTTTGATTGAGTAATTCACGGATCACTGCCGGCAGCGGCCTGCGCGTCAAACGTTTTTCGGGCGGTGCGCCCTCATGAGCGCGCTGACGCTGGGATTGATCGCGGCCTTGATGTGGGGGTTTCACGATATTTGCGTGCGCTTTGTCAGTCAAAAAGTGCCGCTGATGGCGTCGTTGATGACGGTCTTGTTCGTGGGGACGGCGTTTCATCTGACGCTCATGCTCGCGCAGGGCAGTTTTGCTGCGCTGCCGGCGCCTGTTGTGGGCGTGTCTGCTTTGTCCGGTGTGTTCTTTCTGGTTGCCAGCCTTGGCCTATATGGCGCTTTCCAGCGTGGACCCGTGCGGCTGGTCGCGCCGATTATTGCCAGCTTTCCAATTCTGTCGGTAGGCTGGGCTGCTCTTGGCGGGGCGCAGATATCGCTTGTGCAGTGGGGCGCGGTTGCGTTGATCATCATCGGCGTGTCCACTGTTGCGGCGCTGGCTGATGACAGCGCAGGTGACAACACGCTCGAGGCGGTGCCAAAGGGGCGTACGATCCTTTATGCGAGCATAGCGGCCTTGGGCTTTGCGGGCACCTTCGCGCTGGGCCAAATGGCGAGCGCGGCTGCGGGCGAGATGCCTGTGACTTTGGTGACACGTCTGGTCGCCATTGGCCTGCTGTGCGCGGGAATGTTGGCGTTTAGGCTGCCCTTTTGGCCAGGTGTCCAAGCCCTGCCGATCCTCGCGCTCATGGGGCTTGCAGATGGAATTGCGCTTTTGTGTGTGATGACGGCGGGGCATTTGGCGGATGCGCAATATGCGGCTGTGGCCAGTTCGACCTTTGGCCTGCTTACGATCGTGCTGGCCTGGGCCTTTCTGAAAGAGCGGATGAGCGCGCTGCAATGGCTGGGCTGCGCCGCCGCATTTTGCGGGATCGGCTATCTTGCGCTGTGATCAGCGTTTGCGCATTTGGGAAGCGGTGAGACCGTATTCCTGCTTGATTGCCTCATTGAGCGAGCTGCCCGAGCCAAAGCCCGTGGCAATCGCAACCTCGATCATTGGCATTTGGGTTTCCTCGATCAAGGCACGCGCGCGTTTGGTGCGCAGTTGTTTGTAAAAGCGCGCAGGCGTCAGTTCGAAAACGTTTTTGAACAAACGCTCCAGATGGCGGGTCGAAACGCCGATCTTGCGCGAAAGCTCGTTGATGTTGAATGGCGCATCCAGCGATTCTTCCATCGCCGTGACTGCGGCTTTCAGACGTGTGTCGGACAGGGCGGGCAGGGATGTGATGTCTTTGGGTTGATCTGCGTAAGCCTTGCGCATGACCGGCAGCAACAGCCGGTTGCCCAGTTCCGCAAGGTCCGCAGGTTTTAGCTGTGGGCCGATTAGCTCGATGACAAGCTCGGCCGTCGCGCCGCCGCCTGCGGCGGTGATCACATTGCCCGAGCGCTCCGCAAGGCGGTTGGTCAGGCGCGGATGCGTTTGCGCTTCGGCCAGCGCGGCGGCGTCGCGCCAATGGGTCGTCACATTGCCGCTGGGCGATTTGGTGCGCTTGATATAGCTGGTTGCGGCGTCCGAGAGCAAAACGCAAGGCCGCGCCAGCCGTGTCATCTGGCGCATGCGGGCCAACCATTGCGCATCGCGCCCGCTGCGCCCACCGACGACAAATAGCACATCTGCAAGGTGGTGATCTTTCACCGCTGGTTCTGCGCGCACGATCATGCCGTGCGCGCCATTCAAAAGCCCGGGCGTTTCGGAAATATAGCGCCAGCGAAAGGCGCGGATCCCCAGCACATCATTCGCACAGTCCAGCGTGCGCGCGATCGTAGAGACTTCATGGCCGCAAAACCCTTTGCCGACGAAAATGTCGATTTGGGCAATGCTGGCGCGCATCACTGCGAGGTTAGAGGGCGCGCCGCTAGAGCCTGTGCCCATCTGCGGCGCTCGGTTCAGGCCATCCATCCTGCTGCAATCTGCCGCTTGTGCGCAACGATCGCATTGCGCATCAGAATCGCAACAGTGACCGGACCGACGCCGCCGGGTACAGGCGTGATCCAGCCTGCAATGTCGCGCACGGCGTCAGTATCCACATCGCCGACAATCTTGTGCGTACCATCCGCATCAGTGATTTGATTGATGCCGATATCAATGACCGCAGCGCCTGGTTTGATCATGTCGGGGCCAAGGAAATGGGCGATGCCCACGGCCACCACGACCACATCAGCGCGCCGCGAGTGCATGGCGACCGAGCGGGTGAGATGATGGCACACGGTCACTGTGGCCCCCTCGGCCATGAGCATCATCGCCGCCGGTTTGCCGACGATTTCCGAATGGCCGATCATCACAATTTCGAGCCCTTCAAGCGATAGACCTGTTTCCTTGATCAACTCGACACTCGCGGCGGCCGTGCAGGGTGCCAGAGCCACATCAGAATAGACGATATTGCCGATGGAGGCCGGGTTCATCCCCTCCACGTCCTTGAGCGGATGCACCGCAGATTGCAGCGAGCGGATGTTGATGTGATCCGGCACAGGACGTTGCAGGATGACGCCAAGGATATCAGGATCATCGTTCATTGCGTGGATTTTCTGTTTTGCCTCGTCCTGGGTGATGTTTTGATCCCAGGTTGCTTGCTCGAAGGGGATGCCCGCGCGCTCAGCGCCGCGCGCCTGATTGCGCACGTAGACGGCCGTTTCCGGCACATCTCCGATGCAGATTGAAAGCAAGCGGCCAAGGCGCGGTTGCGCAGTGGTGTAATCGCGGCATTCAAGAAGTATTCTTGCGGCCGTTTTGCGGCCATCAATAGCCTTGTGGTGATGTGGGTTGCTCGTCAAGTTCTGGTCTCCGGAGGTGTCGGTTTGCGCGCACATAAGCAAAGGTATTCAAGGCACATTATTTCATAAAGTGCAATAAATATTCCTATAATGAAACTTATTTCACGCAGGCTGCATTGGTGTCCCCGCCGACCGTGGCACTCACGCGGTAGGGGCAATTCTGTGTTAAACGCACCGCGTCTGGAAACGCAACAAGCGAGGTACAGGCCGAGGGGCGGGGCAGGGCCAAGCGCCGCGGAAGCTCCGGACATCTTTCGTTTAAGGCGCTAAATGCGCTTTGCGGAACTGAACCTGTTTACCCGAAATCGGGGTAAGCGCGCTGATCTCGGGCACCTTATGAGAATGACCGAGAGAGCAGGAGCTCTGGCGCATAAGGGCGTGAAGGCCGACCTGCGCAGTCGGGTCCGCTGGACTAGCCCTTGATAGTTCAGACGTGGTGCAGACATCCCAGAACATAAGTGGTGCACCGTGTTCGGTTATTAAAACTGTGGACGTAACGGGATTTATCGCACCTCAAGCGGAGGTTAGGCTTTTTGAAAATAGTAATGTGCCATATTCGGGGGGGAGTTCGTGGCAAAATGGGTCTGTGAACTTTGGGTCACCGATTACGGAAGCACAAATGAACGTGTGCTTTGCTGATTATTCTGCATTTTCATTGGTGCAAAAAGGTGCGGATGCGGTGTCTTTCGCTGATCAGGACTTCATGGGCTTTGGCTACCGCACGACCACTGGCACTTGGGTGGAATTCATTATCGGAAGTGGAACCCTGGACCCTGCGGCGCTGGACACAACCGCGCCGACGGTCGTGCTTAGTGGCCCAAAAAATGCTGTCACCGGCGACTTCACGGTCAGTTTCGAGTTCTCAGAAACCGTGACAGGATTTGCGCCTGAGGACATCGTCGTCGTCAATGGAACCAAAGGCGTCTTTGCAGGCTCTGGCGCCAGCTACACGATGCTCATTACCCCAGAGGTGGGCAAAACGGTGTCCATATCCGTCGCTGCCGACAAAGCAGCAGATGCGGTTGGGAATGGGAACCTGTTGTCGAATGTGCTTGATGTGCAAGCGGGCTCTCCTGCGTCGGCTTTTGACGAACGCAAAGCTGATATCAAAGCTGTGCTTGTTGATGATGCCATCCGTGGCCTGCGAAGCACTGTCAGTGCCAACCAAAACCTTGTGCGCAATGCGCGGCTTCGGTTTGCTGATCAGGCCCAGCCGAGTGCTGTGTGTGGACAAACCCCGGGCACCTGCGGATCAGGTTTGGCTAGCTGCAATGTTGTTCCCTTTGATGTGGATGGCTCCGCACAGGCGAGTGGTGGAGCAATCAGCACGCAGGGCGAATTTTTCCAGCAGGTTGGCAACCTTGAAGGCACATATTGCCGCCTGTTCTTTGGTAATTTCAGCGTGCAACGCGATAGTGATACGGGTTCTAGCACCGCGACCTTGACCGCGCGTGTCGCATGGGAGCGTATGGTGTCTGCGAATACATTGCTGGGCCGCTTTGTTGGCGGTGATATTGCGCATAGCAACATCAACGGCAGCTTTACCGGCACTCAATCCCGGTTCGGTCTGACCGCTGGTGGCTACGCCGTCCACGCGCTTGGCGCGAACGTTTTTGCCGACGGTTTCGTGTCGTTCGGTGTTGGCAAGAACAACCTTGAAATGGCCGATAATGTGCTTGCGCTTGAAAGCGATTACTTGACGCGCACCGCAACAATTGGCGGCGCATTCAGCGGCGTTTATGCGCTTGGCCGCTCCGAGTTTCGCCCCGAACTTGCCTTCAGCTATGGCAAAACCTGGCTTGGTGATGTCGATTTTAAGGGCACGGCCTATGGTCTGACAGACGACACGCTAAGGCTTGATGCGGGCACCGTTGCCATCGCAAATCTGGCGCTGCGCCCCGAAGTGGTGTTTGGTCTTGACGGTGACAGTGTAAGCGAGAGCAATTCGTATATCTCGTTTGCGCCGCGCCTGATTTGTGAGCGCACAATAACAAGTGCGGTGGTCCAGCACTGCGGTGGCGGCGCTGAGCTTGGTTTTACGAGCACGTCCAAGGACAGCTTTAGCTCTGCAAACGTCAAGGTCATCATGGACCGGGTGGGCGATCGCACGCGCTCGAGCGTTGTGCTCAACGTAGAGCATCGCTTCTAAGCTATTCTCTGTGCAGAGTTGAAAAGGCGGCCCTTCGGTCGCCTTTTTTGTTGGCGTTTGACAGAGCTGCTTAGGTAAATCACAGGCCTGACCTAATTCGCTAACCAGCGGCTGGCCCAAACCTGTCAGCGCGGTGTTGAGAACGGTTAGGCTGTTGCTGATGTAGTGCCTATGTCGCCGCGCCGTAAAAAGCTGCTACCCGAAGTCACCAGTCGTGAGGTGTCCCAATGTAGAGCGTGACGAGTGGCCCTTCATGCCGCGATGCGGACAGTTAGGGCAACGGTCGTTAATGTGTAAATCCCTCTTGAAACAGGCGATTTTAACATCTTGGGTCATCGTATAATACCGCTATGAGCACGTAAAATATCTGCGACATCTACCTCGGCACCAAGTCGAGCGCCGAGCAAGAATAACCCTGCAAACTTGCGCTGTATCAGCAAGATTTCAACGGGCAATACTGGTGGAAGAAACCCGTCTTTATATAGTGCGAGACCTTCGGCTTGCAGTTGTTTTGAAAGCGTTTGATCGGTGAAATCAATCGCACCCCCATCGCGGATCATATCAAAGACTTGGTGGATCATTTGAACAATGCGTGCGCGATGTGCGCCGCCTGTGGTGGCATCTATCACCCCCATGTCTTGAGCTGCGATCATCAGGTCATCGGTATCGCCTTGAAGCCCAGCGCAAATCAACCGGCGGTATTTATCTGCGGTCCTCGGATCAATTTTGAGCACTGCCCCAAAATCGAGCAGGACAATTTTGCGGGTTTGGGGGGCATATAAATAGTTTGCGAAATTCGGATCGGTCTGCATCACGCCAAACTCGAATAATTCGGACAAGGCAAGACTGATAAGATCAGTCATCACCTGGTTGCGAATGGCTTGGGGTTCCGCTGCGACATCCTCGATCGCACCCCCGGCCATATAATCCATTGCGAGTATTTTTGAATTGGACCAATCGGTATGAACGGCGGGAACGGCAAACTGGGGTTCATCCTTTAACAGCTGTCCAAACCGGATTAGCTGGCGTGCCTCTTGGATATAATCGGTTTCATCGTGAAGTTGTTGGCGTGCGGCTTCAAGGTAGGGGGCCAGTTCAAACCCGTCGGGGAGCAGGCCCGACATCTTGATCAAGACACCGACGTTTGCGACGTCACTCCCGATGCTATTTGCCACCCCGGGGTACTGGATTTTTAACGCCAAATCGCGTCCGTCTTTCAGGTGTACGCGGTGGACCTGCCCAATTGATGCCGCTGCAATCGGATTTACGTCGAATGTACGAAAAAGCCTCGCCCAGCCATCTGGCAGATGTTCATTCAAAACCTGCTTTAGCTGTTTGGGCGGCATTGCGTAGGCGGCATCGCGTAATCGAGACATGATTTGTGCAAGCTCTGGCGGTAAAATGTCACCAGTATCCATTGAGACGAGTTGGCCAATCTTCATCGCCGCGCCGCGCATTTTCGAAAGTTGTTCTGTCACGCGTTCGATGTTTCGTGGCGTCAGCAATAGATCTTTCATAACGGGACGCTGGCCGCGACCGAGCTGCATCAGGCTTCCCAGCATCATGTTTCCGGCCACATTGCTTGCCATAGAGCCAATATGACCCAAACGTGCAATCCGCCCTGAAGGGATCATGACTGATTTATTATGATGCGGTTTTCTATCCATGCGGGAGGTTATTTATAGGTTTCCCTGCGGTCCCCAAAATCGCGCACACGTTTGCGCCAAGTTTGGTAGCTCCCGCGTTTTAGGGTGTTGCGCATCAATGCTTTCACGTCCTTTTCGCCGATCCCGTATTCAGCCTGAATTGTTGCAAAGCTGACGTGATCGGACAGCGCCATCTGCACGATGTCACTGATGTGTTCAGGGCCTAATTGTGATGTTTTAGTCATGGGAGGGAAGTAGCAGCGCACCACCCCAAATCAAGGTCAGGCAGGATTTGTGGGATTTTCTTCCTTAGCTTGATGGCGCCAGCAGTTGCATATGTCCTAGTAGGATTATCGTAGGCTCGCCGTGTCTGTTGCAACTCGATGCCCTCCTTGGACAACGTGGCCTTGGCAAGGGTATCTGTCACTTGATCGAGAAGCCTCGGCTCTAGCGGGCAGACGAGATTTTGCTCCAGAATGAAGATTTTCTATCATGACGGATTTCCAACGCATGGAAATAGCTCTGATGTGTTTGGTAGTGCCCGTAATCTGCAATCTGTGCATCAAGCAACCCGCAATCTAGCAGATGTTCTGCCGCGTGGACATAGCGCGCCGCGAGACCTTCACGTAGCGTATAATTGATCATGGCACGCCAAAGAAGAACCGAGGCCAGCGGATAACGTTCGCGCAGGGCTTCAGCTGCGGGTGTGAGTATCTCGTAGTGGTTGCCGTCCAATTCGTTAACGCGTTCCAGTATCAGTGCGGCTGCACTCGCATGGTCTGGCCATTCCAGGAAAAACCACAAAGCCGACGTTGCATCGGTGAATTGGAGCGCGTGGGCGCGGGCGTTATCCTCGGCCTCTATGTCCTCAAAGTCAGGTAGGGCTTTTATGTAGGAGCGCAGATAGCTGCTTTTCAGTGTCTTGCAAAACCGTCCCCAGCGATGAGTTTGGGCGTCATTCAATCGATCAAGCGCCATCAGGCAGGCGATAAACGCGTCGTCCCATGCTTCTTGCCGATAGACGATCCCATCAAAATCAGCGGCCTCAAGCAATCCGAGCGCCTCTTGTGATTTACCCTCGGCAAGCAAGAGCTGAGCGACTTCGGCTGCGATGTCAGGGCGGGTCAGATCATGCTGAGAATACTGCGCGACATATGCGTTGATGTCACCTTCTGCGATGGCAATGTCTTGCAGGACGGTCTTAACCCGCATCGCCTTTTGATCGGCGAGGTAACTGCTGTTATTGCTCCGTAATTCGCGGATAAAATGGATTGCTTCATGCTCATTATCGAGCTGATCAATTGGTGCGTCAGCATAGGCCGCAACCAATGATTTGAGGTGGCTAAATCCCGTTTCGCCCAGTGCAGGGGCAACATGCCCAATTATTCCATCAAACTCGCCATAACTGTTTTCAGAAACTGCTTCCCAAACGCGATTGGCAAGGGTCGCTGGATCAAGCACGGCATTCTCTGCAATGTCGTCAAAGGCTAATATGGCGGCACGAAACACGTCGCCGATATCGCCGCGGCTATCATCCGTGCGTTCATAGATAGACGGTGCGAGTTCACAAAACTGCCAAAGCAGATCGAATGCCAGTGTTGGATCCGTTGGTCCGATTTTGTCCGTGATCATATCGACTTGGGTCTGCAAATCCTTGATGAGAGCCTTGCGCTTACGCCATCCAACAAAGCTGGTGGAGCGCCGCAGCGAGACCAGCCTCTTGCGCACGTCACGGCCAAGTTCTGCCGGACCAAGCACGTGGCTCAACTCCAGTCGCAACCGCCGTTTTATATCTGCGCTACCGCCGCTTACTTCTAACAACAGATCTGCAAGGCGATTTGCCCCGAGCGCGCTGAGATTCGCTTGGTTCAATGTTTTCTTGGACATCTCGACAGTTTCGCACCCGAGCGCAGTGAAGGAAAGAGGTTGGCCGCAGCGGCAACTCAGAAATTAGATAAATCACTGTTTTAGCAGCATGCTCGCTAGGGTGGTCACGCAAAGTGACGGCTTTCAATCTTATTGAACTGGCGGCACCTTGAATCGAAGTCATTGAAAACACTGGAGGCGAGTACCGGAATCGAACCGGTGTACGCGGATTTGCAATCCGGAAGGAAGTTAACCGAAAACAAGGACTTAGGGGTTCAAAATACGCTCTGACAAGCAGGGAACAGAAGGCGAAAGTTTCAAATCTGATTTCGCTATTTCAAAACAAAAAAGACCCCGTCACAGCGGCAACTGTGAACCGGGGCCTGTTAGAAAAAGCCTGTCAGCTTTCAGAGATTCATAGCACGATTTCAGGCCGCATCGCAATTGTTCGATTGGCTTTCGTCGCCTCTGTAGATGGTGAGGTGGCCCGATGAGTTGGCGTATCGCAAATGAATGCGCAGAGCGTCGCTTTGGCAGCGCCGCGCGCAAGCAGATCATCATGTTCCTGGCCGACAAGGCGAGCGATGACGGCTCGGGCATATGGTGCTCCAAAGGAACGATCCAGCGCCACACAGAGCTTAGCGAAAGCACCGTCAAACGCACCATCATCGACTTCCTGCGGGAAGGCATTTTGATCGAGACAGGGCGGCGGCACTGCAAGAACGGTTACACGGTCATTTACCGCATTGTTCTCGAACGCGTGGCTTCGATGGAAACCACTGCGGAACCCGATATTTTGACGGGGGTCACTGTGAACCCCGTCCAGCCTGAACCCGGTACGGGGTCCACGGTGAACGGGGTACGGGGTTCACGGCGGACCCCAAACCATCCTAAAACCATCCATAAACCACCTACGCGCAGGCGCGAGGCGGCGGAGGAGGTTGAAGATCTTGAATCTGAGAAGATCCTGGCGGCCTATCCTGAGGACAGGATCCGAGATCGACGGACCAGTCTGCGTCTGGTCGCAGCGGCCTTGAAGGCAGGCGTTGAGCCCGATGACCTGCTTCAGGCGGTCAAAGCCTATGCCAAGGAAAGCGAGGGCTACACGCGCAGCAAGGTCTGTTTCTCGGACAACTGGTTCAAGATGCGTCGATGGGAGAAGGGGCTTACCCAGATACAGGCGGATCGCGAGAATGCTCGAGAGGCCGAAGTCAACGGCCGTACCCGGCTCGCTAGCTGGATCCATGAGCGTCATCCTATGTGCCGCCATATCACCAACCGGCAGATTGAGGATTTGATCTCTGTAAAGCTAGTGACGCCTGAGAAGGTGCGTGCGGCGGGGCTGCAGGCATGAGAGTTGTGGCTCAATTCGAGATAGGGTTGTCGTTATGTCAGAAACTCTATTGTTTTCTGAGATACGGCTCATGTTGAAGTTATCAGATATGGTCTTCGGATCATATATCTAAGCTATGACTTGTGGATCATATTGACACGTTATGATCTAAAGGTCATATTGATTGACGGGAGAACAGTCATGAAGCACCTCGTTCGCACGTCAAAAAATTTGGGCCACGCTATTCGCGAGGCTCGGAAGGCCAAGAACATGACCCAGAAGGAGCTCGCCTCGATGAGCGGGGTCTGGCAGGAGACGATCTCCAAGATCGAGAACGGCAGCGGTGGCACCAAGCTAGAAACGCTATTTGATTTGATCGCGGCCCTGGACCTAGAGATCACGGTGACCGAGCGCAGCAAGGGCGCATCAGACGGGCTTGAGGACATATTCTGACATGGGCCGCAAGCGCAGCTACACACCTCTGAACGTATTTCTGAACTCGCGGCTCGTGGGCCAGTTGGTCCGTGAGCCGTCTGGCGGCGTCAGTTTCAGCTATTCACCAGCTTGGCTCGACTGGGAACACCGGATGCCGGTGTCGTTGTCGTTGCCATTGCAAGAGACCCGCTACAGCGGCGCACCTGTGATGGCCGTCTTTGACAACCTGTTGCCCGACAGTGACCTCATCCGCCGAAGGGTCGCGGAACGTGTTGGAGCCGAGGGCGTAGATGCCTTCAGCTTGCTGTCACAAATTGGACGCGACTGTGTTGGAGCGCTTCAGTTTCTACCCGATGGGCAAGAGCCACAACCGATGTCTGAGTTGACTGGGGAACCTGTTGACGAGGATCAGATCGGAGCAATCTTGAGCGACCTCGATCTCGCGCCTCTTGGTATTCGCCGCGAGAATGACTTCCGAATTTCTGTCGCTGGCGCACAGGAAAAAACGGCCCTTCTTCGCAAAGACGGCCAGTGGATTGAGCCAACCGGCACAACGCCAACCACCCACATCATCAAGCCGCAAATCGGCAGGCTGCCCAACGGGATGGACCTGTCCGACAGCGTTGAAAATGAATACTTGTGCCTCAAGCTAATGGAGGCGTTTGGGCTTCGGGCTGCGAATGTCGAGATGGCGAAATTTGGCGACAAGAAAGCCTTGGTTGTTGAGCGTTTTGATCGGCGCTGGACGTCAGATGGTCGCTTGATCCGTCTGCCGCAGGAAGATTGCTGCCAAGCGCTATCTGTTGTGCCCACGCAAAAGTACCAGAACGAAGGCGGCCCAGGTATCTCGGACATCATGGAACTCTTGTTGGGTAGCGACGATCCCAACAAAGACCGGTACGATTTTTTCAAAGCCAACGTCCTGTTCTGGCTGCTTGGCGCGACGGACGGGCATGGCAAGAATTTCAGCGTCAGTCTTTTGCCCGGAGGGCGTTTTCACATGACGCCGCTTTACGACGTTTTGACGGTGCAGCCGACAGTCGACGCGAGGCAGATAGAGCGAAAATATTTCAAGCTCGCTATGAATTTCGGCAACTCGAACCACTACAAGGTGGCGAATATCGTGGGCCGCCACATCGTGGAGACCGGAGTTCAATCTGGCTTATCCCGCGCAGTCGTGCATGGCCTGTTCGAAGAACTACAGGAGACCTCGCACGCGATCGTTGAGGCCACGTTCAACCAGCTTCCGGAGGGTTTCCCAGAGGCGTTGCTGGGCTCGATCGACGGCGCGCTGAAGGCAAGATTGCACCTGTTGATTTGAATTTAATCGCGCTTGTCTGATGCGAAGATGCGACTTTTCCGGATCAAACAAAATCAGGTCAGGTCACTTAGCCATAGCTGGATCCTCAAAGTCGTGTTTCTGATTGCTGAACATAAGTGGGCAGCCGTGCAAGACGCGATGTGAGCACCGCTTCAACAGGAAAATCCCCCTGCGCTAGCGCATTCCTCGCGAACCAATTTTCCCGCTGACATCCCCTTGGTGCCCGCTTTGGGCATGTTCATCGAAACACTCAAAGTGAGGATCAAAAAATGGCTACTCAAACTCTGAAACTGAACGTCAAATCCGGCGAAAAAGACGGTAAGAACTTTTGGGACCGCTGCGGCGTCCTCTTCGTCAACACCGATGACAGCGGCAACATCACGTCGATCAACGTCAAACATAGCATGTTCCCAGACGCCGAAATGGTCGCCTTCCCGCGCCGCATCGATGATCCGGTCACCGAGTGAGCAGTGCGCCGGGGGCGGGTTTCCCGCCCTGGCAGGCTTGCAATGTTTTTGGGATCAAGATCTCCATGCACTCTGGTCTCGAGCCAACGGCAAACGCAATATTCAGGTCATGACCAACCCAACCGACTTCCGGGCGATTTCCTAGATGACCCATCTACTCAACTCGTCCCCAAAATCCGGTTTTGCGGCCATGTTTTTTGCGGAGTTCAGACAGATATGCCTCATGGCCCATAACATCTCTTGGCAACAAGGGGTCGGCGATTTGGGCCAATAGGGTCAATTTTCCCAAATACTTCGCGCCGTGCCCATAGGCTTTGGATCGTGCACTCTTGAGGATATCGTCAAGTAATGCGCGATAGAGGATTGTTGCAGCAGCAGGATGCTCATGCTCCAGTGTGCCTGCCGTTTTTGGCAAACTATGCCAATGGCTTCCATCCCAATTTGAGTAATTTTGAAGGATGACCTGTGCAGCCAGGTCAAGCCGTGGCCAATCGAGATAAAACCGCAGTGCCGTTTCCGGGACTGGGTGAGACAGGCCAAGTTTTAAGGCCTGTGTTTCGGCGTCGATATCGTCAAAATCCGGCAATATTTTCAGATATTCGCGCAGAATGTCAGCCGACAGCCGGTTCTCAAAACATTGCCAGCGCAGGGCTTGCGCAGCAGGTTTGTTATCCAATGCCTCCAGAATGCGCGCTTCGAGTTGGATCTTCCTCGGCGACAATTCATCATCCTGCCCCCTAGCGCGTGATCCGGGCTTGCGCACCCAGTCCAGCGCCTCAGTTGCACGCCCGACACCCAGAAGACGTTCGGCAATACCCTGCACGTCCTGCAAATGCAGTTCCTTGGCGCTTTCCAGCGCAATCAGCAGGTCAATGTCCCCGCGCGCCTCTGCAATCGTCTGCCGCATGTCTGACCACTGCGAGGTCATCGAATAATGCCAGCGATCTGTCGAAAGCTTGGCCTCTTCAGCCTTGCGCTCTTTAATTGTGGCGTTCAGGTCCTTGTCCCACTGCGCAAGTGTAGGCTGGGGCAAATGGGGTGCGACGGCTTTGGCAAGATCCGCCAGATAGCCATGGGTTGTTTCACCAAGGCGCGCCATTATTTTGTCAGGCAGCAAGGTTGCTTCGGACGCGCTCAGCTGTGCAGTCAATTTCCCGGCGCTGATGATAGCAAGGTAATAGACATCCTGAACGTGGCCCGATGAATCATCGACCCGTTCAAACACGTGTTCATGGGTGGCAATGAAACGAATGAACCGGTCTATCGCCATATCTGGAGCGGCCGGTGCCAGTTCCGCTTCTATTGTGTCTGTCAGGCTTTGCAGGTCATCACGAAAGGCGCGGGCTTTGTCCCATTCAATGAAGCTTTTGGCACGTTCCAGCCCCGACAGCCGTCGGTCGATCAGCTTTGCAATCCCTTCAGGCCCGGATTTCGCGGCTAGTGCCGCTTTGACCTGACGGCGAAAGCCAGCGTTGCGCTCGGCTTCATCCAGCACCAGTTGGGCAAGCTTTGCAGCAGGCAGCTCGGCCAGTTTTTCGATAGAAAGAGCGGATTTTCGGGGCATAGCTCAGATCACTTCTTCTTGCGACCGAACCTGGCGGTTCTGGGACAGGCGGGACAAACGGTTCTGGTTCAAATCAACGCGGAACATGGTTAATACTTTTCTGAATTTGGGGGGAGTGCCTTCGATCTACTTTTGCCTGACATAGGTCACATTGCTATCGCAACCATCGCTGCTTCTACTGTTCTGTGATCAGCGAAACAATTTGGTTTCCAGTGCTATCCGCACGTAAGTCGATGTCTGGTGCGGAAGACAGGACAAAACCAAGGTTCTCGCCAAGTCCAAATGGATAAATCACCGGTTGCGCCTCCAACGTCCCGAGCCCGACAGGACGCCCAACAGATTTAAGTACCGCCTTGGTCATCCAGCGCACCAGATCCGGTCCTTCCAGAGCGACGATTTTCTTTCGGGTGAGTGTCTTGCGGTTATCACTGCGATCGAGTGTTCCCCAATCGATTTGAGATTGAATGACCATGTTCGTCATTCTTCTCGTTCCTTCACGTTCACCGTAGATTTCGGCCATCCGACGATGCACCTCAGCCGTGGTGCAGTCGCCTTGAAGTGAGGTCAATCGCCCGACGATTTCAGCCACTTTTGCGAAGAAGGGATAGGTCACGATTGCCATCCCCCATGTGAGAGCGGCTGGCGACGTGGACGGCACTGATTGAAAAAGTTCAACGGCTCCTTGCGCAAACGGCTCAACTTCTTTCCGCGGTTCAAGCCAAAGTCGGTTCAGTACAGTTTTTGTTTTCTTTTTGGCAGCTAGTCCTGAATGCGCTTCATCCAACATGGCTTCAAGTTCGTCGGTCTCGGCGAGACCCGCTCTGACTTCCATCGCTTTTCTCGCCCAGTCGAGTCGAATAAAGCGGTCAAATCCGATCTGAGGTGCTGTGGATCTCATGTCATTCTTTCTTCATTTTAATCTTCACGAACGGCACAATCAGTTCCTCTAACGCCATCCCTCCGTGAGCAACAATCTTGTTTCCTTTGGGCACAAACGCGCCTCGTCCACTTGCATATAGCGGCAGGAAGTCGGTTGGAAGCCCAGGTCCGCCGAACTGAAATGCATCAATCCCGGGCGGAACAGAGGAGGCAAGGTCTTCGCTTCGATAGGCTCTGACTCGCTCACCCTTCAATTCGGATACAACACCCTGGCTGAGCCGTCCAATGCCCTCAGCATCAACGTTGCCGTGGTCAGCAGTCAGATAGATATGATACCCGTGCTTACTGAGCATGAGAAAGAGCTTTTCGATGAAGCCGGTATCGCACCATTCGCGAATTTGGCCTGTGATCCCGCGTTTGCCGAGCATTGCTCCGTGGACGATTTCATCGATCATGTCGACTACCAGACCGGCCACTTTTGTCGTTGGCTTCGAGAGAGCCTCCTCGAGCGCCTCCAGTTGTTCGGATCGCTTGAGCCCTTTCTGAAAGATGACTTCGGTCTTTCGAAGCCCGTTCTCTTGCCAGAACTTTGCCCAGAGTGAAGGCTCTTGAGCAGTCGTGGCCATCGATTTCTGGAATTCTCGCGGCTTAAGTCCAGAAAAAAGCGCCTGACGAGAGATAGATGTCAGCGTTGGTAACCAAGCGAAACAGGCACCTTCCTCAGCGGAAAACCCGGGGGACCTAGCCGCCAAGTCCTCCCGAATTTGAACCCACTGGTCCAGTGCTAGACCGTCAAACACTAAAAGGGCGATACGCTCTTCCCCAGAGTCTCGGCGCATGGCCAGATAGCGCGGCACATGATGTACCATCACGGGTGCCTTAGCGACTGGCAGAGAAGGCAAATCCGCAAAGTGCTTAAATACCCAATCCTTTAGGCGTACGTCGGCTTCCTTCTGCAACGTTTCGATCTGCCGTTGCAGGCCGTCTGCATCCGCAGCTTTCAGCTCATTAAAGCGATATAAGAGCTCAGCCAGACGACGGGCCGCTTCCACCCAGTCTCGATGCGAAGCGCCGGTCGAAGGCAGATCTGTTGCGATCCGTTTCGCGCCTTCTGACACCAAGTGGGTAAGTGCCTGTGGGTCATCGATCAGCCCCACCCTTATCCAATCGGGCAGATCGTCAGGTTGGATATGTGCCTCTATGGGCTGAAGAGCGCCTTCGAGGAACATGGTATCAATGATGACCCGCACATCGGGGTGATCGAATGGTACTATGGGCGTATTGCTTTCAGCTGGCTTCCCCTCGCTACTGGGTGTCTCGACGCCATACCGCACAATGAAGCGGGACCACGCATCCTGAACTGTGCGAACCATAAAGGCTTTGGACTTAAGTAGTTCATCAATTGGCAAGGCATTTAGAGGCGTATCCCTTAAGACTGCTGCAACATGTTGTGCGAGAAGTTCGGGTAGCCCTGTACCACGATAGTGGAGCCGCAGAACTTCGCGCCAAAAATCCTCTGGCCTGCTCAGTAAATAAGGGCTGAGCCTAAAAATATGGGTAAGGATGAAATCTTTGGTCGCCCCCTCCCCAAGAGGCTGTGCCGTATGCTTTTTGCAAGCTTGAAACAAGGCCTCGTGGTGTTCGGAGTCGATTTGCCGGACGACACCATAGCTCAGCTTGGGGAAAAGATCAGCCAGGCTCAGATTAAGTGTGCGGGCTGATCTGATGTAGTCCCAGGGGAGTGAGTTGAGGTCTGTGCCTCGCAGTTGCAAGACCAGCGCCTTTGCCGTTCCTTCCCTGCCAGTATCCCATGCCGCCCGGTAGCGCTCCTCATACTCAGTCCTGAACGAAACAGAGTCTTCGAAGGGCAGGACTTCAAATCCGCGTTCACGAAGGCCGTGCAAGATGCGTTCATCCAAAAGGAGTCCATCCGGATCACGAGCGATCCAGAAGCGTGAAAGATCGGCAGGGAACTCCTGCAGGATGCGGTCGGTCCAAACACTCATTTCTCACCATCCGCTAACTCGCCAACGCGCAAAACGAGAAGTGCATGCAGATCTGGCGAATAGGATGCCGCTGCCTCTAGTTGCGCCATCCGCGCCTCATGCTCGCTCTGGAGACGTTTCCTACGATAATCACGAACCGTTTGAAGCCCAACCCTTCCTATTGCTTGGTGGCGAGCTTCGAAAGCGTAGAGCGCGCGTCCGCGCTCTTCCTCAATCCTTGTCTTGTGCTCTGTAACAAGATCAGAGAACACGCGCTCACCTTGAGCGATGGCAGCGGATTTCGACCGCCTAAACCAGTCGTGTGGGTCTTGTGTTGCATCAGTTTTGATCTGTTCGACTTGTTCCGTGAGAAGGAGGTCCCAAATGCGCTTTGCAGTGGGCTGGAAGGCACGACCCTCGTCATTGACGAACACGGATAGAAAGCGGCGACGGCTGAAATCGTCAGCGGCTAGGCTGATTTCCCAAAGTGACCAAACACCTCTGACGCTCTCAGGAAGTCCAACTATGCGCACGGCAGGTACAGGCTGACCAGAGATGCATCGAGGCAGATCCGCAATCAACGCCTGTGCCCGAGGGTCTTCAAGCGTCACCCATTCGATTTCAGGTCGATCTGCTGCGGTTCGCGCGTCAAAGCATACGGCGGCTGTCTCGCTGCCATCGGCCCAACGTATCCGCCAGGCATCACCTTCTCTTGTAGCTTCTCCTCCACGGGCTGGCAGTCCAGTCGTAATTGCGCGCTCAAGCCAGAACTGAGCAGGATGGTCACGCCACTTTCGCGCGTCATCCGCATCCAGATCGTGCCCGTCAGCTAAAAGATCGCTACTCTTCCGGCTTTCCGTCAGCGTGGTTCGAAGCTGCTTCAGGACTGCATCGCACTCGGTTTCGATCGAAGCAGGATCTTGAAGCCCCTGAACGAAAAGCTCATCGAAGAGAGGCTCCGACTCGACCGAATCCATCACATCAGCAACTTTATCCACGCCAAACTCTTCGGCGATTATCGCAAGTTTGGCTTCGAGTACTTCCCGAACGCGATGCTCGACCGTGTCTTCGAGCACGAAATTAATTGCCCGCACAATATGAGGCTGACCGATACGATCCACGCGGCCAATGCGTTGCTCGACCCGCATAGGGTTCCACGGCATGTCGAAGTTGACGATGATGTGGCAGAATTGGAGGTTGAGCCCTTCGCCGCCAGCGTCCGTGGAGACCAGAATACGTACGTCCCCTGAAAATGCCCGCTGAGCCCGGCCACGTGCTTCCAGATCCATACTCCCATTGAGCGTCGTGACCGAGAAGCCCCTGCTCTCAAGGAACTCCGCGAGCATAGCCTGTGTTGGAACGAACTCGGTGAAGACCAAGACCTTCAGTTCAGGATCGTTTTCTTCCTGCTGAATCTTGTAGATCTGCTCCAAGAGCGCTTCGGCTTTGGCATCAGTTCCCTGTGCCTCGGTTTCTTGCGCGAGAAATAGGAGTGCCTCTACGTCTTTTCGCTCATCGCCCAAAGCTTCAAATGCCACGGCGACATCAATCTGATCATCACCCGTCAGCTCATGCCAATCTCCGACACCGTCCGTAGAAAAAAGCTGCAATTGACGGTGATCATCATCCAGAGCAAGAAGCCGCCTTTCCAAGGTTGCACGGATGGCCGCAGTGCTAGATGTCACCAACCGCTGCATCAGGATCATCAGAAAGCCGATGTGTCTTTGCTTGGATGCCATGGCCTGATTGTAGCCGTGACGAACGTATTCAGTGACTGCTTCGTACAAGCCTTGCTGCGCGCTGTGGCGATCCAGCCATGCAACTGCTTGTGTACGTGTCACCCGGGGCTTGAACAAAGGTTTACCTTCGGCATCAATTGCCAATCGTTTTTCGGTTCGGACGACGAAGGGGCGGACACGATCACTGGATATGCTATTCTCATCCGGAAAGGAGTCACGGTCGAGGAGCTGCATCAGGCGGTGGAATTGGTCGGTTTTGCCCTGGTGTGGCGTTGCGGAGAGAAGCAAGAGATATGGCGCAGCTTCGGCAAGTGCTGCGCCAAGTTTGTAACGCGCAACCTGGTCGGTGCTCCCGCCCATTCGGTGGGCTTCATCTATGATCACGAGATCCCAGGATGCCGATATCAAGTCTTCGAAGCGTTCACGGTTATAGGTGCTCAGCTGCTCCGCACTCCAGCCGCGCCGACCTTCAAGCGGCTTCACGGAATCCAGCGAACAAATCGCTTGATCGTGCAGCCGCCAAAGATTTTCCTCGTCATCGCGAAATTGCCGATATGCGGAAAACTCGGACGGCTCGATGAATTGGAAATTCTCACCAAAGTGAAGGCGCATTTCGGCCTGCCATTGCCGCACCAACCCTTTCGGTGCCACGACAAGAATCCGCTTTGCCATGCCGCGAAGCTTGAGCTCGCGCAGGATCAGCCCGGCCTCGATGGTCTTGCCAAGCCCAACTTCATCCGCCAGCAGATAGCGGATCCGGTCCCGGCTCATTGCGCGGTTCAGAGCGTAAAGCTGGTGGGGCAGTGGCACGACGCTCGATTGGATAGGTGCCAGAAGCAGGTTGTCCTCTAGGGCATCCAAGAGCTTTGCCGCTGCAGCCGTGTGCAAGATTTGGTCGACGGTAGGTCGGACTGCGTCGAGCGGCCCTAGCTCACCCGACCGGGCACGAACGACAGCGTCTTTGCCCTGCAGCCAAACCCGATATGAGGTCTCGCCCCACATTTCCTCCCGGTCCACGACACGGCAGGGTGCGGCATGTCTTTCATGCCAGCACCACGCGCCGATGCCATAGTCTTGGGGGGCCTGTGTCACGCATCAGCCTCTGTGCGCGTTAGCGCCTGATCATACCAGAGCAGGAGCTTTTCATCCTCTTGCAGCGTCGCGTCAGGCAACTTCTCGGCGATGCCAATAATCGTTTTGTAGTCCTTCGCCCCCCAAGCCGTCCTGAAGCCAGCGCGCAGCACTTCAAGGCGGGATTCCTTTAGCTCACGCTTTGTCGCTGTCTTGTAAGCCTCAAACTCCTTCAGCAGCGAGCGCTCGCGCTTTTGCTCAAGATCCTTTGCCTTGTTAGGGTCGGGTACGAACCAACGGTCCTTGGCCTTCGCCTTCAGGCGCGGATCTTCCTTCTCAAGGCCACGGAGGTCCTTGAAGTTGGTCGAAAGGTAGCTGTGGATCTGGCTTGGCACCTCGCCGTTTCCGTCGAAGCGCAGGAAGTTTTCATCTAGCAGGGCTGAAAGCTCGGGCTTCTCTTCATGCTTTTTCCATCCAGCTCCGACCTGAGTTGTAAAATCAGGGTGCACTTCTTGATAGGTGGAAGGCCGTTTGCGCAGGAAATCGGTCAGCCAGTCAATTGCAGAGCGTTCGTCAGAAACAAACAGCTCGATCTGGGGCGCTTGGGCCGACTGAGCGCGTTTGCGGTCGTACTCAGTAACCTGTTCTGAGAGGAAGACCATTCCATCACGTTCGGGAAAACGACTTCGCAAACCGTCCAGGAACTCTTCGGTAGAAAGTGGAACTGGAAAATCGTGGCGTACAAACCATGCGACCATGTGATCGTAAATCCTGCGGGGATCTCGTTCGACAACAAACTCCAGCACGCCGTTCTTTGTCTTTGAGATGGAAAGCTGTCGAAGATGGGTCTGTACAAAATCCCATGCTGAGTCTGGCGCTGCACCACGCTCAGCTAGGCGCTGTTCAAGGCCACCATTGGGCTTGTAGGCGGAGATCACCAGATCTTGTTTGACTGCCGTTGTTGAGGTAACCTGGCGATAGCTGCCTTGGACCTTATCCAATGCAGTCACTTCGGCTACGACGAAACCCGCTTGTTGCAGCGCAACTTGGATCGCGTTCCATACAGACGCCTTGCTGTTGGAGAAGACGACTGTCATCCATCGGCCGGGCTTTAACACGCGATAGTATTCTGCAAAGCAACTCTGCATTAGATGTTGGTATTCTGGCAGCGCCTTCTTTTTGAAACGATCAATGATGGCTTCTGGTTCGGCGTCGGTTGTTACACCGTGCCACGACTCGACTAAAAAATTTAGGTCTGCGTAGTAAATGTTCTCGCCAAACGGTGGGTCTGTGAAGATGTAGTCAACACTCGATTTTGGAAGAGGTAAATTGGCTGCTGTTCCAGTATTTATGGCACTAAACCCCGTTTGGGTTCTAAATCTCGAAAATGTGGTTTCAAGGCGCTTTAGCTTGCCTTCTAGTACGTACCACGGACTGGGTTCTGCGTGTTGTGAGGCGACGTAGTACACTCCAGTCATAAATTGATTTACCTGAGAAAAACCTGTCGGACGATATCTGTTCAGCAGTGAAGTTGTCCAAATAGACTGTTCAACCATGAACAATAAGTTCCGTCGCGTTTGTAGGTTTGGGTGAGATTTGGCCAACTTCCAGAGTAGACCAACGGCTTGTGCAGCTCGAGGTAAAAAGAAATTGTGAAGATGTGTGACCCCGGCGAGGTCCATGCGGGCTCGTTCGTGCGTCATATGCATTGGCGGGATTTCAATAGTTGGCATGTCAGCGGGAAGACTGAGTTCCGATATCTGCCTTAAGACCTCAAAGTCGGCTGCGTCAGGCTTCTTCTCATATCTTGTTTTGCCTACCTTATAGATGACCAGCGAAGGAGCACGTTTGGGAACATCAATTGGCTGCCCCGTGGAGGGGTCAATTTGCGAAATACTCAGTCTATCAAGGGCTTTCTTTGTAAGCTCCGAGCCGCAATGTGGGCAAGGAAAGTTATCTCGAACGCGCTTCGTTTTTGGGTCGAGAGCTTCGTCAGTAAAATTCACTTCTCCAGCACATTCAGGGCAACTGTAGAGCTGGCTCCAGACTGTGAACTCAATGCGGCCTTTAGTCTTACCGTCAGAATGCAAAGTTCCGTACATCCAACCGATTTCACGCTCGACATCGCGCAGCAGCTGTTTACCTGCCGTTGCAAAAGCGTCGACGTCGAATGGCAAGTTGTAATTGGCACCAATAAACGTTGCAGCAGGCGACAGATCGTTCAGCACTGCACGTCGCGCCCCCCATTTTGGGGCGGCTGTCCCAGCCTTCTTCCATTCCATTTCAAGCTGGTGGCGGTACGCAGAAGGGGCGGTCCCGCACCACTGCGCGGCAACGCCTGTCATACCAGACCCGGAAAATCCGTCGAGAACAACATCGCCCGGCTCGGTGAAATGTAGGATCGACGGAACGATGGCAAGGTGGGGCACCTTCGTATGGTAGCTATGCGCCTTATAGATCGCATCGGTTTTACCCACCGACACGTCGATCGCCATCGGTTCGCGTGCGTATTCAACGGCAGGATCGTATGGCTTGCCATAGTGCTCGACATACTCTGTCAGCCATGGGTTAGGGCAAGCGGTGTAGTAGGGCGGATCTGACATGGCGAGGATCGACTCATCGGCCCCCACCGGGAAGCCTTCTTGATCACGAAAAGTGGGATCTTGCAGTTTCTCAGCCAGTAGGGCCAAAAAATGATCCCGTCGCGCGTCATCACTCGAGAACGTAAGTCCGAGGCATTCTACTTCACTCGACTGATTACCTTTTGTTGCTTGGTCTAATAGGTCGTTCATTTGATTATACCTTTTACGCTGCGTCGAGCTTAGCGCGAATGCTGGGATAGGAGTAAGGCGTGTCTGGCTCGCCGCCATGCTGCGCCGTCATCTCATCAACAAAGTGCTGCCAATGTGCGCGGGACATAGGAAATATTGATGCGGTTAGTTTGAAGACTTCAACAAGAACATCAGAGGTACCAGATGCGTATGAGATCTGGCTGTTGCCCAGGATCGCGTTCAGCAATCTGCGGATATCTTCCTCGCCAAAGTGCGATGCCAGCGGGATAACAACGGTCTGTCCTAGTAACTCCGCTTCTCGATAGCTTCCAACTGCGGAGTAGATGTCAATTCCAAAGGAGACAAACTCTTTGCCAGGGTTGTCCGAGATTAGCTGAATACGTTCTTCCATTCCATAACTTGTAAATTTTGCAAGCAGAGGATCGGCAAGGTCGGGGACCGCAAACGCATCAAAAACAAGGTGTTCTTTAAGATCCTCAATGGGGCATTGTTCTATGAGGCGGACTAAGCGAAGCTTGACGGGTTCGGTGAGCCACGCCCATAGCTGTGGTTCTGCCCCGAGGAACGTACAGATGCTCAGCAACCTTTCGTCTGCCACGCCGTCAAAGAATTGGCCGACAAATGGGCGGGCGATTTCTTCGAAGATGGGGGTTTTCCGTGCCGCGACCTCGCTTAACGTCCAAGCTAACTGTCGTTTCTTTCTTAGAAGTTCATCTTCGCCTTCAAGAAAGGGCGCTTTCAAGAGGACCTTGATCAGATTTGCCACGAGAGCATCTTTGGAGCGGTTCAGGTACTTGGCAAAAACGAATGTCCTGATGCCGTCTTGGGTCGATGGAAAAGACGGGCTGAGCACGTCTGCTTTGAACCGATTGAGAGCACTCTTGCCTTGCAAAGGGGCATGAATGAGTAGGCACTGCAGGGCGTGTACAAGATGCGATCTGACTAGGTCTGGGGATGGCTGAAAAAGTTCATCTTCCGTGATAAAAGCCGGATGGGCACACATGTGCCGATCATCTTGAATCCTTTTAAGCGTCTCGTGCTCATGTGGGGTTACCAGTTGAAGTTCGTCTTTTGCTGTATCCAGCAATTCGCGCTCAAGCGCTTGCATTTGAATAATGTTCTTGTGCTCAATGGCATTATCTATCTTTGAAACAAATGTTATGGACGCGGCGTCGCCTTGCGCGGCCAACTCCCGGGCTTTCGAGAAAACATCATGAACTACTGCGATCCATGCTGACATTATTGCAGACCTTAAGGCCCCCCCCCGGTACGCAGTAATGGCCTCCTCGATGAGTCGCCGAGACTCTTGATCGCGGACAGAAAGCGAAAGAACGTCGATGTCAGTTACTGCCTGATTGGACATGCCGTCACTCCACCACAAAGCGTAGCTTGGTGGTGTCCTTTCCCTTGCAGCGTTCATTCATGAAGGCGTCAAATCGCCTACGCAAATCCTCTGGTGTCGCGGGCGAGCCACCTTGAAGCAAGGCTTGGCGGATATCGTCGCCCGAGACGACAACTTTATCGAGCCCGGACAGCGCCTCTTGCACAGCACTGATGAACTCGGGAGTGACAGGTTCGGGCAGGGACTTCGTCTCGACAAAGCCTGTAACGATCTTGCGTGAGCCCTCTTTTAGCAGTTCGAAGTTTGACTGGATGATCGGATCCTCGAGGTTGTCGAGAAGCGTTTGTACCCAGCCATCCAGCAGCTGATCGAGCTCGTCATCCAGTTGCTGGAGAACATTGGCAGCGGGAAGCATGTCGCCCTGCTCATTCGCCGGGCGGAAGTTGCAGTGCGGGCAGACCGGGCTGACCGACAGTTCTGAATCAATCAGCGAAGCGCAGCTTTTCAGCTTGTCGAGCTTCTCTTCGAACGTTGTAAGCTGGCTAGTCGCCATCAAGGAGATATTCGCCAATGCCCGCATTGCAACGAGGCGAGAGTCCTTTCGCAGTGCATTCTTGGTCTTGTCTTCAGAAACCCCAAGACGTGCCTTGCTGTGCAGGCTGACGTAAGCCGTCAGGTAGTCCTTCTTGAGCTTGCTGAGGGTCTGCCGATGTTCAGAACCATTCTGGTTAGTGCGGCCGGTGGACAGGGACTCGAGGACATTTTTGCGGGTGTCCTGGGCTTGCTTCACCCAAGCATGGTCCGGCGGAAGCACCAACTCGGCCTGGCCTAGGTAACTTGCCGTATTCCCAAGTTCACCGATCAAGCCATTAAGCCCGTCAACAGAGTTCAGAACCTCAATATTCTTCTTTTGCGCTGCGATATCGTCAGACCCGATGCGCAGGTTCTTCAGCTTGCCGACAGTGTTGTAGGGCGACAGGCTTTCCGAGAATGCTTTGAGTTCATCGAGCTTTGAGCGCCAGTCGCGGATTTCCTCGTCGCGCAGAAGAGGTTGCCCCCAGAAGCTGAGCCTGTTTGCCATATCAGTGGATGCCGCAAGAACACGCTTTGTGAGCTTGTTCACCTCCTCCTGAAGTGCCTTAACGGGTTCATCAGATCCCTGAGTTGCCTGCTGTGCAAGTCCCGGGGGTAGCTCTAGCATTTCGAACAACGAGCGCAGCACAGCCACGTTGATTTCCTTAGGAGCTTCAACGTGTTTGAACTGTTTCAACTCTTCAAGTGAGCGGTCAGCAAGCAGGCTGATTTTGCCGGAGTCGATCTTGTCGCCGGTAATCGCCAAGACGATGTCGCCCGAATAGACCAGTGATCCGAGTACCGCGACCAAAAGATCAGTTTCGAGCCGATACTTGTCCGGGCTAAAATATTCGATGTCCGCATTGCCAACCAGTAACTCGCTGCGATTGAGCACTTGTCCGTGCCCTTTGGCCTTTAGGCGGGTCAGAACTTCTTGCGCATATCGCGATTGGACAGGATCGATACGATCCCCGTCGAGCATTTCCAGACCATCCAGAACGATCACAGCGTCCTTTGTACGGGTGCTGCCGCTAAGAGCACGAAGAGCGTTTCCGATTAGTTGTTTTTTGTTGGATTCAGTAACTAGCGCAGAGAAAGTTGGGTATTCTGGTGATACATCGGAGAACCGGCTGCTCAATGCGATCCCCGCGATCACGTTGACAACATCACGGAAGTTGATGCGCTCATCAGGCCCCAAACGAGCTTTGTCCCGAAGAGAAATGCCCTTCGTCCAGTCCCTGAGTGTTTTGGATTTCCCTTGGAAGGTGACCTCGAAAGCTTCCAGCTGCTTTTCCTGCAGCCATTTGCTCATTTCGCGCAGCGTGTCGCGAACGCGGTCAAGATACACGCCTTTGGCACCGCCACTTGCGGTAGACGCGAGCTCCTGCGCCGCAGCGTAGAAGCCGAGTAATCGCTTGATAGTTTCATCCGGGGCTTTCAGGCGGAAAAACACCTCGTCGGCCTTCTGTTCGTCACGGAAACGTGGTGGATCGAACGGCTGAATGAAGTATAGATAGAAATCCCGCTCCGGCTGCGCGGTCGGTCTGTCGTTGGGAGCCCCAAAGAACAGATAGCCGATGCGCTCAACGCGGCGCTCCTGCCACTCAATCTGGTATTGCCAAATCTGGTGCCCCGTCACGTAGCTGGAATCGTCGGTCCGCTCCATGAGTTGGCGAATTGCCCCATAGTAGGCACGATCGAGAGCATCTTCGGACAATGCTTCTGCGCGCTTCTCAATTTGGGCGTCGTAATCCACGTCCTTCTTGAGATCGAGATAGTATTGCTCCGTGTCCGGCGCTTTCGATATGAATTGGCCGTTTACAGTCTTCAGAGTTTCACGCAGCGTCGTTTGGACCGCTGTCAGCAGGTCATCAGATGGATCCCCGCCCATGTCTTCAATGCCAGGCTGAAACAGACACAACGTATCGCGCAGTTCCGCAGCGGTCGGGCCAACGGGCACATAGATGTCGCCACCCGTTGTCAGTCGATGGACAGAAAGGCCATCAATAATGCGTAGCGCCATCGACTTGTAGGCCGGGCGCGTGAAGGCTTTGGACACACGCTCCGACAATACTTCGGATACTTTGAGCACCGGCCCGATGTTCGGATCAGAACGAAGGACAGAATTCGTAGCAACAGTATCCCAAAACTTGTCGAAACCGATGAGCCCTGGGCGGTCTAACGGCACTTCGTCGCCAAGGATGGCTTGGATCTGATCACGCAGCGTGACCAACGCGCCGCGCTTTTCGGTGAAGACGAGACGCTCGAACGTCCCTATGTAGTCAGGATGGACCGGGAACAGCCGCACATATTCGTCCATACGCTCGTTCATTGAGCCATAGAATTTTGTAAATGGCCCAAGATAGGCACGGATCTTGTCTTGCTGATCAGAAGACTTCTTCAGAAGGCGCTCAGCGACAACGAAGCTCACGTCTTGTCGAGCGAGCAAAACCTGCGTGAAGCGGTCTTTCACGCGACGCAGGCTGTCTGCCACATGCTGGAAGCGACTGCTGTCAAAAATTGCTTCCTGAACGCCCGCGACAAACCGGAACCGGAGATGTTTGGTCACCTCTCCGATTTCTCTCAGGAATGAAAGATCGAGAACCAGCTCGTGATCCTTACGTGAGCGCAAGAACTCAAGGAATTCGTCGACCACCAAGAGCACGCCCTGATCAGGATGAACTTCCGCAAAGGCCGACATCATTTCCTCGAAGGCAGCCTTGTTATTGACGACCTTGTCAGCCGGCGGGAAAGAATAACTCACGCCATGCTTCTCGAGGAAGACCTCAAGTTGTTGGGTGATGATATCCCGCAACGACATCTGGCTCGAAATCTCGATCCGGTGCACCTTGAACCGGCCTGCAATTGCCTTTGCCGCCTCAGCAACCTGCGGATGGTGGATCATCGAAACATATGACTCGTCTTCGGCGACGAGAGATAGCACCGACATCAAGTGCGACTTACCGGTGCCATAGTTACCAACCACCAGAACGCCCTTGTGATCGACGGCTTCATCGAACGAAAGCTGGGGGATCATGAGCTTTGATATCCGCTCCGCCATGTCATCAGAGATGACATAGGTCGATACCAGCTTCTTGGCTTCATCGGGCCGATCGGCGTCGAGAAGCTGAATAACTGACTCAATAGGCTCAAATTGAATGAGATCGCCGTAGCGCATTGCCATCTCGTGGTTTCCTTTCAATTAACTCTGAACGGGACCAAGCCATCACAGCCATAGTCCTGATATTCTGGGTGTCCTGTCGTCGCGTAGGACAATCTGTTTTCCGTGAGGGCCCCTGGCCAAGCAGCTATAACGCGTCGCGCCTGCGCGTGCCGTCTAAGCAAATCGAGGGGACTAAGCTGCAGTCCTTGGTCGAACAAAATCTCTAGGTTATCCATCAGCAGGAGACCGTTGGACGTAAACTCGCCCGCCAATCCCTTCAACAGATCAGACGCCTGTAGGTGCCTCCTCGGACTTGGAATTGTAAGCAATTCGCGCCCTAGAGCAGCGCCCACGTTCAAGATTTGCAGGTCCCTGCGTTTGGCAAACTGCCGGAGCAAACGGCTCTTTCCTGAGTTTGGTGCGCCGATCAACAACAGCAGTTTGCTGTTTACCACGACAAGGTCTTCGACAACGCGCTCAAGTGAATCAATCATGCACCGGCCCCCTCGATCCCTAAACCCGACGCACCGGTATTTGGAATCCCGAACTCGGATGAGTTCAAAAGGACAATTTGCTGGTCTTGCGGGCGACGCGCTGCCGGGTCTGTATCAAGTCCTAACCGTCTCAACGCGTAATATAGCAGCGCCCGCCGAACTTTAATCTTCGCTTTGCCCCCGCGCATACCGTAGTCAAGAGCGATGACCTTTGCCTGCGTTTCCGAAAGTGCAGGGTGGGGCACAATTTCCAAAGTGACTTCAGAGTTCCAGTCTTCGTCATCGGTCGACGTCACTTGGCTTTCACGCACAGCACGAATCTCGAGAACACGTGAAAGCAGAAAGTCCTTGAAGCATTCATCAGTCAGGCAGAAGGCTCTGGAGTGCCAGCGAAAGCCATCAAAGGCGATAGCGTGCGGCGCAATCCAACGCCAGCTGGGTTCTGGACTGGACAGAGATTGGTACTTCAACTCGATAGCTTCAGACCGCCGAATTGCGCCAACCACTGACCGAAGCGTCGCTGCGTTTACCCCGCGAACGGGCGTTGGCGCAGAAGCAAATGGAGGGAGATCCGCAATCCATGAATCTTCGCAATCAAGAATCTCCTCGGCCACTGATCTCAACTGTGCCAGATAGCGGCTCGCATCTGGTTCCAGAAACTGAGGTTTGAACGCTGAGCCGCGCACATAGCTACGAGCGCTCTTGTCATAGACCATATTACCCGGAGCGAAGCCGATATAGCGGTTAAGGTCGGATGACGACTGATTCACCGACAGCCCGAACTGCTCCATCAAATCACTTCGGTTCACATGACCATCCCAGAATAGACGAAACTCAATAAACTCAAGCCTTTGCTCGACGCCCCATCGAAGTTCCGACTTTTCGTTATTCAAGATGGCCTCCGAGTATTCTATACGTATGAAAAGTATGCGCGCACATTTTTTAGTCTGGTGGAACGCTAGCTGCGTGATGTTGCCTTTGCAAGCGAACTTTCTAAGTTTGTCGGTAGGTTAGTGGACATGCTGCTTGTAAAAATACTTCGTCTCTAACGCCAGGTTTCATTTTTTCTACCGGCAAACTAACCTAGCTGTGCTTCGTGCGCGCGGCTCTGATTGATTCAATGGACAGCACTAAGGTGAGCTCACTTCGTCTGCTCACCTTAGCGCTGACGTTAATCAAATTCTTTGTCCGCCCAACATCCCTGACCGTGGCGGTCAACCTTAGTCCATCCCCAAAAACAGCCACCAATTTCCCCTGTCTCGCAAGCGAGCCATTCCTCGCGCGGCAAATTGGCGTCGGTTTTTGGCGCAGACATTTTCTTCGCAAATGTGGCCGATTGACAGCCCCGTTCAGGGCCATGGGTCGGGCTTTGCCCTCTCCCACTCTGTTCCGCCGAATACATGCGTATTCGGTCAGATCAGGTGGCCGAGGCGCAGCCCATCTGCGGAAGGAAGGCACCAAGCCTTGCCCGCGTCACTTTGAACAGGAGGCCACAAATGGCACCGAAATTTGATGTTTATGCCCATGTCACCGACACCATTATTGCAGAGATCGAAGCAGGCACGCCGCCATGGCGTGAGCCGTGGACTGGTAGCGCGTCCGGCATTGCTTTGCCAACCCGTCACAATGGCGAAGAGTATCGCGGGATCAATATTCTGATGCTCTGGATCATGGCGGCAAAGAACGGGTACGTGTCCAGCCGCTGGATGACCTATAAACAGGCGCAGGAATTGGGTGGTCAGGTTCTCAAGGGACAGACATCCTCGACCGTTGTCAAATACGGCACATTCACTCGAGAGAACGATTTGGGCGTTGAGGAGGAACTACCCTATGCTCGCGCCTATCGCGTATTCAATGCGGACCAGATCGAAGGCTTGCCCGAGGACTACTACATCCGGCCCGAGGCCCCGCGCGACCTTGGCACGGCGAAAGATCCTGAGCTTGAGGCGTTTTTCAGTCGGACAGGGGCGGAGATCCTCACCAGTGACGACCCGCGTGCCTATTACAGCCCCGCAAAGGATCACATCCACATGCCGCCGATTGGCACGTTTCACGATGCGGTAGGCTATTATGGGACGTTGGCCCATGAGGTGATCCATTGGACCGGCAGCGAAAAACGTCTGGAGAGGATCAAGAAATTTGCGAACCGAGATGCCTACGCTTTCGAAGAACTGGTAGCCGAGATCGGAGCCTGTTTTCTGGGGGCACAGATCGGCGTTGCGCCGGAGTTTGGCCAAAGCGCAGCCTATGTCGAGGGCTGGTTAAATGCTCTCAAGGACGACAATCGGACGATTTTTCGCGCGGCGTCCGAGGCGCAGAAGGCAGCCGATTTTGTGCTAGCAGCCGCAGGTCAATCGAAAGCGGCCGCAGCATGAGCAGCCCAGCAATCCTGTTCCTGATGACGTGCCGCAAATGCGGCGCGTCGAATCCGGTGATCTTTCTCGCGCCGGTTATCATGAAAGGTAGTGGCACCTGTATTTGCTTGGATTGTGCCGAGGCCCGCAAGTGGCTCGATCCGTACGGCAACCTAAAACCCGGTATTGAGCTTTGAGCTCCTGCGCCCCGCCTGAGGTGGTGGGGCGCAGGCCCTTTAACGCGAGACGAGAAATTGTGGCCCGTGCTGCTGCGCACGGGCCGCTCTGACAAACGGACTGTGCGGAGGATCGACTGGCTTTCAGCCCGCTCACCTCCTTCAGGCTCTTTTTCTTTTAATTGGTCCGCCCAACATCCCTGTCGCGTCCCGTCAATGGGCAAGCGCCGCGCGGGCGCGTCGTCTTTGTCAGCAACCGTGTCCTCGCGCGGTAGGCGCTGCGGGCCGCTCCACTTGCTGGCTTCGACCCATTGACTGGCTGCTCCAGGGCCGTGGGTCGGGCTGTGCCCCCACCCACTCTGTTCCGCCGAATACATGCGTATTCGGTCAGATCAGATTGGCCGGTGCGTAGCCCATCGGCGGAAGAGAAGCCAAGCCCCAACCGCAGCACCCGAAAGGAGGCCAAAAATGGCTCACAAATATCAGCACCCGAAATTTTGGACCTGCGACTGCGATCGCACGACCGGCGGTCACATCATCGACGGGCTCTATAGCGCCTGCGTGTATTGCGGGAGGCATCGGCATGAGCTCAAGGAAATCGTTGTCCCATCCGGTTTGGGGGGCGTGTTTAGTGTCGAGATCCTCAGCGTCGAAGACGATTGCGCCAAGGTGAAAGTGGTGAAGAGCTGGAATGGCTTTGACGCATTGCCGCCGTTCATTGTGCCGCTGAAAGATGTAGCACCGCGTTGGAACCGCAAGGCGGGAGAAATCCAATGATCCAAGACTATCACAGCGATGATTTTTCGACAGCGCGTCTGGAGGATATCGTGAGCCTTCGGAGCGCCGCTCGGGAGGCGCGCGCCACGCTCTACAAGGTGTTGAACCGACTGGAGTTCAACGATCTGGAAGGCGAAGAACAGCCCTACATTGACGATTGTCTAGGAGCCCTCGCAATCCTCGAGGAGGTGTTGCGATGACTTTGGCGGAAATCAGATCGGCGGTGGACGCGGGCAACCGCGTTCACTGGATGAACAACGGGTATGTCGTAACGCGTGATTGCCTCGGGCAGTACCTCATCACCTTCACACGGAACGGCTCATCAATCGGTCTGACAAACCGTGACGGCACGCGCTTGAACGGGCGGCCGGAAGAGTTTTTCATCACAGACTACGCGGAGGTTTTGCAATGGAGTATTCTGAAATCATACAAGCGGCCCGAGAGGGCCGCGCCAGCGTGCATCTGCATGGGTTCTGCAATCTGCCCGATGGCGGGCAGGAATATAGTGATGATCCGGCTGCAATCGATGGCTGGGCGATCTATGTCAGGGTCGAGACTCCGGGCGATCCGCAACAGCCTTTTGATCTGCATGAACTGCCAGACCATCCAACTTTTGAAAGCGCCAAAGGCGCGGCCCACGCAACTGCATTGCAATTGCTGGGCGATGCTGAGGCATGGCACCACGATTGAGTGGTGGCATGCCTTGCGTATGAGGCCGCGCTTTGCCCGGCCGTCGCAGCTTCCGGCTGCTCCAAATGGAATACAGACAGCTTTCATCAATATTATAATATTGATTCAATTATGGCGAAGTGCCATAACAGGGTTGTCTGTATGAAACTGGCAAGAAATAGGGGTGATTACTTCACATGGTCGGACCGCGCGAACCACGGCACAAACGACTGACGCAAAGCCAGCGTTTTGCTATCGTGCGCAAGCGTGCCGATGGCATCCCGATCGAGGATCTAGCCCGTGATTTTGGCGTCACGACCCGCAGCATTTTCTACACGTTGAAAGCCGACCAAAGCCGCAAACTGGACGGGCGCGTGCGGTCCGAACTGGTGAATGTCCGGCTCACCCCGAAAGAGCTCTTGGGCTTTGATGCTGTGCTGACGCGGCATGACATCGGCAGCCGCGCAGAGGGGCTGCGAAGGCTCATCTATGCATCGAATGACCTGTTTGTTCCCGATGACGAGTTGGCTGAACAGATGCAGGGATTGTCGGCCGCGCTCAATCGCTCTGGCAACAATATCAACCAGATTGCACAGCGCTTGAACGAGGCGAAGCGCCAGGGCAAGACGCCACCCTATGGTAATTCTGCCCATGGCCAAGTTCGTGCCTTGGCGGGATTGATCTTCAATATAGCAGACCAGGTTCAGGACATGGCGCAGCGTCGCCGCAGTGCTTTATCCGGCGAGGTTGCCCGCGTTCTGGGAGGCTTTGCCGATGGCCCGGAATAGTGCCGTTGTCGCAGCCCAAGATGCCTTCTTCGACCGCGACTGGAGTCGCATACGCGGAAGCGCGCCGCGTCAGCGTCAAAAGCAGATGGCGCGCGCTGCCATGGGGCATTCGCCCGCAATCTTCAAAGGCATCCGCGACGGCGGCACGCACAGCAAAGCGCAGCTGCGCAACCAGCTGGAATATCTCGCCACGAAGTCGAGTTTTATCATCGACAGCCGTGGCACCTATGACGGCCAAAGCGTGCTGTCAGCCAAAGAAATCGAGCAGGTTACACGTCGGTTTTCAGCGCAGTGGAACGAGGGGTTTCATCCAAAGCTGGGGCATACCTCGCACCTCTTAATGGCTTTCCCGATTGGCACGCGCGGCGCGGACGTGGCCGAGATCACGCGCGAGATTTGCGAGCGGTTCTTTCAGGGCGAAGGCAGCCATTTTGACTACATCGCGGCCGTGCACGAAGACCGCGATCATCCGCATGCGCATATCGTTTTGAACCGGCGCAGCAAGGACGGCGAGTTCTTCTTTCTTAAAGAGGGGCACCACTTCAATTATGACAGTTTCCGCGAGGCGATGGTCGAGGTGTCTGACCGCTACGGGCTGCGGCTTGAGGCGACCCGAAAGGTCGAGCGTGGGATCACGACGACAAGCCCAAACGATGCGGAACATCGCGGCGCGAAAGCAACCGGACGGGCGCTGAGTGAACGGGAGCGCGTGGGACCAGAACTCGACCGCGCCTTGGCCGAAGTCGCGCAGAACGCGCGGCTGTATCTCGGCCTGGCAGCCGAAGCCACGCGCGAGAACCAACTTGATATTGCGGCAGCCCTGGACAAGGCCGCGACGCTTTTGGCGCAGGGAAAACCAATTGAAGCAGATGGAAAGGTATATGGAATGGCTGAAGAACAACATTCGTTTGATGAGGTCGTGGACGCATTCCATGACAAGATTGGCCAGGCCGAGCGTGTTGTCGCCGAGGCTCCAATCGAGCGCCGGGCCGAGCTCGAACACGAGCTGAACGACATCTATCGCTCGTTGTCGCATCTGAGCCCGATTGGCACGCAGTCCCAAACACTGCTGGAGGATGCCTCTAAGAGCGGGATTTACTCGGCCGCCAACATTCAGACCGAGGTCGGAGACACATTGCGGGATCCAGGTCTGGCTGAGCGTGTCGAAGTCGCTTTGAAAGGCACTGGCATCAGTGCGCAAGAGGTGACCCGTCGCATTGAAATCGGCGCGGGAAACGCTGCTCTGGAGCGGCAGTGGCTTGGGCAGGATCTGAAGGCAATCGCAGGCAGCGAGGGCTTTAACCTGTCGCGCGCCGATGAGCTCGAAAAGGGCATCGATCGCCTTGACCAGATCCACAGCGATCTGGGGCGGGTGTTGGTGGAGGCAGATGTCCTCAAAGACAGTGGGGTGGCACAGGACGTGGAGCCCGCTGACCGGGAAATCATCAGCGATCGACTGCCGCCCATCACTTCTGAAATTCTCGACCGGTTGAGGGAAGATCCGACCACGGATCCTTTCCGAAATGATCTGGAGCGCGAAACGTTACGCGCCGAGTTGGAAGAACTGGTCAGCAAAGAAAATGTCCCTGATCTCGCGGCAGGCGACGAGGGTCCGCTGGACGAGCATATCGAAGACCGTTTGGACCGGCTCTATGCGGCCAAGGCCTACCTTCAGAGCGATGCCGCCTTGGCGAACAGTGAAGCGATGGAGCATGTTCTTGATGAAATCGCCAATGAAGAGATCGACGTTCAACGCGTGCGGCATGTTGATGCGGACGGCGAGAAAGGCGTGACACATGGGTAAGACCCGGATCGCACTTGGCGTCTTCAGCTTTGCTTTGCTCGGCGCTGCTTTGGGCTATGTCCTGGCCTCCGCCTATCTGACGTTTCACTGGTTCGGGGTTGGCGCAGATATCGATTTTTTGATGTTGGCACGCGGCTATGCGGCTTTACGAACAACCCAGCCAGACGATATTCAGATCGTCCACCTGATCGTTGGGATCAGCACCGGTGGCGGTGTTCTTCTCACCGCTGTATTGATGAACGACGCGCTGACCAAGTTCGGCGAGACCCACTGGCAGCACATGTCCGAGATGAAGCGAAACGGCTTTTTCGGCAAGACCGGTCACGGCTTCATCCTCGGCAAAATGGGTAAACCCAAGAGTCGTAAACCGTTCGTCATGTCTAAGGTCTTTCCGCATGCCTTGATCGTGGCCCCGACCGGGCGCGGTAAGACGACGGGTTTCGTCATCCCGAACCTTCTGACTTATCAGGGCAGCGCTGTGGTGCTCGACGTGAAAGGCGAAAACTTCGAGGCGACGGCACGCCACAGAGCTTCGCAGGGCGACAAGGTGTTTCGGTTCGCGCCGACGGACTGGAAAGATGGTCGATCTCATCGCTACAACCCTTTGCTGCGCATCGCGGCGCTCGAGAATGTCGATCGACAGCAAATGGAATTGCAGCTCTTAGCGTCACTCTTTTTGCAAGCGGACAGCGACCGCGTGCAAGGTCTGCTCGACGGCGGGATTGATCTCTTTGTGGCGGCAGGCCTGTTGGCTTTTGAGCGCAAACGACCGACCTTGGGTGAGATCTACCGCATCACAGCTTCAGGCGGTGATAAACAAAAAGAATACAGGCGTCGCGCAGACGAGGTGGCTAGTCCAGCCGCCAAGCTGATCTTCATGCGCATGGCATCGACCAACAACGATACACTGACCTCCTATTTGTCGCTGCTGATGACGTCAGGCCTCAAGCAATGGTCAAACCCAGCTATCGATCGCGTGACCCAAAGCTCGGATTTTGACTTCAGAGACATCCGCAAGACACCGTTTTCAGTCTATCTGGTGGTTGAGCCGCTGATGGTGAAACCGCTTGCGCCGCTGATCCGTCTGTTCTTCTCAGACTTGTTGGCGTCATTGCAGGACCATGAGCCGGGCAAGGACGAGCCCTGGCCAGTGATGGTCATGCTCGACGAGTTCAACCGTCTGGGCAAAATGCCGATCGTCCTCGACAGTATTGAAACCCTGCGCTCCTACCGCGCAAATCTCGCCATCGTCACTCAGACCATTCCCGCGCTCGATGAAATCTACGGTGAAAACGCCCGCCGCGCTCTGCAAGGGAACGCCGGTATCAAACTTTATCTGACACCTTCGGATGAGAAGACCATTGAGGAGCTTAGCAAGGCCGTCGGCAAAACGACCAAGCGCGTCGTGACCCGCTCACGGTCGGTGGGCCGGAACCCCTTTGCTGGTCGCAGCATGTCCGAACGGACCGAGGAAACGGCATTGTTACCTGAAGATGAGGCGCGCCGGATGGATCTGGATGACATCATTTTGGTTGTCGACGCCCAAATGCCGGTGCGTGCTAAACGGATCAAATACTACGATGACCGGTTCTTTAAGCAGATCTTCGACCAACAGACCGGCGACCTGCCATACCCCTCGGCTGGAGATCAAATGCGTGGGCTTCAGGGGCAGATTAAAGCACTGGAAGCGAAAATCGGGGCGCTAGAAGTGCCAAGGGAGGCTGCCGGTGGCGGGAAACGGCGCGACGAGATTGAAGATTTGACGTCTGAAAGTCAAAATTCACAATCGGGCGACAAGGCCAGTTTGGGTGATTATCAAGCCGGAACTGAAAGGGTGGAGAAGTTCATGGAAGAGGCCGCTCGGGGATGAGGGGCGGGAACCGGACTTTCGCCGCACCTACGAAGGCATCCTCTCACAACGGCAAAAGCGGCCTTTTACAGCGGCAGATATCCACCTTTTCAGGGTTGCCGCCCTTGGATGCCACGAAACGTCACAGCATCCTGTACCCGCATCACACGACTAGTTTACGAAAATTTCTTTCATATGGAATAATTCCCCTATATTGTTCCATTAGGAAGTGGAGAGAATGATGAAAAACCTACAATCAAATGAAGTTGCGCTGACCCGAGGCGTTGTACTGACCAAGGCAATGATGCGCGCGGCTGACCGACTTGGGATGTCGGGAAAGCAGTTGTCTGACGTGATCGGCCTGTCTGCAGCACAAATTTCACGCATGAAGAATGGTGGGGCCGCTTTATCAGAGGCCAGTAAGCCCTTTGAGCTGTCCGCTTTGCTAGTGCGTGTGTTCCGATCCCTTGATACGATCGTGGGTGGAGACGAGAGCGCCACTAAGCTGTGGATGACATCACAGAATACCGCCTTGAATGGGCGTCCAATAGATAGAATGATTTCAGTACAGGGACTTGCAGATGTCGTCACATACTTGGACGCAAGACGCGCTCCGATCTGAGCTAAGCCACTTACAAGCACCTGCATGGCGATTAGTTGAAGCACAGCACGTGGTTTCCACCCTTAGTCTCGTCGATAACCTGGAAGAACAAACCTTGCTTGAGGAAATTCTGGAGGAGACCAAGCCGCCTGTTCCTGTGGACTGCCAGCACCTTGATTACCTTCTTAGCACGCCATTTAGGTATCGCCCGTACCCCTATGGATCGCGTTTTCGCAAGCCGGGCCTGACGTCTGGCGTTTGGTACGGTGCCGAGCAGCCGGAAACGGCGGTGGCTGAAATGGTGTTCTATCGTTATCTGTTTTACGCAGAAAGTCCGGACACGCCTTTCCCGGACCACCCAGCTGATTACACGGCGTTTTCAGTGGGTGTGGGAACAGCATCCGCGCTGGATTTGACGGCTGGCGCGCTTGACGATGATCGCGAGATCTGGACAGACCCATTAGACTACGTGGCCTGTCAGGATCTGGCTGACACAGCACGTGAAGTTGGAGTTGAAATCATTCGTTTTCAATCCGTTCGGGATCCCGCAGGGGGTGCTAATCTGGCCGTGCTGACCTGTGGCGCATTTCGGGATTCCGCCCCTGTGAGTCGGCAAAGTTGGCGTATCCGCATTAGTTCTTCCGGGGCGCAGGCTATTAGAGACTATCCTCGCCTAGGGGTGGAATTTGGCCGCGATGGTTTTGATATTGATCCGAGAATTAAGGGGATGGATTGGGAACGGTAAGGTGGAAAGGGCGGAAACCGGACTTTCGCTGCAGGTGAGAGATCGGCGTCTCGCATTTGGAGAAGTTGCCATTCATTATGCGATCGAACTCAGGAATGCTGTGCCTGACCTAATGGCGGCAGTGAGCACATAGTTCCCAATGCTGCAGGGCGCATGAAGGAGTAATAACCTTAGCAACCAGACAGTCGACCAGTCTATCCATGAGGTAGGCCTAAAGATGTCAATTTACTTTATAGTGGTCACAATTGGCAATAAACCCAACAATTCTATCGTCTAAATCACACGTCCACGCGCATCGATTGACAATTGCGCGAGATTTCCATCACTCCCTTCGATCCAGATCTCGTCGAACATATTCGAAACCACACACACGTGGTTAGGGACAATTCTGATCCGCTGCCCAATCGCCAACGGATTTTGAGGATCAACGGAAAGCGTTCCGTGTTCTTCGCTCAGACCCACGACGCGGATTTCAGGGTGGCCAACGACGTGGCCATGATCGGTGAAGCCCAATAGATCCGAGGTCAAAACCTTCGAACCGGCATCAATTATTGCACGTTCAGGGGTAGGGGTGCTGACGACTGTAGCAACGACATGGCCCGCGCACTCATCCCACGTGCAGGCACCGGCCCTAACCAGTGAGCGATCATTGTAGATATATGTCCCGATCCGGTATTCGCTTATGATGCCATCGGTTGTGGCTGACCACATATCAGGCGACCCGCCAGAGGATATGACAGGGCAGGCAAGGCCGCACTCATCGAGTAGTTTTTTGGTTTCGCGCAAAAATTCTGCAGCGTTTTTTGCCCCGCCTACTGCGGGGTAGGTCATCAACCCGCCAAATTGCAGCCCAGGCAATACAGCGATCTTTTCCGCGAGCGCCACTGCCGCCTCTGGCGATTGAACGCCGCATCGCCCTGCACCTGTGTCACATTCAACCAAAACCTTGAGCGGCTCGGATGCCCCGCTAAATGTACGGGAGAGCCCATTAATGACGACCATATTGTCAGCAACGACCGCAAGCGCCGTTAGACGCTCCGACAAAGCGCGTAGCCGTCGCAGCTTTGCGTCCCCGAGAATGTTGTAGGTGATAAGAATGTCATCGATCCCATCAACGGCCATTGCTTCGGCCTCGCTGATTTTCTGACAAGTGATGCCATTTGCACCAGCGGCAAGTTGGGCCTTTGCGAAATGGACGGATTTGTGCGTCTTGATATGGGGGCGCAGTGCAAGACCGACCTGGTCACAATGCGCTTGAAAGGCCGCGATGTTTTGGAGGGCAACAGCCTCGTTCACGACAAAGGCCGGTGTGTGGATCGAGTTAATATCAGTCGCCATGAGGGGTCTCCACTCTAGGCCAAATTTCCCGCGTTAGATTGCGATATACATTGGTTTCTGGACGGTTGGGATAAGGTCCATCGACGGCTGCATAAAGAATTTCGTTTGATATACGCGAAAATGCATCATGAAAGTGGTTTGTGGATTTCACGACCAAGATTTTCTTATGCGTAGGATCAATGCCCAAGTTCGAAAAGACATCCGGATTAAACACCTGACTGCGCACCGAATTGAGGATAACGTCAATTCCTTCGATTTCGATCCAGACCGCATCCCCTAAAGGGACGACGCTTTGCCCAAAGCTTTGAACGGCGTCGCGAACGGCTCGTTTCACGGTTACGTCTGCGTCCAGCGGCTCGCCTGCGAACGCAGACATTTTTGCGCCAAAGCGCAACCGGAAAACCGCGCCTTCTCCAGCTGAAAAACATGTGCGTACTGCGATTGGGTCCCAAATCGTTGCTAATGCTGCATTCTTTACTTTGCGTCGCAGCATCTCGCGCAGCACGGTCGTGGAATCCCCAGGTACGCCGCCGCCGGGATTGTCCCAAACATCCGCTATTACGATAGGAACTGCGTCTGATTTTTCTGCTTTGTCAAACGCGGCGCTCGGCGTCAAAAACTCCGGACGCGTCTTGCCTCGCATGCCAAACAGCTCTTGGCCCAGTTCTGAAGCTAGCAGATCACCGTGTTGTTTGTCGTTGTCAGTTATCACAATCAAGCGCGCGCCGAGGTCTGGCACGTCTCCGGCCATAAAGCCGTGAATGACGGAAACCGAGAGAACTGAATCCCTCCCTTCACGCGCTTTGATCTTGTCGACAAAACTGCGCATAGGTTCGCGGCTCGTTGGGAGAACTTCGATCATCTTGCAATCAAATGTGCTAATTACGGGTCTGATTTCACCAAGCGTCGTGCGATGCACCAATTCCACCAAGTTTTCTGCGACCTCAACAAAATCCGTATGCGGGAATTCTTTGAAAACCGTGATCAGGTTCGCGCTATCTGTTCGAAGCTGCGACAAGTGACTGTGGGGATCAAACGTTGCGCCAATGATTGTCGTAGCACCGACGATTTCGCGAACGGACTTTAACAGCTCGCCCTCGCAATCGAGGCACTCTTGGGAAACCATTGCGCCGTGTAAACCCAGTAGAACAATATCGACCGGCATTGCGGCGCGTAGTTCTGCCAAAAGTTGATCGCGAAGGAATTCCCACGTGTGCTGGTTCACAATCCCGCCCGGCTCGGCCCAAGAGGCGGTACCCTCAACGATCTGCCAGTTAAGGTCTGCGGCGCGCGCGCGGGCAACAGGATAGATCGCGCTACACAAGGTTGGCGTCTTTGGATGCTGGCCAGGGGGGGCGTAAAAACTGTCCTTAAAATCCTGCAAGTCGGTGCGCAGTGGCGAGAACGTGTTGGTTTCCGTTGCGATTGAGCCGAGGAAAACGCGCTTTGGATTGGGCATTAGGCGACCTCTCTTCCAAGTGAAATTCGCGGGATCGAGCCCAGTAACTTGCGTGTGTATTCGTGCTGTGGGGCTTCAAAAATCTGTGTCTTGTCCCCGATTTCGACGATTTGACCTTCGAACATCACAGCAACGCGGTCGCTAATATGACGGACCACTCCAAGATCGTGGCTAATGAATAACATTGAGACACCGCTGTCGCGTTGCAACTTTTTGATCAGGTTGAGGACCTGCGCTTGAATCGAGACATCGAGCGCCGACACAGCTTCATCCGCAATCACGAGCTTTGGCTTCAATATCATAACACGCGCAATCCCGATGCGCTGGCGTTGGCCACCTGAGAACTCATGCGGATGGCGCGCCATAACTTTTGGGTCCAATCCCACTAGCTCAAGCGTTGCTGCAATCTGTACTCGTGCTTCGTCCCAGGTTTTGCAAAGACCGTGAATAAAGAGTGGCTCGGCCAAAGTCTGTTCAATTTTAAGGCGCGGGTTCAGCGATGCGAACGGGTCTTGAAAGATCATTTGGATGTCGCGGCGCAGGGGGCGAAATTCACTGGGAGTGAGGGCCAAGAAATCATTGCCCTCAAAAAAGGCTTGGCCCGACGTCGCCTTTTCCAAATGTGTCAATGTGCGCCCAACAGTTGATTTGCCGCAGCCAGACTCGCCGACAAGGCTCAGGACTTCACCGGGCGCAATGTCGAATGACACGCCGTTCACGGCTTTGATTACTTTCTTTTTTCCAAACAACCCGGAACCCTTTGTTTGGAAATGGGTATGCAAGCCAACAAGACGTAACAACGGATCGCTCATGTCGTACTCCCTCCAGCAAAATGGCATTGAACGCTGTGGTTGGGCTTGAACTGCGAGGTTTCGGGCGCTCTGCTTGCGCAGAAATCTGTCGCAAGCGCGCAGCGGGGGTGGAATGCACATCCCGTGAGCGTTTCCTCCAATGTTGGAACGCGCCCCGGAATTGCTTCGAGCCATTCAACGTCCCGATCGACAACTGGAATCGAGTTTAACAAACCGCGCGTGTAGGGATGGGCCAGCTCTGCGAATAGGTCTGCGGTTGCCGCTGCCTCGGCAATTTTTCCACGATACATCACAGCGACCTTGTCACAAGTTTCGGCAATGACACCAAGATCATGGCTGATAAGAACGATCGCCGTTCCCATCCGATCTTGTAGGTCCGCCATCAGTTCCAGCACTTCTTTTTGCACCGTAACGTCAAGCGCGGTTGTAGGTTCGTCTGCTATCAACAGCTTTGGGTCGCACGACAACGCCATTGCGATCATCACCCGCTGCCTTTGCCCGCCAGACATCTGATGTGGAAAGCTGTCGACACGTTCGGATGGGTTGGGAATACGCACAAGCGTCAATAATTCCACGGCACGATCACGCGCGGCGGAGCGTGATATTTGTTGATGCTGTCGAATGCTCTCTGCGATTTGATCACCAATGCGATACACCGGATTGAGGCTGGTCATCGGTTCTTGGAAAATCATCGCCATGCGATTTCCCATGATTGCGCGCCGCTCCGGAGCCGAAAGAGTAAGCAGGTCCATCCCGTCAAACCGGATACTTCCGCCCGTTATGCGTACTGTTGAATCGCCCAATAGGCCCATAATCGCCAGTGATGTCAGGCTCTTGCCGCAACCGCTTTCGCCAACAATTCCGAGCGTTTCATTCTCGTCCACACAAAAGGACACGCCTTGAACCACTGGCAATAGCTTGCCACCTGATCCGACTGCAATGTGTAGGTTCTCGACCTCAAGTAATGCCATGACTTAAACCCCTGCAATATCATCTTTGAAGCGGGGATCGATGCTGTCGCGCAAAGCGTCACCCACAAGGTTCATTGAAAACACTGACAAAACAATCAGCAGACCGGGATAGATCAGCAGCCAAGGCGCGCGCGTTACGTAGATGCGCTCTTCGGAGAGCATGTTGCCCCAGCTGGGCACCTCCGGCGGCAATCCAAGCCCGAGAAAGTCGAGCGCTGCTGCCTGTAGCTGCGCGAAGGCAAAGATAAAGCTGGCCTGAACGAGCAGCGGAGAAACGAGATTTGGCAGGATGTGACGGAACAAGATTGAGGAATGTCCTGCGCCAGAACAAACGGCGGCATCCACAAAGACTTCGCCTTTAAGTTTTAGCGTCATGCCATAAAGAATACGGGCCGTTGTGGTCGCGTATACAATTCCGATAACCAGGATCGTGTTGAACACGCTGCGCTCAAGCAGCGTGATAAGAACCAGCGCCATCAACAAGGCAGGAAATGCCATAAGAACATCAACGCCGCGCATCAAGAAGTGACCAAGTCGTGTGAAATACGCAGAAAGCATGCCGATCAATCCACCACACACAAGCGCGACGACAACACTGCCAACTCCGATTATCACAGTCATCCGTGCGCCATAGATAGCCCGTGAAAAGGTATCGCGGCCAAAGTGATCGGTGCCAAACAGATTTGGCAAGCCCGGCTCGGCCAGTCGGCCAACAGGGTCGATCTCAAGTGGGTCAAAGGGAGCGATCAAAGGCGCAAAGATCGCGGCGAGCAAAATAAAGCAGAGCCATATGAAACCAACAGTGGCCAGCTTGCGACCAGCGAAAGCATTGCGCAGGAAATTGATGATATTCATTTCAGAGATACCCTTGGGTCTAGGCGTGCATAGGCAAGGTCCACCAACAAATTGATGACCATGTAGAGAACAACAATCACAAGGATAACGCCCTGAATGACTGGATAATCTCTGCGAAGGATCGATTGAACAACAAGCCGCCCAATTCCCGGTAGCGAGAAGACCGTCTCGGTCACAACCGCTTCTGATATCAACGCAGCAAAGGTGAACCCAAAAGCTGCGGCAACGGCGATGAGTGCATTTCTGAAGACATGCTTAATGGCTACGCGAGCGGGGTGCAGGCCCTTGGCGCGGGCCGTGCGCACGTGATCTTCGCGGGCGACATCGAGCATCGAAGCGCGTACCAACCGAACAATGAGCGCAGCATTCGGCGCAGCCAATGTAAGGCTAGGGAGTATTAGGTAGCGCAGGTTTGTTATGCCGCCTTCATCAGATAGCGACGGGAAACCAGAGCTTGGGAACCATCCCAGCGTCACGGAAAATATCATGATCAGATAGAGGCCGAGCCAGAACGTCGGAACGGACGCTGCCAGCATTGCGCCGCTTGACGTGATCTGATCAATCCATGTGCCGTGCTTGGTTGCGGACAAAACTCCGATAGGCAGGCCCAAGATGATGATCCAAACCATCGTCATCGATGCCAACAAAATGGACGTTTCTGCGCCGCTTCCGATGACTGCCGTGACCGGCTCGCGGAAAAAGATCGATGTCCCGAGATCGCCCTGAAGCACGTTTCCGAGCCACAAGAAATATTGGATCCACAAAGGGCGATCAAATCCCAACTCTGCGGAGAGCTGCGCCACTTCTTCAGGCGTTGCTGTATCTCCCAGAAGAATAGCAGCCGGATCGCCAGGAATTAAGTGAACAAACAGAAACACCAAAATCGTCGCTGCCAGAAGCGTTGGGATAAGCGTCAACAGGCGCTTGGCCGTGTATGCAAGCATAGTACCCTCGGTAATAAGAGGTGGATAGGGTGTTGCCCCCCGACCAAACCGTTTGGCGGGGGGCGCAGTGGAGCGTTACTTGGAGACGTTCCAGAAGCTAGGCCAGATGAGCGTTTGCTCGCCGAGGCCTTTCAGTTTGGGAGAGGCGATGTTGTAAGTGTAGACATCGCCTGTCTTCATGGTTGGCACCTGCTCGTAGATAAGAGCCTGAAGTTCGGCCCAAATCGCTTGACGCTCGGCCGGATCAGAAGATGCAGTAAAGCGATCCTTCAGCGCCTTCTTTTCTGGTGTTGCCCACCAGCCGGGGTAGTTGTCATTCATGACCGAAATCAGAATGGGGTCCGGCACAAAACCGTGATGGGTAAAGAAGAGATCCCACTGGTCTGGCTGCGCGCGCTTTTCAATAAGCGTCGCCCAATCATAAACCTGCAGGTCAATGTTGAAGCCAGCTTGCGCAAGTTGCTTGGTGTAAACGATCGCACTGTCGTAGTGGAACGGATAGTTTGTCGACACCATGAACTTGATAGGCTCGCCATCATAACCGGCTTCTGCGGCCATAGCTTTGGCGGCTTCAGCGTCACCTTTGCTGAAGTTTTCAGTGCCTTCAGGTGTATTCCAAACGCTACCCTCTGGTGCAAAAGACCCGTTTGCACGCCACAGACCCTCAGGGCCGATCGCGACTTGCAATGCTGGTTTTTTGTCGATCGCCGTTTGAATGGCACGGCGCAGAGCGAAGTTTTCCTTGAGCGGTCCATCGCTGGAGTTCAGGAACACCAAGCCGAAAATCGGCCCGCCGTTTAGCATGGTCTTTACGCCAGCATCGGCATCAAGTTCGGCAAACAGATCACCGGGGATGCTTTCAGCGTAGTCGTAATCACCAGCACGAACGCCTGCGATGCGCGTGCCAACGTCAGATACGGGGATGAAGCGAAGCGTATCGAAATCAGCAACGCGCGCGCCGCCATACCCGTCGGCTTCACCGTCTGGGGATGCATAATCGTCAAAGCGCACCAGCTCGATGTAACGGTTCGCTTCCCAAGCATTGAACTTGTAAGGGCCCGTGCCGATGTAGTTTTCTGGCGAAATAGGCTCTTTGGTGGCGCCAGTCGCAACACTCGCAGGGTAGATCGCTGGGCCACCATTGATGAAGGCCATCAAGTTCTTCCAAGGGCCGAACGGCTCTTTCAGGTTCAGCGTGATTTCATACTCGCCTGACGCCTCAACGCTTTCGACGTGATCAAAGATCAAGCTGCCACGGGATCCAAATTCACCCCAACGCTGTAGCGAGGCCAGAACATCCGCGGATGTCATTGCTTGGCCATTGTGGAATTGCACACCTTCGCGCAATGAAATCACAATGGTTTTGCCGTCTTCGGATACGGTTTCACCCGACGCGAGCAATGGCACAGGTGCGTTGGCTCCATTGAACGTATAAAGTCCCTCAAACATATGATGCGCGATTGTTGTCGCCAAATCAGATGTGATGACCTGTTGGTCAAGGCTTGGGGGTTCGCCCACAGTTGCATAGCGCAACATACCGTCCGCATAAGCGCCAGTCGTCAGGGTCATTAGGGCCCCCACCGCAAGCGCTGATTTCATCCATGATTTAATAGTCATTCAGTCCTCCTCCTCTGTCAGTCTATCACTTTATGGTTCGTTGTGATGTAATTTACTTACATTTAGAAGTGAGTCTGTCAAACATTACTGGATTTCTACTCAAAATAAGGATACATTGCGTAAGTAACTTACATTTAGGAATGCATATGACTACGAAAACATTGGGAATCGTTCGCATGGATGGTGCAGATGCCGCTGCTGGCGGCACACCGCGTCCGTTCGCCAAAGCTGTGCGCGCTGGTGACTTTGTCTATGTTTCTGGACAGGTACCGACTATGGACGGCGAAGTTGTCACCGGGGGAATCATTGCCCAAACAGAAGCCGTAATGGCAAACATCATTTCGGTTCTAGAACTTGCAGATTGTGGGCTAGAGCACGTTGTGAAAGTCGGCGTTTGGCTTGATGATCCGCGCGATTTCACAAGCTTTAATTCGGTGTTTGCAAAGTACTTCACGGCCCATCCGCCCGCGCGTTCAACTGTTCAAAGTGCCATCATGGTCGACGCAAAAGTTGAAATGGATGTGATCGCGTATAAGCCAGTATAGGAAGCGATTCAGCGAATGATCAAAGTCATCGACTTAATTTCACACACGCGCGCGCTTGAGGGAACCTTCCCTAAGCGCGAACAACTGGTTGCTGACTTTGTTCTCGCAAATCTCGAAAAGATTTCATTTCTATCCCAGCATGAAATCGCTGATGCGACTGGGGTTTCAGTCGCGACAGTGAACCGGTTTTGCACGACGATCGGATGCGAAGGTTTCCGGGATTTCCAAATTCGCCTCGCTCAAAGTGTTGCAGTAAGCCTGCAATATCTCGGGGGGCCAAATGGCGATCAATCTGAATCGGGTCAATTGGTAACGCAGGTTTTCAGCACGTTGGTCGATACGCTTACGCTTGCCCGCAAACAGCTTGATGGTCAGCCTATAGATCACGCCACGGACGTTCTTGCGAATGCGAGACGGATTGCGTTTCTTGGGGTTGGCGGCGGTTCGGCCAATGTCGCTCGCGAAGGCGCGAACCGGTTTTTCCGACTTGGCATACCGTCCGAGGCGCATGCGGACGGGTACCTGCAGCGCATGTTGTCGTCTACATTCACAGAAGGGGACGTGCTGGTAGCCATTTCTTCAAGTGGTCAACCAGCCGAGCTTTTGGATAGTGTCGCAATCGCCAAACAATACGGGGCTACGACAATCAGTTTGACCAAGACGGGTTCAGATCTCGCTAATCTTACAGACATCTCAATACAAATCGACGTCCCAGAAGATCAAGATATCTACAAGCCATCAGCGTCTCGGCTTGTTTTTGTTGCGATTGTTGATGTTTTGGCAGCTGGTGCCGCTAGAAAACGCCCCGAACGCGTCAAAGAGAACCTGCGTCGTATTCGAACTTCACTTCTCCCTCTGTCCAAAGATTCAGGGCCAAAGCCGATAGGTGACTAAATTGACCACTCCGCTCAAAGTAGCCTGTATCGGCGAAGCAATGATCGAGTTAGCTTTTGAAGGTGCAACGCCGCGTGTTAGTTTCGCAGGTGATACACTCAACACGGCTATATATCTGCGCCGCAGTCTCAAAGCAGCGCACAGCGTTTCTTTCTTTAGCGTTGTTGGCAACGATGTGTTTTCACAGCGGATGTTGGACTTCATTTCAGATCACGGAATCTTAACGACGAATATTTCAAAGCATCCGAACTTATTGCCTGGCCTGTATGCGATCGATACAGCGCCAGATGGGGAGCGTTCGTTCCTCTATTGGCGCGAAAATTCTGCAGCTCGCACGCTTTTCGAAGCTGGTTTTTCCGCCCTTGAAGGATTTGATGTCATCTATTTTTCAGCGATCACTTTGGCAATCCTTCCCAAAGTTGTCCGCGACGGTTTCATGGATTGGTTGGCAAGCTGCGGTAAGACTATTGTATTTGACTCTAACTACCGTCCGAAACTCTGGCCCGACACCGCCACTGCACAGTCCAGCGTGGAAGCGGCATGGCGGCTGGCAGATATTGGTCTCCCGTCTGTGGACGATGAAATGGCCTTATTTTCAGATGAATCCGAACAAGATGTCATTGCTCGTTTAACCCAATGGGGCCTAAATTTCGGGGCATTAAAACGAGGTTCGCGCGGCCCGCGTTCCATCGCAACTGAATCTGTGCAGCAACCTGTCTACCAAAAAGCGCATTCGGTCGTTGATACAACCGCCGCCGGGGACAGCTTCAACGGCGCTTTCCTCGGCAGCTACTTTCAGAATAGCAACATCGCAAAGGCTCTAGTCGATGGGCATAATTGCTCTTTGAAGGTCATCGCCCATAAAGGTGCAATCACCCCAACGCGCTGAAGAGAAACTTTTTGCTTCTAGGGCTCGACTCACTCTCATTTTTCAACGGCACTAGCTATGCCCGTCTATTTCAGGTGCATGTTGATTTGATCAAAGGCGATTAGCATTGGTTCCTGCAAAAGTGACGCGCTGATACGCAATGGAAGTTGTGCTGCGAAGCATGGAAAGCTGTGATTAGCGCGGTTGCAGCGAAATGTCGCTTGGTCCCGCTGACCGACGTTTTAGCCGACAAAATGCTGCACGATGCACGAACGGCAGCAATGCGAAAACTGCAGCGCAGCGCGGACCGACCCAGCGAACGTCCCCTGTGGGCCGGTAGCACTAGATCTTGGGAATGATTTTGGGTTCGACAAAAAGATCTAAAGCATCGCATTGCGGGTCGAAATATGGTTGATATGACCTGCGCGGAGACCGGATTGTACTATGACGATGTTAAATGAAGAAGACCTGCAAACACTTCAGCAAGAAGTTCAGCGGTTGCTGGGTCGATGCATGTTACGGTTGCAACAGTATGAGCGCCTGATCAAAGCCATGGTGGCGGATCATAAGATCTCAGGGCCGTTTCATAACTTGCAGCAGGCAAGAGCCAAGCAGATTGACGCGACTGCTGGTAAGACGCTCGGCACCTTGGTTGGCGATCTCATTGGATCGTATGTCGTTGCCGACGGGGCCAACCCTCCCGAAGAGACGAAAACCAACTCTCCCGAGAACGCCAATTGGTTCGCCATGCAGATGACACTTGGTTTACCGGCCGCAGAGTTCGTCCGGGTAGAGAGTGAACTGAGAGAAATGGTACTTCTAAGGAAAAATCTGGTTCACCACTTTATCGACAAGCACGATCTCTGGAGCTCGGACGGATGCCGTGGCGCGCAAGATGCATTGGCCACCGCATACAACCGCATCGACCAACACTTTGAACAACTTCGGGAATGGGCTAAACGTATGGAGAGTACGCGGCAGGCTCTCTTAGAAGTCTTGCAGTCGGAGGAGTTCAACGACGTATTTGTCAACGGAATTACCCCCGATGGAAAAGTAAATTGGGACGCCTCGGGCATAGTGAGCGCCTTGCGAGAAGCAATCGGTGCGTTGGCTGTCGATGGGTGGGCACCTGTAGATGATGCTGGCAATTGGATTGCTACGCGTTACCCTGAACAACTGCCTGCCAAGTATGGATGCCACAGTTGGCGGCAGGTTGTGCATAATGCGCCCATCTTAGAGCTTCGGTACCTTGAAATGGATGGACAGCGCACTGCTTGTTATCGTGAGAAGGATGATAGTACTGCGACATCGCGTTCAAATATGTCATCGTCGCAAGATCGCTAAACATTATCCCACAGCTGCATTTGAAAAGCTGCATTGCAGCAAGTTTAAACTAGTGAATGCCGAGCAAGTGCCGAAACCCTATTCCAACCGCTTCGCCCGCTCTGCCACCCTCTGAACCATCGAAACGGTCGCATTGCCCGCATGCCGTATTCCAGCCCCCGCGATCTCAGCATTTGACCGGCTTCCAAATCGCGCCCTCGCGTGAGAGCCCTTTGTGCCGATCAAGCCCTTTGCAAAGCCGCCAGGGCCAGGAATGCTCGGTGGCCCTGCCATCATGAAGTTGCCCGAGATTGACCTAACGATCAGCGGTGTGGCGATGATCATGCCGCCTGCGAGGAACATCATCATGAAGAAGGGCACCAGTGCGCCAATGTTACTTGCGCCGGAGGGATCGCCGAGTTCGGTCATGAGCGAGCGCGACATGCCGACGACAGTGGAAAATACCCCGGCGATCACGAGCGGGTAGAGCGCGTAGGATACGGTGCTGGACAGCCAGCGGTGGAAATAGTCCTTGCTGATATCAAACAGCGAGAGCGCGATCATGATGGGGGCGATGCCGATCATGAAGGCCAGCATGATCTTTGCAAAGATCAGGACAAGGCCGCAGAGCGCACCGATCACGCCAAGGAGGAAAGCGCCGATCGCGCCGATGAGAGCCCCGGCCATCCAATGCATGTTATCGCCCGCCGCGTTTAGGTAATTACCAAACTCTTCGATCAGATCATCAAATGCACTGGCAAAATATCCAGCCCCAGCACCGCCGCCGCCAAGCCCTGCGACCATGCTACCTGCGAGCTGGTCTAGACCGTCGATGAGGGCGCTTGCGACCGCGTTGAACTGGACCCAATTCATCGCAAACAGCGAGATGAGCATGAGTTTAAGGACGAACCAAAATGCGGTTCGTCCGTCCATGGATTTGTACTGAAACACCATGTTGATGAAGACGCCGATCACAGCGAGCGTGGAGGCCACGGCAATGACGCCGCCTAGCTGACCGGCGACGTTGCCAAAAGTGGTTTGGGCCGCGTCGTCCATAAAGTTGTCGGTTGTCTCAACCATCCAGGTGACGACGCCCATTGGGTGCTCCTATGCTTTCTCGGTCGGTTTGACACGCCAGATGTCGCGCTTCAGGAAGGCCTTCAGGATGTGTTCGCCGTCGAAATCCGGCACCACAGACACCAACTCCCAGCCGTCCTGACCGAGAGCGGTCAGCTGCGCTTCGATCTTCGGTGGCTTGGTCTTGGCGGTGTTGATCAGTTCAATCTTGTATTCAAACATGGGCTGTTTCCTTCGTTTGGGCCGGATCAATTGGCAGGTAAAATTCGGTGATGCCGCGCGCGCCTTCATGGCGACCGGCTTGAATGATCACATCGATGGACCGGGTGATGTAGTCGTTCATGTCTTGATAGGTCATGGGCACATCGGTTTTTAGGGCTGCAATGGCGAGACGCTGTACGGCAAGTTGTGGCGTTTCGGCGTGAAGCGTGGTGAGAGAGCCGCCATGGCCGGTGTTGATGGCCTCGAGGAAGGTCATGGCTTCTTTGCCGCGCACTTCGCCAAGGACAATGCGGTCCGGCCGCATCCGCAGGGTGGAGGTTAGCAGTACATCCGCGCTGCGCGTGGCTTCATCTCGGTCGGACATCAGAGTGACAACATTGGGCTGTGCTGGACGCAGCTCGGCGGCCTCTTCGATGGTGACGATACGCTCGTCGGTTGGCACAAATGAGAGGATTTTGCGCGCCGTGACGGTCTTGCCGGTCGAGGTGCCGCCGGACACGATCATGTTGAGCTTATGGGTGACGCAAAATTTGATTGCGGCATCGATGTTACCAGTTACCACGACATCGCGCAGTTCGGCGTTTCGCTTGCGCCGCGCACCTTCATTGCTGCGCTCTTTGCCGAAGAGATAGGACAGTTTGATCTGCTCCAGCGGCAAATCTGCGAAGAACCGCAAAGAAATCGCATAGCCGCCGTCAACGGCCGGGGGCTGGATGACTTGTGCGCGAATAGGGCGGTCGCGATAGGAGATGCTCACCGATACGATTGGCTTGATGCGGCTGAGAGTGGTGTTTGCAGCAGAGGCAATCTGGTTGCCAAGGTCTTTGATCTCATTCGGCGAGAGCTGTCGATTGACGGGCCGCATGAAGTGATCTCCCTGAAACTCCGCCCAAAGCGAACCATCAGGATTGATGCAAAGCTCAATCAGCTTTGGATCACGCGCCTCGGGGATCTTGTCCAGCGAGCTTTGAAGATAGCTGGCGGCCATGGTCAGAAGATCTCCAGATCACGGTCGACCATCACCGTGACGCGGGCACCTTGATCGACATAGATCACGGGCGAGACCGAGAGATATTCGCCGATCACGCTTTGCGCGCTGTCTTGGAAGTCTTCGCCTATGCCTTCGAGCACGTCCGAGGTGATTGCGTCTTCGGTGTTCTGCGCGGCGGCGGCAGGCAAGGCTCCGATCAGCGATATCAACGCAGCCGAGCCGAACCTCGTGCCAAAGCGGCTGTCGACAAAACCGGTCGTGCCTGAGCGGCCCAGTTCATCGCCACCGAAAGCGCTGATTTCAACGGTTTGGTTGCTAGGGAGAATGATCCTGTCCCAGGCGATGGTTACCCGCTGCTGTGCGATATCGAGGCCAGACTGATAACGTCCGATAAGGCGTGCTCCGCGTGGGATCAGGATCCGCGAGCCGTCATAGGCATGGACGTCCTCCGACACCATGGCCCGCACTTGACCGGCCAGCGAGCTGTCGATTGCGGTCTCCAAAACCGCTTGGATCATCGTGCCCTGAACAACTGTGTTGGATGGGTTCACGATCAGCTGTGCCTGCGTCACCTCGGCTGGTTCGGCTCCATTGCGGACAAACTCGGTGTCGCCATCAAGCCGTCGCTGCTGCGCAGCCGTCTCACTGCTCCCACCGCCAGTGCCACCAAAAGCGATAATCGGGCTGGCGATGCGGGCCTCTAATTCTTCAAGTTCCGCTTGCCGCCGCCGCTCTAGCTCCTGGAGGCGCAGCTCTTCGGCCGTGGGGCCAGTTGGTGCGGGCGAGCGCGGGGTTTCCAGACGCGCGAGTTCCAGGTCGTTCTGCAGCCGCTGGATCTGGCGCGCGCGTTCTTCCAGTTCTTCGCGCAAGGCGGCTTGGGTGATTGCTGCCTCGCTGCGCAGGGCATCGACCTCTGCGCTCAGGGTATCGAGCGCTTCAAAATCGATGGTTGGTGCCTCGGGTGCTGGCGCATTGCGCAATGCCGCGAGTTCGGTGCGCATCGCATCCATTTGCGCGCGCAGCTCTTCGGACTCTAGGTTGGGTTCTGGCTCCGATGGAGGCGGCGTTGTGTCGATCGGTGCAGGGCCGGGCTCAATAACGCCAAAGCCCGGTCCTGCCGCTTGAAACTCATCAGGCGAGGCGGTTTCAAGGGCTTCCTGTTCTGAGCCACCGGAGAAGAGCAGCAGTAGGCCGCTGAGGGAAACGATGCCCCCGATGGCGAGGGCAACAGTCAGTAATGACGGTCGTTTGAGAGCCTTTTGTGCAGTCCCTTCAATTGCTTCTAGCCGTTTCTTCAACTCAGCCGGTTCACTCATTGTGATCTGCCTCGCTCATCTCCTGCACGCAGATCTCATCCTCGCCGAGCCGTAGCACCCACCGATCGTTGACACCTGAAACGCGGATGACGCCGTCTGTCTGGGCAAGCGCATTCACGCTGCGTTCATTGCCCCCAGACCAACGAAAGATCGCGGGCAGCGGCGCGTTTGCGGCAAAACGGAAATAGGTGAATGTGCCGTCGTCCCAGATTTCGCGCGGCGTGATCTCTGATCGCGCGCTGACCCCGTAAGCATGGTTTGCGGGCTCGCTTGCGGCAACTCGAGATTGCTGGGGAGCAGAATCTGGATAGGTGAAGCGGATGACATAGAACGTCGGTGAGCTCGCCTCAGTGACGTTGAAATAATAACTGCGCCGATTGGTGTAGACGGTGATGTTGGTATGCGCGCCGCGCGAGACTGGCTTGATTGCAAAGGCCTGACCGCCGGGCACGCCGTCCAAAAGGAAGCCTTCGGTGTCGCCTGCGATGATCGAGCGGATGGTCTCGCCTTGGCCAAATTCGATGCTGGTGACATGGGTCAGGCTGGTGCTGATGCGATAGACTTGCCCATCCTGATAGGTGGCCAGTCGGACGCGGGCATCATAGGGGCCCTGTCGCGGCTGAGTTTCTGCATGGGCGGTGCCAGCAAGCTGAAAGAGGACAGTGAAGATCAAGAACATGCGGGCCATAGGTTACTCCAAACGATCCGAGCGGATCGCGTATTCAGTGACTGTGAAGCCGAAAGGGTTTTGCCAGACATCGTCGATCGACCGGCTGTTCTCGGGCTGAAACTCGAACATCAGCGTTGCAGTGAAGAGCCCGTTTTGATTGCCGCGAGGCGTGCTTAGCCGTTTACGCAGGCGCACCTGCGCGCGGTTTGCGCTGATATGGGTGATCGAGAGCACTTCGACCTCAAGCCGCGCATCTGTGCCGTAGCTGTCGGGTGGATATGCCTCATGGCCGCTGGTCCAGAGCGCACGCAGACCTGTTGCGGCGGCCCCATCCGACTGATCCAGGACCCGCCGCACGCGCACGTCATTGTCGAGCTGATTATATGTCTCTCGACCGATGACATAGCGGTAGACCTGCGCCTCGATGATAGCGGGGCGTTCCGTGAGTGAGACTGCTTCGACTGTGGCATTGGGGAGGGCCATGCCGGTTGCACTATCGAAGGGCACGATCATTGGCGGCGGGTCGACGTCAAACAGGGCAACGAGGGCAGCGGCCAGGCAACCTGCCATGCCAAAGCCCATTCCTGTCAGACCTAGTTTTTGCCAAAGGAGCTCGCGGCGTCGCGCCCCATAGACAAGTTCTTCTTCGATGATTTCTGTTTCGCTGCTCATATGGTCAGTCCACACGCAGGTCTGGCAGGGTGAAATCCATATAGCGGCGCTCTTCAGCCAGCGTGGCGGCATCGACAACACCGGATTGGCCCGCGCCCACGGTTTGAATGGCTTCCAACTCCCACATGCGTGTCATTGCAATGGCCAACTCGGCGGTGACGCGAGTGTTGTGATCTACGGCCTCCTTGAGCGTTTCCATGTCCGGGATCAGCGATACCAGTTGCTCGACCCGTTCAAGAGATTGCGCGGCTTCGTCATAGCTGTTCTCGGCCGCAGCTGACATCATCGCCCCGGTGCCTGCTTGGCTGGCAATCCGCTCAGCCCCCGGATTACCGCTGCTGGCCATGTCCGACAGGCTGTCTTGATCAAAGCCCGCGTCTTCCAATGCTTGTGTCATGCGGCCTTCCATTTGAGGGGCGGCATTGCCGATGAGACCGCTGAAATCGCCACTTTGGATTTGTCGGATGGTGCCAAGAAGATCGCCGAACTCTTGATCGAGAAGCCCGTCGAGATCGCCGCCCATGGCCATTTCGATGATGTCCGTCGCGCCGGTCAGGGCCGCGTAGGTTTCGTTCAACGTGTCGAGTTGCTGCTGCACCAGATCGAGCTGTTCGAGAAGCGTGTCGAGTTGGTCTGTCTGAATGCCGAAATCTTCGAGCATCTGCTGCAATTGGCGAATTTCCTGCGCAATGTTGCGGGTGTCGATCGTCGGCACGCCTTGGGCGATTGCAGGCGAGACCGCGAGCATCGCGCATGTGATGAGGGCTGAGAAAAAGCGGATCATTGAAGTGCCTCCAGATCGAATTGCATGAAGTCTTGCTCACGGACTTGAGCGGCGGCCATGGCTAGCTCGGCAGCGCCAAGGGGGCGGGTATGAGCGGCTTTGAGGCGGGTACGAATTGCTACTAGGCGGGCCAGTTCGGCGCGTGCGTAAGTGTTAAGCGACATGGCGGCATGAATATCGTCCGTTTCGCCAATGCGAGTGATGATGTCCTGCACGCGCAGGGCCGCTGAGCGTACGGAGACAATGGAATAATCGCCATAGATCCCCGCGCCATAGGAGGTGAGGCTCATGGTCGAATTTGCGAGCAGCACGGGATCGATGGTGCCAAGCGCATCAACGCCGCCAACGCGCGCGAGGTAAAGGTTATAGCGCTCTGGGATAACCTGAACGTAATGCTGGGTCTCTGCGAAGGGTGGCACTCCGCCGTAGCGCTGCACGTTTCCGGGCCCCGCGTTGTAGGCGGCCAGACCGTGAATGATGTTGCCATCAAACATGGCTAGCATCTGTGCCAGATAGCGCGCGCCGCCGTTGACCTGGATGTAGGGGTTTTCATAATAGGCGGGATAGATCCCGAGATCCTGTGCGGTGCCCGGCATGATCTGAGTGAGGCCGAACGCGCCAACGGGGGAGCGCGCGCCAATGGTGAAACGGCTTTCTTGCCAGATCAGCGCCTGCAACAGGCAACGCCATTGCTTGGGGGACAAGCCCGCCGCGCGCACACCGGACATATTGTGCGTTTCTATCGCAGCGCGAATGATTAGCTGTTCGATGGAGCCGGAGGCATCGCCAAACATCTGGGCAGCACCTGGGTTGGGATCGACCGGACCGTAGAGCGCACCTGCAGCACTTCCCGGTGAAGTGCCTGTTTCCAAACTGGCGACCAGAACACCCGAATTTCCACTGCCGAGCGTGGATGCATCAAGGATGTCCTCCAGCGCTTGCAGTTGTTCCTCTTCGAGCCGCTCTAGCGCGTCTTCTCTGGAAAGGCGGTCCTGCTGCAGCGCCAAATCCCGCGCGCCTTGGTTCAACACGCGTTCACGCTGCAAGAACATGCCTGCATCAAAGGTTGGCACGCCTTGCGCAAACGCCATGGGCGCTGCGAGCGAGATCAAGCCCGCAAGGATATGCGGGCAAAGGCTATTCATTAAGGTCGCCAATCGGTCCAAGCAGTTCGAAATTGCAATTACTGCGGCTGACCTCGGCAAAGGAGGTGAAACATTCTGCCTCAGAGGGCCGGTACTCCGCGCAGGCCGTGAGGGTCAGAAGGGTGAGTGTCATGACGAAAAGCTTGTGCATCAAATCTGTCTCCAAAAAACAGGGTTCTGGCGATAATCCGCGCCGACCAGCGCTTCGCCTTTTTCCATGCCGCCAAGGATCGTGAGATACGGACCAAGGGCGCTGAGGTCGGCATCGATCACGACCGAGCCTTGATCGTCGCGCACCAGCGCCAGACGGGAATTGCTGCCCGTTCCGAGCAGCACGCTGAGCTCTTTGTCAGTGAGTCCGAGCATTGCGTAATCACTGGCCGAAGCACGAATATTGGGAAGCAAGACTTGCGTAGGAACGGCCTCGACAATCGTTTTGCCTGTCCGGGTTTTTTCAAGCTGGCTGGCATATTGGGTCATCATAACGACGACTGCGTTCTGCTTGCGTGCGGTCACCAGCCAATTGCTGAGCCTGTCCGCAAAATACGGATTGTCGAGCGCTTTCCATGCTTCATCGATGATGATCAGCGTAGGTTTGCGATCTTCAATCACGCGTTCCACCCGCCGAAACAGATAGGACAGCACCGCCATACGTTCTTTCTCGCTTTCGCTGTCGAGAATGCCGGTTAGATCAAAGCCCACCACATCGCCCTCGAGCGAAAAGCTGTCTTCGAGGCTTTGCCCGAAGATCCAGCCGTAGCGCCCATCAGCCGTCCATTCCTGGATCCGCTCGAACATGTCTCCTTCATCGGCACCAGCCACGAAGAGAGAGGCCAGGTCTTGCCAGTTGCGCAGGGCTGCATCGTTGGCACCGGCGTTCTGGCGCACCACCTCTTGAATGCGATTGATCTGGACCGGGCTCAGGGGCTTGTCTGTGCGGTGCAAAAGCGTGGCGAGCCAGTCAGAGAGCCAAGCTTGGCCGCGCCCATCAATTTCGGTGCGGAGCGGGTTGAGACCGGTTGCTTCTCCTGCCTTGATTGCGCTGTAGCGCCCGCCGTTTGCGCGCACCGCCATTTCCATACCCATACGATAATCAAACACAAACACCCGTGCTTCGCAGCGCCGGGCCTGGGTCATCAAGAATGCAGACAAGACCGATTTACCTGAACCAGGACGGCCGAGGATCAAGGTATGACCACCGGTCGGTTCTTTGTCGGGCTGGCCAGTCTCGTGGTAGTTGAAGAGAAAGCCCGAGCGCTCTGGTGTCGGGAACAGGGTAATCGGTTTGCCCCAGGGCACTTTATGGCCAGGTTTGCCCAGCTGACTGCGATGAAGCGCTGCGAGGTCGGCAAAGTTTGTGTTTGTGATGGCAGCCTTTCGGCTGCGCATCTGCCCGTTGCCCGGATGTTGCGCGAAATAATGGGTGCGGGCGGCAAAACTTTCATTGACCAGATTGACGCCTTCACTGGCGGCGATATTGCGCACCTCGGCAGCGATGGTCTCCAACTTTTCTTCGGTTTCGGCAAAGACGGTGACAGTCATGTGATGATCACCAAAGCTGAGCCGCTTGGATTCTAGATCATCCAGCGCATCGACCAGTTCTTCGGCCAGTGAGATGGCCCCGTCATCACTAGCCTTCATTAGGCGTTGTTGCCGTTTGATCCGGCTGGCCATGATGTTGCTGTTGATCGGCGCGAAGGAGTGGGTGACAACCATGTCGATGGGCAGATTGAGCTCATCGAACATGGTGCAGCTGGTTCTTGCAGGATAGGTCTTGATCGCGAAGCTGGTGCCGAACCGCGTGCCTGCCGTTCCGTCGTCCAGCTTGAAGCTTCGCCCCTGAAACGTGACCCGCGTGTTGGCCACATCCTCGGCAATTATACCAAGGCGCGATTTTGCGAAGAGTGGCCGTTCCTGACCTACGTTGAGTGCGCCAAGAAAGCCCAGCAGTTCGCCGCTTTCCGCCCCGAGCAGGCGCGGGTTCATCTCTGTAAACGACGACTGTAGGAACCCGACGACCTCGCTGAGCTTGCGCAATTGCTTAGCTGTCTGGTTTTTGAGCTGAGCGATCGAGTCTGAGCGTTTCAGGCGCAGCCGCGCGCCAGGGGGCGGACGCTTTAGAACCGTGAGCGTGAGTGTTTTGTCGCGCAGGCCTGCTTTCGCCATGGCCGCCTGCCACCGGTTATCGAGCGCCTGCGCAAATCCCCCGTCGGGCATCGGCGGCAGGGTGGTCTCGATCGCCTTTGAAACCTTGTGCACGTAAAAACTATATTCGGGCCCGATCTGCGCGATGATGGCAGCGAAGAGAGCCCGGATCTTCTCTAGGTGCGCGTCATCGCTGGTCATGCTGTTGACACCATCGAGGCGGATACACTGGAAAAGGGCATTGCCGCGCGTGCGGATCGTTATGTCATCCACGAGGCTGACATAGGGCAGCATGCTGGCCATGGGGCGTTCTTTGCGCGCCCAGTCTGGCAATATGGCAAGATCATCCGAAGGGTCACGCAGCATAGCTGTCCCCTGAATGGATCTTGCGGTTCGGGGTCGGTGGCGTTTCCTGCAGTGCGGTCACCAGCACTTCAAGAAACGCAGGATCCCAGTCAGCGGCTTTCCACAAGGCGGGATAGGCCAGAGCGGCGGCGACGATCACCGGCCAGCTTTGGACCCACAGAAAAAGCAACACAAACCCGAAGAGCCAGACCATCGCATACATGATCGGCAGCCCGATGAGCTTTGGTGGCCGGATTAGGCCCAGAAAAAGAGGGGTTTGCGTTGCCATATCGGATTTACGCGCCCCAGATGGCGGTCACGATGGTCGGCGCAGCCGCGATGCCCGCGATTGCGACCAGCACCCAAAGAGCTTGGCGGAAGTCCAGAATCCCGAAAAGCCAGGACAGGAACACACCGATCAAAGCCAAGGTGCCGATCACGATGCCCAAGGGGCCTGTGATCGTGTCGACGATGCCTTGCAAAAGGTTTTGTACAGGCGAGAGGTCGATACTTTGCGCGAGCGCGGGATTGGCAATCATCAAACTGGTCAGAGCCAGCGAAAGGATCATGCGGATTTGTGTGTGCATCATGAGGCTCCAGTCAGTCGATCACGAACGGCCATGACACGGCGCACGTGATTTTGGGTTTCTTGGTAAGGGGGAATGCCGCCGTAGCGCGCGACCGCGTTAGGCCCCGCGTTGTAAGCCGCAAGTGCAAGTTCCGGCGTGCCGAATTGCGCCAGCATCATCAGTAAGTATCGTGCAGAGCCATCCAGGTTGGCCCGCCAGTCGTGAGGGTCCACACCAAGCTGCGCAGCTGTGGCTGGCATCAATTGGCCGAGGCCGATCGCACCTGCAGAGCTGAGCGCGTTTGCGCGGTAGGCGCTCTCGATCTCGATATTTGCTTGGAAAAGCGTCTGCCATTCGGACACAGACAGACCGGCGCGGCGTAGGGCAGAGTGCCCGCCATAGCGATGCGCGGTGCTTTCAAGGGCTGCGAGGATTTCGGGGCGGGGGATTGCTGGGGCAGGCGAAGTGCGGGGCGCTTGCGGTTCAGGTGCTGCGAAAACGGTCAGCTCTGGTGCCTTCGCGCCCACTCCGTCGATGTAGCTTTGCGCGAAACCGGACTGAGGTGCTTTCGTTTCCAACTGGCCATCGGCCCGCATTGAGAGCACGAAACCTTCAGCGCCAGCAGGGGCTGCGATGAGCGCAGCAAGGACTGCGAGTGGCTTAGTTGGCGTCGTCCATCTTGTGCGAAGCGGTTTTTCCTTCGACCATTGGGATCGAAATAATCGACACGCCCAGCCCGGCAAGGAAGCTCGATAAGCCGTTGATCGTCTTGAACTCTCGGGCCGCCATGTTGTTGCGCGCGGTAACAAGCAGACGGCGCGTCTCACCGTCAGGCGAGACGCAATGCACGGTCCAAATTCCGGACCACTGAGCACTTGTTCGTTTGGGCGTAACGCGGCACACGACATCCGCCGAATGTCCCTCGGCAAGCAGTGTGCGCAGCCCTTCTTCGCTAACAACATTGGGGGTGTCTTGCATCAAATTCATCGGAACGAGCCTTGCAGAATTGTGCATGGACCCGGCAGTCCCTCATGGACTACCAGACCGATACATTATTATAATCTTGCAATCAAGAGGTGCATTTTGACTTAATGCGTTCTTTATGCGTTGAAACGAAGATACTGCAACGGAGTGGCTGAGCCAAGATAATATGAGAGTTTTGAAACAGACATGGGCGGTTCTGGCCGTTTTGGGCTGGGGTTCTACCTCAGTCGCGGGGAATTGTTTACCACCGATAGTGCCTTTGATGCCGACCGATGCCGATGATGTTCGGGCGTATGCTGACCTGCTGAGACGCGACGCAGAGACATACTTTGACGATGTCGAGCAGTACTTCCGGTGCCAGGACGAAGAGCGGCGTGAGGTCTTCGAGCAGGCGCGGAAGATGAGTGAAGACTATGCGCGGATCTTCGAGATTTTAGGGAATGATAATTAGAGACTGCCTGCGTTGATGCAAAAAGCGGCCACTCACCATTGTGGCAGCGAAAGTCGCCAGTGCGGGACGAAGTGTGAATTCGCTGCGGCTGCGCCAATGCCTGCTTTAAGGATCATCTCTGGCTTATGGCGTCTAATGCCAGATGAATAAGACCATGCTTCGGCGCGTTAGCTGGCCACACTGCGAAGACATCAATCGTGTGCAATTCCCAATCGGGCAGCACATATTTCATTGACCCAGCTTCCACATCAACTTGGGCCAGAAAGTCTGGAACGATTGCAAGCCCGATGCCCGTGCGCGCCAGTCGATACAGCGCATTCGCATCATTCACAAAGATACGCGCCTCTGGCTTTATTGTTGCTTGAGTGCTGTCGGCTTTGCTGAAGGTTACAGGGACGTTCTGAGCCGGTGTGAGCACCAACCAATCCCAATCAACAAGGTCTTTCGGATCATTTGGCACTTGGCGTGTTGAAAGATACTCAGCAGACGCGATCAGCTTACGTTGGACCGAAAACAGCTTGCGTGAAGTGGCTGAGTTTTTTGCCTTCGGTCCCATTCGGATCGCAATATCGAAACCATCGTCAATTAATGCACGTCGTGTATCAGAAAAATCCAGAAACAATTTGATCCGAGGGTATGCTTCGGAAAAAGCAGCAACCTGCTTGATGAAATGCGATTGTGAAAGGACAGACGGAACCGTCAAGTGGAGTTCACCGCTTGGCGCAGTTGCCAAAACAGAGAGCTCGGCCAGTTCGCCTTCGACTGCCTCCAGCATCTTGTGCGTCGCAGCCAGCAACCTGTGCCCCTCCGCTGTCAGTGTCAGCTTTCGGGTCGAGCGATAAATCAACGCGACGCCAAGGCTTTCTTCAAGCTGCGAGACATGGTGACTGACCACTGACGGCGACAGCCGAAGTTCTCGTGCAGCCCCTCGAAAGGACCCGTGGTCAATCGTTTTGGCGAAAATCGCCATCTGGCGTAATCGGTCAATCATTATGCAAGTAATCCGAACAGTTAAATTTATATATTCTATCTTATGATTGTATCGGGGTTTGTCCATCTTGGTTTCACACCGCCCGCAGAACGGGGCGGTACCATCATTGATCGACCAGGAGACATATCCATGAACGCGTTCCGAACAACTCTCGCAGCGGCCTCACTTGGCCTCGCATCCATCGCAACAAGTGCCGCAGCCGACGACACAGCTACTGTGCAAGCTTTCTACGACCTGCTCAGCAATCCCGGTTCCGAAGCACAAGTGGCCGCATTTCTCAGTGCAACATCAGAAAACTGGGAAAGCGTTGGCGACTATTCAGGGGACAACGAGGGCCGTGACGGCTTCGTAGGCCAGATGGGATTCTTCAGCCAACTCATTCCAGACCTCGATTGGTCCGTACAGGCCATGCATCAGGACGGAAATTTTGTGACTGTGCGCAGCCGTGCAACGGGAACACCGACGGGGCCATTCTTTGGGGTGGATGGTGAAGGACGCAGCTTCGACATCCTGACCATTGATATCCACGAATTGGACGATGGTGTGATTGTTCGCACCTATCATGTCGAAGACTGGGCCAGCGCACTGCAGCAGCTTTCCGGCCGGTAATCATAACCAAACATTGGAATTTAACTATGCAAAGACGACAGCTTCTGACGGCATCTGTAGCCGCCGCAACCGGACTTGCCCTTGCGACATCAGCGAAAGCGCAGACGGCCGATGAAAGCCAAGCCTCCTTCGATACTGTGATGGCCTTCATGGGTGCGATGGGTGGCGGCGATATGGAAAGCATGGGCGCACTGATGGCGGATGGCATGGTCTGGCAAAACGAAGGCGACCCTGACCTGCCATGGATCGGTACCTGGGAGGGCAAGGAGACAATCTTTGGTTTTTTAGGTGATTTCTCCCAGAATGTTCAGGTGACCCATTGGGAAAATCAGGATGCTTTCGCTTCTGGTGACACGGTGGCCGTGTTTGGTCGGATGAAATTACTGCTGACAGGATCAGGTGTAGAAACGGAGGAGTTCACCTTTGCTCTGCGGGCTAAGGTACGCGACGGTCAGGTCGTGCTTTGGAACTGGTTCGAGGACACCTACGCTGTGAGCCAAGCCTTTCACGCGACCTAAGTCACACACAATCAAATCTGCGGCCCAGACCATAAGGATCTTAATATGATGACGTTTTCAAAACTATGTTTGATCTCGGCCGCGGCTTCCATGCTGGTTATGTCTGCGCCAGCAATCGCCCAAGACAGTTCCTTCCCTATGCGGGAGGCTCCTCGACCTGAGACAACGAATGGGGTGCCGCATGTGCAGATCGACATGCAGGCAATCCCTGAACTGTCAGAAGAGATGCTGCGTCAGGTCGCAGAGTTCCCCGGAGTTGTACTCGGGGCGACCCGCGTGTCTCTCCCCGGTGCCGTCGGGTTTCAACTGGCAGGCGATATCTCCATAGCCCAACCACAGGCAATTGTCGGGGGGCGTGAGTTTGCGCATCTTCATCCTGATGGCAGCCTTCATGCGTCGCTTCACCCGGACACAGCTCGCGCCGCAATAGACGCCGGTTGGGCCGTGGCGCATCCTTGGGCCGATCAACGTGCAGGTTGGGAGGGGTTCGTGATGATCTATACCCCGATCAACGAAGCCGAATTGGACATGGTGATTCAATTGGTGCGTGGGTCGTACACCTATATCACAGGCGAGTTGTTACCCGAAACGTAACGATAGCAGCCATTGGTGCAAGGTGCAGCATCCGTCAATGTGGGCTCGCAGCCACCATTGGAATGTTTTTGATGCGTGACCGGTCTGGGAGTGCGAACGACTAAAGCCGTTCGCCCAGTGTTTAGATGTCGATCTTCTCGGAGATGCTTAGCGCATCTTCAAGTTCTACGCCCAAGTAACGCACAGTGCTGTCGACTTTGGTGTGACCAAGCAATAACTGTACGGCACGCAGATTTCCCGTTTTTCGGTAGATCTCAGCAGCCTTCGTGCGGCGCATCGAATGAGTGCCATATCCGCTTGGCTCTAAACCAATTGCTGTGACCCAGTCTCGTACTAATCGCCCGTATTGGCGCGTTGAGATGTGCGGACGGTCATGTAACCGGCTTGGAAACATGAAGCCACAGCCGATCATTTCAGGCATGAATACCCAATTCTCTATGGATTCACGGGTGTTTTCCGTGAGTTCAAACTGAACAGGCCGATTTGTCTTGCTCTGAATTACTGATGCCCGCTCTCGAACCCGGTCAGCAGTGACAAGATCAGTCACTTTGAGCCGCACCAGGTCGCAGCCACGCAATTTACTATCGATTGCCACGTTGAACAGCGCGACATCGCGCAGGTTGCCAGTGATTTCGAGACGGGTCCGAATTGCCCAAACTTGTTTCGGTAACAACGGACGTTTCTGACCGATGATACGACCTTTGTTCCATGTTTTGCGCTTTGGGGTGACGGCGGGAAGTTGGACTCTTGGCATGATTTGCCCTCCATTCCGCCCTCCGAACCCATACATCAGCACTGTGCCGACGTTGAACCCTAACACTTTCTGCAATGGCCGCTTCGGATTTCGAAGGCAATTGAGCAATGCTGCGTAGGCATCAGGCCGCTTAGAGCCCAAGGTGCAGTATTTCTGCAACGCAGCGAATGGCCGCTTTCCAAAAGTGACAATCGCCACGACCACTTTATAATAGCAGCCATGAATGCTGTGACTTCTCTTTTTGTGCGTAAAGTAGTTGCCGCCGCAGGTTCTGGTGTGAATGCGTCATCCTTGCTCCAATCCGTTGGCCTAGATCCCGATGCTAAGGCAGATCCAAAAGCTATGGTTGCGGCAACAGCCTATTATGATTTGCTTGAGAAGATAGCACACGACATCGATGCGACGGATTTGCCGTTGAGAACCGGTGCATCGATGCGCTGTAACGACTATGGCGCGCTGGGGCTTGCATTCAAGGCGGCTCCAACGCTCCTCGGGTCTTACTCGCGCGTTGTTCGTTATGCTCGGCTTTGGACAAGTGTTGTTGCCTACGAACTAAAGGCCGATGACCAACACACACGGTTTATGCTGCACCGATCAGGAGCCCGGCGATTAGGACTGCGATTGTCCAACGAAGCGACGCTTGCAAGTGCAACCGCAATAGGCCGGGAAGTGTCGCAAGACGGCGCGTTCACGCCGCTTGAGGTTCATTTCAGTCATCCAGCGCCAAGGGTCATCGCGCACCATGAAGCCTACTTTGGCTGTCCCGTGTTTTTCGACTCAAACCACGATGCGCTCTTGATCTCGGCGGAGAGCATTAATCGGGCCAACACGCTTGGTGATGCGGGTATCACTCAGTTTTTACAGCAGCATCTGGATCAAGAGCTTGCACAGATAACAGGAACAAAGTCGCTGAACGAACGCACCAAGGACACGATCGCACGCGCACTCAGCGAGGGGCTGCCGAAGATGGAAGACGTAGCGCGCAACCTCGGCATGAGTGTCCGGTCGCTACACCGTCGCTTGGCAGACGATGGCATGACGTTTCGAACTCTTACAGAGAATACACGTCAGGAATTAGCAGAAGGATTGCTGCGTGATGAGCGCTACTCAATAGCCGAAGTCGCTTTTTTGACAGGGTTTTCGGAACAAAGCTCTTTCAACCGTGCCTTCAAACGTTGGGCGGGTGATACACCAGCGACGTATCGCAAAGCGCAACTCAGGCTGATGACGTCAACCTGACCGCTTCGGTCAATTTCTTGGCTGGATCAGCCAATACTCTGATTCACCTGATCTCCTATCCCATGGTCATCGCATTCAACCTTGGGAGTTCCAAAATGCACAAATTCTTCAACTACACCACTGCTGCCTCTGTTTTGGTACTTGCTTCGGCAACGTTTTCCTTTGCAGAGACCACATATAACACGGCAAATACAATTTCGCTTGATGTTGACCATGCCGACAGCTTCCAGCACTTCGCGCCAGAACTGCCGCAAATGCGGGCACGGGCCGCGACGATAAATACCGAATTCGGCTTGCATGTGAGCGAGATCGAACCGGGGCTCTTCTTTGTCACTGACCTCATCTATCAATCGGCATTTGTTGTAACTGACGATGGTATTGTGGTGCTGGACGCACCGCCCAGCTTTGGTGCAAACCTGCGCAACGTCATAGCGATGACTGCCCCAGATGCCGAAATTACGCATCTGATCATGAGCCACGGGCATCGTGACCACAACGGGGGCAGCCACTTGTTTGCTGACATACCCGAACTGGAGATTGTGGCTGCTGCTCAGGTCGCTGAAACGCTTGAGGAGTTTCCACTTGAAGGCGTTCTTGCGCCGACGCAGATCTTCGATTCTACATTGGACCTGACCGTTGGTGGCATAGAATTCCAGCTGCAAACGGCCAATTTTCATGCCGAAGACGCTGATGTGATGATCTATTTGCCGGACCAGAAGTTCCTTATGGCGATCGACACGGTCACACCGGGCGAAGCTCCGTTCATGAATTTTGGTGCGACAACCAATGTGAATGCCTACTTTGAAACCTTTGCAACTTTCCTTGAATACGACTTCGATCACTTCCTCTCTGGGCACGTCTCTGTACTCGGCAACCGTCAGGATGTTGTGACCGCGCGCGACTATGCGTTTGATGTGCGAAACACGGTCTACGGCCTGATGCCGGGCTTCAATGATCGTATGATGGAGGGGCTTGAGGCCGTCGAATTCCAGAACGCTAATTTGGCTTATCGCGTCGCCATGGAAGGTATCCGCGATGATTGCGCGGAGCAAATTATCAGTCGCTGGAAAAACAAGCTTTCCGTTGTGGATCTCTGGGCTGACAGCCACTGCGAAACAACTCTGGTCTACGCGGTGATGCACTGAACGTGCTGGGGCGCAGGGATGCGCCCCATACCATCCTCAGAACTCTGATAGAAAGGCCAGTCCTATGCCATTGTGGTTTTTTGTACTTATCCAGATCGCTATCCTCGCTTTTGCATTCGTTGGCGGCGTGTTCCTCGCATTTTCGGATTTCATTATGCGTTCACTGGCCAGAACCGGTGGAGAGGGCGGCATTGAAGCAATGCAGTTCATCAACCGCGAAGTCTTTCGTTGGGTGTTTATGGCGCTCTTCCTAGGCTTGGTGCCCGTCTCGATGATCATCGTTGGTTACACCGTGACCAACTCAAACGGGATGGCTGGCATAGTGATGGCACTCGCAGGCCTGATATACCTTTGTGGCTGTTTTTGTGTGACGCTGTTCTTCAATGTACCGATGAACGAAGCACTTGCCGGAATGGAGGTTTCCGACAACGTGACAAAGGACTATTGGACTCAAATCTATGTACCTCGCTGGACATTCTGGAACACAGTGCGGACGTTGGCATGTGCGGTTTCTGCAGCCCTTCTGTTGCTCGGCTTGGCTTTATCAGCAAATTCTTAGTCTTTCGGCTGGTTTTTAAGGAAAGGTAAAGCGACGTCTCACCAAAGTCGGTGAACCAGTCTAAAGGAGCTTTTTTCGCAATCGGTAGACTCGAGGTCTTTGACGCCCAGGCATTCGGTTCAACCTCGCCAGTTGGCGGGAAGACATATCAGACCAAGCCAAAGCAATTCCGCGACTGGGTCAGATCTATACATGGGAGACATGCTATGATTGCTGCAAATATCTACACTACGCTTTGCGCCATTTTGATTTGTTTTCAACTGTCACTCGTCCTTGGCGCACCGCTTGGGCATTTGACGCAAGGTGGGTTTCAACCCGGTGTGCTGTCGATGTCCGGAAGAACTATCGCCGCATTGTCTGCCGCCCTTCTGGTCGTGATGGCCGTTGTCATTCAGCGCCAAGTGCGCAATCAGCTTAATCATCGTTGGCTAATGTGGGGTGTTCTTTGCGTCACTGCCTTAACAACGTTCGCAAACATTGTGACACCTTCATTTTGGGAAAGAGCGTTGTGGGCGCCGGTAGCGACAGTGATGTTGCTCTGCGCGGTCAGTGTTTGGAGGCAAGGCGCCAATGGTAAATAAGCGGAACCTGGCGATAAACTATAGTCAACATATGCCATCGCGTTTCCAAGCAACAGCTAAACGGTCAGCGGACAACTGATCACGAATTGCAGCTTTGTCCGCAAAGCATTCACGGAGACTACCCTAGATCAATTTTGGCTTTCCTGCACGTCGGCCCTTGGTGCAAAGCGCAGCGATTGGCGGTACCGAAAGCAAATAGACGATATTCTTCTGCCGAAAACATACCGGTTTTCGGTGACTGCAAGAGATGAAGCAAACTGGCCAACCAGTCAGGAAGTTTGAGGAAACGATATTGGTAGGATATAGACCAAGGGCGATAACCTACCGCCCTGAGCCAAGAACATTGTGTTCTCAAAAATATGGAGACGACGAAATGAATCTTGAGAAACTAACCAAACGGGTGACGCAGGAAATGGACGTTGCCCTTTCCGATCTTCCAACCATTGAAAAGGAAGCAATTTTGGAAATTGTCCAACGGGCAATGTCAGACGCGTCGAGCCGTACGCATCGCGAGCTGAAGGAAACCGCAATAATATGCTGTGGCCACGAAGCCGATCTCGCGCATAAGCTGCAAGAGCAAATGGACAAAAAGCGTGATATACTCATCGCGAACTTAAGTGCCATGCGTTGACCTGACACCAGAATAGACTTTCCGTGCTACAGAACGACGGATCAGCCGTGTTCGCCCAATAGCGACTTGAACGTTGGCAAATGGTCAGGATCGTTCGAACGTGACAGCGGTTTTTTTGATAGCTGAACAAAAATTTGAATAGCGGACCATCGCTAAGGTCGCGGTGAAGGTCCGCTCTGAGCCCATACCACCAGATTTCTGCAATGCAGCGAATTGCAGATACTGGGTGCGTCGCCGACAAATTGGATGTCAGGTCGTTAGGCCTGACGCGCCGACTTAATGCTACCAAGCATCGCCTGAACCTTTTCAGTGCGATGCAGATCAACATGCGTAACGAGCCAGAGTGGAGCGGTCCATGCTTTGTTTGGGGGAAGAACGCGGTGAAACCCGTCTCGGGGCTGCGCCTCATGATCCCCCAAAAAGCCCATGCCGATGCCTGCGTTAATCGCCGCACGGTTGACCTCGGCGCGGCGAGACGACAACGCGACCATATCTGGGCGCACGTGGTCGTTTATCCACGGCAAGTAAGGGAGGCGACCTTCTCGGGCATCTGGAACGACAAAGTGATGACCATCAAAATCGCTGGCGTCTTTGGGCAGGCCATAACGACGGATATAACTGTCGTGTGTATAAAGGTTGAAGCCTACACGCCCAAAACTGCTTACAACATAGTCCGGATGGTCGGGTTTGCCGCCTGCGCGCAACGCGATGTGCGCCTCGCCGTATTCAAGCCGGGCAAGGTCTTCGCTTGCATCGATATGGACCAGGCAATTGGGGTTCGACGCTCTGAAGCTCGCTAATGCTTCCATCAATAGTCCTGCAAAAGGGGCCAATATTGTAAGTTTAATCTCACCTTCGATTTGGGTTTTTGCACCCTGCGCACGCCCCGCAAGATCGTCGATCAGCTCTTCGGTTTTTTTGGCCACCCGCAGCACGTCTTCGCCCAACTCTGTCAACGCATAGCCCCGCGCGTGGCGGATAAAAAGACGCCCTCCCAGTTCAGCCTCAAGCACGTCGATGTGCCGGTTCACCGTCGCGCGGTGAAAGCCAAGCATGTCAGCCGCCGCACTGACGGTGCCCAATTTGGCAACTTGGTATGCGGTGCGAAGCTCTGCCCATTTGTCCATTTATATTATGCCTATTTTGCGCGCATCAAATGCGGATTTGCGCGCATTGAGTACACCCACGATACATAGCATTTAACCGATAACCACAAACAATCAACACTGGAAACAACACATGACCTACATATCCCTCGGTCTTCGTATCTTACTGACCCTGGCATTTTTCGGCGCAGGCGGCGCAAAGCTCGCGGGTGTCGAAATGATGGTCGCAACCTTCGATCAAATTGGTTTCGGTCAAGGTCTGCGATACTTCACTGGCGCGGTTGAAGTGATTGGCGCGGCCTTGCTGTGGCTGCCACGCCGTCAAGTCATTGGTGCCGCAATTCTGGGTGGCACGATGGTCGGCGCAGTGTTGACCCACCTGTTCATTCTTGGTCCTTCTGCCATGCCTGCCATCATCCTCGGCTTGCTGTGCACGGCGGTTCTTTACATCTACCGCGCCCAAATCCCCGAAGTTCTGGGCCGCTCCAACACGCCTCAAACCTGATCGGACACGATTATGCCTACACGTTCAAAAATTGTCGTCCTTGCCGCTAGCAATAGCACAACGTCCATTAACAAGCGCCTTGCAATGCATGCCGCCAAAGTCCTTCAGGACGAATTCAAGGCGCCCGTCGAAATCGAGGTGCTCGACCTCAACGACTATGAAATGCATATCTACAGCCCCGAGCGCGAGGCGCAGGGTATCCCGCAGCTGGCCCAAGATTTCTATGACAAATTGGGGGCCGCCGATGGGGTGATCCTGTCACTTGCTGAATACAACGGAAGCTACACTGCCGCGTTCAAGAACATCTTTGACTGGTCCAGTCGTGTCAAAATGAAGATTTTCCAAGACCGCCCAGTCATGCTCATGGCGACATCGATGGGCGGGCGTGGAGGCATGAGCGTGCTTGCGGCCGCGATGGATGCCTTTCCTCACTTTGGCGCAAGTATCACGTCCAACTTTAACTTCGGCCCCTTTAGCGAACATTTCGATACCGAAACGGACCGGCTGAAAACCCCCGAACTTGCCCTTGAGTTGCGCGACGCGATCAAGGCTTTCCAAGCAACTCTTCCCGTAACCGATTAACTTTTGAGGTTCTTATCATGTCCAATTCCACAACTTTACTTCACTTGAAAATCACCGCAGGGCTTTGGGTCGTGTGGGGCCTTGTGCATATTCTGGCAGGGGTCATGACGATGTCGCAAGACACTGCTGGCGCTGTTGCAGGCATAGCGGATGCGATTGATCCTGCCCTTTTGGCAGGCACATATCACGACGCGGTGGGTGCAGTTATCAACCAACACGGGTTTAACCTTGCTTGGATCGGGATGTTCACGCTTATTGGTGCGGTCTTTATCTGGCGCGCCTCTGTCACGGCGATGTTTTTCACCGCGATCGTCGGTGGTTTGGCTGATGTAGGGTATTTCGTCTTTATGGATCTGGGCGGTTTCGTGAACTTCGTTCCGGGAACGGTCATGACGCTCGTGTCCGGCTCTGCCGTTATCCTGAGCCTTGTCGCGTATCTAATGGGAATGCGCGGACAAGAGGCTTTGAAGGCATAACGCCAATCGTACATTTGGAAGTTGAGCAGACGCTTGAAACAAAACAATTAAGGAAACCAAAATGACCCAAGCCGTTCCTATTATCGCGGGCAAATCACCCGTCAAGGTCACACTCAAAAAAGGGAAAGACTACTTCTGGTGCCAATGTGGTATGTCCAAGAGCCAGCCATTCTGCGACGGCAGCCATGCAGGCACTGACATCGGTCCGTTGAAATTCACCGCCGACAAAGACGGTGACGCAGCGATGTGTCTGTGCAAATCAACGGCCAACGGCCCGTTCTGTGATGGCACGCACGCCGGTCTTGGTGATCTGGCTGTGGGTGATGCGGCCCCTGCGCCCAAATCCGATGTCCCGCAGGCCACCCCGACCCCCGAAGAGCCCACCGTCGCACGCATTCATGCGTTGGCCAAAGACGGCTTGTCCAAACTTGGGCACCACGGTGAGATGGGATCCATGGGCGTTCCACGCAAAGATCTGCCGCATTGGGATGACATCCAAATTCTACCTGCGCAGATGGCCCGCAAACCATTGCTGGATGATGTGCCGGTCGCGACATCCGTGACAATTGGCCCGCGTGCCGCCAAACCATTGCGACTGGATATCCCTCTTTTTGTCTCTGACATGAGCTATGGCGCATTGTCTGAAGAGGCGAAGACTGCGTTGTCACGCGGTGCTCAGATGGCAGGCACCGGTATTTGTTCCGGCGAAGGTGGCATGTTGCCCGAAGAACAGGCCGAAAACAGCCGCTATTTCTATGAACTGGCGTCTGCGCGTTTTGGATGGGACCTCGATTTGGTGGCTCGCGTTCAGGCGTTCCATTTCAAAGGCGGACAGGGTGCTAAAACTGGTACCGGCGGGCATCTGCCTGGCGACAAGGTGCAAGGGAAAATCGCGCAGGTCCGAGGGCTGGAACCTGGCCAAGATGCGATTTCCCCGTCGACGTTTGCTGATCTAGAAACGCCTGCGGATTTCAAACGCATTGCCGATCAGGTGCGCGAACGTTCAGGCGGAATTCCCATCGGGTTCAAACTGTCGGCCAACCATATCGAGGACGACATCGACTTTGCCCTCGAGGCCAGTGCCGACTACATCATTCTTGACGGGCGCGGTGGCGGAACGGGCGCAGCCCCACTGATTTTCCGTGATCACATCTCGGTCCCGACAATCCCCGCATTGGCCCGTGCCCGTGCGCACCTGGATGCCAAAACAGGACGCGAGGTGACGCTGGTCATCACTGGTGGCCTGCGCGTGGCTGAGGACTTTGCCAAAGCGATGGCGCTCGGCGCAGATGCTATCGCCGTTAGCAATTCGGCGATGCAAGCCGTGGGCTGTATCGCTGCGCGCATGTGTAGCTCTAACAATTGTCCTGTCGGCGTCGCGACGCAAAAGCCGGAACTGCGCAAGCGGCTGGATGTGCAAATAGGGGCCGAGAAGTTGGCGCGGTATTTCGGAGCCAGCGTCGAGCTTATGCAGGTGCTTGCCCGTGCATGCGGCCATGACAACCTGTCTGACTTTACCCCGCGCGACATCACAACATGGAAGCGCGAAATGGCCGATCTGAGTGGCGTCCGTTTTGCTGGGCTTACCCGTAACGCATGACCGCCATGGTTCTTCGTGCTCTGGTGGGGCGGTGACTATCGCCCCACCTCCGTTTAGAAAGGGGTCAGCCAATGCTCGATACATATTCAATTCGTCAAGATGAAATGCCTAAAGAGATGCGGTTTCTCTTGGACAGCTACCCACGCGACAGTTGGGATGCGCATCCCGGTTTTAAAGAGAAAACCAAGCACTGGCTCGGCGCACATCAGATGTTCCGCCGTGTGTCCGAGCGCATTCGTCTGGATACCGAAGACCTACTGAACAAGGACATGGCACTGGAAGATTTTGCCCAACGTCTGTCCCATTATGGTGGTAGTCTGGTGGGCAACCTGCATGGGCATCACGGCTGGGAAGATCATAGTTATTTTCCTGAATTGTCGGCTGCGGACCCCCGGTTTGATGCGGGATTGGAGATGCTGGAGCGGGACCACGCTGATTTGGACAAAGTGCTGGATGATTTCACCCATACTGCGAACCGCTTGATCAAGTTGACGACCTTGGAACCTGCGCAAGCCTACGAAGAAACCGGGCATCTTCACAAGACGAGCGAAACCATTGAGGCGTTCTTGAAGCGGCACCTCAGCGATGAAGAAGAACTGGTGGTGCCCATCATCTTGCACCACCGGTTGAGAGGATGAAGGCGTAGACATGACCAAAGACAACTCAACCCAAGAAGACCAGTCAAACGCCAAAGCGCGCCGTGCACGGGGTGAATTCGTGCGCGGCGTCAGCGGGTTTCGCCACACAATTGGGGACGCGGACTTCCCACCTGAACCGGGGCGCTACCATTTATCTGTGGCGCTCAATTGCCCGTGGTGTCACCGTGTTACCTTGGCGCGCAACGTGCTGGGGTTGCAGGACAGCATCACTATGGATGTGGCGTTCCCAAACCGCACAACTGAAGACGACCCAGAAGGCCCCAACCTGTGGGAATTCGCACCCGAACGGATTGCGACCTTGACGGGCAAGCCTTTACCGGAATGCACAGCGGAGACTGGTACGGGAAACTCCCTTCGTCTGGCCAAACAGATTTACCGCGCAGAAGGTTCGCAGGAACAATCCGTTCCGATCCTCTATGACAAAATCGCAGGCCGTATCGTGAACAACGAAAGCGCGGAGATCATCCGCATGCTTGACGGCGCAGCGAAGGCCCTTGGCAGCACAATTCCTGAGGCAGATCGCGTGCGGCTGTACCCTGACACACTATCTGAGCGGGCAGAAATCGACGACCTGAACGATTTGATCTACACGACAATCAACAACGGGGCCTACAAGGCAGGCTTTTCGTCCGATCAGCGCATCTATGCGGCAGCGTTTGATGCCTATTTTGAAACACTCGCAAAATTAGATGATCTTTTGTCAGATGGCCGGGCGTTTCTAACTGGCGCACACTTCACAGAGGCCGATCTTCGCCTTTTCCCGACACTCTACCGCCACGACCCGGTCTATTTCGTCCGGATGAAATTGAACGGTGCACGCATTCTTGATTACCCGCACGTGTGGCGCTGGTTATGTCGCGTCTATGCATTGCCGGGCATCACAGATGCAGGATCACTGGTTCACTGTCGCCAAGGTTATTTCGGACGTAGCTGGAATGGCGTCGTCCCCGCAGGGCCCTTCAAACCGATGGCCTACCCAGAAGCATATGAGCGCCCAAATCTGGCGTAAGGATTCGATAATCTCTAAGATCGCGATGAGTAGCTGAGTTCATAGCGGTCATTGGCGCAACTGCAGCCAATTCACACTTTGTCCCGCAGTCTGTGTGTTCGACGGATTTGTCTTGCTGCGCCTTGCATGAATGGCCGGTTTTTCCGCCGCGTGGCGGCGTAGATGATTTTGCAATTGCGGCATTTTCTGTGCTGCGAGCGCGTGCAGCGAGAAAGCCGTACTCACACATTGGGCTCGGATTCCCGCCGTTCGCTGCGATCAGCACCAAGGTCCGGTTCCGTTCCATGCCCCGGACAGCTCGGTGTCTCAGGTAGGTCATCTTCACAGAGGGCGGCCTGCGTGTCGCCGTTGTCCCACTGGTACAGCAGACCGATTTCAGCGCCTGTCCTAATGCACGTAATGCGGCCGATTGCTTCGGCCGTCGCGCGAATATTCTCAAATTCGGGCACAACTAACCCCTCTCGTTAAACAATTCCTTCGGATCGACCTCAAGCGCACGGGCTATCCGCTCCAGAACATCTAGTGATGCTGAAAATTTGGCGAGTTCGATCTCGCTGACATAGCTGCGATCCATGTCCGCAGCTAAAGCTAACTGTTCTTGGCTCAATCCTCTGGAATTTCTTAGATTCTGAATATTTAGCCCTACGCGTTCCCTCAATTTCATGGCCTGTCTTCGGCCAATTCATGCGGGTTGCTCTACGGAATATATCCCACAAAGCGCGCGCGAGCGGTTCAAAGCACTTACTCGCATATGGTGTATGAGTGGAAGTTGGGTGAAACTTTTCAATACTATTGCTATGTAAACAAAAGATATGGATTGAAATGACACTCAAAATCATCTGCAACTGGCTTGGCGGGCTTGCCTTAGCCTTAATATCGGGCACCGTCCCTCAGGCAGCAAAGGCTTATCAGGTTGATTGTGCCATTCTGCTTTGCATTGCTGGTGGGTGGCCAGCTTCAGCAGAATGTGCCCATGCTCGTGCTGTTTTCATTAAGCGGATAACGCCTTGGCCGATCGAGCCGCCGTTGCAGATCTGGCGTTGCCCGATGGGGGTGGCGGAGCGAGGGCCACTGCAAAGCACTGCTCCTCGGGTTTGGCTGGCAAGTGACCATGCCGAGGCGGATTTTGCTCAGACCATTTTAGCGCAGGTCATCGAGGGCGGTGCCGACATCGACATCAGCGGCTTAGAGTTCGATTTCGTGCGCTCGATCCGCGTATGGGACGTGCGCCACTATAGCCATCGTGAACGTGGCCGCGACGACGATTGCTCAGAAAGCTATAATATGCACCTGGGCACCTATGGCGCGCAGGGCGATTTTAGCTGGCAGCGCACCACGCCTGCGGCAGCCCCGCAATGGGTTCTACCATCGCGTCGTTGCTTTTCGTCAAATTGGCGGCGAGGCGTTGGTGTTGAATGGGAAGATCACGAGGGCAACCACGGTTATGAGTGGGTGGCTTATTGAGGCTAGTCCCCGATTTCCTTCATGCGCTCTGCGATATCACCAGCAACGCGCTCATATAGGTTGGCTTGCTTGTCTCTGGCCGAACCCGGTTTGGGATTTCGACGGCGGATTCTTTTGGCAAGCCAGAACAGCATCCGGGCAGCAGGATCGGACGTCGCATCCGGTTCTGCTGCGGGGTATTTTTCTTCCAGTGCGACAACAATTTCCTGAGACAGGCTGCGCCGGTTGATTGTGGCATGCGTTTCCAACCGCTTTTTAAGCGCGGCGGGGAGCAAGAGTTTGAATTGGAGCAAGGCTTCATCTTTCATGATTGCATGATGGACAATATTTGTCCCTAATGATATGGACATTTTGTGTCCCTTTGTCGAGGTGTGAATATGAAAACAACCCAGTTCAAACTTAACCTGCCAGCGGACGTGAAAGCCTGGCTAGAAGAAGAGGCGGTGCGGAACCTACGCTCGCAGGGGTCGCAAGTTGTGTCCTGCCTGCGGGCAGCAATGTCGCGACAAGAGACGCTTCGCGAGGGGGCTGAGAAATGAGCCTGAACCAAATCCAACTGATTCCGACGCCGGAACTGGCGCTTTTGTTTGGGTACAATGAACCAAGCGCGTCATTCTACGATTTCTGCCGCCGGACGGGCATCGCCCCCGTACCTGGACGACGGGGTTGGTATGATCCGAAACTCATTCGGGCGCGATTGGATGCTGTTCAGGGCATAAGCGCCGCCAAGCGAGAGGCAACTACGCAACCGAGCCTCGTTGCACAGCGGAGAGCGCGCCATGCCCAGAAGTAACCTACCCAAAGGGGTTCACCGTGTCCGACGCAAAGTCGTATCTGGTGTTCGATATCATTTTTACGCGTGGCGAGGTGGTCCCAAGTTTTGGGAAGGAACAGAGCCAAACCCCAAAGAGCCAGAATTTTTCCATGCCTTTTCACAGTGCGGCATGCCGATTAGTCCTACCGAATATCTGACGACCCATTTGGTTGATGATTTTCTCTCTAGTGCGTCTTTGCCTAAAGCCGAGCGGTCCAAAGCAGATATTCGAAAGTGGCTGGAATTTTTTCGCGAGGAGTTCGGGGCGGATCCAATTGCAATGTTCGAAGAGCGCGCTTCAAGGGGCGAAGTGAATAATTGGCGAAAGAAATGGCTTCATTCGCCCAAGCAGCACGACATGGCGGGCACACATGCGACTCGTGTTTTGAATTGGGCGGTAGAAGAGGGGAAGCTCAAAGAGCACCACTGCCATAAGCTAAAGAAGCTCTATCAATCGAACCGTACCGAAATCATCTGGACGAGCGGCGATTTTGCTCAGTTTAATAGGCATGCGCCCAAATGGGTCCAACGGATCTTAAGGGCAGGTTGCGAAACCGGTTTGCGGGCGGCCGATTTGGTTCAGGTCAAGATGGACCAGTTCGAAGACACACCCCACGGTAAACGACTTCGCTTTCGCACCAGTAAGCGTGGGCAAATCGCTTTCATCCCAGCAACCGCAGCACTTGAAAAATTGATCGCTGAAACGCCAGAACATCAGGAAATGCTACTAGTTTCTGAGTTGGGGAGGCCACTAACGGCTCGCTGGGCATCGAACCAGATCACGAAGTGGCGGCGCGAAGCGCAGATACCTCCGTGGATTGATGGGCGTGAAAAGACTCTTTCCGATACACGAGGGACAGCTGCGACAAGATTGCTGAACGCAGATCTGTCTTTGCGCCAGATTGCAGTCCTGATGGGGTGGTCTGTGCGCTACGCCGCGCAAGTTATCGAACATTACGCGCAGGTTAGCCCCGACGAAAGCGATGCAGTTTTGCGCAAGCTCAATCGGGCAAAATCACTGTCTCAAAACACAAAAATGTAAACGCCCCTGTAAACGGGGGCCCCAAGCACGGGAAGGAATAGTCTAAGTGTTTGATTTTCACTGGAGGCGAGTACCGGAATCGAACCGGTGTACGCGGATTTGCAATCCGCTGCATAACCACTCTACCAACTCGCCAGCCAGCGGTGCAGAGCAGATAGCTGATCTGTAAAAGCGCTGCAAGTGCCAAGCGCGGCGAATTCACGCTAATTCTAACGCTCTCTGGGCGTTGTGGGCGCGCGCGCTATGTGGCAAGACGGATCAAAGGATTCTGAACGAGCGAGTTTAGCCAATGTCTGATTTTACCGCGCGCCGTGTGATGATGGTCGACACGCAAGTGCGCCCCTCCGATGTCACCAAATTCCCGATCATTGATGCGATGCTGGATGTCGCACGCGAAAACTTTGTGCCGCGTGATCGCCGCGAGGCGGCCTATATGGACGGAAATATCCCGCTCGGGGCGGGGCGCACAGTGCTCGAACCGCGCAGCTTTGCAAAGATGCTTGATGCGTTGGACCTGCAAAACGACGAACTCGTGCTCGATATTGGTTCGGGGCTTGGCTATTCCGCTGCTGTAATGGCGCATATCGCGCAGGCTATCGTTGCCTGCGAAGCGGACGAAAGCATGTCCGCCGAGAGCGAAGTCGCGCTAAATGATGCCGGCATCGACAATGTGATCGCCCATGTGGGCGCGCTGGATGCAGGGGTACCAGAGCATGGCCCTTATGACGTTATAGCCATTCAGGGCGGTGTCGAATTGGTGCCGGACGCGATTTTGGAGCAGTTGAAGGAGGGGGGGCGCATTGCGGCCTTGTTCATGGAGGGTGCTTTGGGTGAAGTGCGCGTTGGTCACAAGATCGGTGGGCGGATGAACTGGCGTCTTGCCTTCAACGCAAGCGCGCCAATCTTGCCCGGATTTGCCAAAGAGCGCGCCTTTGCGCTTTGAAAATTGCCCCTGCGTGCGACGGAGAAGTCTTCGGCGCACGTACTAGTCGGGGCAGGCGCTGTGCGCTTACTGTCTGCATACCTGTTTAGGGGAATACGATGAGAGTTTTGAAATTGCGCACTAAAGGCTGGCTTGTCGCATTCGGGCTGACGCTTATGAGCGTGCAATCGGCGCAGGCCGAGACCCTTTCGGACGCTTTGATCGGCGCGTTCAATCACTCTGGTCTGCTTGAACAGAACCGTGCCCTTTTGCGCGCCGCGGACGAGGATGTTGCGGTTGCAACAGCCGCACTGCGCCCGATCCTGAATTTCACCGGATCGCTTGGCCGCACTTATGCGCGCACGACGAACAGAACGACCAGCGTTTTGTCCGAAACCAACGGCACGTCAGCCAGTATGGGCCTGTCTGCTGAGCTGTTGATCTATGACGGCGGGCAATCGAAACTGGCGATCGAAGCTGCCAAGGAAAATGTTCTGTCGACGCGCGCGCGGTTGTTGTCGTTAGAGCAATCGGTGCTTTTGCGTGGAATCCAAGCCTATATGAATGTGCTGCGCGCAAGCGAGACAGTGGGCCTGCGCCAAAGCAACGTGCGCTTGATCACGCAAGAACTGCGCGCAGCGCGCGATCGCTTCGAAGTGGGCGAGATCACCCGCACCAATGTGGCGCTTGCCGAGGCCCGGCTAGCGTCTGCGCGCTCGGCACTTGCGGCTGCCGAAGGTGGCTTGATCAGCGCCGAAGAAGAATATCGCGCCGCGATCGGCCGCACGCCGGGCCGGCTGGGCAAGCCGGGCACGCTGCCTGAAACGGCCAGTTCCGTTGAAAAGGCCAAATCAATCGCCGTACGCAACCATCCGGATATGCAGGCGGTGCAGCACGACGTGGCCGCGGCCGAGTTGAATGTTTTGCGCGCAAACGCAGCTATGAGCGGCAGCGTGCGTCTGCGCGGTGGTGTGAACCGGACAGAAAATGCGACGGCAAATACCAGCACGAATTCCGGTTCGCTGTCGCTCGAAGCCAGCGTGCCGATCTATCAGGGGGGGCGCTTGTCGGCGCTGCACCGCCAGGCGATGGCCCGCCGCGACGGCGCGCGCTCAGGTTTGCACATCGTGCGGCTCCAGATCGAGCAGCAGGTCGGTAATGCCTTCGCACAATTGCGCGTTTCCGCCGCTTCGCGCGACGCTAGCCAGCGTCAGATCAGAGCGGCCAGCGTCGCCTTTCGCGGTGTGCGCGAAGAGGCGAGTGTCGGTTCGCGCACCACGCTGGATGTGTTGAACGCCGAGCAGGAATTACTCGACGCGCGCTTTGCGCTGGTCAATGTCCAGACAGATGAAATCATCGCGGCCTATACCGCTTTGTCGGCAATGGGCTTGCTGACCGCAAAGCATTTGAACCTGCCAGTGCAGCAATATGACCCTGCCGCCTATTACAATCTGGTGAAAGATGCGCCCGCGCGTAGCGTTCAAGGGGACAAGCTGGACCGCGTTCTGCGTGCGCTTGGTAAGGAGTAGGGCGCGCATAAAATTGCCATGTGCATATGCTAAAGTCCTTCTAATTGGTTCTATCTGTTGTGAGAATCTGTAGGGGCGGCTAACCTGCGCCCGAGAACAGAGTGGATTTATTATGTCAAACCCGGTGAGCAATGTTGAAATAGAGGATGTATTGTCCTCGATACGTCGACTTGTTTCGGATGAGGCACGCGCGTCCAGTCGCGGGCGCGTCGATGTTGCGTTCCACTCTGATGTGCCGCCCCAACCTGTTGAAAACGAGGCGAAATTGAACGCGTCCCAACTGCAAGAGCCGCCGCGCACCGCTGCGCCAGCGTTGGTTTTGACGCCTTCGTTGCGCGTTCAGCAGCCCGAGGAAGAGAACGCACAAACGGCGCAGCCGCCGGTGCAATCCGATGCGGCGCAGGACACGGATGACACGTCTGCATTGATTCTGTCGCCGGACGTGCAATTGCCCGATTCCACTAGCCGCGCTGATGCAGAGCAAGCTGAGGGCACCGCGCCCGAGAAAGCACAACCCTCCGAGGACGCTCAACCCGCTTTGGCAGATCAGACGCCGGAGCTTGAGCAGCCCCTCGATGAGGTGCATCCCGAACCTGAAACCTTGGAGCCCGAGCAAAGTGTTACAGACACATCGGGCGATGATGAAACCTTGATGCATGATGATCAACCCCTTGGGATTGAGGCGAAAATAGCCGCACTCGAAGCATTGATTGGTCATACTGGGAATGATTTCGAACCTGATGGCGCAGAAGATGGCGGTAATGCCGCGCGCCGCGGTGCGCCGCTCCCTTGGGAGGACAGCGATGAGCGGCGTTTGCCGCCTTCAGACATGTCGCTACCCGACCCTGATGACGCGTCTCACGCGGCGACCTTCAGTGATGCTTCCTTTGCCTTTCAGCGCGCTCATGCGGAAGCTGTGAGCACTGCGCAGGGTGAATTGGAAAGCAATGTGGCAGACGCGCTGCTCGATAATGACGATCCAGCCACGCTGCTCGATGAAGAGGGGCTGCGCGATATGGTGTCGGAAATCGTGCGTCAGGAGCTGCAAGGCCCGCTTGGTGAGCGGATCACGCGCAACGTGCGCAAACTCGTGCGCCGCGAAATTTACCGCGCTTTAGCCGCGAACGAACTGGATTAAGCACCGACAGGTCCTGCAAGCTCCAACAGCAGGTCCAGATCCATATGCTGCTCCATATGAGCAGCAAGGCGGTCAAGAACCGCATCTACGTCTGCGGCATAGTTCAAATCGCTCGATACCGATTGCCCGAGAAAACATGCTCGAAACGCGTCCGAGCCGAAAAGCCCGTGTAGATAGCAGCCCATAATTTGCCCATTGGCACTGGCCGCCCCCTCGGCACGCCCGTCAATCGAGAGCCACGCGTGCGTGCAATCAGGGCCGCTGGTCTGGCCGAGGTGAATTTCATAACCCTCGACCGCGTCGCCCGTTGGCAGATAGGTGGCGGATGTGCGTGCCAGACGTTTTTGCGGCGACATTTGGGTTTGCACGTCGAGAAAGCCGAGCCCTTGCACGGTGGTGGCTGCGCCCTCGATCCCCAAGGGGTCGCTGATTTGCGTGCCAAGCATTTGATAGCCGCCGCAAATCCCCAGAACGCGGCCCCCGCGCCGGATATGGGCGTGTAGATCAACATCCCAGCCCTGCGCCCGAAAGAAGGCCAGATCGGCGATGGTGGCCTTTGATCCGGGGATCAATACAAGGTCTGCGTCGCCGGGTAGGGGGCGGCCTTGCTCGATAATTTCTACGCTGACATTTGGCTCGGCGACCAACGGGTCAAGATCGTCGAAGTTGGCGATACGCGCGAGGCGTGGCACTGCGATCTTATATGCGCCGCCCCTGCGCGAGGCGATGTCCATCACGTCCTCTGCAGGCAGCTTCCATGCCTCGGCAAACCAAGGGATCACGCCAAGCGAGGGCCAGCCCGTGTGCGCGGTGATTGCGGTCAAACCGTCGTCAAAGAGGCTCACGTCACCGCGAAACTTGTTGATACAAAAGGCTTTTATATGTGCAGCATCGTTTGGCGGGAGGATCGTTTGCGTTCCCACAACCTGAGCAATAACGCCGCCGCGATCAATATCGCCCGTCAGAACGACCGGCACGCGCGCCGCTTCTGCAAAGCCCATATTAGCAATGTCGCCCGCGCGCAGATTGACCTCAGCAGGGCTGCCAGCGCCCTCGACCACGATCAGATCCGCAGTGCTGCACAGGCGGTTGAAGCTCTCAAGCACGGCGCTCATCAATTTCGGTTTCGCCTTTGCATAATCACGCGCGCGCATCGTGTCCCAGCGCTTGCCTTGAACGATCACCTGAGCGCCTGTGTCCGTCTCGGGTTTGAGCAAAACGGGATTCATATCTGTATGCGCCTCGCGCCGAGCGGCGAGTGCTTGCAAAGCCTGCGCGCGGCCGATTTCACCGCCATCGATGGTCACGGCGGCATTGTTGGACATATTTTGTGGCTTGAACGGCGCGACGCTGAGCCCACGATTGGCAAAGGCGCGCGCGATGCCCGCAACGAGCATGGACTTACCCACATTCGAACCTGCGCCTTGTATCATTATCGCTTTGGTCATGGACAGCCCCCCGTTTCACCCCCAGACATAAAGCGCTGCGCAGCCGAGAGAAAGAGCGATGAACACACCAGCCCATTTGATTCTCGGCCTTGCAGTGTTTTCGCGCAAAGACACGCCGCGCGTTACGGGGGCATCTGCGGTTGGCGCGTTGTTGCCTGATCTGTCGCTCTATGTGATGGCAGGCGCGTCGCTGTTTATCCTGCAAGTCCCGCCGGATGTCGTGTTCGGGCAGCTCTATTTCTCGCAAAGCTGGCAAACGGTTTTCGCGATTGATAACTCATTCTTGCTTTGGGGATTGGTCCTGAGCTTTGCCCTTTGGTTCAAGGCACGTGCGGGCGCAGCGTTTGCGGGGGCAGGACTGCTGCATCTGGCGATGGACTTTCCACTGCATCATGATGATGGACGTCCGCATTTCTGGCCCGCGAGCGACTGGATTTTCAAGAGTCCTGTGAGTTATTGGGACAGCCTGCATCACGCCAATTGGGTAGCGCCGCTCGAAGGGCTGATGGTGCTAATCTGCGCCGGTGTTTTGTTTCGCCGCTTTCAACGCTGGCCGATGCGACTTTTGGCGCTGGCCTTGCTGGGGATGGAATTCATGGTGATCCGCAGTTGGCTGCTATTCTTTTAGGGTAATAAAAAACGCCCCCGAGAGCAGATCGGGGGCGTTTAAGTTTTTGGTGCAGATGTAGAAGTCGGCGTTATGCCGCTTCGGCCTGCTGAGCGGCATTACGGCGCTCTGATTCTTCACGCGACAGCGCCACCGAGGTGCGCACGCCTTTGGAGACGAAATCCATCAAACCTGTAACAACACGCTCGTTCGGGTCGATTCCAGCGCAGGACAGCACTTCACGGCCATCACGCGAACGTGCCCAACGAGCGATTTGCTCCGGGCCGTTTCCATACTTCTTGTCGTCGGCAATTGCATCATCCAGAGCTGCGAGTACCACGGCGGCGAACAGTTTGCGCGCGCGGTTGCCTTGCTCTGAGTTGTAGGCAGTGCCATCAACGAAATCTCTCATAATTCCGACCTTTGTTCTTGCTCTTGTGTTTCCGGCATGACGGCCCTTATGACCTATCGCTTCCGATTCGGATACCCTGTATTTGCATAGCACTTATGCGTTAAGCGCATGGCTTGCTGCGCTTGCAGCACGAGATATAGCTATCTTGCACGGGAGCGACCCTCCAGATATAGGGAGCCTCAAGATTTCATCAACCTTTTGCCATGGTTTTGACACATATGCCTAAGATCAACGGAAACGAAATTCGCCCCGGAAATGTTCTGGAGCACAATGGGGGCCTTTGGGCCGCCGTTAAGGTCGATCACGTCAAGCCCGGCAAGGGTGGCGCGTTCGCTCAGGTCGAGATGCGCAACCTGCGCAACGGATCGAAGCTTAACGAGCGCTTTCGCAGCGCGGATAAAGTCGAGAAGGTCCGCCTCGAACAGAAAGACCAGCAGTTCCTTTACGAGAGTGACGGTATGCTGGTGTTCATGGACACGGAAACCTACGAGCAGATTGAATTGCCCGCCGCGCTGCTGGGGGATCGACGCCCCTTTCTGCAAGACGGTATGACGATCGTGGTGGAGTTTCATGAAGCCGAGGCACTGCATGCAACGTTACCGCAAAAGGTGACGTGCAAAGTGGCCGAGACGGAGCCTGTCGTGAAAGGTCAGACCGCAGCGAAGAGTTTCAAGCCGGCCATTCTGGAAAACGGGATCAAGGTCATGGTGCCGCCTTTTGTGGGGCAGGACGAGAGCATCGTGGTCAATACCGACACGATGGATTATTCCGAGAGGGCGTAATCTGATTGCGAGCGCCTACGGGCGCTCACAGGTTTAGCCTGCCCGGGGGCAGGCGGATTTGGGGCTCTGCCCCAAGCCTCGAGGTACTTCGAGACCAGAGAAGGTTAAGGCGCGTAGGTGATCTGCGCGTCTTTCGCGTTGAGGGGGCCGGTAGCGCGGTCAAAGCGCAAGTAGGCGAGGGCTTTGACGCCCGATTGGCGAAAAAGCGTTCCCGCGGGTTTGCCTGCATCTGTGGTGATCTGAGTGCCGAGCGGGGCCTCGCCAATGATGTCGACCTGCGCGAGACCTTTGCGCAGTTCGGTTTTGTGTTTCATGCGCGCGGTGACTTCTTGCCCGACATAACAGCCCTTTTTGAAGTCTACGCCGTTCAGGCGCTCAAAGCCCATTTCAAGCAAGAAGCTGTCGGGGGTGAGTTCGATCCCTGCTTGAGGGATGATATGCAGCACTTCGAGCGCGGTCCAATCGGTGTCATCGCCGGGCTGCCCGTCGTATGCGCGCCAGCCCAAGGCAGGATGGCGCGGATCTGCAAAGGCCCCAGCGGGCATTGGGTCAAGGCCACGCGTCATGTGTCGCGCACCTTCTGTGATGGTGACATCGGCGCGCAGTTTATACATGGTGAGGCGTTTGACGAGCATATCGGTTTGCTGCGCATCCGTGTCGAGCAGGATGGCATCGCCATCGCGCAGCACGAAGAAATCCGCGAGGTATTTGCCCTGGGGGGTGAGCATCGCGGTGTAGACGAGGCCCTGTTCGATCTTGTCTAAATCGTTACTCAAAAGGCCTTGCAGGAAGGTTTTGGCATCAGAGCCGGTGATGCGTAGCAGGCGACGGTCGGTGGGTTGGGTCATTTTGCTCTCCCTTAGGGCCTATGCTTGATATAGGCGGGACGGGATGAAGTGAGAAGGGGCAAGGCCATGCGCGCGCCGATTTCTGTGGTGATACCGGTTTTGAACGCGGGCGACGTGCTGGCGGGTTGTGCTGCTGCTTTGATGGAGGCTGTCGAGGTGGGGCTGATCCGAGAGTTAATCGTGAGCGATGGTGGGTCAAACGATGCAACGCGGCAGATCGCCGAGGAGATTGGCGCGCTCTGGGTGAGCGGCGCACCCTCGCGCGGGGGGCAGTTGAGGCGGGGTTGCGCCGTGGCCAAGGGCGAGTGGATATTGGCGCTGCACGCTGACACGCAGTTGCAGGCGGGTTGGAGCGATGTGGCGGCGGCGCACTTGCAGCGCTCTGAGGCCGGCTATTTCAAGCTGGCTTTTGCCTCTGGCGGGATGCCTGCGCGCATCGTGGCGGGCTGGGCGAACCTGCGCTCGCGCGTGCTTGGTCTGCCTTATGGTGATCAGGGGTTGTTGATTTCGCGTGCGGTATATCAAGAGGTAGGGGGTTATGAAGATATGCCCTTGATGGAAGATGTGGCGATGGCGCGTGCGCTAAGCGGGCGGCTGCGCGGCTTGGATGCGCGGGCGGTGACGAGCGCGCAAAAATATCAAAAAGCGGGCTGGCTGTGGCGGGGCGGGCGCAATCTTTGGACCTTGCTCCGCTATTTTGCGGGGGTGCCTGTGGAGCGGCTGGCGGCGCAGTACCGCAGGCCTTAGTGCCGCTTGAGAATGCGGATGAGTTTGAAAGGCAAGATGAAGCGAGGCGTTTAGGCTTTGGCCTGAAGGTTGTGCAGGGAAGCGTAGGTCTTGGCCGCTTTAAGCAGGCTGTCATGAGTGCCTTGTTCCACTACTTCGCCCGCCTCCATGACGACGATCTGATCGGCATTGCGGATCGTGGAGAGGCGGTGGGCGATCACCAGCGTCGTGCGCCCCTCGGAGAGGCGTTCCAGCGCGGCTTGGACAACGGCTTCGGATTGAGCATCAAGGGCTGAAGTGGCTTCATCGAGCAGCAAGATCGGCGTGTCGCGCAGGAGCGCGCGCGCTATGGCGACCCGTTGGCGTTGGCCGCCCGAGAGGGCAGAGCCGCGCGGGCCGACGGCGGTATCGAGGCCATTTGGAAGCTGCGCAAGAAAATCGGAGACATGGGCGGCGTCGAGCGTGGTTTTGAGCTGCGCATCGCTGACGTCCGTGCGCCCGAGAAGGATGTTTTCGCGTAAAGACTCGTCGAAGAGGAGCGCGTCCTGCGAGACTACGGAGAAGAGGTCGCGCAACTCGGCGAGGGCCATGTCGGTGACCGGTACGCCTCCGATGAGGGCTTGGCCGCCCTGCGGGTCGGTAAGGCGGGTGAGCACGTTGAAGATCGTGGATTTACCCGCGCCAGAGGGCCCGACGAGGGCAGTGGTCCTGCCCGCAGCCGCGGTGAAGGTTGTGCCCCGTAGCACGGGCGTGTCGCCGTAGCTGAGGCGCACATCGTTCAGGGTGATTTCGGGCGTGCCTGTGGGGGCGGCGACGGGATTGGCGGGGGTTTTATGCACGGGTTCCAGCGCGAGGAGTTCCATCACGCGCTCGATGCCAGCGGCGGCGGCTTCCCAGACGCCGGTGATGGTGCCAAGGCGGCGCAGAGGCTCGAAGGCAAAGCCGAGGGCGGTGAAGAAGGCCATGAACTCGCCCACGGTCTTTTCGCCGGAGATGATTTCGCCGCCGCCATAGATGAGCACGCCGAGGAAACCGACGCCGGACATGGCATCAATCAGGCCGGGAATAGCCGCTTTGCCCAGGGATGTGGTGACTTCGACCTCGACGCGCGCGGCGTTCAGCTTGGCGTAGTGGCGCGATTGATAATCCTCGAGGCGGTTGAGTTTGACGGGGATGATGCCGTGAAACACCTCATCGAGGCGGCCCGACTGACGTGCCGCGATCTGGTGCGCCGTGCGCGAGTGACGGCGCACGAAGCGCTGCGCAATGAGCGAGGGCAACACCAGCAAAGGCACGCCGATGAGTGCAACGGCGGTCCAGCGCCAATCCACGCTCATCGCAACGCCGAAAAGGACGATTACCGCCACCAGATCGCGCCCTGCGCCGGTTATGATTGCGTTCCAGACTTGCGAGACGGCAGAGACATCGCCGATGACGCGCTGCATCAAAGTGCCGGGCGCGTTGATCTGGTGAAAGCTGACATCGAGGCGCATCAGGTGGCTGAGCAGATCGCCGCGCATATCCGCTTCAGATTGCTGGGAAATCCGCGTCAGGATGACTTTCTGGATCACCGACGCGCCCGCGCGCACCAGAAATATCCCAAGAATGACGAAACCTACCCACCAAAGAGCGTTTTGATCCCCCTCGAGGAAGACCAGATCGAACATCGGTTTCATCATCCAGCTCAGCAGGCCGAGCATCGAACCCTCCAGCGCCATAAAGAATGTCGCCAGCAAGAGCATCCAGAAATGGCGGCTGAGGTAACTGCGCCAGAGCCAGCGCAAAAGCGCGCGGCTTGAATGATCGGGAGTGGCCATGTCAGGCAATCTGCGCGGGCGGCGTCTTGCTGTCAAAGCCTTCCTGAATGACATCGTTGTCGTATTCGGTGCGTATCCAGGTCTCGAAATCAATTTTGCCCTTGGCTTGGCGCGCCTCGAAAACATCGAGGATATAGCCCTGAACGCCGGTCTTGGTCCATTTCAGGTGGATGAACTTGATCGAGAGTTGCTTGCGCGCTTCCTGAACAGGGACATTGTCGAACACCATTTGATACATCGCTGCGCAAAAACCCGCGCGATCCGCGCCGGATTTGCAGTGGAACATAAAGGGACGCTGTACCGTGCGCATAAGGTCAATCACCGCGACGATGTTCTCGCGGTTCGCCGCCGTGCGCGCCCAGAGCTTTGAGTTGTGCAGCTTTAGCCCGAGGATACGGCAGCTTTCTTCCTCGAAGAGGTAGTGTGCGCGAATATCGGTGCCGCGCAGGTTGATCACCGATTTGATCCCCATATCGCGGTAACGCATGAAGCGTTTATGCGTGGGCTGGTTGGAGCGCCACACGCCATCGGACACGCGGTAGAAGTTGGTCCATGGCACCCGCAGAAAGGCGTGATCAAACAGGTTGTAGTGCCACTTGGATTTGCGCCGCTCGTCGGGATCGGTGATGTTCATGCCGAAGGAATAGCGCCAGTTGCGCTCCCAGGTGCTGAGTTTCTTGCCGAGGGTCTTGAGCATTGATCCGTCCTGCCGATAGGGGCCTTGAGCGCCATGTAGACTCTGGGCGGGGGTGGTGCAAGCGCTCGCCCTTTTGCGGGGCCAGTTGACGGCGCCGCGCGCGCGGCTAATGTCGGCGCAATTCAAATCGGAGTTATCTGTATGTCTCTCGCCAATGGTCGTACTTATCTTGCCATTCCCGGTCCCTCGGTCGTGCCGGACGCGGTCTTGCGCGCAATGCACCGCGCCTCGCCCAATATCTATGAAGGCGAGTTGGTGGATATGATGCCCGATCTGATCGCTGATCTGCGCCGCGTCGCGCGCACGGATCACCATGTGGCGATCTACATGGGCAACGGACATGCGGCTTGGGAGGCGGCGCTGAGCAATGTGATTGCACAGGATGATCTGGTGCTGATCCCCTCGACGGGGCGCTTTTGCGAGGGCTGGGGCGAGATGGCGAGCGGGCTTGGCGCACAGGTCGAATTGATAGATTTCGGGATGAAGTCCCCGATGGACGCCGGAGCGATCGAGGCGCGGCTGCGCGCAGATACGGCCCATAAGATCAAGGCGGTTCTGGCGGTTCATGTGGACACTTCCACCTCGATCAAGAGCGATATCGCAGCGGTGCGCGCGGCGCTTGATGCGGCGGGGCATCCGGCGCTGCTGATGGCGGATTGTATCGCCTCGCTCGGCTGTGATCGCTTCGAGATGGACGCATGGGGCGTGGATGTGATGGTCACGGCCAGTCAAAAGGGTCTAATGGTGACGCCCGGCCTAGGGGTCGTTTTCTTTAATGATCGCGCGGCGGATGTGCGCACGCGAATGAAGCGGGTCAGCCGTTATTGGGATTGGACGCCGCGCGCGCAGCCTGCGCATTTCTTCCAGTATTTCGGCGGCACGGCCCCGACGCATCACATTTACGGTCTGCGCGCCGCGCTCGATCTGATCCACGCCGAGGGGATGGAGGCTGTCTGGGCGCGCCATGAAAGACTGGCCAGCGCGGTTTGGGCAGCCTGCGAGGCTTGGGGGCAAGGCGGTCCTTTGACATTGAATGTGGCGGATCGCGCGCATCGCTCCTGTGCGGTGACGGCGCTGCGCCTTGGCACGCCGCACGGCAAGAGCTTGCGCCGCTGGAGCGAGCATGAGGCAGGCGTCACGCTGGGCATCGGTCTTGGCATGTCCGAGCCGGATGATCCCTTGGGCGAGGGGTTTCTGCGTATAGGTCACATGGGGCATGTGAACGCGCATATGGTGCTTGGCACGCTGGCCAGCATGCAGGCGGGGTTCGAAGCGCTCGATATTCCCTTCGGGGGCGGCGCGCTTGACGGCGCGGCGAAGGCACTCTCGATTTAGGCGCGGCTAATCTGTGCTGCGTCAGGTGTTGCCCGCGCTTTGCAGCGCGACAGGCAGGGCGTTTGCGACAAGGTCCATTTCTGCCTCAGGTCCGCAGCTGATGCGAACGCAGCGATCTTGCGGCGCAGCGAAGGGCATGCGCACAAAGATGCCCTGCGCAATCAGGCTTGCGAGAACCGCGCGCGCGAAGGTACCATCCTTGCCGCAATCTACCGCGACGAAATTGGAGGCCGAGGGCAGGGCGCTTAGCCCGTTTTCCTGTGCAATTGCGGCTATGTGCTGTTTAGACCGCTCCACCTGCGCCTGAATGTTGCGCAGGCCGGCTTGATCCTTCAGCGCCGCCAGCGCGGCGATCTGGGCAAGGCGGTTCATGCCGAAATGATTGCGGATTTTTTCGAAGGCGCGGATCAGATCGGGTGCGCCCATGGCATAGCCCACGCGCATGCCTGCAAGGCCATAGCCCTTTGAAAACGTGCGCATGCGGATCACACCGGGGTGGTCTATGGGCAGCTCGGCAGCGGTGCTTTCGGGCGCGAGATCAACATAGGCTTCGTCCAGCACCAATAGGCAGCCCTCTGGCAGGTTTGCCGCCATCTGCTCGATCACGCGGCCCTCGTGCCAGGTCCCCATCGGGTTGTCGGGATTGGCAAGATAGATCAGCTTTGCGCCCGTTTCGTGCGCTTTTGCCAGCAGCGCATCGGGGTCCTCGTGATCATTCTTGTAGGGCACTTTTTGAAGCACACCGCCAAAACCGGCTACATGATAGTTGAACGTGGGATACGCCCCCTCGGAGGTGACGACGCAGTCGCCCTGCTCGATCACAAGCCGAGCGAGGTAGCCAAGCAAACCGTCAATACCTTCACCTACAACGATATTTTGCACGCCGATCCCATGATGGGCGGCAAGGGCTGTGCGCAGATCATAGCTTTCGGGTTCGCCGTACATCCACGCTTCATGTGCGTGGGCCTTGATTGTTTCAAGAACCAAGGGCGAAGGACCAAAGCCGTTTTCATTGGCCCCAAGGCGGGCTTTGAAGGGCGCGCCGCGGCTGCGTTCCTGCGCTTCGGGGCCGATGAAGGGCACGGCGGCAGGCAAAGTCTGGGCGAGGGCGGTATAGCGGGGATGTGTCATGGGCGAATGGGTAGAGCCTGCGCGAAAAGGGGGCAAGGTTGAAATCGCACGTGGCTGTGCCCACATGAGATTCACTCGCAACTGGAGGGATAAGCCATGAAGCTGACCCGTAGAGGATTTATCGCCAGCGCGATCGCCGCTGGTTCTGTACGCGCGTTGCCGCAGATTGCCGCCAAGACCGGTGGACGGCGCATTTTGACGTTGGTCTATGACAAATCACTGGGGATGATGCGGGCCGTGGATAAACTCGTGCCTTAGGCGTGGATTGCTTCTGTGCCCTGACGTTTCGCTTTTCTTTGCCAAGCTCCCGAGGGTAGCTATGGCGAAAATTACAGGAGCCAGCCCATGTCGCGCGTCACCACGACCATCACCGATCACGTCGCCCACGTCGAACTTTCGCGCGGCGATAAAATGAACGCGGTTGATCCTGATATGCTCACGAGCCTCATCACAGCGGGCGAAGCGCTGCGCGGCAACCTTGATGTGCGCGCTGTTGTGCTTTCGGGGCAAGGTGATGCGTTCTGTGCGGGCCTTGATGTGGCCAGTTTTGCAGCGCTTGCCAGCGGCGATCCCATGGACATCATGATGCCGCGCACCCATGGCCCATCCAATGATTACCAACACGTCAGCATGATCTGGCAACAGTTGGAAATGCCTGTAATTGCAGCGCTGCATGGCGTTTGTTTCGGCGCGGGTCTGCAAATCGCTTCTGGCGCGGATATTCGCATCGCAGCGCCCGATACGCGCATGTCGATCCTGGAAATGAAATGGGGCCTTGTGCCGGACATGGGCGGCATGGTGCTCTGGCCCGCGCTCATGCGCGCGGACGTGCTGCGCCGGTTGACCTATACAGGCGAGGAATTTACGGGAGCAGAGGCACAGACTTACGGCCTCGTCACAGAAATCACGGACACGCCGCTCGAACGCGCGCGGGAACTGGCAAGGCTCATCGCTAGCAAAAGCCCGTCCGCCATACGTGCAGGCAAAGCCCTCGTGACATATGCGCTTCAAAACGCGCCCGACGCGGCCTTGCTAGAGGAATCGCGCGCGCAGGCCACGCTGATCGGCAAGCCCGATCAGATGGAAGCGGTGATGGCAAATATCCAAAAACGCGCCCCCAAGTTCGGGTAGCGCGGTTTTTCGCAAAAAATCGAAGGCCCAGATTTTCTTGAAAATCTGGTGCCCTCATCCTTCATCCGATTTCAGCAAGCCGCGCGAGCGCCTCGTTCAGCTTGGCCTCTTCGTCCTCGCGCAGTCCCAGATTGGCGCGCGTCTCGGCAAGTACTTCGGCAGGGGCGCTTGCGGCGAACTTGGGGTTGTTCAAACGGCCGCGAAGGCCACCCAATTCCTTAGCCAGTTTGCCCAGTGTCTTCTCCAGCCGTGCCTTTTCCGCGTCCACATCAATCACGCCTTCCAGGGGCAGTCCGAACGTGCCGCCAGACACCGCCAAAGCAACAGTGCCTTTCGGTAGATCGTCCACATGGCTTAGACTTTCAATGCGCGCAAAGCGTTTGACCAACGCCTCGTTCTGGTCCCACGTGCTTTGTGTCGCCCCGTCCATCCCTTTGACAACCAATGGAATAAACGAGCCTGCGGGAATATTCATTTGCGCGCGCGCAGAGCGGATGCTCTCGATCATCGCAACGGTCCATGACAGGTCTGCGTCCGCCTGCGTATCCACCAGCTCCGCCGCCGTGTAGGTCGGCCAAGGGGCGTGAACGAGCATTGTGGGCCGTGCTTTGAGGCCCCAGATTTCTTCGGTCACAAATGGCATGATCGGGTGCAAGAGGATCAAACATTGATCCAGCGCCCATGCGAACGTGGCTTTTGTTTCCGCTGCTGCTGCCGCGTCGTTCCCGTCCAGAACAGGCTTGGTGAACTCCAAATATTGCGAGCAAAAGGTGTTCCACACAAAGCTATAAAGCGTGTTGGCCGCATCGTTGAAACGATAGGTTTCCAGCGCCGCGTCCACGGTCTCGCGGGTCTTGGCGATCTCGCCTTTGATCCATTTGTTCAGGGGCAGGGCGGTTTCAGGCACGCCGTCCGTATGTGGAACCTCGAACGTGCCTTTGAAATCTCCATATGTGCCTGCGTTCCAGAGTTTGGTGACGAAATTGCGATAGCCCTCGATGCGTTTGGTGTCGAGTTTGAGAACGCCGCCGAGCGAGGCCATCGACGCATTGGTGAAGCGCAGCGCATCCGCGCCATATTCGTCAATTATTTCAAGCGGATCCACCACATTGCCCGTGGATTTGGACATTTTCTTGCCCTTGGCATCGCGCACGAGGCCGTGGAGGTAAACCGTGTCGAACGGCACTTCATCCACGACGGCAAGCTGCATCATCATCATCCGCGCGACCCAGAAGAATAGGATGTCTTGGCCTGTAATCAGGGTTGAGGTCGGGAAGTATTTGCTCAGCTCATCCGTCTGCTCAGGCCAGCCGAGTGTGCCGATAGGCCAGAGGCCAGAGGAGAACCATGTGTCGAGAACGTCGGGGTCGCGGCGCAACGAAACGAACTGCAGTTTTCCTCCCGAGCGACCCGAGCCATATTGCATGGTGCCGCCATCCTGTGGATGATCCCTAATCTCGACATCGGCTCCATAATATTCACCAGCAATTTCTGAAACTTGATCAAATGAGGAGCCACAGAACGCCATTGGTTCGAAAATAGGTTTCTCAGATGAAGAAGAGTTTAATTCATTTAGGCTAGGCCCATACCAAACCGGCACCTGATGCCCCCACCAAAGCTGACGGGAAATGCACCAAGGCTCGATATTCTCCAACCAGTGGAAATACACCTTCTTATCACTCTCGGGCATGATCTTCGTCGCGCCAGAGCGCACAGCTTCCAGAGCAGGCTCAACAATCTTGGAGGTCTCAACAAACCATTGATCGGTCAGCATCGGCTCGATCACCACCTTAGAGCGATCGCCAAACGGCTGCATGATCGGCTTAGCTTCCACATAGGGAACCGTTTCGGTCACATCGCTCTCAACGCCGTCTTCATCCTTCACGGTGCGCGTGACGTCGACCATCACAGCAAGACCCTCGGCAGAAATATCCGCGACAACCTTTTTGCGCGCCTCGAACCGATCCATGCCGCGGTATTCATCGGGAACAAGGTTCATCGCGGCGATCATCGCCTCGTCGAACTCTTGCGCGCCATTGGCAATCGCTTGGGCAATCGCAGCTTCCTCGGCATATGGCTTGCCGTCGCTGCGCATCGCGGCCTTGGTGTCCATGAGGTTATACATGGGAATGCCGCCCCGCTTGGCGACTTGGTAGTCGTTGAAATCATGCGCACCAGTGATTTTCACCGCACCTGATCCAAAATCCTTGTCAGGGTATTCGTCCGTGATGATCGGGATCAAGCGGCGATGCTCTTTCGGACCCACCGGAATCTCGCACAGCATCCCGACAATCGGGGCGTACCGCTCGTCCGAGGGATGCACCGCAACCGCGCCGTCGCCCAGCATCGTCTCGGGCCGCGTGGTCGCTATGGAAATGTAATCACGCGTCTCACGCAGCGTGACGTTCCCGTCTTCATCTTGCTCAATAAACTCATATGTCGCACCATTCGCCAAAGGGTACTTAAAGTGCCACATGTGCCCTGCAACCTCGATATTCTCGACCTCAAGATCGGAAATCGCAGTCTCGAAATGCGGATCCCAGTTCACCAAACGCTTGCCGCGATAGATCAGGCCCTTGTTGTACATCTCGACGAAGACTTTGATCACTGCATCATGGAAATTGCCTTCCTCGCCTTCGGGCGCACCTGGGGCACCAGACATGGTGAAGGCTTCGCGATCCCAATCGCAACTCGCGCCAAGACGCTTGAGTTGGTTTATAATCGTGCCGCCGCTCTCGGCCTTCCACTCCCAGACCTTCTCTAGAAACTTCTCACGACCCATCTCGACGCGGCTTGGCTGGCCTGTTTCGGCCAGCTTGCGCTCCACAACCATTTGCGTGGCGATGCCTGCGTGATCGGTGCCGGGCTGCCAGAGCGTGTCGAATCCCTGCATGCGCTTCCAGCGGATCAGAATATCCTGCAGCGTGTTGTTGAACGCATGGCCGATGTGGAGCACACCTGTGACATTCGGGGGCGGGATCATGATGCAAAAGGTGGAGGCCTCCGGCTTGGCATTCGCGCCCGCCTTGAAACAGCCCGCCTTTTCCCAAGCGTCATACAGACGGGTTTCAGCACTGCTCGCGTCGAAGTTCTTTTCCATGGCCATGGGATCGGCCCCCTTGCATCAAATTCTTGAGTTGCCGCTCTGATATCGAATGCGCGTGGCAAGGGGAAGGGCCGCGCACCAATCCTGCGTTAAAGCGGAGCGCGCTCGATCTTGGTGCTGAGATGAATCAGGCTTTCCGAGCTGAGCACGCCGCGCGTCGCACCGATTTCGTCCAGCGCAGCGTCTAGCGTTTCGGTGTCCTTCGCTGCGATCTGCACGATCATATCGAAGCGGCCTGAGACGGTGTGCACGCGCTCCACCTGTGACAAGCGTTTTAGCAAAGCAAGCACGTTAGGCCCGCTGCGCGGCTCGATGGAGACGAGCGCCGTTGCGCGGATCAGCGCTTGGGATTGCGCCCCCTCGCGCAGGGTATATCCTTTGATCGCTCCACTACGTTCCAAACGTTCAAGGCGCGCCTGCACTGTGGTGCGCGCGATCCCGAGTTCGCTGGCGAGCGAGGAGACGGGCCTGCGCGCATTGCTGCGCAGCAGGGACAGAAGGCGGGTGTCGGTATCGTCAAATTGTTGCATAGTTTCGTCGTATTGCCCTAAGTTTACCCGATTATGCCCAAATTGCCGTAAGATATCGAGCGTTTTCTAGGTCAGCCTAGGATGAACGACAATAACAGGTTTGCCCGATGATCCATGCCCGCATTCGCCAAGACACAGGCTTCGTGCTTGAAAACTACCTTGCGATCGAAGCGCCCGATGTGCCGTTCTACGTGTTCTCGCAAAGTGCGTTGCAGCAAACGGCCAAGCGGTTTCAGGCGGGGTTCAACGGGCTGGTGACCTACGCGGTCAAGGCCAATGACAGCGACGCGGTGCTGCGCGGCTTGATCGAGGCGGGGCTGCATACGTTCGATGTAGCTTCCGTGCCTGAAATGCACCGCGTACGGGCCTGCGCGCCAGCGGCAATTTTGCACTACAACAATCCCGTGCGCTCGCACGATGAGGTGGCGGCGGCCAAGGCGCTCGGCGTGCGCTCGTTCTCGGTGGATTGCCTTGATAGCCTGTATCGACTGGGGGCATTGGACGCGGACACAGAGATTTCGGTGCGCCTGCATTTGCCCATCAAGGGAGCAACCTATGATTTCGGTGCCAAGTTTGGCGCGTGCCCGCAAGATGCTGAAGATTTACTGCGCGTGGTCGCGGCGCGGGGCTTGCGTACATCCATGACCTTTCACCCGGGAACGCAATGCGAAGATCCTTCGGCTTGGGCGGGATATGTCACAGAATGTGCGCAGATAGCCAAGCGCGCGGGCGTGACCCTCGCGCGCTTGAACGTCGGGGGCGGTTTCCCGATCCAGCGCGCGAGCTGCGCCCCTGATCTGGAGCAGGTGTTCGACGCGGTCCATGACGCCGCCGCAGAGGCCTTTGGCGAGGATGCACCAGCGTTGGTCTGCGAGCCGGGCCGCGCCATGGTGGCACAGGCTTATACACTGGCGCTGCGCGTGAAATGGCGGCGCAGCACGGACGGCGCGCTCTTCCTCAATGATGGTGTTTACGGCGCATTGGCGGAAGCGCGCGATATCGGGCTAGGCACGCGCCTGCGATGGATCGGCAGCGATGGCAAAGTCAAAGCAGGCCCGACCTCCCGCGCCATTATTTTTGGCCCCACCTGCGATTCGCTGGACCGTATTCCCGAAGAGGTGGCGGTGCCGAACACCGTCACCGACGGCGATTATCTGATCCTTGACGGGGCAGGCGCTTACTCGCTCTCGCTCACCACGCAGTTCAACGGGTACGGCACCACCCGCGTGCTCGAAAGCGGCGCGATGCAGGCCTCTGGACACTGGCCGCGCGCAGGCTAAGTTGACCCCTTCAATAAGGGGCGCCTCAGCATGGAAAAATTTGGAAAAAGTCAGCCGGTAAAGCGGACCGAGGATATGCGGTTTCTGACCGGCGCGGGGCGTTATGTCGATGATATCGCGCCCAAAGATGCGCTGTTCGGCTATGTATTTCGCTCACCCGTCGCCCATGGCGTCATTGACGGGCTGAATGTCGATGACGCGCGCGCCGCTGAGGGCGTTCAAATGGTTGTCACAGCGCGTGATCTTGAAGCGCTGGGCGTTACGCTCAAAATGCAGGCGAGCGTGCTGAAAAATCGTGATGGCAGCCGCGCCGCTGCGCCCATGCGCCCTCTGCTGGCCAAGGATCACGTGCGCTTTGTTGGCGAACCGGTCGCGATGATTTTCGCCGACACTTATCTTCAGGCCAAAGACGCCGCCGAGTTGATCGAGTTTGACTACACCGACCTGCCTGCGCATCTTGGCCTGTCCTTTGGCGGCGAGGCCTTGCACGAAGCGGCCCCGGAGAACCGCGCCTTTGACTGGGACCTTGGGGATGAGGACGCCTTCGAGAGCGCGATCGCCAGCGCGGCGCACCGCATTTCCTGCGAGATCGAGGACAACCGGATCATCGTCAACTCGATGGAGCCGCGCGGTTGCTATGCTGAAATCGAGGACGGCCGCGTGCATGTCGCGATCAACGGGCAGGGGGTCTGGGCACCAAAAGCGCAGCTTGCCAAGCATCTGAATGTCGACCCTGAAGATATCCGCGTCACAAACCCCGACACGGGCGGCGGTTTCGGGATGAAGGCGATGATGTATCCTGAATATGCCATCTGCGCCGCTGCTGCACGCGCGCTGGATAAGCCGGTGCGCTGGATGTCGGAGCGCACCGAGGCGATGCTATCGGATAATGCGGGCCGCGATCTGTGCAGCCGCGTCGAAATGGGGTTTGACGCAGATCACAAGTTGGTGGCCTACAAGGTCCACTCTATCGCAAATATGGGTGCGTATAACTCGCAATTCGCGCAGCCGATCCAGACCGATCTGTTCTCTAAGGTTCTGACGGGCTGTTATGACGTGCAAGCAGTCTATCTGCACGTGGAGGGCGTGTTCACCAACACCACGCAGGTCGATGCGTATCGCGGCGCGGGCCGCCCAGAAGCAATCTATGTGCTGGAACGCTCGATGGATTACGCAGCGCGCGCGCTGGGTGTTGACCCATGGGCGCTGCGCCGCCGTAACTTTATTGCGCCGGAGGCCTTTCCCTACACCACTGCCGCTGATGTGACCTATGACATCGGAGAGTTCGATCGTGTGCTCGGCGTTGCACAAACCCGCGCCGATCATGCGGGCTACGAGAACCGGCGCAACGCGAGCGCTGCAAACGGTATGCTGCGCGGAATGGGGCTTTGTTACTATATCGAAAGCATTTTGGGTGATCCTTCGGAAACCGCCAAAGTTGTGTTTTTCGAAAGCGAGGACCGTGTGAGCATATATGTCGGCACTCAAAGTAACGGGCAGGGCCATGAAACGGTCTATGCGCAGTTCCTGTCGGATCAATCCGGCATCGCTTTGAATAAAATTGATGTCATTCAGGGTGACAGTGATCGCATCCCCACGGGAGGTGGCACGGGTGGTTCGCGCTCTGTAACGGTGCAGAACACTGCAACGCTTGCTACGGTCGAAGCGATGATCGCCCAATTTACGCCATTCTTAGCGGATAAGATGGGCGTGAGTGAGGAGAGTGTCATGTTTGATGACGAGGCCTTTAGAGCAGATGGTTCTAACGAGAGCTACACGATGGTAGAAGTGGCAGAGCTTGCACGCGCTGAGGGGCGCACGGATCTGCTGTCCCATGAAGCGCGCATCACGCTGGACGCACGATCCTTCCCCAATGGCGCCCATGTGGCTGAAGTAGAGATTGACCCCGCCACGGGCGTAACAGTGGTTGATCGCTACACAGTCGTTGATGACTTTGGCAACCTTATCAATCCTATGCTAGTCGCGGGGCAGGTCCATGGCGGCGTTGCTCAGGGCCTTGGCCAAGCGCTGACTGAGCGGGTTGTTTATGACGAGGATGGCCAGCTGCTCACGGCAAGTTTTATGGACTACGCGATGCCGCGCGCCGATGATCTGCCGATGATTTCCTTTGCAACAGAAGCGGTGCCGACCAAAACCAACCCCATGGGGATGAAAGGCTGCGGCGAAGCGGGTACAGTCGGTGCGCTTGCCGCGATTGCCAATGCTGTGCAGGACGCGGTTGCGCCCCTTGGTATCGAAACAGTCGATATGCCCTTCACGCCGCATCGTATGTGGCAAATGTTAAAGGCGGGTAAACTTGCGTCTGAGTAAGCGCATATCCCTTTGGCTTTCGGGCGCACTGCGCCGTCGCCGTCAAAGTCCGCGCTCAACTGCGCGCGCGGCGCAGACCCATGTGGTGATTCTTGATGGCACCATGTCCTCGCTGGACGAGGGGCAGGAAACCAACGCGGGGCGCACCTATAAGCTGCTTAGCGAAGCCTCGCCCGATCTGTCGCTTTATTATGAGGCGGGTGTACAATGGCGCGGCTTGCGCTCTGCGCCTGATGTGATGATGGGGCGAGGGATCAATCGCCAGATCCGCCGTGCATACGGATTTCTCGCCTCGCGCTATCGCCCGGGCGATCGTATTTTTCTGCTAGGCTATTCGCGCGGTGCCTTTGCCGCGCGCTCGCTAGCAGGGGTGATCGACCGTGTTGGCCTATTGAAATCCGAACATTCCGAAGAACGTAATATCCGTACAATTTACCGCATTTACGAAAGCTGGCATGATGATGCTGGCCTAACCCACTTTGCGCAGGAACACTGCCACGACGAGGCCCCGATCGAAATGGTCGGTGTTTGGGATACGGTTAAGGCGCTGGGCAATGGGCTGCCTGTCCTGTGGCGCTGGAGCGCGCCGAAGCACGATTTTCATAACCATGATCTTGGCCGCTCGATCCGCCATGGCTTTCATGCGCTGGCGCGCGACGAGACGCGCAACACTTATTCTCCTGTGCTCTGGACCTGCCCTGAAGATTGGCAGGGACGTATTGAACAGGTCTGGTTCCCCGGCACGCACGGCGATGTCGGCGGGCAACTCGGTGGGTTCGAGGCTGCGCGCCCGCTGGCCAATATCCCGCTGGTCTGGATGCTGGAGCGGATGGAGAGCTGCGGGCTGCATCTGCCTGACAACTGGCGTGTGCGCTATGAGCAAAACCCGCGTGCGGCATCGGTCAGCACATGGCGTGGTTTTGGCAAATTGTTCCTGATCCGTCGCCGCCGCGATATCGCTTGCGGCACTTGCGAGCGGCTGCACCACTCTGTTCACGCGCGTGAGCAACGCCAGCCGCCATCGCCGCCGCGTGCAGGCATTGCCGCGCGTCTGAAGCAACGACTAAGCAAAGCGCGCAGCGCTTAATCCTTCGGGGTCATGATAATGCAAGTGGTGGAGCCTGTGGCGTAGAGCTTGCCATCTTCAACGCCTCTGATCTCGCCATGTGCAATCCCCGTTGAGCGCCCTGTGTGATCTGTCATGCCAATCGCATCAATCTCTTGGCCCAAAGGGATCGGCCGCAAGATATTTATCTTGTATTCTAGGGTGGTATAGACGCTGCCCTTGGGAACTTTGGTCATCACCGCGCAGGCCATGGCACTATCGAGAAGCGTTCCGTACCAGCCGCCATGCACCGTGCCCATGGGGTTGCAATGATCAAACAATGGCGCGCCGCGAAACACGGTGCGCCCTTCCTCAACCGCATTTAGCTTGTAATTAAGCGTTTTCCCGATGGGAGGGGCGGGGTGACGCCCCTCCAAAATCCCTTGCATGAAGTCCAGACCGGACAGGCCAAGCACGTCAGCAAGGGACAAAAGATCGTCAGGGCTTTGGGCATAAAACATGGGCGGCTCTCCTCTTGTCGCTTAGGCTAGAAGGAGCAGTCTTTGCCTGCAATCGCAGTTACGCGACGTTTTGCAATTCCAGCTTGGGCGTCACGCCTAGCGCATGGCACACATCGCGCGTCAGCTCGGGGCGGTTGAGCGTGTAGAAATGCAGAGCTGGGGCACCGCCGTCCATCAATTCGGAGCACAGCTCTGTGCAGATTGCTGTTGCAAGCAGATCACTGCGTCCGTCACGTTCGGCTTTGTCAAAGGCGTCTTCCATCCAGGCTGGAACTTTCGTTCCGCAGCGCTTGGCAAAGTTACGTGTTCCTTTCCAGCTTTCAATCGGCAGGATACCCGGAATAATCGGTGCCGTGATACCAGCCGCTGCGCAGTCGTCGCGAAAGCGGAAAAATGTGTCCGCTTCAAAGAAAAACTGCGTAATCGCCTCGGATGCACCCGCATCTAACTTGGCCTTGAGCCAGTCGATATCTGCGCGCGCACTCGCCGCTTCGGGGTGGCGATCAGGATAAGCACCAACGCGAATTTTGAAATCGCCCGTAGCCGCAAGTGCTTCAATCAACTCGAGCGAGTTGGCAAAACCGCCCGCCATAGCGGTGAACCTGTCTTGACCTTTGGGCGCATCGCCGCGCAAAGCCACGATTTCACGCACGCCAGCTTCGGCGAAATCGCGTGCGATGGCCAGTGTTTCCTCTCGCGTTGCGTTGACGCAGGTCAGATGCGCGGCCACATTGAGGCCGCTTGATTTATGCAAAGTCGCCACCGCATCGCGGGTCAGATCGCGCGTGGTGCCGCCCGCGCCGTATGTGACGGAGACAAAGGAGGGATCGAGCGGCGCCAGCGTCTGCACCGTGTCCCAAAGCCGAAATGACGCCTCCAGGTTTTGCGGAGGGAAGAACTCGAAAGAAACTGTCGGCGCGTTCATGATTGTGGCTTTCTTTATGAATTTCATTCTTGTCGCATCTGCGCGGCTGTGAGACAACTTCATAACATTCAACACCATTATGAGGATCATTGATTTTGCATATCGAGTTCCGCCACCTGCGCACGATCAAAGCGATTCACGACAATGGTGGGCTGGCCAAGGCCGCCGAGCAACTACACATCACCCAAAGCGCGCTTAGTCATCAGATCAAAGGACTTGAAGATCAAGCCGGGGTCGAATTGTTCGTGCGCCGCTCCAAGCCGATGAAACTCTCGCCAGCGGGGTTTCGCCTGTTGCGGCTGGCTGAGAAGATTTTGCCGGAGATCGAAGCGCTACAGGACGAGTTCACCGGGCTGCGCTCGGGCAGTTCGGGGCGGCTTCACATCGCGATCGAATGCCACGCCTGTTTCGAGTGGCTGTTTCCTGTGCTGGAGGGGTTTCGCAAACTCTGGCCCGACGTTGATGTGGACATACGCCCCGGCCTTGCCTTCGATGCGCTGCCCGCGCTGCAAAAGGAAGAAGTTGATCTGGTTGTCAGCTCTGACCCCGAGACAATGAAGGGCGTGCAGTTCACTCATCTATTTGATTATGCGCCGGTTTTCGTCGCCTCCGCGCAGCACCCCCTTGCCACGAAACCCTTTATAGACGCGGTAGATTTCAGAGGGCAGACGCTTATTACATACCCTGTCGATCGCGCGCGGCTTGATATTTTCAGCCAGCTTTTGACCCCCGCCAAGGTCGAGCCGGCCAGTATTCGTCAAGTGGAATTGACCGCTGTCATTCTGCTGCTCGTCGCATCCAATCGCGGCATTTCGGTGCTGCCTGACTGGGTCGTGCGCGAGGTCAAATATTCCTCAGACTACGTCACGCGCCCCCTGACCGAAGATGGCCTCACCCGTCAGCTTTTTGCTGCTACTCGGGTCGAGGATATTACCAAGCCCTATATGATTGACCTGATCCGCCTCGCAAAGATCGAGAGCGCGAGATTGCAAAACGCTTAAGCGCTTGGCAAATGGCGCGCCCCTGCCTATACCGCGCGCCTGACCCATCTAAATTTCAAGGACCGGAACGCCATGCAAGGCAGCGCAAATCTAAACGTGATGATCAAAGCGGCGCGCAAGGCCGGACGTAGCCTTGCCAAGGACTTTCGCGAAGTGGAAAACCTCCAAGTCTCGCGCAAAGGCGCTGGAGACTTCGTCAGCAAAGCGGACCTTTCGGCAGAGAAGATCATCAAGGACGAGTTGATGGAGGCACGCCCCACCTACGGCTGGCTTGCCGAAGAGGGCGGAGAGGATGAGGGCGCAGACCCCACGCGCCGCTGGATCGTCGATCCGCTTGATGGTACCACGAATTTTCTTCACGGTTTGCCGCATTGGGCCGTCTCGATTGCGTTGGAGCACAAAGGCCAGATCGTCGCGGGCGTAATCTATGATCCGTCCAAGGACGAATTGTTTGCCGCCGAAAAAGGCGCAGGCGCATTCATGAACGAGCAGCGTTTGCGCGTGTCTTCGCGCCACTCCATGATCGAGAGCATTTTTGCGACCGGTATCCCGTTTGGTGGTCGGGCAGATCTGCCTTTGACCATTAAGGACATTGCAAAACTCGCGCCTGCGGTTGCGGGCGTGCGCCGTTTTGGTTCTGCTGCGCTTGACTTGGCTTATGTCGCGGCTGGCCGCTACGAGGGTTATTGGGAACGCAAGCTCAATTCCTGGGACATGGCGGCGGGCATCGTGATCGTGCGCGAAGCGGGGGGGTTTATTGAACCTTTGAACCCCAAGGGCGATATTATGGCGGACGGCGAATTGATCTGTTCCAATGAGGCGATTTTCGGCACCTTTTCCAAAGTTATCCGTAGCTGAATTGTCTCGGATCGCTAAAGCGATCCGATCAATGCGAGAGACGCTGTCTCTCGCGCTCTCTGAGGTATTTTTAGACCGAAGAAGGGCAGGGTGGATTTTTCGGGTGTAAACCTGCCATTTGGCGCCGCATTCGCAATAGTGTTCCTGCAGGCGCGCGTTAGGGTGGTCTGTATTATGCGGATGCTTATCTCCTTTGCGGCCTTGTTTTTGTCAGTGGCATTGTTGCAGCTTTCTTCGGGCGGGGTCGGTCCGCTTGATGCGCTCTCGGGCATTGCGCTGGGGTTTACCACATCGCAGATAGGCCTGCTTGGTTCGGCGCATTTTTTTGGCTTTTTCATAGGGTGTTGGTGGGCGCCGCGCCTGATGGGCAGCGTTGGGCATAGCCGTGCGTTCGCCGCGTTCACCTCTGCCGGGGCCATCGGGCTTTTGTCACATATGTTGGTTGTGGATCCCTATGCCTGGGCGGTGATGCGCATTGCATCGGGTCTGTGCGTGGCGGGCTGTTACACGGTGATCGAGGCGTGGTTGCAGGCCAAAGTCACCAACGAGACGCGCGGGCGCACCATGGGCGTTTACCGCGTCGCGGACATGGGTGCGTCGCTTGTGGCGCAGCTGATGATCGGTGTATTAGAGCCTGCGTCCTATGTGTCGTACAACTTGCTTGCGCTTTTGTGCTGTGCAGCGCTTTTGCCGCTGACGTTGACGACGGTGAGCCAGCCCGTGACGCCGAGCGCACCGCGTTTGAGGCCCATGTTGGCGGTCACGCGCTCGCCGCTGGCGGCGGCGGGGGTGATCGTGGCAGCGCTCTCAAGCGCATCGTTCCGGATGGTCGGCCCAATCTACGGCCAGGAGGTCGGGCTGCGCACTGATCAGATTGCCTATTTTCTGGCCGCTTTCGTCTTTGGTGGGGCTTTGGCGCAATATCCCATCGGATGGCTTGCAGATAAATATGACCGCCGCTGGGTGCTCATTTGGCTCTCGGCGGCTGCTGTTCTAAGCTGCGCCGCGACCGCGTTCATCGGGGCGGGCGGCACGGCGATGATTATGGGGGGAGCGGTGTTTTTCGGTTTGACGACTTTCCCGATCTATTCGGTTGCAGCGGCCCACGCGCATGACTTTGCCTCGGATGACGAGCGGGTCGAATTGTCGGCGGCGCTGATGTTTTTCTTTGCGCTCGGCGCGATCGCATCTCCGCTGTTGTCGTCCAATCTGATCAACTGGTACGGACCGTCTGCGTTGTTTGCAATGATTGCTGTCGGGCATATCGCGCTGGTGATCTTCGGATTGATCCGGATGGGAATGCGCTCCACGGTCAAGGATCGAACGCGCTATGTCTATGCGCCGCGCACCTCATTCCTGATCGGGCGGTTGGTGGGTAAGTCGCGCAAGCGGGATTGAGGTCTGGCAGAGCACGCGAGGCGCTGCTACATAAAAGCCTGCACAGACTAAAAGGCGCGTCATGGCTCGGCATCTCATCACATCGGCAATTCCCTATATCAACGGTATCAAGCACCTCGGCAATCTTGTTGGCAGCCAATTGCCTGCGGATCTGTTCGCCCGTTTCCAGCGTGCGCGCGGCAATGAGGTGTTGTTCCTGTGCGCCACGGATGAACACGGCACGCCTGCGGAACTGGCCGCGGCCAAAGCGGGCAAACCTGTCGATGAATACTGCGCAGAGATGTGGGGAATACAGGCCGAGATCGCCAAGGGGTTTCGCCTGTCGTTCGATCATTTCGGGCGATCCAGCTCGGAGCAGAACCGCAAGCTGACGCAGCATTTTGCCGGGCGCCTTGCCGCCGAAGGCTTGATCGAGGAAGTCACTGAAAATCAGGTCTATTCCAATGGCGACGGGCGTTTCTTGCCAGACCGCTATATCGAAGGAACTTGCCCCAATTGCGGGTTCGAGAGCGCGCGCGGCGATCAATGCGACAATTGTACCAAGCAGCTTGATCCGATTGATCTGATTGATGCGCGCTCGACCATTTCAGGCTCGACCGATTTGGAGCGGCGTGAGACCAAGCATCTGCATCTGCGACAAAGTCTGATGAAAGACCAGCTAAATGATTGGATCGAGAGCAAGCACGATTGGCCGATCCTTACCACGTCGATTGCGAAAAAATGGCTGCATGACGGTGATGGCTTGCAAGATCGTGGCATTACACGCGATCTGAGCTGGGGCGTGCCTGTGAAAAAGGGCGACGCGGACTGGCCCGGCATGGAGGGCAAAGTCTTTTACGTCTGGTTTGATGCGCCGATCGAATATATCGCCTGCGCCAATGAATGGACCGATGCCAAGGGTCTCTCTGACGCCGATTGGCAGCGCTGGTGGCGCACCGATATGGGCGCACAGGATGTGCGTTACACGCAGTTTATGGGCAAGGATAACGTGCCGTTTCATACACTTAGCTTTCCAGTGACGATCCTTGGCTCGGGCGAGCCTTGGAAGCTGGTGGATTACATCAAATCCTTTAACTACCTGAATTATGATGGCGGTCAGTTCTCGACGTCGCGCGGACGCGGGGTGTTCATGGATCAGGCGCTGGAAATTTTGCCAAGTGATTATTGGCGTTGGTGGCTACTGAGCCATGCGCCAGAGAGCAGCGATAGCGAATTTACTTGGGAGAATTTCCAAAGCTCGGTGAATAAGGATCTTGCGGATGTTCTGGGTAACTTCGTCAGCCGCGTCACCAAGTTCTGCCGCTCCAAATTTGGCGAAGTGGTCCCCGATGGCGGCACATGGGGCGCGCCAGAGCAGGCGTTGATCGCAGAGCTTACCACCCGTATTCGCGCCTACGAGGGACACATGGAAGCGATGGAGGTGCGCAAGTCCGCCTCCGAATTGCGCGCGATCTGGGCTGCTGGCAACGAGTATCTGCAAGAGGCGGCACCGTGGTCCAGCTTCAAAACTGATCCCGATCAGGCGGCGGCGCAAATCCGCATGGCACTGAACCTGATCCGCCTCTACGCTGTCCTGTCCGAACCGTTTATCCCCGATGCCTCTGCGGCCTTGATGACGGCAATGCAAACCGATGATGACACTTGGCCCGATGATGTCGCAGCCGCCCTTGGCGCATTGCCGGCTGGGCTTGGTTTTACCGTGCCGGAAGTGACATTCCGCAAAATCACCGACGACGAGCGCGAAGACTGGCAAACACGGTTTGCGGGCGTGCGCGATTGATGCGCTCATCTGTGTTAAATCACTGGTACCCGCGGCCGGACTCGAACCGGCACGGCATTCCTGCCTAGGGATTTTAAGTCCCCTATGTCTACCATTCCATCACGCGGGCCAGTGATGCGCAAAATAGGCAGATCGTTCAGGGTGTAAAGCCCTCAAACGCACCCTTAGAGATCGGTTTCGGTGGCGGGCGCGTCGCCGGTCAGAAACCGGCGCTCTTTGAGCCAGGGGTTCAGTGCCAATGCTTCGCGAAGCACTGTCTGCGCCTCGTCATCGCGCTTTAGCCCCATCAGCGTCAGCGCCTTTCCGGATATGGCGGCGATATGGGTCGGGGAGAGCGTGATCGCGCGCTCTAGATCGGTCAGCGCTGGGGCATAGTCCTGCTGGATAAAGCGGATGAAGGCGCGCTGGTTGTAGCCCTCTGCATAATCGGGGCAATAGGCGACAAGCAACTCGAAGGCCTTCAGCGCGCCATTGAAATCATGGCCTGCGCGCCGCGCCAACCCGTCATCGAGCATGCGTTGTGCCTCTGCGTCGGGGGCGTCGTCCCAAAGGTCCCACATCTTGTTGGAAATGATCTGCGCCGCGCGTGCGTCCGGTGCGATCTTGATCGCGGTGATCAGATCGCTCATCCGCTCGGAGTGATCTTGAGGCGGTGGGCACTGGGCCTGCACGAGCGGCGCGGCGCCGCAGAGCAGACAGGCAAGGATCAAGTGTTTCATAGCTGTGAGGATGGCGCTTTGCCGCGCTCTGTCAAGTCACTGCCAACCCAACATCGCCACCGCCACCCGCTAGAACGCGCCCGTGCCTTCCTCTTTCACCGCCTGCATTGCCACATATGTCGAGGTGTTGGCGACATGGGGCAGGGTGGAGAGTTTCTCTGCGAGCACCTTTCGATAGCCGCTCATATCATGCACACGCACCTTGAGCAGATAGTCGTAATTGCCTGCGATCAGATGGGCCTGCTCGATCTCGGCAATGGCGCGCACGGCCTTGTTGAACGCGGTCAGCGCCGCTTCGCGCGTGTCGGACAGGCGCACTTCGACAAAGGCCACATGCTCGCGCCCGAGTTGAATCGGGTCCAGCATCGCGCGGTAACCCTTGATGATTCCTTGCTCTTCCAGGCGCTTCAGCCGCGTTTGCGTTGGTGATTTGGACAAGCCGATGCGTGTGGCCAGTTCTGTGACGCTGATGCGCCCCTCAATTGCGACCACGCCAAGAATCTTGCGATCAAAGCTGTCCAAGTCCATGCGGTTCGTTTGCATTGCTTAATCCCCCCTTTTCGGGAAGATGTTCTTGCTCAAAACTAAAAGTCAAGAAAAATGAAAGGAAAGCCTGATATATATGAGGCAAAACCCTTTTAGGTGAGGCCTGAAAAAATGTCCCTATTGATCCCCCGTTTTGCTGAAATCGATGCGAATACCTACGCAGATACATCCCAGCGCGTCGCCGCGCTTGGCGCTTTGGCCGCTCTGAGCGAGCAGGATCGTGCCCGCATTAGCGCGGAGGCTGCGGATCTGATCAAGCGCATTCGCAGCGCGGACAACCCGGGGCTGATGGAGGTGTTTCTCGCGGAATATGGCCTGTCCACCGATGAGGGCGTCGCGCTGATGTGCCTTGCCGAAGCGCTTTTGCGCGTGCCTGACGCGGAAACCATCGATGCGCTGATCGAGGACAAGATCGCCCCCTCCGATTGGGGCCAGCACCTTGGCCATTCTGCATCATCGCTGGTCAATGCGTCTACTTGGGCGCTGATGCTTACCGGGCGCGTGTTGCAAGAAGACACGCCCGGTCCCGTGGGCCATTTGCGCGGCGCGATAAAACGACTGGGCGAGCCGGTGATCCGCAAGGCGGTGAGCCGTGCGATGAAGGAAATGGGGCGCCAGTTCGTGCTCGGCGAAAATATCACCGCCGCGATGGAGCGCGCTTCCAAAATGGAGGCGAAGGGCTACACCTATTCATACGATATGCTGGGCGAGGCGGCGAAAACCGATGCGGATGCGCGCCGCTACCATCTGTCCTACAGCCGTGCGATTTCCGCCATCGCGGAGGCGTGCAACAGCGAAGATATCCGCGCCAATCCCGGTATTTCCGTCAAACTTTCGGCGCTACATCCGCGCTATGAAGTGGCGCAGCGCGCCCGCGTCATGGATGAATTGGTGCCGCGCCTGCGCTCGCTTGCGCTGCTCGCCAAATCGGCGGGTATGGGCCTCAACATCGACGCGGAGGAGGCGGACCGCCTCACGCTCTCGCTTGATGTGATCGAAGCGGTGCTATCGGAAAACGCGCTTGCGGGCTGGGACGGTTTTGGCGTTGTCGTGCAGGCCTACGGGCCGCGCGCGCCCTTCGTGATTGATCATTTGCACGCGCTGGCCAGCCAGTATGACCGCCGCATCATGATCCGCCTCGTCAAGGGTGCTTATTGGGATACCGAAGTCAAACGTGCGCAGGTCGAAGGGCTGACAGGGTTTCCCGTCTTCACCTCCAAACCGGTTACGGATGTGTCCTACATCGCCTGTGCGCGCAAATTGCTCGGCATGACGGATCGCATCTATCCGCAATTCGCCACCCATAACGCCCATACGGTCGCGGCCATTCTGCACATGGGTAGAGATAAAACATCCTTTGAATTCCAGCGCTTGCATGGCATGGGCGAAGCGATGCACAATATTGTTCTGGCCGATCACGCCACGCGCTGCCGCATTTATGCGCCTGTCGGTGCGCACCGCGATCTGCTGGCCTATCTCGTGCGCCGCTTGCTGGAAAATGGGGCCAACAGCTCTTTTGTGAACCAGATCGTGGACGAGGACGTCAGCCCCGAGGTCATTGCATCCGATCCCTTCGAAGCGGCGAATGCGGCTGCGCCTTGGGTCGCGACGGGGCCGGAGCTTTTTGCGCCCGAGCGGGTCAATTCCATTGGTTTCGATCTCAATCATGCGCCCGATCTGGACCGTATCAACGTCGCGCGCGCGCCCTTCGAGGTCGCCCATTGGGAGGCAACTTCGCTGATCGCGGGTGATGCCGAAGTCGGGAGCGAAGTGGCGATCAACGATCCGGCCAAGCCGATCGAGCGGGTTGGCACTGCGTATTTTGCCAGCCCTGCGCAGATCGAAACGGCGCTGGAGGCGGCGCGCCAATGGAGCGCATCCCCCGAAGAACGCCGCGCCGTTTTGCACCGCGCCGCCGATCTCTACGAGGCGCGCTACGGCGAGATTTTCGCACTGCTCGCGCGCGAGGCGGGCAAGACCTTGCTCGATGCCGTCGGTGAGTTGCGCGAAGCGGTCGATTTCCTGCGCTATTATGCCGAACGCACCTCGGATGCTGCGCCGATCGGCACGTTTACCTGCATTTCCCCGTGGAATTTCCCGCTTGCGATCTTCACTGGCCAGATCAGCGCGGCCCTTGCCGCAGGCAATGCGGTCCTTGCCAAACCGGCCGAGCAAACGCCGCTAATCGCGCATCTTGCCGCAAGCCTTTTGCACGAGGCGGGCGTGCCGCGTGGGGCGCTGCAATTGATCCTCGGGGCAGGGCGCGTCGGTGCCGCGCTCACCTGCGATCCGCGCATCGGCGGCGTCGCCTTCACCGGATCGACCGAAACCGCGCAAATCATTCGCGCCTCGATGGCTAGATATCTTGCCCCAGGCGCACCGCTTCTGGCCGAAACCGGCGGGCTGAACGCGATGATCGTGGACAGCACTGCACTTCCTGAACAGGCGATCACCGCGATTGTGGAATCCGCCTTTCAATCAGCTGGTCAACGCTGTTCCGCGCTGCGCTGTCTTTACGTGCAAGAGGATGTGGCGGACACCATGCAAAGCATGCTGATCGGCGCCATGCGCGAGCTGAAAATGGATATCCCATGGGAGCTGCGCACCGATGTCGGCCCGCTGATCGATGCCCATGCGCAGGAACAGATTGCCGCCTATGTGGCGCGCGCGCGCGCAGAGGGGCGGTTGCTCTTTGATTTGCCGCAGCCCGAAGTCGGGCACTACCTGCCCCCCGCTTTGATCGCGGTGAACTCGATCGGTGATCTGGAGCGCGAGGTCTTCGGCCCCGTTCTGCATATTGTGCGTTTCAAATCCTCCGAGTTGGATAAGATCGTCGCGGACATCAATGCCACCGGCTACGGGCTTACCTTTGGTCTGCAAACCCGAATTGATGATCGCGTGCAGCATGTCTGCGAGCGGATCAAGGCGGGCAACATCTATGTGAATCGCAACCAGATCGGGGCGATCGTCGGCTCGCAACCCTTTGGCGGCTCGGGGCTTTCCGGCACCGGACCGAAAGCGGGGGGGCCTTTGTATCTGACGCGCTTTCGCGCATCCGAGCACAGCGGCGCGGCGGGGGCCTTTGCGGGCAACATGTCGCTGAAAGGGCTGCGATCAGCGATCGAGGCCGCTGATGGCGCGCCTGCGATCCAGAGTGAAGTGATGCCTGGCCCGACGGGCGAGTTGAACCGCCTCAACCGCCATTCCCGCGCGCCGATCCTGTGCATGGGGCCGGGGGAGGATGCGGTGAAGGCACAGGTCGAAGCGGTGCGCAAACTTGGCGGGCGCGCTGCCGCGGCGAGCGGCGCGATCACCCCCGAACATTTGATCGAAATCGAGGGCATTGGAGGTGTGATCTACTGGGGTAGCCTGACCGAGGCGCGCGCGCTTGGCGAAGCGCTGGCCGCGCGCACAGGCGCGATCCTGCCGCTGATCACCGGCCAACCCGATGCAGGCTATGTGCTTGAGGAGCAACATCTTTGCGTCGACACCACAGCAGCAGGGGGCAACACCGCCTTGCTCGCACAAAGTGCGCCGCGCGAGTAAGCCGCTCTTGACCTTCGGGCGGGCAAACCGCAGCCTGCCCGAATGCTACCAATTCGCGACCATAACCCGTCGGGGCGCATGCCCTATGTCACTTACGCGCTGATCGCGATCAATTTGATCATTTTCGCGGCCCATAACGTGCCCTTGGGCGAGAGCCGCGCGCTGAATGTGTTCTTTGCACAGTGGGGCATGATTCCTGCCTTCATCACCGATGGAGAACGCCTGTTCACGCTGGTAACCTCGCAGTTCCTGCACGGCGGCTATATGCACATTGCCGGTAACATGTTGTTCCTGTGGATTTTTGGCGACAATATGGAAGACGAGATGGGCCATATTGGCTTCTTGCTCTTTTACTTGACCAGCGGCGTTTTCGCCGCCCTCGCGCAGTGGATCGTCGAGCCTGCATCGGTCGTTGTTACAATTGGCGCGTCGGGCGCGATCGCAGGAGTCATGGGTGGGTATCTGTTGCTTTTTCCAAAGGCCAAAGTCGATATTTTGCTAATCCTGATCGTGTTTTTCCGTATTTTGCCGATTCCCGCCTGGATCATGCTGGGCCTGTGGTTTCTGCTTCAGGTGGGCAACGGCGTTGCCTCTGATCCCGATCTGGGGGGCGTCGCCTATTGGGCGCATGCGGGGGGCTTTGTGATTGGCCTCGTGCTGACCATCCCGATTTTCATCAAGCTGGGGGGCTTTGCCTTCTGGCAAAAGACCCACGGCGCACCGCCCCATCCCGAAGCGCGTTACAAGCTGGTCAAATCTCGTGTGCCCTCTGTGCGGCGCAACTGACCCAGAATCGCTTGTCCGTGCGCTGGCGGCGCCGCATAACTTTACGATATCAATATGCCTCTACATTTCGGAGTTCCCCATGACCAAACTCAAAATTTTCTTTATAATGGCCCTGACCACGCTTTTTCTGGCGGCTTGCGATAGCCAGATGGAAGAATCCTTCGAATTCCTCGTCTAAGCGTAGTGCCTGATAGGGCTACCTTTAGTCAGACAACAAAAGCCGGAGCACAGACATGAAAATGAACCCGCTTGGACGGACAGGCATCATCGTGCCTGAACTTTGCCTCGGTACGATGACCTTTGGCACGCAAACGCCCGAGGCAGAGGCCCATGCGCAGATCGACATGGCGCTCGCGGCGGGGGTCAATTTCATGGACACGGCCGAGATGTATCCGGTCAATCCCATCGGCCCGGAAACGCAAGGTGATAGCGAGCGCTACATCGGCACGTGGCTTGCGAAAAACCGGCGGCGCGACGACGTGATCATCGCCACCAAACACTCTGGCGATGGCTGGGATCATATTCGCGGCGGCACTGGGATTTCGGCCGCCAGCATCCCCGAAGTCATCGACGGCTCTCTCAAGCGGCTCCAGACGGATTACATTGATCTTTACCAATTTCATTGGCCCAATCGCGGCTCTTACATGTTTCGCAAGAATTGGACCTTCGATCCCTCGACGCAGGACCGCGCCGAAACGCTGGCGCACATGCAAGAGACGCTGGGCGCGTTGCAGGCCGCGGTGGATGCTGGCAAGATCCGCGCTTTCGGGCTCAGCAATGAAAGTGCTTGGGGAACGAGCGAATGGCTGCGCCTCTCGGAAGCGGGATACGGGCCGCGCGCTGCGTCGATGCAGAACGAATATTCGCTTTTATGCCGGCTTTATGACACCGATCTGGCTGAACTTAGCGTGAATGAGGATGTTGGCCTGCTGGCGTTTTCGCCGCTCGCCACAGGTTTGCTCACGGGTAAATATCAAGGCGGGGCGGTGCCAGAGGGATCGCGCCGCGCGCTGAGCGGTGATCTTGGCGGGCGCGTTACAGACCGGGTTTGGCCCGCCGTCGATACCTACCTCGAAATCGCGCGCAACTTTGGCCTTGATCCGGTGCATATGGCACTTGCGTGGTGCCGCACGCGCCCTTTTATGGCCTCTGCAATTTTCGGCGCGACGCGGCTTGACCAGCTTGAACATGCCCTTGAATCTGTCGAGGTGACTTTGCCACAAGAGGCGTTGGATGCGATCACGGCGGCGCACCGTGCGCATCCGATGGTCTATTGATGCAATTAGGGCTTGATCTGGGTGCAGAACCGCTTCCGAAAATCGAGCCGTATTTTGCCAGCGCGCAAGCCTTTTCCAAAGCCTTGAGCGCATGGCTTGGAGCGCAAAAGGGCGCGGCCAGGCTCTTTGCCCATCCGGTTGAAACGCCTTTGGGCACGATGGTTGCGATCTGCGATGCAACGCATTTGCACCTGCTTGAATTTGCCGACCGCAAGGAACTTCCGAAGGAACTAGGCAAACTCGGGGCTTCAACGGGCACAATCGGGGTTGGCCAAACCAGCATAACCCGTGCCTTGGAGATGCAGCTAAGCGCCTACTTTGAAGGCAGTCTTAAGCAATTCGATATCGCGCTGATCCTGCACGGCACGGCTTTCACAGCCGATGTCTGGCGCGCTTTGCAAAGGCTGCCTTTCGGGGAAACCACCAGCTACGGCGCATTGGCGAAAATGCTTGGAAACCCCACCGCTACGCGCGCCGTGGCACGCGCCAACGGGGCCAATCAGATTGCTATCCTCATCCCCTGTCACCGTGTGATCGGGGCGGATGGTGCGCTGACGGGCTATGCTGGAGGGCTTTGGCGCAAACGTGCGTTGCTGGAATTGGAAGCCCGCGATCAAGCGCCGTAAACGGCCTTGCGCGCGATTTCCGGAATATCGCCATAGTAGATATCAAGATCGAGCGCCTCATGGCGGCTCAGGCGGTTAAGTTCTTCAACTGTTTTGCGATACTGCGCAGCTTTCACGGCGCGGGACTTCATATTTTCAATCAAGGTCATTATAGCCTTGTCCTTTCTTTTTCTCTCTTGTTCTTTTCATATCGGCTTCCTGTTAGCGCTAAACAAGACAGTGATCCTGCATGGCTGCCCTGCGCGGCGCGCAAGGCCTAAGCGCATGTTGCTTTTTTGCTTTCGCCGCCGCGTAATTCACGGCAACCTGCGCACAATCGCTTAAGGGGAAAGACCTATGCCACTCACCATGAACCGCGAAGTTTTCATCACATGCGCCGTCACAGGATCAGGCAGCACCCAAGACCGCAGCCCCCATGTGCCGCGTTCACCCAAGCAAATCGCCGATAGTGCGATCGCCGCGGCCAAGGCGGGGGCCGCGGTCGCCCATTGCCACGTACGCGACCCGCAAAGCGGCGCGCCCTCGCGCGACTTGGCTTATTACCGCGAAGTGACGGATCGTATCCGCGACGCTGAGGTCGATGTTGTGTTGAACCTGACCGCTGGCATGGGCGGCGACATCATTTTCGGCAGCTCAGAGCAACCATTCCCGACCGCCGCCGGCACCGACATGGTGGGGGCCACAGAACGCGTGGCCCATATTGCAGAATGCCTGCCCGAGATTTGCACTCTCGATTGCGGCACGATGAATTTTGCCGAAGCGGATTATGTCATGACCAACACCCCCGGCATGCTGACCGCCATGGGCACCATGATGACCAAGCTGGGCGTGAAGCCCGAAATTGAAGCCTTTGATACGGGCCATCTTTGGTACGCCAAGCAACTGGTCGCGGACGGCGTGCTCGATAGCCCTGCGCTGGTGCAGCTGTGCATGGGCGTGCCTTGGGGGGCACCGGATGATCTTAATACATTCATGGCGATGGTGAATAATGTGCCTGATGATTGGACGTTCAGTGGTTTTGGTCTTGGGCGAAACCAGATGGCTTATGTGGCGGCGTCTGTCCTGGCGGGTGGAAATGTGCGTGTGGGGCTGGAAGATAATCTATGGCTCGACAAGGGTGTACTCGCAACAAATGAACAATTGGTTGATCGCGCCGTAACGATCATCGAAAACATGGGCGCGCGGGTTATCGGCCCGCAAGCGGTGCGCGATAAACTTGGCCTGATTAAGCGCGCGCCAAAGTGAAATAACTTTGCAATATCAAGTTGCTGAAATTCGTTCTTCAGAAGTAGGATTAAGATATGGAAAAGCAGGTAGCGATCATTGGCGGCGGCGTCATCGGCGGCGGCTGGGCGGCGCGGTTCATGCTGAATGGCTGGGACGTGCGCGTGTTCGATCTGGACCCGCAGGCCGAGCGCAAAACGCAGGCTGTGCTTGATAACGCCCGCCGCGCTTTGCCAGGCCTCACGGATGTTGCACTGCCTGAAGAAGGCACGCTAACCCATTGTAAATCCATTGCAGAAGCTGTTTTTGACTGTGCGCTGATCATTGAGGCTGTGCCAGAGCGGCTCGAGGTGAAACACGCGGTTTATGCCGAGATTGAGGCGGCCAACACCACCGGCATCATCGCGTCGTCCACCTCCGGCATCATGCCCTCCGATCTGCAAAGCGAATTGCTGTACCCCGAGCGCTTGATCGTCGCGCATCCGTTCAATCCGGTCTATCTGCTCCCCCTTGTCGAACTGGTCGCCGGTGCAAAGACCGACGCTGCCAACATTGAAAAGGCCAAGGCGCTCTATGCCTCCATCGGCATGCACCCGCTGCATTGCCGCGTCGAGATCGAGGGTTTTCTGTCTGATCGCCTGCAAGAAGCGCTCTGGCGCGAGGCGCTTTGGCTCTTGAAGGATGGCGTTGCCACCGCCGAAGAACTTGACGCCGCAATCGCCTACGGCCCCGGCCTGCGATGGGCGCAGATGGGCACGATGCAGACCTTCCACCTTGCGGGCGGCGAGGGCGGGATGCGCGCCATGCTGGCGATGTTTGGACCTTGCCTGAAATGGCCATGGACCAAGCTAATGGACGTTCCCGATCTCACCGATGACTTCGTGGAAATGGTGGGCGATCAATGCGATACGCAGTCCGGTGCGCTGACCCCGCGCGATCTGGAGCGCGTGCGCGACAGCAATCTCGTGGGCATCATCCGCTCGCTGCGCGGCGGCGATTGGGGGGCGGGCGCCACCGCCAAGGCCCATGATCGCGTGCTGGCTACGCAAAACGGCATGGATGCTCGCGCCGCTGATGTCGATCCGAATGCCCCCATCACCACAGCGCAGCGCACCATTCCGCTCGATTGGACCGATTACAACGGCCACATGAACGAGGCGCGCTATTTGCAAGCCTTCGGCGATGCCACCGACCGCTTTATGGAAATGATCGGCTGCGACGGCGCGTATATTGCGACAGGCGGCAGCTACTTTACCGCCGAAACCCATATCCGCCATATAGACGAGGTGCATGCGGGCGCACGCATCGAAATCCGCACACAGGTCCTACTGGGCGAGGGCAAGAAAATGCACCTCTGGCACGAGATGTTCGAGGGCGAGCGCCTGCTGGCCAGCGCCGAGCACATGCTGATCCATGTGGATCTTCAAAGCCGTCGCCCCTCTGCGCCGAGCGCAACAATCGAGGCTAGTCTGACCCGGATCGCCGCAGGCCATGCAGCCCTCGCGCGCCCGGATGCGGCAGGATCGTCGGTGGGCATCCGTAAATGAGCAACGTTCTCATTACAGGCGGCGCAAGCGGGATCGGGCGCGCCATGGCGCGCGCTTTCGCAGAACAGGGTGATCAAGTCTGGGTTACGGATGTGGACGCAGCAGCCTTGGAAACATGCCCGTCAGAGTGGCGTACCTCACAAATCGATGTCTCTAACGAGGCCCAGATGCAGGCGCTTTTCGCCGAAGTCGCATCGACTTGGGACAGTCTTGATACGCTCTGCGCCAACGCGGGCATCGCAGGCCCAACCGCGAAAATCGAAGACGTCGCGCTTAGCGATTGGAACACCTGCCTCTCCGTCACACTTGGCGGCGCATTCCTAAGCGCAAAATATGCCGCGCCTTTGATGAAACAGGCGGGCAGAGGCGCGATAGTCCTGACCTCCTCGACGGCGGGCCAGTACGGCTACCCTAATCGCGCGCCCTATGCAGCGGCCAAATGGGGGGTGATCGGCTTGATGAAGACCCTCGCGATGGAGCTTGGCCCCTTTGGAATTCGCGCCAACGCCATCTGCCCGGGCGCTGTCGAGGGTCCGCGCATGGAGGGCGTGCTAGAGCGCGAGGCGGTGGCCAAGGGCATGACGCGCGATCAAGTCTATGCAGGCTATGCTTCGGGCACCTCGATGGGCGCTTTCGTGACCGAGCAGGACATCGCGAATATGGCGGTCTTCCTTGCTGGCGCAGGCGCAAAAATGGTCTCTGGACAGGTCATCGCGGTAGACGGCCACACCGAAAACCCTGATCCGAAAATCTAAACCGTGCTGGCGGCAATCGCCGTTCCGGCAGCCCAGCCGCTCGACCAGGCCCATTGGAAATTATATCCGCCTAGCCAACCGGTTACGTCAACTGCTTCACCTATCACATAAAGCCCGTTTAGCGTTTTCGCCTCCATAGTCTTGGATGAAAGCCCGTTTGTATCTACGCCGCCCAGCGTGACCTCTGCAGTGCGATATCCCTCGCTTCCCGTCGGCCTTTGTACCCAGCCCTGCACGCGCGCGCACAGCGCCTCGAGCGCCGCGTCGGATTGATCACCAATACGTCCTGTGATCCCCATCTCTTCGCTCAAATGCTGCACAAGGCGGGCAGGGAAAACCTGCGTCAAAACCGTGGTCACATCGCGTTTGCCTTGTTCCGTGCGCGCGCTGCGCAAATGCGTGAAAAGCGTGCCTTTGGGGTCGAGGTCCAAAACCACTTCTTCTCCCTCAGACCAGTAGCTGGACACCTGCAAAACGGCCGGACCGGACAGGCCGCGATGCGTAAAAAGCACGGCCTCTTCGAACGCCACTCCATTCGCGCAGGCCACCGCTGGCACAGCAACCCCGGAAATCGGTGCATAGCGCTGATCGGCAAAGGTCAGCGGCACAAGGGCAGGGCGTGTTTCCACCAGGCCAAGCCCGAATTGCTGAGCGATATCATAGGCAAAGCCGCTTGCGCCCATCTTCGGGATCGACTTGCCACCGCTCGCCAGAACCAGATTGCGCGCGCTCAGGGCCACTTGCGTTCCGTCTCGCTCCACACTCAAATGAAACCGCGCGCCGTCATGGCTGATCTTGCGCGCTGATGTCTTGAGCCAAAGCTCTGCTCCGGCGCGCTCCATCTCCTTCAAAAGCATCGCAATGATCTGTTTGGCGCTCTCATCACAAAAAAGCTGTCCCAATGTCTTCTCGTGCCACGCAATTGCGTGTGCTCCAATCAGATCGAGGAAGTCCCACTGCGTATATCGCTTCAATGCCGACTTGCAAAAATGCGGATTTTCCGAGATGAAATTTGCCGATGTCGTCCCTAAATTTGTGAAATTGCAACGTCCGCCGCCAGAAATGCGAATTTTTTCCCCGGGTGCTTTGGCGTGATCGATCACTAATGTCCGCCCGCCCGAATGGGCTGCGCACATCATACCAGCGGCACCAGCGCCTATGATTATTGTATCAAAATCCATTTTGCACCTCTGCCTTGGAACGCGCTCAAACTCAATCCCCTTCATCTTCCCCTTTAAACTTCCGCCGGAGGCACCCTGCATGGCCCTTTGGCCATGCTTATCAAGCATGCCGCTCTGCGGCATTCCGCTCGGATAGCAAACAACGCTGGCAATCGAATCGCTGATTCGCTACATTACTTCCAGATCCTGGAAAACAGGGCGAGTTTGAGGCAACGATCAGCGGTGTTCTATGACAGAGATGGTGTATGGTAACCTTCCCGTGCGGGATGGCGAACCGGTGCTTCCGAAATGGTGGCGCACGGTAGACAGATGGTCGATGTCCTGTATTCTCATCCTCTTCGGGATCGGGATTTTGCTTGGCCTTGCCGCGTCTCCCCCCTTGGCGGCAAAGAACGGTTTCGAACCTTTTCACTACGTGCAGCGACAGGCCTTTTTCGGTGGGCTTGCCTTGACCGCGATGCTGATCACCTCGATGCTTAGCCCGGTTGTCGTGCGCAGATTGGCCGTGCTCGGTTTTATTGCCGCGTTCATCGCGCTGGTTTTTCTACCCTTCTTTGGTACGGACTTCGGCAAGGGAGCGACGCGTTGGTATTCGTTGGGCTTCGCCTCTGTGCAGCCTTCAGAATTTCTCAAGCCCGGTTTCATTATTGTTGCAGCTTGGATGATGGCCGCGTCGCAAGAGGTGGCGGGCCCTCCGGGGCGGCTTTGGTCATTCATGCTCATGGTGACGATCGTTCTTATTCTTGCGATGCAGCCCGATTTCGGGCAGGCGGCACTTATTTTGTTTGGCTGGGGCGTGATGTATTTCGTTGCAGGCGCGCCAATGCTGCTGCTTTTGGGGATGGCGGGCCTGGTCGTGCTGGGCGGTATGATCGCTTATAACAACTCCGATCACTTCGCGCGCCGCATCGACGGGTTTCTGTCTACGGACGTGGATCCCACGACGCAGCTTGGTTATGCCACCAATGCCATCCGCGAGGGCGGTTTCTTTGGCGTTGGCGTGGGCGAGGGTGAAGTCAAATGGTCGCTCCCTGATGCGCATACCGATTTCATTATTGCGGTCGCGGCGGAAGAATACGGGCTCTTTCTGGTTCTCTGCATTATCGCGGTCTACGCGAGCATTATCGTGCGTTCGCTTTTACGCCTGATGCGCGAGCGCGATCCGTTCATTCGCCTTGCGGGCACGGGCCTTGCCTGCATGTTCGCGGTTCAGGCGATGATCAATATGGGCGTTGCCGTGCGCTTGCTGCCTGCAAAGGGCATGACGCTGCCCTTCGTGAGTTACGGTGGCTCTTCTCTAATCGCGGGGGGGATTGCGGTTGGTATGCTTTTGGCCTTTACCCGCACGCGGCCACAGGGCCAAATCGGGGACCTGCTTCGAGGACGAAACTGATGAGTGATAAAACGCCGCTACTGGTTATCGCGGCAGGGGGCACGGGTGGACACATGTTTCCCGCGCAGGCGTTGGCAGAGAGCATGTTGCGCAAAGGCTGGCGCGTCAAGCTGAGCACCGATGCGCGCGGCGCGCGCTACACGGGCGGTTTCCCCCATACGGTCGAGATCGAGCAAATCGCCAGTGCAACTTTCGCGCGCGGTGGGCTTTTGGCAAAGCTGGCCGTCGCCCCGCGCATTGCGGGCGGTGTGATCCGCTCTATCTTCAAGATGCTCGGGGACAGGCCTGACGTGGTCGTCGGCTTTGGCGGCTACCCGTCCATTCCTGCACTCGCCGCCGCCACGATCCTGCGCTGCCCGCGGATGCTTCATGAGCAAAACGGCGTGCTGGGCCGCGTCAATCAGGTGTTTGCCAAACGGGTCGATGCAATTGCTTGCGGCACTTGGCCAACCACTCTGCCCGAAGGGGTGACGGGCATTCACACGGGCAATCCTGTGCGCGCAAGCGTGCTTGATCGCGCTGGCGCTGGCTATATTCCCCCCGGCGACTACCCCATGAGCCTTTTGGTCATGGGCGGCTCGCAAGGCGCGCGTATCCTCTCCGATGTGGTGCCTCCTGCGATTGCGGCATTGCCGATGGACATGCTGCGCAATCTACGCGTTAGCCATCAAGCGCGCGACGAGGACGGGCAACGCGTTGCAGACTTTTACGCAGAGCACGGCATCAACGCCGATGTGCAGCCCTTCTTTCATGACGTGCCCAACCGTATGAGCGAGGCGCAATTGGTGATCAGCCGCGCGGGCGCTTCCTCGGTCGCAGACATTTCTGTGATTGGTCGCCCCTCTATTTTGATCCCCTTTGCCGCGGCCACCAGCGATCATCAATCCGCCAATGCGCGCGGCTTGACCGAAGCGGGCGGCGCGATCCTCATGCCGGAATCCAGCTTCAGCCCCGGCGCGCTTACAGAGCAATTGATGCTGGTGTTAAGCAACGAGCAGGGCGCAAGCATGATGTCGCAGGCGGCCCTTAGCTGCGGGAAACCCGATGCCACACAACAACTTGTCGCGCTGGTAGAACACCTTGCGGCATCCAAGACTTAACGGAAAGGCCTCACCATGAACGCAGCCCTCTCGATGAGCCCGCCCACAAAATTGCCCGGCGATGTCGGCCCGATCCATTTCGTCGGCATTGGCGGTATTGGTATGTCAGGGATTGCCGAAGTGCTGCTGAACCATGGCTATGTGGTGCAGGGCTCTGATTTGAAAAAGACGCCGATCACCGATCGCTTGGAGAAGCTGGGCGGACATATTTTTATCGGGCAGAGAGCCGGAAATCTTGAAAGCGCAGAAGTTGTCGTGATTTCCTCGGCGATCAAACCGGGCAATCCTGAACTGGACGAGGCCCGCGTGCGCGGCCTTCCCGTGGTGCGCCGCGCGGAAATGCTGGCGGAATTGATGCGCCTGAAACTCAATATCGCGGTGGCTGGCACGCATGGCAAAACGACGACCACCACAATGGTGGCGACCCTGCTCGATGCGGGTAACTTCGATCCGACCGTGGTGAATGGCGGCATCATCCACGCCTACGGCTCTAACGCGCGCATGGGGCAGGGCGAGTGGATGGTGGTCGAAGCCGACGAGAGCGATGGCACCTTCAATCGTTTGCCTGCGACCATCGCCATCGTCACCAACATCGACCCCGAGCATATGGAGCATTGGGGCACAGAGGAAAACCTGCATAAGGGCTTCCTCGATTTTGTATCAAATATCCCCTTCTACGGTGTTGCGATTTGCTGCACCGATGACGCGGATGTGCAGACGCTTGTGGGCAAGCTGACGGACCGGCGGGTCATCACCTATGGTTTCAACGCGCAGGCCGATGTGCGCGCCACCGGCCTACACTACAAAGGCGGCGTCGCGCAGTTCGACATCCATTTGCAAAACGAGGATCAGGTGATCACGGGCTGCTCTTTGCCGATGCCTGGCGATCACAACGTCTCCAATGCTTTGTCGGCGGTTGCTGTGGCGCGCCACCTTGGCATGTCAGGCGATGAAATCCGCACCGCGCTTGCTGCGTTTGGCGGGGTGAACCGGCGCTTTACCAAGGTTGGCGAAGTGGACGGCGTGACTATTATCGACGATTACGGCCATCATCCGACCGAGATTGCCGCCGTGCTGAAAGCGGCGCGTCAATCGTCCGAGGGTCGCATTATCGCGATCCACCAGCCGCACCGCTACACGCGATTGCACCACCACTTCGAGGATTTCTGCGCCTGCTTCAACGAGGCGGACGTGGTTGCGATTACCGAAATCTATGCCGCGGGCGAAGAGCCCATCGAGGGCGCATCGCGCGATGATCTGGTCGCGGGCCTGATCCGCCACGGCCACCGCCACGTGCGCGCGATCACCGCGCAGGACGATTTGACGAAGCTGGTGAAAGAGCAAGCGCAACCCGGCGATATGGTCGTCTGCCTTGGCGCAGGTACGATTTCCGCTTGGGCGAATGAATTGCCCGAAAAACTCAAAGCATGAGCGCCTCGCTTTTGATCGGTGCGATCTATGTGATCTGCGCCGCTATTGTCGCTATGTTGCCGATCCGCCGGCAATTCTGGCCTGCGGGAATAATGCTTCTTGCAGCGCCGCTGCTACTGGGTTTCATCGGCTATCAACATGGCTGGATCTGGTTCTTCCTTGGCATGGCCGCATTCATGTCGATGTTTCGCAACCCATTGCAGTTCCTGTGGCGGGTTGCGCGCGGCGAGCGGCCAGAGCTCCCAAAATGAGCAGCTCTCTGGTTCTGGCGCTGCTCTGGCTGGTGCTGGCCAATGTCATTGCGATGTTCCCCTCCAAAGATCATCACTGGCGCAACGCCTATGTGCTGATCGGGGTGGGCATCCCTTTGCTGGGATGGGTCTGGTTGCAAAACGGACCTTGGGTGGCCTTTATCGTCTTGATTGCGGCAATGAGTATCCTGCGCTGGCCGGTTATTTATCTGGTGAAGTGGGTTAAGAGCTTGGTGCGTTAGGCCATGATCTATTGGTTTTTGTGCGGGTGGTTTTGAGGCGAGGCTGTTTTCGTCGTGGATCTCTTTTCAAAATGAAGCCTGACCTTTAGACGTGGTAAAACCCAGAAAAACGAGCATCCCATGACCGACTTTTCACATATTCGCGGCAAAATCACGATGGACCGCCCTTTGGCTGATCTTACATGGCTGCGTGTGGGCGGGCCTGCGGAAATGTTTTTTCAGCCTGCTGATAAGGACGACCTTCAATCTTTTCTTAAAGCATTGCCGCTAGACACACCTGTGTTTGCGATGGGCGTTGGTTCGAACCTGATTGTGCGCGATGGTGGTTTAAAGGGTGCGGTAATCCGCATGGGGCGCGGATTTAACCATATTGAGGTGCATGGCGACACCCTGCGCGTGGGCGCGGCGGCGCTGGATTCGCATGTGGCGCGCAAGGCGGCGGATGCGGGTTTGGATTTGACGTTTTTGCGTACCATTCCGGGTGCGATCGGCGGCGCGGTGCGGATGAATGCCGGCTGCTACGGTAGTTATGTTGCGGATCACTTTGTTGAGGCAACGGCGATCACGCGCGCGGGCGACGAGGTGCTTATAGGCGCCGATGAGCTACAGTTCGCCTATCGCCAGAGCACTCTGCCCGAGGGCTATGTGCTGACCGAAGTGGTGCTAAGGGCTGCAAGCGGCGATCCCGAGACGCTTCATGAACAAATGGAGCAGCAGCTGCGCAAGCGCGATGAAACGCAGCCCACCAAGGAGCGCACAGCAGGCTCCACGTTTCGCAATCCGGCAGGATTTTCTTCGACGGGGCAGGCGGATGATACTCATGACCTTAAAGCTTGGAAGGTCATCGACGCGGCTGGAATGCGCGGCGCTACCCTTGGGGGTGCGCAAATGAGCACCAAACATCCGAACTTTTTGATCAACGCCGGTGGCGCAACCGCTGCGGATTTGGAAGGTCTTGGCGAATTGGTGCGAAAAAAGGTTTTCCAAACACAATCAATAGAGTTACACTGGGAAGTGTTGAGGATCGGCGAACCGGTCCCGCAAAAATAAGGGAGCCCGACAAACGGGGCCCGCAGGTGGTAAAAAGGGCAAAAGCCCTTAACTAGTATTCGAGGCACGCGTTGGGAATGTCGAGCAGGCACCCCCGCACTGTGGCTGTTTTGATGGGCGGACCTTCGGCTGAACGCGAAGTTTCTTTGTCCTCTGGGCGCGCATGCGCAGCAGCTTTGCGGGAACATGGCTATAAGGTTGTAGAGATTGATGCGGGCGCCGATGTGGCGGCCCGCCTGATCGGACTTGCGCCGGATGTCGCATTCAACGCGCTGCATGGCCGCTGGGGCGAAGATGGCTGTATTCAGGGTCTGCTTGAGTGGTTACAAATCCCCTACACCCATTCGGGCGTCCTGGCTTCGGCACTTGCGATGGACAAGCAGCGCACCAAGGACGTGTTTCGCGCGGCGGGACTGCCGGTTGTAAAAAGCGTTATTGCCCCCGCAAAAGACGTGCGCGAGCGCCATGTGATGGATGCGCCCTATGTGGTGAAGCCGAACAACGAGGGGTCCTCGGTGGGCGTCTATCTGGTGAACGAGGCCGCGAACGGCCCGCCCCAGCTCGCCGATGATATGCCCGAATTCGTGATGGTCGAAGCCTTCGCCCCCGGGCGAGAATTAACCACGACCGTGATCCATGATCGCCCCTTGACCGTGACGGATATCCTGACCGAGGGCTGGTATGATTATGACGCCAAATACACAGTTGGCGGATCGCACCATATCGTGCCTGCGGATATACCGCGCGATATCTGGGATGCCTGCATGGACTATGCAGTGCGCGCCCATGACGTGCTTGGATGCCGCGGCGTGACGCGCACGGATTTTCGCTGGGATGAAAGCCGCGGTCTTGACGGTTTGATCTTGCTTGAAACCAACACGCAGCCCGGTATGACACCGACCTCTCTTTCGCCCGAACAGGCGCTGGCCGTCGGTATGGATTTCCCTGCGTTCTGCGCGTGGATGGTGGAGGATGCCTCATGCAACCGCTAAGCGCACATAGACCAGCCGGTCAGGGCGCACGTGTGCTGAACCGTGCCAGCAAACGTAGAGCTGATCCCGCACCCTCGCGCTGGTCCTACCGTTTCCAGCGGCTCATGCTGACGCCGTTGTTTCGTTTTTCCTTGCGCGTAGGCTTGCCGTTTGCGCTGACTTGCTCGCTCGGTCTGGTCTATTTTTCCGATACCCAGCGCCGCGCCGCGTTTCAGGACGTGTTGATCCAGATGCGCTCGAGTATCGAAGAGCGGCCCGAATTCATGGTCAATCTGATGGAAGTGGAGGGCGCGAGCGAAGAAGTGTCCAGCGCGATCCATGAGATTGTTTCGATCGCTTTTCCCGTCAGCTCGTTCGATATCGAACTGTCGGATGTGCAAAAGACGGTGCAAAGCCTGAATCCGGTGCGCAGCGTTGATGTGCGTTTGCAGCCGGGCGGTGTCCTTGGAATCAAAGTGGACGAACGTACGACGGCCGCCTTGTGGCGCACCCATGATGGATTGTTCCGCATTGACGCAGAAGGCGTTTACATCGGCATCGCGCTGGAGCGCTCCGATCATCCGGAGTTGCCGATCCTTGCAGGGGTTGGCGCAGATCTTGTCGTTGCAGAGGCACAGGCCTTGATGCGCGCCGCCGCGCCCCTTGGTGCGCGCGTCAAAGGCCTTGTGCGCATGGGCGAGCGGCGATGGGATCTGGTTCTGGACCGGGATCAGCGGATCATGTTGCCCGCAAGCGGTGCGATTGGCGCACTCGAACGCGTGATCGCGCTGGACCAGGTGCAAGATGTCCTGGAGCGGGATCTGGCGCGCGTGGATATGCGTTTGCCCCAGCGCCCGACAATTCGAATGAACGAGAATGCCGTCAAAGAGTTATGGCGCATCAAGACGACAGCAATGGAAGTGCAAGACAATGAATGACCTTTATGCCTCCCAGCGCGCAATGCGTAACATGCGAAAAGCAGCGATGCAGCGCGGTGTCGTGGCGGTGCTCGATGTGGGCAGCTCCAAAATCGTCTGCCTTGTTTTGCGCTTCGACGGGTCTGAAAAGATAAGTGAAACTGAAGGCGTTAATTCAATGGCCGGGCAGACCGGGTTTCGCGTGATTGGCGCAGCGACGACGCGCTCGCGCGGGGTGCGGTTCGGCGAAATCAGCGCCATGTCCGAAACCGAGCGCGCCATTCGCACAGCGCTGCAATCGGCGCAAAAGATGGCGCAAATTCGCGTAGATCACGTTATCGCGTGTTTCTCCGGCGCGGAGCCGCGTTCCTACGGGGTCGATGGCGCGGTAGACATCGAAAATCAGACGGTGTCCGAGCAGGATGTAGCGCGGGTTCTATCCTCTTGCGAGGTGCCTGATTTTGGCCCCGGGCGCGAGGTGCTACATGCCCAGCCGGTGAATTTCGCGCTGGACCATCGCTCGGGCCTCGGGGATCCGCGCGGTCAGATCGGACAGCGGCTGACGACGGACATGCACATGCTGACCGTGGACGGCGCTGCGATCCAGAACCTTGCCCATTGCGTGCGCCGCTGTGATTTGGAACTCGCCGGTGTTGCCTCGTCGGCCTATGTGTCCGGCATTTCGGCGCTGGTCGAGGACGAACAAGAACTGGGCGCGGCCTGCATCGACATGGGCGGCGGCGCTACGAGCGTGTCGATTTTCATGAAGAAACATATGATTTTCGCCGACGCGGTGCGCATGGGCGGCGATCATGTCACCTCTGATATTTCAATGGGCTTGCAAGTGCCGATGACCACTGCAGAGCGGATCAAAACGGTGAATGGCGGAGTCGTTGCCACCGGAATGGACGATCGCGACATGATTGATACGGGTGGAGACACGGGCGATTGGGATCACGATCGCCGTCAAGTGAGCCGTGCAGAACTGATCGGTATTATGCGGCCACGTGTCGAGGAAATCCTCGAGGACGTGCGCGCGCGCCTTGATGCGGCGGGCTTTGATCACTTGCCCAGTCAGCAGATTGTTTTGACGGGTGGGGGCAGCCAAATTCCCGGCCTTGACGGGTTGGCGAGTAAAATTCTTGGCCAGCAAGTGCGCCTTGGTCGCCCGCTGCGCGTACATGGATTACCGGGCGCGACGACAGGTCCTGGCTTTTCCAGCGCTGTGGGGCTGTGCTTGTTTGCGGCCCACCCGCAGGATGAGTGGTGGGACTTCGAAATGCTGGAAAACTATCAAGGCCGCTCCTTCAAGAGGGCGATCAAATGGTTTCGCGATAACTGGTAGGCGCGCGCAGGGTTGCGCGCTGCAAGGTGCTGAATTCGGCGCGGATCCTGCGCCATGGCCTTGCACGTCCGCTACATCTATTCAGATTCGCTAAATGCGGCATAAATCCGCTGAAAAACCTGCACATTTTGTGGTTTTGAGCGCTTTTTTGCGTGACGATCCCGAATCGGGCGGTTACACTGGGGGGAATAGGCAAGCAAAAAGGCCCTAAATTGGGCCAGCAGATACAGGCGGACAGAGCATGACATTGAACCTCACGGTGCCCGGACAGGAAGACTTGAAGCCACGCATTACGGTGTTCGGCGTTGGCGGGGCTGGCGGAAACGCCGTCAATAACATGATCGAGAAAGAGCTGGATGGCGTTGATTTCGTCGTTGCCAATACTGACGCGCAGGCGCTTCAGCAGTCCATGTCGCAAAGCCGGGTCCAGCTTGGTGTGAAAGTCACCGAAGGTCTTGGTGCAGGTGCGCGTGCCACTGTCGGCGCAGCCGCTGCCGAAGAAAGCATCGAGCAAATCGTTGATCATCTCGCAGGGGCGCACATGTGCTTTATCACTGCGGGAATGGGCGGTGGTACCGGTACTGGTGCTGCGCCGATCATCGCACAAGCGGCGCGCGAGCTTGGTGTATTGACCGTCGGTGTTGTGACCAAACCTTTCCAGTTCGAGGGCGCAAAGCGCATGAAGCAGGCCGAGGATGGCGTGGATGCCCTCCAGAAGGTTGTGGACACGCTGATCATCATTCCCAACCAGAACCTGTTCCGCCTTGCCAATGAAAAGACCACCTTTACCGAAGCTTTCTCGCTAGCGGATGATGTGCTTTATCAGGGCGTCAAGGGCGTCACCGACCTGATGGTACGTCCTGGCCTGATCAATCTCGACTTCGCCGACGTGCGCGCCGTCATGGACGAGATGGGCAAGGCGATGATGGGCACCGGCGAAGCTACGGGCGAGGATCGTGCGATTCAAGCGGCCGAGAAGGCCATTGCGAACCCGCTGCTGGACGAAATTTCCCTGCGCGGTGCGAAGGGCGTTCTGATCAATATCACGGGCGGTCACGACCTCACATTGTTCGAACTCGACGAAGCGGCGAACCGCATCCGCGAGGAAGTCGATCCAGAGGCGAACATCATTGTTGGTTCCACGCTGGATACGGCTATGGAAGGTGCGATGCGCGTTTCCGTTGTTGCCACAGGCATCGATGCTGCTGTGGCGATCAACGATATGCCAGTGCCGCGCCGCTCTATGGCGCAGCCGCTCAAGCAGGCGGAGGAGCAGCCTCGCGAGGTCGCAGCTCCAGTCGCCACGCAAGAACCTGCCCTGTTCGAAGAAATGAACACGCAGCAAGCGGCCGCTTCTGAGCAGGCAGAGGATATTTTCGAGGAGGAGGCGGGTAGCTTCCAACCCGAACTCCCGAGCTTTATTGCGGACCGTGCGTACCAGCAGCAATCTGCGCGCAGACCGCTTGCAGAAGATCTGCCGCCTCCGGCCTACGAGCACCCTTCCTATGAGCCTGCGGCTCTGCACGAGCCGGAGCAAGCGAGCTATGTTGCGCCAAAGGCACCTAGCCTTGGAACACCATCCCCGGAAGCGATGGCGCGTCTTCAGGCGGCGGTTCACCGCGCTCCCGCGCAAGAGCCACAGCACCCGCCGCACACCGCTGCGAGCGAAGGCGAACGTCCGCGTTTCGGGATCAATTCACTGATCAACCGTATGACAGGTCACGGGGCAGAGGGCGGTCAAGCGCCCGCACAGCGCCAGCAACCTGCGATGCAGTCAGGCCATGCTGCACCTGCACCTCACCCTGTTGCGGAGACGGACCCGGAGCAGGAGAGAATCGAAATTCCAGCGTTCTTGCGCCGTCAAGCGAACTAAAGCACTTACATCTACGTTGAAGAAGGGGCGCTGGCAGGCGTCCCTTTTTTCGTTTATATGCAGAACATTAGCCTGCACCAAAGGAGTGGCGAGCAATATACCGCCGACCCTATGCACGGGCATGTTTCAGACCGTTACAAAGTTTGAGTTGAGGCATTTCATGCTGGGCGTTACCAGACTGTTAACGCGCGAACTGGGGTCGAGGGCTGCTGCCATATAGACTTGGCTCCGACAGACGCGGCTTGGATTTTTACGGGGCAATCTTTTGCAAACAACGCTTAAATCATTGGTGACCTTCAAGGGTGTCGGGCTTCATTCCGGCGCGCCGGTGATTATGAGTGTGACGCCAGCCGCCTTGAACCATGGTATCTGGTTCCACCGCACGGATGTGCGCGGCTGCGATGCCTTTGTACCTGCGCGCTGGGACGCGGTGAATCCGACCCCTCTGTGTACCAAGATTGAAAATGCTGACGGCACCACCGTTTCTACGATCGAGCATATCATGGCGGCTCTTGCCGGCTGCGGTATCACCAACGCTTTGATCGAGATTGATGGCGCAGAAGTGCCGATTATGGACGGAAGTTCCGCGGAATTCGTTCGCGGCCTCCTTGCCAAAGGCGTGCAGCGCCAAAGCGGCGGTAGTTGGGCTTTGCGCATTCTGAAAGACGTCGAGGTCAAGACAGACAACGGCTGGGCGCGCCTCGAGCCCGCGCGCAGCCTGTCGATCGATTTCGCGATCGAGTTTGAAGATGCGGCGATCGGTGTGCAGCGAAAGTCGCTTAACATGGCCAATGGCACCTTTGTGCGCGAGCTGTGTGATAGTCGCACGTTTTGCCGAAATTCCGACGTTGAAGCGATGCACGCTATGGGCCTTGCCAAAGGCGGGACGCTGGAAAACGCTGTGGTTGTCGATGGCGATCGCATCCTTAGCCCCGGCGGTTTGCGCCACGCGGATGAAGCCGTGCGCCACAAGATGCTCGACGCGCTTGGCGATCTGTCCTTGGCCGGTGCGCCCATTCTGGGGCGCTACACCGGAATGCGCGCCGGTCACGCGATGACCAATGCCTTGCTGCGCGCACTTTTTGCCGATCCTTCTGCTTATGAAATGGTGGATTGTGACGCCAGTATCAATGCGCATTTGCCCGGAGCCGGCGTTACCCGCAGCGAGATTCCCGCAATACAATAGTCCAAGCACATCAAGAACCTTGCATGAGACCCAAGATTTTGGGTCATAGGCATTTTGCATGGCGATATTATGTGCTAGGACCAAGTTGAAAACAGAGATAAAACTCTGACAGGTTCTATCAAAGGTGCTGCCATGAAACGCCAAACCGCACGTCGCACGCTGACTGCTGCTGCCTTGGTTTCCATGACTCTGGCTGGATGTAGCGGCGGAGGTGGAGGCGTCTCGCGCCTACTTGGGGGGCAGGCCGAACTTCCGCTTGAAACCTATTCGGCCGAGCAGATTTTCCAACGCGGCGAATTCGAGCTTGAACGCAAGCGTGATGATGATGCCGCTTTCTACTTTGGCGAGATCGAACGCCTATATCCCTATTCCAGCTGGGCAAAACGCGCTCTGATCATGCAGGCCTTTGCCTATCATAAAGACAAGGACTACGAAAATTCGCGTGCCTCAGCGCAGCGCTTTATCGACGTTTATCCGACTGATGACGATGCCGCCTATGCCCAGTATTTGCTGGCTCTGAGCTATTACGATCAGATCGAAGATGTAGGCCGCGATCAGGGTTTGACCTTTCAAGCCTTGCAAGGTCTGCGCACCGTGATCGAGCGGTATCCGGACAGTGAATACGCGCGCTCTGCGATTTTGAAGTTCGATCTGGCCTTTGATCATCTTGCGGCCAAAGAAATGGAAATCGGGCGCTATTATCTCAAGCGAGATCACTACACCGCGTCGATCAACCGTTTCCGCGTCGTTGTCGAGGATTTTCAGACCACGACCCACACGCCCGAAGCGCTGCACCGCTTGGTCGAGGCCTATCTATCGCTTGGTCTGACGCAGGAAGCACAGACCGCAGGCGCGATTCTGGGGTACAATTACAAAGGCACCGATTGGTACGAGGACAGTTTCAAACTTCTCACCGGTCGGGGGCTCGAGCTTGAGGCAGCGGGGGATAGCTGGCTGCGTAAGGTCTATCGCCAGATGTTGCAGGGCAAGTGGCTGTAAGCGAATTTATGCGCGGCGCTTGTCCGCGCGGGGTGACCTAAATGCTGCGCACGCTCGATATTCGAGATATCCTGATCATTGACCATCTGGAGCTGCATTTCCAGTCCGGTTTGAACGTGCTCACCGGTGAAACCGGGGCGGGCAAGTCCATTTTGCTCGATTCGCTAGGCTTTGTGCTTGGTTGGCGCGGGCGCGCTGAATTGGTGCGCAGCGGCGCAGAGCAGGGCGACGTCACGGCGGTTTTCGATCTAGCGGATGGCCATGCGGCACATGCCGTTCTGGAAGAGGCGGGGTTGCCTGCTGGCCCCGAACTGATCCTGCGCCGCGTGAACCGCAGCGACGGACGCAAGACGGCTTGGGTCAATGACCGGCGCTGCTCGGGTGAAGTACTGCGCGCACTTTCCGAAACGCTGGTAGAACTGCACGGTCAACACGATGATCGCGGCCTGCTCGACCCCAAGGGCCATATGGCGGTGCTTGATGAATTCATGGCCCGACCCGCGCTCCATGGCGCGGTGCGCGCCGCATGGAAAGCGCTCTCTGGCGCGCGTAAGTCTCTGCAAGCCTTGGAAAAAGCGATCGCGGCAGTGCGCGAAGAGGAAGATTTCCTGCGCCATGCAGTTGCAGAATTGGACGTGCTTGATCCCAAACCCGGCGAGGAGCGCGAGCTTGATACGCGCCGCCGCGCGATGCAGGGCGCAGAGAAAATCCGCGACGATGTTGCGCGCGCCTTCGCAATGCTTGGTTTTGAAGGCGCCGAGGGCGTAATCAGCGAAGCGATCCGCTGGCTTGATGGTGTGTCCGACCGCGCGGAGGGGCAGCTTGATGCGCCGCTCGCGGGTCTCTCTCGCGCGCTTGAAGAATTGGGCGAGGCTAGTGCAGGGGTTGAGGCCTGCCTCGACAACCTTGATTTCAATCCCGTCGATCTGGAGGCCTGCGAAGAGCGTCTTTTCGCGATCCGCGCATTGGCGCGCAAGCATGATGTGACCCCCGACGAGCTGGGCACATTCGCGATCGAGCTGCGCGCGCGCCTCGAAGCGCTTGACGCGGGGGATGCCCAACTGGGGCAAGCGCGCGCCGATGTGGCCAAGGCAGACGCGGCCTACGTGAGCGCGGCAGATGCGCTCAGCGATGCCCGTAGCAAAGCTGCCCTGCGGCTCGACAAGGCGGTCACCGCAGAACTTGCACCGCTTAAGATGGAGCGCGCGGTGTTCACCACGATGGTCAGTAGGGCTGTGCAAAGTGGGGCAGGGCAGGACGCGGTCGCCTTCACCGTCGCGACGAACCCCGGCGCGCCAAGCGGACCTTTGAACAAGATCGCATCGGGCGGTGAGCTAAGCCGCTTTCTGCTTGCGCTCAAAGTGTGCCTGTCGGGGGAAACCCAGGGCGTCACGATGATTTTTGACGAGATCGACCGCGGTGTTGGCGGCGCGACTGCCGATGCAGTAGGGCGCCGCCTTGCTGCGCTTGCGATCGGAGGTCAGGTGTTGGTCGTCACCCACTCGCCGCAGGTCGCGGCCCTTGGCGGGCATCACTGGCGCGTTGAAAAGCGCGTCGAAAACGGCGCGACCCTGTCCATGGTCGTGCCGCTGGATGTACCGCAACGGGTGGATGAAATCGCGCGGATGATTTCAGGTGACAGCGTCACCGACGAAGCGCGAGGTGCGGCCCGCGCCTTGCTTGCAGGCTAGCGGTGTCGCGCCCCGCTTCTGCACTGCGCGCTGCTTTTGCCGCGCAGATGCAGGACATGCGCGCAAGTTTCGGGCGCGGCTGGCAACTTTTGCGCCATCGTGGCCCCTCGCAAATCCAGTTCTGGTTCATCGCGCTGATGATCGGCATTGCGGCGGGCTGCGCGGCCGTCGCTTTCCGCTTTGGCGTTTCTTTCTTGCAAACAACGCTTTACGGGGTCGAAGACGTCACCAAGCTGCATAGCTTTGCAGAATCTTTGCCGTGGTATCTGATCCTTGTGATCCCCATGGCCGGGGGCGTCACGGTTGGCATCATTTTGCACCATTTTACCCCTGACGGGCGTGTGCGCTCGGTCTCTGACGTGATCGAGGGGGCTGCGCTCAACAACGGGCGGGTGGAGAAGAAGGCGGGCATCGCCTCTGCGCTCTCGTCGATGATCACGCTCGGCACGGGCGGCTCCACGGGGCGCGAAGGGCCGGTGGTGCATATTGCGGCGATGATTTCGAGCTGGGTCAGTAACCTCATTCGCGCCGATGGCATCACGGGGCGCGATCTGCTGGGCTGCGCCGTTGCGGCCGCTGTATCGGCCAGTTTCAATGCGCCCATCGCCGGCGCGCTTTTCGCGCTCGAAGTGGTGCTGCGCCATTTCGCGGTGCATGCCTTCGCGCCCATTGTGATTGCGAGCGTGGCAGGCACGGTGATCAACCGCCTTGTTTTTGGTGATACGGCAGAGTTCGCTTTGCCCGGCACGTCGCCTTTGGAGTTCTACGCCGAGCTGCCTGCCTATCTGATTTTGGGCCTCGTTAGTGGGCTTGTGGCGGTGACGCTGATGCGCTGTGTGTTCTGGGCCGATGATCTGGAATCGCGCCTGCAAAGCCGGCTTGGTTTGCCCTATTGGCTGCGCCCTGCGCTTGCGGGGGCGATGTTGGGCCTGATTGCGATCCAGTTCCCCCATATCATCGGCGTTGGCTACGAAACGACTTCGGCGGCGCTGACAGGGCAGCTTTTGCTGCACGAAGCGGTTGTTTTCGCGACGGTCAAAGTGGCGGCGGTGGCGATAACCATGGCGGGGCGCATGGGGGGCGGCATCTTTTCGCCCTCTCTGATGATCGGTGCGCTGACCGGGCTGGCGTTCGGATTGATCGCGACAAGTGTGTTTCCCGATATCAGCGGTTCGCACACGCTATACGCTCTGGCCGGGATGGGGGCGGTTGCGGCGGCAGTGCTCGGCGCGCCGATTTCCACGACGTTGATCGTGTTCGAGCTGACAGGCGATTGGCAAACAGGACTTGCCGTAATGGTCTCTGTCTCGCTCTCAACGGCGCTCGCCTCGCGGCTTGTGGATCGCTCGTTCTTTTTAACGCAGCTTGAGCGGCGCAACATCCACCTTGCCGCAGGTCCGCAGGCCTATCTGCTCGCGATGTTTCGCGTCGCAAGTGTGATGCGCAAGAAAGAGGATGGGATCGACGAGGAAGGATGCTGGGAAATGATAACTGACGGTGTCTATATCGACGGTAACGCCACGCTCGAAGCGGCCATGCCGATCTTCGATAAGTCCGGCGTGCGCTTTATTCCGGTTGTAACGCTCGGCGGCGAAGATCAAGCTCCAGAGCTTTGGGGTGCTTTGCACCATGTTGACGCGCTCAAAGCCTATAACCGCGCACTCGCTGCGACTGCCGCCGAAGAACATAGTTAATAAAAACTCACCGGCCTTGCGCTTCATCTTCCAAGGTAAACTTCGGGTGTTTGGGGGCTGGCCCCCAAGCCGGTCCGATCAGCGTAGCTGATTGGAAATCCTATAGCTTTTCGACAGCAACCTCATCGCTTTTTGCAAAAGACAAGTGCATCGCAATCCTCGCCACATCGTTGTTGGGCGTCTCATAGGACCAAGCGGCATCTTTGATCACCTTGCTTTTAGTGACAATCGACAAATAGGACGCCTCGCCCTTGTGCGGGCAGATGGTTTTTGTTTCGGAAGCATCCAGAAATGCCATTGCTATATCACCGCGCGGAAAATAGAGCGCAGGGGTGCGATCGTCCTCGGACAATTCCAGCACCGCGCTACTTTCTCCCAAAACCGCGCCGCCTGCGCGCACGACATAGGTGCCGTCCATCTTGCGAATGCGAATATCGCTCATGTGAAGTCCTTTTCAGTTTGGCCCCGACGCGCGCTGCCCCGTGTTAGCGTGAAGAGCCACTATAGTGGCTTGCACGCTTGCTCCAACCATTTTTCTGCGCAGGCGCTCAGATCGTTTGAAAGTTTGTCGCGGCACGCTGCGTGATAGGCGTCGAGCCAGTTGATCTCGGAGCGGCTCAGCATGTCGCGGCGGATCAAGCGCCGATCGATCGGCACAAAGGTGAGGGTTTCGAAATCATACATGGCGCGCTGGCTATCGCCACCCTCGAGCGCAGGGGCCTCGCGCACGACAAGCAGATTTTCGATGCGAATGCCAAAGGCCCCTTCGCGGTAATATCCCGGCTCGTTTGATAGGATCATGCCTGGTTCAAGCGGCACATGGCTGGCGCGGCTCAGGCGCTGCGGCCCCTCATGCACGCCAAGGAAATGACCGACGCCATGCCCGAGCCCATGATCAAAGTCTTGACCCGCAAGCCAGAGCGGCATGCGGCCAACCGCTTCGATATCGCGCCCTGCTAGGCCTTTTGGCCAGCGCATGCGCGACACGGCAATCATGCCCTGCAGGACACGGGTAAAGGCGCTACGCTCTTCTAATCCGACGTCGCCGACGGGGCAGGTGCGGGTGATATCCGTGGTGCCATTAAGGTATTGCCCGCCACTGTCGAGCACCAACAGATCACCGGTTTGCAAGCTACGCGCGCTGTCATGGGTGACGCGGTAGTGCATGATCGCGCCGTTCGGGCCGGATCCGGCGATCGTGTCAAAGCTGATGTCTTGCAGCGCTTTGGTGGCGCGGCGGCGCGCCTCGAGTTCGCGCACCACATCGATCTCGGTAACGCTGCCTGCGGGCTGCTGATCGAGCCAGCAGAGCAATTCGCACATGGCGGTGGCATCAATGATATGGGCTGTGCGCGTGCCTGCGATTTCAACGGCATTCTTGCACGCTTTGGGCAGCGCGCAAGGCTCGCTGCCGTAGGTGATTTGCGCGTCGCCAGCTTGCAAGGCATCAATCACGGCGACGGGAACGGAGGTTTTGTCGCAGCGCACTTTCCCGCTGAGGCGGGTGAGCGCGGGAACAAAACCCTCGGGTGGCGCTATATGAAGCGTGGGGTCCGGATCGAGCGCGGCAAACTTGGACGGGGCGACGAACAACGCCACGCGCGCATCGCTTTGCAAAATGGCGAAGCCCTGCACAAGCGGCGTTTTGGCCACATCACCGCCGCGGATGTTCAGTAGCCAACACAGGCTGTCGGGCAGTGTGATCACGGCTGCGTGCTCGCCTTGTGCGGCAAGATCGCCAGCACATTCCGTTCGTTTGTCGCTTGATGATTTTCCTGCATATTCAAGAGGGTAATCATAGGCCGGACTCATCGGCGGTTCAGGTTGATCGTCCCAGATGCGATCCACCAGATTGGCGCAGGGGCGCAGAGTGATACCGCTTGCCAGCAGTGCGGTTTCATGCGCCTCAAGCTGGCCTTGGGTCATCAGCCAGGGATCAAAACCGACGATGCCGCCACTTGGAAGACGCTCTTTCAGCCAATCGGCAAGAGAGACTTCGGGCCAGTGCACAGGCGTGAAATGCTCCAGATCGACTTGGGATTTCACTTGCGTTCGGTAGCGCCCGTCGATGAACACACCTGTCGCTGCGCGAAGGGCACAGCAAAATCCGGCAGAGCCGGTGAAGCCGGTCAGCCACTTAAGCCGCTCGTCGCGCGGCGCGACATACTCGCCCTGATGCGCGTCCGCGCGCGGGATGAGAAAGCCGTCGAGGTCCTCTTGGGCAAGTTCTGTGCGCAAAGACGTCAGCCGGGCAGGGCCGTATTCTGGGGTGCTGGGGGTGTCGAAACTTTGAAACATGGCTCACTCCTTTGCAGCGCGCTAAGTGGTTTTGCTGCGAAAAAAAACCTCGCCTACACATCCTTCTTCGTCAAACGACCCTGCGCATGCCCATCACGCGTGCGCGCGCACGCGGATCGCTGTCAAAGAGCGCGGCGAGTTGTTCTGTCATCGCACCCGCAAGCTGCTCTACATCAGTGATCGTCACGGCCCGTTCATAGTAACGTGTCACGTCATGGCCAATGCCGATCGCGAGGAGTTCGACTGCACGGCGCTTTTCCACCATAGCAATCACATCGCGCAGGTGTTTTTCCAGATAATTGGCGGGGTTTACCGACAATGTGCTGTCATCTACAGGCGCGCCATCGGAGATCACCATCAGGATTTTGCGCGCTTCCGGGCGGCCCGCCATGCGGCGATGCGCCCATTCAAGCGCCTCGCCGTCGATGTTTTCCTTTAGCAGACCCTCTTTCATCATCAGCCCCAAATTGGGCCGCGCGCGCCGCCAAGGGGAATCAGCGCTTTTGTAGATGATGTGGCGCAAATCATTCAGGCGGCCGGGCTGCTGCTCACGCCCTGCATTCAGCCATGCTTCACGCGATTGCCCGCCCTTCCACGCACGCGTGGTAAAACCGAGGATCTCAACCTTCACATTGCAGCGCTCAAGCGTGCGCGCGAGAACGTCAGCGCAAATCGCGGCAATAGAAATCGGGCGACCTCGCATGGAGCCGGAGTTGTCCAGTAGTAGCGTCACGATGGTATCGCGAAATTCGGTATCTTTCTCGACCTTGAAACTCAGCGGCGTGGTCGGGTTGGCGACGACGCGCGCAAGGCGACCTGCGTCCAGAATGCCCTCTTCGAGATCAAACTCCCAAGAGCGGTTCTGCTGCGCTTGCAAGCGGCGCTGGAGCTTGTTGGCAAGGCGCGACACCGCGCCTTTCAAAGGCTCTAGTTGCTGATCGAGATAGGCACGCAAACGCTCGAGCTCGACCGGTTCAGCTAAATCCTCTGCGCGCACTTCTTCGTCGAACTGCGTCGCGTAGACCTGATAATTCGGGTCGGCGTCAGAAATGGGCTGTGGCTGGGGTGGTTCCAGCGGAGCTTCGCCCTCGGGCATTTCCGCCTCTTCGCCCATCTCCTGATCGGCGGAGTCATCCATCGACACTTCGGCTTGCGCTGCGTCTTGCTGCTCTTCTTGGGACTGCTCGGGGGAGGCCTCATCGGACTCCTCGGAGTCCTCGTCCTGACCGCTGCTATCAGGGTCCTGATCCTCTTCGCCGCTTTCCTCCGCATCGTCTTGCGCATCCTCGTCAAGATCATCGGGATCATCGCCAAGCTGGTCGCCGTAGCCGAGGTCCTGGATAATCTTCCGCGAGAGTTTGGCAAAAGCTGCCTGATCGTCGAGCAGATCATCGACGTTCTCCAGTGTGCCGCCGGCTTGCTCTTCAATGAAGCCTTTCCATAGGTTCATCACGTTCTGCGCGCCGGACGGCAAATCCCGCCCCGTGGCGAGGTGACGGATCAGATAACCTGCGGCGGTGGCCAGCGGTGCGTCTGCTGCGACCTTGATCTGATCGAACCCTTTGCGCAGGGCATCATTGCCGATCTTGGCGTCGATATTACCTGCTGTGCCCGGCATGTCGCGCGCGCCCATCGCCTCGCAGCGGGCCGTTTCCATCGCCTCATAAAGATCGCGTGCCATGTCGCCTTGCGGCACATAGCGCGAATGTGTGCCATCATCGTGAAATTTGCGGTGCATGGCCAGCGCATCAGCCGTGCCGCGCGCGATCAACACCTCTTCGCGCGTCATGCGGCGCGAGACTTGTGGCAGGCGCATTGTGTCGCCGGACACGCCAGATGGATCTACCGTATAGGTGATAGACAGGTCCGGATCATTGGCCATGACCTTTGTCGCCTCGGCCAAGGCTTTCTTGAACGGATCGGCTGGGTTGTCGTTATTGCTCGCCACGTGTCAATCCAACTTCATCTTGCCAATTAAACTCCCGCCGGAGGCCCGATTTTTCTAGAAAAATCGGAAACCACGCGGATCACCTTAACCGAGCGAAATGCTCGCTGCGCTTTCGGGCAGTTCTTCGTCAAAGCAGCGCTGGTAGAATTCGGCGACCGTTTGGCGCTCGAGCTCGTCGCACTTGTTGAGGAAGGACAGGCGAAACGCATAGCCGACATTACGGAAAATCTCGGCATTTTGCGCCCAAGCGATCACGGTGCGCGGCGACATGACGGTCGATAGATCACCGTTCATGAAGGCCGTACGCGTGAGGTCTGCGACTTTCACCATCTGTTTGACGGTCTTGCGCCCTGCTTCATTGTTGTAATGCGGGTTCTTGGACAAAACGATCGACGCTTCGGCGTCGATGCTTAGATAATTGAGCGTCGCGACCAGCGACCAGCGGTCCATCTGGCCTTGGTTGATCTGCTGCGTGCCGTGATAAAGCCCGGTGGTGTCACCAAGTCCTACGGTGTTGGCTGTCGCAAAAATGCGGAAATAGGGATGCGGATCAATGACCTGATTCTGATCGAGCAGGGTCAGTTTGCCGTCCACCTCAAGAACACGCTGGATCACAAACATCACATCCGCACGCCCCGCATCGTATTCATCAAATACGATCGCCGTTGGGTTACGCAGGGCCCAAGGCAGAATGCCCTCCTGAAAATCGGTGACCTGCTTGCCGTCTTTAAGCTTGATCGCATCCTTGCCGATCAGATCGATCCGGCTGATATGGCTGTCGAGGTTCACGCGCACCGCAGGCCAGTTCAAACGGCTTGCGACCTGTTCGATATGCGTTGATTTACCCGTTCCGTGATAGCCTTGGATCATCACGCGACGATTGTGCGAGAAGCCGGCCAAAATTGCCATGGTCGTGTCAGGATCGAATTTGTAGGTGCTGTCCAGTTCCGGCACGCGCTCTGTGCGATCTGCAAAGCCTTTAACGACCATATCCGTGTCGAGGCCAAAGACCTCGCGGACCGAAATGTCCTCGGTGGGTTTCGCATCGATGTCCAGCATACCGTCGGCCATGTTTTCGTGTCCTTGTCTCAGGCAAAATAACTGCGTTCTTTTGTTGATTGGTGTGGTGCAACATATCTTTCCCAAGGACAAGGGGAGCAAGCGGGAAAAACCTGCATTCACGCTGCGACGTTGGGGCTTTGCAGAGCGCGCGCCGTGGTGCAGGCTGCGAAGAACGCTAAATGAGGATAAAGCCCTGACACAGACTGATCCCGAAGTTGATTTTTTCAGCCAAGCCAATGAATACGCGCTCGGCTTGCTGAACCGCGATGAAATGCAGGCGTTCGAGGCAGAAATGGCAACGAACCCCGCGCTTCAAGGCGAGGTGGACCGCTGTATTTTGCACAATGAGCAGATGGGCGTGGAGCGTGATGATCTTGCGGGCAGCCCACCTTTGGGCAAGCTTTTGTGGCGCGAGCTTTGGGGCGAGAACTGGATGCCGTGGCGCAGGCGCATGCGGCTTTGGGAATTTGCGCTCGGCGGGGTTGCGGCGGCGTTACTGGCTTACGGGGTTTATCAAACTGATTGGTTCGGAGCAAAAACGTCACCTGTGTTGCAAGCAAGTTTAAGCGCGCAAGAGCATCGTTTCGAATTGCAGGCGCTGCTCGATCCAAGTGGTCAGGTTTTGCACGTCGATTGGCGCGGGCTTGTGCCCGAGGGTTTAAAATTCGTGCTATGGGTGAAATCGGGCGACGCGGATATTTTGATAGGCGCACTTGAAAAAGAGGGATTGCAAAGCTTCAAACTCGGCAAGGCACAGGTGCAAGCTCTGACGAGTGCGAGCCTGCTTCTTGTGACACTGGAAGAGCAAGGCGCAGCGCCATCGCCAGCCTGGCCGATTGAGGCGCAGGGCACCTTGCGTGAAATGTGACAATACTCTCACGTGCTTGTGCAAAACCGTGCCTTGTATGAAGTTCTGCGCCGCTCCATTTTGACTGCAAAGGAGCCAAGATATGAACCGACGTTTTTTCCTCTCTGCAGGTGCTGTCACGGGCCTGTCTGCCATGTCCGTAATGGGTGCGTTCACCGCACGCCCAAGCGTCGCTGCGACGCAGGGTTTTGAAGTCACACGCAGCAGCGCAGAATGGAAAGCGATGCTGAGCAAGCAGCAATATAAGGTGATGCGCGAAGAGGGGACAGAGCGGCCGTTTTCATCGCCCCTCGACAAGAATTACGCGGCCGGCACCTATGAGTGCCGTGGCTGCGCGCTGCCGCTATATGCCTCCGAGCATAAGTATGACAGTGGTACGGGCTGGCCGAGCTTCTACCAGTCCTTGCCGGGCGCGATCGGGACCAAGGAAGATCGCAAGCTGTTTTCCCTGCGAACTGAATGCCATTGCCGCCGCTGCGGCTCGCACCTCGGGCATATCTTTGATGATGGGCCTGCGCCCACGGGCAAGCGTCATTGTCTGAACGGTGTATCGCTGGTGTTCAAACCGGCTTGATTTTCTGCGAAAATCAACGGGGCGGAAAATCTTCTGCGAAGATTTTCTTAAGCAGATTATTCGCATGAATAATCTGCTGATCGCTTCAGGTTGGTGGTGGATAAAGCTCTCGAATCGCGTCCAGTTCTGCCTCATATTCTGCCAGAGCATCTTGGCCCTTTGGGCTCAGCCAATAGATGCCTTTTGAAACACGTTCGAACCATCCGTAGTGATTGGCTGCCATGAGGTTACGCGCGCCCGGCACGCCGGTCGACTTAGCGATGTCTGACGCTTTGGTTGGTCCGTGTCCTTCCAGAAACCCAAGGCATTTTAACGCGTCCTGCCGATAGGCAGTGACGAGCCCTTGGCGCGTCATGCCGCCTGTATTCGGGTCCCCCACGAGGCGCTGGAATTCGCGCAGATGCCGCGCGGTCTTTTTCGTTGATTTGCGCGGCACATAGGGCGCAGGATCGGCATGGGCCTCCACGAAATTATCACAGGTGCGCACAGTCAACAGACCCAGCCCGAGGCGGCGACACAGCGCCTTGTTGTTTTTGATGGATTTGAGGCCAGCCTTGCCCTTGGGGCGCGGCACGCAGATGTAGACGCGATCGCAGATCGAGAGCCGCTCGACCCCTTGATGAAACAAGGACAGGGTAAAGCCGGTCTTGAGTTCTATGATCACAGGCGGTTCATCTCCGCGCATGGCCATTACATCGAGTTTACCAACCTCGCCTTTAACCTCATACCCCTGCGCTTCCAAAAAGGACTTCACAGGGGCATAGAGATCACTTTCGCGCATGGCTTTACTTGAAGTTCCGGCTGTCTTTGAGTTGCTCCCACGCCCAGACGACTTCTTGCAATTGCTCTTCTTGTGAGCGATCACCGCCATTCATATCCGGGTGCAGCACTTTGATAAGCGCCTTGTAGGACTTGCGAATTTCCGCCTTGGTCCAGAAATCCTTGGCCTCCAGCAGTTCCATCGCGCGCCGCTCGGTCGGGGGCAGGCGCTTGGCCGCGCCGCCGCCTTTGCCGGGATTGCGCGTCGCGTTGACGCCAAGCACTTGGTGGGGGTCCTCGATCCCGAGGCGCGCCCATGCGGCCTGCTCGGGGTCTTTCATCGGTTTGGTCTCGCGCTCCCAGACTTTGTCCTTGGACATTTGCGCGTTGAGTTCGGCCTCTGTCGTGCCGTTGAAGAAATTCCACTTCAAATTATACTCGCGCACATGGTCCTTGCAGAACCAGATAAAATCATCGAGCACGTCCGGCGCGCGCGGCGCGCGGAACTTGCCGGGCAACTCGCAGCCATCGTGTTGGCACACGCGTGTTGAGGTTTCCGATTCCCCGGACATCCCCCGACGACCGCGCGGATTTTTCTTCTTTGCGGAAGAAACCGACATATCGAAACCGAAGGGATCGTTTTTCTTTTGCATTGCTCACCTCGTCGCATCAGGCGCATAACAATAGAGGAATTGACGGCGGTTAGAAGGGGAGTTCGACAAAAATGTCAAAGACAGATGAAATTCGCGCAAAGCTGGAAGTGGCGCTGGCGCCTGTGCAGCTTGAAGTGGTGGATGACAGTGAAAGTCATAGGGGGCATTCAGGGTTTCAAGAGGGTGGCGAGAGCCATTACAATGTGATGGTGCGCTCAGCCGCTTTTAAGGGGCAGAGCCGGATCAAACGGCACCGGATGGTGCATTCTGCGCTGGGGCCTGATCTGATCGGGCGCATTCACGCCTTGGCGCTGGATCTGGATGTGCCGGGGTAGGCGCTGGTTTAGGGGTGTGGGGGCGCTGCCCCCATCCGCATTCGCGGATTCCCCCGCGATATTTGATGAAAGAGGAAGATTACTCGCTGGTTCGGGCGAGTTGATCGGCACGCATTTTGAGTGGATCGTTCAGGTTGCGTTCTGCTTTTTCGTCCACTTCGTAGTCCTCGGCTTCGGGGTTTTCTAACTCGATTCCATCGGGTTCGGCTTCTCGTTCTGGCGCATCGAGCAGTTTGGGCGCGAAGGCGTCGATATCGGTGCCCGATGGGCGGCGGAACACCAGCACGTTGCGAAACGTCGTCGTCTTGGACGTCAGGCCAGAGCGTTCCTCGCAAGGAAGCGTTTCAGCGCGTTGGTATTCCCAGCCTGCCGTGCCCATTTCGTTCATCACCTGTTCGAGCGCATGGGCGAATTTGCCCTCTGCGCCTTTTACGCCTTTGCCGCGCAAACCGCGCGTGGGGGCGGGGATGACTTTGTAGTGGTAGGTGGTCATGGCGGGGCTTTCTGCAAATGCGGTTGAGCAGTCTTACCAAGTGCCGTCTTTTCTGGAAAGAGGTGCCTTTGGACGGTTTCATTGCCGGCCCTCATAGGCGACATTTCATGCTCGCCCATGGGGATGCGTCATTTCAGGCGTGTAGAGGGCTAAAGCGCTGTGATCATGGGATGTCGCATCTAGCAGTTTCGAGATGCCTTTGAATTGAAGTGCAGGCAAAACCTCTACCTCCATAGGCATTGAACCTTTTTCTCACTTGGTTTGGCACTGCCGCAGTCGCGCCCTTGTTGCGGATCACAACGCATGGGCGCGCGGCTGGTGCGCGCGAATGCGCGAAACGATGACGATGTGTACTTGCTTGAGAAATTCAGCGCCATGCAGGCCTAGCTAACGATTCTCATACCTGTGATCCGCAGGAGGAGGCGTGGCTTAACCGTTCAGTTTCTTCGCAATTAACTCGTTTACGGCCTTGGGATTGGCCTTGCCACCCATGGCTTTCATCACTTGACCGACGAACCATCCAGCGAGCTTTGGGTTCTCTTTCGCCTTTTCCACCTGTGCGGGGTTGTCGGCGATAATCTGATCGAGCGCAGCTTCGATGGCGCCCGTGTCTGTGACCTGCTTCATGCCGCGCGCCTCTACGATGGCAGCAGGGTCGCCGCCCTCGGTGTAAACGATCTCGAAGAGGTCTTTGGCGATCTTGCCGCTGATCGTATCGGATTTGATCAGATCGATAATGCCGCCCAGTTGTGCGGGCGTGAGGGGGCTATCGGTGATATCTTTTTCATCCGCTTTCAGGCGACCGAATAGCTCGTTAATGACCCAGTTCGCAGCAAGTTTACCATCGCGCCCCGCGGCGACGGCTTCAAAGTAGGCCGCGCTATCGACGTCTGCCGTAAGGACCGAAGCATCATATTCTCTAAGAGAGAAGTCTTTGACAAACCGCGCTTTTTTCTCATCGGGAAGCTCGGGTAGGCTCTTCGCGATGTCGTCCACCCAAGCCTGTTCAATCTCCAGAGGGAGCAAGTCGGGATCGGGGAAATATCGGTAATCATGCGCTTCCTCTTTGGAGCGCATGGAGCGGGTTTCACCCTTGTCCGGATCATAAAGGCGGGTCTCCTGATCGACCTTTCCGCCGGCTTCCACAATGGCGATCTGGCGTTTGGCTTCTACGTCGATGGCTTGCTGGATGAAGCGCATGGAGTTCATGTTCTTGATCTCGCAGCGCGTGCCGAGATGGGCAAAATCGCCCGTCTCGATGAATTTTTCGTACTGACCGGGCAGACAAATCGACACGTTCACGTCCGCGCGCATCGATCCGCTCTGCATGTTGCCATCGCAAGTGCCTAGGTATCGCAGGATCTGGCGCAGTTTGACGACGAAAGCAGCCGCCTCTTCGGGGCCACGAATGTCGGGGCGCGATACGATTTCCATCAGCGCCACGCCGGTGCGATTCAGATCGACAAAAGACATGTTGGGATCCATGTCGTGAATGGATTTACCTGCGTCCTGCTCGAGGTGAATCCGCTCGATGCGCACGCGGCGTGCGATGCCCGGCTCCATGTCCACGATGACTTCGCCCTCGCCCACGATGGGGTGGTAGAGCTGGGAAATCTGATAGCCTTGCGGCAGGTCCGGATAGAAGTAATTCTTGCGATCAAAAGCGGAAAACAGGTTGATTTTCGCCTTGAGACCTAGGCCGGTGCGCACCGCCTGCTCGACGCAGAACTCATTGATAACAGGAAGCATTCCGGGCATTGCCGCATCGACGAAAGCGACGTTCGAATTCGGCTCTGCGCCAAAACGTGTTGAAGCGCCGGAAAAGAGCTTGGACTTGGATTGGACCTGCGCATGCACCTCCATGCCGATGACCAGTTCCCAGTCGTGTTTCGCGCCGGCGATGGTTTTCACTTTGGGGGCGTCAAATGTCAGATCTAGCATCGGGCAGGGTCCATGAAATCAGGGCTTTTCAGGCGTTCTATGGCACAGGCGCATGCAGGGCAAGAGGGGCGATGCGGGGATAAAATGACGACACTGGACTTATTCCATGGTGCATCGGGGAATCGGTAGATTGCGCAGTGCAGGCAGCGGCGTCCAGACTGGCCTCCAACCCTTTGCAAATGACGTTAAAGCGCGCACAAAGCTGCGTGCACGAAAGGCTGGGGCGAGAGACCACAGAGCCAGCGCATCAGACCGGACAGCAAATGCAACCGAACCTCTACGGATTGTTCGGTAGGGCTGCGTTCTTGATGGCACCCAAGTCGGCTTGATCCATTTTGTACCGCCCAGAATGATAGGGCATCGATGCAATGCGTTTATGTGATTAGCGCGCGTTCAAGCCAGAAATACCGCATGCGCCTGACCGATAACTTCCGCGTCAGGCCTGCTGCACGTAAAGCCCTTGAGGTGTGAAAATCAGCGCGTTACCCTTTTGCATCTGCTCGCCGAAGAAGCGCATGAACACCTGATTGGCTTTTTCACGGCCCTGTTTGAACAAGGCATCGATCGAAGCGATCCGCGCTTGATTGTCGAACCCCTCCATCGCGTGCCCCCAGATCAGGGGATGTAATTCATGCAGATGCTCGGACATGATCCATTGTGCGGCTTTCTGGATTTGATCAAGCGCGCCGGAGGCTGCAAGATCATCAGCGCACAAACGCGCAGCATTCGGGATCGAGACTGCGGCAAACGACGCAAAGAGATTTGCATTGTGTTGATCTTTGGAGCGCTCGAGAATATCGCGCAGCCCTTCAAGAAAGAACGGCACATCCAGAACCGATGCACAGGCTGGATCGACCAGCAGCGCGTCGAAAAACGTCCAAGTGTATGCGCCGGCCCCCCAGATGTCCTGCGTGCGCGCTGCGGTGCGCCGTGCTTCAAGTTCCAGCGCTGCGTAGCTGCCAAACCACTGTGGCAGCATATGATGGCCAAGGGCACGGATGTGGCGTTGCTGTAAAGGAGCGAGGTCGATCAGGTCTTCATAATCATCTGCAACGCGCGCATTTGCGCTTGGATTTCCCACGAGCAAGGCGCATCTGGCCGCAGTGACCAACGGGCTGTCAAGTTCGATGCCGCAGAACGGATCTAGTACCTGCCGCGCGCGTGTGCAGTGAAGATCAAAGGCCTCGATATTGCGCGCAGGTGTGTCGCATGCCGCGTGCGTACCGCGCCAAGCCCATGCGATATCAAGATGGGCCATAGCCACGACGGTGGCTATTACGTGATCTTCGCGGTTTTCGCCAAGAATGGTTTCGAGCGCTGAAATCGCATCGCTCAAGGGTTTGTTTTCTTCGGGATCGCCGTCGATCAGCAGATGTTCTGCCAGTGCGACCACATCAGAGCGCGCGCCCTGACAGAGTAATTCGGACACAGGCATGCCGCCGCCAGAGGTGCGTCGGCTCGCGTCTTCGAGGTTGACCAATTTGGACAGGTCTTCCCAACGCTCCTGTCGGGCAAGAAACTGGCCCTGATTGAAATAGTAGCTGCGCAATTTTTCCTCGCGCGGCTCGTTGGAAACAGGGATCACCAATAACTTGTCGAGATCGGGCAATTCATTTGTTGGGTTCTGGTGCTGCAGCCGCGTCGAAGAGACTTTACTGCGACGTGAAATGCGGGTGCCCGGCAAGCGAGACGTCAAGGATTTAAAAAGGGACATGGTGTAAAACTTTCACTCAGCTCAATAATGCGTTGAGGAGTTTATGTTGCCGCATTCAGGCGCAATCGTGGCGCGCCGTGGGCGAGAACAGACTGTTTCCAAGAGCAATCATGATCAGGCAAATCACCATAGCACTCGCGCTAGGTCACGGCGCGCTGGCAGAGTTGCGCGATGAGATGCCCGCAATTTACATTGATTTCGGCTGTTTGGCTTGGCGCTTGGGGTGCGACAGGGCTACACGGCGAGCCGCGCGCGCAATTCAACCCGGGCGCGCCCACAAGCGCGGCCACGCTTTCAAATGAGGCGTTATCGCGGTTTGCGCCGCAAAGCGCGCCTCGCCCGAAACGGCGCGTGGGCGGCGACGCAGTGCCGCGGGCACGCTGGGATCATCGCCCCGCGGGGCGCATCTGGACGCGCGCTGCGATTTCCGCGCTTAAGGCACATGGCCGTCCGATCCTACAGACCGTGCCGCGCGATATTGAACAGTGGTGCCCGGCCTATTCAGCGGCGGACTTGGATCAGCGCGCCGCCTTTTGGGCAGGCTTCCTGTCGGCGCTGGCCAAACACGAGAGCACTTACAGGCAGGCCGCCGTCGGGGGCGGGAGGCGTTGGTATGGGCTTTTGCAAATTCTACCCGCGACGGCGCGGGGTTATAAATGTACCGCGCCCAGCCGCGAGGGGCTCAAGCACGGCCCGTCAAATCTAAGCTGCGCCATTCGCATTCTGGCCGTGGTCATGCCGCGCGACAAGGTGATGGCCAGCAAGGACACGCGCTGGCGCGGGGTTGCGGCGGATTGGGGCCCGATGCGGATCAGCGCCAAACGCGAGGATATCGCGGGTTGGACACGCCAGCAAAAATACTGCCGCAAATCAGGTGCCGTGCGACCGCGTATGCGGCCCTGACGTTCAGGACAAAAGCGTGAAGTGGTGACGCTCATACGGGATATCGTAGGATTTCAGCGCTTTCTCGATCGCATCGGCCTTTGGCACGCATTCATAGGGCAGGCGAATTTTGCCACCCTGATCGGTGATCAAGGTCATGCGCAGGGAAAGATCAAGCCGCGTGTCGAGGCGTACCGATTTCAATTGGCCACGCGGTAGATGCGCGCCGCGCGCACCAGAGCGCCACTCGATTTTCTGCGCGTCGATGCGCAGCGTTGATGTGGCACCCGCGCCGATATCGAAGAGAGCGGGCAGGCTGACCGCGCCGAGCAGGAGCACGATCACCGGCGCGGCGTCGATCACGAAATAGAGGATTACCAGCGCGGCCCACCACGCGGCGACCCATCCGATCGCGGCTGCGCTGCGCGCAGAGCGGCTAAAGATATAGGCGCTAGCGCCCACCGGTCACATCCAGCACTGTACCCGTCACATAAGAGGCCTCATCCGACAGCAGCCAAAGCACGCCCTTGGCGACTTCTTCGGCGCTGCCCGTGCGCTGCATCGGCACCGATGAGGCAAATCGCGCAGCGCGATCGGGATCGCCGCCTTTGGCGTGAATGCCGGTTTCGATGATCCCCGGGCGCAGCGCGTTTACACGGATGCCCTGCGCGCAGACCTCGTCCGACAATCCCTTTGAAAAGGTCTCGATCGCCGCTTTGGAGGCGGCGTAATCCACATAGGTATTGGCCGAGCCAAGCCGCGCGGCGGCGCTGGAAATATTGACGATCGCGCCTTTGCTGCGGGCTTGCATGCGCAGCACCGCCTCTTTCGCCACAAGGATTGCGCCGATGACGTTCACATCGAACATCTCGCGCATGCGTGCGTAAGAAAGATCCGTCACGCGCGCGGTTTGACCGACGATGCCCGCGTTGTTGATCAGCGCATCGAGGCCCGCAAACTCCGCGTCGATTTGCGCGAACATGGCAGTGATGTCCTCTGGTTTGCTCACATCTGCGCGGCACAGGATCACGCGCGCGCCTTGCGTTTCGCAATCGGCTTTCACCGCCTCTGCGCCAGCCTGATCAGAGCGATAATTAAGCGCGATATCATAACGCTCTGCCGCAAGCCGGGCGCAGGCGGCGCCGATGCCCGCGCTTGCGCCTGTGATCAAAAGGACAGGGCGGCTCATGCAGCCAATATCCGCGTGAGCATTTCTGTTGTGTCACGGCTGAGGCTTGGCTGCGCCAGAATGCGCTCGATCTCGGCTTTCATCATGGTTTGGCGGCCTGCATCGTAACGTTTCCACGTCTGAAACGCAGAGCACATGCGCGCGGTGGTTTGCGGGTTAAGCGGGTCAAGCGTGATCAGCCAATCGGCGAGCAGCGTGTAGCCTTTGCCCGAAATGTGGTGAAAGCCCGCGTGGTGCATCGCAAGCGCGCCGAGCGTGGCGCGGAAGCGGTTGGGGTTCTTGTGATCGAAGTCAGCGTGCTGCGTGAGGGTTTCGGCCACCTTTGCGGTGTCCTCTGGTGCGGCGTAGCTGACTTGCAGGCCGAACCATTTGTCCATCACGAGGCGGTCGTGTTTCCATTGCTGGTAGAATTTGGCAAGGGCGGCATCGCCAACATTCTCTTGCAACAGACAGGCAAGCGCAGAAAGCTGCTGGGTCATATTATCCGCGCTGTCATATTGCTCCTGCGCGGCCTTGCCCCCATCGAGGCGCGAACCGAGCGCGAGCACGGCATTAGCAAGCGCGCGTTTGCCAGCGGGTTCAGCCTCGGGCGAATAGGGGCCGGTGACTTGGCAGGCCGCATAAATGCGCGGCAGGGTGTCCTGCATGTGCTGCGCCATCGCCAGTTTCAGGGTTTGCACCGCGTCATAGATCGCTTGGGGATCAGACGTAACGCCTTTGTCGGCTAGGATTTGTGTCAGGTCTGACTGGCTTGGCAATCCCAGCATCAGCGCGCGGGTGGCGGGATCGAGCGTGTCATCGCGCAACACGGCGAGCATGCCATCAAGGTAGCCTGCACTTGGCGCGGCGCCGGTCTCGATCATCGCCAGTAGGGTGGATTTCGCGAGTTCGCGCCCCGCTTCCCAGCGGTTGAACGGGTCGGTATCATGGGCGAGCAGGAACGCACGCTGCGCGTCATCGGTGTCACGCTCAAGGATCACGGGCGCAGAAAAGCCGCGCAGGATGGAGGGGGTAGGTTTGGCGCTGAGGCCCTCCCATTTGAAACTTTGCTGGCGCTTGCTCATTTCCAGAACCTGCGTAGCCACGATTTCTTTGCCATCCACGCCAAGCAGACCCACGGCAATCGGGATCACGCGAGGCTTCTTTTGCGGCTGGCCCGGCGTGGGCGGGGTTTCTTGGCGGAAGGTCAGCTTGTAACGGCCATTCTTGTAGCTTTCCTTGACGTGCAGGCGCGGGGTGCCTGCGGACGTATACCAGCGCTTGAAGCGTTTGAGGTTGCGGCCTGTGACCTCCTCGAACACCTGTAGCCAATCCTCAATCGTGCAGGCCTGTCCATCGTGGCGATCAAAGTAAAGATCGAGCGCTTTGGCATAGGCTTCGTCCCCGACGAGGGTTTTCAGCATGCCAATGACTTCCGCGCCCTTTTCATAGACGGTCGCGGTATAGAAATTGTTGATCTCGACAAAGCTGCCTGGTCGCACGGGATGGGCGAGGGGGCCGCCATCTTCGGCAAATTGGCGTCCACGCAGATCAATAACGTCAGAGATACGTTTGACGGGGGCAGAGCGCAGATCGGAGGTGAACTGGCTGTCGCGGTAGACCGTCAGCCCTTCTTTCAGGCAAAGTTGGAACCAGTCGCGGCAGGTGATGCGATTGCCGGTCCAGTTGTGGAAGTACTCATGGGCGATGATCGCTTCGATGCGTTCAAAATTGCTATCGGTCGAAGTCTCGGGGGACGCGAGCACGCAGGAGGAATTGAAGACGTTCAGGCCCTTGTTTTCCATTGCGCCCATGTTGAAATCATCGACCGCGACGATATTGAAAATATCCAGATCATATTCGCGACCATAGACTTTTTCGTCCCAAATCATCGACTTTTTCAGCGCTTCCATGCCGAAGGCGCATTTGTCTTCGTCGCCCGCGCGCACGTAGATGTTCAGATCGACATCCTTGCCGGACATGGTGGTGAAGCGGTCGGGATGGGCCACCAGATCGCCCGCGACCAGCGCGAACAGGTAGGCGGGCTTGGGCCAGGGATCATGCCATTCGGCAAATCCATCGCCACTGTCGCCGGGATTGCCGTTGGACAAAAGCACGGGATGCGGGCCCTCAACGCGCACGGTGAAGGTGCTCATTACATCGGGGCGGTCGGGGTAGTAGGTGATTTTGCGAAAACCCTCGGCCTCGCACTGGGTGCAATACATGCCACCCGACATATAAAGCCCCTCAAGCGCGGTATTGGTTTCGGGGCTGATTTCGACCTCTGCCTCGAAGATAAACGGCTCATCGGGAGCATCGCAGCTCAGCCCTTCTTCGGAAATCTGCGGTGTGATCGCCTCGCCGTTGATCTTCGCCCATTTCAGATCAAGCTGCTCGCCGTGCAAAAAGAACGACTTGTCGGTCGCATCAGGGTTTGGCGCAAAGGCGATGCGCGATATCACGCGCGTGGCTTTGGGGGCGAGTTTGAACCTGAGATGCACAGACTGCGCAGTATATCCGAAGGGCGTGTAGTCTTTGAGGTAGATCGTCTTGGGGGCGGCGTCGCGCATGGGGCTCTCCTGCTGGGTTGCTCTTAACGTAATGATCGCAGCCGCAGGGACAAGCGCGCTTTTGACCTTTGGCACGACGGGGCTAAGTGAGCGCGAATGACAACGCTGCTTTGGCTCAAACGGGATTTACGGGTGCATGACCATCCGGCGCTGGCGCGTGCGGCGTCCTTTGGTGCGCCTGTTGTTCCGCTTTATGTGATCGAGCCAGAATACTGGGCGCTGCCCGATACCTCCGCGCGGCAATGGGGCTTTACGCGAGAGTGCCTGGGATTGGTTGCAGAGGAGTTCGCGGGCTTAGGTGCGCCTTTGGTGGTGGAGCAGGGCGATGCGGTGGAGTGCCTTGCGCGCGCTGTGGACAGGTTCGCAGTAAAGCGCATCGTCAGCCATGAAGAGACGGGCAATCTGTGGACCTACAAGCGGGATTTGCGTGTTAAGGCATGGGCGCGCGCTCAGGGCATCATCTGGGACGAGCTGCAGGGCTGCGGAGTGCAGCGGCGCCTGCAAGGGCGCGATGGTTGGGCCAAAGGGCGCGACGCCTATATGTTTGCGCAGCGCGTCGATGTGCCAAAGGCGCTGGCGCCGATTGCGGCGCAGCACAGTCAAATCCCTGATCTGGACCTTGGCGATGATCTATGTCCACAGCGTCAAACGGGGGGGCGGCCAGAGGCACTGTCCCTGCTTGGCGGCTTCCTGAGCGAGCGCGGCAAACCATACCGCAAGGCCATGTCCTCGCCGTTGGCGGGGGAATGGGCCTGCTCGCGGCTTAGTCCGCATATTGCGCTTGGTAGTATTTCCCTGCGCGAAGTGGTGCAGGCCACGGCAGCGCGCCAGCGCGAGGTAAAGGGTACGCGCGAGGGCTGGGGCGGCTCGCTCAAATCGCTACAAAGCCGCCTCGCGTGGCGCGATCATTTTATCCAAAAGCTCGAAGACGCCCCGCGCATCGAGATCCGCTGTCTGCACTCCGCCTATGAGCGCCTGCGCCCGTTTGAAAGCGACGGGGCACGCCTGCGCGCTTGGGCTATGGGCGAAACGGGGGTGCCTTTTGTGGATGCCTGCATGCGTTATCTGCGCGCGACGGGCTGGCTTAACTTTCGCATGCGCTCCATGGTGATGGCCTTTGCGTCCTATCAGCTCTGGCTCGATTGGCGCAGCACGGGGCCTATTCTGGCGCGGCTGTTCACGGATTACGAACCTGGCATCCATTGGAGCCAGGTGCAGATGCAATCGGGCACGACTGGGATGAACACGATCCGCATCTACAACCCGATCAAACAGGGCTTGGATCAGGATCCAGAGGGGGTCTTTACCCGTCGCTGGTGCCCCGAACTTTTCAATGTGCCGCTTGATACCCTGCAAGAGCCATGGCTTTGGAACGGGGCGACGGGGCTGGCTTACCCGGAGCCGATTGTCGATGTGGCTGCTGCCGCCCGCGCGGCGCGCGAAGCGGTCTGGGGCGTGCGCAAAGGCGGCGCGTTTCGCAATGAGGCAGCGCAAATCGTAGACAAACATGCCTCTCGCAAAGATCGCCAAGGGCGCTTTGTGCGCGATGGCGCACGCAAAACGGCGAAGGTGGAAAAGGATACACGGCAAATGGGCTTTGATTTTTAAATGCCGCGCGGGATCAAGAAAGAACACTTGCCCAGCAAGGACTGCGCGCGCTGCGGCAAGCCCTTTGCATGGCGCAAGAAATGGGCGCGCGATTGGGATGAGGTGAAATTTTGCTCCGAGCGGTGCAAGCGTGAGAAGGGCTCCGAGAAACTTTCGCAAATTTCCAAATAGTCTTTTCGGTGGCCGCGTTGTTGCCCAATCCAGATTTCTGCCTTAGGTCGTACGCGACGGTATACAAAAGCAGGAGAGTCGCATGACGCAGCGGATAGAAAAGCATGGTTTGCAGGTCGATACGATCCTTGCCGACTTCATCGAAAACGAGGCGCTGGACGGCACGGGAGTTGCTGCGGACACGTTCTGGGCAGGTCTGTCAAAGCTGACCCATGAGCTTGGCCCCAAGAACCGCGCATTGTTGGCAAAGCGTGAAGATATCCAAGCTAAGGTTGACGCCTGGCACATTGCACACCGTGCGAAGGATATAGAGCAGAGCGTCTATTTGGACTTCCTGCGCGAGATTGGCTATTTGCTGCCCGAGGGCGCGGATTTCGAGATTGAAACAACCAATGTGGACCCCGAAATCGCCAGCATCGCAGGCCCGCAACTGGTGGTTCCAATCACCAATGCACGCTTTGCGCTGAATGCGGCGAACGCGCGCTGGGGCAGCCTGTATGACGGGTTTTACGGCACCGATGCGATGGGCACGCCCGCACCAAAGGGGCCTTATAACAAAGGACGCGGTGCGCGCGTTGTGGCCAAAGCACGGGTGTTTCTGGACGAAGCGTTTCCAATTGACGGCGCCTCGCATGCGGATGCGCAGCGCTATCATGTGAAAGACGGCGCGCTGCTGGTGGATGATTGTCCGCTGGACAGCCCCGAGAAATTCATCGGCTACAAAGGCCATCCTAAAGCGCCTGAGGCGGTGTTGCTGCGCAATAATGGGCTGCACGTGGAACTGGTCTTTGATCGCACCCACCCTATCGGGTGCCGCGATCAGGCGGGGCTTGCGGATGTGGTGCTGGAAAGCGCGCTTTCGGCGATTATGGACTGCGAGGACAGTGTTGCCTGCGTCGATGGCGAGGATAAGGCGCTGGCCTATCGCAACTGGCTGGGCCTGATGCGCGGCGATCTTGAGGAGACCTTTGAGAAGGGCGGCGCGCAGATGACGCGGCGCCTGAACGGGGATCGCACTTACATGGCCGCGAATGGCGGCGATGTGACCTTGAAGGGCCGCGCGCTTTTGTGGGTGCGCAATGTGGGTCATTTGATGAGCAACCCTGCGGTTCTGGACCGCGATGGCATCGAGATTGGCGAGGGGATCATGGACGCGCTGTGCACCGTGATGATCGCCATGCACGACCTGAAACGCGAGAGCGGCAATTCCACCCATGGCTCGGTCTATATCGTGAAGCCGAAGATGCACGGCCCGGAAGAAGTTGCCTTCGCCGATGAAATTTTCGCGCAGGTCGAGCAGGTTTTGGGCCTGCCCAAAAATACTGTGAAAATCGGTATCATGGATGAGGAGCGCCGCACCTCGGCCAATCTCAAGGAATGTATCCGCGCCGCGAAATCGCGCGTCGCCTTCATCAACACCGGCTTTCTGGATCGCACGGGCGATGAAATTCACACCTCGATGGAAGCAGGACCGTTCAGCCGCAAGGATTTCATCAAGCGCAAGCCTTGGATCGGGGCCTATGAGAACCTGAATGTGGACATTGGTTTGGAATGTGGTCTGCAAGGAAAAGCGCAGATTGGCAAAGGCATGTGGGCCATGCCTGATCTAATGGCTGCGATGCTGGAGCAAAAGATCGAGCATCCCAAATCCGGCGCGAATTGCGCTTGGGTGCCAAGCCCGACAGCGGCGACGCTGCATGCTCTGCATTATCACAAGGTTGATGTGTTTGCGGTGCAGGACAAGCTGAAGGCGGGCGGGCGGCGTGCCTATGTGGAGACGCTGCTCGAAGTGCCTTTGGCGAACTACCAGAAATGGAGCGAGCCGCAGGTGCAGCGCGAGGTCGAGAACAATGCGCAAGGCATTCTGGGCTATGTGGTGCGCTGGATCGATCAAGGTGTGGGTTGCTCAAAAGTACCTGATATCAACGACGTAGGCCTGATGGAGGATCGTGCAACCTGCCGTATTTCGTCTCAGGCGCTAGCGAACTGGCTGCATCACGGCGTGGTTAGCGAAGATCAGGTGCGCGCGGCGATGCAGAAGATGGCAGAGGTCGTGGATCGTCAGAACGAGGGCGATAACCTTTATCGCAAGATGGCGCCGGGCTTTGATACCATCGCCTATAAGGCGGCCTGCGAGTTGGTGTTTGAAGGGCGCGCGCAGCCCTCGGGCTACACGGAGCCGGTTTTGCATGCGCGCCGTTTGGAACTGAAGGCAAGCGTTTCTTAACGCGAAATCACCTAAACCCGTCCAGAGTTATAAATGAAAGAGAGCCCTAAATAATGGTTACTTTAGAGCAGGCCCGCACAGTCATCGCAGCAACGCTGCAAACAGGCGCAAAGATGGGGCTCAAACCCCTATCGGTTGCTGTGCTTGACGCAGGGGGGCATTTGATAGCGTTCGAGCGTCAGGACGGCGCATCGCCGGGGCGTTACGCGATTGCGCAGGGCAAAGCCTATGGTGCGGTTATGCTCGGCATGCCCGGCTCTGCGCAGATGGCGCGCGCTGATCAGCAAGGCTATTTCATGGCCGCTGTGAATGGTGTTTTTGGCGGACAAGTTGTGCCGGTGCCAGGCGGTATCCTGATTAAAGACGGTGAAACGGTGGTCGGTGCCGTCGGTGTTACTGGCGATACATCTGAAAATGACGCTGAGGCAGGGCTGGCCGGATTGGCGGCTGCCGGTTTGGTTGGCGTCGCTTGAGAATGAAGCGGCATTCGCGCGCATAACTTCTTGAAAAATGAACAAAAGGGCGCTGTGTTTTGCAGCGCCTTTTTTTGTGTGGCCCAAGGCTCGTAATCTGCTCCATTGCAAGCCTGCCCTGAGACGCGATATAGGCTGATGAAACATTAAACACTTCGGAGCCCGCATGACGCGCCCAATCGTAGGTATTATTTCCAACTCGTATTTGATAAATGATCAATATCCCGCCCATGCGGGGGGAACTATGAACTCCGAGGCGATTGCCGAGGTTTCGGGTTGTATGCCTTTGCTGATCCCCACCGATCCACGCTATGTGTCTGTCCCCGAATTGCTGGAGCAGTGCGACGGCTTTTTGCTGACCGGCGGGCGACCCAACGTGCATCCTGAAGAATACGGCGAAGCGGAGACCGAAGCGCATGGCGATTTTGATCGGGAGCGCGACGCGATCACCCTGCCGCTGGTGCGCGCCTGCGTCGAGCGGGGGCAACCCTTTTTCGGGATTTGTCGGGGCTTTCAAGAGGTGAATGTCGCTATGGGCGGCACGCTTTATCCTGAAATCCGCGATCTGCCGGGGCGGATGAACCACCGCATGCCGCCCGATGGCACGCTGGAGGAAAAATTCGAGATCCGTCACAAGGTATGCCTGAGCGAGGGCGGGATGTTTCACCGCCTGTTTGGCGCGCGCGAGGTGATGACCAATACGTTGCATGGGCAGGGGATCAAACGCGCAGGCGCTCGGATTGTGATTGACGGCGAGGCCGAGGATGGCACGCCAGAAGCGATCTACGTGAAGGACGCGCCCGGATTTACTGCTTCGGTGCAATGGCATCCCGAGTGGAATGCGGCGGCTGATCCGGTCTCAAGGCCACTGTTCGAGGCCTTTGGCACCGCTGCGCGCAGCTATCGCGCTGCCCGGCTTGGAGCCGCAAAGCGCAAGAGCGCCTAATTACGCGACGCGGCGCTCAGCCAGCCAAGCGTTGGCCAGCGCGATTTCCTCCATCAGGAGCCGGGTTTCATCGGCTTTTAGGCAGGTGCATGCGGCCTTGCCATGCGCAAAGGGGTCATGTTCGAGCGCGGGAAACGCCTTGAATAGATCCGCCTTGGACGCGCCGGAGAGTGCCTTGAGACCTTCGGGGCCGGCGTGAAAGCTCTCGCATGGCACGCCATTGGCGGTGATCACCTGATGGGTGTCGAGCATGAGATGGATATAGCGCACCATGCTTTGCCCATGGCGCGCGATTCCCGCACCAAGCATATGTTTGGCGCTGCAGAGCACCTCTTGCTGGCCGAACAGCAAATCGCACGCAAAGTGCGAGATCAGCATCTTGTGCTGCGGCGAGACGGTCAGGGGCCGCGTCAGCCCCTCAAGCGCGCCCATCTCGAACCGGATTGGCGCGGTCGCGGGGGTGCAGGGCAGGGTGCGCGCACCCATCCATTTGATCGGCTGCGCACCGCTATCGCGGGTATTCACCAGATCGCCCGCTTTGAGCGTCTCGATATCGCGCGCGCCGTGCGGCGTGTCGATCAGCGTGCCGGGGGTGAAGCAGATGATCCGCTCGATATTCTCGAAGGTGAGGAGCGTGCCATCGGCAAGGGTCAGCGTACCGCTGAGCCCGCCTGCCGCATCGTCCAGATTGGAATAGGTGATATCGTTGCGATTGCCGAGCGCGCCGAGGTTCAGCGTGTCGCCATCCGTTTCATCGCCCTCATCGCCTTGCACGAAGATGTTGGCACCCGCGCCGATGCTCTCGCCCAGATCGACCAGGTTGAAATAGTCATCGCCGTCGCCGCCATAGGCGCTATCGCCCTCTGCCACGTTGAACGTGTCATTGCCGCTTTGGCCGTGCAGGATATCGCTGCCCGTGCCGCCGGAAATGCTGTCATCACCGCTACCTGCGAAGATAGTATCGCTGCCCGAGCCACCGTCGATCGTGTCATCGCCCGGCTCGCCGTCCAGATTGGCAGTGAAGTCAAGCGTCATGTTGCTGACCCCGAAGGTGCCGCTGTTGGATGCGCTTTCGCCGTTGTCGAAGGTAAAGATCAACTGCACGAAGGGACCGGTGATTGAGACGGTGACGGAATCGTCCGCGCCCGAAGTTTCAACGCCGCCGCTGGCCATGCCATCGGCATTGAGCGTGTCGCCGCTCACCGAGTGCAGCCCGTCCAGATCGGAGAAGTTCACCGTGACCTGATTGCCATTACTATCGAGCGCGATGATGGTTAGCAGGTCATCCCAGGACCCTGCGCTCTGATCAATATCGTAAATCTCGAAGCTGGCGTTCTCGACCTCTGCATCGAAGGTCATGGTGGTGGTGATCGGATCGGTTACGCTCGACACCCACAGGCCGCTTGCGGAGGGAGAGCCTTGGCTTGTCGCGTTGGCGGTTTGCCCCGCACCGTTGGTCGTGGTGCTGAGCGTAACGTTCAGCGTGCCTGCCGCGCCCTCTAGTTCGAAAGTGCCGTTTGCATCGACGTCGCTCCAATCGAGCGCGGCGCTGTCAGCGCTCGGCGCAGCCCCGATGAAATCATTGCCGGAACCGCCGTTGATGCTGTCATTGCCTGCATCGCCCACAAGCGTGTCGTTGCCGCCGCCGCCAAAGAGCGTATCATCCCCTGCGCCGCCGGAGATCGTGTCGTTGCCACCATTGCCGCGCAGCGTGTCCGCGCCGCCCTCGCCGAAGATCGCGTCATTGCCCGCGCCGCCGAGGATGCTGTCATTGCCCGCGACGCCGCCTGCAAAGACCGGATCGCTGTCCCCGTAGAGGGTATCATTGCCCGAACCGCCCTCTAACGTGTCGTTGCCGCCGCCGCCGTAGACCAGATCGTTCTCGAGGCCCGCCTCGACACTGTCATTGCCATCACCCGCATGTACCGTGTCTTCGTGACCGGAGGCACCGGTGCCGTCGCCGGCATCGATTTGATCGCCTTCGCTGTCAGTATAGCCGGCATCGATAATATCCGCGCCGCTGGTGCCGGAGACATACGTTGTCGCCGTGTAAGCGGGGGCGGAAGTGACATAGGCGGTGCCGCTCAGAATGTCGTAGCTGGTGGGGACGAAATAGACGTTGCCATCCGTGGCCACGTGATAAACGCCTGAATCGCCAATGTTGGAATAGAAAACGCCATTGCCCGCCCAGACACCGGACCAATTCCAGCCGCCCGAGCCGATAATGCTGGCGGTGGTAAAGGTGATCTGCGTGCCATCAATGGAATCGTTCACATCAAGCACGCCGTCGCCGAGTGTCACCAGATATCCAATGGGCATGCGCCTGTTTCCTTTCTTGGAACCGCAAGGGAAACAGTGTGTTTCCGCGGCGTTTCCAGAATGGATACAATTGCTTCACGGCGCGTTTGCGCGTGAATTAAGACAATTTTCAGATAGTTTTATGGGATTATGGCGGACATGGGGCAGGTCGGGAAACGAGAACTGCGCGCCTCAAGGGGATGAAGCGCGCAGTATATGCAAAACGGCGTTTGCGCTTAAACCAGCAGATCAAACTCGTGCATCAAGGGCAATGTGCGCGCACGTTTGCCTGTCAGATCGAAGATCGCATTGGTGAGCGCGGACATCGCGGGCGGGGTTCCCGGCTCGCCTGCGCCGCCCAGAAATCCGCCGCTGGCAAGGATTTGCACCTCGGTCACAGGCGCATTGTGCATGCGCAGCGCGTCATAATCGGGGAAATTACCTTGCTCGACCGCGCCGCTTGCAAAAGTGATCTCGCCAAACGCGGCCGCAGACAGACCGTAGATCATTCCGCCATACATCTGTGCCTCAAGATTGCCGGGATCGAGCGCGATGCCAAGATCGGCCGCGATCCACGCGCGGTTGATGCGGATTGCGCCGTCCTCGTCAATGACCTCGATCACCTGCGCCACGGGCGTACCGAAGCTATGGGCAAAGGCTACGCCGCGCCCGACGCCTGCCTCGCGCTTGCCGCTCCAGCCCGACATATCGCGCACCGCTTCGAGCGTGCCAGCAGAGGGCGCATGTTCATGGCGCATCATGGAGAGGCGGAATTCGAGCGGGTCCGCGCTGGCGGCATGGGCGAGTTCATCGAGAAAACTGTCGTGCATGAACGCGTTGACCGAGTTGCCCACAGCGCGCCAAAATCCCGCGGGGATCGCAATGTCCGTCAGGTGACCTGCAATGCGGTAATTGGGGATTTGATAGGGCTGATCGAACGCGCCCTCCACATGCACCTTGTCGGGGCCAGCGGCGGTAAAGCCTGTCAGGCGTTTCATTGCGCCTATGGTCACGGACGGGCCTGCGACCTTGGCATCGAGCAGCACAGCCTTGCCATCCTTTACTGCTCCTTTGTAACGGCCAATCGCGGCAGGGCGGAAAAAGTCGTGCGACATGTCCTCTTCGCGCGTCCAGGTCAGCTGAACCGGGGTGCCTTGCATCTGCTTGGCGACCTGCGCGGCCAGCACTGCGTAGTCGCTTTCGCCGCGCCGTCCAAATCCGCCGCCCATAAGGGTGGTGTGCAACGTGACCTGCTCGGGGGCCAGATTGACGGCCTCGGCGCAGCGATCGCGCACGATCGTCGGCCCTTGGTTGCCACACCAGACCTCCAGCGCATCGCCTGTGTAGAGCGCGGTCGCGTTCATCGGCTCCATCGTGGCATGGGCAAGGAAGGGCATGCGGTACTCTGCGGTGATCTCGGTCGCGCCCTGAACGGGCGTATCTGCATCGCCGTCGTCGCGCAGGGTTGAATTGGCTTTGCCCTCGAAACTGTCCTCGATCGCTTGCCAGATCGCACCTTGTTCGGCCGGGTAGGGCGCATCGCCCCACTCTGCCTGCACCGCATCGGCGCCCTGAAAGGCGAGCCATGTGTTGCTGGCGATCACTGCATAGCCGCCATCGAGCGCGACGATCTTTTCGATGCCCGGCATAGTCTCTGCGGCGCTTGCATCCATCGAGAGCATGGGCGCGCCAAGGCGTGGATTCATCCGCACCGTCGCGAACTTCATCCCCTCGCGGCGTACATCGATGCCGAACTCAGCGGTGCCTGTGGCTTTGCCGGTCATATCAACGCGGGGCATGGTCTTGCCGAGGTATTTCCACTCGGACGCAGGGCGCAGCTCCACCTGCGGTGGGTCAATCTTAGCCGCGCGCGTCGCCATATCAGAATAGCTGACCGAATTGCCATCCGGCGCGATGACGCGCCCGTTTTCGGTGCGCAGGCTGCTGACCGACACCCCGAGTGCATCGCTGGCGGCCAGTTTCAGCGTCTCGCGCGCGCTGGCACCGGCATGGCGCAGGCGCTCATAGCCGTCCTTCATCGAGGTGGAGCCGCCGGTAAGTTGCATGCCAAGCAGTTTGTTGGCCTGTCCCAGCGCTTCGGAAACCGTCTCCATAAACGCGCCTTTGGAATATTCGGCGACCGGCAAAGCGGCCTGCATCAAAGCGCTGTTGTAATAGGCCTGCGCCGGTGGGCCGTGCAGCACGCGCACATCTTCCCAAGCGATATCAAGCTCTTCTGCGGCGAGCGCGGCCAGTGTGGTGTGTACGCCTTGCCCCATTTCCGCGCGCGGGGTGATGATGGTAACGCCGCTCTGATCAATGAAGATGAACGGGTTGAGTGCCGCCTCGTTCGGGCCGGCCTCCAACGGATTTTCCAGCGGACGCGTAAATTTGTAGGTGCCGAATGCGACGCCGCCAACGATGGCAGCAGAGCCGATCAGAAACGTACGACGGGCGATTTTTTTGAATGAGGCCATGATCTACGCTCCCTGCGTGGCTTTGGCGGCGCTGTGGATCGCCGCGCGGATGCGTGGATAGGTGCCGCAGCGGCACAGATTGCCCTGCATTGCGTCGTCGATGTCCTGATCGCTCGGAGCGGGGTTTTGCGCCAACAAACTGGCAGCCTGCATGATCTGGCCCGACTGGCAAAAGCCGCATTGCGCGGCTTGATGTTCTATCCATGCGGCTTGCAGCGCATGCAAGGCCTGCGGCGTGCCAAGCCCCTCGATCGTGGTCACGTCGCCGTCCACATCCCCGAGTGCGGTCTGGCACGAGCGTACTGCGACCCCGTCAATATGAACTGTGCAGGCACCGCAGGCGGCAACGCCGCAGCCGTATTTGGTACCGGTAAGGTTCAACTCGTCACGCAGCACCCATAGAAGGGGTACGTCTTCGGGCAAATCTACGCTGCGCGCTTTGCCGTTTACGGTTATTTCAGTCGCCATTGCTCGTTCTCCAAAACCATCTGACAAAAATAGGTCTTTGTGTCAGGGTGTCAATTGACAAAATTATCTATTTTTGTCAAACGTGCGCTATGATCCGCGAAACACCTGAATCTGAAAAACAAAAACTAATCGCAAAGGCAGCATTCGCGGTCTTTGCAGAGCATGGATTTCGCAAAACATCTATGCAGCGCATCGCGGATAAGGCAGGCATGTCGCGCCCTGCGCTGTATCTGCATTTCCAAAGCAAAGAGGATGTGTTCAACTTTCTGGTGCTTGGATATCTGAACACGGTGCAACGCTCGATCCTCGCGCGGCTCGCCCAATCTGGCAGCCCTGCGGCGGTGATCGGCGATCTGTTCGCCGCCTTCGATCCCGATGGCATCAAAGAAGTGCTGCTGGACGCAAAACACGGCAATGAGTTGATGGATATCAAAAGCGGTGCAGTGCTGAGCCGTGCCGAGGAGATCGCGCAAAACATCTGCTCCGCGCTGGCCGATTGGCTGCGCCGAGAGGCGCATGACCAGCGCATCATATGCGAGGATCCCGTCCTCACCGCGCAAACAATCATGTCGTCCTATGATGGCCTGAAAAACCCGGCCCCCAGCTACGCGATCTACAAGGCACGCAGCGCGGCGCTGGCGCAGCTCTTGGGAAAAGGTCTCCTGCCTTAACCCTTCCTCTTTCGCAAAATATCGCCGCCGGAGGCAAAACCCGCATGCCCCACGGGCATGCTAATCCTGTGCGCGCTTGCGCGCTCCTTCAGATCAAACCAAGCTCGCTGCGCAATTTACGGGTCAGCTTGGCTTTGATCATCTCGTAGCTTGCCTCTAGATGCGCCTTAAGCTCTGCATCCCCGAGCCCCGGATCGCCGTAGACCTGCACCCATTTCATACCGCGCGAGGCGAGGTAGGGCGCGGGGCGGATGCCGGGCATGTCGCTTAACACCTCGAAACCCAACTCGCTTACCTTGAAACTCACCGCATTGTCGCCATCCGCCCAGCCGCCAACCGCAAACACCCTGCCGCCCAGCTTCCACACGTCCGAATTGCCCCATTGCACAACATGTGTCGTATGGGGCAGGGACTTGCAGTAGGCGTTGATCGCCGCGCGGCTGAGCATTACATCTGCCCGCCGGCAATCTCCATGGTTTGACCGTTGATCGAACCGGAGTTTGGATCGCACAGGTACATTGCAGTATGCGCCACTTCCTCGGGGGTGATCAGGCGTTGGTGGCGGTTGGTCTGGACCATCATCTTCAGCGCCTGCTCTTCGGTGATGCCTGCGCGCGCCGCGATGGAAACGGTGTTCTCGGACACGATCGCCGTGTCCACATAGCCGGGGCAAATCGCGTTGAACGTGATGGGCGTGCCCATGTAGTCCTCGCTTAGACCCCGCACGAGGCCTATCATTCCATGTTTGGACGCAGTATAGGCAGGCGCGCCGCGCAGACCCTTGATGCCCGCGATGGAGGCGATTGCGATGACGCGGCCGTACTCCAGCCCCGTCATAGATTTCATCGCTTCCCGCATGGTCAGGTAGGCACCATCAAGGTTGATGCCGATCACCTTGCGCCAAAACGCCATATCCATTTTATGCAGCGCCTTGCCTTCTGCGATGCCAGCGTTCGCCACGCAAATCGCAATCTGGCCGCGCGCCGCGACGGCGCTTGCAAAGCCCTCCACGACAGAGGCCTCATCGGCGACGTCCATCGCCAGCGCATGAATGCGTCCGCCCGCGACCTTTTCCAAAACCTCCTTGCGCCGTCCTGTAATCGTGACCTCTGCGCCGGCCTCGGCCAATGCTTTTGCGATGGCAAGGCCGATGCCCGTGCCGCCGCCTGTGATCAATGCGTGTTTGCCGTTCAGATCCATATTCTAATCTCCCTTTGCGCTCACCCTATAGCGCTTGCACAGTGTGACAAGTCGCGCCGTTCCGTCACTTTGCACGCCGCTTTACATACCTATGCAGTTCTGTGAATGTGTAAGTAACCCAAAGGAGGCCTACATGCGCAAAGTCCTGACACTTGCACTGCTCGCTGCCAGCCCGCTGATCGCAAGCGAAGATATCGCCGATCAGTATCCACAATCAGAGCTTTACTCGAAACCTGTCGAGTTTATCCCCAATGTGTTCTCAGCGATCGGCGCGACTGCGCCGCCGACCTATGAAAATTCGGGACACAACAACAACCTGAGTTTTGTCATCACCGGCGAGGGTGTGATCGTGGTGAACGGCGGTGCCTCGGCGCGCCTTGCCAAAGCGCTGCACGACGAGATCAAGCTGATTACCGATCAACCGGTCAAACTGGTGATAAACGAGAACGGGCAGGGGCATGCGGTGCTCGGCAACTCCTACTGGGCGGACCAGGGCGTCGAGATCTTGATGCATGAAGATGCGGCGCATGAGGTGGCTGAAAACGGGTTCCAAATTCTGGAGGGTATGAAGGGCTACAACCGCGACAAGGCGGAGGGCACACGCATCGTCGCGCCGACGCGTACTTTTGCCGATCGCGAGACAATCACCATGGGGGATCTCACGCTGGAAGTGCTGCACCTTGGCCCCGCGCACGGCCCCGGCGATACGCAAGTCTGGATTCCGCAATGGTCGATGATGATCGCGGGCGATATCGCCTTTCATGAACGCATGCCACCGATCTTTCCGGACACCTGCACAAGCTGCTGGGTGGAAACCTGGGAAACTGCCTTCGAGCCGCTCAATCCCACATACATCATTCCGGGGCACGGCCACCCCACCAACCTCGCGCAGGTGCGCCGCTACACCCATGATTATCTGGTTTATCTGCGCGAGAAGATCGGAGAACATCTGGACAATGGTGGTGATCTGGCAGAGGCCTATTACGTCGATCAAACCCCCTTCGCCCACCTTGATACGTTCGAGGAACTGGCGACCAAGAATGCAGGGCGCGTTTACGAGGAAATGGAATTCGAATGAAACACGCGCTTAAAGCAGCAGCGCTGATCGCCGCGCTCGCCCCTCCCCTGGCCGCCGATGACCTTTCGGAGGCTTTAATCGACTACATGGACTTTGCCACCTATGATGCGGGCATCATCGAGCCGGCACAGCTGACAGAGGACGTATTCCACTCGATCTATTTCGTGGACACGCGCGATGCGGAGCAATTCGCGCAGGAAACCATTCCGGGTGCCGTCAATATCGAATGGCGCGAGGTACCATCGCGCCTCGATGAAATCCCCGAGACCGGTATGGTTGTTTTCGTCTGTAACACCGGATCGCTTTCGGCGCAGGCGGCCTTTGCCGCGCGCGTGATGGGGCGCGAAAACGTGCTGGTGTTGCAAACCGGTCTGCGTGGCTGGTCCAGTCATGCAGGATATATTCCTGATGCTTAAATGGATCGACATTCCGCCGCTGTGGCTGCTTGGTGCGATCCTTCTGGCATGGTGGTCCAGTGTGAACGCATCCCTCGGGCTGAGTTTCGGGGGTGCTTGGGCGGATTTCGCAGGCGGGCTGTTGGTGGGCGGCGGCGTGATCCTGATGGGCCTTGCCGTTTATGAAATGCGCCGCATGCAGACCACTGTGATCCCGCACCGCGAGGCGGAAAAACTGGTGGTCTCGGGCATCTTCAAACGCTCGCGTAATCCGATCTACGCAGGTGATACGTTGATATTGGCGGGGCTGATTCTGCGCTTTGATGCGGTAATAGCGCTAGCGTTGATCCCGATCTTCGTCTGGATCATCGAAAAGCGCTTCATCATACCCGAAGAAGACCGCTTGCGCCGCAAGTTCAGAGCTGCATTTGCCCGTTATTGCCAAGATGTTAGGCGCTGGGTCTGATTGTCGCGTGTAATTTTTGCGACATGAGCAGAGCGCAGAGCGACACGCGCTTGTCTGACGCGCACTTGCCCTTTAGGGACTTAGTTGATCCTGCGTAAGCGGCTGGCACAAGAGATTAACCCATTCCAAAAAAAGGGGACAGACCATTGAAAATCGGAACACCTAAAGAAGTGTTCGAGGGGGAGAACCGCGTAGGCATGACGCCTGATAGCGCGAAGCAGCTTCAGAAACTCGGATATGACTGCATGATCGAAACGGGCGCTGGCGCGAATGCCGGTTTCTCCGATGCGCTCTACAAGGACGCTGGCGTTGAGGTCGTAAAGACCGCCGCAGCACTTTGGAAAGGGGCCGACATCGTCGCCAAGGTTCGCCAGCCGGAGGCGGCGGAGTTGAAGCGGATGCGGGAGGGTCAGACGTTGATTTCCTTCTTCACGCCGGCGGCGAATGACGCAGGCATGGATGCGGCCAAGAAAAAGGGCACGAACGTAATTGCCATGGAAATGGTGCCGCGCATCAGCCGAGCGCAGAAGATGGATGCCCTGTCGAGCATGGCGAATATCGCGGGGTATCGCGCGGTGATCGAGGCGGGCAACAACTTCCCGCGTTTCTTCACAGGTCAGATCACTGCGGCGGGTAAGGTTCCGCCAGCCAAGGTTCTGGTTGTGGGCGCGGGCGTGGCCGGATTGGCCGCCATAGGCACGTCCACATCTCTTGGTGCGATCACGTATGCCTTCGATGTGCGCCCCGAAGTGGCCGAGCAGGTTGAAAGCATGGGGGCCGAGTTCGTCTTTCTCGACTTCAACGAGGAACAGGCCGACGGCGCAGCGACGGGCGGGTATGCTGCCGTGTCCAGCCCCGAGTTTGCCGCCGCGCAGCTTGCCAAGTTCCGCGAGATCGCTCCGGACATGGATATTGTCATCACGACAGCCCTGATCCCGAACCGCGAAGCGCCAGAGCTTTGGACCAAGGACATGGTCGACGCGATGAAGCCCGGATCGGTCATTGTCGATCTCGCGGCGGAAAAGGGCGGCAACTGCAAGCTGACCGTCAAGGACGAGAAAATCGTGACTGACAATGGCGTGACCATCATCGGCTACACCGACTTCCCATCACGTATGGCGGCGCAAGCCTCGACGCTTTATGCGACCAACATTCGCCACATGATGACCGACCTGACCCCTGAAAAGGACGGCCAGATCAATCACAACATGGAAGATGATGTCATTCGCGGCGCGACCGTGACGTTTGACAAAGAGATCACATTCCCGCCGCCGCCGCCAAAGATCCAGGCGATTGCGGCGCAGAAGAAAGAGCCGATCAAAGAACTGACAGCGGAAGAAAAGCGCGCGGCGGAAACTGCAGCGTTCAAAGCGCAGACCAAGAGCCAGGTTACGCTGCTGACGGTTGGTGCGGTGCTTTTGCTGGGCGTGGGTCTTGTGGCACCTGCGAGCTTCATGCAGCACTTTATCGTCTTTGTTCTGGCGGTCTTCGTCGGCTTCCAAGTCATTTGGGGCGTGGCGCATTCCTTGCACACACCGCTGATGGCGGTGACGAACGCGATTTCTTCGATCATCATTCTGGGGGCGCTGATGCAAATCGCGTCGGGCTCTTTCCTGGTGATCCTGCTCGCGGCTGTGTCGGTCTTTATGACGGGCATCAACATTTTCGGCGGCTTTCTTGTAACACGGCGTATGCTCGCCATGTTCCAGAAATCGTAAGGGGGCTGGATTGATGGAATTTGGTTTTACAACAGCAGCTTACGTAGTTGCAGCGGTTCTGTTCATTCTGTCTTTGGGCGGTTTGTCAGGGCAGGAAAGCGCAAAACGCGCGGTATGGTATGGCATTGTCGGCATGGCGCTGGCGGTGGCGGCAACGCTGGTCGGGCCGGGGTCTGGCTATTGGCTTTTGTCGGTGCTGATGATCATTGGCGGCGGCGCGATCGGCTATCAATTGGCGACGAAAGTGCAGATGACGCAGATGCCCGAACTGGTCGCTGCGATGCACTCTCTGGTCGGCCTCGCGGCGGTCTTCGTGGGCTTGATCGCACATATCGAACTGGGCCGTGTTCTGGCGATGGATGATGCGCAGAAGAAAGCGCTTGAAGGCTTTGCTGCGCTCTTGGCCAAGAAGGATGGTGTTGAGATTGGCATCCTGCGGGTCGAGCTGTTCCTTGGTATCTTCATCGGCGCAATCACTTTCACAGGCTCCGTCATTGCGTATGGCAAGCTGGCGGGCAAAGTAGATAGTGCGGCGACGAAACTGCCGGGCGGTCATATGTTGAACGCGGCGGCGGCAGGATTGTCGTTGATCACACTGATTTGGTACGTCAACACGGGCGGTGTTCTGCCACTGGCCCTGATGACTTTGGCGGCGCTCTTCATTGGCTACCATTTGATCATGGGCATCGGCGGCGCGGATATGCCGGTGGTTGTGTCGATGCTCAACAGCTACTCCGGCTGGGCGGCTGCGGCGATTGGTTTTTCCCTCGGGAATGATTTGCTTATCGTGGTTGGCGCGCTGGTCGGCTCAAGCGGTGCGATCTTGTCCTACATCATGTGCAAGGCGATGAACCGTTCGTTCATCTCCGTGATCCTGGGCGGCTTTGGCGGACCTGCGGGCGAGCAGATGGCGGTCGAGGGCGAGCAAGTGGCGATCGACACCGACGGCGTCGCGAGCGCTTTGAACGAGGCGGACAGCGTGATCATCATCCCGGGCTACGGCATGGCGGTGGCGCAGGCGCAGGCGGCTGTGGCGGAACTGGTGCGCAAATTGCGCGCGCAGGGCAAGACGGTTCGCTTTGCGATCCACCCTGTTGCGGGGCGCTTGCCGGGTCACATGAACGTGCTCTTGGCCGAGGCCAAAGTGCCCTATGACATCGTAATGGAAATGGACGAGATCAACGAGGACTTCCCGTCCACGGACGTGGCGATCGTGATCGGCTCGAATGACATCGTGAACCCCGCGGCGCAGGACGATCCGAACTCACCCATTGCTGGTATGCCAGTGCTTGAGTGCTGGAAAGCCAAGCAGGTGTTCGTGTCCAAACGCGGCCAAGGCACGGGCTACTCGGGCATCGAAAACCCGCTGTTCTACAAAGAAAATACCCGCATGTATTACGGCGATGCGAAAGAGAGCCTGAACAAGCTTTTGCCGATGATCGACTAAAGTCGATTGCAAGGTACAAGGAAAAGCCCCGCCAATATGGCGGGGCTTTTTTCGTTCCGGGGATCGTGATTTGCAATTTCGACGCTGGCAATCCATCATCTTCCTTAGAAATTAGGATAAGCTGAATATGAAAACGCTCGTTGCCTTTACCGCCGCCACGCTCGTGTTCGGTTCAGCCGTGCTGGCCGATCTGAATGTACAGTTTATCGAGGGGGCGCCCAAGGATCGCTTTGAAATTTCATCAACGATAGATTGTCTGAGCGGTCCATTTGACATTACGATCGACCTGACTCCCTCTGCTGGTGCGCTGATTTTCGACGTCACAGAGCAGGGCAGCGGCGTCGAGGTTTTCCAACCTTTCGAGTTGGTTGCGGGCCGCGATCTGGTTTCTGGCATCAGCGATGTGAAGGATGGGGATCAAAGCCTGACGCTGACTATGACGCAGCTTCCCATGGGGATGCCCATTAGTTTCACTATTGACGTTGATGACACGTCAAGCGCGCGCCAGATCACGGTGAATGGCTCTGAAATTGCGGGTGCTGAGGTGCACATGTCTGGGAATGGCACCGTGCAGAGCAGTGTTTTCGACGCCGAGGCGCGTGCGGTGATTATTGGAAGTGGTTGCGCTTCCTAAGGCTTCGGTATGCCGTGGTATTCCACTAAGCGACTGAAAATAATAGTTTTTGTTGATTGCGCAGGGGGCGCTTGCTAAACCTTGGCAAGTTCATTCTTGCCAAGGCTCGCATCTATGCCCCCGATCACGGATCATCCGCTGCGCTATCAACTCTCGAACGAGCTGCACGCGCGCCCGTTTCCGAGCGTCTCCGCAGGCTCGCGCGCCGTGTTTCTGGCGCTGAAACATCAGGGCGGCGCAGGGCCGGAGGCGGCGGCGGCAGACCTTGCGCATCTGGTGGAGCTGCTTGATCGCTACGGCGCGCCGCATCCGCAACCGGGTGCGACACATTACTTTGGTGCGCTTGGGCGGCACCGGATCAAATGGGAGCGGCACACAGAATTTGTGACGCTCACGCTGCTTTTGGAGGGGTTGAGCGAGCGCGCATTTGACCCCCATGATTTTGACGTTTTCCCCGAGGACTGGATTGCTGCAGCGCCGGGGCAGCGCATTACCTCGTGCACGCTGCGCATCGAGGCGCAGCATGACACCAGCATTATCCAGAGCAAGGTCAGCGACTGGTTCGTGCGCGAAAGCCTTGCGGTCAGCTCTGTTCTGGACCGGGCGGCAATCGTGGCGGGGGATTTTCACATTGATCCCGCAGGGCACACGCGCTTTGCGATTTTCGCGGGGGCGGGCGTCGGGCAGGGGCGCATTGGCCGCATTGTTCAACGGCTCTTCGAGATCGAGACTTACAAATCCATGTCTATGCTTGGGTTTGCCCATGTGCGCGATCTTAGCCCGCGTATGGGCGAGCTGGATTTTGAGTTGACCAAGCTGATGACGCAGATGCAAAATGCGAGCGGACAGGCGGAAACCCAGCTGGACGATCTGCTGCATGTCTCGACCGAGCTGGAGGCGCTGCAAGCGGCGAGCTCCTATCGCTTCGGTGCGACGGGTGCCTATGAGGCTATCGTCAGCCAGCGCATTGCGGCGCTGCGCGAGCAGCCGTTCGAGGGGCGGCAGACGTTGGCCGAATTCATGATGCGCCGTTTTGATCCTGCGATGCGCACGGTCACATCGACGCAAGGGCGTTTGCAAAGCATGGCGGAGCGGGCGATCAGGGCGGCACAACTTTTGCGAACCCGCGTGGATGTGGATCGCTCTGCGCAGAACCAGAAGTTGCTGGAGAGCATGGATCGGCGCGCGGACATGCAATACCGTTTGCAAGAGACCGTGGAGGGGTTGTCGGTGGTCGCGATCAGCTATTATGCCGTCTCGCTCGTGGCCTATTTGCTCTACCCCCTCACGGACCTCATAGAGGTCAGCAAGGGGGTCATAACGGCGGCGGTTACTCTGCCGGTAGTGTTGCTTGTGTGGCTTGGCGTGCGTCGGATCCGTAAGAAGACGCACGGTTGAGCAGCGCGTTTGTCATCAGCGCGCCTGCAACGATCGCCATAAGCGCGACGAGCGCGGCAAAGCTGAGGGTCGGGATGCCTGCAAGGCCCGCGCCCACGGTGCAGCCGCCAGCCAGAACGCCGCCGATGCCCATCAATACTGCGCCCCCGATATAGCGGCCCGTTTGCGCAGGGCTCTCAAAGCTTTGCCACTGGAAGCTTCCGAAAATCAACGAAGCGATCAGTGCGCCAGCGATAACGCCGCCGATAAGTCCTGCTCCAAAGCCTGCGGGGATGGACGTGGAGGCGAGCGACCAGAACAGGCTGTCCGCCATGGGCGATGTGAACGACAGGCTTTCGAGCGCAATGGGGTCGAATTCGTCAAACAGGATGAAGCCCGTGCCGACCCATGCGGCTGGAACGAGCAGGCCGAGAGCCGCTGAGATTGTGAGGGTTTTGAGTTGCGCGCCGGAGCGCAGGGCCAAGGTGAGCGCAGCAAGAGCGATCAGGCTTGCCCAAAAGAGCGCGCCGCCGGGCAGGGCTGCAAAGCCCGTGATCTCGCCCAGATTTACTGTGAACGCCCCTAATGTAGTGCGCACAGGTGCCAGAATGCCCTTGAGCGTAGCATGGGCCATGATTGCGAAAATCACCATCACGAATAGTGCGCGCAGATTGCCTGTACCTGCCAGAACCGTCAGGCGCGATGCGCAGCCGCGTGTCAGCACCATGCCCGCGCCAAACATTGCTCCGCCCGTGAGGATCGCTGCGATGGGCAGGTCTGCTGCGAAGAAACGATGATCCTCAAATGTGACAAGTTCTGCAAAGACCGCCGCCTGTGTGCCGGTCACGGCAAAGGCGAGCGCCATGAGCCAGACCCCTAGGGAGGCGCGGCGCGCCGTGCCCACCAGCGCGCTGCGTAGGCAAAATTTGGAGCGCTCTGCAAGGAGGCCAAAGGCAAGGCCAATGGCCAAAGCGAGGGCGACGGATGCGGCTCTTGGCGTGATGTCCCAGCCGGTGATTTCCAAAATGGTTTCGAACATGTCAGTGCCTCCAAACGCCTCTGCGCGCGGCAGAATACCGTCTCAAGTGAAGGCGCTTGGTAGGGAAGTCAAATCCGACGTAGGGCGTTCTTGAGTGGTTTTTTAGAATTCTGTTCTGAATTTATGTCAAGAAATAGATCAACGTTCCAATAATGCACGGAAGCCTGAACATGGTTCTGTAAATCCCGACCTGCGCAAACCGCGCATGTTTATTTGCCAATGGCGCCCCACCACTGCGATGGTTTCACTCGCCCTCCACGATCCTTGTCAAACCAAAGCGCAATTTTGCGTGCAGGCGACAAAGCCAGCTTCAGCCACAGGCGATGATGCCATTTGGTGAAATCGCGATTGAACGGACAAACCCGCATGCAGATCGCACAATCAGAGGCCATCTTGGCCCAAAAGCTGAAACATTTCTCTGCGTCGGAAGTCCATTTGCGCACGCCCTTGATGCTTGATTTCTGATGGCTTTGGGTCGGCGCGCCAAAGGGCAGGGCCTTTACCGGGCAAGCATCGGCGCATTTTGTGCAGATGTTGCAAAACTCGCTGACGCCCAGTTTTTTGGGCGCGTCCGGCTGCAGCGGCAACGAGGTAAATATCTTGGAAAACCGCAAACGCGGGCCGAACTGCGGCGTAATCACCATCTGGTTGCGCGCATATTCGCCAAGGCCCGCTTTGAGCGCATAAGGAATAACCAATGCCGTATCGTTCATCGAGGCAACGGCCTCATAGCCTAGATTGCGGATATAGGCCGCCATTTGCATAACGATTGCTGCCTCATGGCTGTATTCGCGCCCCGTGGCTGCGCCGGCAAGGGCCGAGGGGTAGGTGGAGACCAGCTCTTTCTCCATTTGATGCCCGAGCACGATCACATGTGTGATGCCCTCGGGCAAATCGTTTGGCGCTTCGCTCATGTCGCGGGTGTCAACGCGGCTGGCGTAGTGCCAGCGATCATCACGTGTGGTGACGGCGCAAAGGTCGGCACCGAAAAACTGGGCGATGCGCTTGATTTCGGCGCTCATCTTGGTGGGATCATCCACTTTGATCTGATCTGGTGCGACGGGCGTGTCATAGGCGATTGGTGCCTGGAACCCCTCGCGCGCGCCGCTCTCTGCGCCGCGATCGGACACGATATCGGAAATCAGCCAGGAGGCGTTGCGCAATGCAAAATCGCGTTGTGTAAACCCGTCACCGCGCCGTGGCGCGGCTTCCATGCGATAGGAGGCGAAAAACGCATCGGTTTTCTTGTTTCGGACGTTTTTGTCCCAAAAGGCGCGGGTGAACACGTCGTTGCGCTGCACGAAAGGCTCGAACCCCTCAGTGACCTCTATGCCCGCTTCTGCATCATTTTCGTGCGCGGGGTGGTTGGGCAGATATGTCATGGCGCAAGCCTAGCGAGCGAAGCACGCGGTGCAAGTGCCGGATTTGAGTTTATGGGCAAGATGAAGCGGCAATGCGTTCCACCCCGATTGACCTTTATTGAAAAAGCCAACCGGAGCTTCACCTTGCACCCGGGATCGCTCTCCAGCTATCCGGGTAGGCTCTGTCTAGGCGATTAACCTTAACGGGTGGTTACCTTGGTGCAAGTTTCCTCTTCATCTTGCCAATAAACTCACTGTTGACGCGGTTTCGGCGGGCAGATCGGTCGCGAATAGGCGCGACGGGTCGCAAAGGCGCTTTCAATCTCGCGATGAAAATCAAGGAGAGTGGCATGAAAATCGGATTTATCGGGCTGGGCAATGTGGGCGGCAAACTCTCGGGGAGTTTGCTACGCAATGGCGTTGATCTTGCCGTGCATGATCTGGAAGAAGGCTTGGTGGCCAAATCTGTCGCTCTGGGAGCTAGAAAGGGTGTAAGCCCTGCGCAGCTTATGCGCACATGTGATGCGGTGATCACCTGCCTGCCAAGCCCCGCGGCGTCCGATGCAGTGATGCAAGAGATGCTGCCAGAGGTGAAAGAGGGCAAAATCTGGATGGAAATGTCCACTACGGATGAGGCGGAAGTCAAGCGGCTCGGCGCGCTCGTGATCGACGCGGGCGGCGCGGCGGTGGATTGCCCTGTCTCGGGGGGATGTCACCGTGCCGATACCGGAAATATTGCTATTTTTGCAGGCTGCGCGCGCGCCACTTTCGAGCGGATTTTGCCACTTTTGACCATTATGGGGCGGCGTGTGCTGCACACGGGTGATCTTGGCTCTGCCAGCATCTTGAAAGTGATTACCAATTATCTCGCTACCGCCAACCTTGTCTCTGTTGCAGAAGCGCTCACGGTGGCCAAAGGCGCAGGCATGGACCTTGCAACCGCCTATGAGGCGATCCGCGTCTCGTCTGGCACATCTTTCGTGCATGAAACCGAAAGCCAGGTCATTTTGAACGGGAGCCGCGATATTTCCTTCACCATGGATCTTGTCGCCAAGGATATAGGCCTGTTTCAGGCGGTTGCGGATCGCGCGCAAGTGCCCTTGCAGGTGAACCCGCTCTTGATCGAGATTTTCAACGATGGCATCGCGCGCTTTGGCCCGCGCGAGTTGTCGCCTAATATCATCAAGCGTCTCGAGCAAGCGACGGGCCTTGATATCACAGCGCCCGGCTTTCCGGCGCAAATGGTCGATGATGAACCCGAGGAGGCTGGCGCGGAGGTGATCGTGCGCAGGTAGGCGAGCGCCTCTCGCTTTCGTGCAAACTTGCATGTAGGGGAAGAAAGAACTGATCCAATCGAGGGGGGCCTGTACCCATGCCTGAACCTGTGTCCGAACCTGTCATCGCCACGCTTTATGCCTCGCCGCCACGCCGCTTTTTGGGGACGGGGATGCTTTTGCTGCTTGGCGGGCTATTGATCTATCTCGCGCTGGCCGTGCCGTTCGGGCCGTCGCAAATATTCTTGATCCTTGCAGGGTTGCTCGGGCTATTTTGTGCGATGCGTTTGCATACTGCTACGGCGCAGGTGATCGAGCTGACTGCAACGCAGCTGCGCGTGCAGGGCGGTATCATCTTGGCCGAACTCGACACTATCAAAAAGGTCGAGCGTGGGGCCTTCGCATTCAAACCCTCCAACGGGTTTCTGGTGACCTTGAAGCAAAAGGGTGCGCGCCGCTGGGCCCCGGGTATGTTCTGGGCGTTTTCACGCAAGATCGGTGTGGGCGGCGTCACAGGTGCGCCCCAGACCAAGGGGATGGCCGAAGCGCTGGCGATCCTGATCGCGGAGCGCGATCTCAAAGCGGGCATCCCGGCAAAATAGAAAACGCCGCGCGAGCGGATGGCTCGGTGCGGCGTTGGTCTTGCTTTATTACGCAGGCGCTTAGCCGTTGCTGTCCCAAACGATTTGCGGTGCAAAGCGTGGGCGCGTGTAGACGAAGGTCTCGATCACGCGCGGGGCCAGTCCGACGCTGAACGCGGGTTCGTAATCGGACGCGGTTTCCACCAGAATGATGCGCTCGTTCGCGATCAGGGGTGGCAACAGCGCGTCGTAGTCACGCACATCGCGGTTGCGCAGGCGCGGGATGTCGCCGCGGCGCTGGGACCAGTCTATCTTGAAACGGTTCTGATTGGCGTCCCAGCGCAGCAGTGTAACGCGCAGCGCGGTTTCACCCGGGCTCAGACCCGAGAGGTCTTTATAAATGTGACGCGCGTTTGTCATGTAATCTGGCGTAATCGCTTCGGTTTCACGGCTGATCATATCCGAAATCGTGTAGGCGGCTTTTTCGGCAACAGCTTGCGCGCGGTAAGCCTCGTAGTAGGTGAACATTGCCGCGTAGGCCCAAAAAACCACGGGAAAGATGATAGCGGCTTCCACAGAAGCACTTGCTTTGGTTTCGCGCGCGAAGCCGCGCAGTTTTGACAGGAATATCTGTATCATGTTGATTACCTCGGTTCCTGAGTGAATGCAGAGACGGCGACCAGCGCGCTTTTGCCGTTGTGATCGGTGGTGCGCGACAAGGCGAGCTCGGATGTCGGGAAGACCGGATCATAGAGCATGCAAGCGCGCACGATCATAAGCTCGTTCGACTGGCCACGTTTGAATTCGCGGACAGGGTTAAGCACAACGTTAGTGCCGGACGCCTGTTCGACGCAATCGACTGTCGCGGGCAGGGCCTGATAGTCGCGTGGATCGTTCGGGATCATTTCGAGACGCAGGTTCGCTTCGCAATCCTCGAATATGACAGCGCCGTCGCAGATCATATCGCGGATGTCATCGTGCGAGTATTGCGAGCCGGTGCCGATGCGCACTTCGCGCATCGCAATGTCCAGGCCGCGTTCCAGCAAAGTTTGCCGGATCGTGATGACCCCCATTTCGATGCTCGATGTGAGGATCAGGATAAAAACCGGAAACACCAGAGCAAATTCGACTGTGACGTTGCCGCGCTCGGCACGGCGAAAGCGGCGGAGTGTGTTCAGAAGCTGTTTCATTGTGTGAGCCTCAGTTGGTTGATCTGGCGCGCAATTGCGTCAAATGCTTCGGAAATTTCGACGCCTTCCACACGGAAGAAATGGCTTGGCGAGGAGGCGCAGTCTTTCATGATGTCCGCGCCGTGATCATTTACCTCGAAGCCGATGGACCAGATGACGATGCCATCATCTTTGGCCGCTTCGCACACGCTCGCCATCAAATCATCGCCATAGGACCCCCAGTACTTTGTCGAGTAGTAGTGGTGATGCTGGTTCGAGCGCACGTAGCGGTTCAGATAGTTGATGATACCCCAATTGCTCCAGTGGGCGTAATCGGAGGGGCTGTCGTAGGCCCAATCCTGAACGCGGTAGGACGAAGTGTTCACGCCGTCAGTCATCAGAACGATGGTTTTTAGCGTTTCCACATCATCGAACGCGGCCGGACGATCGGCAAAGTCGCTATCGGCGTCGCCGGAGGCGACCAATTGGGTCACGACGGAGTTGAAGCTTGGATCAAGCGTGGCAGCGGCCCATTTCATTCCCATGAAAATATGGGTGTTGCCGCTTGGCTGAAGCTGGTTGATCTGGTTTTTCAGAGCGGTGGAGTCTTCGCTGAAGACAGTGATGTCGGCCCAATCTTCAACCGGGCATTGAAAACCCCAGCTGTCGTAGAGGCGTGTGTGCTGCATTTGCTTGTAGGTCTTGGAGAAGTTGAGACCGGACTGCTCGAACTCGTAATCGTCAAATTCGATACAGTGCGAAAAGCCATGCTGCGTTGTCACGTTCAGCTCGTTGTAGATTTCAGAGCCTGCGCTGACGTGTTCATCATAGGGAATGATATTGACCGAGATCAGGCCCTGATTGGTGGGCTTGAGCACCGTGTCGATAAAGGTGCGCGACGCGGTCTTGAGGCGAGACATGCGGTTGTTGCTTCCCATGGAACCGGACACGTCGAGGACCATCGAAATCTCGACATTCGAAATGCGTTCTTCAGCGACACCGGAGGCGGTCGCGCTTAGCGTGTCGACGCCGGAAAGTTTCATGAAGGCGGTGGTGGTGATCGACTGGGCCTCGGCTCCGACGGTCTTGTAGTTGATGCCTTCATCGACTGTGACACTGGACAAGAAGTCCTCAAGGCCAGCCGCTTCGAAGTAATCATTCACAACAGTTTGCGGGGCTTGTTGCTGATCAAGATCGGCAGCCGCCAAAATGGCGCGGTCCAGCGTATGTTGCAAAACGGTTCTATCACGCTCCGAGCGCATAAGGTCTACCCCGATGCCCCCCATCGTGATGATCATCAAAACCATGAAGACTGCAAAGATGACCAAGCTGCCTTCCTCGTCGTCCTTGAACTTTTTAAAGGGAGCGCGCCTTTCAGCGTTACCCTTATTCGGCACGTGGCCGTTAAGGCGGAATTTGTCGCGCATCTTGATCGGTCCTTTCCGTTTCGCCCCTAACGCAACACACACTTGGGGCGGAATTTGTCCCGCTCAGATGTGCGCTGGGCTTGTGGCGAAAATGGGGCAGGAAACGGGAGATACCGTGCCCGATTTGACCGGTTCACGGACAATGGCGCTGAAACGAATCAAATTGTTTCTAAATCGCAAGTGAATTTCAGGCTTCGGTGACGCAAAGCCCGAATCCTGCGTCAAGTTCGGCCAAATTCGCTGTGAGCGGTCTGTTTTTGGTCGCACGCGTTAACGATATCGTCATAGGCTTGATCTAGCGGTGTCGCCATCACGCAGGCACTGCAATACGGGAGAAGTTCATGAGCACTACAAACGAGCCGAGTTTTCGCGAAAGCGTTGATCTGATGTTTAACCGCGCCGTCGCGCTGCTGGATTTGCCGCCGGGGCTCGAAGAGAAGATCAGGGTTTGCAATGCGACCTATACCGTGCGCTTTGGCGTGCGCCTGCGCGGAAAAATCGAAACGTTTACCGGATATCGCTCGGTTCACTCGGAACATATGGAGCCAGTTAAAGGCGGCATTCGCTTTGCGATGGGCGTCAATCAGGACGAGGTCGAGGCGCTGGCAGCGCTGATGACGTATAAATGTGCTCTGGTCGAAGCTCCCTTTGGTGGCTCCAAGGGCGGGTTGCGCATTGATCCGCGCCAATACGACGAACATGAGTTGGAGCTGATTACGCGCCGCTTTGCCTATGAGCTGATCAAACGTGATCTGATTGATCCGGCGCAGAACGTTCCGGCCCCCGATATGGGCACGGGCGAGCGCGAGATGGCATGGATCGCCGATCAATACGCGCGCATGAACACCTCTGACATCAACGGCAAGGCCTGTGTGACCGGTAAGCCGCTAAATGCGGGCGGCATCGCCGGACGCGTCGAGGCGACGGGCCGCGGCGTGCAATACGCGCTGCGCGAGTTCTTCCGCGATGATCTAGATCTGAAGAAAGCGGGCCTTACGGGCACGCTCGAGGGCAAACGCGTCATCGTGCAGGGCCTGGGCAATGTGGGCTATCACGCGGCGAAGTTCCTGCGCGAAGAGGACGGCGCACAAATTATCGGTATCATTGAACACGACGGCGCACTCTTTGATGAAAAAGGTCTGGACGTGGAAGCTGTGCATGGCTGGATCACCAAACACGGCGGCGTCAGCGGCTATCCCGATGCCCGCGGCCATGAAGATGGCGCAGCGGTGCTGGAATCCGATTGCGATATCCTGATCCCTGCGGCGCTCGAGGGCGTGATCAATCTTGAGAATGCGGACCGCATCAAAGCGAACCTGATCATTGAAGCGGCGAATGGCCCAGTAACCGCTGGTGCGGACGATATTCTACGCGAAAAGGGCGTGGTGATTATTCCGGATATGTATGCCAACGCGGGCGGCGTGACGGTCAGCTATTTTGAGTGGGTGAAGAACCTTAGCCACATCCGCTTTGGCCGCATGCAGCGCCGCCAAGAAGAATCGCGTCACCAGCTGGTCGTGGACGAGTTGGAGCGGTTGAGCAGCGATAAGGGCCTCGGTTGGCAGCTCTCACCTGGTTTCAAAGAGAAATACCTGCGCGGCGCAGACGAGCTGGAGTTGGTGCGCTCGGGCCTCGATGACACGATGCGGATTTCCTATCAATCCATGCGCAAGATCTGGCATGAGCGTGAGGACGTAACCGATCTTCGCACGGCGGCCTATATCGTCGCGATCGAAAAAGTGGCGGCAAGCTACCGCGCCAAAGGCCTCTAGCGGGTTCAAAAGGGACCGCAAGGAAGCACCAACGGCACTGAAGGGGCGCGAAGATGAAGATTTTCGCGCCTTTTGGAAAAAACGACGTGCAATGTCGCTAACACGTTGCGCGCCGCGCGCAAGCCTCGCATATTTCGAAAAGAGATATCCGGGGAGGGGTGCATGCGGTTTTCTGGACTACGCATTCTCAAAGAAGGCCTAACAGGCAATAAAGGCTGGTCGCCCCATTGGCGCGACCCCGAGCCGAAGGCTGAATACGATGCGATCGTGATCGGCGGCGGTGGGCATGGGCTGTCCACGGCCTATTACCTGGCAAAGAACCACGGCATGACGAATATCGCGGTTCTGGAGAAAGGTTACATAGGCGGCGGTAATGTGGGTCGTAATACCACGATTGTGCGCGCGAATTATTTCCTGAACGGGAACTCCGAATTTTACAGCCATTCGCTCAAACTCTGGGAAGGGCTGGAGGAAGACCTGAACTACAACGTCATGCACTCGCAGCGCGGTCTGATCAATCTGTTCCACTCCGATGGTCAGCGCGATGCCTTTGTGCGGCGCGGCAATGCGATGGTCAATCAGGGCGATGATGCAGTGCTGCTGGATACTGCAGGTGTGCGAAAAATACTGCCATACTTGGATTTCGACAATACGCGCTTTCCGATCTACGGCGGTCTGCTGCACCCGCGCGGCGGCACCGCGCGTCATGATGCGGTCGCTTGGGGCTTTGCGCGAGGAGCGGATATGCGCGGCGTTGATATTATCCAGAACTGCGAAGTGACAGGGATCGACATTGAAAACGGGGCTGTTACGGGGGTTCAAACGACGCGCGGCGCGATCAAGTCCAAAAAGATTGGCCTGACCGTCGCGGGGCGCTCTGGGCAACTGGCCGCAATGGCGGGGATGCGCCTGCCGATCGAGAGCCATGTTTTGCAGGCCTTCGTAACCGAAGGGCTGAAGCCGGTTATTGATCACGTGATCAGCTTTGGCATGGGCCATTTCTATATCAGCCAGTCCGACAAGGGCGGCCTCGTCTTTGGTGGTGATCTGGATTTCTACGCCTCATATGCCTCGCGCGGGAACCTGCCGATGAAAGAGCATGTGATGGAAGCAGGGATGACGCTGATGCCGATGATTGGCGAGGCGAAGGTGCTGCGCTCCTGGGGGGGGATCATGGATATGACGCCCGATGGCAGCCCGATTATCGACAAAAGTCCTGTGGAGGGTCTCTATCTCAATTGCGGCTGGTGTTATGGCGGTTTCAAAGCGGTGCCGGGATCGGGATCGGTGTTTTCGCATCTGATGGCGACGGGCAGGCATCATTCCGAAGCCACGGGTTTCCGTTTGGATCGTTTCCGCACAGGTGTGGGGATCATTGATGAAGAGGGCACCGGCTCTCAGCATAATCTACACTAGGGGGTGCTTGAGATGGCGGGAGCCTCCGGCGGAAGTTTATTTGGGAAGATGAAGGGCGTGCGCGCTCATTGGGGGACGGCATGCGTTTGATTTGTCCGGTGTGCGGTGAGAGAGATCGCCGCGAGTTTTATTATATGGGGGATGCGGTGGCTTTGCAGCGCCCTGAACCGGACGCGGGCGCGGCGGAGTGGGATGATTATGTGCATCTGCGCGAGAACCCTGCAGGCGTGACGCGCGATTTGTGGCAGCACGAGGCTGGCTGCGCCGCTTGGATCGTGGTTAGGCGCAATACGGTGACGCATGAAGTGCTTGAATCGGTTTTGGCCACCGATTTGAAAGGGGCAAGCGCATGAGGGTGAATGGCAAAGGTTTGATCGATCGCTCGCGCCCTGTGAGCTTCACCTTTGACGGCACGCGCTTGCAAGGGTTTGCGGGGGACACCGTCGCGTCGGCGCTGCTGGCCAATGACATTCGCCTCATGGCGCGTTCGTTCAAATACCACCGCCCGAGGGGCGTGCTGAGCGCGGGGAGCGAAGAGCCGAACGCTTTGATCACCGTGAAGCGCGGCAGCGACGCGGAGCCGAATGTGCGCGCTACGGTGCAGGAGATCTATGAGGGGCTTGAGGTGCGGTCGCAGAACGCCTGGCCTTCGCTGGGATTTGATGCGCTGGGCGTGAACGACCTGGCTGCGCCGTTCTTTAGTGCGGGTTTCTATTACAAGACCTTCATGTGGCCCCGCGCCTTTTGGGAGCGGGTTTACGAGCCGCTGATCCGGCGCGCAGCGGGGCTTGGCGGGGTGAGTGGCACTGCGAGCGCGGCTGAGTATGAGAAGGCTTTTGCCTTTTGTGATCTGCTGGTGATCGGCGCGGGGCCTGCGGGTCTTATGGCCGCGCTCGAGGCCGGGCGCGCTGGCGTAGATGTCATACTCGCGGATGAGGATGTGCAGGCGGGGGGGCGCTTGCTCTCTGAGACGCATGGCGTTGAAGGCCTCTCGGGAAGTGATTGGGCCGCGCGCGCGATTGCAGAGCTTGCGAGCATGGAGAACGTGCGCATCATGGCGCGCACCACGGTGACGGGAGCCTATGATCAAAGCACGTTCGGCGCATTGGAGCGGGTCAGCCAGCATCATGCGCCAAGTAAGGATGCACCGCGCGCCTGTTTCTGGCGCATTGTCGCCAAGCGCAGCATTCTGGCAGCGGGGGCTCTCGAGCGTCCCGTGGCGTTTCAGAACAACGACCGCCCCGGGATCATGACAGCAAGCGCTGTGCGCAGCTACCTCAACCGCTGGGGCGTTGCACCGGGGCGCAATGTGGTAGTGTTCGGCAATAACGACGACGCGCACCGCACGGCGCATGATTTGCGCGCAGCGGGTGTGCATGTGGCCGCGCTGGTGGATAGCCGCCCTGATGCGCGGGTGACGGGAGATTTTCCTGTGTTTACAGGTGCGCAGGTTTGCGGTTCGACCGGCCGACAAGGGCTGGAGGCCGTCACCATTCGCACGCAAAGCGGCACGGAGAAGATTGCGACCGAATGCCTGGCCATGTCGGGGGGGTGGAACCCCTCGGTGCATTTGACCTGCCACATGAACGGGCGACCCGAATGGCGAGATGACATTGCCAGTTTTGTGCCGAAAGGGGGTGCTATTCCAGGGATGGTGACGGCGGGTGCGTGCAATGGTGCGTTCTCGACCCACGGTGCTTTGGCCGAGGGGCAGGCGGCCGCGATGGAGACGTTGGAGGCGCTGGGCAAAAAGGGGGCCAAGTCCGATTTGCCCGATGCAGAGGATACGCCCTACCGTATGAGTCCGCTTTGGGCCGTAGGCGGCACGGGGCGCGCATGGCTCGATTTCCAGAACGATGTGACTGTGAAGGACGTCAAACAAGCGGCTAAGGAAAACTTCCGCTCGGTCGAGCATATGAAACGCTATACCACGCAAGGCATGGCGACGGATCAGGGCAAGAACTCTAACGTCAACGCTTTGGCGATTTTGGCTGATGTGACCGGGCGTGGGATACCCGAGACGGGGACGACAACCTTCCGTCCGCCCTATTCGCCTGTACCAATTGCCGCGATGGGGGCAGGGGCGCAAGGCAAAGGTTTTGCGCCGGAGCGTTTGACCACGTCGCACCACAGTACGGTTAAGCGCAAAGCGCCGATGATTGAGGCGGGGATGTGGTATCGTCCGAGCTATTTCCCAGTGCCGGGGGAAAGCCATTGGCGTCAATCATGCGACCGAGAAGTGAACATGGTGCGCGACACGGTCGGTGTCTGTGATGTCAGCACGCTGGGGAAGATCGATGTGCAAGGGCCGGATGCGGCGGCGTTTCTGGATTTTGTTTACACTAATACCTTCAGCACGCTGAAGCCTGGGCGTGTGCGCTACGGACTAATGCTGCGCGAGGATGGCACAGTGATGGATGACGGCACCACTGCGCGTCTGTCTGATACCCATTACGTGATGACCACGACCACCGCTGCGGCAGGCGCTGTGATGCGACACCTCGAATTTGTGCACCAGTGTTTGCGCCCCGAGTTGGACGTGTCAATGATATCAGTGACGGAGCAATGGGCGCAGTTTGCCGTTGCAGGACCTAAATCGCGCGAATTGCTCAATGGCCTGCTGGATATGCTGATAGACAACGACAGCTTTCCGTTCATGGCCTGCGGGCCTGTGAGCGTTGGCGGCGTTGATGCGCGCCTGTTCAGGATTTCATTCTCGGGCGAGCATGCCTACGAGATTGCCGTGCCTGCGCGTTATGGGGCGTCTTTGTTCGAGGCCTTGAACGAGAAGGCGGCAGCGCTGGGCGGTGGACCCTACGGGATGGAGGCGCTGAATGTGCTGCGCATCGAGAAGGGCTTTATCACGCACGCGGAAATTCACGGGCGGGTGACGGCTTTTGATATCGGCATGGAGCGGATGATTTCGGCCAAAAAGGATTGCATCGGCCAGACCATGGCCGCGCGGCCCGGGCTGCTGGGCGCCGAGCGTGAGCAGCTTGTGGGTTTGAAACCCATTGGCGCGGTGAAGCAACTGACGGCGGGGGCGCATCTGTTTGATCCAGAGAACCCTGCGACGCGGGAACACTCGGAGGGCTATGTCACGTCTGTGGGCTTTTCGCCGACGATGGGCGTTTTCCTTGGCATGGGCTTTCTCAAGAATGGCCGTGCGCGTCATGGGCAGACGGTGAAGCTGGTCGATCATATGCGCGGGATTGAAACGCTATGCGAGGTGCATGGGCCTGTCTTGCATGATCCGGAAGGGGGTAAGACCCGTGGTTGAATTACTTGCGAAATCGCCCGCTGAGGGTTTGTTGCCCTATGCGAAGGGCGCGGTTGAATTGAGTGAACTGGCCCTGGGCAAGGCGGCGTCGATTGCGCCGTTCAAAGGGCAGTTGGACGCGGTTGAAAAGGCGCTTGGGCAAGGTTTTCCCAAAGTTGGCCGCACTACAGGACATGTGGTCTGGTTTAGCCAAGGGCAGTATTTGGCCATTGCAATGGATATACCGGATGCGCTGGGCAAATATGCTGCGATCACCGATCAAAGCGATGCGTGGTGCGCGTTGGAGTTAAAGGGCGCGGCTGCAGAGGATGTGCTTGCGCGGCTTGTTCCTATTGATTTGCGCCAAAGCCAATTCAAACGTGGCCACTGCGCGCGCACGCAATTGGGGCATATGCCGCTGCACATCACGCGCACGGGCAATGATGCGTTCAGGCTGCTTTCCTTCCGCTCCATGGCGGGAACGATGGTGCATGAGATCAGCCGCGCCATGGACTTGCTGGCTGCGCGCAGGTGACTTTGAGGCGGTGCTGCTCTAAATAGACGACAAAGTTTGAGGAGTGTTGCCACATGATCCGTTTCGCTTTGTTCGCCGCCTTGAGTGCGGGAGTTGCTATGCCCGTCGCTGCGCAGTCCAAAAAGGACAGGTTTTGCGAGGAATTGGCCTATGCCAGTCAACAATTGGCGGATTTGCGCATTGGGGGCAGTGATGAAACCGAAGCGATGCTAAGCGTTGCAGGCCAATATGAAGAGGGTCAGGTCAACCATTTGCAGATGATGCCCTACCTTAGCAGCTTCGTGTATGGCTTGAGCGATGAGCAACTTAAGGGCGATGTCGAGGGCGCGTTCGCCGAGCAGTGCAAAGGCTTCAAAGGGTAACTGGACTCTGGCCCTGCAAGGGCGGATAATCACGCGATGAGTTTGCCCCCCGGTTTCATAGATGAGTTGCGCACGCGCCTGAGCCTGTCCCAAGTGGTCGGGCGCAAAGTGATGTGGGATTCGCGAAAATCCAATCAGGGCAAGGGTGATATGTGGGCACCGTGCCCCTTTCATCAGGAAAAATCTGCGTCTTTTCATGTAGATGACCGCAAGGGTTTTTATTATTGCTTTGGCTGTCAGGCCAAGGGCGATGCGATTTCCTTTGTGCGCGAGACAGAGAATGTGGGCTTCATGGAAGCCATTGAAATTCTCGCGGGGGAGGCGGGCATGGAAGTGCCCAAGCGCGACCCTCAAGCGCAGGAAAAAGCGGACGAGCGCACGGAACTGGCGGCTGTCATGGAGCAAGCGGTGCAGTTCTTTCGCCTGCAACTGCTCACTGGCGGCGCAGCGGATGCGCGCGGCTATCTGGAGCGGCGTGGCCTTGATGATGCGGCGCTGCAGCGCTTCGAGGTTGGTTTTGCGCCCGATGCTTGGCAGGGGCTTTGGGATCACTTGAGTGGCAAAGGGATTTCGGGTGAGCAGATTCTTGCAGCAGGGCTTGGCAAACCCTCGAGCAAGGGCGGCAAGCCATACGATACCTTTCGCAATCGCATCATGTTTCCGATCCGTGATGCACGCGGGCGCTGCACTGCGTTTGGCGGGCGCGCGATGGACCCGAATGACAATGCAAAATATCTTAACTCGCCTGAAACGATTTTGTTCGATAAGGGCCGTAGCCTTTATAATCACGGCCCCGCGCGCGAGGCCGCGGGCAAGGGTGCGCCGCTAATCGTAGCAGAGGGCTATATGGATGTAATCGCGTTGGCACAGGGCGGTTTCGGCGCTTGCGTAGCGCCCCTTGGCACGGCGATCACGGAAAACCAGTTGCATTTGCTCTGGCGCATTTCTGACGAGCCGCTCATCGCGCTAGATGGGGATACAGCGGGCCTGCGCGCAGCGCAGCGCCTGATCGATCTGGCATTGCCGCTGCTGGAGGCGGGCAAGAGCCTGCGCTTTGCGTTGATGCCAGAGGGCAAAGACCCCGATGATCTGATCCGTAGCGATGGGCGCGAGGCGGTGCAGGCGGTTCTGGATAAGGCGATGCCGATGGTGCAGCTTTTGTGGGACAAAGAGATCGAGGGCAAGAATTTTGACAGTCCCGAGCGCAAGGCGGCGCTGGACAAGATATTGCGTGAAAAGATCATGCTGATCCGTGATCCTTCGATCCGCTCGCACTATGGGCAGGCGATCAAGGATATGCGCTGGCAATTGTTTCGTGCCGGCAATACGGGGGGCGGCGCGCGCAAAACCCCTTGGAAAAAGGGCGAATGGCGCAAGGACGTGCCTGCCAAGGCGATGGCTGGCACCAAGGCGTCGCTGCTGGCGGGGGCGGGTGAAGATACGCAGCGCCAGATGCGCGAAGCGGTGATTCTGGCCAGCCTGATCTGCACGCCCGATGTGGTTTCCGAGTTCGAGGGACAGTTGGAAGAGATGCAGCTTAGCACGGGCGAGCACGGGGCGCTTCGCGATTTGATTTTAAGCCATGCCCATGCTGGCGCAGAGACGTTGCGCGAAAAGATTATCGCCGCACGCGGCGCGGATAACCTTGAAAAACTGCTGAGCGCAGGCCATGTCGCAATAACGCCCTGCATTCGCCGACCCGGTGACAGCGAAATGGCGATGATGACTGTATCTGAGGAACTGGCGAAGTTGGAAGCAGAGCAGGGATTGAGTGCGGAAGTAAGGGAAGCGGCGGAAGATCTGGGCGGACTTGCCGACGAGAGTGTTACATGGCGCCTAGGGCAAGCGGCTCAAGCGCGCAATCTGGCGATGCGTAGCGAGCATGAAGATAAGGCGGAATATGACACTGGTCCCAACGGCGCGCGAATCAACCGCGAAGAAAGAAGTGCCTTTGACGAGTTGCTGGCGAAGTTGAACGTGACCAAAGAGCCTTGAATTGGCACTTTGGTGAGGATTAAGTAAAGAAATCAGGGTAAACGGGTTTTCGAATCACCTCTGTGCGATATGATTCGGTTAATGCGAATCATCTAACTACTTGATGTGCCGGAGAGATGCCGGAACTTTGAGAGCGAATCACGACACGGGGCTCTGGCCTCAAACAGGAGCATTTACATGGCCGCCAAAGATAATGACGACCGTAAATCGGACGATCAGGACGCAGCACATACGCTTGATATGAGCCAAACCGCCGTCAAGAAGATGATCGCCGACGCTCGTGAGCGCGGATATATCACCTATGATCAACTGAACGCGGTTTTGCCGCCCGATCAGGTCAGTTCGGACCAGATCGAGGACGTGATGTCGATGCTCTCCGAAATGGGCATTCAGGTGACCGAAGAGGACGAAGAAGAAGAAGACAAAGGTGCGACCGATCTGGTCGCAGCCGGCACCAACAAAGAGGTCACGCTTTCCAGTGGAACGGCTGAAAAGCTGGACCGCACCGATGATCCCGTACGCATGTATTTGCGCGAAATGGGCTCGGTCGAATTGCTATCGCGCGAGGGCGAGATTGCGATCGCCAAACGCATCGAGGCTGGCCGCAACACGATGATTGCAGGGCTTTGCGAAAGCCCGCTGACGTTTCAGGCGATAACCATCTGGCGCGACGAACTCCTCTCCGAGGATATTTTGCTGCGCGATGTTATTGATCTCGAAGCGACTTTTGGCAACACAATGGGCGAAGAAGAAACGACGCCAGTTGTACCCGTGGCCGCCAATTCCGCGGCTGCCCCAAAAAACGATGGTGCTACCGAGCTTGACGCGGATGGCAATCCGATCAGCAGCGACGACGATGATGATGACGAGGACGAGCAGGCCAACATGTCGCTTGCCGCGATGGAAGCGGCGCTCAAGCCGCAGGTCCTTGAGGCGCTTGATATCATCGCCGGAGATTATGAAAAGCTGGCCGAAATGCAGGACAGCCGTATTTCCGCGACGCTGAACGAGGACGACAGTTTCTCAAAGGTGCAAGAGGCGACCTACCAGAAGCTGCGCTCTGAAATTGTGCTTCTGGTCAATGAGCTGCACCTACACAACAACCGTATCGAAGCCTTGATCGATCAGCTCTACGGCATCAACCGCCGCGTGATGAGCATCGACAGCTCCATCGTGAAACTGGCCGATCAGGCGCGCATCAACTGCCGTGAATTCGTCGAAGCGTACCGTGGACGCGAGCTTGATCCCAACTGGCTTGAACAGATGGGCGAAAAGACCGGCCGTGGTTGGCAGATGTTCATCGAACGCTCCACCGATAAGGTCGAGGAACTTCGTGGCGACATGGCGCAAGTGGGTCAATATGTCGGCCTCGATATTTCCGAATTCCGCCGCATCGTTCAGCAGGTTCAAAAGGGCGAAAAAGAAGCGCGCCAAGCCAAGAAGGAAATGGTTGAAGCGAACCTGCGATTGGTGATTTCCATCGCCAAAAAATACACGAACCGCGGCCTGCAATTCCTTGATCTCATTCAGGAAGGCAACATCGGCCTGATGAAAGCCGTTGATAAGTTCGAATACCGACGCGGCTATAAATTCTCGACCTATGCGACATGGTGGATCCGCCAGGCGATCACGCGCTCCATTGCGGATCAGGCCCGCACGATCCGTATTCCGGTGCATATGATCGAAACGATCAACAAACTGGTGCGCACGGGCCGCCAGATGCTGCATGAGATTGGCCGTGAGCCGACGCCAGAGGAATTGGCAGCCAAGCTGCAAATGCCGCTGGAAAAAGTGCGCAAGGTCATGAAAATTGCGAAAGAGCCAATTTCTTTGGAAACGCCGATTGGCGACGAAGAAGATAGCCAGCTTGGCGATTTCATTGAGGATAAGAATGCGGTTCTGCCCCTCGATAGCGCTATTCAGGAAAACCTCAAAGAGACCACGACACGGGTTCTGTCCTCTCTCACGCCGCGTGAAGAGCGGGTTTTGCGGATGCGTTTCGGCATCGGCATGAACACCGATCACACGCTCGAAGAAGTGGGGCAGCAATTCAGCGTGACGCGGGAGCGTATTCGCCAGATCGAGGCCAAGGCTTTGCGCAAACTCAAGCACCCGAGCCGTAGCCGCAAGCTGCGTAGCTTCTTGGATCAATAAACGCGAAAGGGCGCGCTATGTCGCTTTTCTCCCGTCTGTTCGGCTCTAAACATAAGAGCGAAAGCCCGGTAAAAACCACGACAGTGGAGTATCAGGGCTTTCGCATCACGCCTCAACCGATGAAGGAAGCGCAGGGTTATCGCCTTTGTGCCGTCATTGAAAAAGAAGTGGGTGGTGCGGCCAAGTCCCATACACTTATTCGCGCGGATACGATCACGAGCCTTGATGAGTGCAACGCCGCCTCCATCGCGAAAGCCCGGCAGATGATCGACCAACAGGGCGAGCGATTGTTTTAGGCGTAGTCAAACGGCCTGAAGTAAGCGGTGAATCCTCTTCGAAGGAGCGCCTTTAACGACCTCTCCAAACCGGATCGCGCTTTTCGGCGAAAGCGCGCGCGCCCTCTAATTGGTCGTCCGATGTATACAGCGTTTCTATGGATTTGAACTGGCTCTTGGTGATCTTGTTGAGCGCGTCCTGAAACTTCATATCCTCCGCCTCGCGCACGACTTCCTTGATCGCGGCATAGACCAGCGGCGGACCGGAGGCGAGCAGTTGAGCGAGCTTGCGTGCTTGATTCATCAAATCATGGGCAGGGTAGATGTGGTTAATCATTCCCCACTGTGCAGCTTCGTCCGCCTCGAGCCAGCGGCCCGTCAACAGCATTTCCATCGCAATATGATAGGGGATCCGTTTGGGTAATTTAACGCTCGCAGCATCGGCCACCGTCCCAGAGCGGATTTCCGGCAGCGCGAAACTGGCGTGCTCTGCAGCAAGGATAATGTCTGCGCTCAGGGCAAGTTCGAGACCGCCGCCGCAACAAATACCGTTCACAGCGGCGATAACAGGCTTGTTGAGATGGGGCAGTTCCTGAAGTCCGCCAAAGCCGCCAACGCCATAATCTCCGTCCACCGCATCGCCTTCGGCGGCAGCTTTCAGATCCCATCCGGGACAAAAAAACTTTTCGCCTGCGCCGGTGATGATCGCAACGCGAAGATCAGGATCGTCGCGGAAGTCTTTGAAAACCTGCCCCATTATGCGGCTTGTTGCGAGATCGATCGCATTGGCCTTGGGGCGATCCAGTGTCACTTCGAGCACATGGCCCCTGCGTTCGGTTTTGATTGGTGTGTCGCTCATGGGGCCTCTCCTTGGACGATTAGTGCATCTGCCGCCACGGCACTGTTGGCCGTGCAAATCAGCGGGTTTATCTCAACTTCCTGCACTTGGCCGTGATGCGCAATGACATAGTTTTGCACGGCTTGAATGGCGCGCCAAAGGGCAGGGCGATCAATGGCTTGCGCCCCGCGATACCCGTCTAAAACGGGCGCGATGCGAAGTGTTCCCAGCGCATTTGCAGTGTCGCCTTCGGTGACAGGCAGGATCAGCGAAACAGTGTCTTGCAACAATTCCGTCTGGGTGCCTCCCGCGCCAAGCGTAAGGACATAGCCATGTGCAGGGTCGAGCGTAACGGCCAAGAGAATCTCCACGATTCCGTTTTTCACCATTTCTTCAACGAGATATCCGTCGCTTTTAATGTTTTGCATGGCACCTTGCAGAGCGTGCCCATCGGATAGCCCGACGCGCACGGCACCAGCTTCGGATTTATGGGCAAGCCCCATACCCTTCAAAACGAATGGTGCCTGAAGGTGTGCAGCGCAGCGCAGGGCCTCATCGGCGGTGTCCACAGCGTTCCCGCGCGGTATCTCCAACCCATATGCATGCAGCGCGTGTTTCGCCTCATATTCGTTTAGGGTTTGTGCATTTATCGGGGTAATCGGGTGCAGGATGGTCTGGTGATGCGGTTTTAGCCTTTGGGCAAGGGCAATCGCCTGAAGCGCGTGATCCATTCCATGCAATGGAACAATACCTTTCGAAATCAGTCTCTTGGCTATCATTTCGGGCATGGTGTCGGGCAAGGACGATAGCACTGCGATGGGCACTTTGCTCATTTTCTTTGTGCTCAAGATCGCCTCTAGCGCGAAATCCCAATCCCCCAGAGCGCAGCGATCGGAACGCGGAAAATCCAAAACCACGATGCCCATGGCGATATCAGCCTCGAAAAGGGCGGCGAAGGTTGCAGACATCTTGTTGGGGTCAGGCCATATATATGTATGGTAATCCAATGGGTTGGCCAATGCGACCTTGGGGCCGAGTGCGGCGTTTAGAGCGGTGGATTGCGTGTGGCTCAAGGCTGGGAATTGCAAGCCGACAGATTGCGCAGAATCGGCCATCAGGCTCGCTTCTCCCCCCGAACAAGAGGCGGATGCGATCCGTCCAGAGGGGAGCGGTCCGTTGACGTGCCAAATTTTAAGTAATTCAAGAAATGCAGCAAGGTTTTGCGGCTGCGCAAAGCCGAGACGGGTTAACAGCGCCTGTGCACCTGTGTGACTTCCCGCGAGTGACGCAGTATGCGAAACCGTCGCGAGCTGCGCCTGATCCGATGCGCCTATCTTGATCGCACATATCGGTTTTCCAAGTTCATGTGATAGATTAGCTAGGTTCTCTAGATTATTGATATTATTTATACCTTCGATATGAAGTCCCAAACATGTAACGCGGGGATCGCGCAGCAATGCCATACCGAGACTAGCCAGATCCGTTTGCGCCTGATTGCCAGCCGTAAGCACATAAGCGAGCGGAACAGCGCGGTTTTGCATGGTTAAATTGATTGCGATATTCGAACTTTGGGTGATGATCGCCACGCCGGTTTCGACGCGCTCGCCGCCGTGCTGATCTGGCCAAAGCGCGACGCCATCAAGGTAATTAAGCATTCCGTAACAATTGGGTCCTAAGACGGTCATATCTCCTGCTGCCTGAAGCAGTTGAGCTTGCAGATCCGCGCCGTCCGCAAGCTCGGCAGACGCTTCTGCAAAGCCGGAGGCAAAACACACCGCGCCGCCCGCGCCGCGCTTGGAAAGGGAGGAAAGACACTCAATGCTGGCGTAGCGGTTAACCCCCAGAAACGTAGCATCTGGCGCGCTTGGAAGGGCGTTGATATCCGGGTAGCTGGCCTTGCCGGCGATCTCGGTTTTGCTTGGATGCACGGGCCAGATTTGCCCGGAAAAACCGATAGCTTCGCTGGCCTTGATTACGTTGGCGCACCACGCGCCGCCGCCGATCACTGCGATGGTTTTTGGACGAAGAAGGCGATCCAGACCTGTCAAAACCGGCGTCTTCACGTCAGGCTCCGAGAGGGCGCAAAAGATCGCGGCTGATGATATGGCGCTGAATTTCGCTGGTGCCGTCCCAAATCCGCTCGACCCTCGCATCGCGCCAGAACCGCTCGATCGGATAGTCGTCCATCAGGCCCATGCCGCCATGGATTTGCAGGGTCGTGTCCGTCACCCGCGCCAGCATTTCCGTGGCATAAAGTTTCGCGCTCGCGATCTCGCGGTTCGCGGGCAACCCTTGATCGAGCCTCCATGACCCTGACAGCGTAAGCCAGTCGGCCGCGTCGATTTCGGTGATCATGTCTGCGATTTGGAAGCTGACGCCTTGAAACTTGCCGATCTGCTGGCCGAACTGCTTGCGCTCGGCGGAGTAGTTCAGGGCATAATCAAAACAGCGCCGTGCGCGGCCGACGCTGGTGGCGGCGACGGTCAAGCGCGTTGCATAGAGCCATTCGTTCATTACTGCGAAACCGCCATCGACCTCGCCCAGAACCTGCGCATCGGGCAGGCGGCAATCGGTGAAATCGAGGATGTAATTCTTGTAGCCACGATGAGAAACGGAGCGATATCCCTCCCGAGGCTCAAACCCTTTGGTGCCGCGATCCACCAGAAAGGCCGTGATGCGTTTCTTTGGGCCTTTTGGAGTTTGATCTTCGCCCGTTGCCACAAAGACGATGAAGAAATCAGCATGCTCACCGCCTGAAATGAAATGCTTGGAGCCATTGATCACCCAATCGCCGCCATCGCGCACTGCGCTGCATTTCATCCCACGCACATCTGATCCTGCATCCGGCTCTGTCATGGCGAGCGCATCCATCCGCTCGCCGCGCACTGCGGGAAACAGGTAGCGCTCGCGCTGTTCGCCCTCGCAGGCCATCAGAATATTCTGTGGGCGCCCGAAAAAATGCGTGAGCGCCATAGAGCCGCGGCCGAGTTCGCGCTCCACCAGCGTAAAATCAAGATGGCTCAGCCCTGCCGCACCGACGCTTTCGGGAAAATTGCAGGCGTAAAACCCCAGATCGATCACCTTTTGCTTGATCTGCGCACCAAGCTCTTCAGGCACGTGGCCTGTGCGCTCGACCTCTGCCTCGTGGGGATAAATCTCGTTCTCGACAAAGCTGCGCACCGTATCGACGATCATGCTTTGCTCTTCGCTCAGTCCAAATTGCATAGGGCGGCCTTTTCTAATGTGTCCCTTCCATGACGCAGCAGGGGTTAGACAAGCGCCTGCTTGGCTGCGACATGCAGTGCCCGTTTGCGACGGCACGCACGAATTGCGCATCCTTTTGGTACAATTGCGCGCTTGGAATAGCGCGCGCTTTGAGTAAAGACTGCCCCCATGGAGAATAGAAAAACCCGCATAGCCTTGAATGGTTTTGGCCGCATCGGCCGCTCGATCCTGCGCATTTTGCGCAGCCACGATCTGCCGTTCGAGCTGGCCTTGATAAACGATATAGAGCCGCTCGATGCCTGCGCCTATCTCTTTGAATACGATAGTGTTTTCGGCCGCTATCTTGGAAACGTAAACTTTGTCGACGGGGCTTTGGTCCTTGATGGAGAGCTGATCGCGTTTCATCATGTTACTGATTTAAGCACTCTTGACCTTAGCGGAATCGATGTGGTCCTGGAGTGCACCGGCCTTGCGGGAAACCGCGCGATTGCGACGCGCGGGATTGATGCGGGAGCAGGGGCCGTGCTGATTTCTGGTCCCTCTGATACCGCCGACAAGACGATCGTGCTGGGCGCGAACGAGGGCGAATTGGGCGATGCGCGCATCGTGTCCAACGCGTCGTGCACGACCAACGCGCTTGCGCCGCTTTTACGTATTCTGGACGAAAGCTACGGGGTGGAGAGCGGGCATATGACGACTGTGCATTGCTATACGGGTAGCCAGCCGACGGTGGACAAACCGCGCGGCGATTTTGCGCGCAGCCGTGCTGCGGCTCTGTCGATGGTGCCCACGACGACCAGCGCGCAGCGTCTAACGGACGAGGTGCTGCCCCATCTCGCAGGACGTATCGAAGCGCGCGCGATCCGCGTGCCGACTGCAAGCGTGTCGGCGATTGATCTGACGGTTCAAACCCGCGCAAGCGTGACGACACAGGGCGTGCGCGATCATTTGAAACGCGCAGCGACCGGGCCGATACTGGGCTGGACACAGCAGCCACTTGTGTCTTCTGACTTGCGTATGCGCCCGGAATCGATTGTGTTGGTGGGGCCGGAAATATCGGTCTCTGTAGGGGGATTGCTGCGGGTGTTCGGCTGGTACGACAATGAATGGGGCTTTTCGATGCGTATGCTGGAACTGGCGAAGCGCATGGCGCAGCGGGAGGAAATACAATGAATTCAATGGTAACGCAGGCGCATGTCGACGCCTATCAGCGCGATGGCGTGGTGTTGATCAAAGGGCTGTTCGCCGATCATGTAGAGACGTTGCGCAAAGGTGTGGAGCGCAACATGGCAGAGCCGGGGCCGTTTGCTGCGGAAAACCTCAAAGCGGGCGAGGGCGGCCGGTTTTTTGATGATTATTGCAACTGGACGCGGATTCCCGAGTTTGAAGAGGTGATCAAAAACAGTCCGGCGGCGGAGGTTGCGGCAGATTTGATGCGTTCGCAAACGGTGCAGATGTTTCACGATCACGTGCTGGTGAAAGAACCCGGCACGTCCAAGCCGACGCCCTGGCATACGGATGGGCCGTATTATTTCGTTGAAGGCCGGCAAACCGTAAGTTTCTGGTCGCCCCTCGATCCTGTGACGGAGGCCTCGTTGCGCTGCGTGGCTGGCTCGCATCTTTGGGAAAAACCTGTGCTGCCGACACGTTGGCTTTCGGAAACTAACTTTTACCCCGATGAGGACAAATATATGCCCGTACCGGATCCGGACAGCGAGGGCATGGAAGTGCGCGAGTGGGAGATGGAGCCGGGGGATGCGGTGGCGTTTAACTATTCCATTTTGCATGGCGCGCGCGGCAACGAAACGGGCCTGCGCCGGCGCGCGTTTTCGCTGCGCTTGCTCGGGGATGATGCGCGCTATGTGGAGCGGCCCGGCCCGACCTCACCGCCGTTTCCGGGGCATGACATGACCCAAGGACAAAAGCTGCGCGAGGATTGGTTCCCCGTGCTGCTAAAGCGCTAAGGGTCTAACTTTTCTGCGCAAAAAGGCGAGTCCCACATCCTTCTGCGAAGGATGTGTTACAAAAATCTTCGCAGAGGGTTTTGGCCCCTAAATAAATTTCGCCATATGCACGGCAGTGTCTGCCATGCGGTTGGAGAAGCCCCATTCATTGTCGTACCATGCCAGAATGCGGCACAGGTTACCGTCCATGACTTTGGTTTGATCTGCGGCAAAGATCGAGCTGTGCGGATCGTGATTGAAATCAATCGACACCAGATGACGCTCTGTATAATCGAGCACGCCTTTCAGTGGCCCGCTCGCGGCGGCCTGCATGGCTGCGTTGATGTCTTCGACCGTCACATCGCGCTCTACCTCAAACGTCAGATCGACGGCGGAGACATTCGGCGTTGGCACGCGGATCGCCACGCCATCGAGCTTGCCTGCAAGCTCGGGCAGGACCAGACCGACCGCCTTGGCCGCTCCTGTGGAAGTTGGGATCATGCTCATCGCGGCGGCGCGTGCGCGGTAGAGGTCGCTGTGCATCGTGTCCAGCGTCGGTTGATCACCCGTATAGCTGTGAACTGTGGTCATGAAGCCGCGTTTGATGCCGAATTCTGCATGCAAAACGCTTGCGACAGGGGCAAGGCAATTGGTTGTGCAGGACGCATTGGACACGATCAGATCATCGCCCGTGAGGCTTTGATGGTTCACGCCATATACGATTGTCTTGTCGGCGCCCTTTGACGGGGCCGAGACCAGAACGCGGCTTGCGCCGTTTTTCAGATGCACCATCGCATCTTTCTTGTCTGTGAAAATACCGGTGCACTCAAACACAATATCCACATCGCCCCAGGGCAAATCGGCAGGGTTGCGGATCGTAGTGACGGCGATCGGGCCGCGCCCGACGTCGATAGATTTATCATCGTGACTGACATTGACCGGAAAGCGCCCATGCACGCTGTCGAATTGCAAAAGATGTGCATTGGTCTCAACTGGCCCGAGATCATTGATCGCAATTACTTCGATATCCGTGCGCCCGCTTTCGATGATCGCGCGCAGCACATTGCGTCCGATACGTCCAAATCCGTTGATTGCAATTTTTACGGCCATGTTGCGTTCCCTCATGTTCAGTTAGCGCTAACAATTAGATTGAGCCGTTAAAGTCAAGGGGAGCAAGCCCCACCCGCCGCAATTAGCGCCAGAAGGCCATCCATTCGGTGAATTCGGTAAACTTCTTGGCAAGAAAGAGGATGTTGGTGCTGTCGGTCAGGATCACATCTGCGAACAAGGCAAGGATGACGAGGCTACCCAGGATGATCGCGAGCGTATTTGTCATGCGGCTTGGCACTCTGATAATTGCACAACGCCAACATGAGCCAAGCGGGGCGAAAAGCCAAGGGCGCAAACGCCCCCGCGCGGCGGACACGTTGCTTGCATTCGGTGAAAACCTTACTGGTTCAAACGCCCCATCGCGGCGGCCACATCGGCCATGCGCGCGGAGAACCCCCACTCGTTGTCATACCAGGCCAGCACGCGCACGGTGCGCCCACCCACAACCTTGGTTTGATCCGGTGCAAAGATGCAGCTGTGCGTGGTGTGGTTGAAATCAATAGAAACTTTGGGCTCGGGGTCATAGGACAGTACAGCGCCCATATGGCCAGCGGCGGCTTCAGCCATGATCGCGTTGACGTCCTCGACCGTGACGTCTTTGCCTGCCTCGAAAGTAAGATCTACCGCTGAGACGTTCGGTGTCGGCACGCGCATCGCGGTGCCATCGAGCTTGCCCCTGAGGTTCGGCAGCACTTCGCCAAGCGCCTTGGCGGCGCCGGTGGAGGTGGGGATCATCGCCATGGCGGCAGCGCGTGCGCGGTAGAGATCATCATGGCGGCGATCCAGCGTCGGCTGATCGCCCGTGTAGGAGTGGATCGTGGTCATGATCCCGCGCTCGATGCCGATCGCCTCATCAAGGACTTTGGCCAAGGGCGCAAGGCAGTTGGTGGTGCAGGACCCATTGGAGATCATCGTATCGCCAGCGGCGAGATCGCGGTGGTTCACGCCGAATACAATGGTTTTTTGCACGTTCTTGGCAGGGGCAGAAATCAGAACGGATTTTGCACCGCGCTCGAGATGGACACTGGCTTTGTCACCGTCATTGAAATTGCCGGTGCATTCAAGAACCACGTCGCAGCCGGACCAGTCGAGCTCTTGCGGATCATAGGTCGAAAACATTTCCATCGGGCCGCGGCCCAAGTCCATTGTATTGCCGGAGACTTTGACTTCGTTGGCGAAACGCCCGTGGATGCTATCATAGCGCAGCAAATGCGCAGAGGTTTCCAGCGGGCCCGTCGCGTTTACTTTGACGACCTGAACATCGTTGCGCGCTGCCTCTGCGATATGTGCAAGAGTGGATCTGCCAATACGGCCAAAGCCGTTGATACCAAGCGTGACGGTCATGAAAGTCTCCTAACGTATTTCTGCACTTGTGCGGGGTATAGACAGGTGCGCGCGCTGCGACCAAGGTGAAAAGCGCGCCCGGGCAAGGTGTTAGCGGTAAACGTGGCAGCATTGCGCATGGTGGCGCTAACGATTTGTTGGGCCGTGCCATCTGGTTGCGGTAACAAGGTGGATCGCCTGCTGGCCGATTCGGCAGGATTGAAAAAACGGAGAGGCGAAAGAATGAGTGGATTGCTGGCATTGCTCGATGATGTGGCAGGCATTGCCAAGATTGCGGCGGCTTCCATTGATGACGTCGCAGCGCAGGCATTGAAGGCAGGATCGAAAGCCGCAGGAGCGGTGATCGACGACACGGCTGTGACGCCGAAATACGTGCAAGGTTTCGACGCGTCTCGCGAATTGCCAATCATCTGGCGCATCGCGCGCGGCTCGATCATCAACAAGTTGGTGATTTTGCTGCCCGTTGGTTTGGCCTTGTCCGCATTTGCGCCCTTCCTGATCCCGCCGTTGTTGATGCTGGGCGGGGCCTATTTGTGCTTTGAGGGTGCAGAAAAAATTGCCCATTGGCTGCTGGGCCATCACGACGAGCACACGCAGGCTTATGAAAGCGGCGATCCCGCGCAGCTAGAAGAAGACAAGATTAAAGGCGCGATCAAGACGGATTTCATCCTGTCTGCCGAAATTATGACGATTGCTTTGGCAGCTATTCCCGAGAGTGGTTTTTGGATGGAAGCGTCAACCTTAGCGCTGGTCGCGGTGGGAATTACGGTCGCGGTCTATGGCTCGGTTGCGCTGATCGTGAAGGCGGATGATGTAGGACTGGCCATGGCGCGTGGGCGTTTGATTGCAACCCGCGCGCTGGGGCGTGGGATCGTGCAAGCGATGCCCAAGGTGATGAAAACACTGACTATAGTTGGCACGGCTGCGATGCTTTGGGTGGGTGGATCAATCATCATTCACAGCGTCAAGGATATTGGATGGAGCGCGCCTTATGCGCTGATCCATGATTTTGCAGTCGCTGTCGCGGCGCGTGTGCCCGAAGGGCTTTACGGGTTTGTGGGGTGGTTTGCGACAGCCCTCGCGGACGGTGTGTTTGGCGTTGCGGTAGGCCTGGCGCTTATTCCGGTGGTCAGCAAAGTGATTGCGCCGGCCTGGAAGGCTGTGGTCGGGAAGTAGAGATGTCCGATCCCTTCGTGATCGGACCGGTTGGGGGCCAGCCCCCAAACACATGTAAAGTTGGGGGCCAGCCCCCAAACCCCCGGAGTTTACTGGCAAGATGAAGGGCTAACGCAGCGCTTCGGTTTGGTGCAGGCGGACTTTTAAGCCGCCGTGCGGGATGGGTGCGCTTGTGTTTGAGAAGGGCAGGCCTGATGAGTGGGCGAGGCCTGTTTCGGTGGTGATGATCGCAGCGCGCCAGCCTTTGAAGCGTTCTTTCAGGACCTTGCCCAGCGAGCCATAGAGCGCGAAGAGCTGCTTTTTGTCGCCGATCCGAGCGCCATAGGGAGGGTTCAGGATCACGAGGCCAGAGGGGCCATCGGGGCGTTGTAGATCGCTGATCGATGTATGTGTGAAAGAACAAATGTCTTGTACACCAGATCGTGCAGCGTTGGACGTCGCATTTGCGATTGCGCCGTCATTGCGGTCCGAGCCGTAGAAGTGGAGTTCGGTTTTTGTTTGTGGGCCTGTTTCGCGAAGTGCTGCCCAGCGATCCGGCATGAAGCTGGCGAGGCGCTGGAACGCAAAGTCGCGCGAGCGGCCGGGGAGCAGGCCAGTTGCGATTTCAGCGGCCTCAATCGGGAAAGTGCCTGAGCCGCACATGGGGTCGAGGACAGGTTCTGTGCCGTTGTAGCCGGACGCACGCAGAAATAGCGCCGCGAGGTTTTCGCGCATCGGGGCTTTGCCCACCGCTTCTTTATGGCCGCGTTGGTGCAATGGTGGGCCCGATGTGTCGAGCGAAAATATGCACAGGTTATCCTCAATCCGGACCATAATCTTGATCGCGTCCTCAGAACCGATTGGCGCGCCAAGGCGTTCATGGATGGCTTTTTCGATCCGCTCTTTGGCAGCGCCTGCATGGTAGACTTTGGATTTGCGTGTGGTGACATCGACACGGAAGGGGGTGTCTGGGCGCAGCACGCTCGCCCACTCTATATCGCGGCTTTGCTTTTCGAGTTGGCTGAGGTTGAAACAGCGAAAGCTGGCGAAGCGTGCGAGGATGCGCGAGGCACCGCGCAGCGTGAGATTGGCGCGCATGACGTTTGGCCAGAGGCCGAAAAACGTAACACCGCCTGCGGTTGCGGCCGCGCCTTTGAAGCCAGCCTCAAGCGCTTCGGCCTCGAGGTAGGGCTCTAGCCCCGGAGGGCAGGCGCAGAAGATTTCAAAGGGTTTCATGATGTGTGAGGGGCAGGGTGCGCGGCGGCGCGCACCCTGCTGAGCCTCAAAGTCCCAAAAGGGCTTTGACGGATGCGACTGTCGCCTCAGCCGTGATGTTGAAATGGGCATAAAGCTCATCGGCCGGGGCGGAAGCACCAAAGCTATCCATGCCGACGAAGTCTGCCTTTGCTTCGCGGCCACGCTCGGCCAGAAGCCAGCGATCCCAGCCCATGCGCACGCCTGCCTCAACCGCGACCCGCACAGGACCACCCGGAAGCACGCGCTTGCGGTAGCTCTCGTCCTGCTCCGCGAACAGCTCCATGCAGGGCATGGAAACAACGCGCGTGCCGATCCCCATCGCCTGAAGCATTTCGCGCGCTTGCAGAGCGATTTCCACCTCGGAGCCGCTCGCCATCAGGATCGCCTGACGCTTGCCATCTGCATCGGCAAGCACATAAGCGCCCTGCGCCGAGAGGTTTTTTGTCTTATGCTCGAGGCGTACAGTCGGCAGGTTTTGACGCGAGAGTGCCAGAACGGAGGGCGTTGTCTTGCTCGTTAAAGCGACTTCCCAGCTTTCCGCCGTTTCGACGGTATCGGCTGGACGGAACACGTAGGTATTGGGCGTGGCGCGCGAAATTGCGAGGTGCTCGACGGGTTGGTGCGTCGGGCCGTCTTCGCCAAGGCCGATGCTATCGTGGGTCATCACGAAAACGGTTGGTATTTTCGAAAGCGCAGCAAGGCGCATCGCAGGGCGCGCGTAGTCGGTGAAGCACATGAATGTGCCGCCATAGGGACGAATGCCGCCGTGCAGCGCCATGCCGTTCATCGCACTCGACATGCCGTGCTCGCGAATGCCCCAATAGATGTAGCGCCCCTCGCGGTTATCGACGTCGAACACGCCCATATCACCGGTTTTGGTGTTGTTGGAGCCTGTGAGGTCTGCGGAGCCGCCAACAGTTTCGAGCATGATCGGGTTGATCACTTCGAGCGTCATTTCAGATGCTTTGCGCGTGGCTACTTTGGGTGCGTTCTCGGTAGCTTGCTTTTTGAACGCTTTGATGGTTGCGGCCAGCTTCTTGGGCGCGTCCAGATCATAGGCACGGGTGAACTCGGCCTGCTTGTTCAGCGGGATGCTTGCGAAACGCTCTACCCATGCGGCATGCTCGGAGGCACCGCGCGCGCCAATCGCTTCCCATGCGGATTTGATATCGGCGGGCACTTCAAACGGACCCGTCGTCCAGCCGTAGGCGGCTTTGGCGGCGGCCATCTGCTCTTCATTTGTCAAAGCGCCGTGGCCTTTGGAGGTGTCCTGCGCCGCGTGGCCCAGAGCGATATGCGTCTTACAGGCGATCATCGACGGTTTTTTGGATTTCTTCGCAGCGGCAATTGCCTCGTCAATCTCGAGCGGGTTGTGACCGTCGATTTCCTGAACATGCCAGCCGGACGCTTTGAAACGCATCACTTGATCGGTGCGATCAGAAAGTTCCACTGTGCCGTCGATGGTGATGTTGTTGTTGTCCCAAAACACGACCAACTTGCCAAGTTCATGGCGACCTGCAAGGCCGAGGGCCTCTTGCGAGACACCTTCCATCAAACAGCCGTCACCTGCGATCACGTATGTATAGTGATCCACAACTTTCTTGCCGTAACGCGCGCGCTGGATTTCTTCGGCCATAGCGAAACCGACGGAATTGGCGATGCCTTGGCCCAAAGGACCTGTCGTTGTTTCAATTGCATCGGCGAGGAAATTCTCGGGATGGCCTGCAGTCAATGCGCCTTTTTGGCGGAAGTTTTTGACTTGATCGAGGGTGATCTGCTTGTCGCCAACAAGATAGAGCAAGGAATAGAGCAGCATGGAGCCGTGACCGGCGGACAGGATAAAGCGGTCACGATCATGCCAGAGTGGCGCGCTGGCGTCGAACTTGAGGTGCTTCTCAAACAGAACCGTCGCAACATCGGCCATGCCCATCGGCATGCCGGAATGGCCTGAATTGGCCGCGTGAACCGCGTCCAGTGTCAGCGCGCGAATGGCAGCGGCCTTGTTCCAGTGATCAGGGTGAGCGGAGCGGAGGGCTGCAATATCCAAAAGGGTCGTCCTTTGCACTAAGCGGAGAGAGGTTGAGCGCTCAATACCAAGCTACGGGCAAAGATCAAGCACGGTGCATAAGTGATTGGGTTTAAAGGGGGAGCAATTTGTGATCGGGTTGTCTAAACTTGATCAAAGCCATGCAAGCGGGCGATTCGCGCTTGAGCTGCGTGGCGCAGATGTTTGAATGAAGGAGAGCACGATGAGTGATATCACCGAGCTCGAGCGCCGCATTACTGCCGCGCTGGATCGCATTGGTAGAGGGCTGGACGGGCTAGCCCCGCCACCGCCGGCAGGGCCCGGGCCGGAGGTGCTAGCAAAGCTGGAGAGTGCACAGGCGCGCATTGCCGGGCTGGAGCAAGAACTCAGCGATGAACGGCTTGCCAATGCGCAGCTTGAAGAGCGTATGAAATCGGTGCGTGAAACCGCCGATCGCCATGCGTCTGCGATGGATATTCAGGCCTACGAGCAGCAGAAATCCACAGCCAAGCTGGATGCGGATGTGCAGCGCTTGCGCCGTGCGAGCGAAGATTTACGCGCCTCTAACCTGAGCCTGCGCGCGGCAATCGAGCAAGGCCTGAGCGATCCGCACCTCATTAATAAGGCGATGCTGGCCGAGCTGGAGACATTGCGCGCCGCGCGCTCGGTCGAGAGTGCGCAGGCCGACGCGATCCTTGCCGCGCTGGAGCCTTTGGTCAAACGTGCCGCGCAGGAAGATGTGCAACCCGCCCAAATGGCGCAGCCGATCGAAATAGCACAGTCTGCCGAGCAGGAGAATTCGAATGCCTGAAGTCGTCATTTCTATCGGTGGTCGCCAGTTCGAAGTCGCCTGTCAGGCCGGAGAAGAGCAGTTTTTGCATTCTGCCGCCAAGATGCTGGACGCCGAAGCGCAAACGCTGGCAAGCCAGATCGGCCGCATTCCCGAGCCGCGCATGTTGCTTATGGCGGGCTTGATGCTGGCCGATAAAACGGCAGCAATGGAGGATAAGGTGCGCGCTGGCGAAGAACAGATCAGCGCGCTGCAAAACGAGTTAACGGCTTTGCAAAACCGCCCCGCGCCACCACCCGAGCGCGTCGAAGTTGCGGTGATCCCCGAGATTGTTACGGACACGCTGGCTGAAATCGCCGCGCGCGCAGAATCCTTTGCCGCCGCGATCGAGGAAAAGGGGCAGGCCAGCTCTTGACTTGAGCCTGCCGGCCTCGCATAAGCCGCAAGCCTGCTGTGGGAATCCATTTGCGGGTATATTTTAATGACGCACATCGGTGCGCGCTGTTTATGGGTGGGGTTCCAATCCCCGCAAATGCCGCCTCGCGGGACCCTAGAGACGCGGAAGACAAGGAAAACGCAATGTTCGCGGTAATGAAAACCGGCGGCAAGCAATATAAAGTCCAATCTGGCGATATGCTACGAGTGGAAAAGCTGGCTGCTGATGCGGGTGAAACCGTACAATTCAATGAAATTCTGATGCTGGGCGGTGACACTGTTGTCGTAGGCGCACCTATGGTTGACGGCGCTGCCGTTCAGGCCGAGGTCGTGGACCAGATCAAAGGCGAGAAAGTCATCAACTTCGTCAAGCGTCGCCGTAAGCACGGCTCGCAGCGCACGAAGGGCCACCGCCAGAAGCTGACTTTGGTTCGCATCGGCGACATCCTTGCGACGGGCGGCGACAAGTCCGGCGTTAAGGCTGCAATTGGCGCAGGTTCTGTTGCTGGCGTTGCGGTTGCCGCAGTTGCTGCGAAAGCCGCGCCCAAGAAGGCTGCTGCACCGAAGAAAGCTGCGAAAGCAGCGGCGGCTCCGGCTGTTGAGATTGCTGGTGTAGAGCCGACAAACCTGCTGAAAGAAGCACGGGGCGGTCAGCCTGACGATCTGAAAAAGATCAGCGGCGTCGGTCCAAAGCTCGAAGGCACGCTGCACGAGATTGGTGTGTTCCACTTCGATCAGATCTCAGCTTGGGGCCCTGCCGAAATCGCCTATATGGATGACCGTCTGTCGTTCAAAGGCCGTATCGAACGCGACGACTGGATTGCGCAAGCAACTCAGTTCGCAGCTGAATAGGAGTAAGACCAGATGGCACATAAAAAAGCAGGTGGTTCATCCCGTAACGGGCGCGACTCCGCAGGTCGCCGCCTTGGCGTGAAACTCTACGGTGGCCAAGCGGCAATCGCAGGCAATATCATCGTGCGTCAGCGCGGCACAAAATTCTGGCCGGGCGCAGGCGTTGGACTTGGTAAGGATCACACGATCTTTGCGACGTCCGATGGTGCAGTTAAGTTCCACAAAGGCCTCAAAGGCCGTACGTTTATTTCGGTTCTGCCAGTGGCGGAGGCCGCTGAGTAATACGCCGTTATAAGTGTCTAAAGACATTTCAGGGATCGGCGGAAACGCCGATCCCTTTTCTGTTTCAATCATTGCTTCTGCTTGGGAGGGCGGCACGGTGAACCCAATCGTTAATCTTGACGCTTTGCATGAGCAATTGCTCGGAACTGCCGGATTACCCTGTAAAAATTTGAACCCGCATCGAGGGGTTAACTAATGTCCGTCGCCGCCGGAGCCTTCCTCATTTTTGCCGCAAGTCAGGTCGCCACGCCGGGGCCAGCCAATATGGCCCTTATGGCCACAGGGGCGCGCTTTGGTTTTCGTGCGGCACTGCCTTTCGTGGCGGGCGTAGCGCTTGGCAAACAGCTTATCATCTGGCCGATCGGCTTTGGCCTGATGAGCCTTGCTCAAAGCGTGCCAATGCTTTTCACCGCGCTCAAGTATGTCTCGGCAGCCTATATTATCTGGCTCGCTTGGAAGGTCGCAAACCTGCGCCTGAACACGAACGCAGAGGCAACGGCCCCCGGTTTCGCTGCTGGCCTTATCGTGCATCCGCTTAATCCCAAGGCCTGGGCGATGATCGTTGGCGGCTTTACTGCCTTCGTCGCTCCTGGCACCCCCACGCTGGAGGCCACTGCAGTGATTGCGATATGTTTGCTGGCTTGTCAGATTATTTTACACCCGATCTGGACTTTCGCAGGGCATAAAATTGCTCAAACGGTCGCAGGCACGGGTGCGGAAACCTATCTTATGTGGACCTTGGCGGCGCTAACCGTCGCTTCGGTTCTTTTTGTTTTGTTTGCAGGAGCTTGGATATGAACGATATGACACGAGACGCGCAGCCGGTAATCACGACGCAGCGCCTATCCTTGCGCCCGTTGCAGACCTCTGATTTGGGGCTGATCAATCTACATTCAGGCGATGCGCGCGTCGCGAAAATGACCACAGATATCCCGCATCCGCTGCCACCCGGCGCGACCGAAGCGCTGCTCAAACGCGCAGCTGATCCCATGCGTAGCGAAGATTTCTGGGCCATGGATGCCAGCGTGCACGGCGGCTCTGAACTGATGGGCCTGATCTCGCTCACGCGCCTTGATAGCGCACAATCTGAGATCGGCTATTGGGTGGCACCTGCGTTCTGGAACGCGGGCACCGCGTCCGATGCGGTAGCAGCGTTGATCGATGCCAACCCGCTTGCCAATAAAACGATCTTTGCCGCGGTTTTTCAGAACAATCCGGCCTCTGCCAAGGTTCTCACCAACGCGGGTTTCGACTATATTGGTGATGCGGAAACCTATAGTGTGGCGCGCGCAGCAAACGTGCCCACATGGACCTATTTGCGCAAACTCGGCTAAGCGCGTAGACCGCGCTCAAAGCAACAGAAAGCACTGACATGAAATTTCTCGATCTGGCCAAAGTCTACATTCGCTCCGGCGGCGGCGGTGGCGGCTCTGTCAGCTTCCGGCGTGAAAAATTCATCGAATACGGTGGCCCTAACGGCGGTGATGGCGGCGGCGGCGGCTCGGTTTGGGTGGAAACGGTTGATGGTCTCAACACGTTGATCGATTTTCGCTATCAGCAACACTTCTTCGCCAAGAGCGGCCAGCCCGGCATGGGGCAGGGACGTACGGGCAAGGATGGCGAAGACATCGTGCTGCGCGTGCCCGTGGGCACCGAAGTCATGGACGAGGACCAAGAAACGGTTATCGCGGATATGACCGAACTTGGCCAGCGCGTGCTGATTGCCAAGGGCGGCAATGGCGGCTTTGGCAACCTGCATTTCAAATCAGCCACCAATCAGGCCCCGCGCCGTGCCAATCCCGGCCAAGAGGGCGTGGAGCGCACGATCTGGTTGCGCCTGAAACTGATCGCCGATGTGGGCCTTCTGGGCCTGCCGAATGCGGGTAAATCCACCTTTCTTGCGGCCACATCCAATGCGCGCCCGAAGATTGCCGACTACCCGTTTACCACGCTGCATCCCAACCTTGGGGTCGTTGGCGTTGATAACGTTGAATTCGTCGTCGCGGACATTCCCGGTCTGATCGAGGGCGCGCATGAAGGCGTGGGCCTTGGCGTGCGTTTTCTTGGCCACGTCGAGCGCTGCGCGGTTCTGTTGCATCTGATCGACGGCACCTCGGACGATGTTGCCGAGGACTACAAAACGATCATTGGCGAGCTTGAAGCTTATGGCGGCGAGCTTGCTGACAAGCCGCGCTTGACCGTGCTGAACAAAGTCGATGCGCTGGACGATGCGATGAGATCAGAGGCGAGAGCGATGCTGGAAGAGGCCTCTGGTGGCCCCGTGATGGAAATGTCGGGCGCTGCGAAGCTTGGCACTACCGAGGTGCTGCGCGCCCTGCGTGCGCAGATTGACGACAACCGTCTGCGCGCCCATGTGGGAGAGGCGGAGGATACGCCGTGGCAACCCTAAGCGACGCACGCCGCGTTGTTATCAAGATCGGCTCGGCCCTTTTGGTCAAGCAGGGCGCACTGCGTGCGGCTTGGCTGGTCGGCTTGGCCGAAGACGTGGCCATGCTGCGCGCGCGCGGTGTGGATGTGGTGCTGGTTTCCTCCGGCTCGATCGCGCTTGGGCGCGGCGCGCTGGGATTGCCGAACACGGCGCTCGCGCTGGAGCAAAGCCAAGCTGCTGCTGCGGTTGGACAAATTCGCCTCGCGCGCGCCTATGAAGAAGCGCTTGCGCCACACGGCATCACCGCCGCGCAGGTGCTCGTCACGCTAGAAGACAGTGCAGATCGCCGCCGGTATCTTAATTCTCGCGCCACGATGGAGCAGCTTCTGAGCCTCGGTGCGGTCCCGATTGTGAACGAGAATGACACCGTCGCGACCGACGAAATCCGCTTTGGCGACAACGACCGCCTCGCTGCGCAAGTGGCTGTCACCATCGGTGCTGACCGCCTTATCCTGCTCTCTGATGTAGACGGTCTTTACACCGCGAACCCCTCGATTGATCCATCCGCGACACGCTTTGATATGGTGGATGCGATTACGCCCGCGATCGAGGCAATGGCGGGGGATCCAACGTCCAGCCTGTCCAAGGGTGGTATGAAAACCAAAGTGATGGCAGCAAAAACCGCGACCTCCGCGGGCTGCGCCATGGCGATCACCGAAGGCTCGGTTATGCGTCCTGTTTCGGCGCTGGAGGCCGGGGCAAACGCCACATGGTTCACCGCGCAGATCGATCCGCACACCGCGCGCAAAGCCTGGATTTTTGCGATGAAACCACGTGGTGCGGTGCGCCTCGATGCAGGCGCGGCGAAGGCTTTGGCAGAAGGCAAATCGCTGCTGCCTGCGGGTGTGACTGAGGTTATCGGCAGTTTCGGACGCGGCGATAGCATTGCCATCGAAGCGCCGGATGCGCATATTCTGGGCTATGGGCTGACGCGCTACACAAGCCAGGAGGCCGAGGCGATCAAAGGTCATCGCAGCGGCGAAATCGAGGCGATTTTGGGCTATGTAGGGCGCGCTGCGTTGATTCACAGAGACGATATGGCGATTTGAACACGGAAGTACTGGAGGCTACGGGTGAAAGATTTTGACGACATTCCGGCCTTGATGGCCGATATTGGCGCGCGCGCTAAGGTGGCCGCTGCTACGCTTGCCACGGCCAGTGCAGAGCGTAAACATGCCGCCTTGATTGGCGCGGCGGAGGCGGTTTGGAACAGCCGCGACGCGATTATTGCAGCGAACGCGCTTGATCTGGAATATGGCCGCGAAAAGGGTCTGTCGGATGCAATGATGGACCGCCTGATGCTTGACGAAGCGCGTGTTCAAAGCATCGTGGACGGGCTGCACGCGGTGGCTGAGCAGATCGACCCCGTGGGCGAGTTGCTGCAAGAATGGGACATGCCCTCGGGCATTCATATCCGCCGCGTGCGCACGCCGCTTGGCGTGATCGGCGTGATCTACGAGAGCCGCCCAAACGTGACAGCGGACGCGGGCGCACTGTGCCTGAAATCGGGCAATGCCGTTATCCTGCGCGGCGGCTCGGAGAGTTTTCACAGCTCCAGCGCCATCCATGCAGCGCTGGTTGATGGCGTGCTCAAGGCGGGGCTTCCTGCCGATAGCATCCAGCTTGTTCCCACGCGCGATCGCGCGGCGGTTCAGGAAATGTTGACCATGACCGACACTATCGACGTGATTGTGCCGCGCGGCGGCAAGGGTCTTGTCGGCCTCGTGCAGCGCGAAGCGCGCGTGCCTGTGTTCGCCCATCTAGAGGGCATCGTGCACATCTACGTGGACGCGGCGGCGGACCCTGTGAAAATGCTCGACGTGGTGCTTAATGCCAAGACACGGCGCACCGGGATTTGCGGCGCGGCGGAGTGTTTGCTCATTCACCGCGACGTCGTAGAAACGCTTGGTCAAGGCGTGCTGCGCGCGCTGATTGATGCGGGCGTCGAAGTGCGCGCAGGCGAGGGGTTGAGCCATATCGAGGGGACGGTTCCAGCGAGCGAGCAGGACTTCGGCTGTGAATTCCTCGATATGATTATAGCTGCGAAAGTAGTTGATGATCTGGATGGAGCAATCACGCATATTCGCACCTTCGGCTCGAGCCACACCGATTGCATCCTGACCGAGGACGACGCGGCAGCGGCGCAGTTTTTTGCCCAGCTTGATAGCGCGATTTTGATGCGTAACGCCTCGACCCAGTTTGCCGATGGCGGTGAATTCGGCATGGGCGCTGAAATCGGCATTGCCACAGGCAAGATGCACGCACGTGGCCCTGTGGGGGCGGCGCAATTGACCAGCTTCAAATATCTGGTTGAGGGCAATGGTTCTGTGCGCGCCTAAACGCGAGGGGGTCTCTCAGACGCAAAGCCGCGCGCCGGCGTCCTCGCGCAAGAGGTGAACGTCGCGCCCGATCGCCTTGGCATGAAGCGGCAGGAGCAAGAATTGTACATGTGCGGGCAGGGTGGCTGGATCGCCTAGCATGTCCTCTGCTGCGTTCAAAAGCGTGTCCCACTGGGCACCGTCCAGCGAAAGACGCTCTGCATCCATGGTTAACTCCCAGCGCTGCGCCGCCCTGCGCACGCTAAGCGTGCCGCCGTAGGGCATCGCCTGCTGAGCGCATTGAATGGCGAGAAAAGCCAGTTGCACTTCGCTGCGGCTGAGGTCTTCAACAGGATCCCAATGTAGTGTCAAACGCGCGCCGCGCGACATGTCCTTGAGAATCGAGGTGATTTCCCCGCGCCCCAAAAGCTGGGTTGTGCTCGGGGCGCCGTAGGCAATGCGAAAAAAGCGAATGCGCGCGTTTGCTGCGTCCACGCTTTCGCTGATCAGCGCCATTTCCGGGCTGGCGGCTAAGCCGCTCATGCCCATCAACTCCATCCCGTTGTTGATCGCGCCGAGCGGGCTTATTAGATCATGGCAGATCCGCGAACCTACCAATGCGGCAAATTGCAAGCTATGCTTGCCCATTATATTCTCCTATGAAAGCGGCCCTGATGAATGATTTTGACGATATGAATGCCTTTCTTGAACCCGGCATGATCGTGCGCCACCCGTCGCAGCCCGACTGGGGTATGGGGCAGGTCCAATCGGTGATCGATGGGCGCATTACGGTTAATTTCCGTGAGCAGGGAAAGGTTGTCATTGTCGGATCTCAAATAGCTTTGGTGCCTGTCTTTGATGCTGGGTAGAGGTTAATTTTACATAAATCAATCTTAAGTTGTATTTGATCTCTTTTGGAGGGAGTTTTGCACGCTTGTACCTGCGACGTGCTTTTCGTAAGTCTGCGCGCAAAGCTCAGGAGCCGATCTTGCCGATGCCGCAGCCGCAATTCGACGTGATTTTCGCACGCAGCGCAGAAGACCTTCGCGCGGCGCAAGCGCTGCGATATGAGGTGTTCGTAGAGGAACTTGGTGGGGACGGCACCATGGTCGATCACGCTCGCAGGCTCGAGATCGATGCGTTCGATGCGCACTCCAGCCATCTTTTGCTGCTCGATCGCGCGCGCGCGGGCGGCGTTGAGAGGCAAGTCGTCGGCGCGTACCGCTTGCTTGACGAGAACGGCGCGGCGCGGGCGGGCGGGTTTTATTCCGCGCGCGAATATGACCTTTCCGCGCTTTTGTCATCAAAGCGTAAGTTGTTGGAATTAGGGCGTTCCTGTCTGCATAAGGACTACCGCGGTGGATCAGCGATGCATCATCTTTGGACCGCACTCGGGGGCTATATCGCGGCGCAAAAGACGCAAGTTCTGTTCGGGGTTGCCAGCTTCCATGGCACGGATATGAGCCGCCTTGCCGCGCCATTGTCACTATTGCATCACCGTCATCTTGCGCCTGTTGATCTGCGCCCGATCGCCAAGCCGCCCTTCGCCGAAATGGATCAAATTGCGCCCGAAACGCTTGATCGCAAGGCCGCAATGGTGCAGGTGCCGTCGCTTATCAAAGCCTACTTGCGCCTTGGTGGCTGCGTCGGGCAAGGGGCCTATCTCGACCACAGTTTCAACACGACCGATGTGTGCCTTGTGCTTGATGTGGCACAAATGAGCGAAAAACAGCGACGAATTTACACGCAAGGGCGAACGCGATGAGCATGTCTTGGCAATCGAGTGATGATGGCAACATTGATCTTAGCGTACTTGGCCCGCGCGATTGGCTGCGATTTACGCGGCGCGCGTTGCCACTGGCGATTCTGGTGTTTAGCTGTTTGATCCTGCTGTTGGCGGTGCGCCTGATCGAGCGGCCTCTCTTTGGCATGCGCCGTCCGGTGACGCCCTATATCACGCAGTTTGTGTGCAGAAACGCCTTTCGGATCATGGGGATGGGCTTTTCCGTTAAAGGCGCACAGATGACGCAGCGCGGTGCAGTGGTGGCCAATCACAGCTCGTGGTTGGATATTTTTTCGCTGAATGCGGTCAAACGCGTGTATTTTGTGTCTAAATCAGAAGTGGCGCAATGGCCCGGTATCGGCTGGCTCGCGCGTGCGACGGGAACGGTGTTTATCGCACGCGATCCAAGGAAAGCGCACGCACAAAAAGAACTGTTCGAGGCACGCCTCAAAGCAGGGCACAAACTGTTGTTCTTTCCCGAGGGCACATCGACCGATGGTTTGCGGGTTTTGCCCTTTAAATCAACGCTGTTTGCGGCGTTCTTTGCGCCCGAAATGCGTGATATTCTATGGGTGCAACCGGTAAGCGTTAACTACTACGCCCCAGACGGCGAAGAGGCGCGGTTTTATGGATGGTGGGGGGACATGGATTTCGCGCCGCATCTGGTGAAAACACTTGCAGCAAAGCGGCAGGGGCGCGTCGAGGTGATTTACCATACACCCTTGCGCGTCGCAGAGGCGCAGAGCCGTAAATCATTGGCGCTGGACTGCGAGACCGCCGTGCGCAGCGCTCTTACCGGCGCGGCGCACGAGGTCTAAGGGAGCACGATTTCTTAGGAAAGGTCGTGCTCGTGGATCAACCGTTTGCTTCGCGGATCTTATCTGCCGCGTCTTTGTCAAACGCGATCGACTGCTCTGTGAAGAGCGTGTCGAGCTCGCCCGAAAGCGTCATCTCCGTGATGATATCGCAGCCACCGACAAATTCACCCGCAACGTAGAGCTGGGGCACGGTCGGCCAGTCGGAGAAATCCTTGATGCCTTGGCGCAGGTTTTCATCTGCAAGCACGTTAACATCTTGAAATTCAACGCCCATATAGTTTAGCACGCCGGCCACACGCGAAGAAAATCCGCACTGCGGCATCTCTTTTGTGCCCTTCATGAACAGAACCACAGAGTTGTCGGTGACGGTCTTTTGGATGGTCTCTTTTACGTCGCTCATTGTCGTCTCCTTTTGCGCAAAAGCGCGAATATTTAGCTAGGTGCTTTTGTCGTCAGGGCCAGCGCGTGCAATTCACCCGCGCTGCCGTCCATCTTGCCTTTGAGCGCTGCATAAACTGCGCGTTGTTGTTGCACGCGGTTTTTGCCTTTGAACGAGGGATCAATCACTTCGGCTGCGAAATGTTGACCATCATCGCCTTGCACTGTGATCTGCCCTTCGGGAAATCCTTCGCGCAAAAGCGCTTCAATCTCTTGTGCCGTGATCGCCATGGTTAAGCCTTTCGTAAACTACGTTACCCCAGATGTAGAAGCCGTGCGGTGGCCAAGCAAGGGGCGCTTAGGAAAAGAGGGAGGGAAAAACGCCCTCGGAGAGGGCTTTGAGTTCGGACAGGGGCGCAGAAGAGCTGCCAAAGCTCACATCATCGCCGCCGAATTTACCGACGAAAGCGATGTGCACGCCTGCTTGGCCCGCCGCACCCATAAGCGCCTCGGCCTGATCGAAGTTGCACGCGATGAGGTAGCGCGCCTGATCCTCGCCAAAGAGTTCGGGCGTATCTGCACTATCGAGCGCGACGCCCACATCTGCTGCCGCCGCCATTTCATAGGCCGCCAGCGCGAGGCCACCATCAGAAAGATCGGTGCAGGCTTTGATCCAAATCCGGTTGGCGCGGATGAAATCGCCGTGTTTCACTTCGAGCGCCAGATCAACCATTGGTGCATCACCCTCGACGCGGTTAAACACTTCGGCCAGCAGCGCGGATTGGCCAAGGTGTCCGGCGGTTTCGCCGATCACGATCGCCACATGGCCGTCGCGCACGCCGTCGTTGATCAATTCGTCCTCGGACGCGAGCAGACCGACAGCGCCGATCGTCGGCGTCGGCAGGATACCCGTGCCGTCCGTTTCATTGTAAAGCGAGACGTTGCCAGACACGATCGGCATATCGAGCGCTTTGACCGCCTCGCCGATGCCCTGGATCGCACCAACGAATTGCCCCATGATTTCGGGCTTTTCCGGGTTGCCGAAGTTCATATTATCCGTCGTCGCCAAGGGTTTGGCACCCACCGCCGTCAGGTTGCGATAGGCTTCGGCGACCGCTTGCCGCCCGCCCATCACAGGGTTCGCCATCACGTAGCGCGGCGTCACATCGGAGGTAAACGCAAGCGCTTTGCCCGTCCCATGCACGCGCACGATGCCAGCGCCTGCGCCGGGAATGCGGATCGTATCGCCCATGACCTGCGCATCATATTGCTCGAACACCCAGCGTTTAGAGGCGTAATTCGCACATGAAATCAAAGCCTTGAGACCATCAACAGGATCAATTTGCGGCACGTCGCTCAGCGGTTCGGGCGCAGGTGTGGGAATCCATGGGCGATCGTATTCAGGGGCGGAGGAGGCGAGTTTGCTCAGCGGCAGGTCCGCTTTGACTTCGCCGTTGTGCAGAATGAGAAAGCGGTCTTCGGCAATGGTTTCGCCGACAATGGCAAAATCGAGATCCCATTTGTCGAACACGGCTTTCGCCTCTGCCTCAAGCTCTGGTTTCAGGACCATCAACATGCGTTCCTGAGATTCAGACAGCATCATCTCATAGGCGCTCATGTTGGTCTCGCGCACGGGCACGAGTTCGAGATCAAGGCGCACGCCAAGCCCGCCTTTGTCGCCCATCTCTACGGCTGAACATGTCAGGCCAGCAGCGCCCATATCCTGGATCGAGATCACAGCACCAGTTTGCATCAGCTCTAACGTGGCTTCCATCAGGCGCTTTTCGGTGAAGGGATCGCCGACCTGAACTGTGGGGCGTTTCTCTTCGATCGTGTCGTCAAATTCAGCGGACGCCATCGTCGCGCCGCCAACGCCGTCTCGGCCTGTCTTTGCACCAAGATAGACTACAGGCATGCCGATGCCTGACGCGGCAGAATAGAAAATTTTGTCCGTATCCGCGAGGCCCGCCGCGAATGCGTTCACAAGGCAGTTGCCATTATAGGCCGGATCAAAGCGTACTTCGCCGCCAACGGTGGGTACGCCGAAACAATTGCCATAGCCGCCAACACCCTCAACAACGCCGTTGACCAGCTGACGGGTTTTGGGGTGCGATATCTCGCCAAAGCTGAGGCTATTCATCGCTGCGATGGGCCGCGCGCCCATGGTGAAGACGTCCCGCAAGATACCGCCAACGCCAGTCGCCGCGCCTTGATAGGGCTCGATATAGGAGGGGTGGTTGTGGCTTTCCATTTTGAAAACAACCGCTTGGCCGTCGCCAATATCCACGATGCCTGCGTTCTCGCCGGGGCCGCAGATAACCTGCGGACCCTCCGTTGGCAGGGTGCGCAGCCATTTCTTCGAGGATTTATACGAGCAATGCTCGTTCCACATCGCCGAGAAAATGCCGAGCTCCGTATAGCTTGGCTCGCGGCCGATAATGCCCAGAATGACTTCGTATTCGTCAGGTTTCAGCCCGTGGGCGGCGATCAGATCAGCGGTGATGTCAGGCTCTTGCATCCGGTTTGGTCCCCAAAGCGTAAAGTTGCGCCCCCTTTACTGGCAAAGGCGGGCAGGGGCAATGCGGCAAGCGGGGCATTTGAGGCGTTGACCTGTCACGGGTTTTGCCGTGAGGTGCACAATTATCGCAGGGAGCAAAATATGCAGGTTATCGAAAATCCGTATCGCGGCGTGGGCCTTGGTGCTGGCATGCAGAGCGTGCCTAGCCCGTCAATTGACGCGGCTGCGCCGCGCGCGCTGCTCGATCGTTGCCCTGTGCATAGCGTGGCACCGATGGTGTCTGCGCTGGGTTTGAACATCAAGGACGAAAGTGGCCGTATGGGGCTTGGCAGTTTCAAGGCTTTGGGTGCGGCCTATGTGATCGCGCATGAGGCGCAGGCAGGCTCGTTAGAGGGGCGCACCTATGTAACCGCCAGCGCTGGCAATCACGGCATGTCGGTCGCGGCAGGGGCAGCGGTGTTTGGCGCAAACGCGGTGATTTATCTGGCTGAAACCGTGCCAAGCGCTTTCGCGGATCGTTTGCGCGAAAAGGGCGCGGAGGTCGTGATCGAGGGGAGCGATTACGAGGCGAGCATGGCAGGCGCGCAGGCGGCGGCGCAGGTCAATGGCTGGACCCTGCTATCGGATAGCTCGTGGGACGGGTATTTCGATCTGCCGCACCGCCTGATGGAGGGTTATCTGACCATGGCGGCGGAATGCACGGAGCAAATGGAAATGCCAACGCATATCTTTCTGCAAGCGGGGGTCGGTGGATTGGCCGGTGCCTGCGCGGCATTGTTCCGCGATATCTGGGGCAATGAACCTTTGATCACGGTGGTCGAGCCGGAATTTGCGCCTGCGCTTTTTGGCTCGATCAAAGCAGGCGAATTTACCGTTTCCAAGGGGCCTGTGTCGGATATGGGGCGGCTGGATTGCAAGGAGGCCTCACTCATAGCGCTTAAAGGCCTGTCGCGCGATGCGGATGCTTTTGCGCTGATTTCGGAGCAGGAGGCCATGGCCGTGCTCCCTCAATTGGCCGCGCTTGATCTGGCATCCAGCACCTCTGGCGCTGCCGGAATTGCGGCGGCTTTGCTGAGTGATTTGCCAAGCGATGCGCGCGTACTGTGCATTCTGAGCGAGTGCGCGTGATGCTGCCGCGCGCCGAATATCTAAGCCGGATTGAAGGCGTGCAAACGCGCATGGCTGCGCAGGGGCTCGCAGCGCTTTTGCTAACGCAAGAGGCGGACATTCGCTATCTCACGGGGTATCTGACGCGGTTTTGGGAAAGCCCGACGCGGCCTTGGTTTTTGGTGCTGCCTTTAAAGGATCTGCCCATTGCGGTGATCCCCTCGATTGGCGCAGCGCTTATGGCAGAGACGGTGGTGGAGGATGTTCGCACGTGGTCTGCGCCGGATTATGGCGATGATGGCGTCTCCTTGCTTGCCAGCACGCTGCGCGAGGTGGCGGGCAATGGGCGTATCGGCACGCCTTTTGGAATCGAGAGCCATCTGCGCATGCCCCTTGGCGATTGGGCGCGGCTTAGTAAGGAGCTGCGGATCGGCGGCGATGACGCTGTTATGCGCGCCGCGCGTATGGTGAAAACTCCGGTTGAGGTAGAGGCGATCCGCATCGCCTGCCAGATTGCGGGCAGCGCTTTCGCGCGCGTGCCGGAAATTGCCTGCGGTGGCATGCCCTTGTCGGATGTGTTTCGCCGCTTTCAAATTCTGTGTCTGGAGGAGGGCGCGGATTGGGTGCCCTACCTCGCGGGCGGCGCGGGGCCTGAGGGCTACGAGGATGTGATTTCACCCGCCAGCGATGCGCCCTTGCAAAGCGGCGATATTTTGATGCTCGATACAGGCGTGATCAAGGATGGCTACTTCTCTGATTTTGATCGCAATTTTAGCGTGGGCGCGCCAAGCCTTGAGGCAGAGCGCGCTTACGATACGCTGATGCACGCGATGCAAGCGGGCGAAGCGGCGCTCAAACCCGGTAACACCGCGGCGGATGTATTTCACGCAATGGACCACGTCTGCACGGGCGGCAGCGGCGGGCAAAGCGCGGGGCGTTTGGGGCATGGATTGGGACTACAATTGACCGAAGGGCTGTCGTTTATCGCGGATGACCATACGGTGCTTGAGGCGGGGATGGTGATCACGCTTGAGCCGGGTGTCTCAGTAACGGGTGGGGCCGGGCTGATGGTACATGAGGATGATTATGTGGTGACAGATACCGGCTGGGAGCGGCTATCCCCCGCGCCGCCCGCGCAGATGATCAGGCTGCACACATGAGCCTGCCATACACACTCGCGCCGCAAATCGGCACCGCCGGGCGGCTTGGCTTGATCGTGCTGCAATCGGACGAGACGATGGAAGCGGAGCTGCGCCAAGCCTTGCCGGGCGATGATGTGGCAGCCTTTGTGTCGCGCATCCCAAGCGCCAGCGAAGTTTCAAATGAGAGCCTTGCCGCGATGGAGGCGGGATTGCCGCGCGCGGCTGGTTTGCTGCCCAAGTCGGTGGCGTTTGATGTGGTCGGTTATGGCTGCACGTCTGCGTCCAGCGTGATCGGAACAGAGCGCGTCGGCAGTCTCATCAATGCGGGATGCACTTCTTCGCATGTGACAAATCCTGTTACGGCTTTGGTTGCGGCCTGCCGAGCGCTGGGGGTCGGCAAACTGGCGCTTTTGACGCCCTATACCGAAGCGGTAAGCGAAAGCCTGCGATTGGCCTTGGCGAAAGAAGGCATAGAAACCCCCGTTTTTGGCACATTCAACGAGCCCGTGGAAACCAATGTCGCGCGGATCGATCCCGCTTCGATCAGGGAGGCGGCGATCAAACTGGGGCAGGACAGCGCCGCAGAGGCGGTTTTCATGAGTTGCACCAACCTGCGCACGTTTGATATTCTGGCCGATGTAGAGAGCGCCTGCGCCAAGCCTGCGCTGTCGTCAAATCAGGCCTTCTTCTGGCATATGTTCGCGCTTGCGGGGATCAAACCCGCGCGCCGCGGCGGCCTGCTCTGGCAACGCGAAATCACTTAAGGACAGTTTATATGTTTGCACGCGAAAAACTCGATTACACAGCGCTGGATCTGCCGGACCGCATGAACATGGACGATGAGGCCAGTTTAAAGGCCGCGCTTGGACATCTTGATTTCATGCGCAAGCGACATTCTGTGCGCGAATTCGAAGCCACGCCTGTGCCGCGTGCGGTCATTGATGCGGCGATCACCGCCGCCGGGTCCGCGCCCTCGGGGGCCAATCACCAGCCTTGGCATTTTGTGGCGATCTCCAACCCAGAGCTCAAACATAAAATCCGTTTGGCCGCAGAAGAGGAAGAAGAGAAATTCTATGCCGGCGGGGCGAGCGATGAGTGGATCAAAGCGCTAGAGCCGATTGGCACGGACGCCAGCAAGCCACACCTTGATATCGCGCCATGGTTGATCGTGATCTTCGCGCAGCGCTGGGGCGAGTTTGATGACGGCACGCGCTACAAAAATTATTACGTGCCTGAAAGCGTCGGTATCGCGACGGGTTTTTTGATTTCTGCACTACATCACGCGGGGCTAAGCTGTCTGACGCACACGCCCAACCCAATGAAATTTCTGAACGGCGTGCTGGGGCGACCTGCTTCTGAAAAACCCGTTATGATTCTTGCGGTGGGGCATCCGGCAACGAACGCAACGGTGCCGAGTGTTGCCAAGCTCAAAAAACCGTTGGAACAAATATCGACGGTCTTTGAATAAAACAAAGCGAGCGGGAAAGAAGAGCGCGCAAAAAAAAGGCCGAGCACAGAGGCTCGGCCGAAGTCCAACAGGGAGGTACAAGAACGAAACGCCGAAGCGCCAACGATGTTCTCATGGAGCTGAAATAGGAGGCATGGCGGCGCGCTTCAAGGCACTTAATGCCGCAGTTGCAGCATTGCTGCTATGCGGCTGCTGCATAGCTTGGTCACACACCGGGTTTTGCCACGATTTTTGAACCCTCGTAAAGGGCGTTCAAGCCCCATTGCAAAGCGGGGTCGCAGACCCTAGGTTCTGGCCAAATTCGCATATGGCTTTGCGCAGCAAGCCTAAATTCAAAAAAGGACTCTCCCGATGGATGGCATTGCCCAATTTGTTCCGCTTATTCTAATCTTTGCGATCATGTATTTTCTACTTATTCGTCCACAGCAGAAGAAGCTTAAAGATCATCAAAAAATGGTCGAGGGCCTGCGCCGGGGCGATCAAGTCGTCACGCAGGGCGGTCTTATCGGTAAAGTGACCAAGGTCAAAGACGAGAACGAGATCGAAGTTGAATTGGCAGAGGGCGTTAAAGTGCGCGTCGTGCAGTCCACCATCGCCAATGTGATCAACAAGACCGAGCCAGCAGCGTCCTAAACGGGCGCAGCAAGGCTGGCGCGAGAGGCCGGACATATGTTGCAAATTGACCTGTGGAAACGGGTGGTGATCTGGGCGGTTTGCGCTATCGGATTGCTGCTGGCGATTCCGAATGCCTTTTATTCGAAAGTGGAGCAGCACAATGACGCGCTGGCCGCGATCGAAGTGTCCGGCAGCACTGACGAATTAGATGCGATGGTGGCGCTCTGGCCTGAATTTCTGCCCTCCGGACTTGTCAATCTTGGTCTTGATCTGCGCGGCGGTGCGCATCTGCTGGCCGAAGTGAAGGTTGCGGATGTGTACGCGGCACGAATGAAATCGTTTTGGCCTGAAGTGCGCGACGCGCTGCGCCCAGAGCGCGCCGCGATCGGCACGATCCGCCTTCAGCCCTCTGCGGGGGACGTGCTCAAAGTGCGTATTTCGCAGCCCGAGGGCATGGCGCGCGCGATCGAAGTGGTGCGTGGATTGTCGCAGCAGGTGGTTTCGCTCTCCGGTGTCGGATCTAGCGATATCGAAGTAAGCGGTGATGACGGCGTTATCACGGTGCGCCTGTCGGAGGCGGAAAAGCGCGCCACCGACGAGCGTACGATGCAGCAATCGCTTGAAATTATCCGCCGCCGTATTGATGAAGTGGGCACACGCGAGCCGACGATCCAGCGCCAGGGCACGGACCGCATCTTGATTCAGGTGCCCGGCATCGGATCGGCGGCAGAGCTGAAAGCGATCATCGGCACCACTGCGCAGCTGACGTTCCAGCCGGTTGTTTCGCGCGGCTCGAACGCCAATGCTGCGCCGGGCGTGGGCAATGAAATCATGCCCTCGCTGGATGAGGAGGGGCAGTATTACACGCTCGAATCCGCCCCCGTGGTCACGGGCGAAGAATTGGTCGATGCGCAGCCTGCCTTTGACCAGAACGGTCGTCCTGCGGTAAGTTTCCGTTTCAATCCGACGGGCGCGCGCAAGTTTGGCGATTATACCGCAGAAAATATCGGCAATCCCTTCGCCATCGTGCTGGACGCGGAAGTCATTTCCGCGCCGGTCATTCAAAGCCATATTGCGGGCGGTTCAGGCATCATTACCGGCAATTTCTCGGTCGAGGAATCGACCAATCTCGCGGTGCTCTTGCGTGCGGGCGCACTGCCTGCGGGGCTCGATTTTCTGGAAGAACGCACCATCGGTCCCGAGCTTGGGGCAGATAGTATCCAAGCGGGGCAGATCGCCTGTATCGTCGCCTTTGTCGGCGTGCTGGTGTTCATGTTCCTAAGCTATGGCACGTTCGGCCTGTTCGCCAACATTGCGCTTATCATCAACGTCGGCCTGATTTTCGGCCTTCTGAGCATGGTCGGCGCGACGCTGACCTTGCCGGGGATCGCGGGGATCGTTCTGACCATCGGCATGGCGGTGGATGCCAACGTGCTGGTGTTCGAGCGTATCCGCGAAGAAGTAAAATCTGCAAAAGGGCCGGCGCGTGCGATCGATCTTGGTTATGAAAAAGCGCTGAGCGCGATCATCGACGCCAACCTGACGACTTTCATCACGGCTGTGATCCTCTTCGTCATGGGCTCCGGTCCTGTGCGCGGCTTTGCGATCACGCTCGGCCTTGGCATTCTCACATCGGTCTTTACCGCCATCTTCGTCACGCGCCTGATCGTCGTGATGTGGTTTGAGCGCAAACGCCCAAAAACGCTGGAGGTGTGAGATGCGCCTAAGACTGGTTAAACAAGACACCAATTTCGATTTCTTCTCGCGCTCGCGCACTTGGCTCGGCATCTCTCTGGTGATGATGGTCGTCGCCTTCGGCTCGTTCCTCGTGCAGGGATTGAACTACGGGATCGACTTCAAGGGCGGCACCACTGTGCGCTCGCAAAGCACATCGCCCATCGACGTAGGCGCTTACCGCGATGCGATCGTGCCGCTCGGGCTTGGGGATATCTCCATTTCCGAAGTGTTCGACCCCGGTTTTGAGGCGGATCAACATGTGGCGATGATCCGTATCGAAGCGCAAGAAGGCCAGGAAGCCGTGGACTCAGACGTCATCGCGACGGTTCTGGGCGCGCTGCAAACCATAGCGCCGGACATCAAGTTCGTGTCGGTGGAATCGGTCGGGCCGAAGGTCTCGGGCGAGTTGATTCAGACAGCGGCCATCGCGGTCGTTCTCGCGATTGCGGCGGTTCTGATCTACATCTGGCTGCGCTTCGAGTGGCAATTCGCCGTGGGCGCGGTCGCGGCGCTGGTGCATGACGTGATCTTGACGATCGGGGTGTTTTCCGAGCTTCAGATCAAGTTCGATCTGGCGATTATCGCGGCTTTGCTGACCATTGTGGGTTATTCGCTGAATGACACTGTGGTCGTGTTCGACCGCGTTCGCGAGAACCTACGCAAGTACAAGAAGAAGCCGTTGAAAGAGGTGCTTAACATCTCGATCAACGAAACGCTCAGCCGCACGTTCATGACCTCGGTCACAACGCTTCTGGCGCTCATGGCGCTGTTCGTGTTGGGGGGCGATGTGATCCGCGGCTTCGTCTTTGCGATGATCTGGGGCGTGATTGTGGGAACATATTCCTCGATCTTCGTAGCCTCTGCGATCCTGCTTTGGTTGGGTGTGAAACGCGATTGGACGAACAAGCCCGACGCGAATGCAGGTACGCAATTTGCCAATGTAGATGCCTAAGTAGATGCTTGAATTACTCACATCAGCCCTCGTAACCGACGGGCTGATGTGGATCGTTTTCGCCGCCTTGCTGGCAGGGCTGGTGCGCGGATTTTCGGGTTTTGGCACGGCGATGATCTACCTGCCCATCGCCAGCCAGTTCCTCACTCCGGTTGAGGCGCTCGTGACGCTCACGATCATGGATAGCCTTGGCCCGATCCCCGCCATTCCCCGCGCCGTGCGCGAGGCGGATTGGCCTGACCTGCGCCGGCTTTTGCTCTCACTGGTGTTCTTTTTGCCTATCGGACTTTGGCTGCTGGTTTCGGTGCCGCCCGAAACCTTTCGGCTTTCGGTGTCAATGGTATCGCTGCTGCTATTGGCTGCGCTCATCCTTGGCGTGCGCTATCAGGGCCGACTTAGCCCGCCAAAAGTGTACGGCGTTGGCGGCGCGGCGGGCCTGCTTGGCGGTGCGGTCGGTCTGCCGGGACCACCGGTCATTCTGTTCTACATGGCCAGCTCCCATGCGCCGAATGTGATCCGTGCAACAGTGATGATCTTCCTGTTTTCCTTTGATCTTATCTTGATTACGATGCTGGGATACAAAGGGCTGCTTTCGCTTTCTGGCCTTGCGCTGGGATTGATACTGGCCGCGCCGATGCTGATTGGTACGATGCTTGGCACATGGCTCTTTCGCCCGAGCTATGAAAAGCTATATAGAGCCGCAGCCTATGTGATTATCGGGGTTTCGGCCCTGCGGGGATTGCCAATTTGGGGGTGACGCGATGCGAATGACAGAGATTGAATTTAACGATGCACAGCCCGTAGAGGGCTATGGGCCGGGGTTTTTCCGCATTGCGGGCAAGGTGATCGAAGCACCGATGATTGTCACCGCATCCGGCGCGCGCCCATGGGGCGGCTTTGACGATGTCGAACCCTTGCTGGCGATGGCAGGCGAAATCGACGTGATCTTTATCGGAACAGGGGACGAAATTGCCTATCTTCCCAAAGGTTTGCGCGCGCGTCTCGACGAGGTCGGGATCGGCGCGGAGGCGATGAATTCCCCCGCAGCCTGCCGCACCTACAACGTGCTGGTCAACGATGGTCGCCGCGTGGCGGCCGCGCTTTTGGCGGTCACTAAATAGTGCAGCTCGCCGTTGATACCCTTAGCGTCGCGCGCGGCGGCATTGCGGTTCTTGAGGGGCTGTCGTTTCGCGTTGAAGCTGGCAAGGCGCTGATCCTGCGCGGCCCCAATGGTATTGGCAAGACGACTTTGCTGCGCTCGATCGCGGGCTTGCAGCCGCCGCTGAACGGCACAATCGACGCGCCCGAGGACAGTATCGCCTATGCGGCGCACTCCGATGGGATCAAGCATGTCCTGACGGTGCGCGAAAATCTTGAATTCTGGGCCGAGGTCTTTGGCACAGGCGACATCACGTCTGCGCTGCACGCCTTCGCGTTAGAGCCACTGGCCTCGCGCCCCGCTGGCGCGCTCTCTGCCGGGCAAAAGCGCCGGCTTGGCCTTGCGCGCTTGTTGGTGAGTGCGCGCCCGATCTGGGTGCTCGACGAGCCGACTGTCTCGCTTGATGTTGACGCGGTCGCCATGTTCGCCGACGCCATCGGCTCACATCTCTCCAGTGGCGGCATCGCGCTGATTGCGACCCATATTGACCTCGGTCTAGACGCGGACATTCTAGACGTTGCGCCGTTCAAGGCACGCGCTCCACTTGCGCGCGATGATGCGATGGAGGGCTTTTTGTGAAGGCGCTGCTGGTCCGCGATTTGCGCCTCGCGATCAGGGCAGGGGGCGGCTTTGGCCTTGGCCTCGCTTTCTTCTTGATCGTCACGGTTCTGGTGCCTTTCGGCGTCGGCCCGCAAAGCGCGCTGCTCTCAACAATCGCCCCCGGCATCCTCTGGCTCGGCGCTTTGCTCGCCTGCCTGCTTTCGCTCGATCGCATTCTCGCGCTCGATTGGGAGGACGGCACGCTTGATCTGCTGGCTTGCGCACCCCTGCCGATGGAGGCCGCAGTCAGCGTCAAAGCACTGGCGCATTGGCTCACCACGGGCCTGCCTCTGGTCATCGCCGCTCCGCTTTTCGCGCTCTTGCTGAACTTGCCAAGCGCAGGCTATGCCCCGCTCGTGCTCTCGCTGCTGCTTGGAACACCCGCGCTTAGCGTGATCGGCACCTTCGGCGCGGCGCTTACAGTTGGCATCAAACGTGGGGGCCTTCTGCTCTCGCTCCTCGTGCTTCCTCTGTATGTGCCAACGCTGATCTACGGCGCCGAGGCGGCGCGGCGCGGCGCAGCAGGTCTAGACACATCCACGCCGCTCATCATGCTCGCGGGGATCACATTTGGCGTGATTGCGCTGCTACCCTTTGCCTCTGCTGCGGTTCTGCGGGTAAACATTCGATAATTTGAATTGAAGCTGATCTAACAAGGGACTACATCATCGTCATGTCTTTATGGGAATATGCAAATCCGGTGAAATTCATGGCCCTTTCGGGCCGGATTTTGCCGTGGGCCGCTTGGCTGTCTGGGATATGCCTTGTGGTGGGATTGATCTGGGGTTTCTTCTTTACGCCGGACGATTTTCGCCAAGGATCGACCGTGAAAATCATCTACCTGCATGTGCCCTCGGCGCTTATGGCGATCAACATATGGATGATGATGCTGGTCACGTCGCTGGTCTGGATCATCCGCCGTCACCACGTTAGCGCACTGGCCGCCAAAGCCGCGGCCCCAATCGGCGTTGCAATGACATTGATTGCCTTGATCACGGGCGCAATCTGGGGCCAGCCGATGTGGGGCACATGGTGGGCTTGGGATCCGCGCTTGACCTCTTTCCTGATCCTGTTTCTGTTCTATCTCGGCTACATCGCGCTTTGGGCGGCGATTGAAGACAATGATACCGCCGCCGATCTCACGTCGATCCTCTGCCTCGTTGGCTCTGTTTTCGCTGTTCTATCGCGCTATGCAGTGAATTTTTGGAACCAGGGCCTGCACCAAGGGGCCTCGCTCTCGCTCGATAAGGAAAAGAACGTGGCGGATGTCTTCTACTTCCCGCTTTTGGTCTGCATTGCGGGCTTTGTCCTTCTCTTCATTGCGCTGGTGCTCTTGCGCACACGCACTGAAATTCGCGCGCGCCGCGCATCGGCGTTGCTGGCACGGGAGCGCATGGCATGATGCCTGATCTTGGAAAATACGCTGATGCGGTGCTGGGCGCCTATGCTGCCTCCATCGTGCTTTTGATCGCCATCGTTGCGCTCAGCATCTGGCAAGCGCGCCGCACCAAGGCTGCGCTCGATGATGTGGAGAAACGCCGCAATGGCTAAAATCCCGCCCCTCATGATCGCGCCTCCGGCGATCTTCCTTGGACTTGCGGTTCTGTTCTATATGGGCATGTTCCGCGAGGGAAAAGACGAGCTGGAATCGGTCTTCATCGGTGGCCCCGCACCGCAAATCGAAACTGCTGCCGAACTGCCGGGTTTCGCTGCCGTGACTCAGGCTGATCTCGCACGCGGCGAAGTCACATTGGTTAATTTCTGGGCCAGCTGGTGTCCGCCGTGTCGCGCCGAGCATCCAAAACTGCTTGAACTCGCGCAGGACTATCCGATCATCGGAGTCAATTTCAAAGACACCGCGCGCGCCGCCACGAAATACCTCAATGATGATGGCAACCCGTTCGTAGGGGTTGCGTTTGACCCTAAAGGACGCACGGCGATAGACTGGGGCGTCACTGCGCCGCCCGAAACCTTCATTCTGGATAAGGATGGCACTGTGCTCTACCGCTTTGCTGGCCCACTTGTTGGCAGTGATTTTGAACAACGCTTCCTTCGCGAGTTGAACAAGGCTTTGGCTGCTGGGAACTAAAAGCTTGGTTGCTTCTTAGTGCTTTCATGACAACATAATGCCAAGGGAGTTCAATAGAATGGCTGCCCAATTTATACTCGAAAGGAACTAAATGTGAAAAATGCGTTTGTAGTAGTGCTGTCGATTGTGCCATTTATTAGTGCTTGTGTTCCTAACCAGCAATTTTTCTTGAAGAACGGCGTTACTCTAGATCGATATGAACGTGATGCCCTAGAATGTGTGAACAAGGCCACTGGTTCTACGCCGGCGAATACCCAGCTTGGTTGGGCACCCTATGTTGGGGTATACACAGTGGATGCGAATGCAGCTCTTCGGGATGCAAATGTCGAAATTTGTATGAGGGACAAGGGATATGTTTATTCAGAGGTTCCTAGCTGTGCGGGCAGAGGGCAAGATATAATCAATGCGGCTCAACAGACTGGATTTGGGGACAAGCGCCGCTTGTCTCAGAGAATGAGTGTCGGGGCAGATACTTGTGTCGCAAGAAATACCAAAGGTGAACTTCTACTTTACACACCTGAGTAGAAAACGAACTAGCTTATGGGCAAAACGTTTCTAGCTCTAGAGCTGATATTCGCTCGATACGGTAAAAACCCCGTGCAGAAACTTACCTCATTGTAGGTGAGAAAGACTACCGTCTCGAGCATATCATCTGGTACACCGGAGCACACCAGCGCAGTCATCTCTACGAACTTTGCCCCGAAATTGGCACGACTTGGGTTTTCCAGCTGCTCAGTTGCATCAGGCATGACGGCGTTCACAGATAGGTTTGCGCGGCAGAAACCCGGAATTGCAAGACCTGCAACAAAAAAGGGCCGCCCGAAGGCGGCCCATTCTAAATCTCAAAAGCGAAGATTCACGATGCTGCTAGGTCACGCAACACGTAGTGAAGCACGCCGCCATGCTCGATATATTCGATCTCGATCGCGGTATCGATACGGCACTTGAGCGTGATCTCTTTGATCGTTCCATCCGCCATTGTGATCGCGCATGGCACGACTTGCAAAGGCTCGATCGTGTCGAGACCGGAGATGGATACGCTCTCCTCGCCTGTCAAACCAAGGGATTTGCGGCTGTCGCCACCCGTGAACTCGAAGGGGATCACGCCCATACCCACAAGGTTGGAGCGGTGAATACGCTCGAAGCTCTCGGCGATCACGGCCTTCACGCCCAAAAGCGCGGTGCCTTTGGCCGCCCAGTCACGCGAGGATCCCGCGCCGTACTGCTCGCCGCCAAAGACGACAAGCGGTGTACCCGCCGCCTGATGCGCCATCGCCGCGTCAAAGATCGAGGTCTGCGCGCCATCGGGGCCTTTGGTGTAGCCGCCCTCGACGCCGTCCAGCATCTCGTTCTTGATGCGGATATTGGCAAAGGTGCCGCGCATCATGATTTCGTGATTGCCGCGGCGCGAGCCATAGGAGTTGAATTCGCGCACGGGCACCTGATGTTTCACCAGATATTGACCTGCAGGCGAGCTTTCGGCGAAAGAGCCAGCAGGGGAAATATGGTCTGTCGTGATCATATCACCGAGCAGCGCAAGAACTTTTGCTCCCTCGATATTCGAGATCACGCCTGGGTCTTTCGACATGCCCTGGAAGTAGGGCGGGTTCTGGATGTAGGTCGAGGTTGGTGGCCAGTCATAGGTCTCGGAATCCGTGACCTCCACGCCTTGCCATTTCTCATCGCCCTTGAACACGTCCGCGTATTTGGTTTGGAACGCTTCACGCGTGACTGTCTGCTCGACAAGATCTGCGATTTCCTTGGTCGAGGGCCAGATGTCCTTCAGATACACGTCCTTGCCATCGGGCGTCTGCGCAATGGGGTCGGTTGCGAGGTTGATATCCATCGTGCCCGCAATCGCATAGGCCACCACGAGAGGGGGCGAGGCGAGGTAGTTGGCGCGCACATCGGGGCTGATACGGCCCTCGAAGTTGCGATTGCCCGACAGAACCGAAGTGGCGACAAGATCGCCGCCATGGATCGCTTCTGAAATCTCTTGCTGCAAAGGACCGGAGTTACCGATGCAGGTGGTGCAGCCATAGCCAACAAGGTTAAAGCCGAGCGCATCCAGATCGACCTGAAGCTCTGCTGCCTCAAGATAGGCGGTCACAACTTGGGAGCCTGGGGCGAGGGAGGTCTTGACCCAAGGCTTGCGGTTCAGGCCAAGCGCCGCCGCTTTACGCGCAACAAGGCCCGCACCGATCATTACATAGGGGTTGGATGTGTTGGTGCAGGACGTGATGGACGCAATGACAACCTTGCCCGATTCCATCGTGTAGTCTTCACCCGCGACGGCGACTTCCTTGCCCATGGGGCGTTTGAATGTCTCTTCCATCTCGCGCTTGAACGCTTCTTTCGCGCCTGTAAGAGCGACAAAATCTTGCGGGCGCTTTGGCCCGGAAATCGCAGGGACAATTGTGCCCATGTCGAGTTCCAGCGTGTCCGTATAGATCGGTGCATAATCCGCGTCGCGCCAGAAACCGTTCTCTTTGGCATAGGCTTCGACAAGTGCGATGCGATCCTCGTCGCGGCCCGTCGTGCGCAGGTAGCGCAGTGTTTCGCCGTCAATTGGGAAGAAACCACAGGTCGCGCCATACTCGGGCGCCATGTTGGCGATTGTCGCGCGATCGGCGAGCGGCAATGTATCTAGGCCCTCGCCATAGAACTCGACGAATTTGCCGACAACGCCCTTAGCGCGCAGCATCTCAACAACTTTGAGAACGAGGTCCGTACCCGTCGTGCCCTCCATCATTGCACCGGTCAGCTTGAAGCCGATGACTTCGGGGATCAGCATAGAAATCGGCTGGCCGAGCATCGACGCTTCCGCTTCGATCCCGCCGACGCCCCAGCCAAGGACCGCCGCGCCGTTTACCATGGTGGTGTGGCTGTCTGTGCCGACCAGCGTGTCTGGATAGGCAACCTGCTCGCCGTTTTGATCGACGTCCGTCCAAACGGTTTGCGACAGATATTCAAGGTTCACCTGATGGCAAATCCCTGTGCCGGGGGGCACAACGCGGAAGTTTGAAAAGGCGGACTGGCCCCATTTCAGGAATGTGTAGCGCTCCATGTTGCGCTCGTACTCGCGGTCTACGTTCATTTTAAACGCGCGCGGGTTGCCAAATTCGTCGATCATGACCGAGTGGTCAATGACCAGATCCACAGGGTTCAGCGGGTTGATCTTTTGCGGATCGCCGCCAAGCGCCTTGATCCCGTCGCGCATCGCTGCAAGGTCGACCACGGCGGGCACACCAGTGAAATCCTGCATCAAAACGCGGGCAGGGCGGTATGCAATCTCGCGCGGGTTCTTACCGCCGTTCGCGCCCCAAGTGGCGAAGGCTTTGATATCATCCACTGAAACGGTCTTGCCATCCTCGAAGCGGAGCATGTTTTCCAAAACCACTTTCAGCGCAGCAGGCAGATTGGAGAAATCGCCAAGGCCGGCTTTGGTTGCCGCTGTTATGGAGTAATAAGCAATCGACTGGCTGCCGACAGTAAGTGTCTTACGTGTCTTGGAGCTGTCCTGACCGACGGTAATGGGCATGATCTGCCTCCTATCTAAGGTCGAAAAAAAGGGGTGGTCTTGCACGCTATTTGCCCCATGTAGACAAGGCGATCAAGGGGGTGCGTCGATTTTGTATACCATTGCACACCGAAATTTCCGGAAAATTGGAAACGCTGTGTTTTGCGCGCTCGCGCCGCTCTCGCAAAAGGGTGATTGGTCATTACAGCGCTTTGCCCCTATCTAGGTCCAGCAACCAAGACCAAACAACAGGCCGAACTAAATGAGAAAAATCACAGCACTCATCGCAGCGCTCTGGATCGGCCTAACGGGTGCGGTGCAGGCTCAGTCGCAGCCTGTCGTCATTGAACTTTTCACATCTCAAGGATGTTCTTCCTGTCCACCGGCCGATGCGTTGATGCACAAACTGGCGGCACGCGGTGATGTGATCGCGCTTTCGATGCACGTGGATTATTGGGATTATATTGGCTGGAAAGATGAATTCGGGCGCGCTGAAAACACCGTGCGCCAAAAAGCCTACGCGCAGGCGGGGGGGCGACGCTCGATCTATACGCCGCAGATGATCATCGCGGGCGAGGATTCGGTTGTTGGCACACACCCGATGGACGTGGCTGATCTGATCGCCAAACATGCGCGCCGCAAGAGCGACGTGGCTTTGAAGATTGCGCGCGTCGATGGCAAGGTCAGCATCGCCGCGAGCGCGCGCAAAGCGGGCAAATTCGAAGTTAAATTGGTGCGCTTCACCGCGAAACGCACGACTGCGATCAAACGCGGCGAAAATGCGGGCAAGACGATCACTTACGTCAATGTCGTCTCGGACTTCAAAACCATTGGGACATGGGACGGGCGCGCGCCGCTCAGCCTTGCGGCGCAGGCCGGAATCGGCCCTGTGGCGGTCTTCATTCAGCGCACGGGGCACGGCCGGATCGAAGCTGCGGCGCGACTGAATTAACTGCGTTTACGTATTTTTCCAACGCCGGTGGATCCAGAACCACTGGTGCATGTTTTCGCGCACGAGTGCCTCAAGTCCGTCATTGACCGCCTGCGTCATGCTTTGAGCGTCGCTGTGCGGGATCTCATCCTGCACGATGATCTCGAAATCGAGGCCGTTGGCTTGGCGGATCGCATAGACAGGGATCAGAGCCGCGTTGTATTTCAAGGCAAGTTCGGCAGTGATAAGCGATGTGATCGCCGGCTTGCCAAAGAAGTTTAGGCGCGTGCCACCATGGGCATGCAGGTCTGTCAAAATCCCCAAGACACCGCCGGATTTGATATGGCGCACCATCTGGCTCATGCCTTTGCGACCCTGCTCGAAGAGCGGCGTGCCGATGGTACTGATGGAGGCGACATAATGTGCATTGAAATAGGGATTGGACATGCGCCGATAAAGCGCGCCCATGTTGTGCCCCTTTGCAATAAGTGCGGCGCGGCTGACGTCGTAATTGCCGAAATGGCCCGTGACGAGTATCACGGGACGACCATCTGCGCGGGCCTTTTCCAACGCGCCATATCCGGGACCGTGTAGGGGCGCATTGATCGCGCGCTCGACAAAATCCTTGCCGGAATAAAGCTCGATCAAAGTGCGTCCTGCATTGTTCGGAACCGCTTTGCACAGGCGTTCAATCTCTGCTTCGGGCAGGTCCGGCAGCACATGGGCCAAATTTGCGCGGATGCGTTTGGGATAGCCGGCCAGCGGCGAGACAATATTCTGCACCAGCCAGCCCATCGTGCGCACGCGCGCCGCATAGGGCAGGGCCAGAGCGATGGCGATCAAGCCGCGCAGGAACAGGTTGGTTATATATTGCGAAACACGTTTCATATCCGTGCTTTACTGGGCTTGGCGCGCAGGCTCAAGCGCTGACAGTTTTTGGCAAGCCGGTGCCGATCATCGAATCGCGCGTCACCAGTTTGGCCAATTCACTCTCGCTCATCTTGTCCGTGCCATTTGGGCGCGCGGGGATCACCACGTAGCGCATGTCTGCGGTACTATCGTGCACGCGGATATGTGTGCCCTCGGGCAGGGCAACACCGAACTCTGACAGAACTTTGCGCGGCTCTTTAACCGTGCGCGAGCGATAGGCGCGCGATTTATACCAATCGGGCGGCAGCCCGAGAAGGTTGCGCGGATAGCATGAACACAGGGTGCATACGATTATGTTATGGATGTTTGCGGTGTTTTCCACGGCGATCAGAAGCATGGGGCCGACATCGAAACCCAATTCGCGGCTCGCGGCAGAGCCATCTTTGAGCAAACGCTCTTTGAAGTCAGGATCGCACCAGGCGCGCGCCACGAGAGCCGCGCCATTTGCGGGGCTGCGCGCGTCCATTGCGTCAATCTGTGCCGCGATCTCGGCAGGTGTGGTGATAGATTTCTCCAACAGCAATTCGCGCACGGCGATTTCCATGCTCTGCCAATAACTTAGCGCGGTGTCGTCATCTGCGCGGTAGGGATGGCCCGAGGGGGAGAGGTGATCGTGGTGATCATGCGGCATCGCTTTGCTCCATCGCTTCAATCCAATGAGCGTATATTTCCGCCTCGATCATATCGTCGGGGTGTTCGGCCTCCGCTCCCCAGAGTTCTGCTGCGCGAAAGCGCACCCGATAGAGCATGTGTTCCTGCGCAGGTAAATCATAGGCAAGCTGTTCTGGGTTCTTGAAAGGCGCGATCGCCCGTTCGATGGAGCCGGATTTACCGCGCAAATAGGCTGGCGCGCGCACATGGCCCGGTGGCATCAACGCGCGAATGCGCACCCGAGCGCCGGTTTTCAATGGATCATTCCCCAAGGCTCGCCTCTCCGTAAGTTTGTCCGCGCACTTGCACTTCGGCCATCTTCGCGCCAAGTTCTTCAAGCGAATAGGCGCCCTTTTCGATCAGGTTCTGATTGATCGCCGCAATCCAGCGCTCGTAATAGCTCATGTCCTCAAAGGCCGCTTCGCCCATATCTTCCAAGGCGCGGCGCAGGCCATCGACGGTGAAATACCCCTTGCCACTGCACAGGATCATTAGCGCATCGACGCGTTTTTCCCAAAGCGAGAAATCATGCTGATCATCGCAGATCGGGCCTGCGTCCTGGCCACCCATATCGTGCCAGCGGCGTCCATTTGTATGTTTGTCCATCTGCAAAGGCTAGCGAGGCAACCCGTGCCTGTCCAGAGAGTAACCGCGCTCAGGCATCCACATCCTCGCTTAGTAAAATTTCACCGGAATCGGCCAGTTGGCGGATGCCTGCAATAACGTCCGACATCGCCGTTTCAGCCTCTTCATCGCCAACCTCGCCGCGCTCTGAAATGGATTCGCGCATTTGATCCGCTAATCGGCTTGAAATGTTGGCAAGGATGAAATCCGCCGATGGTTTGGTTAGTTCATCGCGCGCGCCGGCGAGCGCCGTCACCAATGTTTCATTATCCACCACCCGAAGAACGGAGGCCACATCGCGTGCATCGACGCGCGACGCGATATGCTTGAAAGTGAAAATGGCTTTTCGCACTTCGCTCGCGAAACTCTCGTCCTCCTCATCCAGCCCGTCGAGCAGCGCATCGCGCATCGCGCTGCGAGAAGAATTCAGAATTGCGCCGATCCGGTCCACCGGCGGGTTGTCGAAGGCGCGCTCCGGTTCGTCCTGCATTTGCGCGATCAAGGCGCGCCCGATTCGATCAACCGCATCGGGAGTCACCGAATTTGTCAGCGAAACCGCATAAGTGATGCGCCGCGCCCGCTCGCCCGGCATCTTGCCAAGCATGTCCGCGGCCTTCTTGACGTCGATCTTGGAAATCAGCACGGCGGCGACTTCGATGCTTTCTTGCTCTATGAGCGAGATCAGTTTTTCCGGCTCCAGCGCGCGCAAGGCTTCCCATGGATCGCCGCTTGCACGCACGCCGGTGCGTCGCCGGATTTGCGCGGCGGCCTTGGCGCTGATCTTGCCGTCAAGTTCGCTTAGCGCGCCGGCCACGCCTTTGGGAAATGTCAGGCCCGTTTGTTCAAGCTCGGTCGCGAACTCTTCCACGACCTGCACCAGCGTGTCGCGATCTATGCGCCGCAGGCTTCCCATTTGCTGCGTTAACTCTGCCTGCAAATCCTCAGGTAATTCGCCGATTGGAACATGGGCGCCTTCGGTCATTAAAAAGCGCACCACGATGGCGGCTTTTTCCTGCGATGTCACTACGCGCGCGGGTGGTTTTGGCGCGGGTTCTGCCGGGCTGATCTGGCCAATTTGCATAAGGGCTTCACCTCTTTTTCTGCTCTCTTTCACGAGGTATGAGGGCAAAAAATGAAGATGATCTGAACAGATTTACAAGTTCAGGCAAAAATCTCCGCTCTGCTGCGTTACGCGCCGAAAACCCGTTTGAAAATCGTGTCCACATGTTTGGTGTGATAGGCTAGATCAAATTTTTCCTCGATTTCAGCGACGCCAAGCGCGGCGACCACTTCTTCATCGGCCAGCAGCTCGCCCTTGAAATCACAGCCGGTTTCCCAGACTTTCAACGCGCTGCGCTGCACGAGGCGATAGGCGTCTTCGCGGTTCACGCCCGCCTGCGTCAGCGCCAAAAGCACGCGCTGGCTCATTACGAGGCCAGGGAATTTGTTCATGTTGGCCATCATGTTTTCAGGATAAATCAGCAATTTGTCGATCACCGAAGTCAAGCGCGCTAGCGCGAAATCAAGGGTGATCGTCGCATCGGGTCCGATATTCCGCTCCACGGAGCTGTGCGAGATATCACGCTCGTGCCAGAGGGCTACGTTTTCCATCGCTGGCACGACCACCATGCGCACAAGGCGGGCGAGGCCGGTCAGGTTTTCGGTCAGAACCGGATTTTTCTTATGCGGCATTGCCGATGACCCCTTTTGCCCCATCGAGAAAAACTCAGCCGCTTCAAGCACTTCAGTGCGTTGCATGTGGCGAATTTCGGTCGATACGTTTTCAATGGAGGAGGCGACGACGCCAAGGGCCGCGAAAAATGCGGCATGGCGATCGCGTGGAATGACCTGCGTTGAAATTGGCTCGGGCGTGAGGTTGAGCTGGGCGCAGACGTGTTCTTCGACGGCAGGATCGATATTCGCAAAAGTGCCGACCGCGCCGGAAATCGCGCCAGTCGAAATTTCATCGCGCGCGGTTCGAAGGCGTTTCAAATTTCGATCCATCTCGGCGTAGAAGCGCGCGAAGGTCAGGCCCATCGTCGTCGGCTCGGCGTGGATGCCGTGACTGCGCCCGATGCGAATGGTCATCTTATGCTCGAGCGCGCGGCGCTTGAGCGCGGCCAGAAGTGCTTTGGTGTCCTCGATCAAAATATCTGCTGCGCGCACCAGTTGAACGTTGAAACATGTATCAAGAACGTCCGAGCTGGTCATGCCTTGATGCACGAAACGCGCTTCTTCGCTGCCCACATGTTCGGCGAGATGCGTCAGAAAGGCGATTACATCATGCTTGGTCACAGCTTCGATTTCATCGATGCGCGCCACGTCGAATTCCACGTCTTTGGCGCGCCAGACTGCATCGGCATTTTCGCGCGGGATAACGCCCAGATCGGCCATTGCATCGCAGGCATGTGCTTCGATTTCATACCAGATCTTGAACTTCGTCTCAGGTGACCAGATCGCGACCATTTCGGGGCGGGAATAACGTGGGATCATGAGAGACTGTCCTTTTGTGACTTTCAGCTTGTGTTGCGCTCTCTTAGTCTGACGCTGAATGCTCTACAAGCGAGGAGGCGCAAAGTGAGACGGATTGCCCAGTTTAGTGCAGATGTCAGTATGGCGAGCTGGCATAGCGGGTTCTGTGACGCCGCTGCCGCAATGGGCTATAAAATACCTCTGGCCATTGCGTTCGAGACCGCCAGTCATGGGATGTTTCGCAAGTGATGCTGTCTCCTTCAGATTTCTTGGGCGCTTGGGCGATCGAGCGCTGGATCGAGGATGCGCGCTCTGGCCAAAGCGCGCGGTTTCTTGGTGAGGCGGTGATAGAGCCCAAAGATGAAGATTGGGTTTACGCCGAGCAGGGAACGCTGGAATTAGCCACAGGTGTGCCAATGCGTGCAGAGCGGAGCTATATCTGGCGCGTGGACGAGGCCGGAATTGATATTTTCTTTTCAGATAAACGATTTTTTCATCGTTTCGATCTAGAGCCTTGCACACAAGCGCAGCATTGGTGTGACCCAGATGACTATGAGGTAGAGTATGATCTGTCGAACTGGCCAGTATGGCAAAGCGTCTGGCGCGTTACGGGGCCGCGCAAATCCTATGTGATGACCAGCCGGATGAGCCGGGCTGGCTAGGGGTGGTTTTCAAAGATTTGCATGTTGAATTTGCAACTTTGCACTTGCACTTCGCAAATTGGCAAGAGCATATGCTGCAACGCAATATGACAAGAGGTGTCTCATGAACCCGTCTTTGAACCATAAAGTGCTCAGCGAAGTGATCGCGCCGCAAGAGGGCGCGCTGCGCCTTGCCAAGCAGGCCGCTCTCGTGATTGCAGGTATTCTATTTCTCGCGATCGCGGCGAAAATCAAGGTTCCGATGTTTCCCGTTCCAATGACGATGGGCACTTTTGCGGTCCTGAGCATGGGCGCAGCTTACGGTGCGCGCCTCGGGCTGGTCACGATACTTGGCTATATGATCATCGGCGCCCTTGGATTTGATGTTTTCGCTGGTTCCTCTGCCGAGCATTTCGGCCTGAGCTACATGCAGGGCAGCACAGGCGGCTATCTGGTGGGTTACGTTTTGGCGGTTCTCGCGCTTGGCACTCTGGCGCGCGCAGGTTGGGATCGCTCGCCCTTGAAGATGGCGGGAGCGATGTTGCTCGGTAACGCTTTGATCTATGTTCCTGGCCTGATCTGGCTCGGCACACTTTACGGCTGGAACGAGCCAATTCTGCAGTGGGGCCTCACACCGTTCCTGCTTGGTGATATTTTGAAGCTGGCGCTGGCTGCTGCCATCCTGCCGATGATCTGGAAGTTGGTGGGACGCGCCCGCGGTTAAGTCAAGTCTCTGATATAAAATGAAAAAGGCGCGAGTTGGGTTTACCGCTCGCGCCTTTTTTGTGTTCAAAATGCTGGTTTAGGCCAATTCCGTCTTGATCAAGGAACTGCGCTCCAGCGTTTTATGCACCGGGCATTTATCCGCAATTTCCAACAAGCGCGCGCGCTGGCTGTCGTCGAGTTTCCCTTCGAGCGTGATAACGCGTTTGAAGCCATCGATTTTCTCCAATGTCCCGCTGTCCTGTGCGTGCATTTTGTTGTGGCTCACATCGACGAAAATTCCGGTTAATGGCCAGCCCTTGCGCCGCGCGTACATGCGAATGGTCATGGACGTGCAGGCGCCAAGCGCGGCGGAAAGATACCCATAGGGCGACATGCCGCGATTGGTGCCGCCATAGGCGAGTGGCTCGTCCGCAAGCGTATGATGGCTGGTGCCGCTGTAGACATCTTGCAAGAACCCGCGCGGATCGGCCTCGCGCACGCGCACGATGCCCTCGGGGGTGCCGATGGGGGGGGCGGCCTTGGGCAATTTGAGATACCGCGCGCTCCAGGACGCGATCACGTCGGCGGCGTAACAGGCATCATCGGCGTCGGTGATCAAATGATCCGCATCGTCGAGGGTGACGAAACTTTTTGGATGTTTCGCCGCCATAAAAATGCGCGCAGCATTGTCGACGCCGACGACGTCATCGCGCGGGGCGTGCATCACCAGAAGTGCCGCCTTGGATGCGCTAAGAGCGGCCTGAAGCGAGCTCCCCTCGATATCATCGATGAAATCCTTGCCGATGGTGATCGGGCGCCCACCAAGGTTTACCTCGGCTTGGCCGTCGCGATCGATTTGTTCAAGCGCGCCGTTGAAATTATGGGTGACATGATCGGGATCGAACGGGGCGCCAAGAGTGACGACCGCTTTGACGCTGTCGAGATCGGGTGCGAGTTTCAACATCGCGGCCCCGCCAAGCGAGTGACCGATCAGCAAGGAGGGCGCCATCGCGCGCGCGCCGAGCATGGCGGCAGCCGCTTTCAGATCATCAATATTTGAGGAAAACGTCGTGTTGGCAAATTCGCCCTGACTGTGCCCAAGGCCGGTGAAATCAAAGCGCAGCACGGCGATGCCCTGATCGGCAAGGCGCTGCGCGATACGCCGCGCGGCGGGAATATCCTTGGAGCAAGTAAAGCAATGGGCGAAGAGCGCCGTAGCCAAAAGCGGGCCGTCGGGCAGATCGAGGCGCGCGGCCAATTGCACACCGGAATGTCCGGTGAATGTGGTGCGTTCGGTTGGCATGGGGCAGTCTCCTAGTGGTGTATCTAGGGTGGGGGTTTTCGCGGCCGCTGTGAAGATGTGTTACAGCCCTCTCGCGGGGAGGTGATGGACACGAAGCAGGCAGCGCGCATTGACGCTGGCGCAAATCCCCCCGATAGTCACATAGGGACCAAATAAAATATGCACCTTCCGAAATATGCACTTGTGGATGCGTTTGACGCTTTGAGCGATTGTTCAAGTGCTGATGAACGCTGGCGCTGTGCCATAGATGTGACGCGCGCCCTTGGGGTAGATGCGATCAACACGGGCTGCGCCGATATTGAAAGTGCGTCAATCCTTTGGGCACGCAGTTCGATGACGCCCGAGTGGCTTGAAACCTACATGAAGCTGGAATTTTTCAAGGTCGATCCGCTACTTGAGCTTTTTCACAAAAAGAAAAGCAGGTTAACGGTTTACTGTGATCTAGCCTCAATCGAGCAAGGCATCGATGGCGGTCATCCTGCGCTAAGCCGCGGGCTGAACGATGCAGGGTATGCGCTGCTCCACGGCACAAAATTCCTGACCCGCGATGAGCCTTTTGGTTCGGTCGTGACCCTGTGTTTCGGGGCGATGAAGCGCGAGAAATTTGATGAGACCATTAGCCGGTGGACGACGCTTTCGGCTTTGATCGCTGCCTTTTCCTATGCGCCGGACGAGGCGAACCATCTTGACGTCTTCACCAATGCAACGCCGGTTCTGACGCGCCGCGAAGTCGAGGTTCTTAGCTTGCTCGCCACCGGGCTTCAAACAGCGCGCATTGCCGAGCGACTGAATATCGCAGAAATTACCGTGGCCAAACATTTTCGATCGGCGCGGCGCAAGCTGGGCTCGAGAACTCGTGAACAGGCGCTGATAAAAGCGATGCAATTCAAACTGTTATCATTCTAAGTGGCTGAAGTATAGAAACCTATACTTGATTTGAATTTCCAATTCCCGCGACACTCAATACAAGGCGCAATTTTTTGGTGCCTATTGAATCAATTAGTAAAATTTTTGAAGGAGATTGTTTTGAAGAAAATTCATTTGTTGAAAGCCATGTTTGCTTGCGGGTTGATGTTGACGCTCGCCCCTGCGCATGCGGATCCCAAACCGCGCCCCGCAACGGCCCTGTCCGCGCAGGTCGTTGCAAATAAATTTGTGGGTCATATGCAGGTTTGGAAAGGGTGCAAGGGTGGCATCTATTTCGGTGGTAACTGGGAGGCGGTCGCCTATTGCGGTGACAACAAAGACACCGTCGGAATAGGTAGTTGGAACACCAAGGGCGGCAAAATCTGCTATCAAGTGACATGGTATTTCGTCAAGACTGGCCAGCTTTCGCAGAAACAACGCCCGGCAAAATGCGAGGTGGCGATGGTGTCGGACAAGGATGGTCAGGTTTGGCACAGTTGGGAGTCGGATAGTGACTGGTGGCGTGGTTTCCCGCGTGAGAAGCATTTTGCAAAAGGCAATAAATACAAACGCCAGATTGCAAAACTTCGCAAGAAATACGGCGTTTGAGCCTCGTGCCGCGCCTTTTTGCGCGGCGCATCACCCGCCCATAAGTGCGGTATCAAAGGGATATTTGGTCAGGTTCTCATAGCCATCTTCGGTGATAAGGACCTGATCTTCCAGCTTGATCGAGAAATCACCGCCGACTTCACCGCAAGCCGCCTCGACGCATAGAACCATCCCCGGCTCGAGCGCATAATCGAAAGCGCCCGGAACACTGATGTCTTTGTGCGCGATCAAAGGCCATTCATCGCAAAGTCCGACGCCGTGCATCATGCAGCCGTATTGCTGCGCTTTGTACTTGGCCGGATGGGCCATCGCGCGCTCGATCAAATCGGGGATCATCAAGCCGGGCCGGAGTAGGGACATGTTATACATGATGAATTCATGGGCGTGTTTCATCGTTTCGATCATGTCGGGGCGCGGTTTTTGATCGCCGATCCACCAGGTGCGCGAGATGTCGACACAAATGCCGTAAGAACCGATGAGATCCGTATCAAAGGCGACAATTTCATTGTTCTGTACGATGCGCGGACCGCATTCCTGAAACCACGGGTTCGTGCGTTGACCGGACGCAAGAAGGCGGGTTTCAATCCATTCGCCGCCGCGTTTGATGTTCTCGGCGTGCAAAATCGCCCAGATATCATCCTCCGAAGTATTGCCGAGCGGCACGTTTTCGCGCGCGAAACGCTCCATCTCGCTGCAGGCCACTTCGCACGCATGACTGGCGCAGCGCATGGCGAGGATTTCGTCAGCGCCTTTGATGGCGCGCGCCTTTTCGGTGACTTCCTCACCGTCCATGATTTCGAGGCCCTGCGCTTCAAGCGCGCGCAGTCCGTGCAGCATGATTTTATCCACTGCGAGACGCTTTTCGCTTCCTGCATGTTCTTGCAAAAGCCGGCGCACCTCATTTGCAAAGACATCCGCCGCCACATCGATCTTGTCGCCGCGATCGAAGTAAAACAGATCCGCGCCAGATCTTTGTTCGCGCACCAACGGGTTGAATGTGCTTAGAAAAGGCGAGTTTTTGTAGTCCCAGATCACCATATACCCATCCGCGCAGAGCAGCACGGCGCGAAACGGATTATGGGCATTCCAAAGCTGCATATTGGTGCTGTCGGTGGCGTAGCGAATGTTCAACGGATCGAACATCAATAGCCCCGCATAGCCGCGATCCTTGATATGCTGGGTGAGGCGCGTCCAGCGATATTCACGCATGCGGGCAAGGTTGGGCAGTTCCAGACCCACCGCGCGCCACTCGGCGAAGGCAAGCTGGGTTGGACCGATCTCGATACGATCATTGTCATTCGGGGTGCCATCGCCAAGGCGATCGCCCTGGCTCGGGTCGATCTTGCGGGTTTCGCGGTAGTGCTGGTTCATGGCTGATCCTCTCGCGTTTTCATCACTCTGAAAGCATGATCCGGCGCGGTCATGCGCGGATGCGACGCTTTTACGCGTCGTTTTCAAGTGTTTGAAAAGGCGTGACGGGGCAGGGCGGCTTTGCTAAACCTCTCAGTATGAGCTTGATCTTTCAAAACAATTTGCCAGACGACATGACGCAAGAGCGCACACTTCCCGGTGTTCAACCGCTCGATATAGCCGATTGGCTGCATGTGGACGACGCCTATGGTGCGCAAATGGCTGAGCGCATGCGCCTGATGGAATGCCGCTTGGATGATGTGTGCGCGCAATGCGATGACGCGTGCGAGCCGGTGCGCGAAGCTCTGGCGCTGATCGTAAAGCAGCTTGGCACGATGAACGGATTTCAGCGCAGCGGCGATCATATGCTTTGCCCTGATGGGCGGCGGGTTTCTTTGATCGGGGACCCGCTTTGCGTGATCGGCGCGCTGATACAGGAAGATGTCTGCATTTTGCAAAAACCGGTTGGGGCAGAGGAGCATAGTCTAAGCGCTGCGATCCTGTGTTTTCCCGCCAATTGGACGCTGGCCGAGAAATTCGCACATCCCATGGGGCGCATTCATCAGCCAGTTGATAGCTATGATAGCAACATGCAGCTCAGGGTGCAGCGGCTTTGTGATGGTTTACAAGTGGGGCGCCCGCTTTGGCGGTTCAATCACGGGCATGCTGGGCCCGAGTTATTTGCGCCGCGTGCGGAGCGTGATTTTGACGAAGGCGAGGCGTCGGCTGTGCGCAATTTTCTGCGCGCAGAGCGGCAGAGCCTGATCCGCCTGCCACAAAGCGGGGCGATCCTGTTTTCGATCCACACCTATATAGTGCGCCAATAACCTGCGCGGCGAAGTGCTAAAAATGCAAAAAGCCCAGGCTCTTGGACCGGGCTTTGACAGGTTTGGAAAGTGAAAGGGCCGCTGGTATCTAGCGTCCCCATGTGCGAACGGGGCCGCAATCCATGTGAACGAAGTTGGAGCCGGAATAGCGCCCGACACCGCCACCGCGGCACGCGGCCGCCGCGCGGGACAACTGGCTGACAGAGCGCGAGGACATGCGCAGATCAGCCGCCTGACCCTTCATGTGCAGTGAATTCTTGGCAACGCCTTTAGAGCGCGAGCGCAGCATCGCGTTGGTCTTGGGGCTGCGGTAGCCGGACAGCAGCATATAAGGTTCGTTTGAATCCAGCAGATTATGGGCGGCTGCCATGACGTCGACGGTACGCAGATCGATAAACTTCACATCATTTGTACGCCAGTCGCGCATGAAATGGTGCACTTCCTGCACCGCTTCTTTGATGTATTTTCCCTCGACCCAATAGATCATGTCGATCCGCTCGCCGGTGCGGCCCGAATACATCTTAATCCGGCGAATGTCTCCGCCGCCGCGCAGGAAGCCGGTTGCGTTCGCATAAGTAGGAGCTGAAAAAACCGCCGTCGCTGCAAAAGCGCTAAGCAATCCGCGGCGCGTAATGCCGTTACTTGTCCCGTCTGACATACCTAACACGTCCCGTTCCTAGCCTGTTCGTATCCGATGTTACGGACACTCTGCCTAATTCATCCCCGCAGTGGTGGCTCTATGGCATATTTCGAATCGCCGACCAAGCCTCGATTTACTGGAGGCCATAATGGCAACCAATTTCGGCATTTTATTGCTCAATTGTGTAAATATATCGTTGATTTGCATCAATCTGTGCCACCTTCGGTGCAGGGGTGCACCACAGATTGGGTTTTGTAGTGTGCTTGCGCAAATGTGAATGGACTCGGGCAGGGGCGATGAAAGATCACTTAAGCGATGTGTCCGCGCGCAAGGCGTGCGGGAAAACGGTGTATTTTTGGGGGGACACGATGCAGATGTTCGGTATTCGATCAAATTTGACGGCGCGCGCGCTTTTTACGGCGCTTACGCTTTTCGTGCTCTCTTTGGGGTTTTCAGCCGCGCCTGCCAGCGCGCAAGTGACCGCTTTCAAACAGGCCGTTGCAGAAGCGGCGGCGCAGGATAAGGATATCGCAGCCTTCTATCAGGCCAATCAATATACTGCGATCTGGACTGGCAAAGGTAACAAGGATCGCCAGCGCCGCGATGCACTTTTGAATGCGGTGACCCGCGCCGGAGATCATGGCTTGCCGGTCAGCCGCTATAACCCTGATCAGCTGAAAGCGCTTTTGAAGCAGGCCCGTAGCCCAAGAGACCGCGGCGCGATCGAGGTCGAGATGAGCCGCATTTTCCTGCAATACGCGCAAGATTTGCAAACAGGTGTCTTGACGCCCAGCAAGGTCGATAGCGGCATCGTGCGCGACGTGCCGCTGCGTGATCGCGTTTCCTATCTCACCAATTTCACAAAATCCTCGCCTAAGCGTTTCTTTCAGGCGCTCGCGCCGACTGCACCCGAATATGCCCGCCTGATGAAGGCCAAATTGCTGCTTGAGCGCCAATTGGCCAAAGGTGGCTGGGGGCAAAGTGTGCCTGCCAAGTCTTTGAAGCCGGGCCAGTCCGGCAATGCGGTTGTCATCCTGCGAAATCGTTTGCAAAGCATGGGCTACCTCAATCGCTCGTCCTCGCAAACCTATGATGCTGCGATGCAATCTGCCATGCAGCAGTTCCAGATTTCGCGTGGCCTTAACCCTGATGGCGTCGCGGGACCTGGTAGTATGGCCCAGCTCAACCGCCCGATCGAAGCGCAGCTTCAGGCGATCATGGTTGCGATGGAGCGCGAGCGCTGGATGAATCGTCCGCGCGGGGAGCGTCACATCTGGGTCAATCTGACCGACTTCACTGCTGCGATCATGGACAACGGCAAGGTCACGTTCAAGACGCGCTCCGTCATTGGCAAGAACCAAGGCGATCGTCGCAGCCCCGAGTTTTCGGACGTCATGGAATATATGGTGATCAACCCGACCTGGCATGTGCCGCGCTCGATCGCGACCAAGGAATATTTGCCGCTTTTGCAAGCCAACCCCAATGCCGTAGGCCATCTGCGTATCGTAGACAGCAAGGGGCGAACGGTTAACCGTGGTTCGGTGAATTTCTCGCAGTATAGTGCGCGCACTTTCCCCTTTGCGATCAAGCAACCACCAAGCGAACGCAACGCCCTTGGTCTTGTCAAGTTCATGTTCCCGAACAAATATAACATCTACCTACATGACACCCCGGCCAAGAACCTGTTTACCCGCGAAATGCGAGCCTACAGTCATGGCTGCATCCGTTTGCAGCAACCCTTTGATTTTGCGTACCAAATACTTTCAAAGCAGGAACGCGATCCAAAGGCGTTCTTCCATTCGGTGCTGGATCAGGGCGCAGAGAAATATGTCTACCTCGATGCGCCCGTGCCTGTGCATATCGTCTATCGCACGGCCTTCGTGACGGCGGACGGGCGCGTCAACTTTCGCCCTGACATCTACGGGCGCGACGCGAAAGTCTTTGCCGCGCTTAGCGACGCGGGTGTGCGTTTACGGGCGGTGGGTGGTTAACACCAGCGCCAATATTTGAAGGGAAAAGCCGGGGGTACTTTCGGCTTTTCCTTTTGGTGGGCGCGCATTGGCCTTGCATAAATATACCTGTCAAAAGCATTTTCTGTGACACCCTGCCACACTGAATACAGGGGGGCCAAACCATAGATCTGATACGTGGATATCTCAACCAACACCCCGCCCTTAGCTTCGTCCCGCAGGGGCGTTTTTTTCTATAAAATTCCGCTGCTTGGATGGATTGCGCGCGACGTGGCACACGGCGACGAAAGCAATCTCTACTTTGCGCTTATCGCTTTCATGTCACTCTGGGGAATAGCCGCCCTGACCTTCGGATTGCCGGGGCTGTATTTGCCTGCGCTGGGGCTGGTTCCGGTCTGCTTCTTCATGCTGATCTGGATATCGCTGGGCCGCATCGATCCCGTAGACGGGGATGCAGGGGCCGCGCAGGAATAGCGCGACGGGGTTTGCCTCGCTGCGCGCAATAGCTTACATCAGCGACACAGGCGCGGCGAGGGCAGTCATGACATATACGATCGAGAAAATCGCGAAAGCTATCGGTGCAAGCGCCCATGGCGAGATCACGTTAACCGTGACTTCAGTCGCTGAACCGGCAAATGCAGAGCGCGGTCAACTTGCGCTCGCAATGAAGCCCGAGTTTGCCGCGCAGCTAGGTGAGGGCCGCGCAGAGGCGGCGATGCTCTGGGAGGGTGCGGACTGGCAGGCACTGGGGCTGAAGGCCGCGATCATTTCGCCGCGTCCCCGCTTTGCCATGGCAGGATTAAGCGCGATGATGGATCCAGAGCCTCAGAGGACTGCGGGCATACATCCTTCTGCGGTGATTGATCCAAGTGCGACGCTTGGTGCTGACGTAACGATTGGTCCGCTTAGCGTGATCGAGGCGGGCGCGCGTATTGGCGCTGGCACGCGTATAAGCGCGCAGGTCTTCGTAGGCCGCGACGCGCAGATCGGTGATCACGCGATCCTGCGCGAGGGGGTCAAGATCGGTGCGCGCGTACGCATTGGCGCGCGTTTCATCGCGCAGCCGGGGGCAAGCGTTGGGGGCGACGGATTTTCCTTTGTGACGCCCGAGGAAGGCGCAGTGGAGCGCGTACGCGATACCCTTGGCGCGCAGGGGGCGGCACAGGCGCAAAGCTGGGCGCGCATCCATTCGCTTGGCTCGGTTCAGATCGGCGATGATGTGGAGCTTGGCGCAAACAGCTGCATTGATCGCGGCACGGTGCGCGACACGGTGATCGGCAATGGCTGTAAATTCGACAATCTTGCGCAGATTGGTCATAATGTTGTTATTGGCAGGGATTGCTTGATCTGTGCGCAGGTGGGCGTCGCCGGATCGACGCGCATCGGCAATAATGTGGTGCTTGGCGGGCAAACGGGGGTCAGCGACAATGTGTTTATCGGCGATAACGTGATCACCGGCGGCGCAACAAAAGTGCTATCCAACGTACCGGCGGGGCGCGTGATGCTGGGCTATCCAGCGGTCAAGATGGACAAGCAGATCGAACTCCACAAGCTGTTGCGCCGCTTGCCGCGCCTGTTTGGTGATGTCGCAGCCCTGCAAAAGGGTGTTTCAAAACCGCGTGGCAATGACTAAATCAACACCACAGCATTTGGCACAAAAGGGTCGGCCATGAGCATTCGCGACAAAGTCTATGAAATTATTGCAGAGCAAGCGGTTCTGGACGTCTCGGACGTGAGCGATGACAGCACGCTTGAAAGCCTCGGGATCGACAGTCTTGGCCTTGTCGAGAGCATATTCGCGATCGAGGAAGAATTCGACATAACCATCCCGTTCAATGCCAACGAGCCTGATAAGAGCGAATTTGATATTTCCTCGGTTGCGAGCATCATCGCGGGCATAGAGCAATTGGTCGCGGCCAAGCCGTGAGGCGCGTGGTGATCACTGGCGCGGGCACGATCAACGCGCTGGGGCAATCCGTGCCTGAAACCCTGACGGCGATGCAAAACGGCATTTGTGGCATTGGCCCGTTAGAGTTTCGCGACGTAGAGCGCCTCTCGATCCAGATCGGCGGGCAGGTCAAGGGCTTTGAGGCAGAGGGCCTGTTCAACCGCCAGCAAATGACACTTTATGACCGCTTCACGCAGTTCACCCTTTGCGCCGCGAAAGAGGCAGTCGCGCAGTCGGGATTGGAATTTGCGGGCGAGTTATCGGCGCGCTCCGGCGTTGTGCTTGGCACTGCGGGAGGTGGCGTCAGCACTTGGGACGACAACTACCGCTCCGTCTATGAAGACGGAAAAAATCGCGTGCATCCTTTTGTGGTGCCAAAATTGATGAACAACGCGGCCTGTAGCCATGTTTCCATGGAGCACAACCTCAAAGGGCCGAGCTTTACGGTTTCAACTGCCTGCGCGTCGTCCAATCATGCTATGGCGCAGGCGTTCAGCATGATCCGCACAGGCATGGCAGAGGTCATGGTCACGGGCGGCTCCGAGAGTATGCTGTGCTTTGGCGGGGTGAAGGCCTGGGAGGGTTTGCGCGTGATGTCCAAGGACGCCTGCCGGCCCTTCAGTGCCAATCGCAACGGCATGGTGCAGGGTGAAGGTGCGGGCATTTTTGTCTTTGAGGAAATGGAGCACGCGAAGGCGCGCGGCGCGGATATCCTGTGCGAAGTCGCGGGCTTCGCGATGTCCTCGGATGCTGCGGATATTGTCATGCCCTCCAAACAGGGTGCGGCGCGTGCGATTGCAGGCGCACTGGCGGATGCGAGAATTGACCGTTCCAATGTGGGCTATATCAACGCGCATGGCACGGGCACGGCAGCCAATGACAAGACAGAATGCGCGGCGGTGGCAGATGTGTTCGGCCCGCACGCGGATGATCTGATGATCAGCTCGACCAAATCCATGCACGGCCATCTTATTGGCGGCACGGGCGCAGTTGAACTACTGGCTTGCATCATGGCGCTGCGCGACGGAATTATCGCGCCCACCATCGGCTATGAAGAAGCGGACCCCGAATGCGCGCTTGATGTGGTGCCGAATGAGGCACGCGAGGCGCGCGTAGATGTCGCCATCAGCAATGCCTTCGCCTTTGGCGGGCTCAACGCGGTGATTGCCCTGCGCAAAGCGCCTTAAAACGAAAAAACGCGCCCAAGGGCGCGCTTTCGTCACTATTTATGCTGGCAACTTATTTACTGCGTAACCACGGTCGATTTATCAAACCCGGCGGTGAAACCTTTGAGCGACATGTTCAGCTCAACTTTTTGATCTGATGCCAGAAACGGCACAATCGTCACAGTCGCTGCCGCGCCGCGTTTAAAGCCGTTCACGTCCGCTTCGGTCAGGCCGATCCGCGCGAAACAGCCTACGGGGTTGCAAAAGGAATAGGGGTAGCGCTTGCCCTGGCCGCCATCGACAGAAATACGAAGCTGCGCTTGCAGCGATGTTTCGAGCGGTACAACAACAGTTGCGCCGGCAATCGCCTGACCGCCCGTTGGTAGACGAAAAATGCTGACCTCTGCGACCGGGTTGCCTTCCTCGTCCTGCATCAGCTGATACATCTGGCAGGGCTCGTCATTGCCCTCCTCGACGCGCACACATTGGATTTCCCAATCTTGCTCGGCTTCGCGCACATAGGTCTGGCCGATCTGTGGCGCAGACGCATCTTCGCCCATGTTCAGATCAGTTTCGATCGGTGCGATCGGCTTGTCCTCTTCAGCGGTCGCTGCCGTGGTTTGTGCAAAAGCCGCGCCGCCAAGCGCAACGCTGGCAATGGCAGAGAAAACGGACATACGAGTGATCATCAAAGGCTTCCTGACTTAATGTTGTTTACGCCGTGCCTAACACGCGTTTGCAGCCCTGTCAGTGGCAACGCAGCGGTATAGCGGCGAGATTACGCTTATTTTGCCGATCAATGCACGCTTGGCAAGGCCCTCCATCGCGAAGGCAGCCCATCTCGAAAGCCTGTCACCACAGGTGGGCCCCGCGCGCTGTGTGCAAACGAAAAAAGGAAGACCTCTTGCGGGTCTTCCTTTCCTATTGTCTCTCCCCGTCGGACTAACCGACTTATTGACGCGACGTTACGATGAGGCGCGTGATGCGTCAACAGGGAATTGCCAGAATGTCGCATTACATACACGGGATTTGCCGATCTTTAAGGGTCTTTTTCAAAGATAGTTTGTCATCGGGCAAATAGCTGAAAAAAGGCCGCGCCAAAGAGAGCGCGGCCAGTCTGACAGGGAGGAAGTCCGTCCGCAGCGCGAGGACAGTCGGCTGCGAACAGATTGCACTTTGACATGAATAAGTTAACGTGACGTTGCCATGTATGTGCATGGGCGTGTATTTTTCAAAAGTCCGGGAGTAGGCAGTGGATCATCATATTTTCCTGGGAGGCGGCGGGCCAGAGTATGCAGACAAACAATGGCTTAGCCTGAAATACGCCAACCGCCACGGGCTTGTTGCCGGTGCGACGGGCACGGGAAAAACTGTGACCTTGCAAATTCTGGCAGAAAATTTCTCGAACGCGGGCGTGCCTGTGTTTCTCACGGACGTGAAGGGTGATCTTTCCGGGCTTGCGCAAGCCGGCTCGCCTGCGGCGAAACTGCACGAACCCTTTACCTCGCGCGCGCAGCAAATCGGCTTTGACGATTACTCCTACGATAGTTTTCCCGTCACCTTCTGGGATCTTTTCGGCAAGCAGGGCCATCCCGTGCGCACCACGGTTGCCGAGATGGGGCCGCTGCTGATTTCGCGCCTGTTGGAACTGAGCGAGCCGCAAGAAGGCGTTGTCAACATCGCCTTTCGCGTCGCCGACGAGCAAGGCATGGCGCTGCTTGATCTCAAGGATTTGCAGGCTCTTCTGGTCTGGGTCGGTGAAAACCGCGATCAACTGACATTGCGCTATGGCAATGTTTCGACCGGCTCGATCGGTGCGATCCAGCGCCGCCTGTTGGTGCTGGAAAACCAAGGCGGCGCCGAGCTGTTCGGTGAACCTGCACTGGCGCTTTCGGATATCATCAGCACTGCGCCGGACGGGCGTGGGCGCATCAATATCCTCGCTTCGGACAAACTTATGGGCGCGCCGCGCCTCTACGCGACCTTCCTGCTTTGGCTCCTTTCGGAGCTGTTCGAGGAACTGCCCGAAGTGGGCGATCCGGATAAACCCAAGCTGGTGTTTTTCTTTGATGAAGCGCATCTGTTGTTTGACGGTGCACCCAAGCCGCTTGTGGATAAAGTCGAGCAAGTGGCGCGCCTTATCCGCTCCAAAGGGGTCGGGATTTATTTCGTCACGCAAAACCCCTCTGATGTGCCCGAGGATGTTCTGGGCCAGCTTGGCAATCGCATTCAACATGCTTTGCGAGCGTTCACCGCGCGCGATCGCCGGCAGCTCAAAGAGGCGGCGGAAACCTACCGCGACAACCCGCGTTTCGACACCGGCGAGGCAATCCGCGAGGTCGGCGTGGGCGAGGCCGTGACCTCGATGCTGCAAAAAAAGGGCATTCCGGGCATTGTCGAGCGCACGCTTATTCGCCCACCCAGTTCGCACCTTGGCCCCGTTGCGCCGGATGTGCGCGCGGCAGTGATTGCAGGCTCGCATATCGCGGGCAAATACGAGGCGAAAATCGACCGCCAATCCGCTTATGAAATCCTGAGTGCACGCGCCGATCAGGCAGCGCAGGAAGCGGCGGCGGCCGAGGCGAAAGAGGAAGAACTGGAGATCGCCGAGCGCGAATACAAAGCGGCGCGGCGCTATTCAGGCACGCGCGTTTCTCGCTCCACCAGCCGGGGGCGCGCCAAAAGCGACAGCTTTGGCGCCGCCATGGCGCAGGTCGTTATCAAGGAACTCAAAGGGACCACAGGGCGGCGCATCGTGCGTGGCATTCTGGGCGGTCTTTTCAAAGCGAGATAAATTATAATGACAAAAATGCGTATCAATCTCGCACTGCAAGGGGGCGGGGCGCATGGGGCGTTCACTTGGGGCGCGCTCGATCGGCTGCTGCAAGAGCCTGATCTGGAAATTGCTGCGATCTCGGGCACCTCTGCGGGGGCGCTGAATGCGGCGGCTCTGAAATCGGGCATGATCGAGAACGGCGCAGAGGGCGCGCGCCGCGCGCTCGACGGGCTTTGGCACGGCATTGCGCAGAACTCCAACACCGGGCTGAGCCAATGGTTCGGGCAAGAGCTTTTTTCGCCCTCGCTGATCAGTCAGGCGCTGGAACTCTCGCCGCACTTCATGTTCGCGGATGCGTTCAATCGCATGACGTCGCCCTACAGTTGGGGGCCGTTTTACAACCATCCGCTGCAAAGTATCGTCGACGGATTCGATTATTCCGAGGTTTGCGCATCCGAAGGTCCTGCGCTTTATATTGGCGCGACCAATGTGCGCAGCGGCAAGGTGAAGGTGTTCCAAGGCGATGAAATCGGCCCTGATGCCTTGCTTGCCTCTGCTTGTTTGCCGACGTTGTTTCGCGCGGTCGAAGTGGATGGCGAGGCCTATTGGGACGGCGGTTACACAGGCAATCCGCCGCTGTTTCCACTTTTCGGCCCTGACTTGCCCGAGGATATTCTGATCATCAACATCAATCCCTTAGAGCGCGATGAAGTGCCCCAGACACCCCAAGCGATCCAGAACCGCATCAATGAAATCAGCTTTAATTCTTCGCTTTTACGTGAGTTGCGTGCGATTTCCTTTGTGCAGCGTCTGCTCGGGGAGGGCAGTATCGCGCAAGGCGCGATGAAGCAGGTGAACGTGCATATGATTGCCGATGACGCGTTGATGAACGAATTGTCGGTTGCGACGAAAACCGTGGCCATTCCTTCCGTGCTCGGCGCATTGAAGGGCGCGGGGCAAAAATCGGCGGATGCCTTCCTTGCGGCGCATCGCGGTGACATCGGGATGCGCAGCAGCGTTAATCTGGAAGCGATGTTTCAGTAAAGGGGGGAAGTCTTCGCAAGACTTTCATTCCGCTCTATTTCTCCGGCTGGCTCGGGTCTTTGGCGTTGGGGTAGACCAGCCCTGCGGAGATCACCAGTTTGGCCGCGTCCTCGACGCTCATTTCCAGCTCGATAATATCCTCGCGCGGGAAGAACAGCAAAAAGCCCGAGGTCGGGTTCGGCGTGGTGGGCACGAAAACGCTAACCAGATCACCGCCTGTTGAAGCACTGCGCGCGACTTCGCCTTTGGCCGTGGTCGAAATGAAACCGATCGCCCAAATCCCTTTGCGCGGATACTCAAACAGGCAGGCTTTCTCGAAGGAACGTTCGGACTGCGCGAAAACCGTTTCTGCAATCTGTTTTACACCTGAATAGATCGAGCGCACCACAGGCACGCTTTGCACGATCCCCTCGGCAAAACGGATCAAGGAGCGCCCGAGCAGGCCTTTGGCCAGCCAGCCGATCATGATTGTGAACAGCAAGAAGATGATCACGCCGACGCCGCGCAGGTTGATGCCGATGTATTGCTCCGGCTGGAACGTATAGGGCACCAGTGGCAACACAACACTGTCGATCCAGCCGATGACTGACCAGATCAGCCAGATCGTCAGTCCGACAGGGGCGATTACGACGAGGCCCGTCAGGAAACTGGCGCGCAGGGACGCGAACAGACCGGGGCGGCGAGGTGGTTCGTCAAATGGGGTGTTCATCTATTATTCCAAGCGAGTTGCCGCTTAGTTAAGCGCAGCGCGGGGCGGGGGCAATGCCCCCATGAAGTGCGTGGATCAATTCTGCGCCATTTCGCATGCAATCCTAGCACCAAGCGCTGCATTGTTCAGCACAAGCGCAATATTGGCGGTGAGCGAGCGCCCCTCGGTTAACTCATAGACCCTTTGCAGCAGATAAGGCGTGACCGATTTTCTGGTGATTCCATGCTCAAGCGCATCCTGCAGCGCGCGTGCTATCACCGGGTCCATCTCTGCCCGCGGGATTTCGGCTTCTATTGGAATCGGGTTGGCGATCAATTGGCCGCCGGGCAATCCCAGCGCTGCGCGCATCTTGTGGGCACGCGCGATGCTGGCCGGATCATCCATGCGCAAAGGCGCCTTGAGCGCGCTTTGGGCGGACCAGAACGCAGGTATCCTGTCCTGGCCATAAGCAATCACCGGCACGCCGAGCGTTTCGAGCACTTCGAGCGTCTTGGGCACGTCCAGAATAGCCTTCGCGCCGGCGGCGATGACCGTCACGGGGGTCTGGCTAAGCTCTTGCAAATCCGCAGAGATATCAAAGCTCTGCTCTGCGCCGCGATGCACGCCGCCGATGCCGCCCGTGGCAAAAACCGCGATACCCGCCAGATGTGCCGCGATCATCGTTGCCGCCACCGTCGTCGCGCCGGTCTTGCCGCTTGCCATGCAAACCGCGAGGTCCGCGCGGCTGAGTTTCGCTGCGCCTTTGGTTTGCGCCAGCGCTTCAAGCTGCGCGTCCTCAAGGCCGATATGCAGCGTGCCGTTCAGCACCGCGATTGTCGCAGGCTCCGCTCCGTTTTCGCGCACTGTCGCTTCGACCTTGCGCGCCATTTCAAGGTTTTGCGGATAGGGCATGCCATGGGTAATAATCGTGGATTCCAGCGCCACGATGGGCGTGCCAGCGCTTTGGGCCGCCTCGACGGCTTTTGATCGGGTGAAAAGGGGATGGGTCAATGTGCTGTTTCTCCTGAGACGTAGCGGGCGGCGGCCTGAAGCGCTTGCTCCAGCGCGTCCTGTGGTGGCTTGCCGCGCAGTTCTGCATTCATATGTGCGGCCATAAACGTATCGCCCGCGCCCGTCACGCGCGCCACCAAGACTTGTGGCGGCGTCGCTTGGCGTGTGCCGCTGGCATCGGCCTCGGCGGCCAGATTGCCGCCATCCGTCACCAGCGCGCGCGCGGCGCCGCGCGCAAGAAGGCCCAATGCGGCTTCGGGCGCCGTGTCGAAACTTTGCTGGCAGAGTAGTTCGGCCTCTTCAAGGTTCACGTAAAGCGTTGCGCGGCTTTGCTCGAGGAAGGGGCGCAAGCGCTCGGCCTTGCCCGGAGAGGCGGGGGCGACGCGCAAATCCGCTGCTGAAAATAGCGGATCGCTGCCAATTTTGCTGAGCAGCGAGAGCGTGAGATTGCCATCAAGCGCAATCATTCCCGCATAGGGCGCAGTAGCACTTCCAAGCGCGCCGTCTTGCAGGGGCGTCAGGATTTTGGCACCCGCCGCTTCGAGCGAATGCGCATCGGCGATCGCCGCGATTAGCCCGTTCGCACCTTCTACAGCCATGTATTTATCCGTGGGCAGGTCTGCGGAGCGATAGAGATAGTCGCAAATCAAGCCCAATTCACGCGCTTCTATCACCAGTTGATCCCCCGCCGCATCTCGCCCGACGGCGCTAAGCAGGGCAGGGCGCAGATCAAAGCGGCGCAGGGTCATGGCGATATTCATTGCCACACCGCCGGGAAGTTGCGTGATGCGTCCGGGCACGTCACTGCCTTGGCGCATGGAGCTTTTGGAGCGTCCGATTACATCCCAAAGGACGGACCCGATGCACAAAATGTCTGGAATGGTTTTCATACCCGCTATGTGCCGCGCCGCGCGCGTGCTCGCAAGGGGGAAGCGCCGTGCATTACCGCACTTGAAACGTCAAAGCGGCCCAAAGCGTCTCCCAGACCGCGTTTTTGTCAGTGGCAAGCGCAGCGTTTGGTTCGCGCAGAAGCACGTTGTCGAGCAGGTAAGTGTAGCCTGATTTAACCGGGATCAGCGCGATCCCCTTATCATTGGTGAGAACAGTGCTGACGTTTGTCTGCCCCTCGCTGCTGCGCTCGAAAATCTCGACCTGCGCGTTGATGCGCGGCATTTCGCGGTAGAGGACCTTGACAGGCAGGCCCGCGCTCAGATCGTCGGTGTAGGGATTTTTCAACGCAACAATCTCGATTTCGAGCCCGCGCGCCGCATCCGCGCCCGCACCGCTACCGACGGCGAACAGTCCTTTGGCAAAGCGGGTGTAGGTCTCGCCGAATTGCTCTTCGCTCAGCCCGCGCGCACGGTGGCGCGTCAGGACGTCGCCAAAGGCCTTATGCTCGGCAAAGCTCTGGAACTTTGCCCATTCTTTATAGGTCAACCGGTCCGGATGGGTTTGGTAGATCAAGGTAAACAGCCCGTCTTGCGCCAGCGGCTTGTCAAACACCGGCGAGTCGCCCATGCGCGCCTCGACCGCTTTTGCGCCGCTGGCGTCGATCCGCTCGAAGCGCGCGGCGCGTTTGGTGAAATAGGCAAGGTCTATACCTTTGAAGTTCTGGCCGTTTTTGGTGAAAGCTGCGATGTTTTCGCCAGTTTCGACTTGAAACTTTTTGCTGTCGATCCAAAACTCGTGGGACAAGAGCGGCGCTGCGGCAAAGCTCATCGCGAGAGCGAGTATGAATATTTTGGGGGTCATAATGTCTGCTTTCTGCAAAGTTAAATTGATGCTGGTGCAACTGCTTCTGGTGTCAAGTCTTTTGGTCGGTGCGCCCGGCTCGGCGCATGCCCATGAGGTCAGCCCGAGCGTTGCTGACCTGACACTGGAGGGCGGCAAGGTCACCCTCGATCTGCGCCTCACCTTGGAAAGTTTCCTTGCGGGCATTGATCTGGATTCGGCGACGGACACCAATGAGGTGCCGCAGGCCGCCGATTATGACCTCCTTCGCGCGCTCGATCCTGCCGCGTTGGAGAGGCGTTTGCGCGATTTTGCGCCTCAAATGCTGCGCGAGGTAACGCTTAGCGTCGATGGCGCTGTGGTTGCGCTACAGATTGCGGCGTTGGATATTCCCGAGACGGGGGATGTGGAATTGCCCCGTTTGTCGCAGCTTACCCTAAGCGGCGCTGTGCCTGAAAATGCGGGACTGATGCAGGTAAACTGGGGCGATGGCTACGGCACGCTGATCCTGCGCCAGATGGGTCCACAAAATCCCTACACAGGCTACATCAGCGGCGGTCAAAGCAGCCCGGAAATCGCCGTTTTGGGCGGTGAAGCGCGTGGCTTCATGTCGGTTTTCGGTGAGTATATCCCAGTCGGTTTCGATCATATCTTGCCCAAGGGGCTTGATCATATCCTGTTTGTTCTCGGGCTTTTCTTCTTTTCCACGGCGCTGCGCCCGCTGCTGATCCAGGTCACATCCTTCACACTGGCACATACGGTCACGCTCGCGCTTGGGGCGCTTGGTCTCATCAGTATTCCGGGCAGTATCGTCGAGCCGATCATCGCTGCCTCCATCGTCTATGTCGCTATCGAAAACGTGTTCGCGCGCAAGATGAACCCGTGGCGGCCTGTGGTGATCTTCATATTCGGTCTGCTGCACGGGCTTGGCTTTGCGTCGGTTCTAGGCGAATTCGGTCTGCCTGCAGATCAATTCATTGCGGCGTTGATCGGCTTTAACGTGGGCGTTGAACTTGGCCAATTAACCGTGATTGCGCTGGCGTTTCTTGCAGTGGGCTACTGGTTTGGCGGCAAGGACTGGTATCGCACGCGCATCGCAATGCCTGCCTCATTGCTGATCGCCGCCGTTGGAGCCTACTGGTTTGTCGAGCGGGTCTTTCTTTAGACCTCGCGAAGCGCCACCTGCAAATCGCCGTAGCCAGTGAAGCGGCGTTCAAAAGACAGGCCAAGCCGCTCTGCGCAGAGCTTGGCCTTTCGCGTCAGGTCCGGATCATCGGTCTGGGCCTGATAGACCAGTTTTTCGTAATTGCCGAAATACATATCGCGCAGCTCGGGGTGACGGTCGAGGCCCATGGGCTTGATCACGAAGGCCTCGAACTGGCGCACCAGAAAGTCGGTGAGGTAGAAGGCGGTAAATTCATCCTCGGCAATTTTGGCAAACTGCGCGTTGCCCTCGAAAAACGAATAGCAATGCGGCCCCTCGATCATCTGCACGCCAAGCTCCTGGCATTTAGCCTCCAAAAGCCCGCCCGTGCCGCAATCCGCATAGGCGATGAAAATCTGCTCATAGCTTGATTTATGTTTGAGAACAGCTTCTTGCACCGCGTCGGTGATCTTTTCAGGATACACATGCAAGATCGCGGGCAGGCAGGTCAAATCCATATGATCCCAACCGTTCATCTCTTTGAGCGCAAGAATTTCGCGCGCCAGAGCACCGCAAGCGATGATCAGCGATCGCCCGCCACCGACGGAATTGAATCCTTGCTGCGTGAGAACAGTATCGTCGATCGGGCTTTGCATTTGTGAAGTCCTTTTTGCGCTACCTATCTGTGGCCCTGATACGGTCGTTTGTCCAAGGATTTAGAGGTGCCATGGCTGAAAGTGTAGATCTTGAAAAAATGCTTTTGCGCCTTGGCAGTGGTCAGCAGATGGTGCGCTGGAGCGCGCGAATGCACGTTGCTGACAATGGTGTGACTGCGCGTTTGAACGCACCGTTGGAAGCCGGCAATATACTGACCTTGGGCGAAGATAGGTTTCGCATTGTCAGAGGCTTGGAGGACTTTCTTTACGCTGCCATTTCGTGCGCGACAAGGTCCCCGGTCAATGGCGCGAGGTATTGCCCGATGCGCTGAACCGGCAGGTGATCGATGACTGCGGCGCGATCCTGCGTGCTTACGACTATCCGCTGAATTGAAAAAGCCCCCGCAAGATGCAAGGGCTTTAATAAATACGTATTTTTTAGAAGGTCTAGCTGGCAAGTTGGTTGTGCTTGCGCCCGACCCATTCTTTCGCCGTTTCCACCGCAACCGCCGCATCGCGGCAATAGGCGTCGGCGCCGATGGCCTTGCCGAATTCCTCATTCAAAGGCGCGCCGCCGACCAGCACGATATAATCGTCGCGCTTGCCTTGCTCGACCAGCGTGTCGATTACGACTTTCATGTAGGGCATCGTTGTCGTCAGGAGAGCAGACATGCCAAGAATGTCAGGCTCCTCCGCTTCGAGCGCTTCGAGATAGGCGTCGACCGCATTGTTGATGCCAAGATCGACCACCTCGAAACCGGCACCCTCCATCATCATCGAAACAAGGTTTTTGCCGATGTCGTGAATGTCGCCCTTGACCGTGCCGATCACCATCTTGCCGACGCGCGGTGCGCCGGTTTCGGCCAGCAATGGCTTGAGAATGAACATGCCGCCCTTCATCGCGTTGGCAGCCAGCAAAACTTCGGGAACGAACAGGATGCCATCGCGGAAATCAGCGCCAACGATGGTCATGCCGCCGACCAGCGCTTTGGTCAGGATATCGTAGGGCGCCCATTTGCGCTCAAGAAGGATATTCACGCCTTCTTCGATTTCCTCTTTCAAACCGTCGTAGAGGTCATCGAACATCTGTTGGACAAGTTCCTCGTCGTCCAGTTCAGACAGGATGATGTCGTCTTCTTGGTCGGACATGAGCCGTTCCTTTTCTTGGGCGCGCACGCCATTTTCTCTACTCTCATTTGGACAAATTGGCGCAGTCAAACTGCATCAATTACGACATGGCCGCGCGCTATGCCGACCTCGCTGCGGCTTTTGGACTGATTTCTATCGAAATTCGCCTTGGCCTTGGTGGGTATGCCGGATCTTCAATCGCCCATTCGGATCACCGTGCCCGAGTCCCTTGTTTTGCTATGATATTTTGGCCCCGGCAGGTCGCGTCACCACATAGCCCGCACCAAGCGTGATGCCTATTGCTTGTGCAATCAGGGCGGCGCGCGGTGCACCGGCGTAAAGGCTGGCCAGAAAAACCGCCGCCATCATGGTGCAAGCGATCCATTTCACCCGTGTCGGGATTGCGCCATGGGCTTCCCAATCCGCGATCATCGCGCCGAATATGCGCGAGCGCAGCAACCATGCGTGCAGCCGCGGGCTTGATTTACCAAAGGCAAAGGCGGCGAGAATGACAAAAGGCGTGGTCGGCAAGACCGGCAGAACCACGCCCAAAGCTCCGAGTAAAAGGGCAAAGGCGCCACAGGTGAACCAGATTGGCTTCATCTAGACCGCGCGGCGGCGCGCGCGTTTGGTCTGGCGTGCGGTCGGGGCATTGTCTTCTGTGCCATCCCCCGCAGATGTGAACGGGCCAAGCGCTTCAACGATTCTCTCTAGCGTGGGCGCTTCTGATCTTTCACCGCTTTCCAGGGCACGGCGCATCGCGCTTAAGTGTTCCGGCATGGTGCCGCAACATCCGCCGATGATGCGTGCGCCGCTATCGCGCGCGAGGCTTGCATATTGGCCCATCAATTCGGGCGTGCCGTCATAGTGGATGTGGCCGTCGACATATTTGGGAATGCCCGCATTGCCTTTGGCGATGATTGGTCGGCTTGGTCCCTGTGCCGCGAAGCCCAGCACGGTGCGCAGCAGATCAGACGCGCCTGTGCCGCAATTCGCACCAAACGCTAAAGGCGGGTGATCCAGCCCTTCGACCATTTGCACCATCGCAGCGCTGGTCATGCCCATCATGGTACGCCCGGCGGTGTCGAAACTCATGGTGCCAACCCAAGGCATCTGCGCAAGCGCAAAGGCTTCGGCAGCGGCGCGGTATTCTTCAGGCGCCGAAATCGTTTCGAGCCAGAGAACATCCGCGCCGCCAGCTTTAAGGCCTTCTGCCTGCTCGTGAAAAATCTCTACCGCATTGCTATGGCTAAGCGTGCCGACGGGCTCCATGATATCGCCTGTCGGGCCGACAGAGCCTGCAACAATCACAGGCCTGCCTGCGGCATCGGCGACGTCGCGCCCGATCTCGGCAGAGATTCGCGACAATTCATGAGCGCGCGATTGGGCGTCGTGCAATTTTAGCCGCGAAGCATTGCCGCCGAAGGAATTTGTCAGAAACAAATCACTGCCCGCATCCACCGCAGATTTATAGAGCGCCTTGATCCTGTCCGGGTGCGCCTCGTTCCAAAGTTCGGGTGCATCACCGGACATGAGGCCCATGTTGAACAGGTTTGTGCCGGTCGCGCCGTCTGCCAAAATCCAATCTCGACTGGACAGCATTTTCGTAAGTGCATCGCTCATTCGTTTATCCCGCTCTTTCGTGCCTCTGTGTCATAGGTGCAGGTTTGAGACAAACTCATAATCATCATAATGATCATGAGCTAGGCAAGGTGCACTTGCCCCTGATCGAACGCGTTCAGGAACGGGCGCGCCGCGAACAGGCAGATCGTAAGCACAAAGCAAAGCGCCAAGACTTGCGCCAGTGCTTTGCGGCGAAACGGTCGGGCGGCAGCAGGCGCAATCATGCCACCTTGCTAAACCACCGCCCTTATTAATCCCTTAATGGATAAAATTTCGCACGGAAAAACCCCACAGAAACGGTTTCTGCGAGGTTTGATTTACATTGAGAAGAGGCTTTAAGCCTCTGACATCAATTGCGCTTTTGCCAGCGCCATCAACTCACCCATTTTCGCGCGAATTTCGTCAAGGTTGGATTTGTCGCCCAGATCTGCGGCCACTTTGCGAACCACGTCCTCATGGCCCGCTTCTTCGAAATCGGCCTTGATCACTTCTTTGGCGTAGGCGCTCGCGTCATCACCGGATTTGCCCATTAATTCAGCGGCCCATAGACCTACGAGCTTGTTGCGGCGCGCGTCCGCCTTGAACTGCATGTCCGCGTCATGGGCGAATTTCGCCTCGAAGGCGTTTTCACGATCGTCAAAAGTGCTCATTTGGCTCACCATCCTAATGTATCATTGGCTATAAAATGAATATGCGTCCTGCATGCGCCCGCTACAAGAGGCAAGCGGCTGGCCTGCGCATCCTGTCGCACGTGCGCTGCTCGCCACCGTCTTGCCCCGAGGCGCCCCTTGCCCTAAGAGAGCGTCAGAACGCGCGCGGCAGGGAGTCGGTTCAGGCGCGTCACGCTGCAAAGAAAGTCACTGCCATGGCGCGCGGAAAAAAGATTTACGAAGGCAAGGCCAAGACCCTCTATGAGGGGCCGGAGCCAGGGACGCTGATCCAGTATTTCAAGGATGATGCGACCGCTTTCAATGCGGTAAAAAAGGATGTGATCGACGGCAAGGGTGTGCTCAACAATTTGCTGTCCGAGTATTTCATGGTTGGTTTGACCAGCATCGGTGTGCCGACGCATTTCCTCAAACGGTTGAATATGCGCGAACAACTGGTGCGCTCCTGCGAGATTATCCCGCTGGAAATCATCGTGCGCAACGTTGCGGCAGGGTCGATGTCCACGCGTCTCGGTATCGAAGAGGGTACGCAATTGCCGCGTCCGATCATCGAATATTGCCTCAAGGACGACAAGCTGGGCGATCCGCTGGTCTCTGAAGAGCATATCGCCGCCTTCGGCTGGGCAAGCCAGCAAGATATGGACGATATCCTGAGCCTTGCGCTGCGCGTAAACGATTTTCTGGCAGGCGTCATGTACGGGGTCGGGATCAAACTGGTGGATTTCAAGATCGAGATCGGCCGCGTGTATGACGGTGATTTCCAGCGCCTTATCATCGCCGACGAGATCAGCCCCGATAGCTGCCGTTTGTGGGATATCGAGACAGGCCAGAAGTTAGACAAGGATGTGTTCCGGCGCGATCTTGGCTCGCTGACGGATGCCTACACAGAAGTGGCCAAGCGTTTGGGCGTGATGCCGAAGAACCAGCATCCCGTGACCAAGCCGACATTGATTAATTAAGCGATACGAAGGACTTACCCATGAAAGCTCGTGTGCATGTCATGCTGAAAAACGGTGTTTTGGACCCCCAGGGCGAAGCTGTGCGTCATGCGCTTGGCGCGCTTGGCTTCGAGGGCGTGAACGGCGTGCGTCAAGGTAAAGTGATCGAGCTAGATTTGGCGGATGGTACAAGCGAGGCGCAGGTCACTGAGATGTGCGAAAAGCTGCTCGCGAATACGGTGATCGAGGGCTACACGGTGGAGCTTAGCTGATGCGCGCGGCCGTCATTACATTCCCCGGCTCCAACTGTGATCGCGATTTGGCGGTAGGTTTGCAAATGGCGGGCGCTGAAGTGGTGCGCGTTTGGCACAAAGACAGCACGCTGCCCGATGGGGTTGATCTTGTTGGCATTCCCGGCGGCTTTTCCTATGGCGATTACCTGCGCTGCGGCGCGATCGCTGCAAACTCGCCGATTTGTGCAGCGGTGAAAACCCACGCGGAAAGGGGCGGATACGTCTTTGGTGTGTGCAACGGATTTCAGGTTCTGACTGAAACGCGGCTCTTGCCTGGTGCGTTGATGCGCAACGCCGGGCTTAAGTATATTTGCCGCACTGTCGGATTGGAAGTTGCTGAAAATGCTAGTGATTTCCTGCATGGCTATGACGCAGGGCAAGTGATCCAGATTCCGATCGCACATCATGATGGCAATTACACGGCCGCGCCGGACGAGCTTGATCGACTGATTGGCGAGGGACGCGTTGCGTTTCGATACACCGACAACCCCAATGGCTCTGCACGCGACATCGCAGGGATCACATCGGCCAACGGACGCGTGCTCGGCATGATGCCGCATCCCGAACGGGCGATGGAGCCGGCCCATGGCTCAAGCGACGGCGCGCGACTTTTCGCCGGTTTGATCGGGTCCATGGCCCAGGCATGAGCAAGCCGACTTGAGCGAACTGCCCGCGCGCTCTAGCATCGCCTCCATGAGCGATACGCCTGCAACATCGAGTATGCCCGCACCGAAAAATGCACCCAGCCGTCCACGGCGGGTTTTTAACCCGTGGCGCATGAGGGTTTTGCTCGGGGCACTGATCCTTTTTGCCGCAATCACGGTTTTTTTTACCAACTCGTTTTTAACGGATCGCTTTACCGAAACCACCCGCAACCGGGCCGAGTTACGCCTTGCCCTCTATAGCGGCAACATCCTGTCGGAACTGCGCCGGAACGCGATTGTGCCGCAGCTTCTGGCGCGCGATCCCGCCTTGATCGGCGCACTGAATTCTGATGATTTCACTGGATCAACCCAGCGTTTGATCAGCTTCGTAGATGAAATTGGCGCTGCCTCTCTTATGCTGCTTGATCGCGACGGGCGATCTGTCGCTGCGACGGATCGCAACCGTCTGCAATCGCTGCACCGCTCAGCGGCGTATTTTGTCGATGCGCTGCGCTCGAATGATACGGTGTTTTCGATCATTGAGCGCGAGGCGGGAGGCTATTCCTTTACCTATTCGCGCCGCGTTGAAAGCGGCGGTAATGTGCTTGGCGTGGTCGTGGTCGAAGTCGATCTGCAAAAATTCGAACGTGCGTGGGCTGGAATTTCCGATGCGGTTTTGATCACCAACTCCGAGGGCACGATAATTCTGTCGACCGAGCCGCGTTGGCGCGGCTTGAATGAAGAAGAGGCACTGACGCGTCAGCCCCCATCCGGTGCGATCAGCCGCGCGATTCAGGTGACTGCCGATTGGAACGCGGACCCCGGGGACGCCTACTTGCGCGGTGAGGCAGTGATGCGCACGCACACGCGGATCTCGTTTCGCGGCTGGCAGATGGCGAGTTTCACTTCCTATGCCTCTGTGCGCGAACGTGTGAACGGGGTGCTCGCGCTCGAAATCATGGGATTCGCGATCCTGCTTGCGTTGGCGTTCTATTTCCTGAATCGCAAAACGGCGGTGCGCATGGCGCTGTTTCAGCGTGAATCGGCTGAACTTCGCCAACTCAACATCCGGCTCCAGCGGGAAATTGCCGAGCGGGAAAAGGTGCAGGAAAACCTTGCTGTGGCCGAGCAGACCCTTGCGCAAAGCTCCAAACTGGCCGCTTTGGGCGAGATGTCCGCGGCCGTCAGCCATGAGCTGAACCAGCCCCTTGCGGCGATGCGCACCTACCTTGCCGGCGCGCGGCTTTTGGTGGGGCGTGGACGCCCGGACGAGGCGCTTGCCAGCTTCCAGCGCATTGATGATCTGATCGGGCGAATGGGCTCGATCACGCGCCAGCTCAAAAGCTATGCGCGCAAGGGTGGTGATAGCTATGCCCCTGTAAACCTTGGCGATGCGCTGGCCTCGAGCCTGTCAATGATGGAGCCGCAATTGCGCGAACGTCAGGTGCAGATCAACAAAACGCTGCCGCAAGAACCGGTCATGGTCATGGCCGACCGCGTGCGCGTAGAGCAGGTGATGATCAACCTTTTGCGCAACGCGCTTGATGCCACCAAATCGGTCGAGCACCCGCAGGTCGACGTGCTGCTGGCTGCGGGCGAAACCGCGATGCTGACGGTGCGCGACAACGGGCAGGGGATCGAGGACCTCGATGCGCTGTTCGAGCCGTTTTATACGACCAAACAACCGGGGGACGGCGTGGGGCTGGGCCTTGCCATTTCTTCGGGTATCGTGAACGAGCTAGGGGGACGGATGACGGCGCGCAATGCGGCGCAGGGAGGGGCGGTCTTTGAATTTCGCCTGCCTATCCTAGATGAAGAGGGCGCGCATCGCGCAAAGCCCGCAGCGGAGTAAACTCATGGCCAATGCAATGAAGATCGCCATCGTTGATGATGAAAAAGACATGCGCCAGTCCATTTCACAGTGGCTGGCCTTGTCGGGATACGACACCGAAACCTTTGCTTCAGCAGAAGATGCGCTGGCGGGGATCAGTGCGGATTATCCGGGAATCGTGATTTCGGATATCAAGATGCCGGGCATGGATGGAATGCAGTTCCTGAAAAAGCTGATGAGCACCGATAGCGCGCTGCCGGTGATCATGATCACGGGGCATGGCGATGTACCTATGGCGGTCAATGCGATGCGCATCGGCGCCTTCGATTTTCTGGAAAAGCCGTTCAATCCGGATCGCATGTCCGAGCTGGCCAAAAAGGCTGCCAATGCGCGCCGCCTGACGCTGGACAATCGTGCTTTGCGCCGCGAATTGTCCGATGGCGGTCAGTTGATGAAGAAGCTGATCGGCGCTTCGCCGGTGATGGAGCGTTTGAAAGAAGACATCCTCGATCTGGGCCAGGCGGACGGGCATGTGTTGATTGATGGCGAGACTGGCACAGGGAAGACGCTGGTGGCGCATGCGCTGCACGCTGTGGGCAGCCGCGCGGGCAAACGCTTCGTGCTGGTGAGCTGCGCGGCAATGGATGAAGACGCGCTGGCGCAGCGTTTGTTTGGTCCTGTTGCGCCCGAAGATCCCTATCTGCCTGCGATCGAGGAAGCACGCGGCGGCACGCTGGTGCTGGAGGATATCGAGGCGCTGAGCGATGCGTTGCAAGCGCGGCTCTTATCGGTGATCAACGAGCAAGGCACGCCTGCCGAAACACGCATCATCGCGATTTCCAATCTGCAAGAGCAGGATCGCACCTGCGAAGATGCACTGCGCTCTGATCTGTTCTACCGCCTCGCAGCGCTTCGTATAACGATACCGCCGCTGCGCTCGCGCGGCGAGGATATTCTGTCGCTGTTCACGCGCCTGTCCGAGCAATTCGCCGAAGAATATGGCTGCGCTGCACCCGAGGTTTCTGCGCAGGAAGCGGCGCAATTGCTGCAAGCGCCATGGCCCGGCAACGTGCGCCAATTGATCAATATCGCCGAGCGCGCTGTGCTGCAAACACGGCGTGGTTCGGGAACGATCGCTTCGCTGTTGATGAATGATCACGATGAAATGACGCCCGTGATGACGACGGAGGGCAAACCGCTTAAGGAATACGTTGAGGCGTTTGAGCGGATGTTGATCGACAACACGATGCGCCGCCATAAAGGGTCTATCGCTGCGGTGATGGACGAGCTTTGCCTGCCGCGCCGGACCTTGAACGAGAAGATGGCCAAATACGGACTTCAGCGATCTGATTACCTCTGATCCAATGGAGCGGCTTGCGCCGCACAGGTTGTGTAGGGAGGGGGCGCTGCCCCCGTCTCAGCAAAGCTGAGCCGCCCCCGAGGTATTGCTGGACCAGAGAAGAGTGGTCCACCCCGAGCGCTTGGCCCGGGGCTTCTCTGGTCACGGTCATCGGCACCTCTGCCTGTTCCGTATCCTTTTGGTAGAGCCATGAAGTAAAGAAAAAGTTAAGCCTTCTTCGGTCTTTAAATACCTCGGGGGTGTGGGGGCTGGCCCCCACGACGGTCGGATCGCGCAAGCGGTTCGATACATGCTGTGCTCGCTTAGAAGAATTTGACAGGTGTTTTTTCTGACAGCCAAGATTTGCTAGCCTTGGATTTGGACACTCAACGAACGCGCAGCCTTGGCAAACTGATTTGAAGTGCCGTGTTCATTACGAAGGATATCTCTTTGTATTTAGGGCGAGACGCTGGCCGGTTGTCGCCAACATTCAGAACAACATGCTTTGGATAATGCGCGCCCTTCAAGCGGAGCGCTGGACCATACCAAACAGATCGCGTGGATCATCGGGGTCGGCGAGCATATCGAGTTGAATCGAAAATCCAGTGCCTTCAATTGCATTCTTGATGTAGCGCAGGGCGGAAAAATCCTCGATTGCAAAGCCGACACTGTCAAACAAGGTTATCTGCTGTTCGGATGTACGCCCTTTTGCAGTTCCGTTTAGCACTTGCCAAAGTTCCGTAACGGGGTGATCGCTGGCAAGCTGCTGGATTTCGCCCTCGATGCGGGTTTGCTCGGGGTATTCCACAAAGATCGTGCTGCGCTCGAGAATGCCTTTTGCGAGTTCCGTCTTGCCCGGGCAGTCGCCGCCAATGGCGTTAATGTGCACGCCGGAGCCGACCATATTGTCGCTGAGGATCGTTGCATATTGCTTGTCCGCTGTGCAGGTCGTGAGAATATGCGCGCCCTCGATTGCGGCCTCGGGGCTTTTGCAAATCACCACGTTAAGCCCTGTCTTGGCGAGATTTGCGGCGCATTTTGCGGTTGCGGCGGAATCCGTGTCGAACAGGCGCACTGTATCGATGCCGCAGACTGCTTTCATCGCGAGGCTTTGGAATTCGGACTGCGCGCCATTGCCGATCATCGCCATCACATGCGCGCCTTTAGGTGCAAGTGCGCGGGCAACCATCGCAGAGGTCGCTGCGGTGCGCAGGGCGGTAAGGATCGTCATTTCAGAGAGCAGGACAGGGTAGCCCGTGGCCACATCTGCCAAAAGGCCGAAGGCCGTGACCGTCTGATGGCCGGTGCGCGTGTTGGACGGGTGGCCGTTTACATATTTGAAACCGTAAACTTCACCGTCCGAGGTGGGCATTAATTCGATCACGCCTGTTTCGCTATGCGAGGCCACGCGCGGGGTCTTATCGAACTCGGGCCAGCGCAGAAAGTCGGCCTCGATGGCATCGGTAAGCTCGCACAGCATTTTTTCGAGCCCGATGTGGTGTATCAACTGCATCATGTGATCAACGGAAACGAAAGGGACATAGGCTTTATCGGAGGGTGTCATTGCGGCGGTCCTTCAAAGAGCAAAGTTGGGGCGATCGAACACACGGCGGCCAAGGGCGGACGCGGCGAGGTCAGTCATCACGAGTGCGGTGCGCCCGCGCTCATCTAGAAAAGGGTTAAGCTCGACCAGATCGAGTGCGCTCATCAGGCCGCTATCGCAAATTATCTCCATCGCCAGATGCGCCTCGCGCAGGGTCGCGCCGCCGGGCACGGTGGTACCGACGGCGGGGGCAAACATAGGGTCGATGAAATCCACATCGAGCGAGACGTGCAACAGGCCGTTCGCCGCCTTTACGCTGTCCAGGAAGGCTTGCAGCGGGCGCGCAATGCCATTTTCATCAATCGCACGCATATCGTGATAGATGATATCGCTGCCTTGAAGCGCGGCGCGTTCGGGAGCATCGACGCTGCGCAAGCCAATGATGCAGACGTTTTCTTGCAGCACGGGATTTGTCACGGTGGGAAAATCCTCAAAGCCTTCACGCCCGGTTAGGTAGCCAAGCGGTGTGCCGTGCAGGTTGCCAGAGGCGGAGGTAAGCGGCGTGTGAAAATCCGAATGCGCATCGAGCCAAAGGACGAAAAGCGGGCGATCCAGAGCGGCGGCGCAGCGCGCAGAGCCAAGGACTGATCCGAGCGAGAGGCTGTGATCGCCGCCTAGAAAGATCGGCGTGCCGCTTTGCATGGCGCGCTCGGCGGCGTCGGCGATAACGCGGGTCCAGCCTATCGTCTCTGCGCGCATATAGCCCGGTCCGGCGAGGGTGATGTCGCTTAGGTCCGGCAGGCTCAGGTTGCCCGCATCCAGTACGGTAAGGTCAAGATCACGGAGCGCTTCAGGCAGGCCTGCGGTGCGATAGGCATCAGGCCCCATCAAACAGCCTGTGCGCGCTTTGCCGCTATCGACAGGGCAACCGATCAGATGGATATTTCGGGACATGAGTACCTCGCCAATGTGATTTATCCGAGGAATAAGGCATCAAAGTGGGCCGCGTTAAGATGGCAAAGTGATCGAAACTATGTATGAATACTCAAAATGGTCTATTAGGATGAGCGAAATGGATAATTTGGATCGAAGGCTAATAGCGCTTTTGCGCCGGAATGCGCGCGCGTCGCTGTCCGAACTTGCGGGGCATCTTGGCATAACGCGCGCCACGGTGCGCACGCGCATGGCGCGGCTTGAGGCGTCGGGTGATGTGCTGGGCTATAGTGTTACGCTGAAGGGGGATGTCGCGCCTGATCCTGTGCGCGGCTTGATGATGCTGGGCGTCGAGGGGCGCGGCGCGGAGCGCATAACGCGGCACCTGAGCGGCATGAGCGAAGTGCGCGCCGTGCATAGCACGAACGGGCGTTGGGATATGATCGTTGAAATCGGCACAGAGTCTCTGGAAGCGCTCGACGCGGTGCTTGCGCGCATTCGCAGGCTTGACGGGGTGAGCACTTCAGAAACCAGCCTGCTGCTTGCGACGCGGGTGAATTAACTGCGTTTTAGTGCCATGAACCAGAGTGCGGCCAAAGCCACAGACGCAAGCATGTTCCAACTCGCCATGGAGAGCGTGAACAGCTCCCAAGGCACTTCATCGCAGCGCACCAAGGGGGCGGCCATGATTTGCGACATCAAGTCCTGTGCGCTCATGCCAGTGACGGAGCCGGTGGAACAAGAGCTTGGACCCTCCCACCACATGCGCTCGACGCCGCTGTGATACGCGCCGATCGCGGCGGTGCTTAGGGCCGCCAATGCACCAAGGGCGGGCAGGGCGCGTCCTGTGATCAATAGCGCCAGCACGCCGATCGCGATTGCGGCGACATGCGGGTAGCGCTGCCAGTAGCATAGTTTGCACGGCGGCATCTCACCTATGTACTGGAACCCCAGTGCGCCCAGCATCAATGCAGCAGAGCCACCGGCGGCGAGCGCTATATACAGCGTGCGGCTCATAGGAAGCGCACCGCGTAGAAGCCGCCGATCAACAACAGCACGAACAAGGTGAACATCAAAGGCAGACGCTTTTCGATGAAATCCTTGATCGGTGCGCCGAATTTCCACAACAGAAACGCAACGAGATAAAAGCGCAGCGCACGCGCGAAGATTGAAGTGATGATGAAGGTCGCCAGCGGCATGCCGGTCCAGCCGGACATGATGGTGATCACTTTGTAGGGGAAGGGCGTGACACCTGCGGTCAGAACCGCCCAGAAGCCAAAATCATTGAAGCGCTGGCTGAACTCGGCCATTGAATCGGCCTTGCCAAGGCTTTGCAGGATCGGCTCGCCGATTTGCTCGTAGGCAAGCGCGCCGATGGCATAGCCCAGCATGCCGCCCAGTACGGAGGCCAGTAGCGCGACCGATGCAATGAGCCATGCGCGCGACGGGCGTGCGAGAATCATCGGGATCATCAAAATGTCTGGTGGGATGGGAAAGAACGAGCTTTCCACGAAGGCGACCACGGCTAAAATCCAGATCGCATAGCGGTGATCAGCCCATGAGAGTGTCATATCATAGAGTTTTCTAAGCATATCGCCCTCATTTTTGCTTGCCTTGGCAATGATCACGGCGGCGCAAAGGGGTCAAGAGGGCGATGCGTGCAATTTCTTGTAAGAACACGATCGTGAGGTCTGGACCCTGCCAAAGAGGATCGCTAAAGAGAGCGAAGTGCCCAAGTGGCGGAATGGTAGACGCAGGGGATTCAAAATCCCCCGCCTTAACGGGTGTGCCGGTTCGAGTCCGGCCTTGGGTACCAACTTGCTTTGCAAGTCTCCGCATTTTCCGCAGGATTGCTCGTTAAAGCGCAGTGGTTTGTTCTAGTTGCGCTTGCGCCGTGAACGGCCTGCCAAGTGGCTGTCCGGTTCGAATCGATCTCGAGTTGAGTGGTGGCGGTTAACGCGGCTGATTCTCTCGAAAACCTGTTGGATAGCCCTGATGTGCGAGCTGCTTCGGTTGAACAGTGGGCAACAATGCGCCGCTTTGAATGCGTTTTGGAAACAGCTTTGCTCCAATCTGTGCAGATAAGCCCCGTTTGAGGCAAGGTTCATGCAAAGAGGTTAATTGTTTCCCGATTAAAAACAGTTTTTGATTTTTGACCGCATTACCCACTATACTAATTACATTACGGCAAATTCGATGCCAATTTAAGACAAATTGAACCACTTTTTGATGTGGAACCATCCAACGAACTGACGCCGGGGCAGTTTTTTTCCCATAGGCCGCACGTTTGAAGAAGGTAAAAGATGAATTAATGTTTGAAGCCTGCGCAATGCGCGGTAAAACAGAACCTGTCCTACTGGGGGACAGTCTCTAGGCCATGGGGGTGGCCGAAGAACTATAGGCGTCTGTGTTGGCGCAAAGCTGCTGCTGTGATCTTTTCTGGTCCGTGAGCAAACCCGCGTCCGTATTGGCGCGGCCCCGCTTTGTATGGCCTCTCGCCTGTTCTATTGATTGTCGCACCGTCAGGTGGGTCGAATTTAGCTCGTGCTTGCGAGTGTTGTGTGAGGGGTTTGAAATGCCTGATCTTAGATTGTCTTGGGAAAATTACCCTGGTGGATATGGCACTGAGGTCACGGGACCCGCGACTATTGACGCTGGCGGTGTCGCTGTAACGGTCGATTACGCCAATGTCGCCGCAAGTGCGACGGCGTTTGCTCTAAACCTCGAAACATATGACGATGTGGGCGACAGCCTGCCTCCTAGCTCCCAGCTCAAGCTGATCAGCGATGGCGGTGCCTCTGGTGACACGTCGACGACGGCGTTTTCCTTTGCGTCAACGGACCCGTTGTTCGGTGATACGGTATCCAACCTGACATTCCGGATCGATGATATCGACGCTGGCGCGCTGGGTGATATCGACGGTGGCCCGGGCAATCCTCATGACGACGTTGTAAGCATTCGCGCGTTTGATGCGGCGGGTAATGAAATCCCCGTGACGATCACGGCAGGCGCGGGCATGACTGTGACCGGCCAGACGCTGGACGGCGACACGCAAGGTCTGCCAACGGATGCGTCGCAATCCGCGCTTATCTCGATCGCCGGCCCGGTTGCACGCGTCGAAATTGATTATGCGAACAATGGCATAGGAGAGCAGGAAGTCCTGATCTCTGATTTGCTGTTCACGACGACCGATCCCACGGATAATGTTGACCCGATTGCTTTGCCTGACGCTGGAACGACAGGCGTCGATACGCTGCTCGAAGATATCGACGTTTTGGGCAACGACAGTGATCCGGATGGCGATCCGCTGACGGTCACGGCGGCCACAGCGCCCAATGGCACGGTCACGATCAACGGTGACGGCACGCTGGATTATCTGCCGGATTCCGGGTTCTCTGGCTCTGATACGATCACCTACACGATTTCTGATGGTAATGGCGGTTCCGATACCTCGACTGTGGCGATCACGGTAACAGACGCGCCCAACGCGCTACCTGTTGCGGTGGATGATGCGGCGAGCGGCGTTTCGGAGATTTTGATCTCAGACATTGAT
>NZ_MUHR01000007.1 GCF_002105285.1 Planktotalea arctica
CCACGCCATCAACAAAGCCGGGTTATGTGATCAAGTTTACGGGTCATTTGTCACAAATGTCATACGTTGCTATTTCCTGCCACCCTCACACAACCCAAAATTCCTCTTTTGAAGCCGATCACGCAAAAATGGTGGACATGTGCTTAGAACAGCCCTGAGAGGCCGTCAGACGGGCCATAGTGGGTAAGGCCAGCAACACATGCCGACCGCACCCTTAACCAAGGATTAACTGCGATAACCTAGCCTACCGAGGTTTTGAACACTCGGGGCCAACATGTACGAATTTCGCAGAACGACATTGCAAGAGGCCGTTCATAACGCTCTCGGATATCAGATCCTTTCGACCAAGAAGCTGGCAAAGGCTTCAGTGAAGTTCGACTTCGCAACCCGCATGCGCCTTGGAAGCGTTCTGTTCGTAGGCGAAGGAAACCTCAGCTTTGCTCTCACTGTGGCCCGCAAATCGCGGACTCCGGCATCCTCAATACTGGCAACAGTCTACGAGGCAGAGAAAGACCTGACAGACACCGCCTATGAGAATGCGCAAAAGCTTCTGAAGATCGGCTGCCAAGTCAAAACCAGCGTAGATGCCACATGGCTTTCAGACACCATCGGTAATCGGCGCTTTCAAACGATTATCTTTCAATTCCCAAACGTGGCTTCACGCGATCCCCGCTACGGACAAAACCCGAACCATGTCCTCGTGACACGGTTTCTCAAAAGCGCCCGGGACCACCTGAAATATGGCGGACTGGTCGTTATCTCAACTGTGGACAGCTCGTTCTACGAAGGGGCCTTCAAAATGGACGAAGCTGCCCGAAAATCAGGTTTTGCAGCTCCGGCCATCCATACTTTCGTCCCCAACGACTATCCGGGTTATATCCACCAGAACACGGCCAATGAGGAGTCCGCTGCAGATGGCTATACCGCCTTCGCAACTTTCGTTTTTTCAGGATGAGCGTCCAAACGGACTGACCTACCTTGAAAACTACATCTCAAAGGATGAGGCTGACAAGTTTGTCCATGAGATTGACGCAGCTCCTTGGCGCACAGATCTGAAACGGCGGGTCCAGCACTACGGCTATCGGTACGATTACAAGGCGCGGCAGGCACGGCGGGAAGATTATCTTGGCCCGCTTCCTAGTCTTTTCCAGAAGCTGGCGGAACGCTTGACTGATGACGGCCATTTTCAAACCGTGCCAGACCAGGCCATCGTTAATGAATATGAACCTGGGCAGGGCATCTCTGCCCATATTGACTGCCAACCTTGCTTTGGAGACACCATTGCGTCGTTGAGTTTGCTATCAGCTTGTGTGATGCGGTTTGCTCATCCGTCCCTTTCTAAGCAAATAGACCTACACTTGCAGTCATCGAGTTTGCTTGTGATGGGCGGTCCGTCTCGTCATGTATGGACCCATGCCATTCCACCTAGAAAGACGGATACGATTGCAGGGCAAAGGCATTATCGCTCTCGTCGTATCTCACTGACGTTCCGCACAATGTGGTTTGACGCTGAATAGGTAATTTGGCGCTACTCTTTTGTTTAATCCTTGGAGTAATCCACAGCGCTGCTGTGTGTTCTAGTGTTCTAATATGGTGTTCCCCCCCTTTTTTAAAAAAATAAAATCATATACTTACCTTGATTAAAGGGGGGGGGGAAATTCGGCAGTCCCTGTGCCCCTCCAAACAGTCATTGTGAGCGTCGAGGGGCCTTACTGCGAGCGCGACCGCAAACTCTGGGTGTTTCTCCTCTACGCCGTGTTTGACGAGCTGGGGAAACAGCCCCTGCACACCCTGTCCGTGCGTGAGATCAATGCAGTGTTTCGTGAACTCGGCGGCGAACACGGCACAAGCGGGCTCTGGGAAAGCGCTAAGCGCCTCGCCAAGACCACGATTGAATGGGAATACAATCTTGGCGATGAACGGGTGCAAGGTGTCGCCAGCCTGTTCAGCACAGAAGTTCACAAATCGGCGCGGGCGCAAGGAAACCTGCGCTTTGGCTTCCCGCCTCTACTCATCCCGATCCTGAAAGAACCTACACGTTTTGCCCGCCCGAGAGTTCACTTTCTGCTCAAGCTGTCGGGCAAGTACGCTGTCACGCTTTATGAAGTCCTAGAAGGCTTCGTGAACAGGCGGGACGGGCAATGTCGCGTGTCGATTGACGAGCTGCGGACGTCGCTCAAGGTGCCAGCAGACAGCTATGCAACGTGGAAAAACTTCCGCAAGTGATTGCTCGATCCCGCCCTCAAACAGATCAACGATGATCCGCTAGGCGCGGGCTTCTCGGTCGAATACACACCGATCCGAAAAGGCCGCTTTTATAACGAGCTGGTGTTCCAGATCACCAAGACCCCCAAGCGGATTCAGACGGACAAGCTCATCAAGCGCAACGCCGGCGATGCCCGTAAGATCAAGGCTGCAAAGGAACGGGGCCGCCCTGCCCTGCTCGATACTGATATCAATCGTGCAGCACAAGAAACACGCTACGAGCTGGACATGAACGAAATTCAAAGGCAATTTTGGGCGCAGTACGTGAATTCATGCGTCGCGCAGCGAACGGCAGTGCAAATCAGACCGGCCATTCGAGCCACACTCGGCGGATGACCGCGAAGAGCCCACAGTAGAAGTGACAGATTTGTGCTGCGTGCGCTTGCAGCGCGGAAATTGCTGCAACAGCGTAAAATTCTGCGCCGCCGTGCGGCGGGAAAACCGGTCATTCATGCGTGCCGCAGCGGGAACAGCAGGCCCAAGGATCAAGTTGCGGACACAACTGACCTTTGAGGTTTTTCACCAAATGGCTGCTTCTCCAATGCTGTCGATGCAACGAAACGCGGCTGAGGCGGAAACCGGAAGTTCGCTGCAGTTACAAGGTTTGGGTTCACTGTATGAAAAAGGAGACGTTCGCCGATACCTTGCGCTTTCTACCGCTGCGAATGTCCGCAAGGAGCCCACAGTGTGAGTCCGATTTCCTCGCTGCAAAAGCCCATCAGTGACATGTTAATTTGAAGGCTATTCCGAAACCACTAGACTAGCGTTTAATCCAAACGGCCTTTTTGGCGCATCGGGGTGACCCCGAAATTGATCCGGAACACACGTGAGAAATGACCGGGGCTTTGGAAGCCGCAGGCCATAGCCACGTCAACGATCGACATTTCGGTTTGCAAAAGCAAATGACGGGCGCGATCCAGCCGCATTTCAAGGAAATATTTCTTTGGTGATGAGTTGAGGTGTTTACCGAATAGTCTCTCAAGCTGGCGGGTGGAAATACCAATTTCGCTTGCGATGATCGCAGGGGACATCGGGTCTTCAAGGCTGTCGCGCATCATTGCAATCGCGTTTGCCAGATGTTTGTTTCGCATCCCGTTGCGCGATTGAAGCGATACCTTTTGTTCTGATGTCGCATCGCGGACCGTGTTATAGACCATCTGGTCCGCCACAGCGAGGGACAGATCATAGCCATGATCGCGCTCGATGAGATGCAACATCAGATCGGCAGTGGCGGTGCCGCCCGATGCCGTGATGTACTTTTCATCCGCAACAAATACATTCCGAACGACATTAACTTCTGGAAAGCTCTCTAAAAAGCTATCGTGGTATTCCCAATGAACCGCAGCCTTACGCCCATTGAGAAAGCCAGCCTGCACAAGAATATATGCTCCTGAGCAAAGCGCACCAATTCGCGTCCTTGTGGTTCTATCAATCCGACGCAGGGACTTCACAAGAACGGTGTGTTCCATACGCTGCATGTTGATGCCGGATAGAACAAATAGGCGGTCGCAGTGCGGGATATTCTGAAACGTACTATGGGTCTGGGTTACGGATGTGTTTGAACTTGTTGCGGTTTCCCCGTCCAGTGATGCAAACGACCACGTATAGAGTTCTTTTTCGCTTATCAGGTTTGCGATCCGCAAGGGATCCACCGCGCATGAAAACGCCATGTGGGAAAAATCCTCAACAAGCGCGAAGACAAAGTGTTGGGGTGTCTGTGTTGGTTTTCGGTCGGGCATCGTTGCCTCCATTGCGCAAATCTTGACCACAAAAATCTATTGTAGACAATATGTATTTTTTATGGTGTGAACGGGTCAATTCCTAGCTGGAGACGCTTGTTGACCGATCAACCTAAAACCAAAAAGGCCCGATGCCTTGAGGATCTGCGCAACCGGATTCTAACCCAAGACCTGCAACCGGGTTTCTATTTGGACGAGTCTGTTCTTGCAGAAACTTATGAGGTTTCGCGTCCACCGCTGCGCGAGGTCTTAAATCAGTTAGCGGGTGAAGAGTACGTAGTGCTCCATAAGAACCGCGGCGCGCAGGTCTCGCCGATGACCCACAAAACGCTGCGTAATTTCTTTGTCGCGGCTCCGATGATCTATTCAGCCATAACACGCCTCGCGGCTATGAACGCGACAACAGCACAGGTCGTGCGGTTGAAAGATACGCAGCTGTTGTTTCGCGCAGCAATACGCGAAGGGGATGCCGCAGAACGTGCGCTTTTGAACCTTCGGTTTCATACCATTATCGGCGACATGGCGGACAACGAATACCTCGCGCCAAGTCTGCGCCGCTTATTGATCGATCACACCCGCATCGGAATGACGTTTTACAATTCTCGCAACCCAACCCTTTCTAAACAGCGCGAACAAGCTGCAGACCAGCACGATGATTTCATTGCTTTGATAGAGTCAGGGAACGCTGCTGCTGCTGCTGCTCTTGCGATTGCCCATTGGGAATTGTCGCGCGCAGAAATCGAAAGTTTTGTCACACCGCAAGGCATGGAAATCCCGCTTGGCGATGTGCCAAACGCCCTCAACACGAAAGGTACTTCATGAAATTTGAAGGCATCTACACCCCCGTTATTACGCCCCACCACGCGGACGGCAGCATTGATCGTGACGCTTTGGCAGTCCAGATTGAACACCTGATTTCTTCTGGTGTTCACGGGTTGATCAATGGCGGGTCAACCGGAGAGTATTACGCGCAATCGATGGACGAACGTAAGGACATGGCGACGTTTGCCAAAGACGTTATCGGAGGGCGCGTGCCGCTGATTGTCGGCACGGTATCGGTGCGCACGGATGATTCAATATTGATGGCAGAACACGCCGCCAAGATAGGCGCGGATGCGCTGCTGGTCGGATCGCCGCCCTATTCGGTACCCACCGAACGCGAAAATGCGTTGAACGCATTGGCGATCGATCGCGCAGCTGATTTGCCGATCATGCTGTATAACTACCCCGGCCGGATGGGCATCGACATGGGTGAAGAGTTTCTGGATCGCGTGGGGCGCAGCCGGAATTTTACTTCGATCAAGGAAAGTTCGGGCGATATCAATCGCGTGCATTTGTTGGCGCGTGATTACCCCCACATTCAGATGTCATGTGGCATGGATGATCAGGCGCTGGAGTTCTTTGCATGGGGCGCGCGCAGTTGGGTTTGCGCTGGGTCCAATTTCTTACCGACCGAACACATCGCGCTGTGGCGTGCCTGCGCGGTTGAAGGCGATTTCGACAAAGGCCGCAGGATCATGTCAGCAATGATGCCATTGATGCGGGTGCTGGAACAGGGCGGCAAATTCATTCAAGCGGTCAAGCACGGCTGTGAAATGGCGGGTCAATACGCAGGCCCACCGCGCCCACCGCTGCACGGATTGAACAAAGACGACAAACGACAACTGGAACAGGTGGTTCGCGTGCTGAAACGCACCGTCGCCCAAATAGAAGCGGAGGCCCGCACATGAGCGATCTTTTAACGACAGAAGAATATAAAGCCATTTCTGCAGGGCTGACGTTTCCGACGCAGGCCTTTATTGACGGCGGGTTTCGCGCCGCGATTTCTGGCGACACATTCCAGTCCGCAAACCCCGCAACAGGAGACTTGATCGCGAACGTCGCTGCCTGCGGTGCAGCAGATGTCGATGTCGCCGTCGAAAAGGCGCGCGAAGCGTTTGACGATGGCCGTTGGTCAAAGCTTCACCCGTCTGAGCGTAAAGACGTGCTGATCAAGCTGACGAAGTTGATCAAACGCAATGCGCGAGAATTGGCTGTGATGGAAAGCCTTGATAGCGGTAAAACCATATTCGATTGCGAAACAGTCGACCTGCCTGAGACGATCCATTGCCTCGCGTGGCACGCTGAATTAATCGACAAGATATACGACCAGATGGCCCCTGCTTCTGACGACCATATCGCGATGGTCGTGCGTGAACCTGTGGGCGTTGTTGGGCTGGTTCTTCCGTGGAATTTTCCGCTGCTAATGCTGGCGTGGAAGATCGGTCCTGCGCTGGCGGCTGGCTGTTCTGTAATCGTCAAACCGGCTGAGGAAACTTCGCTGACGGCCCTACGATTGGCTGAACTGGCGATGGAGGCTGGCATTCCTGCGGGCGTCTTCAACGTTTTGACCGGCAGCGGCGCGGATGTGGGCGAACCTTTGGGCCGTCACATGGATGTCGACATGGTGTCCTTTACCGGATCAACCGAGACGGGCCGTCGCTTCCTTGGGTATGCAGCTGAATCCAACCTTAAGGAAATCACGCTTGAGATGGGTGGCAAGAATCCGGCCGTGGTGTTGGATGACGCTGAAAACCTTGATCTTGTTGCAGCCCACATCGTGAATGGTGCGTTCTGGAACATGGGCGAAAACTGTTCGGCGGCGTCACGCCTGATCGTGCAAAAGGGCATCAAGGACGAACTGATCAAACGCATCATTGCGCATGCCCGTGAATGGCCGATGGGTGATCCTCTGGACCCTGCAAACCGCGTCGGTTCATTGGTGTCTAAGGCGCATTTCGATAAGGTCAGCAGCTACCTCAAAAAAGGGCCGAAAGTGTTGATGGGGGGCGGTGCGAAAGACGGGTTTGTGGAACCCACCATTCTGGACATGTCCGATCTGGATGCACCTCAGGTGCGCGAAGAGATTTTCGGACCTGTGTTGTCTGTTCTGACCGTAGCGACGTTCGACGAAGCCATCGCATTGGCCAATGACACGGAATACGGCCTTGCCGCCTCGATTTTTACCGCCAATGTCAAACGCGCCATTCGCGGTGCGAGGTCCATTCGGGCGGGTACTGTGACGGTAAACAGCTTTGGCGAAGGCGACATCGCGACTCCGTTCGGTGGTTACAAGCAGTCCGGTTTCGGTGGAAGTGACAACAGCATCCATGCACACGATCAATATACCCAGCTCAAGACTATCTGGGTTGATCTGGCCGATGATGACGACGAGGCGGTCGATTGACCCAAACGTCTATTCCAAATGTATCCCCGATCCCAGGACCTGCTGCATGGAATGAAATTCTGGGGTCGCGCCCTGCTGCGCGACCTCTGGAAGGGTCTGTAACTGCGGACTTCGTCGTTGTCGGTGCGGGCTTTGCTGGGCTGTCCGCCGCGCGCCGCATCAGGCAGTTGCAACCAGCCGCGTCCGTGACTGTGCTGGATGCATTGCGCGTCGCCGAAGGGTCTGCCGGGCGCAATTCAGGGTTTATGATTGATCTCCCCCATGATCTGGCATCGGATGATTATGCCGGTGCGGGCGATGATCGCGCGTTGATCTCTCTCAACCGCGCGGCAATCCAATTTGGTGGCGATGCGATCGATGAGTATGGGATCGATCCCAACTTCTTTGATCGTGCTGGAAAAGTGAATGGCGCTGCCAGTGCAACAGCACAAGCCCACAACGAAAGTTATGCCAATCATCTAACTTCGCTTGGCGAACACAGCGAAGCGCTGGACCGCCAACAGATGCAAGACCTCACAGGTTCGCCGCATTACTTGTCAGGGCTATACACCCCCGGCACGGTCATGTTGCAGCCTGCAGGCTATATCCGTGGTCTCGCCGATGGGCTTATGGCACAGGGAATTGCCATCCATGAAAACTCTCCAGTCACCATGCTCACCCGTGAGGGATCAGCGTGGCGATTAACCACCCCGAACGGATCGATAAGCACGGGAAAGGTCATTCTGACGGTCAACGGCCATCTTGAAAGTTTCGGGTTTGAGCGTGGCCGTCTGATGCAGATTTTTCTGTATGCCGTCATGACACCAGAGCTTGACGCGGCCACGCTGGCCCGTTTGGGTGGGCAGTCACGCTGGGGTGTCACGCCATCCGATCCGATGGGCACGACCGTGCGGCGCATCGACAGCCGACAGGGCGGCAATCGCATAATTACTCGCACTTGTGCAACTCTGAACCCTAATCGGTCAGCCAGCCAATCCAATGTTACCCGCGCCGCAAAAGTCATGCGGCGCAAATTCGATCAACGCTTCCCCCAACTGGCGGGGCTGAAGATGGAAAATGCATGGGCGGGTCATTTGTGCCTGACGTTGAACAGCGTTTCGGTCATGCGCCAACTTGATGACGGGCTGTATTCGGGTTGTGTGCAAAACGGGCTTGGCACAACACGCGGCACGTTGACGGGTATTGGCGCTGCTGAACTTGCCTGCGGCGAAACCAGTGCGATCACACGTCATTTTACAGCTGAAGCGCAGCCAAAAAAGCTGCCCCCACAACCGTTTCAACAGATCGGTGCCAATGCCATGCTGCGGTTTCGCGAATGGCGCGCCAAATCGGAATAATTAGACGGCTAGTAGGACTGGTTTAGTTCGTCTGCCGCCGGAATTTCGATTTCACGACGTGCGATGTAATCCAACAAGGCTTCATCGCAGGCTTCATCCAATTTGGGTTCTTGGTATTCGGACAGCATGGCGCGTGCGGTTTCCAACGCGCGCTGCGTGATTTCCTTTTCACCGTCCGCGCTCCATTGCTCGATAGAATTGTTGTCAAATAGCTCGGGCATAAAGAATGCCGATTGGAATTTTTCGAGCGTATGAGGGTGCCCAAGGTAATGCCCACCTGGACCAACGTCCGAAACGGCCGCGATCGCCTGATCGAAATCATCCCAACGCGGGCCTTCAGCCATACGGTATGCCATGGCGCATTGTTCAGCGTCGACGATGAATTTGGCCACAGAACAATGCATGCCAGCCTCGTTCCAGCCCGCAGAATGCCAAATATAGTTCGCGCCCGCGTGCATGACGGCTGACAGGGTTGTCGCACTCTCATATCCGGCTTGCGCGTCAAACGTCTTTGCACCGCCAAGCGTGTTTGATGTCCGCCACGGCACCCCGTAGTACCGCGCCATCTGTCCGATCATAAAGTTCATCAAGCTAATTTCGGGCGTTCCCGCCATGGGCGCACCGGACTTCATTGAAACCGACGCAAGGTAGTGGCCGTAGATCGCGGGACAGCCGCGACGGATGACTTGTGTGTAAGCTAAAGCGCTGAGAGCCTCGGCGTTCAGTTGCGCGACCGTTGCGGGAACACTCGCGGGGGTATTTGCGCCACCAAGCACGAACGGCGAGCACAAAACCGGTTGATTGCGCTTACAGAACGCACGCATAGCGCCCAGCATCGTTTCGTCCCACACGAGGGGCGAATTTCCGTTGCAGTTACCCGTTGTGACCGGATGATCGTCCAGAAACTCCTCACCATAAAGGATCGCGCACATCTCCATAACGTCCTCAGCGTTTTTGGGGCTGGTCGTCATCCCCATGAACATCTTGTCAGAGTATTTCATCGACGAATATGTGATCCGCAAATGCCGCTGGCTGATAGGGTGGTCGTAGGGTTCAACGATGTGGTGTGCAGACGAATGCAGAGCTGGCGACATATGGCTAAGCTTGTGGAACATCGCCAAGTCTTCAAGAGTCGGATTGCGACGCACATCATCGAGGTCACGGAGGAATGGTGCGCCCGTCATCGGCACGAACACCGAATGTGGCCCGCCAAGGCGGACGTTATTTTCGGGATTGCGGGCGTGATAGGTGAAGTCGCTGGGAATGGTGGCGATCAAATCGCGCACCAGTCCACGGTCAAGGTAAACCATTTCACCGACGACCTTTGCGCCCGCCTTTTTCCAGTCTTCCAGCGCTATAGGGTCGCGGAACTGAACTCCGACGTTTTCAAGGATATCCATTGACGCATTGTCGATCATTTCAATCTGTGCGCCGTCCATGACTTCACACAGTGGGATTTTGCGGGTCAGCCCAGGCAGCATTGTGATGTCGCGAATGGACCGGATGGATTGCCGCGAAGCCCGGCCGCCGGACCGTGTGCGTCTTGGTTCTGTGCTCATCATTGATACTCCCGTTTGGATCATTATGCCGAACAGATCAGAGATCAGCCTAACGAAAAGCGTAATCTATTTGCAGGATGCGACATGATTTTTTTGTCGAGGAATAGACCGCGCTCGCGACCTTGGCTTTAGCCCCGAACTGCTCCAGCAGGCATTTTAAGAAACTCCGGGTTCAAAATCGCCGTTCGCTTCGCAATTCTCCTGCGTTCGGATTGGGCCATCATTTCCCGAGTTAATTTTGGATAGCCCCCTGACCGGACATTGGTGCGCTACGCAGCATTCGACAGTTTGGGCTCTTCGCGGCCTAATGCGCTTGCAGAGATAGCCCATCCTAGTTCCTTCTGACACCGGTCATTCAATTCGATGCTATGCTTTTGGTGTCAGCGCGGTGCTGACGTCTGGGTTTGGAGGGAGGACTGGAGGGCATATTATGCCAAGAGTACAACTTCCTGCAGTCACCCCTAAGCGCAAAGCCTGGAACAAGGGACGGATCGTAGGACAGAAACGACCGCTGTTTCCCAAACAGGTCTGGGCGATCCGCG
>NZ_MUHR01000008.1 GCF_002105285.1 Planktotalea arctica
GTGGAGCTGTGGAGCTGTGGGATCTGGCGGCGGTTCGACAGTGTAAACACATAATGCGTCCAACCTACCATTCGCTGTGAGCGATGAGATTGGAAACGGAATGGCCCGTGCCAGCTTTAGCCTAACCTTACGTGGCTTATCTCGTGATGCCACATGGACCGCAGCTCGTTCCATTAGCGCAGTTAACTGCGCTGCGCACGCGCAACAACGGCCGCTCTAAACAAACCTACCCGCATCAGACAACTTGGGTTGCACCAAAGAACACGCAGTCAAAAAAAAGCGTAGTCGTTTGATTAAATTGTATTTTACAAAGATATTGAAGTGGCGGACCGAGGAGGATTCGAACCCCCGACCCCCTGATTCGTAGTCAGGTACTCTATCCAGCTGAGCTATCGGTCCGTTAAGCGCTGACTAGACAATCAATGAATGCGATGCAAGTGCAAAAACACGAAAACATTCACGCCCTAGGCCAGCGCAACATCACCCTTGGGTAAACGTATCTCGAAACAGGTTCCGCTCTCGCTTGAGTGCAGCAACTTAAGCGCACCGCCGTGCCCTTTTATTAACTCCGCCGCAATTGCAAGGCCAAGGCCGGTGCCACCCTTGCGTGCACCGCCCTGAAACGCGGTGAACAGATGTTCGCGCGCTTTTTTGGGCAGACCGGGGCCTGTGTCCTGCACCGAAATCACCCAATGATCGTCAGTGTCGCGCGCCATTACCGAAATTTCGCCCGATTTGCCCGTCGCGATGATCGCCTGTCGTGCGTTGCGGACCAGATTGGAAATCACACGATAAAGCTGCTCGGGATCGGCGCGCACAGACAGGGTGGCCGGCACGTCCTCGGCGAAACTCAGATCATGATCGCCCACAGCAAGCCGCTCTGATGCAATCACATCTACAACGATGCTGCTTAGCACAAATCGCGTCAGACGCGGCGCGGGCTCTTCGGCCTTGCCAAAGGCCAGCGTGGTCTCGCACAGATTTACCGCGCGCGCGATGGAGTTGACCAGCTTGGGCGCCATGCGCTGCACCACGGGATCTTCGCTCATCTCGATGCGGTCCGTGAACAACTGCGCCGAGGTCAGGATATTGCGCAGATCATGGCTCACGCGTGCCACAGCGCCGCCAAGCTGGGCAAGGCGCTCCTTCTGCTTGAGGGCTTGGGTCAGTTCCATCTGCATAGATTGCAGCGCCTCTTCAGCCTCGCGAAGCTCGGTCACGCCTGCGCTCGGCTCGATGATCCTGCGCGCATCCTCCGGTGCAGCAGCGTAGCGCTGCATGTGATCGACGACGCCGCGAATGGGGCGCACCAAGAACACGCGCACCGCTAGAAACAGCAGGCTCGCGGTAAAGATAGAAATCACTGCCGACAGCACCAGAATACGCAGGCCATAATCGAACATCGCCGCGCGCAGCCCTTCCGTAGGCATGGTCACTTCGATAAGCAAGCCCGCCTCGCGCACGGGCGCTCCGATGATGCGGATCACTTCGGGCTCGGGTTCGATCATCCGCGAAACCGCATCGCGGATGAGCACCAGCGCAGACGGATCGCGCAAATCGAACGTGCGATCTATCGGGCGCGGCATGGGCGAAGACAGGACCAGCTGCCGCACCGAATCGCGGCGCAGCACCACGTTGTAAACTTCCGCGTTGCGCAGCAGTTCCTCTTCCAGATCCGCGCCGATCATATCGTCCGCAAGCAAGGCCAGCGAAGCGATCTGCGCACGCTCCAGCCGCGAGAGAAGAAAGTCCTCACGAAACCGCGCGACCGAGGGAAAGAAGATCAGAACTTCCGCCAGCATCACGAAGACGATGGTCAAAATCAAAAACCGCCCCGAAAGCGAATTCAACATGCGCGCCGCCTTTGTCGCAAATCAGGCCCCAGCTTCATCTTGCTTCTAAACTCCCCGCGGAGCGTCCCGCAGTTCCAACACGCGCGCACCCCATCATGGCAACCAACGCTGCACAAGCCGCACCACTTTCTTGACCGTATCATTCTCGAACAGTCTTGGCGTAAAATAGGCTCCCGCCGCACGTTTGTTAACCTCGAAAACCGAAGGATATGGCGCGATCATTGCGGAAATCTGGCTCATCTTCAACTTGTTGACGATGGCCAACGACCACATGCCGATCAACTCGCCCGCTTGCGGCCCTGCGATGGACACACCTACGGGGCGGCCTTTGACGACCATGACTTTGATCAAGCCATAGGCTTTACGCTCTGCAATCAAACGGTCGTTGTGCGCGATATCAAAGCGCACGACTTCAACCCGTTGACCATATTCCTCTTTCGCCTGCGCTTCGCTCAGGCCGACCTGCGCCAGTTCGGGGTCTGTGTAGGTCGCCCAAGGGATATGTTTGGTGCTTTGCTTGGCAGGTAGCCCAAACAGAGCGGAGCGGATGATCACCCCCGCCTGATAACCCGCGACATGGGTGAATTGCAGACCGCCTGCGACATCGCCGATGGCATAGACCCTCTTGTTGCTGGTCTTTAGGCTGCCATTGACCGTAATTCCAGTTGCGTGGGTTTCGATACCTGCGACCTCGAGGTTTAGCTTGTCGATATTGGACTTGCGTCCCACCGCCATCAGAAGATGTGAGCCTTTGAACACGCGCCCGTCCTTGGCATGCACTTCAATCGCCCCTGCGCTGCCTTTGATCTCGCCTGCAAGCGCATCTTCTTCAATCACCAGCCCTTCGGCGCGCAGCCGATCGAGCACGATAGCCGCCATTTCGGGATCGTCCTTGCCAAGCGCCTTCGCGCCCTCGATCACCGTCACTTTGCTGCCCATGCGCAGATGCGCTTGCGCCATTTCCATGCCGATCGGGCCACCCCCGATGATTAGCAGATGCTCGGGCTGCTCGCGCAACTCGAACAGGGTCTCGTTCGTCTCGTAGGGAACGGTATCCAGCCCCGGAATCGGCGGCACGAACGGCGAAGAGCCGGTTGCAACCACGATGCGCCGCGCCTGGATGCGATATTCACCTGCCTCGACCTCGCTCGGCGAAATGAAGCGCCCGAATGCGCGGATCACCCTGACGCCCAGACCCTCGAACCGCTCTTGGCTGTCCACAGGTTCAATCTGCGCGATCACCCCTGCCACATGATCCTTGGCGGCAGCATAATCCACCTTAGGCGTCACATCCGCAACGCCATAAGCGCTTGCATGGGCTTGCCCGTAAGCGGCCTTGCCCGAGGCAATCAACGCCTTGGAGGGCACGCAGCCAAAGTTAAGACAGTCACCGCCCATTTTATGCCCTTCAAGCAACACCACTGAGGCACCCATCTGAACCGCGCCTGCGGCAACCGACAGACCACCCGAGCCTGCGCCGATGACCAGAATATCCGTTTTGATCGTTTCCATGGTTTAGATGTCCTTTTTGCCGGTCACGGCTTTTATAATGATCGGCAATAGCGCCAGTGCGCTCAGCCCGAGGATGGGCAGCAAAACATGCGGCTCGAAGATGATGCCGAGGTTAGGCGTTTCGCCCCGTGCGAAGACCTCTCCCAGACCCGCGCCAACAGAGGTATAGACCAGCGTGCCGGGCATAATGCCGAAGAAGGTTGAAATGACGTAGCGGTGCAGCGGAACTTCAAGAAAGGCGGGTATGAGATTCGCAATAAAGAAAGGCACCGCAGGCACGAGGCGAATGATAAAAAGCATGGACCATTGATTTTCATCGATCCCGTCCTTGATCCTTTTCACCGGACCCTTGCTCTGCTCGAGCTTCGCTCCGAGCTTTTCGCCAAAGCCATAGCGCGCGGCGAGGAAAATCAGTGTCGCGCCCAGCGTCGCGCCCGTGACGTTAAAAACAGTCCCGAAGGCGGTGCCGAACATGAAGCCACCGGTCAGCGTGGCGATCGTCGCGCCCGGCAGGGAAAAGCCGACGATGGCGGTGTAGATCGCCAAAAATCCAATCACCGCAATAAGATAATTACTGTCTCGAAAGGCGACCAAGGCCTCGCGATTATCGCGCAGCGCATCGAAGCTCAGGTAATCCCTGAGCGTGAACGCCCCGATCACCGCGACGATAAGGATCGCGATCATGGGAAGATATCTGGCCGCGCCGGACTTCGTTTCGGGGATTTGTGTCATATTGCTCATCAATCGCTCTCGGGCAAATTTCAAATTGTGTCTGCCTGCAACATGCGGATTAACGCATACCAGCGGTACCCCTATCACGCCCGCTTGATCGCAGGTGACAATTGCCGTGATCAAAGCTGGACATTCGCACCAAACTGAAACATTCCCCCCCCAAGCCTCAGGCTGAATGTTGCAGAAAATTGCACCGCTTTGGTTTGACTTATCCACCACGCCCCTCTATTGGACGGGCTTCAAGATACACTGGGCCACGCGAATCTGCGCTGCGGCCCTGCTTTAAACGGAGACGGAGCGATGAAACGCACCTTTCAACCCTCGAACCGCGTTCGCAAGAACCGCCACGGCTTTCGCGCACGCATGGCCACAAAAGCAGGTCGCAAGATCCTGAACGCGCGCCGCGCAAAAGGTCGTAAAGAGCTGAGCGCGTAAGCGCCGGACTTTTCGGGTTATGACATTGACACCGCCGAAGGCCTCAGATGCGCATCGCGCTGACGGGAACACGCCTTCGGCGGTATCTTTGCGTCCGGACGTTCCCAAAAAACTGAGCGTAATCAAAAAGCGTAGCGACTTCCTGCGCGCCGCGCGCGCGCGCCGTCAGGGCACCGCCTCGATGATGGTGCAAATGCGCGAACGCCGCGACGACGATCCTGCTAAACGCGTTGGGTTCACCTGTTCCAAGAAGGTCGGCAATGCCGTCGCACGCAACCGGGCCAAACGCCGCTTGCGCGAGGCGGCGCGCGCCGTTCTGCCTATGCAGGGCGCTGAGGGCTGCGATTACGTGCTGATCGGGCGCGCCGAAGCGACCGCAAACCGCCCCTTTGATCTGCTTGTGGGTGATCTGCGCTACGCACTTAAAAAACTGCACGGCCCCAAATGAGTTTAGAGCTATGACCCCCCTTGCCCACATCGTTGCACTTCCCGTGCGCGCGTATCGCCTGATCTTCTCGCCTTGGGTCGGAATGAATTGCCGCTATCACCCCACATGCTCCGCATATGCGATGGAAGCGCTGGAAAAACACGGCGCGTTCAAAGGCGCATGGCTTGCTGCGCGCCGCATCGGGCGCTGCCAGCCTTGGGGCGGCTCGGGGATAGACAACGTGCCGGACTAGCGCCGCACCGTTTGATCGAAACTGCCAGACTCCTTGAGGCCACTCGAATGCTTGATGATCACGACGACATTCACCCACTCTTTTCCGGTGCGCCGCGCACGACAGAATTCAAGAAGCTGCGCAAACGCATCGTGCGCGGCGCGCGTGAAGCGATCGAGCAATATGGTATGGTCGAACCAGGCGCGAAGTGGCTGGTGTGCATGTCCGGCGGCAAGGACAGTTACACGATGCTTGCCGTACTGAACGAACTCAAATGGCGCGGCCTCCTGCCTGTGGACTTGCTTGCCTGCAATCTCGATCAAGGCCAGCCTGGGTTTCCTGCGACCGTGTTACCCGAGTTTCTTGAAAAAATGGGCGTACCGCATCGCATTGAGTTTCAGGACACCTATTCCGTTGTCATGGACAAAATTCCTGCGGGGCGCACGTTTTGCGCGCTCTGCTCGCGGCTGCGGCGCGGCAATCTTTACCGCATTGCGCGCGAAGAGGGATGTTCTGCCGTCGTGCTTGGCCATCACCGCGACGATATTCTCGAAACGTTTTTCATGAACCTGTTCCACGGCGGCCGCCTTGCTACGATGCCGCCCAAGCTGGTGAACGAAGAGGGGGATTTGTTCGTGTACCGCCCCCTCGCCCATGTGGCCGAAGTGGATTGCGAAAAATTTGCGAGGGCGATGCAATATCCCATTATTCCTTGCGATCTTTGCGGCTCGCAAGATGGATTGCAGCGCCAGCAGGTCAAACAGATACTCGATGGCTGGGAAGCCAATAGCCCGGGGCGTCGTCAGATCATGTTTCGCGCGCTGATGAACGCGCGCCCGTCGCATCTGCTCGATCCCACCCTCTTTGATTTTGCCGGATTGATGCGCGAAGAAACGCCATTCTCCCCAGAATAATCAGGATTGTTTGCGCTTGCGAAGCAATAGGCTAGTCTGCTGCAAAACAACGCACAAAGCGCGAGAGCAGACATGACATTTACCAGACGAACCTTCGCATTGACGCTCGGCGCGCTCGCCCTTGGCGCATGCAACAGCCGTCCGTCAAGCGCACCGCGTAGCAGCGCAATGCGTGCTAGCAGCGGTCTTGCCCCGGAAATGCGCCCACAGCCAAACGCCGCCTATGACGCTTGGGTCGCCGCTTTCAAAAACCGCGCAGGCGGATACGGTTTGAGCAACGCCACCATTTCCGCAGGATTTCGCGGCGCAGGCTACTTGCCCGGCGTGGTGACGCGCGATCGCAACCAGACCGAATTCAAGCGCAGCTTGGAGGACTATCTCTCGATCGCCGCCTCGGACGAGCGCATCGCAAAGGGGCGCGCTGCCTACGCGCGCCATCGCGGCACGTTGAACGCGCTTGAGGCGAAATACGGTGTCGATGCCACAATTATCTGCGCGATTTGGGGTCTTGAGAGCCAATATGGTGAGCGTATGGGCGACATTCCCATCATTTCCTCCACCTCGACACTGGCCTTTGACGGGCGGCGCGGTGCCTTCTTTGAAAAGCAGCTCGTGGCAGCGCTAAAAATCATCCAGAACGGCGATATCAGCGCGGATCGCATGGTCGGCTCCTGGGCCGGCGCAATGGGGCATACGCAGTTTATTCCGACGTCTTATCAAGGCTTTGCCGTGGATTTCACCGGCGACGGACGGCGTGATATCTGGTCGGATGATCCCAGCGATGCGCTCGCCTCCACGGCCGCCTATCTGCAACGCACCGGTTGGACGCGCGGCGTGCGCTGGGGCAGCGAATCCGCGTCCGGCACGCTACAGCCTCAAGCAGGTGGGCCGAAATTCGCCACCACCAGCAATTTCCGCGCAATCAAACGCTACAATAATTCCGATGCCTATGCGATTGGCGTCGGGCATCTGTCGGACCGCATTGCAGGTGCAGGCCCGCTGCGCGGCAGCTTCCCACCGGACGAGTTTGGCCTGACGAAGAATGACCGCATTGCTTTGCAAGAGCGCCTCACTGCGCGCGGCTTTGATACGGGCGGTGCGGACGGCATTCTTGGCACCAAGAGCCGCGCCGCAATCAGCGGATACCAGCAAAGCAAGGGCCTGCCCGTGACGGGTGAGCCCTCGCAGGAGTTGCTGCGCGCCCTTTAATCTTTGGCGTTGAACACGAACAACTGCTCGCCGCCGATCTTGTAGCTATTGATCAGAGCGGCGGCAGCGCCCGAGGTGAGCCAAGCCTCAAGCGCTTTGGCCGCCTCTGCGTTCACATGCGCGTGCAATTCGGGGTTCACGGGCAGATAGGCGTATTGATTGAACAGCACCGGATCGCCCGAAAAAACCAGCGCCATGCCCCCCTTGTTGCCGAAATTCAGCCAGCTAGCGCGATCGGACATGATGTAAGCGCCAAGCCCCGCCGCTGTATTAAGGCTCGCACCCATGCCCGAGCCGACGGATTTATACCACTCGCCAAAGCTGCCCACATCCAGATCCGCCGCCCTCCAAAGCGAGAGTTCCTTTTTATGCGTGCCGCTGTCATCGCCGCGCGAAACGAACGGCGCACTTGCTGCCGCGATGCGCTGCAAGGCGTCCGCCGCGCTATCCGCATCTGCTGCCGCCGCACCGTCCACTTCGGGGCCGATAAAGACAAAATCATTATACATGATCTCGCGGCGGTGCGTGCCGTAGCCATCGGCGACGAATGCCTCCTCAGCGGCTTTGGAATGCACAAGAATCGCATCCACATCCCCCGCTTGGCCAAGGCGCAAGGCCTGGCCCGTGCCGACGACGAGAAGCTGAACATCCAGCCCGGTCTCGTCCTTGATCGCAGGCAGCAAAACCTCCGACAGGCCAGAGTTGTGAAAGCTGGTGGTCACGGCCATTTTCATGGTTTCGGCCTGCGCCGCTCCGCCAAAAATAAGGGCCAGGATAGCAAATGCACGGATCATTCTACGATATCTCCTCTCAAGAATGCCTGTGCCTGCGCAGTGTTTGGACGCTCAAAGAACGACTCGGCTAACCCTGCGTCATGCACCGCTCCATTCAACAAAAAGATCACGTCACTCGCAAGGCGTTTCGCTTGGCCAAGGTCGTGGGTCGTCATTATCACGCGGGTGCCCTGCGCGTGTGCCTCAAGCAGCAACGTCTCGATCTCACGGGTGGAGCGACCATCCAGATTAGCGCAGGGTTCGTCCAGAAACAGCACTTCGGGGTCGCGGATCAGCGCACGCGCGAGTGCGAGTTTTTGCTTTTCCCCGCCCGACAGGCGCGGCGCAGGACGCTCGAGTGCATCGCCAAGGCTGATGCGCCGCGCCCACGTGGCGACTTTCGCCTCGATCTCGGCCTTGGGACAGCCAAGCAATTGCAGTGGATAGGCCAGATTTGCACGCACGGAGCGGCGCAGCATGATCGGGCTTTGAAACACATAGGCCTGCGCGCGGCGCGCATGCTCGCCCGGCTTGGAGAGCGAGAGGGTGCCGCCCGAGAGTCGCTCGACCCCGTGCAGAACGCGCAGCAATGTAGTCTTTCCCGAACCGTTTGGCCCCAGAACAATCGTAAAATGTAGCTCTTCAAGAGAGATATCTATCGGGCCCAGAATGGCCTTGCCACGGCGGCGCACGACGGCATTTTCGAGCGATAGGGTCAGGCTCACCACGTGCCCTCCCGCTCTGTGCGCGACAGGGCATGAATCATGAAATTAACCGCCAGTGCCAACGCGATGAGCACAAAACCCAGCCCAAGCGCGAGGGCGAAATCGCCCTTTCCCGTTTCTAGTGCAATCGCTGTGGTGAGCACGCGTGTGGCGTGATCAATGTTGCCGCCCACAATCATGATCGCGCCAACTTCGCCAATGGCGCGGCCAAAGCCTGCAAGCGCCGCCGTGAGCAGCGCGCGCCGACCATCCCAGATCAGCGTGACAATACGCTGGCGTCTGGTAGTGTTCAGCGAAATCAGCAAATCATGGTATTCCGACCACAATTCACGCATCGCTTGATGGGTGATCGAGGCGATGAGCGGCGTAATGATGATCACCTGCGCGATGATCATCGCGCTCGGGGTGAACAGCAAACCCATGACTCCGAAAGGGCCAGAACGGCTTAATAACAGATATACAATCAGCCCAACCACGACAGGGGGAAGCCCCATCAAAGCGTTGAGAACCGCTATCGCGGTACGTCGATAGCGAAAGCGGCGGATCGCCAGCCACGCGCCAAAGGGAAGTGCAATGCAGGACGCAATCACCAGCGCACTCAAACTTACGTGAAGCGAGCGCAAAGTGATCTCCACCAGATCGGCGTCAAGCGTGATGATTAACCAGAACGCGGCCTCTAATCCGGCCCAAATCTCGTTCATGGCGCGCCCGCTTTTCTAAAAAGAGAGATGTTCAGTCGATCCGAACGGCAGAGCCGGTGGTGCGATCCTGACTGGAAAAGCCCGCTTGCATCAGGATCATATTCGATCCGATTGCGATCACTGCGATGGCGACAAAGGCGCTTAGCATGACTTTCATTTCAATTTCCTCCTTGCGATGTGGCATCGCGTAAATACTCGATAAGATCGCTGCGATCTTGTTGTTTCACGATCCGCTGCATCGGCATTTTCGACCCCGGAATAAAGTGATCGGGGCCTATGTCGAATAGACCATTTATCGTCGCCTCTGACCAGATGATATCGGAGCCTTTTAGCACATCGGAATAGGAATAATCCGTCACAGTCCCCGCGCGCCGCCCGAAGAGGTCATGCAAGCTCGGCCCCGCCTTGCGCGCGCTGCTCTGCCCTAGCGCATGGCAGATAGAGCATTTGCGTTTGAACTGCCGCTCGCCATTGGGCAGCGTTTTCGGATCTTCGAGAAAACTACGCTTGGCGCCGCCCATCTGCCCATGCGCATCGAGCGTCTCAATGGGCCAAGAATAAAGGATGTCCTCGATCCCGCCGGCGTGGATGTTCTGGCCGTTGCTCGAAAACGCCAGCGCCCAGATTGGGCCACGTTTGGTGGCGCGAAAATCGCGGGTGATTTCAAAGCGGGTGGTGTCGATCACCATGATATAGCCCTCACCGTCCCCGACTGCGAGTTGCTTGGACGCTTTGTCATAGCTCATCGCCAGAATGGGCCGCCGGCCCAGTGTGAAATCGGCAAGAACCTTGCCGCTGTGCGGATCAATGAACCGCGTGCCGCCGTCGATTGCGCCATAAGCAAGCCAGCCATCCGCCTCGTTCAGGACCATTTCGTTGATACCGAACCCGTGCGACGTGAGCTTTTGCACTTCATCGCCTGTCGCCGTGTCCCAGATGCGGATCGTGCCATCGACGGACACCGAATAGAGCCGCGTGCCGTCGGCGCTGAAGGCAATGTCGTTGACCCCTTGGCGATGCCCTTTGAGGAACACAGGTTCGCCAGCGCCAACCGGCCAAAGGCCAATGCGCGCGTCCCAACTGGCTGACGCGATAAGTTGCGCACTGACGTCAATGGCAAGAATTTTCGCGGTGTGATGGCCGATGATCCGACTATTTTCGGGTGCGGATATATCCCAAAGGCGCAGCGCGAAATCATCACCCCCCGACAACACGATATCATCATTCATGAAGCGCACCGTTGTCACCGCTGCTTCATGCCCGTCGAACCAAGTGGGGACCAGCCCGCGCCAGACGCCAACGGCGTTGTCAAAACTGGCGGTAGCGATCTGCCCGCTTGGCGACACGGCGATATCCATGATCGGGCCGCCGTGTCCTTTGAGCGTGTAGAAATCTTGCGCCGCGAGGGGCGGCGCGTAGAGCAGCAGAGCGATCAGCGCCGCCGCCCGCATTCACTCAGCAGGCGTCGCGTCTTTTTGCACGCCGCCTTCTTTTGCTTTCACCTCTTCCACCCAGAGCGAGTGGTGCTCGCGCGCCCATTGCTCTTCGACTTGACCGCTGCCCATGGCGTCATATGCACCCTCCATTCCGACGGAGCCGATGTAGATATGGGCAAAGACGATGGCGATCAGAACGAAGCTGACGATCGCATGCCATGCTTGGGCATATTGCATTTCCTCATGCGGGGCGAGCGTCGTACGCAGCTCGCCGAGGCCAAGGAGTTGCGGCAAGCCCAGCGCGTTCAGCTTCTCGAACGTCACCGCAAACATGGGCAGATCGAAGGGGAACATCAGCGACAGGCCTGACGCAGCGATAGACCCCCCGAGCACGATCACCGACCAGAATATCAATTTTTGCCCCGCGTTGAACTTTTTGGCAGGCGGATGTTTACCCTTGGAGAAAATACCGCCGCCCTGCGCAAGCCATTTCAGATCGCTTTTGTGGGGCAGATTGTGCACGACCCACATCGCGAAAATCATCACCAACGCGATGATAAAGGCCCATGAAACATTGTTGTGCACCCATTTGGAGCCAATCGCGATGGGCGAAAACGCCTCATGACCGAAGAGCGGTATCAGCACTTTTCGCCCGAATAGAACGATCAGGCCGGTGATGCCAAGAATGATGAACGAGCCAGCCAGCAGCCAGTGGCCAAAGCGCTCAAAAGATTTGAAACGCTCGATGGTGCGTCCGGTCTTTTCGCCGTCAATACGAATTTTTCCGCGAATGAAATAGAACAGTGCCAGTAGAACAAGAGTTATGCCAAGCAAGTAAGCACCATAGGTTTTCAGCGGACCGTTGCGAAACTCCAGCCAGCGCATGCCACCGTCCTGAATAAGCACGCCAGCCGCAGGGCCGCCGTATTGCGTGCGTATATCAGCCGAGCCGAACCTTAAGGCGCGCCAGAGTTCGGGGTCAGAGGCCCCACCGCGCGTTCCAAGCTGGCCTACCAGCGCCGCTGCTGCATCCGCGCCCGTGTCACCGCGCCGGAAGCTATCATCAATTTTCTCACCGCGCTGGCGCGCCATGATATCTTCAAGTGTCTGTGCGCCGCCTGTCGCAGAGCGGTCAGGCTGGGCCATTCCTTCGCTTTGTGCAGAGGCGGAGGACAGAAACGTCAGTGTGAGCAATAGAGCGAGAATGGCGCGTAGCATGACGGCTCCTCAAAGGAAAAGAAATGTCGTGAAAGAGGGCGATCCAATGCGGACCGCCCCCTTCCTTTCAAAGCAGAAAGGGTGCTTTAGCCATCCTGACGACCGTAGGCAGAGCCCCAGCCCCAAGCGCCAGAACCGAAGCCACGCGCAACGACGCGCTCACGGTAGATGCCGGATACGACGTCGCCGTCCCCTGCCAAAAGCGCCTTGGTCGCACACATCTCGGCACAGATCGGCAATTTGCCTTCCGCGATCCGATTGCGGCCATATTTGGCGAATTCGGCGGTGGAATGCGTTTCCTCAGGACCACCCGCACAGAAAGTGCATTTGTCCATCTTGCCGCGTGATCCGAAATTGCCCGCTTGCGGGAATTGCGGCGCGCCAAACGGGCACGCGTAGAAGCAATAACCACACCCGATGCAGAGGTCTTTGGAGTGAAGAACCACCCCTTCCTCGTTCTGGTAGAAGCAATCAGTCGGACAGACCGCCATGCACGGCGCATCCGAGCAGTGCATACATGCGACCGAGATCGAACGCTCGCCCGGGGAGCCGTCATTGATGGTGACGACCTTGCGCCGGTTGATGCCCCAAGGGACCTCATGCTCGTTCTTACAAGCGGTTACGCAGGCGTTGCATTCGATGCAGCGTTCAGCGTCTACGAGAAACTTAGCTCGTGCCATGTCTCATTCTCCCTTATGCTGCCCAGATTTTGCAGAGAGTGGCTTTAGTCTCCTGCATCTGGGTCACTGAATCATAGCCATAGGTCTGTGCGGTGTTGGTGGATTCGCCAAGCACGTAAGGATCGGCGCCGTCGGGATATTTGTCCCGCAGGTCCACGCCTTCCATGTGACCACCAAAGTGGAACGGCATGAAGGCAACGCCCTCGCCGACCCGCTGGGTGACCATGGCCATAACTTTGACCTTGCCGCCCTCGGGGCCCTCCACCCAGACTTGCGCCCCGTCACGTACACCAAGGTTATTGGCATCGCGCGTGTTGATCTCGACGAACATGTCCTGCTGCAATTCTGCAAGCCATGGGTTCGAGCGGGTCTCATCGCCGCCGCCCTCATATTCGACCAAACGGCCGGAGGTGAGGATCATTGGGTACTCTTTCGAGAAATCCTGCTTCTGGATCGACGCATAGAGGGTCGGCAAACGATACGAATGGCGGTCCTCATAGGTTGGGTAATCCTCAACAAGATCACGGCGGTTGGTATAGAGCGGCTCACGGTGGACCGGAATCGGATCCGGGAAAGTCCAGACGACCGCGCGTGCCTTGGCGTTCCCGAAGGGTGCCATTTCATGTGCAATCGCGACCCGCTGGATACCGCCCGAAAGATCGGTTTTCCAGTTGGTCTTTGGACCAGCTACAGCGTCGATCGCTGCGCGCTCTTCCGCCGTTAATTCGCCGTCCCAACCAAGGTCCATGAGCATTTGCATCGTGAACTCGGGGTATCCATCCTGGATATCCGAATCCAACGAGGCCACGCCCTCGGCCAGCAGGTTGTCGCCATCGCGCTCCACGCCGAAACGTGCACGGAACGTCAGGCCACCCTCAGAGACACGTTTGGACATGTCATAGAGGTTGGGTGTGCCCGGGTGCTTCATCTCTGGAGTGCCCCAGCACGGCCATGGCATACCGTAGTAATCGCCATCCGCTTCGCCGCCAATGGCTTGCAGCGTTGTTCTATCGAACGTGTGCTGGTTTGCCATGTGCATCTTGATGCGCTCTGGAGATTGGCCCGTGTAGCCGACAGTCCACATGCCGCTGTTGAATTCACGCGTGATGCTTTCAACATTGGGTGTTTCGTCGTCGTCCATTTCGATGTTGCGCAGCAAACGATCCGCAAAGCCGAATTTCTTAGCCAGCTTCGCAATGATCACTTCGTCAGGCTTGCTCTCGAACAGCGGCTCGATCACGCGGTCACGCCACTGGATCGAGCGGTTGGATGCCGTCACAGAGCCGCGCGTCTCGTACTGGGTACAAGCAGGCAACAGGTAAACGCCATCCGTGCGATCATGCAGCACCGCAGAAACCGTGGGGAAGGGATCGACGACGACCAGCATATCGAGCTGCTCCATCGCGGTCTTCATTTCCTTCTGGCGGGTCTGCGAGTTTGGTGCGTGACCCCAAAGTACCATAGCGCGCACCTTGTCGGGGTTATCCATGTTGTCCGGGTCTTCAAGGACGCCGTCGATCCAGCGCGACACCGGAATACCGGTGAGGTTCTGAAGCGATTTTTCCTTGCCGTCCACGCCCGTGGTCTTGGCGAACTGGCCACCAAGCCAATCTGCATCCTCACCCCAGACACGCGCCCAATGCGCCCACGCGCCTTTGGACAAGCCATAATAGCCCGGAAGCGTATGCGAAAGGACACCAAGGTCCGTCGCGCCTTGCACGTTGTCGTGGCCACGGAAGATGTTGGTACCGCCGCCAGATGTGCCCATGTTGCCCAGCGCCAGTTGAAGCACACAATACGCACGCGTATTGTTATTGCCGCTGGTGTGCTGCGTGCCGCCCATGCACCAGATAACTGTGCCGGGACGGTTGTTGGCCAGCGTGCGCGCTACGCGCTTGAGCTGCGAGCCGGGTGCGCCTGTGACGCGCTCGACCTCTTCGGGTGTCCACTTGGCCACTTCGGTCTTGATCTGATCCATGCCCCAAACACGGGTGCGGATGAACTCTTTGTCCTCCCAACCGTTTTCGAAGATGTGCCACAAAATACCCCAGACCAGTGCCACGTCCGTACCGGGGCGGAAGCGCACGAATTCGTCCGCATGGGCCGCAGTGCGCGTGAAGCGCGGATCGCAAACGATCACGGGGGCGTTGTTCTGCTCTTTCGCCTTCAGCAGGTGCAGCAGGGAAACCGGATGCGCCTCGGCGGGGTTGCCGCCGATGATGAAAATGGCTTTGGAGTTGTGGATGTCATTGTAGCTGTTGGTCATGGCACCGTAGCCCCATGTGTTCGCTACGCCCGCAACCGTGGTCGAGTGACAAATCCGTGCCTGATGATCCACATTGTTCGTGCCCCAATAGGCGGCGAACTTGCGGAACAGATAGGCTTGTTCATTGTTGTGCTTGGCAGAGCCGAGCCAGTAGACGGAATCAGGACCGCTTTCTTCGCGGATCTTCATCATGCCGTCGCCGATCTCGTCGATCGCCTGCTCCCAGGAGATGCGCTTCCACTCACCGCCTTCTTTTTTCATCGGGTACTTCAAGCGGCGCTCACCGTGAGCATGCTCGCGTACTGCGGCACCTTTGGCGCAATGCGCACCAAGGTTGAAGGGGCTGTCCCAACCGGGCTCTTGCCCCGTCCAGACGCCGTTCGCCACTTCGGCAATAACCGTGCAGCCGACTGAACAGTGTGTGCAAACGGATTTCACCGTCTCGACAGAGCCGGTCGCTGCGCTTGCCGCATCGGCGCGGGTCACGGAGCCTGCGGTCGCGGAAATGGCGGCAAGGCCACCAATGGCAAGGCCGGAGCCGCGCAGAAACGCACGGCGGTCGACGGATGTTTCCGCCATATCAGACAGGATACCGGTCCGCTGGGGGCGTCGCGCAACCCCGTTGGTCTTTTTCCTAAGCATTTTATTCTCCCTTGCTGCCCCTAAAAGGTGGCTGGGGTTTCGAAAATCCTTTTGCAGTCGGGCGTCACGCAACCAGTCGCATCAGGCATAGAGTCGTGTAAAAGCAGCGCCTAGAAGCGGGTGCTTTCGAGATAGGCGCGGGTGTGCACCGTGTCCTGCATCACTTCAGATGCCAGATCGACGGGCTGTGCTTCTGCCCCCGTCACGCCGCTGGCCAGTGCCACGGCTGCCACTGGCGCGGTGGTTCCGGCCAGTTTCAGAAAATCGCGCCGGCTTGCGCCTTGCTTTTCCTTGGTCATGGGATGTCTCCCTCCCTGTGTTATGGCGGGCATCCCCGCCGGTTAAATGCAGAGCCTGAATTTAGCCTGCGGTCATACGAAATGCTTCGCGTTCGATCTCCATGAACGCACGGCCCACGCTGCCAAGCGAGGCGTAAAGCACTGAATTCTTGGCGCCCTCCAGATCCGTGAAGAAATGGCTCGCCCATGGTGCGATGTGTTTATTGAAGAACACCTTTTGATCATTGAGCGAGGCAGCACTGCCAAAGCGCCCCACGATCATCGAACCCATCATCTCCATCAAGGAGGCGATATTGTCCTCCGGCTCGAACACGTTGGCCGCACGGCTCATTCCCTTGGCGAGCATGTCGGTGCGCAGTGTCGCAAGCGGCTTTTCATTGAGAAAACCGGTTAGATAATAGCTGGCATAGGGCAGCAATTCACCGCGCCCGAGGCCGATGAAAAGCGCGTTGAATTCGCTCTCGACGCCCTTAGGCTTGCTCACACGGGCAACCCGCGCCAAAGCACTGATGGCTTTACCCAGCTCGCTCTCGTCGCCAGAAAGCCCAACGCATTGATCAAGCAAAAGCTGATCTGGTGGCCCCGAAAGCATCAGGCCCAAAAAATTGTAAAGATCAGCCCGCAGGCGATCTTCCGTGGTGGCTTTTATGTCTTGTGCTGCGCTCACGCTCTGTCCTCAACGGTAAATTTCATGCGGCGCGGGGTGAAGGCTGCTTGTGCCAAGTCCTCTTGCGCGTCGTCTTGATCAGGGTCTTCATAATGATAGGTGTCGTTTTCAATGTCGTCGCTGGCCATAAGGACGTCTTCGTCATCGACAGTGTTCTCGTCCAAATCAGGCTCTAACGCCTCGATTTCGACCTCGTCCTCTTCCGCCTGGCGCGCCATTTCTTCGATGTGCTTCAACATGCCCTTGCCCACCTGATAAGCGGTCTGCATGTTTTCGATCACCATCGCGGAGTCGGTGAAATCTTCGCCGTAATCGACCAGCATATCCACATTGGCGAGCACCGGATTGGTGCGCCACAAGGTGCGCAGCGCGCGGCGGCGAATGCGGTCCGGCACGATCTGCTTCATGAAGACCGAAAAATCATCGCCCTTTCCCATTGTGTCGGGATCGGGCAAATCCAGCTCTGCCAAAATCTCTGCGTCGCTCTTTTCTTCCAGCACCGCGTGCTCGGCGGCGAGCGCATCAGCCTCGAGTGCGGCGCTCTCGGCCTGTTGTTCAGCCTCGACCGCAGCTTTGCGGCGGGACCAGAAATTCTGCTCAACGCTCAATGCAAGGCCCCCTTTTTGGAGGCTGGTGCGCGATACACGTCCGAGGTTTGGCGAATGCGCGCATCTCCGATGCCCTCTTCCTTCAAATCGACCCGCGCCTTGTTGCGGCGGCGTTTGACGAAAACTTCATCCTCATGGTGCCGTTCAATAAATTCGCGAATCCAGGCGACCAAACCCTCGGGCATCGGCACCTTTTCCACCAACTCTTCGCCAGTGTCTGCGTAATCCTGCGCCTCATAGGGCGATGCGGTGGCCAGCAGCATATCCAGCGGCGCATCATCTTCGGCTTCGCGCATCACCACATAGATCGACGGCGTGCGCGAGGTGATGCCCTGCAAATACGCTTCCGTATCAGTGCGGAACAATTCCAGCGTCAAAGTGCCTGCGTGATACTCGATCGCGTCGCCGTCGCGGCGCATCTCTTTCCAATGCGCCTCTCCGGCACCGGGCAGGACGGCAACCGCCTTCCAGACATGCGCGGCCCAGCGCGTCACGCCAGGCATGCGGCGCACGACGATACCCAGCGGCATCGAAATGCTCACCTCTGCGGCGGTGCCAATCTGTTTCTCGGAGTCATACATGAGGCGATCAAGATGCACGACGCCCCCCCTTTCGCAAAGCAGTTTTTGCGCCCGAAGCGTTACGAAAATGTGAGCCCCGAAATTGCTGCAGCGCAGCTATCGTGTAACGGAAATCCTGCAGCTGCCCTCGGGCCAATAATTTAAGGGATTTAGGTCAACATCTTCAATTTACTGAATGTATTCAAGGGCCACACCAGCCCCCCTGCGACATTTTAGCATCCTGCGCCCAATCTGCTTTAACTGGTTTACCAAAGGGAAGAATCACGACTAGCCTGCCTGTAACGTACGTGCGCTAAGGTGCCATTTCACGATATCTTTCTGCGACTCCTGAGGGGACAACATGACGAAAACGCTGGTTCTATGCGACTGCCTCGGCAGTCAAAATATTGACGCAGATCGGATCTCCAAGGCCAGCGGGTTGACCTGTTCGCGCGTCTATTCCAGTCTGTGCATGGATCAGCTCGATAGTGCGGCAAAAGAGCTGCAGGGCGGCAATGCGATCATCGCTTGCCAACAAGAACGCCAGCGATTTGAAGAGCTTGCCGAAGAATTAGAGATTGACAGCCCCGGCTTTGTCGACCTGCGTGATCGCGCAGGCTGGGGCGTCGGGGAGGGCGCACCAAAGATGGCCGCGCTCGCCGCAGAGGCGGCGTTGGAACTGCCCATGGGCAAGTCCGTTGACATCACTTCAGAGGGCACTTGTTTGATCCTTGGCGGCGCGGTGGCGCTTCAGGCCGCCAGCGAGCTTTGCGATATTCTAGCGGTCACTGTCCTGCTTGAGAGCGCGGATGACATACCAACGGATCGCCGCTTTGACGTGGTACTCGGGCGCATCAAACATGTCAGCGGCGCGCTGGGTAGTTTCAAGGTAAAGTTCGACGGATTGCAGCAAATCACCCCCGGCGGACGCGGCGCTTTCGGGCTAAGCGATCCATTGAATGGCGCCACCTCCGAGTGCGATATTATACTTGATTTGACAGGCGAAACCGCGCTGGTTCAGGCCCCCGAAAAGCGCGAGGGTTACCTGCGCGCAGATCCCGGCTACGCCGCCGCCGTGGCAGCGGCGACGCTTGAGGCCTCGCAACTGATCGGCACCTTCGAAAAGCCGCTTTATGTGCGTTTGGAAACCAGCCTGTGCGCCCATAGCCGCGCAGAGCAGCCTGCCTGTTCCAACTGCCTCAACGTCTGCCCGACAGGTGCCATCATTTCAGCAGGCGAGCATGTCGCGATCGATCCTATGATCTGCGCAGGCTGCGGCTCTTGTTCTGCTGTATGTCCCTCTGGCGCGATCACCTATGATGCGCCACCTGTAGACACGATCTTTCGCCGCCTCAGCACCTTGGCTGGGACCTATCGCAGCGCAGGGGGCACTGCCCCGCGCCTGCTCGTGCATGACGCCAGCCACGGCAATGAAATGATTTCCCTTGCTGCGCGTTTCTCGCGTGGTTTGCCCGCCGATGTGATCCCGCTCGAAGTCGACGCTATTTCAGGTTTTGGCCATGCGGAAATGCTCGCTGCGCTCGCTTGCGGCTTTGCGCAGGTGGATATCCTGATTTCGCCCAAGGCCGAAGTTGACGTGATCCTACCCCAAGCCGAGCTGGCCCGCGCGGTCGCTGGCGAGACGGCGGTGCAACTGCTTGACCCGAATGACCCCGACATGCTCTGCGATTTGCTGGACGAAGGTGCATCCAATCCGCTGCATGTCGATCCTATCCTGCCGATGGGCAGCCGGCGCCAAGTCGCACGTCTTAGCGCAAAGGCGATCCAGCCGGAGGCGGAGGTCATTACCCTGCCCGCTGGCGCACCCTACGGCGCAATCGTTGTCGATACCGAAGCCTGCACGCTGTGCCTGTCTTGCGTGTCGCTTTGCCCCTCCGGTGCGCTTGGCGATAATGATGACAAACCGCAATTGCGCTTCCAAGAGGATGCCTGCCTGCAATGTGGTCTTTGCAGCAATATCTGCCCCGAGAAAGCGATCACCCTCGCGCCGCAGCTCGATCTCACCGACGCCGCATATACGCAAAAGGTCATGCACGAAGAAGAACCTTTTGCCTGCATCGAATGCGGCACGCTGTTCGGGGTGAAATCCACCGTTGAAAAGATCACCGAAAAACTGGCAGGCAATCATCATATGTTCGCCACCTCGGAAGCGGCTAAAATGATCCAGATGTGCGACAATTGCCGTATTCAGGCGCAGTATCATTCAGAGAATAATCCGTTCCAAGGCAAGGAACGCCCGCGCGTGCGCACCTCGGAGGATTATTTTTCCAAGCGCAAGGATCACTGAATCTGGATTGGCGCGCCAAGGTCCGCCGGCTCGATCGAAGCGACGTAGGCGACGATTGCCTCGACCTCAGCCAGCGTCAGCTCGATCGGCGAAATCGGTGACGGCAGGTTCTCTGCAAAAGGGGCTGTCACATCTTCGATCTGGGTAAAGGCGGCGTGCGGTTTGAGCACGTAGAACGCGGTGAACCGCGCCTCCCAATCGTCAAAGCTGCGCATCAAAGCAAAGGAAGGCGTCGAGCCGATCGCCTTCATCTTGTTCTGCTCGTTCACCACATGGCAGCGCCCGCATTTGCCCAACGACACCTTCTCGCCAAGTACCGTATCGCCGGTGATTTCGAACACGTCCTCCACCGCAGCGACGACAATATCTGTGGAAAACAACTGCGTCCCGCCGGGTTTGAAGCCTTCAATCGTCCCCTTCCCCACATCTGAAAACAACCAGTCCTCAAAGCGCAGTGCAGGAGCAGCATCGCTCCCCTGAAAATGCCATATCTGATCACCTTGCCGAAACGCCGGCCTGCCATCCGCACCAAAAGCCACAGCGCCTGCATCCTCGTTCAAAGTAATCCTGATCCCGGTCTTGAGCGAAAACCGCGGCAGCAAATGTTTGAAAAACCCCGTGTCGACCAACGCCTTAGGCGCGCTCAAATTAAAAGCGTTCTCATTCGCCAGCGCAGGCGTGCAAAAGAGACTCATAGCAAGACAGATTTTTTTCAACATCGCGGCCCCCGCCTGTGCGCATACGGTTGCACATCAGCCTAAGAGCGCTAGGGTCACCACGTCAACATTGCTTATCAAAGGAAGGACCAAGCCCGTGAGCGAAGACTTTAACATGTCCATGCGTAAGTTTCTCAAACAGGTGGGGGTCACATCTCAGCAAGCCATAGAAGAGGCGATGCGCACTGCAGAGGGCACAAGCGGCAAGAGCTTTGAGGCCAAAATGGTTCTGACCATCGACGGGATTGCGCTTGAGCATGTCGTCACCGGCAAGATCGACGGCGCATAAGTGACTATTTCTCGCGAAGAGGTATTGGCCTGCCTGAAAGAGGTCAACGATCCATCCGGCACCGACATGGTCGCAGCGGGCCTTGTGCGCGCGTTGAACGTCGATGACGGGGCCGTGCGATTCGTCATGGAGGTCGCCAGTCCGGAGCCATATTTGCCGGTGAAGGCCGAAGCCGAGGCGAAACTCACCGCCCTCGGCGCGACATCCGTCTCTGTCGTGATGACCGCCCATAGCGAAAAAGCGCCGCCACCCGATCTCAAGCCAAGCCGCTCCGCCCAGCCCAAAGGCCCCGAGAAAATTCCCGGTGTGGACCGCATCATTGCGATTGCGTCCGGCAAAGGCGGCGTCGGTAAATCCACCGTCGCCTCAAATCTCGCCTGCGCGCTGGCAGCCGAAGGTCGCCGCGTCGGCATGCTGGATGCAGATGTCTACGGCCCCTCGCAGCCGCGCATGCTTGGCGTGTCGGGGCGCCCGCAAAGCCCTGATGGCAAACTCATTTTACCGCTGCGCAATTACGGCGTCACCATGATGTCCATCGGCCTTATGACCAACGAAGATCAAGCAGTTGTCTGGCGTGGACCAATGCTTATGGGCGCTTTGCAGCAGATGATGATGCAGGTGCAGTGGGGGGCGCTGGATGTGCTGATCGTCGATCTGCCGCCGGGCACGGGGGACGTGCAAATGACCCTCGCACAAAAGGCCCATGTGGACGGTGCTATCATCGTTTCCACCCCGCAGGACGTCGCCCTTCTGGATGCGCGCAAAGGCATTGATATGTTCAACCAGCTTGGCACGCCCATACTGGGGATGATCGAAAACATGAGCACGCATATTTGCTCGGCTTGTGGTCACGAGGAACATGTCTTCGGTCACGGCGGCGTCGCTCTGGAAGCAGAGAAATTAGGCGTGCCTTTGCTCGCGGAAATCCCGCTGCATCTGGACATTCGCATGGCCGCAGACGGCGGCGCACCCATCGTTGTGTCCAAACCCGAAAGCGCGCAGGCGCAGGCGTTCCGCGCAGTCGCCAAAGCGATGATTGCAGCGGGTCAGGCATGAGCACGCCCAGCTTTCCACCGCTGTTCAATGGCCAGTCTGTCGAGGGGCGCACAGACCCGTTCGACAAGGCCTGCATCGAGGCGATCAAAGGCTGCGATGCGGGGCTGGTTGTCTATAATCTCGGCGCGAACATGCTGCGCGCCGCCATCGTTTTCGCGCCCGATGTAGCGCTGAAAGAGGGCATGGCGATCCTGCCGCTCTGCGGTGTCGGCTTTCAAAACGCCCTTGGCGCGCTGGCCCCTCCTGAGGTCGCGGTGCACCTCGATTGGAACGGCGGCCTGCGCATCAATGGCGCAAGCTGCGGGCGTTTCCGCATTGCCGCCTCCGGCACTGATCCGGAGGTGGAACCGGATTGGCTTGTCGTAGGGCTAGAATTGCCGCTTTGGCCCGAAAGCGATGACACGGGCCTGACACCCGATCAGACCACGCTATATGCGGAGGGCTGCGTCGAAGTGGACGCCGCCGCACTGCTTGAATCATGGGTCAAACACTCGCTGGTCGGGATTAACCGCTGGCTGGACGAGGGCGTCGCGCCTTTGCACAAGGACTGGCGCGGCCTTGCGCATGGCATGGGTGATCCCATTGAAAACGCGGGGCAATCTGGTGTCTTTTTAGGCGTTGACGAAAATTTCGGCATGCTCCTGCGCGACGATGCAGCAAAAACTTGTTTGATCCCCCTCACTTCTGTTCTGGAGACACATTGACATGAAACTCGCCCGCGCCATTCATTTTGACGAAAGCGATATGAACGTCTTTCACGTCCCCGCCCGCACGGGCGAGTGGTGCATTTCCGGGGGGTTTGAATTCTCCGATTGGGGCAGCGGTGATTTGGTCGGCAAGGCGCGTCAGGCATTCAGCAATGGCTGGCTGGGCGTAGAAACCTTTGGCCGCGTCAGTTTCGTCGCCGTCACGCAAGTAGAACCGAACGAGATCGAGGCCCTGACCCTTGCACTCGCCCAGCATTTTGTCGATATCTATGGCGCACCCTCGCTAGAACAGGCCCTGCCCGTCGCTGCTGAGGAATTGCGCCAGATGTCAGACCTTTGCGATGAGCAGGACGCGAACACCGTGCTGGCCGTATCACGCGAATTGACGGATGCAGGCGTGCGCGAGGCCTTTCGCGCAATCGAGGCGCGCGAGGCGAGCCTTGATCAATTTGCTATCCACGGCTCTCTCGATGAAGACGATCATGGGCACGGGCATTCGCACTAAGTTCTAGAGCCTTAACACCCAAACCGCCCCCCAATCACAGGCAGGTTGCTTTCTGCGTCAATGCTTTGCTAAGGCCCCCCAGCCCGTGTTTTACCGCCGTATTGGCCATGAACTTTAGCTTTTCCTAGGTTTCACGCCCGTTAAACCTAAGAACATGCGCGCGATCTACAACCTCCCTGTTTGAAGCCGCGCGCATTTGCGATAGGTAAATCCAATGAGCCAAGACTTCGCCAAATCATTCCCCCTGAAACCAGCCCGTGTCCACGAAGCCAGCGGTCCGGGCAATGCCACGCTCGCCGCTATCTGCGCCGCCGGCGTGCAAGGGCCAGTTCTGTGGATTCGCGACGCATGGAGACCCGAGAGCATTAACCCATTAGGACTTAATGCCTTTTTTGATCCCTCCAGATTACTCGTCGCGCAGGTAAAAGACCAGATCGAGGGCCTTGCCGTTGCCGAAGAGGCCCTGCGCGATAGTGCCGTCCCCTTGGTCATCCAAGAGATCAGCGAACCTCTTAGCCTCATTCAGGGACGGCGCTTGCAACTCTCTGCAAAGGCAGGGAAATCTACCGGCCTGTGTTTGATTTCCGAGGGTATGGGCAGCAACGCCGCCGAATCCCGCTGGCACTGCGCACCACTTTTCGATCCGTTTTCAGAGCCTGCGGACTCGACTCTGCAGCGTTGGGAACTTATTAAGAACAAATCAGGAACATTAAGGTCTTGGCATGTTCGATGGGATACAGCGTCGCGTCGTCTCCATCTGGTTTCCCCGGCTGGCGAGTGATCGCGTTTTACGGATGCGCCCGATAGAGGGGCCATTCGCGTTGACGCACACTTTGGGCAATACCAACCGGATTTATTGCCTGAATAGCGCGGCCGAACACCTTGGCCTGTCGCGCGGCATGCCGTTTTCCGATGCGCGCGCGTTCTGCCCTGATCTGCAAAGCCGCCCTGCCGATCCGCGCGATGATCTGCGCTTTCAACATGCCTTGCGCCGCTGGGCCGTGCGCTATTGTCCTTGGGTCGGGCTTGAGGACGAGGACGGTTTGGTCCTTGATATCACAGGCACAGCCCATCTGTTCGGCGGCGAAGCAGAGCTGCTGATGGATATGCGCCAACGGCTTTCACGTGCAGGCATAGGCGCCCGCATTGGCCTTGGCGATTCTCGCGGCGCGGCATGGGCGTTGGCGCGTCACGGCGAGGGTAGCGCACCAATTGGCGGCGCTCTGGACGCGCTCAAAGGCCTCCCCGTGGCGGCCCTGCGCCTTGAGGAAAAAACAGCCACCGCCCTTGGCCGCCTTGGCCTGCGCAGCATCGGCGATTTGGCAAATGCCGCGCGCGCGCCGCTCACCCGCCGCTTCGGTCCCTCCCTGCTCATGCGCCTCGATCAAGCGCTCGGGTATCAGCCCGAGCAAATCACCCCGCTCAAAGATCCGCCTCATTATGGCGTGCGCATGACCCTGCCCGAGCCTATCGGGATCAGCAGCGATGTCTTGGCGGGCACAGAACGCCTGCTGGTCCAACTTTGCGCTAAACTCAAAGCGCGCGAAACAGGCGCGCGCATTCTCTGCCTCACCCTGCGGCGCGTTGATCAGGACAGCCAACAGGTCGAACTGCGCCTCGCCCGCCCCATGCGCGAGGCTGCACGCATTTTGCCCCTGTTCGAGCGCGGCATAAGCGATGTGGACGCAGGCTACGGCATAGACCAAATGCGCCTTGAAGCCGTGCAGGTCGAACCCATGCCCGTGCAGCAACTCAGCCACGTCTCAACAGGGAGCAAGGACCGTCTCGATGATCTGATCACCCGCATCGGCACGCGCATCGGGCTAGAAAATGTGCAGCGCTTTCTGCCCGCTGACAGCCATATCCCCGAACGTAGTTTCCTCATCGCCCCCGCCGCCTACTCCATGCCAGAACGCTCGTGGGTAAACATACGCCCGCGTCCGCTGCATATCTTTCCACCCAATCCTTTGCTCGGCGCGCCAGAAACCCCGATCCCGCCAAAACACTTCCGTTGGCGGCGCATGTCCTTAGCCACCGCACGCAGCACAGGCCCCGAACGCATCGCGCCAGAATGGTGGCTAGAGGAGGACAGCTGGCGCAGCGGCGTGCGCGATTACTGGGTCATCGAAACACGTCAAGGCCGCCGGCTATGGCTGTTTTATACTCCCCAAAACCCCGGCTGGTTCGTTCAAGGCGAATTCGCATGAGTTACGCCGAACTTTGCACGACCAGCAATTTTACATTCCTGCGCGGTGCCTCCCACCCCGAAGAAATGGTGACGCGTGCCGCAGAGCTGGGTCTGCAAGCGATAGCGATTACCGACCATAATTCCCTCGCTGGCGTGGTGCGCGCCTATGCGGCGCTGAAGGAACTCAAACGCGCGGGTGAAGACACCATACGTATCCGTTCGGAAACGCAACTCGATCATTCGTCACGCCAGGAGATTAGCGACACCAGCACCCTGCAACGTCCGCAAACCCTACATCTGCCAAAACTCATCGTCGGCGCACGCCTTGTGCTGCGCTCGAGCCATGTGGACTGGATCGCCCTACCTAAAGATCGCGCCGCATACAGCCGCCTCACCCGCCTTTTGACCCTCGGGAAACGACGTGCACCAAAAGGGGAATGTCACCTTGATCTGCCTGATCTGCTGGAGGGCTGCACAGGCATTATCCTAATCGCACGACCAAACGGTCCCCTTCGCAAGGCCGCCTCAGACATCCAGCGTATGCAGCGCGCATATCCGAGCCACGTTTTCCTTGGCGCGGCGCCGCGCTATGATGGCTCCGATCAATCCTACCTTGCCGCCTGCGCACGCCTTGCGCTGCGCACATCCGCGCCCATGGTCGCGATTGGTGATCCCCTCATGCACCACGCCGCGCGCCGTCAACTCGCCGATGTTTTGACCTGCATGCGCGAGCACATCACGATTGACCAGATCGGCAAACGCGCGCTGCCCAATGCCGAGCGCCGCCTCAAAGGCCATGCCGATATGGCGCGCGTGTTTCGCGATCATCCTGCTGCGGTGGGGCGCTCCCTTGAAATCGCCGCACGCTGTAGTTTTTGCCTGAGCGAGTTGTCCTATGAATATCCCGATGAGGTCACGAATGGCGAGCAGCCACAGGAGCGTCTGACGCGCCTCGCCTACGAGGGCATGCATCGCCGCTACCCGAACGGGCCCACAGAAAAGGCCAAAGTGCAGGTCAAAAAGGAACTCGCACTGGTCAAATCTCTTGATTTTCCTGCCTATTTCCTCACCGTATACGACATCGTGCAGTTCGCGCGCAGCGAAGGCATCTTGTGCCAAGGGCGCGGCTCAGCGGCCAATTCGATCCTGTGCTATCTGCTTGGCATCACCGATGTCAGCCCCGAAGTCATCACCATGGTAGTTGAGCGTTTCGTCTCCGAACATCGCGCCGAACCGCCCGATATCGACGTGGATTTCGAACACGAACGCCGCGAAGAAGTGATCCAGCATATCTACGCCAAATACGGTCGCCACCGCGCAGGGCTATGCGCCACCGTCACCCATTTCAGAACGCGCGGCGCGATCCGCGAGGTGGGCAAGGTCATGGGCCTCAGCGAGGATGTAACCGCAGGTCTTTCAAGCCAGATTTGGGGGCAATCGGACAAAGGCGCAGACCCTGATCGTGTGCGTGAACTGGGCCTGAATCTAGAGGATCGCCGCCTTGCCCAAACCATTCGCCTGATCGGCGAGATCATCGGTTTCCCCCGCCATCTGTCGCAACATGTGGGCGGTTTTGTCATCACCAAGGGGCGCCTTGACGAGTTATGCCCGATTGAGAACGCAGCGATGGAGGACCGCACCGTCATTGAATGGGACAAGGATGACATCGACACGCTCGGCATCCTGAAGGTAGATATTCTGGGCCTCGGTATGCTCAGCTGCATCCGCAAGAGCTTCGATCTGCTGCAAGAGCACGAACGTCAAAACCTCTCTATCGCCACCGTCCCTCAAGAGGATCCAGAGACCTATGACATGCTCTGCGTCGCCGATGCCATCGGGGTGTTCCAAGTGGAATCGCGCGCGCAAATGAATTTCCTGCCGCGCATGCTCCCGCGTAAATTCTACGATCTGGTAATCGAAGTCGCCATTGTGCGCCCCGGCCCCATACAGGGAGGTATGGTTCACCCTTATATCAACCGCCGCCAAGGTAAGGAGGTGGTGAATTTCCCCTCAGCTGAACTCGAAGAGGTGCTTGGCAAAACCCTCGGTGTGCCCCTCTTCCAGGAACAGGCCATGCAAATTGCAGTCGTCGCGGCTGGGTTCGATCCGTCCGAAGCAGACCAGCTGCGCCGCTCGCTCGCCACTTTCCGGCGCATGGGCACGATCAGCACGTTCAAGGATCGCTTTATCCATGGAATGCTGGAACGTGGCTATGAAGAAGATTTTGCACAGCGCTGTTTTGCGCAGATCGAGGGCTTTGGCGAATACGGCTTTCCCGAAAGTCACGCCGCCGCCTTTGCGATGCTCGTCTACGTCTCAGCGTGGATCAAGAAACACCACCCTGCAATCTTTGCCTGCGCCCTCCTGAACTCGCAGCCTATGGGGTTTTATGCCCCCGCTCAAATCGTGCGCGACGCGCGCGAACATCACATCGAAGTGCGCCCGATCTGCGTGAATGCAAGCGCATGGGACAACACCCTAGAGCGACGCGGCGACGGCACTTTGGCGCTGCGATTGGGGTTCCGCCAAATCAAAGGGATGCGCGAGGAAGACGCAGGCTGGATCGTATCAGCGCGCGGCAATGGCTACCGCGACCCCGAAGCCGTGTGGCTACGCGCAGGCGTTGCGCCCAGCGTCTTGGAACGCCTTGCCGAGGCGGATGCATTTTCCGACATGGGTCACACACGGCGCGATGCGCTTTGGCTGGTGAAAGCGATCCGCGGGCAACAACCTCTGCCGTTGTTCAATGATCCTATTGATGGCGAGAGTATCCGTGAGCCCGACGTGGCCCTGCCCGCAATGCACCTTGGCGAGGAAGTGGTGGAGGATTACGTTTCTATGCGCCTCACTTTGCGCGCGCATCCGATGGAGCTCTTGCGCCCTACAATCCCCAATTTGACACCGCACAGCACCCTCCCCGAAGCCCCCCTAAACCGCATTTCCGTCTGCGGCCTTGTCATCACCCGCCAACGCCCCGGAACGGCCTCAGGCGTTATTTTCCTCACACTGGAGGATGAAACAGGGGTCAGCAACGTGGTGGTCTGGCCCAAACTTTACGAGAAATATCGCCGCGCGGTTATGGGCGGACGGCTCTTGCGCGTCACGGGGTTCTTGCAGCGCGAAGGCATCGTTGTGCATGTGATCGCGCAAGAGGTGGAAGACCTCTCGCACCGCCTGCGCGATCTGGGGCATCCACTGGACGAAGAGGTGGGCATAACGCGGCCAGAAGCGGATGATGCGCCCCGTCCAAGGCGCCAACCAGCGCGCGCCATGCACCCGCGCGATCAGGCCAAGCGCTTGTTCCCGAGCCGCGATTTTCATTAACGCGTGAAGGCAATATCCGACATGGTGATACGCGGATCAGTGCGATCGCTCGCGCGCAAACGCAAACCCTGTCCCCCCACGCGCCACTCAACATTCTGCGCGATATCCACCCCTGTTTCAGGGTGTATCGCAGCAAAAGTAAAGGCAATCACAGCCCCGCGCCGAACCCCTGAAATCCGAACAAAACCAAGCCCGTCGGGATTGAACCAATGCCCCGTGATCTGCTCCGAAGCGGCTTTTCCCTTGATCTCTCCCGCCAGCGCGAGCTTTTGCCCTGCGGCCACACACCGGCCAGAGACAGTTAACACGTTCGATTCATAGGTGTTCTCCATACGGCAGCGCACAGCTTCCTTCGGTCCTTCGGGCGTTTCGCGCGCCCAGCCTGATCCGCTCCATGCGCCCTGCATATCGGCCAAAGGCTCCGCCGCGACCGAGCTGCACAGCCCTGCAAGAACAGCGGATAAAACCCTACGCATCAACGCTCTCCCTTTTGCCCAGAAGCGCAGGTAATAGCAGCAAATCAAACACCAAGGCCGCCCAGAGAGTAACAATCATCATACCCCCGAACAGGCGGATCGGAAAGAAATCACTAAGCATCGTCACGGCAAGGCCAAAACTAAGCAGCACGGTCGTCAGCACCATGACTTGCCCCGCCGAGTGCGCGGCTGACCTCACCGCGCCGCTCGCCGTCTCGCCGTGCCCGCGCGCATGGTAAAAGCGGTTGAGGAAATGCACCGTGTCGTCGATCGCGATGCCAAAGGCGATCGTCAGCGCAAGCACCGCCGTGGGAGAGAGTTGCCCCGCCGCCCAGACATGCAAGGACGCGCCCGTCACCATCAAGGGCAGCACATTGGGCACAAGCAACAACGGGAACAAGCGCAGCGAGCCAAAGGCGAGCGCCACAATCAGGCTAGCGCCAAGCGCGGCCAGAACCAAACTGAAGGAAAGCTGCGAAATCAGGCGCACAGCCTCATGGCGCATCACGCTTGGCAGGCCGAACACGCGCGTTGCGCCGCCCTCGAGCGCCGCGTTTTGCAGCCTGTCGAACAGCTCGAACGCGGCCGCGTCGCGCATAGGTTCGGGCACCGAAATGAAGATGCGATCGACGCTTTGCGAGGGACTCAGCTGCGCGATCAAATTGGCAGGCACAGTGCTCAGGTCAGCCGGCGAGGGGCGCGCCTCATGGCCAAGCCAGCGCGCGATACCAACCTGCGACAGCACCGCCTCTGGCCCTGCGATACGCGTCAATTGAGCGACTAAAACAGCGGTACTTGCCCAATCCTGTTCCACTTCGATGATCATCTGGAAGACGCCGCCAAAATCCTTGGCGATCGCATCGTTCACATGGACCGTCTCGCTGCCTTGGGGCAGGTTTTGATAAAGCGGGAACCATGCTTTCGTCTGTTGATATCCGATGCCAGACAGCAAAAGCAGCGCCAACGCGCCCAAAACCACGCCTCTCGGCCAGCACAGTCCGGTCTCGGCCAAACGCACAGCGAACGCGCTGGCAAACTGCGGCGCGGCGCGCGCAGAAGGGCGGATCACAAGGGCCAAAAGTGCGAAAGCGGTAATCATCACACCAAAGGCCAAAAGCGTGCCAAGCGCGCCCAGAACGGCGAACTCGAAAAGCTGCGCATTGCGCGTAAGCATGATGCAGGCAAAGGCCAGCGAAGTGGTCAAAGCCGTCAGCGCACAGGCCGGTCCGATGCGCATAACCGCCGCACGCGCGCCCTTGCCGCTTGCCTTTAGATGTCCCGCCAGATGCACACCGTCCGCGACGCCGAGGACCAGCAAAAGGATCGGAATCACATTGCTCAAAACATTGATCGGATAGCCAAGCCAAACCGACAAGGCCAATACGCTCGCCGCACCCAAAAGCGCGGGAACAGCCGCCAAGACAACCATTCTCACATCGCGCAACAGCACCAGCGCCGCAAAACACACAAGCAATGCGCCCCATAGGTTCAACGCGATCAAATCGTCCTTGAGGCCCGCGACAATCTCGAGGCTGATCACCTCTTCGCCGGTAAAAACCACCGAGAGGCCTTCGGGAAGCGTTGCAAATTCCGCTTTGATCACAGGCAAGCTATCGGCGATTTCAGCGTGCTCCAGATTAACCCTGATCGCGATCAGGATTGCTGTGCGCTCTTCATTAATAAAAGTGGGCAACCCCGTTCCCAGGTCTCGAAACGCCGCGATATCCGCGCCGTAATTATTCAGGATTTCAGCTGAAAACACGGGCGTGCCCTTCGCTGCATCCGCGCTCGGCGTAAAGCGCAGCGCGAATGGGGATGCCACGGCAATCACCCCGTCCAGAAACTCCAGATCCAGCGTCACATCGCGAAGCCGCGTAAGCTGCGCAGCGCTAAAGGCTTGATCTGCTTTGATATAAGCGAGAACCGTGCTCGTCGGTGGGCTTTGCGCATCGCGATACGCGATCTGCGCTTGCGATACGGGGCTGTCGGTCAGAAAGACGCGGTGGATATCATCATCAAAACGAAGCTGCGGCAGGCTTGCCGCGATCAAAGTGATCAGCGCAAACAAAAGCGCGCTCGCAGTCTTCGGCCAACGGATCGCAGCGAGGCCAAGGCGCTCCGCTCCAAATCCGATACCCAAGGACATGCTTAACCCGTCCGTAACGAGGAGAGTGCCTTTTCCTCAACGCCGATGCGCACGTAAAGCATTGCTGCATTAAGCACAGTGAACACCAGAGCCACCCAAGTCAGGCCGAGCACCATGGGCGCGACGATGATTTCGGCGACCACCAGCATGTAGTTGGGATGTTTGAAATATTTGAACGGCCCAGCGACAACCAAAGGCTCTGGCAGGATGATCACACGCGTGGTCCAGCGAGACCCCAGCGTGCCAAGAATCCAAACGCGAAACACCTGCAAAACGGCGAACAGCGCGAGCCAGCCAAAAGAAACGCTTTGATCATAGCCCAGAAACAACAGGCAAGCGATCCAAAGGCTGTGCATGCCGACCATGACCGGGTAATGTTCCCCGCCAACCTCATAGGCACCTTTCGCCATCAGCGTCGCCGTGTTGCGTTTGGCGATCACCAGCTCGCTGAGGCGTTGAACAATGATAAATCCGAGAAAAAGCAGAGTTGCGGTGTGCATTATGCGGCCTCCACCGTAACGTGAAAAGGAAGATAGGACGCGGTAAAGCCCGGCCCGAGCGCGCAGCTCATCATCTGGCCGGTTTGGCCTGCGTCCAGCACCGCTTTCATGACGAACATCACCGTAGGTGCCGACATATTGCCCGCCGCGCGCAGGGTGTCGCGCTCGGCATCAAGACTGCCTTGGGGCAAGTGCAATGCGCCCTCGATCGCCTCGACAACCTTCGCGCCACCGGGGTGGCACACGTAGCGGTCAATCTGCTCATGGCTGAGTTTGGCACTGTCCAATGCGCCCTGCGTGGCGCCCGCAAATTCGGCCGTCACGAAGGCGGGGATCGAGCGGTCAAAGACGACGCCAAAGCCCGCCTCGTCCACGTCCCAGCCCATAATCGCCAAAGTGTCGGGCCAAATCTTCTGATAGCCTTGGCCAAATTCAACAGTGGCGCGCCCGCTTGGACGCTCGGAGCTCAGACAGGCAGCGGCAGAGCCATCGCCGAACAAGGCTGTCGCAATGATATCCGCCTTTTGCAAACGATCCGCGCGAAACGAGAGCGAACAAGTCTCGATCACGACCAGCAAGACCTTTGCACCAGCTTGTCCACGCGCCAACGTTTGGGCCACAGATAGCCCCGTGACGCCACCCGCGCAGCCCAGCCCGAAAAGCGGTACGCGCATGATGTCGTCGCGAAAACCCATTTCGCCAAAGACCTGCGCTTCCAGCGTCGGCGTAGCGATGCCCGTGGAAGACACGGTGACAACCACATCCACCTCGTCGCTGCGCCAACCTGCATCAAGCAAAGCCGCATTCGCCGCATCAAGGAACATCGCCTTCGCACCCGCCATGAAGGCAACGTTGCGATCGACCCAGCCGTGATCTTGCGAGAACCAGTCTATCGGAACCACCGAATAGCGACGGTCAATACCCGCTGTTGCAAAGCTCTTGGAGAGGCGATCGAACTGCGGATATTTACCGCCAAATATAATCCCCGCACGTTCGCGCACTTCGCTTTGCGTCAGGCAATGGGGCGGCAATGCGGTGGCAAGACCGTGGAGGAAAACAGACATCGCAATTCCTTGTTCACAAGACCCTATGCGTGACGCCGCCAGTCCTATTGGTCAAGGCCTTAGAGCAGTCGCGCCAATTTTGAAAAGTAAATTCGACGCGTGCGGCTACCAGATATCACGATAGAGTCCGACGATTTCTGCGCAACTTGGCACCTTGGGGTTGTGTTGCGGCGAACCCGAGGCAAGTGCCTGCTCCGCCATCAGCGCAAATGTCTCCGCATCAGCGAGATGACCCAGATCACTGGGGCGTGGCACTTTCAGATCTGTATTAAGCGCTTCGAGATGCTCCACCAACATCTCGCAGGCCGACGCATCGCTGTGCTGATCATCCGCCCAGCCCATTACCCGCGCGCAGGTCGCGTAGCGCGCTGGTGCCGAACCAATCGAGAACCGCGTGATCGCCGGCAAAAGCATCGCATTGGACAAACCATGCGCCACGTGGAAATGCGCGCCAATCGGGCGACTCATCCCGTGCACCAAGGCGACAGAGGCATTGGAAAACGCCATGCCCGCTTGCGACGCCGCCAACATCAAGGCGGCGCGCGCTTCACCGTTTTCAGGTTCATGGCAGGCGGCGCGCACATTGCTTGCAATCGCCGGCATCGCAGCAAGCGCAAAGGCATCGGCGTAGGCAAAAGCCTTGCGGCTGACATAGGCTTCGATCGCGTGGGTCAGGCTGTCCACCGCAGTGTCCGCCGTGATGCGCCAAGGCTTCGTCGTGGTAAAGGTCCAGTCGATCAGGGCGGCGGTCGCGACGCAGGCAAGCCCGGACAGGTTGTATTTTTCGGTTCGCTCCGTGTCCGTGATCACGCACCAGCGCGTGAGCTCAGATCCCGTGCCCCCCGTCGTAGGGATCAAAATCACAGGCGGTCCACAATGATCAATCTGGCGCGGCGCTTTGTAATCGCGCACGTGGCCCGGGTTCATGCTCATGAAACTGATCGCCTTGGCCGTATCCATCGGACTGCCGCCGCCAAACCCGATGATGCAATCGAAATTCCCTGCGCGCAGCGCCGCAAGGCCCGCGTCAACGCAAACGTCGGTCGGATCCTCGACCACCTGATCGAACATGCCCCAAGCATTACCGCCTTTTTCCAAAGCATCCGTGACGGTCTGCACATGGCCAAGCGCCACCAAATTTTCATCAGTGACAATAAGGGGCCGCTTCAGGCCCAACTGCTCCAGCACCTCGCCAACCTTGCGCGCAGCGCCCCCGCCAATGTGGATGATGCGGGGTGATTGTACGCGCCCTATCCCGTCCAGTTGCATGGTCTGTCTCCCTTATATGCCAATACGGCATGTTGGACGCGCCGCGATCGTTTTTAAACTAACACAGGATGAAGCAGCCAAAAATGTTTCTTAAACGTTCCAAGCGGCAACTTTGCAAAAACGGCATTGATCCAACGTCAAAACCACCGCGCGCAACCGCTTGCGTTAGCGCTGCGTGAAATGCGCACAAGCCAAGTGCGAATGCGCCCTGACGCGCTGCAAAAACAGGCAATTCACTTGACTGCACAGGTCCACGGAAAACAAGATCAATCATGAGAACATGTAGCAAAGGTGGGCCATCATGAGCACGGCAGAGGATCAGTTTTTCTGGGATGGTTATTTGCACTGGGCGCATATTCTGGACCCTGTTGCTGGCAAAATCGCTGAAACGGCAGCGCACCACAGCACATCCAGCACGCGCCAGCCGCAACGCCCAGTGACCTACGAACAGCTCTTTGTGCGCTTCAAATCCGCGCTCTGCGCGATACAACGCCAAAAGCTGGAAAAGGCACTGGCCGACACACACAAGTTCGAACGCGCAAAAATACTTGAAATTGCAGGCTTGGAGTTTTTGAACGATGTTTCCTCGAACTTAAAATGCGACAATCTGGAATTGCTTATCGGCATTGAAAATGCGCTGGCAAGCGGCGGCTTGATCGAGTGCTTTGTATTTCGCGAAAGGGCCAAAACCTTTGACGAACACCACGCGTTCGATGCGTATTTCGAGATAATCGACTTGGGGCCGCCGACCACCATCGGCATGTCCGAACCCACGCTGAACCCATGCCGCGACGAAGCCAAGGCGCAGGGTTTGTGCATCGGAGCAGTGATCGATAATGATATCGGCTTTCTCAACGATGCCTTCTGTTCAGAGCAACCGAACGGGAACCGGACCACGCGTTTTGAAAGCATTTGGTTGCAAACACATCACGGCCTCCACGCTACCAGCGCACCGACAGAGCCAGTAAATATCGGGTACGAGAGACTCTTGGGACGCATTTTGGACAAAGCCGATATAGACGCGTTGCTTGCCCGCTATCGCAGCAACGAAGCAGAAGCTTACCACCGTCTCAACAGCGCACTGCACCATACGCAGGCGTTTCGCAATGCGCCCTTAAAGGACACCCACGGCACAGCTGTCGCAGCCCTTGCTTATGGCAACGACTTTTTTGCGTCCGATCACACCCGCCTTGAGATACCACTGCTTTGCGTTCAGGTCCCCCCCGAGGCCGCCGCCGATACCTCCGGCACCTACAGCGAAAGCGCCATTGTTCAAGGCGTGCGCTGGCTGTGTTGGAAGGCCCGCCAAATGAGCACGGATGCGACACTGATCATCAACATCAGCTATGGCGTTTTGGCCGGACCCAAAGACGGTAGCAAGTTCATCGCCCAGCAGATCAAGCAAGAAATCGAATGCGCCGAAAAGCTGGGTCTGAGCGTTCATGTGGTCTATGCGCTCGGCAACGGCCTGAACAACAAGCAGATCGCGCAGGTCAGGGTTGAAGCCAACGCCACATGTACCCTGCCCAAATGGATCATTCCGCGCGATCAAAACAGACCCAGCCACATGGAAATTCGCGCGATAGAGCCACGCGAAGCCAAGTCATTGATCCACGTTCCTAAACATCTCGAGTTTACACTAAGCGCGCCCTGCGGTGACAGCCTGAGCTTCGCGCGGCGTTGCGCCGCCGCTCTGGCTCCGCCATTCGACAAGGCCAAAGCAGCCACGCCAGCACGCTTTTATGACGTCGATGATCGCACATTCCACGGCGCGCGGCGCACCAGCACTGGCATGCTACAAATCGCTATCGCACCGACAGCTGCGCCAGCCCACCAGCCCCACGGCGGCATCCTCGCGCAACATGGAGAATGGACGTTGACGGTCAGCAATCCGTCAAATCACCCTGTCGATCTGGTTTTGCAAATTCAACGCGGTGATACCGCCCCCGGGGTCTCAGGCAGTGCGCGCCAGTCACATTTCGAGGGTAGATATCGCACAAATTTCGACGCGGACTACCCCGAGCTCGACGTGATGGAGCCTTTAACCAACACAGGCACGAACAGCGCCTATACGAACGCGGAGCACCCACGCATTCATACGGTCGGGGCCCAGCAGAGGCGCCTTGATACCGCGCAGCCTGCCAATTATTCTGCACGCGGCGCGCCTTGGGCAGCCTTGCAAGCGCCCAGTGACAGCAAAGTCGTAGACAATTTTTTTAGCGCCGGACGCTCCGTCACAGGCACTTACTCTGGCACTCGAACGCGGCTCTCTGGCACAAGCGCTGCTGCCGCACTCAAGAGCCGCGCGTTGGCGCAAGAGCTGCTCGCCTGTTAAGATCTCAAGAGCAGGCTGACCGCTTTTGCACAGCATGCAAAGCCACGATGCGGCCGTGCACCTACTCGAAAGAAGGCGTCGACATTTCCACGCGCGCACGGGCCCAAATCTCTCGCAAGATCGGCGAGCCATGCGCTTGGCCAAGGTTGATCGCGCCATTCACCCGAGCAATTGGACTTTCGGCAGGCGCATGCACTGCAAGCGTGTCGTGACGAAAATCAGCACAAAACAGCGACGGCCGTTCACAATCGCGTTGAAACGACATGCTATAGGCCGCGCTTGTTGCTTTGCCGCTCAGCACGTTGACCAGGTATTCGCCAATCGCAAGGCCCATGCCTGCCCCCACGAAACTATCCGCAGGGAAATGAACCCCCGCAACCGTGCGGTTCTCGGCAATGCGCGCAGCCAGCCGCATCAACAAAAGCTGCTCTTGTGCATGCTGGCCGCTCTCGCAACGGTCCCCGCCACTCCCCCTATCACTCGCATCAAAAGCCTTTAACGCGTTAAATTGGCTTTGCCCGCCGTTGCCCTCGAAACCGGAGTTCTCAACCAAACCGTAAAGCAATGTCGCCACCGCATAAGCCTCTAGTGCATGACCGCTCGGAAAGCCGCCATGAGTTGGAGGTTGAATAACGGGCTGCACGATCGACGACATCTGACAGGGGCGCGCGGCGTTGAAATGTAGCTTCATGGGCATTTCGATGTAGGTCCCAAACCGCAAGACTGCTTCCAGCAGCGCGATCGTCCATGGTGTGCGACTTTCATCCAATCCGACCAATGCTGCAAAGAACGACAGCGTATCGGTTTGCTGCACCAGAATTTCATCGAGCCGTTCGTCGCGCGCAGCGGCTGCGCTTTTTACCCACTTCATCTGGCGTGCAAGGCGGGTGTTCAAGGCACCAACGTCACTCGCGGCACCTGTTGGACTCGGCCTTTGAATCGTGAAAACCGCGTGCTCTGCACTTGCCGCACCAAGAACTACATGCTCGCCTTCATTCAATGTCAAAGGTGCAAACAGGGCATCTATATTGTAATCGACAATATGGTCCTGAAAAAAATCCTCGTAGCGCTCAAAGCCTGCAAGAACGTTGCTTGGTTGCGTGACGCTATGCAAATCGCCACTATGACCGGAGCGCTGATCGGGGCGGCGCTTGCTTGAATCCCACGAATGGGTGATACCCTCAAACGTCGAAATCAAAGTCGAGGCCACCTGCCCGTCCGAGGACACACCAGAAAGGTTCGCCCCGTCGCGTCCATTCCTGCCATTACGTCCATTGCGGCCGTTTCTACCATTGCGACCGTTTCTACCGTTGGCACTACCTAGGCGTCCCATCCCACTCTCCTCTACATATTGGAAAAATGATCCTCTCCGTATATGCTTGCGTCAACAGCGCGATCGAAATTCAGGAACTTTTGACGGTTTTCTAACGGGTTTCGAGGTCGAGCTAATCTTGAACAAGTTCGAATCAGGGCGATTTTTTCGGGGAGCAAGATGTCTGAAATACAGCTTCGCCTATTCGGCGATTTCGCCGTGACCGCCAATGAAGGAGGTACACACACGCCAAACGGGAAAAAGGCGATCGGACTGCTTGCTTTGCTCGCCACCTCCGAGTCCGGGTCACGTAAACGCCGCTGGCTCGAAAATAAACTCTGGAGCGATCGAGGCCCAGATCAAGCACGCGGCAGCCTACGTACGACTTTGGTCGCACTTCGTCGCGCATTAGGCCAGCACGCGCATGTCCTAGGATCAAATCGCTCATCGGTCTGGCTCGATCTTAAAGCAGTCACCACGGATTTGACCCAGCCGCGCCCTAGATATGAATTCCTTGAAGGCCTCGACATCAAAGACCCCGAATTCAACACGTGGCTAGCGCAGCAACGCGCGCGCGCCAATCTCGACGCTGGCAGCGATTCTACACCCCGCGCAGACACGCGCGTGCTCTCAATCCAATGCGGCGATCCTTGGTCTAACACAACCCCAGGCTCGGTCAGCGCACAAGTCGTGAATGATCAAATCGGAAAAATTGTATCCGAGTTCATCGCCTCCTCGCGCTGCACAGTCAAAGACACCAAATCTGACTTGGTCATTCGCACGACAATCGATGAAGCGGCAGGTGGATCAACACTGTTCGTACAGATCATTGACCCGCTGTTGGATGAAATCGTGCATTCCGATCACTGCTTTACCGATGATGTTCGAAATTTTATTCGGGACCCCGAACAATTGGGGCGCTTTTGCTGGAACCTCGCGGATCTGGCGCTCGAAAAAATCCCGCTTCTTGAACGCAATCAATCTGCGCTCGGTGAACGCTCCGCCTTTGCACAGTCCGCGCTGCGCCATGTCCTTTCATTCGAGCCGAACCAAATGCACGAAAGCCTGAGCGTTCTGAGCCAAGCGAGCGAGCGATTGGATGCGGGACTTTATTCCGCACTCAGAGCTTGGGCGTTGACGTCTATGATCATGGAAGGGTTTCACGACGAAAACGCCCAGACCCTCGAAGAAATCAAGATGTTTCTGAAAAAAGCGCAAGAGCTCGCGCCGGGCGAGGGGATGGTCGCGGCCATCTGCGCCAATGTCAAAAGTATCCTGTTCGAAGATTTCAACGAAGCCTCTGCGCTGGCGCGCCGGGCGCTGCGTGAAAACCCCAATAATATTTTTGCGCTGCAAGCCCTGTCAGCAAGCCGCGCAGCGGAAGGGCGCGCGAACCTCGCATATGAACTTTCGCGCCACGCTCAGGCGGTGTCGTCCCTGTCGAAATTCGGCGCGATGTGTAACCTGCATCATGCCTTGCTTTGCATCTCGATGCAGCGCGGTGATGAAGCGATACAAAGCTCGGAAATCGCCATCGACCTCGCGCCGAAATATCGCGCTCCACGCCGGCAAATGCTCGCGCTTTATGCTGCGGGCGGCAAACAAGAGCAAACGCAAACCGCATTGAAGGCCATGCGCAATGTAGAACCCGATTTCAATTTGGATCGCTATCTGTTCGATCGTCGCTACCCGTCCAACACATTGCGTAAGTCTGGTTATCTTGAGAAAGCGATGAAAAGCCTAGTCAGAGATAGCTAACCCTTTAGCCTCAACCCTTTTGGCGCGCCAAGGCCAATGAAGACCAGTCTAGTATTGCCACGTGCAAAATGGCGGAGGCTCAGTCCGCCTCACATTGATCCAACGCCATTCTAAATCGTCCTGTATAACTTGTTTTACAGTGACTTGGGGAGCATCTGTGATTTTAATGTTCGCGACTGTCCGCTTGTGTTCCCATAAAACCATGCTATTTTCGGGGAACGTTTATGGGAACAGCACTTGTGTCGTTCCACTCTTGCAGAGGATCTTCCATTGCCAAAGAAACTTAGCAAAGCCCTAACGCCCCTGCAGGTAAAGAACGCCAAGTCGGGACGTCATGCCGATGGCGACGGCTTACATCTTTTGGTTAAAAAGACTGGTGCACGTTCTTGGGTCTACCGGTTCATGCTGGATGGTAAGTCACGCGATGTCGGTTTGTCACGCTGCCCGGAGGCGATTGAGCTCTTGCAGAAAACAGGGCGGGAGGAGTTGAGCCTTGCACAAGCGCGGGACGTGGCCGCGATCTATCGCATGAAGGTAAAGATCGGAATTGACCCGCTTGCGCAACGACAGGAAGCCGCTGCGGCTGCGGCCGCCGAAAAACAGGCGAAGAAAGCTGCAAGCGTGACGTTCAGAGCCGCTGCCGAATCCTACATTGAGACCAACCAAGACAGTTGGCGGAACAGCAAGCACCGGCAGCAATGGAAAAACACTTTAGAAACCTATGTATACCCAACGATCGGAGATCTGCCGGTTGCAGACATCACGACACCCCATGCGCTTGCTGTTCTTGAGCCAATCTGGAAAGAGAAGCCCGAAACCGCAAGCCGCGTCCGTGGGCGTATTGAAGTGATCCTCGATGCCGCGAAGGTACGAGGCTATAGAGAGGGTGAAAATCCCGCGCGTTGGCGCGGACACCTTGCGCAAATACTTCCGGCGCGCCCTAAGTTATCTAGAGGGCATCACAAAGCCGCTCCATACTCGGCGGTTCAAAGTATTCTGCAAGAGCTGCAGTCGCGCAAGGCTGTAGCCGCGCTTGCTTTGGAGTTTTTAATTCTGACAGCAGCGCGCACAGGTGAAGTCATTGGTGCAACTTGGGCAGAGTTCGATTTGGCAACAGCAGTCTGGACAGTTCCAGCCGACCGGATGAAGGCAGGGCGTGAACACCGCGTGCCGCTGTCAGCCCGAACTTTGGAGATCCTGCAACAGGTAAAGAAGCTCGGCACCGCATCAGTATTTCCTGGATCAAAGGGCGGTCAAATGTCTGGTATGGCTATGGCAATGCTGTTGCGGCGAATGAAGAGCGATGTCACCGTGCACGGGTTCAGATCTAGCTTCCGTGACTGGACAGCGGAGTGCACAGCATATCCGCATGAAGTCTGCGAGATGGCCCTCGCGCACACCGTTGCAAACAAGGTCGAGGCTGCGTACCGGCGCGGTGATCTTTTCGAAAAGCGCCGTCGGTTGATGGAAGACTGGGCGGGGTTCTGCGCGGGCGACAGCTCTACCGCCGCTAACGTGGTACCGATCAGAGTGGGAGAGCAACATGCCTGATATTCCGTTTATTGAAGCGCAGTCACAGCTTGCTGAAGAATGGCAGAAAAAGTTCGATGATGCCCAGACCGACGAAGAACGTGGCCAGTTTCAGCGAGGATTCGTGCTTCAACGGGAGCGTGTACGTGCAGGTGTTACAGTAGCTGGCTCAGAACGCGATGAAGTCGACCGCAAGACACTCGAAAAGCTGAGCAATCCTACGGAACTTGGCCCAGAATTGAGCCTACATGAAGTGATTTTTCGACGTTTAGCATCAGATCCGGCGTCTGCTGTTGTCTATCAAAGAACCGCGGCTGCACAAAGAAGCAAAGCTCAGTCAGTTCGCGCATCAAAAAGCCGACCGAAGCGGAGGGACTGTATCACGGGGATCATCGATGAATTAGTAGCAGAAAATCCAAAAATTGCGGCGAAGCAGGTTGGCAAGCGGTTGATGGATGATTGCGACATTACAATTTTAGAAGGTGAATACCGCCACAATATCGAGGGTTCTACGCTAAAAGAGGAGAACCTTCCAAGTCGGGTTTCGGAAGCAAAAAAGCGACACCTTAAGTCAATTTCGGGCTAACCAGGCTAGCCCGATTATAGTCCTGCAATGAACGACCTCAGTTAACAACAACTGAGGTGAATCATGTCGAACACATACATCCACAAGCTGGCCTATAGCATTAGCGAGGCTTGCGAGGCGTCCAGCTTGGGCAGAACAACCATCTACGCTCTGATAGGCCAAGGCAGGCTACAGGCGGTCCGCGTCGGCGGCCGCACTGTGATTCCTGCAGACAGTCTCACTGCGCTGGTCAAAGGCGACAATGCCGCTCATCAAACTTTTAGCTGAAAAACCGCGCACCCAAAGGCACGCGGGAAGAGCAGTTCACACAATGTTCTTGCAGCATGCAGATCGGGCGTCGCCAAAAAAAGGTAACCGAAATGGCACTAGACTTCGAAAATCACACACAAACCAATTGTTTTTTGAGGCGCATTCTTCCGGACGAAGGCATTCACCAAGCGACCAAAATCAAGAACGGTCGCGCACGCAACCTCCCTTGCGGCAGCCTTGAAAATTTGACCGAGGAGATACTCAAGTGCGACCAGCTTGGCCAGAGCATTTATCACGCTTGTGCTGCGTATGAGAATGACAAGTCGCGCAAGGCCGAAAATACTAAATCGATGAAGGCTCTTTGGCTTGATATCGACTGCGGCGCAGAAAAGGCGAAAACGGGAGCAGGTTATCATACCAAAACGGATGCCGCGCTAGCACTGCGGGCATTTTGCAATGCCGTGGGGCTACCAAAGCCTATGATCGTAGATAGTGGTGGTGGCCTTCACGTTTATTGGCCACTGCAAATCGCGATTGGTGCAAGCCGTTGGAAAGAGTTGGCTGTCAAGCTGAAGCAAGCCATAAAGGCGCGTGGCTTTCTTGCAGACCAATCCAGAACCGCAGATGCAGCAAGTATTCTACGCCCTGTGGGTACGTATAACCGCAAATATGATCCGCCGAGGCGTGTTTCGCTGTTGTGCGATGCAGGTGATCAGAATGTAGATGCGCTTGAAGCTGTCCTGGACAGTTTCCTGAACAAACCCAAACATAAACAACGGTCGCACCAAAGCAGCATAGTCGAAGACACCCCACGGCAGAGGGCGCGCCTAGCCAGTATGCTAGAGTACATTTCGGCGGATTGCGAGTACGAGATTTATCGCAATGTTGTTTGGGCGCTCCTGTCGCTCGGTTGGGGACATGCGCCCGATTTGGCGCAGTCGTGGTGCCTGACTGCACCAGACAGGTTTACCGAGGACAATTTCACCGCAATCGTGAACGGCCACGATCCGAATCGCTCGGCTTCGATCGGAACCCTGATCCGCTTAGCTCGTCAGGGAGGCTGGCATGGCTAAAATTTTACCAATAAGGGCAGCACAAACAGCCCTAAGCAGTTTGCAGCAGGCCTTCTGCCTGATCAAACTAGGGGGAGAAATCTTCGTGCTTGAAACTGCCCAAATTTCACAAAATTCGGGAATCTCAGGCATTTTAGATCTCCAGTTCTACAAATTGGGAGCGGCAAGGCTACTGATGTCCCGGTTCTTGGAAACGCAAACGTTCACGGATAAGCCCTCTGACGTGATCGCTGCCTTCATGGTGAGTCCCAGCACCAGAATTTTCGACAGCCTCGCCTTTAGCCCACTACCAACGCCCCCGACAACGCTGAACATGTGGCAAGGCTGCACGATCACACCTGCTTGCGGCGATTGGTTGATTATCCAGCGCTTTCTACTGGAGGTGATATGCGATGGCGACATGATACTATATCGCTACGTGGTATTGTTCCTTGCTCATATGCTGCAAAAACCAGAGGAGAAACCCGGTGTGATGGTCGTGTTGCTTGGCGGACAAGGCATCGGCAAGGGTGGTTTTTTCAGGTTGTTGTGCGCGATCTGGCAACTAACGACGCTGCTGGTATCCGACATCAACCATGTCCTCGGACAGTTTAACGCTCAGATTGAGCGCTCGTATGTAATCTGCATGGATGAAGCGTTGTTTGGCGGAGACAAGAAATCAACAGATAGACTGAAATCCTTTGTGACTGAACCCACCGTCACAATCGAGCAAAAGTATCAGCCGCGAAGGGACATGGTATCCTACCACAGGCTCTTTGCCGCCAGTAACCACGCCCATTTTGCGCAAGTTGACACTGATGATCGGCGTTTCGTGTTTCTCAAGGTCTCGGGGAGTAAAAAGGGTGATACCGCCTATTGGGACCGGTTTCACAAGGCAGTAGCAGACCCAGCCATTATGGCCGCCATGGCGCACGACCTGAAGAACTATGACATTAGCGAATTCAACCCTCGCATGCGCCCAAAGACAGATGCGCATAGCGACCAGAAGGTTCGTTCACTCAACAGCTTCGACAGATACTGGTATGAAGTCCTGAGTTCGGGCTCCATCGACTCGGGGGATGTGCTGCAAACGCCATTGACATGGGAGGACACGCTTTTCGTCAGTACGCAACGCTTGATGGGTGCGTGGCAGGCTTATGAAAAGCAGGGAGGGAAGCGCTTTTCAGCCCCCCAATCACGAGAAATTCGTATTGCCCTCAAACAACTGTGCCCCTCTGCCCAACCAAGCCGCAAGGTGAATGGCGGTTACCAATTACGTGGATTCATCTTGCCGCCCTTGCCATCAGCAAGAGCCGAATTCGTCAATTTTCTAGGTGGGGAGGTGTCATGGAGCGACTGATGGGGCCTTCCAAACGGTTTGAGCTGGCAAGTTTGCCAGCTCTTGCCACCAGCAATGGCAAGAAAAAATCTCAATTTCTCATATGCTTAAGGCTATCTTGCCACCATTGCCACCACTTTCCAAAAAGTAGGAGAGAGAAGAGGCTAGGGGTAATCACAAGGCTTTTTCAAAAGTGGTGGCAATGGTGGCAAGCCCCCTCCCGCTCATCCACGAAGTGCTGCGCAAACACCTTCTATCACCCTTCACACTCTGAACTGGAGGCTTGAAATGACCAACGACAAACGCGTCGGCGAGATCAAAGCCACCATATATTCTCTTCACCGAATCCACGACGCGCGCGGCAATCGCGGGCCACCGTCCATGAGGTCCTGTGCAACACCACTATACCGACAACACCTCACCAGGAGAAACACCATGTCTACCACGACCATCAGCCACATCTTATCGCCATACAAGTTGACAGAAAGCCTCGCATCTCGCACGCGCCAGTTAAGCTGCCTAGAACTTATCGAGAGCTACTTTGAGCAAGGCATGACGGTGCCTTCAGAGGTCGATTTGGGCGGCTGTATGGGCTATGAATGGCGAGCAAGGATTGCTGAACTTCCAGATGCTCTGATCCACTCCCTGTCTCAGCACATAATCCCGGCACTTAAGGGCTGCCGATTACAGGCTGGCGATGCTGCAAGCTCATATGGCGAGATGCGGCAGTTCGTCGATCGCGCTCAAGGTGTGATTGAATATTGCGAAGGACAAAAGAAGACAATCGTGAAAGCTTTTCGGCAGCGCCCCTCAAAAAAAACCCAAGTCGACGCTTTGGTCAGTGCGCAGTCACTTTTGCGAGACATGGTGATGCTGCTCGAGGATATGCACTGCGTCGCCGTAAAATGTGAGGAGCGCGCCTGTGAGCAAACGCTGCCAACGGTTTAGCTGAAAGTAAACGCCCGTCTTGGATTATTCCCATGCGCGCGCACGAATTTCGACGCGACTGCTCTAATCATGAAGCTATCAGAGGCTGCTGCTACGACAAGCCGTGCGGGTTTACAGTACCATGCTGCGAGTATCGCGTCGAAGAAAGGTATCAAATGGTTCACTTAAACGAAGCACAGACCACCAGTTTTGGCGTCGAAGTTCCGCGCTGTCAGGCAAAGAGCAAGCGCAGTGGTGATCAGTGCCGCAAGCCAGCAGTGCGTGGCAAGAGGGTCTGTAGGACCCACGGAGGCGCGTCGACTGGACCTAAGACATCACAGGGACTGAAGCGCTGTGTCGACGCAAGAACAATCCACGGGCGCGAAACTCGCGCGATGCGTCAAAGGCGCGCAGAAAAACTCAAGGAGCTTCGTGAGATTGAGAGCCTTTTGATCAACGTCGGTCTGATCCTTTAGTCCCGCGCTAGCATGTATAGTTTATTATTGCCTTTCAAAACGCTATATCGAGGTGGTTTCGGCTCGGAGAGCTTTCGTCACTTTTTCTTGACTAAGGTCATCAGCCAGAAGACCTTTGCAAGCGCGATTTTACGGTTCAGGCAGGCTTTGTTTCACAAATCGTGCTCGGAGGATTCACCACATAAATCCAGCGTGATAGCTGGTGACCATGAGCAGCTGGACCCCTACGAATTACAAGACCAAGAACTGGTCACATTATAATCGAGCGCTGAAGCAGCGTGGTTCGCTGTCGATCTGGTTTGACGCGGAGATGGCTTGGGAGGCGAAGCCATCATGCCATCGTGGACGCCAGCAAGCCTATAGCGATGCGGCCATCCAAGCCTGTCTGAACATGAAAGTGCTGTTCGGTTTGCCTTTGAGACAGACGACTGGCTTTGTTGAAAGTCTGCTGGAATTGATGGGGCTTTACTGGTCAGTGCCAGGCTTTAGCACCTTGTGTCGGCGGCAGAAGACGTTGCCGGTCGCCATTCCAACGGGGCTCACTGGAGCCGTTACATCTGCTCATCCCCTCTCGGGCATTGCTGCGCAATACCCTGCCGGGGCAGCAGATAGTACCGGCATTAAAGCTGAGGGCAACGCCCGCAAGCATGGCGATCCTAAACGCCGCCTTTGGCGCAAGATAAACATTGGTATCAATGAGCAAACACTGGAAATACGTGCGGTCGAGGTCACCGGTAGCAGCATTGGCCCCTCTCGGCAGATTGCTTTGCAATCGCCTGCCGGGCAATGGATGCGCTGATGTTGCCTGACCTGCTTAGCCAGATCCCGCCGGATCAAGTAATCGGCTATGTCACGGCGGACGGCGCTTACGATACACGTAAATGCCATGACGCGATTGCAGCGCGGAACGCCAGTGCGATTATCCCACAGCGCAAAAACGCCAAGCTGTGGAAACCTGACTCGCCCAGAGCCAGAGCGCGCAACAAGGTCGTCCGATCCTCAAAGTATCTGGGTCGCGCGTTGTAGCGACAGTTAACTGGATATCACCGTCGAAGCCGCGTTGAGACGAAACCTCTCGGGATCATGTTGCGCATAACCCTGTCGGTCAGTGAATCCATTGTGTGAAATTACTCGGTCAGCGCCTCTCGGCGCGCGACTTCGACCGCCAGGTTGCGGAGATCCAAATCCGTGCCGCGATCCTAAACGGCTTCACAGCTCTTGGCATACCCCGTACCGTTGCCATAGGCTAAGTCCGTCTGGGGAAAGGGGAAGCACGGCCTCAGACCGATTTGTGCAACAAAGCCGTTCAGGCATCCTGTGGTTTCCGGTGTTTTATTCAGAATTGTGGCAAAGGCGCTCTCGATTTAGCATGTAGTCTTGGCGGGCTTTTTGCAACAAAGCCTGTGCGATTGACAATCCGCTTGCGTAAATGTCAGAATTTAATTCTGGCACGCATTGTTAGGTAACAAGCAATCAGTAAATTGAACCTTGGTTGCGTTTTATTTACTAAGTTGATTTTCAAAATTAAGGCGAGGACTTAGTTGACCCATTCTTTACGACATGCTGACGCGACACCATACGCATCCTCATTGATCGAAGGTCTAAGAGATTTTGGGTACAGCCTCGAAACATCGCTTGCAGATATCGTGGACAATTCAATCACTGCTGGTGCCAGAAGGGTTGATATTCTTGCCAACACTACGGGGGAGCATCCTTGGATCGCCGTTGTTGATGACGGCAGCGGCATGTCAGAGCAGGCTCTTGTAGACGCAATGCGGCCTGGGTCTAGAAACCCCAAGGAGGATCGCCTCGCAGACGACTTAGGTCGCTTCGGTCTTGGGTTGAAGAGTGCCAGTTTTGCCCAAGCTCGCAAGCTTTCCGTTTATTCTCGATCCGAGAATGAAGGTATATGTGCTACGTGGGATTTAGATGAGGTCGCGAAATCCAACGCTTGGCAAATTTCGCTTCAGGATGCATTCACACATCCAGCGATTCAGAACATGAACGGGCCGAGCGGTACAGCAGTCATCTGGCGAAAATTGGATCGCCTCGATGGTGGATACCGAAATAGCGCAGCGGATCGTGCACGCACAATCAATGCATCGCTTTCACAAGCGGAACAACATCTACGGCTTGTGTTCCATCGTTTCATGGAAGGTGCCCGTCCAAGACTGAAACTATTCCTGAACGGTCGACTGCTCGCTCCCATAGATCCATTTGCAGAGAGCAATCCAGCTACCCAGTTTGATCAGCCCGACGATTTGCCTCTTTCGAAAGGAATTGTCGGAATCAGGTGCGTCACGCTTCCTCATCATAAAAAAATGTCAAAGGTTGCTTGGGACGAAACTGGAGGGCCTGACGGGCATCTTAAATCGCAGGGACTTTATATTTATCGTGCCGATCGACTAATCATTGCGGGGGGTTGGCTCGGTCTCACGCGCCAAACCGAGCTCACAAAACTCTGCCGTGTCAAAATCGACATTCCGAACTCGATGGATGCAGACTGGAAGATCGATGTAAAAAAAGCGTCAGCGCAGCTTCCGCCGGTCGTAAGGGATCGCTTGCGTAAGGTCGTCGAGCGCTTTGTCGGAACATCCAAGAGAACTTATCGCAAACGCGGGCGGAAGCTAGTCGACGAGCAACGCGATGTTATGTGGGGTCAGATAAAGACGGACGAGAACATCATTTTCCGTCCAAATCTCGAGCACCCTGTGTTCGAGGAGTTCCGAGACCGTCTCAATGATGATCAGCTTGCAAAAGCCTTCAACAACTGCATCGCGTTACTGGGCGCTACCCTTCCTATTGAAACGCTTCATGCAGATCTTCTGGGAACCTCGGAAGCAGTAATTTCAGATCCTGTCGCGCTTGATGCCTTGCGCCAGCAAATCGAGGCTTTGGTCCCTAAGCTTCTTGAACGGAATATACCTGAAGCCAATATTCCTGATGTTTTGCGAAACGACGATTTGATTAAGGCTAACTGGGCCGATGCAGAGCCTATCATTCTAGAATTTCTTGGAGAAAATAAATAATGTCAGATAGTTACGATAAACTGGACGCGACGGTCTCTCAAGCAATTCTAGGGGATGAGAAAAAATCCCCAGATGAACTCCGGGAACTGATCGGGACTCTTAATACCTATGTGACAGGCGGAGCTGTGGACGTCGAAGACCTAGAAAAGCTCGCGCGCAACATCGAGACGCGGTACAGCGTAAGCATGGGAATGGGTGCGATTGTAGACGATGGAAACTTCGAACCGTGGCTCGACACTGCCAAGAGGGAAATCGATCCTTTCTACTGGAAGCGCTATCAAAAATTGTTAGTCAAGAACGGACTACCCCAAGATGTTGTGACCAAGCTTGATTACGTCACCGACCAAATTTTGGGGCGTCTTGGTGACCCAAACAAGAACTCCGAGTGGGACAGGCGGGGAATGGTGGTTGGTCACGTCCAAAGCGGCAAGACCGCAAACTATGCTGGGCTTATCTGCAAAGCTGCAGACGCTGGGTACAGGTTGATCATTGTAATCGCAGGAATTCACAACAACCTCAGAAACCAGACACAAGAACGCATCGACGAAGGATTTATCGGACGTGATACGGGACGTATGGCCACTGGTTCCAACAAAGCAAAAATCATTGGCGTAGGCGAATTCGAGGACGATCGCGTTCCGGTCAGCCTTACAACGGCCTTTGCCGATTTCAATAAATCCACGGCAAACAACAACAAAAGTCAGATCGGCTCATATAATGTTCCCGTCGTTCTGGTGATCAAAAAGAACTACAATACGCTGCGAAACCTGATCGATTGGCTGAAAGAAAACAGTGCAAAAGGGGACGCTGAAATGATTGACCAGCCTATGCTGCTGATCGATGACGAGGCTGATAACGCCTCAATTAACACAAAGTTCGGCAAACAAGCCGTTACAACTATTAATGGTCAGATCCGGGACCTGCTAGGAGCGTTCCATCGTAGTTGCTACATTGGCTATACTGCCACGCCATTTGCCAACATTTTCATCGATCCCGAGCAGGACGACGAAATGCATGGTGAGGATCTTTTCCCCAAGCACTTCATCATCGGCCTGGACGCACCATCAAATTATTTTGGCGGTAAAAAGGTATTTATTGATGGGGTTCCCGATGACGGTGAGCCAGAGTTTCTGCGGTTCGTCGATGACAACGAAGACTGTTTCCCGATGTCGCATAAGAAAGAGCATATTGTAGATGAGCTTCCTCAATCTCTACACGAAGCCCTAGCCGCATTCCTATTGGCGCGTACAATCCGGAATCTGCGTGGACAGTCAGATAAACACGCGTCGATGCTTGTGAATGCTAGCCGCTTTACTGGCGTTCAGGGCTTGCTGAGGAACAGGCTCCATGAGGCGTTACAGAAAATAATCGACTCTCTACGAGTGAACGGCGCACTTGCCAGTGCTGCCCACGAGGACCCTGAAATTTCAAACCTCTATGCTGTTTGGTTAGAAGAGTTTTCGGGCTTAGAATTCACTTGGTCAGAGGTTCAAGCCGCCCTTCTGGATGCGGTGGCTTCAGCAAAGGTTGTTGAAGTCAACAGCAGTGCCAATGGCCTAGACTATACTACAAAGGGTCAAACAATCATTGCCATTGGTGGATACTCCTTATCTCGCGGCCTTACTCTCGAAGGCCTGACGACAACCTGGTTTCTGCGAAATACGGCAATGTACGATACCTTAATGCAGATGGGGCGGTGGTTTGGCTACAGACCAGACTACGAGGATGTATGCCGCATCTGGATGCCGCGCTCAGCCGTCTCCTGGTACTCACATATTGCTAAAGCAACAGACGAGCTTCACCTCGAACTTCGAAACATGGAAAAAGCAAAATTGACACCTGGAGAATTTGGACTGGCAGTCCGGAGCCATCCCTCGGCGCTTCTGGTGACCGCTCGCAACAAAGTGGGATCCGGGAAGAAGACCATTGCCGTCGGTCTGTCTTCACAATTTGTGGAAACCGCCAGACTAGACGTGTCCACCAAAGCGCTGAAGGGCAATAGGATGGCCGCCTCAACGCTTATCCAATCCCTGGGTGCCAATTCTTATAGTGAGAAAGCCGTCCCCGGTGGAACGCTTTTTCGAGATGTTCCGGTAGAAGCAATCGATGCGTTCCTGAGAGCATGGCATAATGCCGAGCAATCGATCACAACACAAATCGAACCTCTGAGAAAATATATTGGAGATCGCAGTACTGATGAACTTAGCCATTGGGATGTTCTTGTGGGGTCGCTTGAGAAATCAGACGACCCAGACGACTCAATCGTGGTGAACGGCCGTACGATCAACCCGATGAGGCGGAAAATCCTTGCCGCTGATCTTCCTAAAGGGTTTTTGTCGATTGGCGGCTCGAAGATGCGCGTATCGTCTCGTGGTGTGGAACGGGTCGGCATCCACGATGACGATGCTCTTGATGTTGAAGCCGACTACCGGAGTATCGAGAAAAAGGCCGAGGGGTCGAAAATTAACTACCCAGGCAAGATCTATCGATCAGTTCGACCTCGGCCGCTGCTCGCGCTTTATCATGTCAAAATCAAGGAGGCCGAAGGCTCAACCGATGCACTGCCAGAAAATTGCCCTGGTGAACCGGTAGTCGCATGGGCAATCAGCTTCCCAAGATCCGCCCGTGCAGACGAGCGGGTCGAGTATATAATCAATTCCCGCAAACAGCTGGAGCTCTTGGGCGAAGAAGACGAGGACGATGATGCCGATGTTGAATAAAACTGATGTATGGGCCGGATTAACGGCAGATCGTGGTCAGCGCGTAGAAGCGGCGAGTAAGTTCAATTTCTTTTGGGCCGTCCTCGAAGACGATTGCCCCGCACTCGTTTTGTTCTTGCCAGCGGGTATCGCCGAAGTCGAAAACCTGCCTAAATTGAAACAGATCGATGTTCGGTTTCGGACTCTAGACAAGCGCGCGTTTGTACTCCGCTTGCTTGATCATGCGCAAAAGGAACCCTTTTTTGCGATGTGCCGAGACATTTTCGAAGCCGCTGAAGTCGCCGAAACAGTTGAGTTGGCGCTCAACAGGGCAATACGCAGAACACGCCGCTGGCACTTCCTTCTTAAGGGAGGGAATACTCTAGGGCTTTCAACTGAAGAACAGCGAGGCCTCGTTGGTGAGTTAACGTTTCTGCGTGAATTGTCTGATGAAATTGGACCTGCAGCCGCAATTGAGGCGTGGAAAGGACCAGAAGGATCGTCGAAGGACTTCGAGTTTCCCCACTGCTGTATCGAGATCAAAGCGCGAAGAGGTGCGGCGAAACCGTTCGTCCGGATATCATCCGAGGATCAACTTTCTGATGTTGAAGGGGGAAGCCTTTTCTTGCGTGTCTACAACGTCGACAGCGCAGTTTTGCCTGATGGCGAGACCCTACATGGCCATGTAGCCCTGACCGCAGATTACTTTGAAGAGAACGATTGGGCGTATGCACAATGGCAAGATATTATTGACGCAACGGGATATGCTCTGGAGGGTGATTATTCAGATCGAAGGTGGATTGTCGGTCTCACTCGAACGTTCGAAGTTGCCGACGGGTTCCCAAGGATAGTCGAGCCGATCCCGGAGGGCGTAGGCAGCCTTACATATGCTATAGCACTCAGCGCATGCGAGCCCTTCCTCACACCGAATGAAATGCCCTTACTAACCGCAAAGAGCACCGTAAATGGATGATCTAGAAGAGTTCCATCAACAGTTCTTGGCTGACGTTCAAGGGGATGCAGACGCTGACGGAATATATGCAGCAGAGGCGTTTTTCGAAAAAATTTGCGGATTGCTATCGGAAGCTGGCGAAATTGATGGAGGCACTCGTGCTTACCATTCCGGCAAGGGTTTTGGGGCCAAAAACAGTCGTACTAGCATTCAGGTCGATGGGTATGGTGGGGATCCTCGCGATACCGGTACGCTGAGTTTGCTGATTTGTGATTTTTCAGTCACCTCCGAAGTTCGCCGAAGAGCGTCATCAGAATTGAAGCCGTTCTTCAATAAACTTGTTGGGTTTCTTCGTGCGAGTCGGGACGCTGACTTTCGAGATGCCCTTGAAGAAACGAGTGATGGCTTCGGACTCGCTGATCTGATCTCGACGACTTGGAAACATATCGAAAAGATAAAGCTCATTCTCGTCACCAACGCCGATAGCCGCGCAAAAGTGGATGCGTTTCCAGCCGGAACTATCGACGAAATTCCGATTACCTACAATGTATGGGATCTCAAGAGAATCCGTAAATTTGAGGAGCAGGGCCAAGCGCGCGAAGACCTTCTGATTGACTTTGAGAAAGAGTTTGGCGGTCCCATTCCGATACTGCGAGCATCAGGCGGGGATGCCGCCTTGGAAAGCTATCTTGCTGTGATCCCAGGCAGCCAACTAGCCGCAATCTACGAAAAATGGGGCTCTCGATTGCTTGAATCGAACGTACGTAGTTTCCTTCAGGCGAGGGGAAACGTTAACAAAGGCATCCGTAAAACGATCACCGAAGAACCACATATGTTCCTTGCATATAATAATGGAATCGCTGCAACTGCTGATGCGTTGGACATCCAGAAGACCCAAGACGGTCTGGCAATGGCTTCAGTCGAAAACTTGCAAATTGTGAATGGTGGCCAGACAACTGCTTCCATTCATGCTGTCCGGAAAACAGCCGCTGATCAATTACCTGAAGTATTTGTTCAAATGAAGCTCAACATTGTTCCTCGAGAGCTATCGGAAGCTATTGTGCCAAAGATCTCAGAGTACGCAAACAGTCAGAACAAAGTGAATGCTGCAGACTTTTTTGCCAATCATCCTTTTCATGTTCGCATGGAGGAGTTTTCACGGAGGCTTTTGGCACCGGCAGGAACACATGGATATCGCGAAACAAAATGGTTCTACGAGCGCGCGCGAGGGCAATATGCTGACGAAAAATCCAAACTCACGGATGCAGGAAAGAAAAAATGGGATGCCGAGTTTCCAAGGGCCCAGTTCTTCACCAAAACGGATCTCGCGAAGTATGAAAATTCCTTTCAATGCAAACCTGAGATTGTTAGCCTCGGAGCCCAAAAAAACTTCGGAAAATTTGCGGAGCAGATTGGTAGCCGCTGGGGCGAAAGTGGGTTTGTCTATGATGAAACCTGGTTTCGCCGCCTTGTTGCAAAAGCCATCATCTTTAGAAAAATCGAAAAGGCTGTTTCAGCAGCAGACTGGTATGAAGGTGGTTATCGCGCCAACATTATCACTTACGGAATCGCAAAACTTGTCCATGATGTGACCGCTCGTGAACGGGTCATCGACTTTGATCGCTTGTGGAAGATGCAGGAATTACCCTCTGATCTCGAAAGGTCATTTTTAGTGGCTTGCGCCGAGGCACAATCAGTAATCCTGTCTCCGCAAGCAGTGCGAAATATTGGTGAATGGGCGAAGAAGCAAGCATGCTGGAAGATCTTATCTGACCGCCAGCTAGAGTATGATGATGATCTAGGTGATTGGCTGGTTTCACAAGAAGAAGCCAATGCGATCAAACGTGAAGATCGTCAGGACCGCGATTTGGACAAAAGCGTCGCTGAGCAATCACGGGTCTTCGAACTTGGTGCAAGTTTTTGGTCGGAGTGCCACACTTGGGGAAGGCAAATGAAGGCTCTATCGCCTCGTGAAGCCGGAGTCCTAGACACTTGTTCGCATATTCCTGGCAAAATCCCGACTGAAAGACAGTGTGAGCTTGCGATGCGAGCCCTAGAAAAGCTTGTCGGTCTCGGTTTTGTGCATGGGGCACTTGAAGGTACCGAACACTAGTTCAAGCGGTTTATTGCGGATCATAAGACTTCAGAAGTGAAATTGCTTGGCGAATTCGAGCGGGTTCAAGGTTTATCGTCTTGAACGATCTAGGCCCGTCACTTGCAGAAAAATGTATGATTTTTGCGAGGATTTCGAACAATGGCAGAGTCTGCACGGCTGCCATTGTTCTTGCGACATCGTCGTTCAGATTGTCAGCGAAAAGCTGTCTCCAAGTTTTTTCGTGGTAGCGCGCGGGGAAAGAGTCCGTACTTTCCAAAATATCTTCTAGACATGACTCCAGTTGCGTTCCTGTCATAGCAAACCAATTTCGGTTACCCCCTCTACCACTGTTGCTGAATGTAAAAACAATTCCTGTCGTGGGCTTTGCAACTAGAATGTTACTGTTATCCTTAAGGAGGTCCTCGATGAAATCACTCATATTTTTGTGCACTTTCCTCGCCGCGGATCGTACTTTCGAAGTCTGATCCGAAGATTGCGTTTTTCAGTTTTATGGCTAGCGCGGGTCTACTCAAAGCTGATCGCCCCTTAGTGGCACATTCCCAAACGGTAACCACACGCCAATCCATGGATTGAAGCTCGCTACTTCTCTTGAGGTCGCGAGTTTGGTTTTTATGGATTTTGTCGTCCCAAAATTCCGTTCTGCTTTTAGGTGGTCGAAACAGTGGGCAGTTGGCGTGCCCGTGCCAAAAACATCCGTTCACAAACACAACGGTTCGGTAGCGAGGCAGGACGATATCCGGGCGACCAGGTAAGTCTTTGCGATGTAACCGGAACCGATAACCCAGCCAGTGTAGCAATTTACGAATCTCGATCTCGGGCCGAGTATTTTTGCTCTTGATACCTGCCATCATTTTGCTGCGCTTAGCAGGGGAGACTATGTCTGCCATAGCCCGCTGTGCTCTGTGGTTTTTACCCCAAGAATTGGCAACATCTGGCGGGCGATAGCATCGATCACTGGAACAGCCACAGAGTTCCCAAATTGTTTGTACGCCTGTGCGGCGCTCACAGAAGAAATGTGGAAGTTCTCTGGAAATCCTTGGATCCGTGCGGCCTCCCTAGGAGTCAGCTTGCGTGGCCGCATATGCCCCGATTGGTTTACCAAGATTTCGCTACCGTCCTTGTAATACCGAGCGCTGATGGTGTTACAATATTCACTTGCCTCATTAAACATGCTGTAGCCAAATCCGTTGCCGTTCGCGAGGTGCCGTTCCTTCCGCCTCTGGTGCCCCGTCCAAAGTTTTTCAGAAATAACATATGGAGCAGTTTGTTCAGGTTCTGTCTGGAGAACTTCACCGAAGGTTCGCCTAGCGTATCCCTCTTCCCGCGCAGCATATATGCGGGCAAACATGTCTTTAACTAAACCTTCTCGATCTGCGCAAGCAACTTTTTTGCGATGAAAGCCAACGATGTAAATACGCTCACGGTTTTGGGGTAAACCAAAGTCCCTCGCCCGGAATACTTCAAAATCAGCATTATAATTCAGCTTGGTCCCTAGCGCTTCACGCGCTTCTTCTGACATGGGCACACCTGCTGGAATATCCGGAGCATTATCTCCATTGAGGATCGCCATGATTGTTTCGAGTGTGCGCCCTTTGTCGTGACCTTTGAGCTGTTTGACGTTCTCCAGTAAAAAAGCTGACGGTTCATTGTGAGCAAGAATGCGCTGAATTTCAAAGAACATCGTTCCGCGTGTATCAAGTAATCCAGCTTTACGGCCCGCTTGGGAAAACGTTTGACAAGGGAAACCTGCTAGCAAGACATCGTGATCGCCTATCTCACTTGCCGAAAAAGCAGTGATGTCACCGTTTTTCCTTGGGAATTCACCGAAATTGCTGGCGTAAGAAATTTGTGCCTGCTTGTCCCATTCAGCGGTGAACACGCACTCACCACCTCGGGCTTGGAATGGCAGCCTCATGCCCCCTATTCCGGCAAAGAGGTCGATAAAGCGAAATTTCGGATCGCTTCCGCTAGGTTCCATTCCGTAAGGAAACCTCAATGGCAGGCCTTGGAATCGCCGCTCATATATCTGAGGGATAGTCGCCGGTTTCTTAAGCCACTTTTGGATGGCGACATCAGGTTGGCCTCTAACTCCTAGAAGAAAAGCTATTTCTGCAACCTCAAGGTTGAGACGCTTCTTGGCTTTTTCGATATCGAACATTAGTCAACTTTCAACAGTTTGAGGGTCTGCAAAACACCGGCTCAACCCTGTCCGCTTGATAACTTAACATTGAGTCCGATCCAAGGTAAGCTTTGGCTTTGGCTTGGCTTTGCTGTTGTCGCCGATGAATCGCCCCGAGTTTGTCGGAGACCATCAACTTAAGTTAAGATGATGGTTATGACAAAAAGCAAAATGGCAAATCGCTACTCACCTGAGGTCCGCGCGCGTGCGGTTAGGATGGCGTTTGAACATCAAGGTTTGTATGAAACGCAGGCGGGCGCGATTGCGGCCATTGCACCCAAGATCGACTGTATTCCCCAGACCTTGAGCGGATGGGTCAAGCAGGCCGAAAAGGACAGCGGCATGCGCGACGGGCTTACATCCGAAGAGCGTGATCGGATCAAGGCGCTTGAACGTGAAAACCGGGAGCTGCGCCAGGCGAATGAGATCCTGCGCAAGGTATCTGTTTATCTTGCGCCCGCTCGCATCGCCGCAAGCGGCGGCTGCCGCGCAGTGGGACGAAACTCGACCGCCCACTGAAGCGATGATCGCCTTCATTGAAGATCAGCGCGCTGTCTACGGCGTCGAGTTGATCTGCAGCGTTCTGCCAATCGCGCCATCGACATACTACCATCAGTTTGCATGCTGCGCTGATCCTTCCAAAGCTTCGGCACGCCATCAGCGGAATACGGAGCTGTGCCCCGAGATCAAACGTGTCTGGGATGAAAATTACCAGGTCTACAGCGTTCTTAAGGCTTGGCATCAGCTGAAGCGGAAGGGCTTTGATCTGGCGCGTTGCACTGTGGAGCGGCTGATTAAACAGATCGGCATCCGTGGGGTTGTGCGCGGCAAGGTAATCAAAACAACCGTCCCTGACACGTCAGCGCCTTGTCCGCGTGACAAGATGAACCGCGTGTTCCGAGCACCACCTCCAGACCTTCTCTGGGTCAGTGATTTTACCTACGTGTCGACATGGCAGGGTTTTATCTAAGTGGCTTTTGTCATCGACACATTCGCTGATCGCATCGTCGGCTGGCGGGTCTCGCGGTCTGCCAAAAAGGACTTTGTTCTCGATGCTTTGGAGCAGGTCCCGCACGATCGACACCTAGTCCAGAAAAACGGACTGGTTCGCCATTCTGACAGTTATATGATGGTCTCCAGTTCTCGGGTGGTTTGACTCAAACACTGATCGACCGTTCGCTGGGTTGGTGCCGCTTGGCTTTCCGGACCGCGGCGGGCAATATTTGTCCATTCGATACATGGGACGTTTGGCTGAGGCTGGCATCGAACCGTCGGTCGGCAATGTCGGTGACTCGTATGGCAACGCCCTCGCCGAGACGATAAACGGTCTTTACAAAACCGAACTGATCCATCGCCAAGGATCGTGGTGCAACATGCAGGATCTGGAAATGACAACCCTCGGCTGGGTCGATTGGTTCAACAACAGTCGACTGCTTTGGCCCATCGGAAACATCCCGCCAGCCGAGGCCGAAGAGAGCTTCTATGCACAGCGCGACGTGCTCGACATGGTCGCATGAAATGAAGCTATAGGTCTCCGATAAAACCGGGGTGATTCATCTGTCAGGACATAAAACCAGTTAAAGCATGGCTATCAAATTGTGCACGCAGATTCGTATTACTGTATGTGAGAATACCTATCGCCAACAAAGGGGGTGCCCCCGTGTGGGGTCGGGATAATTTGCGTTTTTTATAAGGGGTAGGCCTAGGCAAAGCCTGCGCACACTCTATCGGGGGTCCTTTATGGTAACAACACTGGCCGTAATAAAATTATCTAGCAATAACAAGAAACAATGGCGGAGGCTCAGGGATTCGAACCCTGGGAGGACTTTCACCCTCGTCGGTTTTCAAGACCGGTGCATTCGACCACTCTGCCAAGCCTCCGACGCGCACTCTTTACTTGTGCAATCTTGAAGCGGCAAGAGCCGATCGCGTGAAAAAAGACATACAATCCACGACAGCGTGATCGAATTTCCGCTCGGTCGGGCGCGGCGGACTTTTCATGTGCATCAAACATAGCTACATTGATGCGAAGCAGGGTAGCTGGCACAGCATAATTCAGGACCGAAAAATCGGCCAATATGCGGCGGGCTTTGGGGCAAAGGGCACAAAATGTACATCACCAACAAATTCACGCGAACGCGGCGCATCTGGATCGCGGTCGCGCTCACCTCGCTTTTTGTGCTGCCAGCCTGTCAGAACGGACAAGGCCCCGCTTTCTTGCAAGCCAAAGATAACGGCGTCGCAAGCGGCACGCCTGCACAATCGCGCTCTGTCAAACTGGTCGAGCGCGACGTGGAAGCACCCGACGTGTTTCAAATTACCGAAAACGGACTTTGGGACGGGCGTCCCTCCCTTGGCGGTGTCTGGGTTGCGCATCCAAACGTGAAAGATCCCGAACGGGTGATCATTCGCAATGAAAAAAATGGTAAGTTCGTGATCGGCGCATTGTTCCGCCGCGAGCTTGAGAACCCCGGACCGCGTTTGCAGGTCTCCTCTGATGCGGCTGCTACGCTTGGAATGCTTGCGGGGCAACCCGCCAAGCTGAATGTCACGGCACTGCGCCGCGAAGAAGTTGCCGAAAACGGTCCTGCGCCCGATGCTGCGCCGCAAACCAATGCACCCCAAAGCAGCGCACCGGGAACGATCAGTGAAACCGCGCTTGCCCCTGCAGCCACCGGCGTGGCGACGCCTAGCACGCAAGCCGCCTCAGCGCCCAAACCTGCGCCAGAGCCATCCTCCGGCGGGCTGAGCAAACCGTTTATCCAGCTTGGCATTTTCAGTGTCGAGCAGAACGCCAAGAACACTGGAGAAGCGATGCGCGTTGCAGGCATGGTGCCAACGATCAAGAAATCCAGCAGTTCGGGCAAGCCGTTCTGGCGCGTATTGGTCGGCCCTGCGCAAACAAGCGCCGAGCGCACAGCGATTTTGAAAAAGATCAAAGCATCGGGCTTCGCAGATGCTTATGCTGTCAGCAATTAACCAAACTTCGAAAAGGAAGGCCCTAGATATGCGCCACCTGATCTCAACGGGCATCGCGCTTTTGCTCCCTTTGCTCCTCGCCCTGCCCGCCGCCGCGTTCGAAACGCGCGCCACATCCGCGTTCATCATCGATCAAACCACAGGCACCGTGCTACTGGCCAAGAACGCTGACGAGATGCTGCCCCCCGCGTCTATGTCCAAACTGATGACGCTCTATATCGCCTTCGAGGCGGTACGCGACGGGCGTTTGTCGCTTGATGAAAAGCTGCCCGTGTCCGAACATGCGATGTCATATGGCGGCTCGACGATGTTCCTTGATACCACTGATCGCATCACCGTCGAAGATTTGCTGCGCGGTATCATCGTGCTCTCGGGCAACGACGCCTGCGCAGTGATCGCCGAAGCGCTGAGCCCGGATGGCACCGAAGCAGGCTTTGCCCGGTTCATGACCCAGCGCGGGCAGCAAATGGGTATGACCAACTCGACCTTCACCAACGCGAATGGCTGGCCCCAGGCTGGGCACCGCATGTCCATGCGCGATCTGGCCTTGCTCGCCAATCGCCTGATCACCGACTTTCCCGCGTTCTATCCGCTCTTCGCAGAGCGCGAATTCGCCTTTGACGGACGCGCACCCCAAAACACACGCAACCGCAATCCGCTTTTGGCCTTGGGCATTGGCGCGGACGGCCTGAAAACAGGTCACACGCGCGAAGCGGGTTATGGTCTTGTCGGCTCCGCCAAGCAACGCGATCGCCGGATCATTTTCGTCATTTCTGGCCTCGAAACCACACAGGCCCGCGCCGAGGAAGCAGAAGCCATCGTCAACTGGGCCTTTCGTCAGTTCGCGGTAAAGCCCGTCGCCAAGTCAGGCACAGCCGTCGCCAGCGCCGAGGTATGGATGGGCCGCGATCAAAGCGTGCCACTGGTACCGCGCAGCGATGTCTCGATGCTGATGCCAGTCCTCTCGCAAGGTGCCGTCAAGGCCGAAGTCGTTTACAACGGCCCCATCACCGCCCCCATCACCAAGGATCAACAAATCGCCGAATTGGTCATCACCCCCCCCGGCCTGCCTGAAACGCGCATTCCTTTGGTGGCGGGCAATGACGTGCCTGCGGGCGGCTTCATGTCGCGCATCGGCACGGTCGCGCAGCTCTTGATCTCGCAATTGAACGAAGCGCCCTTGGCTCCCGAAGAACAAGGCTCTTGAACGGATGACATCGCCCAAAGGTCGCTTCATCAGCTTTGAGGGCATTGATGGCTCCGGCAAATCCACGCAGGCCAAACGCCTCGCCACCGCGCTGGAGCGCGCGGGCTATGACGTGGTGCTCACACGCGAACCCGGCGGCTCACCCGGCGCAGAAGAAATACGCGCGCTGGTGCTGCAAGGTGATACAGATCGCTGGTCGGCTGAAACGGAAATTCTGCTCTTTACCGCCGCGCGCCGCGATCATATGGAGCGCACGATCCTGCCCGCACTCGCGGCAGGCAAGGTGGTGATCTGTGATCGCTTTGCCGATAGCACGCGCATGTACCAAGGCCTCTCGCGCGGCGATCTGCGCGCGCTGGTGGATCAACTCCACAGCTTGATGATTGGCCGCGAACCTGATCTCACTTTGCTGTTCGACATGGACCCCGATGTCTCGCACTCCCGCGCGGTAGAGCGTGACAGCATTGACAGCCGCTTCGAGAATTTCGGCGCGGGCCTGCAAAAGGCGATGCGCGCAGGGTTTCTTGAATTGGCTGCTGGCGAGCCTCAGCGCTTTCGCATTATCGACGCCGCGCGCGAAATCGACGCCATCGCCGCCGACACATTGAGCGTGCTCAAGGCGCATTTGGCATGAGCGATGCTCTACCAGAACCCGACCGCGTTTTTGGTGCCCCGCATCCGCGCGATACCCCTCGCCTGATCGGGCAGGGCGCGGCTGAGCAGAGTTTTCTGGAGGCGTTCAATACAGGCCGTCTACACCACGGCTGGCTGATGATCGGCCCACGCGGCACGGGCAAGGCCACCCTCGCTTACCGCATCGCACGCTTCCTGCTGAGCCAGCCTTTGCAGAGCGATGGCGGCATGTTTGGTGCGCCGGAAAAGCCAACCAGTCTTGATACGGACCCCAAGCATCCCACTGCGCGCCGTATCTCGGCGCGCGCGGAGCCCTCGCTGTTTGTGCTGCGGCGCGGGGGGGCTGGATCCACCGATAGCGACAGGCAGAAAAACCTTGAGGCGGGCAAATTCGCCGCCGACATTCGCGTGGACGATGTACGCAAACTCAATGATTTCTTTAACTTTTCCTCTGCCGAGGGCGGTCGCCGTGTCGTGATCGTCGATGCGGCGGATGAAATGAACGTGCAGGCTGCCAACGCGCTGCTCAAACGGCTCGAAGAGCCGCCTGAGCGCGCGACGCTCCTGCTGATCAGCCATCAACCCTCGCGCCTTTTGCCCACCATCCGCTCGCGTTGCCGCGAATTGCGCATCTCCCCTTTGAGCGAGGCAGATATGGCCGAAGCGCTGCGCCAAGCGCTGCCAGAGACCGAGCTGAACCAAGCCGCCCTCGCCGCGCTCACTTCCGGCTCCGTTGGCGAGGCAATCCGCATGACCAACCTCTCTGGCCTTGCAATCTACGGCGAACTCGTCGGCCTGCTTGCCAGCCTGCCCCGCATGGACCGCGCGCGCGCACTTCGCCTTGCCGATGCGGCAGCGCAGCGCGGGGCAGAGGACAAGCTCGACATGCTGGTCGATCTCATCGCCCTTGCGCTGGCCCGCCTTGCGCGCGCTGGCACACTTGGCACGACGCCCTATCCTGAGGCTGCACAGGGCGAGGCAGAAATGATCGCGCGCCTCTCGCCAAACCCGCGCCAAGCCCGCCGCTGGGCCGAAGTCGCGCAAGAAGTGGACGCAAAGCTGCGCCATGGCCGCGCTGTGAACCTTGACCCTGCCGCACTCATCCTAGATACCCTGAGACATATTTCGCAGGCGGCGAGCTAAGCCGCGGCAAGGACGCTTTATGACCACACCGCCGCTCATCACCGACAGCCATTGCCACCTGGATTTCCCTGATTTTGAGGGGGAACTGCCAGATATTCTCTTGCGCGCGGCAGAGGCTGGCGTGCACCGCATGGTGACCATCTGCACAAAATTGCGCCTTGAGCCATCTGTGCGCGCACTGGCCGAAGCGAACCCGCAAATCTTTTTTGCTGCTGGCACACATCCGATGAGCGCAGCCAATGAACCGTTGGCAAGTGTCGATGAGCTTGTCGCAATGAGCGCACATCCCAAATTCGTCGGCATCGGAGAGAGCGGTCTTGATTACCACTACACCGCCGAGAGCATGGAGATTCAAAAGCACTCCCTGCTCGTGCACATCGAGGCAGCGCAGCGCACGGGTCTGCCGCTCATCATCCATGCGCGCGCGGCGGATCAGGACATGGCCGATATCCTCAGCGCCGAGCATCACAATGCACCCTATTCCTGCGTGATGCACTGCTATTGCTCCGGGCCGGAACTGGCCAAAACCTGCCTCGACATGGGCTTTTATCTGTCCATGTCCGGCATCGCGACATTTCCCAAATCAAGCGAGGTGCGTGATATTTTTGCGAGTGCACCCGTGACCCAAGTGCTCGTGGAAACTGACAGTCCCTACCTTGCCCCCGTGCCGCGGCGCGGCAAGCGCAACGAACCGGCTTATACCGCATTCACCGCTAAGGTTGGCGCAGAGGTCTACGGCATGGGCATCGCAGAATTCGCCGCGCAGACGGAGCAGAATTTCGAGCGTCTGTTCACCAAAGCCTCCCGCTACAAGGCTGCCGCGTAATGGCACAGCTGCGCTTTACCATCCTTGGCTGCGGCTCCTCTGGCGGGGTGCCGCGCCTTGGCGGGCATTGGGGGGATTGCGATCCAAGCAACCCCAAGAATACACGCCGGCGCTGCTCCATGCTAATCGAGCGGATCGGCGAGGACGGCACAACCCGTGTGCTCATCGACACATCCCCCGATTTACGCAGCCAGCTTTTGGATGCAGGTATCGGCGCACTGGATGCAGTCGCTTATACCCACAGCCACGCCGATCATGTCCATGGCATCGACGATCTGCGCATGGTGGTTTTCAACATGCGCGCGCGCTTGCCGGTCTGGGCGGATGGCGCGACGCAAAACGATCTGCTCTCGCGCTTCGGCTATGCCTTCGTGCAGCCCCATGGTTCGGCCTATCCACCCATATTGGATCTGTTCACGATCGACGGTGATTTCACAATTGATGGCGCAGGCGGCCCTATCACGCTGCGCCCCTTCGAGATCGAGCACGGCAACATAGACGCGCTCGGATTTCGCGTTGGCCCGTTGGCCTATCTACCGGACGTCTCTGAAATGAGCGATGAAGCATGGGCCGCAATAAGCGGCGCCGATTGCTGGGTGCTCGACGCTTTGCGCCGAACGCCGCACCCCAGCCACTCGCATCTTGCAAACTCGCTTGAATGGATCGCTAGGTCTGCCGTGCCGCGAGCGATCCTCACCAATATGCACATTGATCTGGACTACGAAACCGTGCTGAACGAGACCCCCCAACACATTGCCCCCGCTTTTGACGGGATGCAGATCACCTACGAGGTCTAGAGCGCAGTGCAGGCACTGATCGAGGTCATCCTGCCGGTCTTTCTGGTGATCGGACTTGGCTATGCCTTGGTCTGGCGCAAATTTCTGAACGATAGCGCGATCGACGGCATTATGAAATTTGCACAGCAGGTCGCCGTGCCAGCCCTTTTATTCAACGCGCTTGCCCATATTGATCTGAGCACAGGGTTTGACCCCAAGCTGCTTCTAAGCTTTTATGCAGGCGCAGCGACTTGCTTCACTATTGGCTTGCTAGGCGCACGCTATGCCTTCAACCGCTCTTGGGAGGACAGTGTCGCCATCGGCTTTTGCGCGCTCTTCTCCAACTCGGTTTTGCTTGGCCTTGCAATCACCCAGCAAGCCTATGGCACGGGCGACGCGCTGGCAGGAAACTACGCAATCATCGCACTACACTCGCCGTTTTGCTACGGGCTTGGCATTACGGTGATGGAACTTGTGCGTGCGCGCGAGGCGGGGACGCGCATGGCGCGCCTGCCTGCCACCGTCCTGAAGGCGATGTTCAGCAATGTGTTGATTATCGCGATCACACTGGGTTTCTTGCTCAACATTTCCGGCGCAGTGATACCTGCCACCTTCCAAAGCGCGCTGGACATGTTGGTGCGCACCGCCTTGCCAACCGCGCTTTTCGCGCTTGGCGGGGTTCTGTATCGTTATCGCCCCGAAGGGGATTTGCGGGTGATCTTCTTCGTTTGCGCGCTGTCCTTGCTGCTGCATCCCTTGATCACCTTTGCCGCGGCATCATGGAGCGGCGTGCCAGAAGCTGGCATGCGCTCGGCGGTGTTGACTGCAGCTATGGCACCGGGGGTGAACGTCTATATCTTCGCCAGCCTTTATCAACGGGCGCAGCGCGTGGCAGCCTCGGCGGTGTTAATCGCAACGGGGCTGTCCGTGTTTACGGCGTGGTTCTGGTTGTCTGTGTTGCCATAAGGAATGCGCACAAGCGCGCATGCTTTATAAGCATGACCATTAAGGTCATGCAGATTTGCCTCCGGCGGCGATATTTCTAGAAAGAGGAAGCCAGAACCGCTCCCAGTGCCATGGCGACGGCCGCTTGGGTGGGATCGATCACAGGAACACCAAGTGCGTCCTCAAGAGGTTTGCGGTGTTTGGCCATGCCAGCGCAACCAAGGATGAGGCAGTCTGCGCCATCACTGATGAGGTCTTGGCCGACCTCCATAAGGCGTTTGAACGTGTTTGCGCCGCGTGCGGTTTCATCAACGCTCATATTCAGCGCGCGCTCACCTGCAAGGCGTGAAAGCACGCCCATGCGGCGCATGTATTTACGGTGTCGCAGGATGGAAGGTTGGCCGATGGCAATGACCCCGAACATATCGGCGCGGCACATGGCCGTGGTCGTGCCCGCCTCCTGGATGCCAAAGACGGGGACGGGGCTGACAGATTTGGCGGCATCGATACCGGGGTCGGAGTAGCAGGCGATGACGAAGGCATCCGCGTCAGGGCGCGAGTTGATCAGGTCGAGCAGCGGCAAGACAACCGCGTCGCTGTCACGCTGGCTTTCGATCCCGAAAGGGCCGGAAGTGAGCGTCACGCACTCGACATTTGGAAACGGTGCAAGCGCGCCGCGCAGACCTTCGGTGACCGCTTCATTGGAGTTGGGGTTGATCACGATGATGCTCATGGGGCGATATCTGCTCCGAAGTTTTGGGCTGGGTCCAGTTCCGGGGCGAGATAACCCATACGGCCACCCGCATCGAATTTGGCGCGCACCAGGAATTGGCCGTGGCCTGCCCGGGCTAGCAGCGCGCCTTGATCGACAACGCGTTTTCCGCGCGAAAGGACAGTGATGGGGAGACCTTGGACCTCCCAGCCCTCGAAGGGTGAATAGCCCGCGTTGTCGTGTTGGTTGTCCACACAAATCCTGCCCCGTTTGTCAGGATCCCAGATAGCGATATCCGCATCTGCTCCAACGGTCAGCGTGCCTTTTTGCGGCAGCAAGCCATAGAGTCGGGCGGCGTTGGTCGAACTCAGCGCAACGAACTCCGGCAGGGTGATGCGGCCCTTGCCGACCCCTTCGCTAAACAGCATCGGCAGTCGCGCGCCGATGCCGGGCATGCCGTTGGCGATCACGGTGAAGGGCGCACCCTCGCCATGCGCCAGCTTGCCCGTCTCATCCATGCGGTAGGGCGAGTGATCGGAACTGACCACGTCAAACGTGCCGCTCTGGATATGCTGCCAGAGCACGTCCTGCGTGGCGGCATCGCGCAAGGGCGGCGAGCACATGAGCGCCGCGCCCTCCATGCCGGGCTTGTCCATATCATCGCGGGTTAGGAACAGGTATTGCGGGCAGGTTTCACCGTAAATCTTGGCACCTTGCGCACGCGCGCTTTGCACCAAGGCTGCACCCTCGGGCGTGCTGACGTGGACGATCAGGAGTGGCGCATCCACCAGCTTGGCCAGGCAGATCGCGCGGTGGATCGCCTCTTCCTCGGCCAAGGCGGGATGGCTGAGCGCGTGATATTTTGGCGCAGTGAGGCCGCACGCCAAGAGGCGATCGGTCATCCATTTGATCATGCCCGCATTTTCCGCATGTACCATGGTCAAGGCACCATGGGTCTTGGCAACGCTCAAAACATCGAGAAATTGCGCGTCGTTCACCAGCATTTTGTCGTAGGTCATGAACAGTTTGAAACTGGTGATGCCGCGCAGAAAGGCGGCAGGTAGCTCTTCGGCTAAAACCTTTTCGGTCGGGTCGGAAACGATCAAATGATAGGAATAATCCAGCACCGATGCGCCGATCGCGCGGCTGTCGTAAAGGTCGAGTGTTTCGGTGACCCCCATGCCGCGATGTTGCGCCGCAAAGGGGATGATGCAGGAATTTCCGCCAAACGCGGCAGAGATAGAGCCGGAGGTGTAGTCATCCGCCGTCATGCCGCCTGTGGCCGAGTTTTGCGCGATATGGGCATGTGCCTCGATGCCGCCGGGCATCACCAGCTTGCCGCGCGCGTCGATCACATCCTCGCAGTTAAGCCCCTCGCCAAGCGCCGCAATGCGCCCGCCAGAAACACCGATATCTGCCGCGAACATCTCCGACGCAGTGACGCATGTGCCCCCCTTGATAACCGTATCGAACCTCATGCAAGCGCTGCGATTTTTGTTGCCAGACGATCGCTCAAACGGGTCAGTTCAACCTTATCCAGCGCGCTTAATGAAGGCCCCGGCGCACGCACTTTGGGGCTGGAGAGCACGCCGCGGCGATGCAGAATTTCTTTGCGGATCGCAAGCCCAAGGCCAAGTTGCTGTTCATAGCGCACCAACGGCAGATAGGCATCAAAGATATCTTCGGCGCCGTCCACATCGCCCGCAGCATGACGCTCGGTGACCTGCACCATCATCTCGGGATAGGCGAAACCCGTCATCGCGCCGTCCGCGCCGCGCTGCAATTCCAGCGGCAAGAACAAACCTGCGTTGCCCGTCAGGATCGACAGGGCGCCAACGGGAAATTCAGCGCGAATGCGCGACAGTTTGGTCAAGCCCGGCCAGTCCTCATGCTTGAACATGACGATCTGTTCATGGGCGTGAAAAATATCCAGAAGTGTTTCCGTCGAGAAATGCACGCCCAGAGTTTGCGGGAAATCCTGCAAGCAGATCGGCACATCGCCGCCAAGCACTTCGCAGACCTGCGCGAAATAGCCCTTCTGTTTAGCGTCCGTATTCAAACCCGGCATGGGCGCGACCATCACACCCTCAGCGCCTGCCGCCATCACCTCAGTGCTCAGACGTTTCATGTTATCTAGGCCAGGTCCAGAGACGCCAACCACCACAGGAACCCGCCCTGCAACGCGCGTAAGAACATGGCGCGCAAAGTTAAGCTGCTCATCAGAGGTGAGTTTAGGCGCTTCGCCCATTATGCCAAGGATGGTCATCCCTGTCACGCCAGCGTCTAGATAGAAATCAACCATCCGGTCCGTGCTGACGAGATCAAGCGCCCCATCGTCGGTAAAGGGCGTTGCGGCGATCACATAGACGCCATTACTGTTTCTGCTGATCATTGTCCCGCTCCTCTCGACACGCTCGTTTGAATACGATGTGCGAGAGGAGCGCAGAGTGCAAGCGTTTGCACACTAGAAATCGAGCAGAGTCTCCTTGTCCGCATTGTTCTCTTCCGCTTCGGAGAGAGCGATCTTGTACGCTTCCTCGTCAGAGCGCGCTGCGACGTCATCACTGAACAGCGCGGCGATGTCGTCATCATCCGATGTCGTCTCTCCAAGCGGCAGCGTTTCCCCGTTCGTGTCAGGGCCAGACCAAGTGACATCCAGAGATTGCGCACCCTGAGTGTCGAGATATCGCACGTCGACAGTATGCGAGCCTGCGATCAGGAAGATTGAATTGCTTTGCGAAGCGCCTTCGTCCAATGCGTCGGTGCTGACGACAGGAAGGCCCGAAATCGTGACGGACGCCTGATCATCCGAGGACACGCCGATCTCGTAAAGACCTGCGATCTCGATCGCAACTTGCTTGGTGAACTGCACAGCGCCATCAATTGGCCCGCCGTCAAGCAAGGCCTCGCTCTCAGAAGCGAGCGCAATGCCGTCCGTAACCTGCTCGGCATCGGGGGTTGCGGAAAAATCAACGTCCTTGAGCGAAGTTGCGACTGTCGCGAAGGCTTTTGCCGCGAAATCATTCGGCTCTTGCTCCGGCGTCGGCGCGGGCGTTTCTTCCGGCGTTTCCGGTTCTTCCTCGACAACCGGGGGCATTTCTTCCTGCTCTTCTTCGATCACGGGTTCGCCCAGCTCTTCAATCGCGCCCGAGGCCGGAATGGTTCCGCTGAGCGGCACGTAAGCGCCTTGCGTGGATGGTCCCACCCAATCGAGGTTCAAAGATTGCTCGCCCGCCACCTCCAGATACTGCACCTGAATATCATGCGCGCCAGCCTCGAAATCGACCCACACAGACACCATGTCGCCCGGCTCAGTATCGCTGGAGTTCAACATTTCAACACCATCGATCATGATCCGCGCCGCGTCATCCGCAACCAGGAATATCTCATGCGCACCGGCTTCGGTTACATCAAGCACAGTGCTGTACTGCGCTGCGAAATGATCAGCGCCACTTTCCGGCACGAACGATCCCGTCACTTCGAGGTACTGCAAGGAATCAATGGTTCCTGTCGCTGCTGGCTCCGCGTCAAAATCGACTTGATCGAGCGTCGCGACTTGCGTTCCCAGTTCGAAATAGGCCGCAGAAAAACCGACGGCCGCAGGTCCGGTGGGAGCTTCTGGCGTTGGCTCAGGCAGCGGCTCAGGCTCAGGCATTGGCGCGGGTTCTGGTTCCGGCATTGGTTCCGGTTCCTGCTCTGGCAATGGCTCGGGCTCAATTTCGCTCGCTGCGACTTGCAAACTCACACTGCCTTGCACCGTGCCCCCCTCACCGTCGCTTACTGTGTAGCTGAAGCTGTCTGCACCGACATAACCCTCGTCTGGCGTGTAGACCGCTTGACCGTCGATAATTTCCACTGTGCCGAAACTTGCGGCCCCAATAGAGACGAGCGTCAAAGGATCGCCGTCCGCATCGCTATCGTTTGCAAGCAGATCGATCACCACCATCTCGCCCTGCGTCAGCTCGGCAACATCATCGCCAGCCACAGGGTCGGTGTTCACCTCCACGACTACTTCCCCGGCCTCCACGGGCGCGACATCAAGCAATTCACCAATGCGCGTGTTGATCGCATCAAAATTCTCGATCACCAGTGGATGAATCGTATCCGGAACATCGAAATCTGCGGGCACCGCTTCGCCAAAAGTCGCGGGATAGGTGATCATGCTGGCCAGAAAGTAGACCGTTTCCGTGCCGTGCGGCGCACTATCCACATACAGATCATCAAGGCTCAACCCTTGCAACGGCCCGTCCGTAAACAACTCGGCCATAACCGACGCAACGGGGATCAACTGCACATCCGCGCCCGGCACTGCCGCGTTGATACCGTCGGTGAAATCGACGTACCAATCGTGATAGGCGCCTGCATTATATTCGTGGTACTCAGCCAGTTGCCCTTCGGAAACAGGGAAACCGAACATGCTACCCAGATCGGCCCAGCCCTCGTAAATATAGAGCTGTGCATCGGGCTGGTCTTGCAAAGTGTCGCGCACCGTATCGACCGCTGCGTCCAGCGGCGATCGCGTGTCGCCCGGATAAACGTCATCGGGCGCGAGATCTTGGATGAAATTACCAGGCGTGATGATAACACTGTTGAAGGAGACTTCGTCAAACTCGGCGACATCACTGTCCCAGATGCCATCGACGCTTTGGAAGCCCCATTCATTACTGGGCTCTGTGCGATCTGCGTATTGACGCAGGAAGCCAAAGCCGCCGTTCACACCGTAAGTGTTGTCACCCGCCTCGGCAAATTGAGCCACCCAATACGGGACATTGCTTTGGGCAGAGCCGCCCGCGAAATTCACTAGGCTATTGCCATAAATGTACTGATTAATTTCAACAGGCACGCTACATTTCCCCCGAAACAATAAACCTCGACAACGCTTCAAGAGAGAAAGCGGCGTACGAACTCAAAAACTTTGGATAGTATCTGCCGTAAAGCTATCTGCGTTCAAGAGAAACTTACATAAGTGTTCGTTAAATTTAAGCTAATTTTCCAATGGTTATGCGGTTTTTCGCCGATTGCTGCGGCGCAGCACACTATTTGAACACGCAGCAGCGACAATACAGAAAACGGGCTCTTATTGTTTCCGCAAATTCGGAGCCAGAACGATCGACACGCACAATAGAATAAGCGCAACCGCGTAAAATGAAACGGTAAGACCGAACAATTCGGACAATCCACCCATCAGAGGAGGGCCGATAAAGAACCCCATATAGCCGATCACAGAGATTCGCGTGATCACATGGACACGCTCCCGGTCGCTTACCCGCTTACCGACCGCCGAATACGCCATCGGCGCAATCACGGACACACCAAGCCCTAGAACTGCAAATCCGAAATAGGCGGCGTTCAAACTATCCGCGCTGGCAGCAATCGCGATGCCGGTCGCCGCGATCACTGCTGCGATCTGTAGAACCGTAGTTTCACGCACATGGGCCGCGACGAACTGGCCCGACATGCGTCCAATGCCCATCGTCAGCCCCAAAATCGCTGGCCCGAGCGCACCCTGCGCCGCGCTCCCACCAAGTCCGCGCTCCAGATGGATCGCCGACCAGGCTTCTGTTGCTTGCTCGGAAAGGAAGGCGATCAAAATGACCCCCCCACCAAGATAAATCAGCGCAGGACGTGCACTGAGCGTCAAACTGCCCTCGGTCGTCGCAATCTCGGCTGGGCGATGAAACATTGCCGGCAAAAGCATCAATGCAACCACCAGTACCGCTGCGAAAACCACTGCAGGGCCCAATCCCGCCTCGCGAAACGCCCCTGCGCTCAAGGCCGCACCGGCGTAGGCGAAGGAAAACAAAGCATGATTGAGATTCATGAGCGAGCGTTTCACCTCGGCCTCGATGCCGCTGACCCGCGTGTTCATGATCACATCTAGCGATCCCGACCCTGCCGAGGCCAAAAACATCGCAAGTGTGAAAAAAACAGGCCCTGCGGCAAGACCCGGCAGCAAGAAGGCCAGCGCCATGGCAAGCGCGGCACCCTGCATCGCACGCGCGCCCAGCTTTGCATCCACGCGCGGCGCAAGCCACATAGCCGCCACCGCGCCAAAAGCCGCAAAGAACATCGACAGCCCGAAAACGCCATCGCTTGCCCCGATCGCAGCTTTCAAATCAGGCACAAGTCCAGCAAAACTGCCCCAGAACAAGCCAACCGTGATGAAACCCGCTGCAGGTGCGCGCGAAAGGCGGATATCCGAGATGAGACCATGCAAAAAAACCATCACAGCGCTTTGCCTGCGCGCCCCCGTCTTTGCAAGGAAATATAGCCTTTCCCTAAACGCGATTCCCGTCTATACGCGCGGCTTCACGCGAGGTGACAGCCTTGGAGGCACTTCGCTCTTACATTTGGAGAATATAAAATGGCTGGAGAAATTCCTGATTTCCACGCTGAGGTCCGTACGGGGACAGGCAAGGGCGCCGCTCGTCAAGCACGTCGCGCAGGCATGGTGCCTGGTATCGTATTCGGTGGCGACACCGATCCGCTGCCGATCAACGTTCCTTTCAACGTTCTGCTGAAAGCTCTTAAGGCGGGTCGCTTTAAGTCCACATTGCTCAACCTCAAGGTTGAAGGCCATGACGACGTCCGCGTCATCTGCCGCGATGTTCAGCGCCACGTTGTCAAAGACTTGCCCACGCACGTCGATTTCATGCGCCTTCGCCGCACAACGAAGATCAACCTCTTCATTCCGGTCGAGTTCATCAACGAAGATCAAGCGCCTGGTATCAAGCGTGGCGGCGTATTGAACGCTGTACGCCCTGAGGTCGAGCTGATTGTAACCGCAGGTGATATCCCAGAGAAGCTGACTGTCGACATGACAGGTCTGGACGTTGGTGACACCATCAACATCTCCGACATCACGCTTCCTGCGGGCAGCAAAGCGACGATTGACCGTGACTTCGTTGTTGCTAACCTCTCTGCACCCTCCGGCCTCAAGTCTTCGGACAATGAAGGCGGCGACGCAGACGCAGCAGACGTACCAGTGGTTGGCGCGGAAGAGTAATCTCTTCTCCCTATCGCTGATTGAATGGAACGGGGCCTTTCACAGGCCCCGTTTTTTATTGTATGCCCCTCTTCAATCGCGTGCGCGTCCCCGGAGAGTTACACATGCAGATCTTTGTAGGCCTTGGAAATCCGGGCAGTAAATACGCCAAGAACCGTCACAACATCGGCTTTATGGTGCTGGACGAAATCGCCGCCGATCACGGCTTCACACCCTGGAAATCGCAATTTCAGGGGCAGGTGTGTTCGGGCAACCTCGGCTCTGAAAAGGTGCTGCTCTTGAAGCCCTCCACCTTCATGAACCTCTCTGGGCAATCGGTTGGCGAAGCAATGCGCTTTTACAAACTTACCCCCGAAGACGTAACCGTGTTCCATGACGAGCTGGACCTCGCCCCATCTAAAGTGCGCGTCAAAATGAGCGGCGGACATGCGGGCCACAACGGTCTGCGCTCCATCCATCAACATATCGGCGAGCACTATCGCCGCGTGCGCCTCGGCATTGGCCACCCTGGTCACAAGGATCGCGTCGCGGGCTATGTTCTAAGCGATTTCGCCAAGGCGGAGGCAGACTGGCTCGATAATGTCACCCGCGGCTGCGCCGATGGAGCAAAGGAACTGGCCTCTGGTGAAAGTGGCCGCTTCTTGAACGCCGTCTCCTTGCGCACTGCACCAGCGCGTTCGTCTAAATCAGTGAAACACACTGAAACAGCGAGCGCAAAACCCGCGGCAGAGCCTGTCGAGGATACGCGCAGCGCGATGCAGAAATTAGCAGCTCGGTTCCGGGGCTAGCCGCACTAGGACTACACCCGCTTCTTTTGACGTTTTTTCTTCGCCGGTGCCAGCATCGCGTAATCTATGAAAAGTCCAATCTGTGCTAAAAAGAAAACGAACACCACAATAGGCATCGCCAAGGTCTCGAACAGCACCCAGAACGCCTCTGATTGTGTGCGCCAGACCAATTCGTTCGCGCCTGCGGACAGCACAAACAATACAGCCGTGCGTTTCGTGAGGATCATCCAGCCCTCGGGCCTTAAGGGTATCATGCCTTCCATGATGTATTTCAGCCAGGATTGCCCCCGCAGTAGCCCGACCCCCAGGATCAGCGCGAGAAGCAGATAAATCGCGGTCGGTTTCATCTTGAACAGTCTGGGATCGTTCAGCCAAACGCTTGAGACCCCGAACACGATCACCATGACGGCCGCTGCAACCTGAATGCGTGACACCTTGCCTGACCAATACCAAAGCGCACCGATAGCAATAAGAAAGACAGGGATGAACGCCGCGATAACTGCGATAAGACCGCTGTATTCAGTGCCCGCGACAAGAAAGGTTTTGTTCCGGGTGATCAGATAAGCCACGACGAAGGCAATCGTCGGGCCGAACTCCAATGTGGCTTTTACCCAAGAATTTAGTGGCTTGTCTGTCATGGATGAACGCTTTCGAATTCGGATGCTCGCGCTGCAGTTTTAAACAAACGCACTACTTTTCGGAAAATCATGGACCGGGTCCCCTAAACCTTAGAGGCAGCTTTTTGTTTCGCCTCGAATTGCTCCCAAACGTGCATCCGCCCTTTTTGTCGTGCATCAGCCAACCACATTTTCTTACGCGCATCTGGCGTTTCCAGTCCACGATACACGCCGCCTGAATATTTGGGCCAGTCAATCGCGAGTCCGAGCTTGACCATTTCGGCAGAAAGATCGCGACCATCAGCCAAGGTGCACTTTGCAACGGTCCGCCCGTGCACATCTTCTTCGGAAATTTCAGCCTTCACTGTTTCTCCCTTGCAAAGGGACACCAAAGCCCACTTCGCTTTCTGGCCGAAGGGATGATTCATCTCCGGCGCATCTATTCCAAACAACCGAATTTGAGTCTTCTGAATGACAATTGAATCCCCATCAATCACATACGCAGCGCCTTGCAAGACTGATGATTTCGTCGTTGCCCGTGCGGTTTTGGCATCAAATGGTTTGGGTCTGTACCGTCGGTCAGATCGTACAGGCGGCCGATAATTCCCCTGCCGGCTTTGCCCAGAAATCATCCCACGCACCGCCAAAAAACATAAGACTCCTATTATGATAATCCCAATCATGAAATCCATAAATTCAAACCCTTTTCCAGTACCTGCTAACAAAAACTAAACCGCACAAACATTGACATGATTATGAATACACACCTTAGGACCGTCGACAATCAGCGATCCCCCTACTCCCCATTTGCCTCTCACCTCTCCCCGTGCTTTGCTCCCTCTCAAAGGGAGCCACATCCATGCGCCGCATTTTTACTTATCTGACCCGTTTTTTCGGGATCGTCCTGATCCTCGCCATAACCATCGGCATTTGGAAGCGTGAAGAGATAACGCGTCTGCTTGCCGTCAACTCGCTTTTTAGCGAAGAAAAAATCGTCACGAATTTCTCAGGCATGAACGCGGCCTTCCTGTCCGTCGATGTGCCGCGCGGGGATGGGCCTGTGGCGGAACTTCCCGAAGGTACGCAAATAGCCCTGCCCACAGAAGTTAACCAATGGATCAAGGACCGCACCGTCACCGCGCTGGTCGTGCTGAAGGACGGCGCGCTGGTGCACGAGAGCTACCATCAAGGGACCACAGACACCGATTTGCGCATCTCCTGGTCCGTCGCCAAAAGCTATCTGTCGTCCCTTTTGGGCGTACTGCTGGACGAGGGTGCAATCGCCTCGCTCGACGAGCCCGTCACCAAATATGCACCCTCGCTCAAGGGCGGTGCTTATGACGGGGCCAGCATCCGTAATGTGCTCAACATGGCCAGCGGAGTAACGTTTGACGAGGACTACCTCGATCAAAGCAGCGACATCAATAAAATGGGCCGCGTGCTTGCGCTAGGCGGCTCCATGGACGGGTTCGCGGCTGATCTGAAAGAGACGTTCGCCGCGCCCGGCACAGACTGGCAATACGTCTCCATCGACACCCACATCATTTCCATGGTCATCCGCGGCGCAACTGGACGCGAGATTGCACCGCTCCTGTCCGAAAAGATCATTCAGCCCATGGGGCTTGAAGCCAGCCCCTATTATGTCACAGACGGCAACGGCGTCGCATTTGTGCTTGGTGGTCTGAACTTGCGGACGCGCGATTACGCCCGCATGGGGCAGATGTTCCTGCAAAACGGCATGTATAATGGCCGCCAGATCGTACCTGCCGGTTGGGTCGCCGGCTCCACCGTGCCCTCCGCCCCGACCAGTGCGGGCGAATACGGCTACGGTTATCAATGGTGGATGCCCAAGGATGGACGGCCGGGCGAATTCCTCGCGCGCGGGGTGTATGGCCAGTACATTTACATAAACCGACCGCTTGGTGTGGTGATCGCGACCAATGGGGCCGACCGAAAATTTCGCGACGAAGGCGTCGGCGACTATAACATCGAGATATTCCGCACCATAGCGACAGGAATCTAACAAATGATCAAAGACCCCAGCATCAACGTCCTCGGGACCGCGCTTGACCTATGCGGCCTCGATCCACTCACAGGCTATTTTCGCGATGGCTATTGCAACACTTGCGCCTCCGACAGCGGCAGTCACACTGTTGCAGCCCTTCTCACGAAAGAGTTTCTGGCCTTTTCCAAATATGTGGGCAACGATCTGAGCACACCCCGTCCCGAGTTCGGATTTGCTGGATTGAAGGAAGGGGATGCGTGGTGCCTATGCGCCTCGCGGTTCCTGCAAGCGCATGATGATCGCTGCGCGCCGCTGGTCAATTTGGCTGCGACGCATCAACGTGCGCTCGACATTGTTCCCTTGGAGGTTCTGAAGCTCTATGACCACACTGCCCAATCCTGACGCCAGCGCCCTTATGGGGGCGTTGGTGGGCGACGCCGCCGCGCTTGGCCTGCACTGGATCTATGATCCTGCGCGCATCGCAAATGTGGGCGGCGCTGCGCCTGCGTTTACGCCGCTGGACCCTGCCAATTACACCGATGTCATGGCCTTCTTTGCGCACAGCGCGCGCAAGGACGGCGATCTGAGCCAATATGGCGAGACCCTCGCCCTGGCGATGCGATCCGTTCAGGATCGAAAAGCCTTCGACATGCAGGCCTATCAAACCGCCTACGCCGCGCATTTCGGTGCGGGCGGCAGCTATCACGGCTATATCGACCGCCCGACGCGGGGCACACTGGCCAATCTTGCCGCGGAACAAATCGACCCCTCCGGCGTGGACGATGATCAACTCCCCGCGCTTTCCACCCTGCCCGCCATCATCGCGCGCTACCGCAAAGCGCCCGATTTCCACGCGCAGATCGAATGCGCCCTCGCCGTCACCCACGTCAACGCCGCCGCGTACCACTACGCACTGATCTTCGCCGATCTGCTTGCGGATGTCTTGTCCGGCACGGCCTTACCAACAGCGCTAGAAACCGCAGCCAAACGCGAGCCACTTTTGCAGGCGGCGCTCGCGCAAAAAAGTGTAGACAGCACTGCTTACGGCGAAGTGACGGGGCGCGCTTGTCATTTACACCAAGGCCTGCCCCTCGCCTTTCATATCCTCGCCCGCACAGGCAGTTTTAGCCAAGCTATCACCGCCAACATCCAAGCGGGCGGCGACAGTTGCGGACGCGCGATCGCTATTGGCAGCCTCGCGGGCGCGGCTTACGGCGTGCAAAATATTCCGTTGGACTGGATTCTTGCCACCAACGACGCAAAAGATCACTGGAGCCTTGCGCAAAATCTTTCCCACAGTTCTGAATGACTAAACATGACTTTATTTTAAGGAACGAAAACATGTCCAAGATTACGCTTTTTTCCTCCGCCCTGCTTGCCGCCGCTCTGATGGTCGGCGCGCCCCAGACGGGTTTTGCTGCGGGCGAGGACACTCCGCCGAAAACCACCAATACCACGAAGAAATGCAAAGAGGGCAAAGTGTACGACGCCCAGTCCAAGAAATGCCTTGCGGTGGAATCGCATAATTTCAGCGATGATCAACTCTACCTCGCGGCGCGCGAAATGGCCTATGCGGGGCAATATCAAAACGCTTTGCACGTGCTGGATAGCGCGCAAAACCAGAATGATCCCCGCATTCTCAATTATCGTGGTTTCACCAATCGCAAACTGGGCAATCACGCGGTTGCCATGCAGTTCTATGAGGCCGCACTAAGCATCAATCCAGATTACATCCTCGCACGCTCCTACATGGGCCAAGGCCTTCTGGCGCACGGCGACGCAATCGGCGCGCGCGCGCAGCTTGCCGAAATTCGCACTCGCGGCGGTCGCAATACCTGGTCCTATACGGCTCTCGCCCTGGCGCTGCGCGGTGTGCCATCTAACTACTAGGTCAAACTTGCATCGGCGCTGAAGGGCGTCGATCGCTTGATTTAATATTTACGACACCAATATGTCGTTTTCCGTTGATCTCTGGGCATTTGCGCTATCTGTTAGAGACATCCAGCAGGCGTGGACCGCGCGCGCTGTGCAGCCATGCGCCTAACGCGCGGCTGGTTTCGCAATCCTTACCCTAGTCGAGAGCTCCATGATCAATTCAGATATGATCCATCCCGCAGCCAAAACATATGCTGCCGAAGTCACCCAAGGCACCCTGTCGCGCCGTGAATTTCTAACGCGCGCCACCTCCCTCGGGCTAAGCGCCACCGCAGCCTACGGGCTTTTGGGCCTAGCCCAGCCCGTGCGTGCGGCCGCGCATGCCAAAGCAGGCGGAACACTTCGCATTGAATCTTCGGTCGTCGCGCTCAAAGATCCGCGCGCTTTCGATTGGCCGCAGATGTCGAATTACACGCGCGGATATCTGGAATATCTGGTCGAATATCAAACTGACGGCAGCTTCGCGCCCATGCTGCTGGATAGCTGGGAAGTAAACGCAGATGCCACAGAATACCTGTTGCGCGTTCGCCCCGGCGTAAAGTGGAACAACGGTGATGCGTTCACCGCCGCAGACGTGGCCTTCAACATCACTCGCTGGTGCGACAAGGCGGTCGAGGGCAATTCGATGGCCGCTCGCATGAGCTCGCTCATCGATGCAGAAACCGGGAAGGCCCGCGAAGGCGCGATCACGGCAGAAGATGATCTGACCGTGCGCCTGACTCTGGTGCAGCCCGACATCACCCTGATTGCCGGTTTCTCCGATTATCCGGCGGCAATCGTCCATCAGAGCTTCAACGGCGATCCCTTGGACAATCCCATCGGCACAGGCCCCTATATGCCCGGTGAATTCGAGGTGGGCGTGAAGGCGGTTCTGATCAAGAACGAAGGTCACGACTGGTGGGGCGAAGGTGCCTATCTGGACCGCATCGAGTATCTTGATTTCGGCACAGAGCAGGCTGGCATCGTCGCCGCCGTCGATTCCGACGAGGTCGACATGGTCTATGAATCCATCGGTGATTTCATCTTTGTGATGGACGGCATTGGCTGGGCCAAGTCCGAAGCGGTAACGGCTAACACGGTCGTGATCCGCCCGAACCAGACAGCCGAAGTCAACGGCACGGTGCCCTACGCGGATGCACGTGTGCGCCGCGCCCTAGCGATGGCGGTGGACAACAACGTGCTACTGGAGCTGGGCTTTTCAAACAATGGCCGGGTCGCTGAAAACCATCACGTCTCACCGATCCATCCAGAATACGCAGAACTTCCAGCCCCCGTTTTTGACCCCGAAGGTGCTAAGGCACTGATGGAAGAAGCAGGCATGGGCGATTTCGAGCATGAGTTGATTTCCATCGACGACACTTGGCGCAAGAACACATCGGACGCGGCTGCGGCGATGATGCGCGATGCGGGCCTGAACGTGAAACGCACGGTTCTGCCCGGCTCGACGTTCTGGAACGATTGGGCGAAATACCCGCTGTCCACGACCGACTGGGCGCAGCGTCCACTGGGCGTGCAGGTTCTCGCCCTTGCCTATCGCTCTGGCGAGCCTTGGAATGAGAGCGCCTTTGCCAACGCAGAATTCGACGCGCTTCTGAGCGAGGCACTGGCGATTGCCGATGCCAAGCAGCGCAGCGTGGTCATGGCGAAACTGCAAAAGATGATGCAAGACGAAGGTGTGATCATGCAGCCTTACTGGCGCTCGATCTATCGCCATCACCGGGAAAACGTGGTCGGCGCAGAAATGCACCCGACATTCGAAATCCACGTGAGCAAACTGGGTTTCGCAGCCTAGGCAGCGGCTCAAACCACTCTGATCCGCGTTTCTATGCGCGGATCAGAGACCACCTTTTTGAAGTGGGAAGCTAGCGTCCGTCCTGACCACTCATGTCAAAACCAAGGTGGCGCGCGACAGAAAAGATATCCTTGTCGCCGCGTCCGCACATGTTCATCACCAGCAGATGATCGCTTGGCAGATCGCCCGCTATTTTCATCACATGCGCAAGCGCGTGACTTGGCTCTAGCGCAGGAATGATACCCTCCAATGCGCAAGACAACTGGAACGCCTCAAGCGCTTCCTTGTCGGTGATCGACACGTATTTGGCGCGGCCGATGTCATGCAGCCAAGCGTGCTCCGGTCCGATCCCCGGATAATCAAGACCCGCCGAGATAGAATATCCCTCAAGGATTTGACCATCGTCGTCTTGTAGCAAATAGGTGCGGTTGCCGTGCAGCACACCCGGGCGCCCGCCTGTTAGCGAAGCGCAATGCTCCATCTTCATGTTCACGCCTTTGCCGCCTGCTTCGACACCGATGATATTCACCGACTTATCGTCAAGGAACGGAAAGAACAGGCCCATCGCATTGGAACCACCGCCAATGGCCGCGATCAGCGTGTCGGGCAAACGGCCTTCGGCCTCGTGCATTTGCTCGCGTACTTCCTTGCCGATGATCGACTGGAAATCGCGTACCATCGCGGGATAGGGATGCGGGCCTGCGACCGTGCCAATGCAATAGAAGGTGTCACGCACATTGGTGACCCAATCGCGCAGTGCATCGTTCATTGCGTCTTTCAAAGTGCCGCGCCCAGAGGTCACGGGAATCACTTCCGCGCCGAGCAGCTTCATGCGGAACACGTTGGGGGCTTGGCGCTCCACATCATGTGCGCCCATGTAAACGATGCACTTAAGACCAAATTTCGCGCAAACAGTTGCCGTTGCAACGCCGTGCTGGCCAGCGCCAGTTTCAGCGATGATGCGCGTCTTGCCCATGCGGCGCGCTAGAATGATCTGGCCCAGCACGTTGTTGATCTTATGCGCGCCGGTGTGATTGAGCTCGTCGCGCTTCATGTAAATCTTTGCACCGCCAAGGTGCTGCGTCAGGCGCTCCGCATAATAGAGCGGCGAAGGGCGGCCCACGTAATGCGTCCACAGATCGTGCATTTCGGCCCAGAACGTCTCGTCCGTTTTGGCCTTCTCGTACTCTTCCTCAAGCGAGAGGATCAGGGGCATCAAGGTTTCTGAAACGAAACGCCCGCCGAAATCACCAAAACGGCCGTCTTCGTCGGGGCCGTTCATGAAAGAATTGAAAAGATCGTCCGCCATAGCCATGTCTCCCTGCGCTTATCGCTTAGGTAGCGCGCGCGCCCCCCCTCGTAAAGCGCTCTTAGCGCTCTGGCTTTCGCCAAGGTGCCACGCGTTCAAAAAAGGTCCAGATTTCATCACTGGCATAATAGCGATCACCAAACCCAATGGGCCAGTCATGGCCCAATTCCGACAGTTCGACCAATTCGCCAACCAAACTGTCATCTTCATCAAAATAGCGTGTCACATGTCCGTTTGAGTATGAGCGTGATGCTTCGCGGCGAACCGCCCCATTCCAACTCGCCGCGCGTGCCACAACCTCAAACGCGCCGGGAACCTTTTCAAGCGGCACACCCTTGAGCAAGACCACATCGTCATCTCGCCCGTGGATATGCAAGGCAGGTACGCCGTTTTGCGCAGAGCAAGTCAACCAGTCGCTCGCAGTCATCGCACCGGCAACAACAGCGATCGCGGCAAACCTTTCGGGCTCTGCACAGGCGAGGCGATACGCCATACTGCCGCCGTTAGAAAACCCCACCAGGAAAATGCGTGCAGAATCCAGATCGTAAGTGCGCTGCAACTTATGAATCGCAGCCAGTAAAAAACCCAGATCGCTCGTCGCGCCAGCTCCTTCTTCCACATTCCAAGAGCGCTGACCGACGGCATCCTGCAAGGCTTGGGGATAAAGAACAACGGCACCGCGCAAGTCTGCACCGGCATCCAACTGCACAGTTTCGCGAAACAGCATTGCCGTGTCGCCATGGCCATGCAGCGCAACGATCAAAGGTGCGCCAGAAGCGCCCTGCGGCGGCACATTCACAAAGTAACGGTATTTTACGTCCTCAAAGACATATCGCCCGGACACATCCGCCGACCCGATCTGTACGGTACAAAGCAAAATGAACATCGCCGCGAGCGTTCGTGTCAACGCGCGCGCGCCGCTCACTCCTGTGCACCGCGTACGAAGGCATGGATCAACGCTGTATCCTTGACGCCCGGCGCGCTTTCCACACCCGAACTGACATCGACCTGCCGCGCGCCCGTCATGAGCACCGCTCGGGCAACGTTATCGGGGGTCAACCCACCGGCAAGCATCCAAGGCACGCCAAAATCGCGCCCTGCAATCAGACGCCAATCAAAGGCCAGCCCGTTGCCACCCGGCAACTCGGCCCCTTTGGGCGGTTTAGCATCAATCAACAGCTGATCTGCAACAGCCGCGTAGCTCTCAAGCGCAGGCAGATCATCCGCGTCCGCGACGCCCACCGCTTTCATCACAGGCAGACCATAGCGCGCCTTGACCTCGGCCACTCGTGCAGGCGTTTCGCTGCCGTGAAGTTGCAGAATATCCAAAGGCACCGCCGCAGTGATCGCATCCAGCTCTTCATCGCTTGCGTTTACCACCAACGCGACCTTGGCGACGCCCAAAGGCACGTCCAGCGCCAGTTCGCGTGCAGTATCTATGCTGACATTGCGCGGGGATTTGGCGAAAAAGACGAAACCCACATAGCTTGCCCCGCCAGAGGCCGCAGCATGCACATCGGCGGGTGTGCTCAGGCCACAAATCTTCACCGAAATGCCAGTGCGCGGCGCTAACCCGCTACCCGGTGCGATCAAAACAGGCACGCCCGCTTAGCTGGCTTCATCCAGAAGCGCGAGCACGTCGTCTTTGCCCGCGTTCTGCGCGCCCTTCAGGCGCTTGATCTCACGGCGCATGCGATCCATCTCGCGCGCCTGCGCTGCCGCCTCGGCACGTTGCTTGTATTCACGTATCCACTCCCAAAGAAAGCCAATGAGCAGGCCCACGCCTACGCCGCCAAAAATCACAACAAACAAAGGCAGGCTGATCGAGTGGTTCAAACCCAGAAGCGACGCAAGATCGCCCGGCAGCAATTCAAGCGTGACCAACTTGCGATTGGCCAAAGACACGGCAATGAGAACCACCGCGATCGCGGCGAGCAGGGCATACTTGATATAGCGCATTGGTTACTTTCCGTTCAGCCGGTCACGCAGCAGTTTTCCGGTCTTGAAGAAGGGTACATGTTTCTCGTCCACAGGCACGGATTCGCCTGTGCGCGGGTTGCGCCCGATCCGCGCGTCACGCTTTTTGACCGAGAAGGCCCCGAAGCCGCGAAGCTCCACACGATCACCGCGCGACATGGCATCGGTGATTTCCTCGAAAACGGTGTTCACGATACGCTCGACATCGCGTTGATAAAGATGCGGATTTTCATCCGCCAGCTTTTGGATCAGTTCGGATCGGATCATGGCGCAAGGCCCCCCCAGTATTCTTCTTGATATGTGTCGTCGCGTGGCAGCGAGTCCTTGGTTATAGACTATATGGACTTTCCAGCGTGGGAAAAGCCTGAACAGTGCGATTGGGGCAAATCTGTGGATTCTCGCTGGATATTCACCGCTATCACCCCTGCTTTCCTTAGGTTTGAGGTAGTGGCAGAACCACATTCAACCAATTTTCTACACACACCAGCGATTCGCAGCACTTCACCGCGGCTCCTTGCACGCACCAATTTCGGCTTGAAATCAAAGCGCTAACACTTCGCGCGTTTTATCTGTTTTCCAAAAAGTGGTAGGCATCCAGAATGGTCGTGCTCAGTCCCTCGAAGAACCCGTCGGCGGCAACGTCGATCAGTCCCGCTTGAGCGCTCTGCTCTTCTTCCTCGCTGGGCGCGTTCAGCGTCAACAGCGCGCTCGGGAATTTAAGCAATTCTCGATAGCTTGCCCCCTTGCCGTGTTTCAGCACATTGATCGCAAGGTAGTAGCCATGCACGCGATCCGCCAGATCGCCCTGCCCCGCTTCCACAAGCAGCCCCTTCAATTTGCGCGAGAACGGACCGCGTTTGAAATGATGCTGCATGCGTGCCTCAAAGACCGTGAAAATGTCGACCGAAACCGCTTCTAGGCCTTTGATCGCACTTTGCCTGTCTGCGGCAGCGCTCGCGCCTGAAATGCGCGCTTCGAACATTTTCGCTTCCGCCCGCGCCGCGGCGACGAGATCGGGTATGCTGCTCTGGGTCGCGTCCATCGCTCTTTCTCCTTATGGCTTCCCCTCCCTTAAGCTATGCTGACGAGAATGATAGGGGTGGCAGCCATGAAGATGCCCGCCCTTTGTGATTTGCACCGCGACATCGCCGCTACGCCTTGCTCCGACTCCCTGCTTTGCGTGCATATCCACAACGCGTGCGACATGTCAGGCTACATCGACGATCGCGCCGAGGCGGTAAAAGGGGGCTCTGAGCACGCCGAGCGGTATGCGCGTTTGAGTGATCGCTTTTGAGCCATCATCCACTTTCAAACGAAAAAGGCCCCGCAAGATCGCTCTTGCGGGGCCTCTCATGTCTAGAACGTCAGTGCTTAGTCGTCAGACTTAAGCGCTGCACCAAGGATATCACCCAAGGATGCACCGGAGTCGGACGAGCCGTACTGCTGTACTGCTTCTTTCTCTTCTGCAATCTCGCGCGCTTTAACGGAGACGCCAAGACGACGTGTCTTCGCATCGACGTTGGTGATGCGCACATCAACTTTGTCGCCGATCGAGAAACGCTCTGGACGCTGCTCAGCACGGTCACGGGACAGATCGGAGCGGCGGATGAAGCTCTTCATGCCTTCATACTCGACCTCGACGCCGCCCTCTTCGATGGCTGTCACTGTGACAGTCACGATAGAGCCACGCTTTACGCCGCCAACCGCTTCAGCGAACTTATCGCCGCCAAGCGCCTTAACGGAGAGCGAGATACGCTCTTTCTCAACGTCGACTTCAGACACAACCGCCTGAACGATGTCGTTCTTGTGGTAGCTCTGAATGGCTTCTTCGCCGCGCTCGTCCCAAGACAAGTCGGAGAGGTGAACCATGCCATCGATGTCGCCCTCGAGGCCAATGAACAAACCGAATTCGGTGATGTTCTTAACTTCGCCCTCAACCTCAGTGCCCTCTGGGAACTGCTCTGCAAAGACTTCCCATGGGTTGCGCTGTGTCTGCTTGAGACCAAGGGAAACGCGGCGCTTGGCACCATCGATTTCCAGAACCATGACTTCGACTTCCTGAGACGTCGACACGATCTTGCCGGGGTGTACGTTCTTCTTTGTCCAGGACATTTCGGAAACGTGCACGAGACCTTCAACACCTGGCTCCAGCTCAACGAATGCGCCGTAATCAGTGATGTTGGTGACGCGGCCCGTGTGCGTGGACTCGAGTGGGTACTTGCCAGCAACCAGATCCCATGGATCTTCTTGCAACTGCTTCATGCCAAGCGAGATGCGGTGCGTCTCTTTGTTGATCTTGATGACCTGAACCTTGACCGTCTCGCCGATTGTCAAAATCTCGGAGGGGTGGTTCACACGGCGCCATGCCATGTCTGTCACGTGAAGCAGGCCGTCTACGCCGCCAAGATCGACAAATGCGCCGTACTCGGTGATGTTTTTGACAACGCCGTCAACCGCTTGACCTTCTGTAAGGTTGCCGATGACTTCTGCGCGCTGCTCTGCGCGGGACTCTTCAAGGATTGCACGGCGCGACACAACGATGTTGCCACGGCGACGGTCCATTTTAAGAATCTGGAACGGCTGCTTGAGACCCATAAGCGGGCCCGCATCGCGTACAGGGCGCACGTCAACCTGAGAGCCGGGCAAGAACGCAACCGCGCCGCCAAGATCAACAGTAAAGCCGCCTTTAACGCGACCAAAGATTGCGCCTTCAACGCGCTCTTCGTCTGCGTATGCCTTCTCAAGGCGATCCCAGGCTTCCTCACGGCGCGCCATCTCGCGAGAGATAACCGCTTCGCCGCGCGAGTTCTCTGCAGAGCGCAGGAACACTTCAACTTCGTCGCCGACGGCGATTTCAGGAGCTTCACCAGGGTTTGCGAATTCTTTAAGATCAACGCGGCCTTCCATCTTGTAGCCTACGTCGATGATGGCTTGGCCCGCTTCGATTGCGATGACCTTGCCTTTGACAACTGTACCCTCGTCGGGTGTGTCCATCTCGAAGCTTTCGGTTAAGAGTGCTTCAAACTCGTCCATTAGATTTGCCATGTGGCGTTCATTATCCTTTAACGTTGTTTTCTGGCCGCGCGGTTGTCTCCGCCGGTCTTTTACTACGGTTTGGTCGATCTAGTGCAACGCAAGAAAAAGAGGGCTGGAAGCTCCAACCCTACTCATCTCAATATGTATGCGATGTTCGTCACCGTCTCAACGTTCGCGCGTATAGAGGGGAATCGGGTGTGTGGCAAGTGTGATTGGCTTTGACGCACGTGGGCTGCAACAGGGCAATCGCCAGACCGCTGGGCAGGCGATCCAAACTTCGTTCTAAGCGCTTTATGTCAGCCAAATCCTTGCTCGATCAGAACGGGGCGCATCCCTCCACCAAATCGCCAGCCCTGTCGGGCGGTCTGGCGATTGCCCGGCACATGAATGTGCTATTCGGCCAAACAATTAGAACGCTCAATCAGCTTTTTCGAGCTCTTCGGTTGCGGAAGCAAACATCCTTTCTACAACCTTTTCGCTCCATTTTTCGACCGACATTTCCTCACGTTCAGCTTGCTTCATCACCTGAGGAATAAACCTAGTTTTGCCGGACACTTGTTTATCAAGCGATATATCAATCCTACGAGTCATTTGATACCTCCCCCGAGTAGCGTACATCGCGTCGTTGCACGAAGTCACGGTTTAAATCAATATCAAAATAGTGTTTTCGTTTGATCCAAACGAAACCGTCAGATTTTGAGATGATTGCTACATCCACAGGCCCTCCAACAGTCTCCAACCGAGAGTCCATCTTCCGCCGCAAAGACGTCGTTTCAACAAGCGCTTCTGCAACTGCTGCCATTTCTTCTTTGGGAAGAGAGCTTACTACGCGCATCATTGGTTGAACAAAAGCCTCGCGCCGAAAAGCTCCAAATTGCTCCAGAAACTCTTTAGTCATAGCTTCATTAGCCCTAAATTGCCTTGCTTCTTCTACAGTGCGTTCATCCGAGTCTGACACATAATCCTTAACGAGCTCTTTGCTTTTCCGGTCGAGAGTTCCCTTGAGAGTCTGTGCAACAAAATCGATATATTCCGGCAAAAGCCCCTCAATGAATAAGTAGGCAATGTCAGACTGTGCAAAGGGCATTACCACGCCGCCAGCGTCCTCATGATTACTATCTCTAATTCGTACTGTCCAAGCACGTGTACTACCGTCTAAGGTGCCATCCACGCAGATTTCTTGAACAACAGGAAGTAGTTCACTTTCACCGAATCCAGCAAATACGATACCTGTTTCCGAACCAGATGGAATTGATCTTTTCAGAATTTCATAGCAAGCAGAAATCATTGCGGACAAGACTGGCTTAGTAATCAAGATCTCAAGCTTCTCTTCCAAGAATCCTCGTATCTGCTTACTATGTTGCGCGCTGAAATTTTCGCGCGAATAGTCTTCAAAAACAACCGGTGCTTCTGAAACATCCTCAACAATAGAATTCATTTCGGAGATAAATTTCTTTCTTTTTGCTGTTTTACCCGAGATTTTTTCAAGTACTTCAACGCTGTCATCAATGATACTCATCATTATCGAGTAGGTATTTAGGTCGCTCTGAATAGGATGAGGTGTCTTTAAGCCATCTAAGAATTTCAAAAAATGCTTGGAATAATCTGTTAAGTTTTCAAAAGTGCATTGTCCAAGAGATTTTCGATATTGTTTGATTATGACTTCCCACGGCAAACCGCAGTGATTACCATTGCCAAAAACCATAACTCCAACGTCCGCGCATGGCGCTAAATGAAAAAGCTTGTTGCTGTTTTTCCAAACTCGATCGCCGCCAATAGTCAAGGCGCTGTCAGCAGCGAGTGCGATACCAGTTCTATTTACGATAGCAATTTCTGCAGTCACTCGAAATCTCCAGCTTATCGGCACAACTCAAGCGTTAGTATCACTTCGCATCATCCAACTTACAATAGGTCGTTTGGGCATTCCTAAAATGAAACTAAACGCAAATGACAAATTGGCCACCCCCACCGAACGCACCCCTCACCAATCCTTAACCAACTCGCCCCAAACTCCCCCTCGGTTAACCACTGAAAACAGGATCACAGACTCGCTTAACCGCGAGCGCCGATCATCTTGCGCAAGACGACGGGGTGAACAGCCCCAGAGCGAGCAAGGGGATTAAAACACCCCGAGACCTTCTAACGATCCGCTTCATGGCGGCCGCCACTTTTAGAAACAGCAAATGCCAAAGCGGCAGGGCAATCGCCCTCAGCCGCCGCATTTGCGTGCCTCACTCAACCCTCACCTCTCCAACCCAAACATCCGCCTCATAATCCGCCCCATAGGCCGCCAGCCCGATGCTTTTTACATCGCTCGGGTCCAATTTCTGTCGCAGTACGCGAGAAGAACGCTCGAACGCGGATAGCTCCAGTCGCACCTCGGACCACGCGGCCCCCGCAACAAACGTCGCTTTATAATTGTGCCACGGCAAAAGCGCTTGGCGGGTGCGCAAGAACACGGTGTAGCGCTCGCCGTTGCCGCGCACTTTCAGCACCAACGCGCTTGCGTCCGCCGCCAGACCATCTGGAAAATCACGGCGCACTTGAATGAAGCCGCCATTGTTATCCGTGCTCACGCTGCCGCTCAGGTGCATCCCCTCGGGCGTCACCTGAGCAGTCCCGCTCGACACGCCGCCCATCACATTGTCGCCAATATAGCGCCACCGCTCATTCGCCCCTGCGTCGAAGCGTTCAATCATTTGCACAGGTTCAGCCATTGCCGCCCCCGCAAATATCATCGCTATAAATGCCCATACTCTCATCTCATGCTCCTTGTGTTACGCATGAGATGGGGCGCGATCGGCGCATATTCAAGCGTGCGCCTGTGCGCACTCTATGGCTTTCGCGCCTCGACCACCGCAATAGCGCGCAATGCTGCGTCCTCGATGCTCATCTGCGATGTATCAATCAGCACCGCGTCATCCGCAGGTTTCAGCGGCGCTTCCACACGCTCCATGTCGCGCGCATCGCGGGCTTTTACATCCGCCAGCACGTCCTCGCGCGTGCACGGATCGCCCTTGGCCAACAACTCCAGAAACCGCCGCTCCGCGCGCACCTGCGCAGAGGCTGTCACGAACAGCTTGACCGCCGCGTCGGGGCAAATCACCGTGCCAATGTCGCGCCCGTCAAGCACAGCCCCGCCCGCGCGCTGCGCAAAAGCGCGCTGGAAATCCACCAGTGCTGCGCGCACTTCCGCGATCACTGCCACACGGCTCGCCGCTTGCGCCACGTCTTGCGTGCGCAGGCCCTGCGCGTTCAAATCCTCTGCCGTCAGCGCCAGCGCCGCTTCGATCGGCTCGACCCCCAACAAGGTTTTCGCTCCGACTGCGCGATACAATAGACCCGTGTCCAGATGCGCAAAGCCGAAATGCGCCGCGACCGCCTTGGATAGCGTGCCCTTGCCCGCCGCCGCAGGTCCGTCAATTGCAATGGTAAAGCTCATTTTATTCTTCTTTTCGTAACGGCTGCGACACTCAAGCACAGGAAAACAAATCCAAGCAGCCCGTATTTCACCGTCGTCATCATACTGGCCACCGACGCCGTGCGCCTGAAATCCTGCGATGTTTCCAAATCGCTCAAGAATTTGTTTTCAACCAAATCCGCAAACATATAACCCAGCGCAAGAAGCGAAAACAAACCGATAATAGACCTTCCGAATTCCGGGCGCACCCGTTTCAGAACAATGACCAGCGCAACCGCAAGAACCGGAGGGAATACAGTATCCAACGTGCGAAACAGCCCGAAAAAGACCGCGCGCCCGTCGCCAGCAATGTGCTCCAGAAACGCGTGCACCTCTTGCGGCGTGTATCCAGTCAAGCGAAGATCAGGTGCAGCGCTGGCACCGAACGGCGGGCCGAAATAGATAATTTGCACGGCGTTCAGCCCCGCATAGAGCGCGATGGCCAAGGCCAATATGATGCGCTCGAGCATGTTCATTCAGTGGCAGTTCTTTCAATACGTGCCCCCAGTCGCGCCATCAGCGGCTCGAAAATCGGGAAAGACGTAGCAATCGGGCCAGCGTCATCCACATGCACAGGCTGCACCGTGCTCATCCCGAGCACGAGGAACGACATGGCGATCCGGTGATCCAGATGGCTCGCACATTCCGCACCGCCCTGCACGCGCCCCATGCCACGCCCCTGCACGATCCACCAATCAGGGCCGTCCTCAACCTCGACCCCGTTGGCGCGCAAGCCCGTAGCCATCGCTTCAATCCGATCGCTCTCCTTGACACGCAGTTCTTTAACACCGCGCATCACGGTCGGCCCGACGGCATTAGCCGCAACAACAGACAGCACAGGATATTCGTCAATCATCGACGCGGCGCGCTCTGGCGGCACTTCGATGCCCTTCATATCGGGCGAATAGCGCGCGCGCAGATCCGCCATCGGCTCGCCGCCCTCAATGCGCTCGTTCTCGTAACTCAGATCCGCACCCATATCGCGCAGAGTCTCGAACAGCCCTGCGCGCGTCGGATTAAGGCCGATGTTGGGCACCAAGACGTCCGAGCCTTCCGTGATCAGCGCCGCACAGACAGGAAACGCCGCCGAGGAGGGATCGCGCGGCACGGTAATCACCTGCGGCCTCAGCTCGGGCTGCCCCGTCAGCGTAATAACGCGGCCCTCATCCGTATCCTCAACGCTCAATTCAGCGCCAAAGCCTTGCAGCATCCGCTCCGTGTGATCGCGCGTCGCTTCCTTCTCAATCACCACTGTTTGACCCGGCGCATTCAGCCCGGCCAGTAGCACCGCCGATTTCACCTGCGCCGAGGGCACGGGCGTGACGTAGCGCACCGGCACAGGCTCTTTCGCGCCCACGATGGTCATCGGCAAACGGCCACCGGTCCTCCCGACAGCAACAGCGCCAAACAGCGCCAAAGGATCAGTAACGCGCGCCATAGGTCGCCCATTCAGGCTCGCATCCCCTGTAAATGTCGCCGCGATCGGCGTGGTCGCCATCGCGCCCATGATCAGGCGCACACCAGTACCAGAATTGCCGCAATCTATCACTTGATCAGGCTCGGCAAATCCGCCGACCCCCACGCCGTGCACCGACCATTCTGCGCCGCCATGGTCCGTCACTTCTGCCCCGAACGCGCGCATCGCCTTGGCTGTGTCCAAAACGTCTTCGCCCTCCAGCAGGCCCGTAATCCGCGTTTCACCAACCGCCATCGCCCCCAAAATCAGCGAGCGATGCGAGATGGATTTATCTCCGGGTACATCTGCGCGCCCTTTCAGGGGGCCGCAGCGCGTTGAGGACATAGGAACCGGAGTGCCATGAGAGGACATGCGCAAATCTTTCTTCAAAACCAAGTTAAAAACGGTGATAGCGCAAGCAAATTACCCCGTCCATCACGCGCCCCTTCATCTTGCCAAATAAACTCCGGGGGAGTCGCGGCTTGCCGCGGCGGGGGCTGGCCCCCGTTTCGTCATCCACCCAAGCGCATGAACGTCAGGTAATGGGGCACGCGCCCCTCGCGTAGCGCTTTTTGCTCGTAGCGCGTCGAAACCCAATCGCTCCACGGCTCTTTCCAATCCGCAGCCTGCTCGGCTGTCCAAGCAAAGCCCGCGCGCGGCACTTGCTCCAAGGTTTGACGCACATAATCCTCGATATCGGTCGCCACGCGTAGCTCTGCCCCCGGTGCCATCACTTCGGCCAAGGGCTCCAAATGTTCTTGCGTTACAAAGCGGCGGCGATGATGCCGCTTTTTAGGCCAGGGATCAGGGTAGTTCAAAAACACTTTCTCCACCGAACCTGCAGGCAGCACATCAAACAGGTGCCGCGCATCGCCGGGATGCACACGCAGGTTGCCCACGCCCGCCTCGCGGATTTTCCCCAAAAGCATCGCAACGCCATTGATGTAGGGCTCCGCGCCGATGATCCCCACACCAGGGTTCAACGCGGCCTGATGCACCAGATGTTCACCGCCGCCAAAACCGATCTCAAGCCACAAAGGCTTGCCACCGAACATGCCGTGCAAATCCAGCTTGTCGCGGTTCGGGTTGCTTTCCCAATCCACCGCACCCGGGGAGAGGGCTGCCAAATCCTCGTCCAGAAAAACCTGCTGGCTATCGCGCAAAGTCTTGCCCTTGAAGCGGCCATAGAAATTGCGCCAGGGCGCACCGGAGGGATGTTTCGTATCGTGTGTTTTATCGCTCATGGCGCGCCTGTTAACTTGGCGCGGCGATCTTGTCGAGCAAATGCGCCAAACCCGCAGCGTCCGCAAAGAAGGGCGAGTGCGACGTTGCAATGTCGTAGCTGTCCAAAGGTGCCGTGCGCGCGGCCATTTCGCTCTGGAATTCAGGCGGGATCGTGCGATCCTCGCTGCAGCGAATATAGGACTTGGCAACGCTCTCATATGCCGCCCCCAGCGCCAATCGCGTCACCTGCGGCAGGTTCGCTTGCGCAGTGATGCGCGCGTTTGCGTAAGCCACCGCCTCATCAGGGCAATCGTGATAAAACGTCTCGCGCGCTTTGGACAGGGCGGGCAGCCAGCTTAGCCGATCCGCACTCATTTCAATCGCATCAAGCAAGGGCTGACGCGCCTGCATCTTGCGCATATCCACCAGCGACATTCCCGAAATCGGCGCGTAAGCGCACAAATAGACCAACCGCGAAATCTTTTGAGGCGAAGCCTCTGCCGCTGCCGCAATCGGAAAACCTGCCATGGAATGACCGACCAAAATCACAGGTTCCTCAATCGCCGCCAAAATCGCATCGCGGTACAAATCCAGTGTCACATCCGCAATCGGGGTTTTGTCGCGCCCATGGCTCGGCAAATCAATCGCCCGCACGCGATGTCCCAAGCCTTCCAGCGCGGGGATCACATCGCGCCAACACCATGCGCCGTGGCACGAGCCGTGGATCAGAAGGAACTCAGCCATCGCTGCCGTGCCCGATGCTGTCCATGAACCGTATCAGATGTTTAGCGTATAACTCCGGCTGCTCCACGCAGGGCAAATGCCCGGCCTTGCGGACCAATTCATAGCCAGACCCAGGGATAAGCCCCATCAATTCACGCACCATATCGGGTGGGGTCGATCCATCTTCAGACCCTGCAATTCCCATCGCAGGCAGACGCAAACCAGAAGTGGGGGTAATCATATCGGTGCCGGAAATCGCCGCCATGCTGAGGTTATAGCCCTTGGCTGATTGCCGCGTCAGCATGTTACGCCACATCTGCAATTCAGGCGTGGCACGAAAACCCTTGGAAAACCACCGCTCCATCGTCGCGTCCGCCACCGCCTCGATCCCGCCAGCCTCGACCGCCGCAATGCGCTCGCCCCACATATCGGCATTACCGATCTTCGCGCCTGTGTTGGACAGCACGATGCCGCGCACCAGATCAAGCCGCTTCACTGCAAGCCCCTGCGCGATCAAGCCGCCCATCGAGAGACCCACGAACACCGCGTCGGATACGCCCACATACTCCATCAGGCGCTCCACATCCGTCACCAAAGCACCCATGCCAAAAGGCGCATCGGGGCAAGACGAAAGCCCATGCCCGCGTGTATCATAGCGAATATAGCGCAGGCCCTCTTTGGGCAGCAGTTCAATCACAAAATCCCAGAGCCGTAAATCGGTGCCAAGCGAGTTGGAAAACACCACTGGCGCGCCATCGGGGTCGCCGTCCTCGCGCCAATGTAGCTGCGCATCGCCTGCATCGAACCAGTTCATCGCGTCTCTCCCAGTACAAGATGCACCATGATCTGACCGTGATCCGATGCGAGTTTATTATACGGTGCCTCCGCGTGGCTGCCATCCGTCAAATGATCGTTCAGCACGCTGAAATATTCCATTTCACCCAAAGTGCCACCCGCTTCGGGCACGAAATGACGCGAGAGATAAATCTGGTCAATGCTTTCGTAGACACCCCCAAAGGCCGATGTGTACACCATATCACGCAGGGATTTGCGCACGAAGAGTTTTTCAGCCGAGTGCAAACGCATTGCAGCGATTGCCTCCTGAATGGTCTCGTTCTCTTCCTTGGAGTAGCGGTCATTCGACGCCTTGGCATCGTGGCGCAGCATCCATGAATAATTCTTGAACGGCTTTTCGCCCGCGATGATTTCACTGCTCACCGCGTTCTCGCTATCGTTGAAATCGCCCATGACGATCACGGGATTGCCCGCCTTCAATTCTGCAACAATCTCGCGACGCAGCACCCACGCCTCTGCCATACGCCGCAGCGCCGCGCGCGCCGCGCCCAGCGCACGGCCAACCGCATCGTAATTCGCCAGATCGGCCTCAGGCGCAAACTCAGCGCCGTTCGGTTTCACAAACTCGCCCAGCTTGGACTTGAGATGCGTGTTGAACACCGTCACCACCGCACCGCCCATAGGAACGCGCGCTTTCAAAATCGGGCGCGAGAGCCGCGAAATGCGGTAGTGCCCGCCATCGCCGCCGCCCATATCCTGAAATGGTATGTCCAGCGGCGTAGGCAATTCTTGGATTGTCTCTGGCGTGCCTTCAAAGCCAAAGCGCGACAGGATCGCCACGCCTGGGCGGCGATTACCCGCCCTACCGTCATTCACATTAGGCGCAAAAGCCAGCGCAGCATCACGATAGCCTGCATAACTCAATTTTCGAAAAATCGCTTTCTTGCGATAGCGTTTGGAGCGGTCTGGCACCGCCACCTCATTGCTTTCCTCGCCCATGTCATCGGCCTCAGCAATTACCGCGCGCAGGGCCGTTTCCTCGAAAATCTCTTGAAAACCAATCACATCCGCATCCATGGTCACGATCTGATCGGCGAGCCATGCCGCCTTCCACGCATATTCTTCCTGCGTGTATTGCTGGAACCTGTAGTATTCGCTCTCCGCCCCGATCAAATTCTTGACGTTGAAACTGGCTATAGTTGCCCGTGACATTTACACTTACTCCAAGGTTGCCAAAGCGCGCTCGAAAACCGCCCGGTCCACATTGCCGCCAGAGGCGGTGACGATCACTGTATCAGACTTGAGTTGCGCACCGTGGAAAAGCGCCGATGCCAGCGCAACCGCGCCGCCCGGCTCGATCACCACGCGCAAACGCTCGAACGCAAGAGCCATGGCGCGCAGGCAATCGGCGTCACTGACGACAATGCCAGCGCCGCACAGCCGCTGCATGATCGGGAAAGTCAAATCCCCCGGTTGCGGCGTGATGATCGCGTCGCAGATCGAGCCTGTCATTGAGGCGTTGCGCTGGATCGTGCCATAGACCAGCGAACGCGCAACATCGTCAAAACCCTCCGGCTCTGCGGGGCGCACTTTGAAACTCGGCTGCTCCGCCTCAAGCGCAAGTGCGATGCCAGAGGTGAAACCACCGCCGCCACAACACACGATCACCTCGGCGTTCTCGATGCTTTGCTCGCGCGCTTGCTCGGCAATCTCCAAACCGCATGTGCCCTGCCCCGCGATCACCTGTGGATCATCGAAGGGCTTGATCAGGGTCAGGCCGCGCTTCCCTGACAGGCGCCCCCCAATCTCGTCGCGATCTTCGGTTTCGCGATCATAGAGCACGACCTCAGCGCCCAGCGCGCGCGTGTTCTCGATCTTCACGCGCGGCGCATCTTTGGGCATGATAATGACAGACGACGCGCCGTGCATTTTCGCCGCCAAAGCCACGCCCTGCGCATGATTGCCGCTGGAAAAGGCGATCACGCCCTTGGCGCGCTTTTCAGGCTCCATCGCCGACAAAGCCGACCAACCGCCGCGAAACTTGAAGCTGCCGGTGTGCTGCAAACACTCCGCTTTCAGAAACACCCGCCGTCCTGCGATCTCGTCAAGGAAGGGCGAGGACAGCAGCGGCGTGCGCCGCACGGTGCCTTTGCCGCGCTTATAAGACTCGCGGATCATCTCGATATTCATTGCATTTCTCCGATCCAAGCCTGCAAGAGCGCTACCGCTTCGGGCTCATCCAGAAACGGCACATGGGCGCGATCGGGGATCACTGCGCCGCTCGCATCCGGCAGGCGCTCGAGCATCTCGTCAAAGCAGTCTTGCGTCAGCAGGTCCGAATTGGCCCCACGAATGATCGCGCATGGCAAACCGCTTAGCGCTTCGAACCAAGGCCACAGGTCCGGCACTGCCGCGTGGCTGCTCGCCTCCACCGCGTCGCGCAATTTGGGGTCATAGGTGAGATCCAACCCCGCGTCGGTCTGCACGAAGAATTTTGCGGCCTCTTCCATCCAGCGCGCTTGCGGCACATTCGGGAACAAATCGCGCATGACGTGGGCACGCGCACTTGCGGCTTCCTCCAGCGTCCTGGCCTTCGGTTTCACGCCCAAGTAGCCCATGATTACCTCAAGCCCTTTGGGGTCAAGCTCGGGTCCGATATCGTTCAAAGCCACACCGATCAGCCGCGCTTTCAGCGTTGCGGCAAGGCCCATCGCGATCAAACCGCCGCGCGATGTACCAAGGATCGCGGCCTTCTCGAGACCCAGATGATCCAACAATTCCACCGCGTCTTGCGCCTCGCGCATGATGTTGTAGGTGCTGAAATCCTCCGCCCAATCCGACTGCCCCCGCCCGCGATAATCCGGTCGGATCACGCGACATCCTTTCAGATAGGGCAGCACATACTCAAAGTCGCGACTATCGCGTGTGAGGCCAGACAGGCACAGCAACGGCAGGCCAGTGCCCGCGTCCTGATAGAACAGCGACAGACCATCGGAGGTTTCAAAACGGGGCATCAGCTACCTGCTAATTGGGGAATTTCAGTGAGATCGCTCAACACATGCTGCGGCTCAGCGAACAGACGATCCATCGGTTCGCCCGCGCGATTGACCCATACGGTTTGGAAACCGAATCCACTGGCAGCAGCAGCGTCCCAACCGTTCGAGGAGACGAAAAGCACTTCGTCCTTGGCACATGCAAAACGATCGAGCACCATTTGATAAACCCGCCCATCCGGTTTGAACACGCCCACATCCTCGACCGAGAGGACCGCGTCCAGAAACATCTCGATTCCTGCCGATCCAACAGCACCATCAAGCATATCGGGCGCACCGTTCGACAAAATTGCAGTTTGCAGTCCGGCCGCCTTCAGCTGGGCTAACATCATCGGCACTTCCTTATAAGCGCGCAGCTCCCAATAAAGCGCAAGGAGCCGCTCGCGCAGTTCAAGATCACCGCCGAGACCCGTCTTTTCCAAGGCCCAATCGAGACCGTCCTGAGTAACCGTCCAAAAATCCGTGTGATTGCCCGAAACCGCGCGCAGCCATGTGTATTGCAACTGTTTTTGACGCCAGAATTCCGCCAACTCGCCTGCCTTGGCCGCAAGCGCTTCGCGGCCATCCTCGCCCGCAGCGATGCGCGCAGCCGCACCCACGTCGAAAAGCGTGCCATACGCATCGAACACACATGTTTTAATCGCCATACAAGAAGCTCCCTATTTTGCGTCACCATGGCGCGCAGACCTCAAGGGGGCAAGAGGCGGCGCTTTAGATTTCCAGCAGGACCGCCCCGTTGCGACCCGCGCTCATCACGCGCTCATGGGCTTTTGCGGCATCTTCAAGCGGCATAATCTCGTGTATCGCAGGGTGCAGCGCACCTGCACTGAGGGCCGCGTGCAGCTTTTCAATCGCCGCCGCGCGCGGGGCAGGATCAAGTATATAAATCAGCACGATATCGATGGTGATCGCTTTGAACAGGAACGGACCGAAGGGCAGTGTCGGGCTCATATCAAACTGTGAGCCATAGGCCGCAATTGTGCCATTGGCGCGCATCACTTCGGCTAGCAAACCCGCGTTAACGCCGAATTCCGGCTCAACCGCACGGTCAATACCTTTGCCTTCGGTGATCGCCATGATCTGCGCTGCCAAGTCATCCGCGCGGTAGTCCAGCACATGATCCGCACCTGCCGCCTTCACGCGCTCGAACGCACGCGGCGAAGCCGTCGCAATTACCGTCGCGCCGCCCCATTTCGCCAGTTGCACAGCGTTGTGCCCAACCGCGCCAGCGCCGCCGGAAATTAGCAAGGTCTGGCCGGAAATATTACCACCACCAAACACCGCATGCGCCGCTGTCAGCCCCGGAATTCCAAGTGCTGCGCCCGCTTCAAACGATACGCCGTCAGGCAAGGCCACCGCCTGCACGCTTGGCAGACAAATCGACTCTGCCGCAGAGCCAAAGGCGCGCTGCCATTGGCCGTTCCATATCCAGACCCGCTCCCCAATGCGTGCGGGCGCAACACCAGCGCCAACCGCATCAATCACGCCAGAGCCATCAGAATGGGGGACAACAAGGTCAAAAGGCGGCCTAAGAACACCGGGGCGCGTCCCGGAGCGCGCTTTGGCATCAGAAGGGTTCACGCCGGAGTAGACCAGCTTCACGCGCACTTCGCCCGCCGCAGGCTCTGGCACCCCAATATCATGCAGCGCTAGAACATCCGCCGCCGCACCAAAAGCACTGTAGCCGATCGCGCGCATCTAAACGGAGGTCTTGCGCAAACGGATCACCACATCGACCTTGGCTATTTCCATCCCCTCGGGCGCATCGGGCAGCGCGGAGATAACCAGATCGTCCGCATGGGCATCGCTGAGGCGCCCCTCGTCTTCCCAGAAGAAATGCGGGTGATCATGGGTGTTCGTGTCGAAATAACTCTTGGAGCCGTCGACCGTGACTTCCTGCAACAGCCCCGCATCGCAAAATGCGCGCAGCGTGTTGTACACGGTCGCAAGCGATACGCCCTCGCCATGCCCCTTGGAGGCCGCGAACAGGCTTTCTGCCGTCACATGGCGATTCTTGCCGTCACCGACCAGCAACTCGGCCAGGGCCAGGCGCTGACGCGTCGGGCGCAAATCCGCCCCTGCAAGCCATTCGGCCGCGCGGTCTTGGGAGATGATCAATGCGTCGCTCATACGGAATCCTTACGTTGCCACCCTTATATGCGCTTTTGCGAACCGTTTTCAATTGCCTCATGCCCATCCCTTGCACTGTCGTTTGAATCGCCGCTTGCTTGCGCCTGCGCGCGCGCCGATGTTAGGACTATGAAAACACGCTAGATGCAGGAGCCATCATGTCCACTTTCCCCAGCAGCTTTGACAAAGACGACTTGCTCAAATGTTCCAGAGGCGAGTTATTTGGCGAGGGCAACGCACAATTGCCCGCTCCTCCGATGTTGATGATGGACCGCATTACGGATGTGTCCGGAGACGGCGGCGCGCATGGCAAAGGGCACATTGTCGCAGAGTTCGATATCACGCCTGATTTGTGGTTTTTCGAGTGCCACTTCCCAGGCAACCCGATCATGCCCGGTTGCCTTGGTCTTGATGGTTTGTGGCAGCTTACCGGCTTCAACCTCGGTTGGCGCGGCTGGCAAGGGCGCGGTTATGCGCTTGGCGTTGGCGAAGTGAAACTAAAAGGCATGGTGCGCCCGGATCGCAAGATGCTTACCTATAAGATCGACTTCACCAAGGCGATTCAGACCCGCCGCCTCACCATGGGTGTTGCCGATGGCATCGTCGAGGCGGATGGCGAGGTGATCTATGAGGTGACGGGTATGAAGGTGGCTTTGAGCGAGAGTTGATGTGCGCTCGCACAGCTATCCTTTTGAGAAATCAACTGAGCTGAAATTTTTGAAAAAGTATGCTCGAGCCAAGATCAACACGCACGGATCGCGCTATCATCGTAAACTTTGATAGCGCCTTCCTTGCTCACCATGCTGCGTAAATCCAGTTGTTATTGCACATTTGGACATCAAGTCTTGCCGACCCCGAATTGTGCCATACCAAAATCAATAGATTGTAGACGCTTCGTACTGGACGTCTGCAATCCTCCTTATTTCCCAACTTTATCCAAAAAACAAACTCCGCCGATCTTTCCGAACATAAGTCCAAGCCACAAACCGGCTGGTCTTCTGCCCCTGTGCCATTTCGACAACCTCAAAATCAGCGACCTTCGCCTTCTTCAAAATCCGCTCAATTGGCACGAGGTTATCCTTCTTCGACAGCAAAGAACTAAACCACAGGCATTGATCCGCGAACTCCGCGCTCTGTTCAATCATGCGCGCGATAAACTTTATCTCGCCGCCCGGGCACCAAAGTTCAGCATTTTGACCGCCGAAGTTCAGCGCTTTCGATGATCCTTTCTCAAGATTGCTCCACTTGCGCTGCGTGCCTTTGCTCGCTTGCTCCATCGACGCATGGAACGGCGGGTTGCACAGGGTGATGTGGAATCTGTCCTTGGGTTCGATTACGCCTTTAAAGATATTGTCACACTCAGCTTGCTGCCGAAGGGTGATGTTCAGCCCATTGAGCTCGCAAATCTTCTGCGCCGATTTAAGCGCACCTGCGTCCGTGTCAACGCCAGTAAAATCCCAGCCATATTCGCTTTGCCCGATAAGAGGGTATACCAAACTCGCACCGGTGCCGATGTCCAACGCTTTGATACTGTGGCCACACGGGATTTCACCCATATTGCTGCCAGCCAGCAAGTCCGCGAGATGATGGATGTAATCGGCGCGACCAGGGATCGGGGGACAGAGATAATTGGCGGGAATATCCCAGAAACCGACACCGTAGTACGCCTTCAGCAGCGCGCCATTAAGCATGCGCACCGCCTGCGGGTCTTTGAAATCAATGCTAAAGCGACCCGCAGGGTTGCGGATTATGAAGGCTTCAAGCTCAGGAGACTGCGCCACTAATCGCACGAAGTCGTAACCTTCTCGATGTTGGTTACGGGGGTGCAGCTTGGTTTTCATGGCCATGGGCAACCTTCATTAGAAACAATCGAGAACGCCCGCCAGACCACTATGAGTTTGTAATGGCAACCGATTAACCCGTTCTATTCATTCGGTCGAACCCGCGCCGCGCTCTTGTCCGCGAAGGCCGCCAAGCGCGCGCGCGCATCGGGCTGCGTGTTTACCACGCCCGCCACAACCGCCTCGGCATAAGCCGCATCCATCGCGGACATATTCTGCATGTGACTTACCGCAGAGCAAATCGCGAAGTTCGAAAGAGGCAGGTTCTCGGCCGCTTTACGCGCGAGTTCCAAGGCGCGATCGAAACTTGAGCCCTCAACCGAATACTGCGCCAGACCCACATCAACAGCTTCCGCACCCTGATATACGCGCCCCGTCAGCATCATGTCGATCATCCGCGCCTTGCCCACCAAGTCCGTGACGCGGATTGTCGCGCCGCCGCCCGTGAAAAGCCCCCGTTGCCCCTCTGGCAATGCGAAATAGGCCGATTGATCCATGACGCGCACATGCGCCGCGCTAGCAAGTTCCAGACCGCCGCCGACAACAGCGCCTTGCAAGGCCGCGATAATCGGCACGCCGCCATACTCCATCTTGTTGAAGGCCTCGTGCCAGCGCAGGCAAACGTGCATGAAATCGGCAGGGCTTCGGTCGGCGTCATGATGCTCGACCAGATCGAGACCGGCGCAGAAGTGATCCCCGGAACCAGCCAGAACAACCGCCCTGACGCCAGCCCGCGGCGCGGCAGAAAAGAAATCCACTAACTCCTCGATGGTCGCGATATCCAAAGCATTACGTTTGGACGGACGGTTTAAGGTAACGATCCAAACCCCGTCATCCTGTGCCTCAAGCGCAAGATTTTTGTAGCGCGCGATATCAATCTGGAGCGTCATGGCCCTATCCTTCTCAAGTTTGTTCGTCCCCGTTTGGGTAGCGATTTGAAATTTGCCGCACAAGAAAAGAGCAAGCGATCGACGCACCGTCACTTTGGCGCATGCGAACTAAAAAGGCACCAGCCTTGATATGCCAACGCCTTCTCGTTTCAATATTTTGGAACATTCACCACCTCGGCAAATATCAACCGGTGACTTCACCCAACAGCGTGGAGTTGATGTGCACTTTCATTTTTTCGACACTCGGCATGTACTTTGCATCGAAATTACTACGATCAAAAGCAGTTTCGTTACCGGCCAGTCTAAATATGTATGAACAGGGCCACGTAAACCTGCCAATAATACCGAAGAATTTCCCAATGCCTAAACGGCGAGCAGTGATTGTGTTGTTTCCCTAAGCCTATCGAGGCATTGCAACCTGTGGACTTCGCGTACACTAGGTTTCCACCCTCTGCCCTTGCACCCGAGCCCTCCTCTCGCATACACACAACTTAAGTTTATTAAGAAGGAGTGCGCCATGCGCCGTGTCGTCGTCACAGGTCTGGGAATTGTCTCCAGCATCGGCAACAATGCAAATGAGGTTCTGGCCTCACTGCAAGCTGGCCGATCCGGCATCACTGCCAATGAAGACATGAAAGAGCATGGATTTCGCTCGCAGATCGCAGGTGAAGTGAAGCTGAACATTGCCGATCATGTCGAAAAACGCACTTTGCGCTTTATGGGCCCCGGCGCAGCCTATGCACATATCGCGATGGGTCAGGCGATTGCAGACGCTGGACTGACAGAAAAAGAGGTCATCAACCCGATGACAGGTTTGATTGCAGGGTCTGGTGGTCCCTCCACCTCTGCCATGCTCGCTGCTCATCAGGTGGTTCTCAAGACTGGCGCGACAAAACGGATCGGGCCCTTTGCAGTACCCAAGACAATGTCCTCGACAGTCAGCGCGAACCTTGCCACGGCCTATCAAATCAAGGGCATGAACTTCTCGATCACCTCCGCTTGCTCCACGTCATTGCACTGCATTGGCATGGCCGCACAGCAAATCGCGCTTGGCCTACAAGACACGATGTTTGCCGGCGGCGGTGAGGAACTCGATTGGACACTGTCCTGCCTGTTCGATGCGATGGGCGCGATGTCGAGCAAATATAACGACACGCCAGAAAAAGCCTCGCGCGCCTTCGATGCGAACCGTGATGGTTTTGTGATCGGCGGCGGCGGCGGTATTCTGGTGCTCGAAGCACTGGAAAGCGCTCAGGCGCGCGGCGCGAAAATCTACGCGGAAGTCACTGGTTTCTCGGCCACATCGGACGGCGCGGACATGGTTGCTCCCTCCGGCGAGGGCGGCGAACGCGCGATGCGCGGGGCGCTGAAAACGCTGAGCGAGGACCGCAAGGTCAACTATATCAACGCCCATGGCACCTCGACGCCTGTTGGCGATGTGGGCGAGATCGAAGCCGTGCGCCGCGTCTTTGGCGAAGGGTCCACGCCCCCCGTTAGCTCGACCAAGTCAATGACAGGCCACTCCCAAGGCGCGACCGGTGCGCAGGAAGCGATCTATTGCCTGCTCGCTCTGGAGAATGATTTCATCATCCCCTCGATCAACGTCGAAACACTCGATCCCGCGCTGAATGCCGCCGAGATCGCAACCACGCGCGTAGACAATGCGGGCCTTGATACAGTGATGACCAACTCCTTCGGCTTTGGCGGCACCAACGGCTCCATGCTGCTTAGCAAATTTCACGGGTGAATTGATATGACAGGTTCCATGCAGGGAAAACGCGGCCTCATTATGGGCGTCGCGAATGAACGCTCGATCGCTTGGGGCATTGCCAGATCAATGGCCGCGGCGGGCGCTGAACTGGCCTTTACCTATCAAGGCGAGGCATTCGGCAAACGCCTCGAGCCACTTGCCGCCTCTGTCGGCTCGGATTTCATGGTCGATGTGGACGTCACTGAGGATGCCTCGCTTGACACCGCCTTCGAGAAGCTCGGAGCGCGCTGGGACACAATCGATTTCGTGGTCCATGCCATCGCCTATTCGGACAAGAACGAGCTCACAGGCCGAATCCTGAACACGTCGCGCGAGAATTTTAAAAACTCGATGGATATCAGCGCCTATAGCCTGATCGAGGTCGCACGCCGCGCACATCCGATGATGGTGGAAAACGGCGGTACGATCCTGACGCTTACCTATATGGGCTCCACCCGCGTGACGCCCAATTACAACGTCATGGGCGTCGCCAAGGCCGCACTGGAATCAACCGTGCGCTACCTTGCCAACGATCTCGGCCCCGAGGGCATCCGCGTCAACGCGATCAGCCCGGGCCCGATGAAAACCCTTGCGGGCGCGGCGATCGGCGGGGCACGCAAAACATACAAACATACGGATCAAAACGCACCTTTGCGCTCGAACGCAACACTGGACGCTGTTGGCGGCGCTGCCGTATTCCTCGCATCCGATGTGGGCGCGTGCACCACAGGCGAAATTCTTCGGGTCGATGGCGGCTTTCACGTCCTCGGCATGCCGCAACAGGACAATCTCTAGACACTTCTCGGGTCGGAAAATACCTCGGGGGAGTCTTGGCTCGGCCAAGACGGGGGCTGGCCCCCAAAAAATTCTTCTCCGAAGAATTTGACCACGCACGTAGTCACTCCGATAAAGTTTCAGCAGAAAACTTTATCGGCTGGATCAAAACCATTGCCCCGGCTCGATCAAACCAAGATCAAGCAATTGGCGCGAATGCCATTCAAACGCCGCAGAATTGTGCCATTGGAATGTCTCAATATCAAACGACGAGCCGGGATTGCGTTTAAGCGCTTTCGCGGTACGAAACGACATGATCGCCGCAGAAATATTGTGATGCCACTCACAAGAATAGGTGTTGCACTCAGGCATATTGAATGTGTGGTTGGCGCGAAGCTCCAACCCGCTCACCGCTTTGAACAAAGCCACGCGATCGATCTTTCGGCTCGCTTCGGAAACATGCTCCTCATAACGCCAGCGCAAGCCACCGAAGAAATCAAGCTGACGCTCTTCAGGCCACTGCGTTCCCGGCTTCATTCGCGCCAGCGCATAGTAGCCCGAACGATCCATATGTGCGCGCTCCAATGAGACCGCATTAGGATAAGCCCCCAAATCATCTGCATATAGATCGACCACGAAGGTCATGATCGTATCGCGCCGCTCTTCGACGTTGAAGGCAATCATTTCACCCACGCTGCGTGTCTCGCAGAACGGATAGAACAAATATTCGCCGTTATAACAGTAGTAGAGCCAAACACCCGGCGCAGCCTTGATCACCGCGTTCACCGCCCGCTCCAGCGCACCGTCCGTCGCCATGTCATAGTGTACACGGTGCACCTTTTCACTCACGTCCTCAGGCAAATCGAAGGCCGCGGGCATAAAGGCCACGACATCTTTGAAGCCGCAATCGAAATGATGGCGCAGGGTCGTGCCAACTTCTACATCGTCCTCTACGAAGATCAACGCCACGGGCCCCTTCGCAAGGGCCACGCCCCCTTCGGCAAGAAACTGCGTAAGCGATGAATACTGCGGCACAGGCTTTCCTTTGCACAAATGCTTTGCCCTAGAATCAGCTATTTGGCCCTGCATTGCAAGCGCCCTCACTTATGATGTAACAGGCGCCAATCACTGTGCAGCGCGCAAGCAACTTTGGGGCACCTTATCATGGCCGAGACTAAGAAACTCTTTATCAAGACCTATGGCTGCCAGATGAACGTCTATGACAGCGAACGCATGGGCGAGGCGCTCGAGGCGTCGGGCTATGTCACGACGCAAACCCCCGATGATGCGGATATGATCCTGCTCAACACCTGCCACATCCGCGAAAAGGCGGCCGAGAAAATCTACTCCGAACTCGGGCGCATGAAGGCGCATAAGGTGAACAACCCCGATCTCAAGATCGGCGTCGCAGGCTGTGTCGCGCAGGCCGAGGGCCGCGAGATCATGCGCCGCCAGCCTGCCGTCGATCTGGTCGTCGGCCCGCAAAGCTATCACCGCCTTGCAGAAATGGAAGCCAAGACACGGCGCGGCGAAAAGGCGCTTGATACCGATTTCCCGATCGAAGATAAATTCGAAGTCCTGAAAAACCGCCCCAAAGCGCGGCGCGCGCCAACCGCCTTTCTGACCGTGCAGGAAGGCTGCGATAAATTCTGCGCCTTCTGCGTCGTGCCCTACACACGCGGTGCGGAATCCAGCCGCCCCGTGCAGCGCATCGTCGATGAAGCCAAGGATCTGGTCGAGCGCGGCGTGCGCGAAATCACCCTGCTCGGCCAGAACGTCAACGCCTATCACGGCGCTGGGATCGACGGGAACGAGTGGGGCCTTGCCCAGCTTATCTGGGAATTGGACAAGGTCGACGGGCTTGAGCGTATCCGCTTCACCACGTCCCATCCCAACGACATGCAGGACGATTTGATCGAGGCGCATGAACATTGCTCCAAGCTCATGCCCTATTTGCATTTGCCCGTGCAATCCGGCTCGGACCGCATTCTTAAACGCATGAACCGCTCCCATACGGCGGAGAGCTATTTGCGACTGATCGAACGCATTCGCAAAGCGCGCCCGGATATTCTTATGTCCGGTGATTTCATCGTTGGCTTTCCCGAGGAAACCGAGGCAGATTTTCAAGCCACGCTCGATCTGATCGAAGAGGTGCGCTACGGCTATGCCTATTCGTTCAAATATTCTACGCGCCCCGGCACGCCGGCAGCCGAGCGCGCGCAGGTGGACGACGCAGAGGCAAACGAGCGCCTGCAACGCCTGCAAGCGCTGATCTTCCGCCAGCAAATGGAAATCCAGCAAAGCATGGTAGGCCGCGAGGTCACTGTTCTGCTCGAAAAACCGGGGCGCGACTCCGGTCAAATGGTCGGTAAATCCGAATATCTGCACGCGGTGCATATAAATGACTGCACCGCGCAGCCCGGCGATCTGGTCAAAGCGCGCATCACCGAAGCCGTGCGTAATTCGCTCGCCGGCGCAATGGTGTGATGGCCTGAAGCAGGCCTTGCACCCTTAACCTCATCACAAATAATCATCGCGTGGGCCCTTGAAATGCGCGCGCTGATACGCGAATCGCACGGCCCTAGCCCTGTCTATCGAACACGTCCAACACTTGCCGTGGTCACGCGGGACCTGTGGATAAGTCCCTTCCAAGCCAAATTTGTCGGTAAACGCCCCAATTTGATACTACTTTCGGAACACATTGCGCTTCACACAGACTAAAGATTTGGTATGCTATGCAATATCTAGTGGGATGCAGAGCTAACACACCGCTTATATGGTATGGCTCTGGGGGGATTAAGGACGAAGGACATGGCTGTGGTTAATTTACTATCCAAAGCACTTCGTATCGTTGTCAAAAGTGCAGCTATTGCCGGCTTGGGTGTCATCACCCTCAGTGGCGCAGCGATCGCTCAGCAATACGGTACGCAACAATACGGTAGCGTTCAGGGTGTAGCGACAGCTATCCAGGGCGCCGCAACTGGCAACACGCGCACCATTCTGGGCGAGCGTTACATTCCAAATATCTGGGTTGATCCGGATGGATGCGAGCACTGGGTCATGGACGACGGTGTCGAGGGCTATATGACACCGCACACAACCCGTCAGGGCATCCCGGTCTGCCGCCGTGGAAATGTCTGCGGAGTTATGAACTCCGATCAGTTCTTTGCGACCAACAGCCATCACATCAGTGCCTCTGGCCGCCAGCAGCTTGCTAACTTCTTTCAAAGTGCGAGCGCTTCAGCCTACATCATCGCAGGTCACACCGACAGTCGCGCCTCAGACGACTATAACATGCGTCTGTCGTATAACCGCGCTGCAACCGTTGCTGCCGTCGCTCAAAGCACCGGAGCCCGCGTCGCCGATGTCCGCGGCTATGGAGAGCGGATGCCACGTGCGTCCAACGGCACACGTAACGGCATGGCACAAAACCGCCGCGTCGAAATCATCTGCATTCGCTGAGGAAAGATAAAATGAAACTCGCAAAATTGACCCTCGCGATTGTTGCCGTGTCCGCGCTTGCAGCCTGCGAAGGTGGCCAGATCGGCCCCGACAAAGGGAGCGATCGTGGCACGGACAGCAAAGACCTCAGTCAGCTACGCGCTGGGATATGGGTTGACCCGAACGGCTGTGATCACTGGATCATCGATGATGGCGTCGAGGGATATCTTTCCGCACGCCTCGATAAATACGGCAAGCCGGTCTGCTCTGGTGCCGCCCCCGCCAACGTGGCCACAGGCCCATTCAAAGGCGGTGCGACAAGCATCTTTGGCGATCCACTCTGATCATCGCCCACGTACATAAAACGCTTCAAGCCGCAGGTCATGCACCTGCGGCTTTTTTACGTCCGCCGCCGCACTATATGAAACGGCACATGCTATAAAGGAGCGCTGCGTGAACGCGACCACCCTATCCCCGGACCTGCCCAATGCCATCGAAGCCAAGCTAGAGTTTCCCGACAACCGCCTGTTGATCGATCTATGCGGCGCGTTTGACAAAAACCTCGCTCAGGTCGAGACTGGCACACAGGTCCAGATCATCCGGCGCGGCAACCAGCTTGTAATCATGGGCGAGCCCGAGGCGCGCACCGCTGCTATCGAAGTGCTCGGCACCCTCTATGCGCGGCTCGAAGCGGGCAAGAGCGTCGAAGCTGCTGATATCGACCGTGAATTGCGCATGGGGCTCACCCCGCGCCGCGCCGATGCCGAGGACGGCAGCGCAGATCAGGGCGAAATGTTCAAGCACGATCATATCGAGATCAAGACCCGCAAGAAACTGGTCGAGGCGCGCACTGATGCGCAGAAAGCCTACATCAAATCGCTCTTTGACAATGAACTCGCCTTCGGCATCGGCCCTGCGGGCACGGGCAAGACATACCTTGCCGTCGCAGTCGGAGTGTCGATGTTTATCGGCGGTCATGTGGACAAGATCATTCTGTCGCGCCCTGCGGTGGAAGCGGGCGAAAAGCTCGGCTATCTGCCCGGTGACATGAAGGACAAGGTCGATCCCTACATGCAGCCGCTCTATGATGCGCTGAACGATTTTCTGCCCGCCAAGCAACTGACCAAACTGCTCGAGGATAAACGCATCGAAATCGCGCCTCTGGCCTTTATGCGCGGTCGCACGCTCTCAAATGCCTTCGTCGTTCTGGACGAGGCGCAAAACGCCACAACCATGCAGATGAAAATGTTCCTCACCCGCCTCGGCGAGGGCTCGCGCATGGTGATCACCGGCGATCGCACCCAGATCGATCTGCCGCGCGGCGTTCCCTCCGGTCTCGCAGATGCAGAGCGCCTGCTGAACACGATCCCTTCGATCAGCTTCAATTACTTCACCTCCAAGGACGTCGTGCGCCACCCGCTCGTCGCTGCCATCATCGAAGCCTATGAAGCCGATCACGAGGCGATGCTCGCCCGCAAGAAACTCTGATGTCGCTTCATCTTGCCTCTAAACTCCGGGGGTCCGGGGGCTGGCCCCCGGCCGGTTAGCCAATATGCTCACAGATATACTTATCGAGGACGAACGCTGGAGCGTCCTTGGCCTGGGCGCGTTGGCCGAAACCGCCGCGCGCGCCACCCTCGTTCATCTCTCGCTTGATCCGAGTGCGTTTGAAATCGCAGTACTAGCCTGTGATGACGAACGCATCGCCGCGCTCAACACCGAGTTTCGCGGCAAGCCATCGGCGACCAACGTGCTGTCCTGGCCCTCCGATGACCGCGCAAGCAAGATCGAGGGCGCCGCGCCGGATAAACCGCTGCTGCCGATGGAGGCCGAACTTGGCGATATCGCGATCAGCTATGACACCTGCGCACGCGAAGCTGGTGCTGCGGGCAAGACATTGCATGACCACACCGTGCATTTAATTGTGCACGGCACGCTTCATTTGCTCGGGTTTGACCATATCCGTGACCTTGATGCCACTTTGATGGAAGAAACCGAAGTCGCGATACTTGGCACTTTGGGTATAGAAAGCCCATATTAACCCCATCTGGCGTAACACGCCTCAATGATACAAGGATTACAGCGCGCCATGGGCGACACGACCGGCTCCTCTATCGCAGCGCCAAGCGCGCAGCTCATAGAGCAAACCACACCCTCACCCGAGCCGTCCGAGAAGGACAGCGGCTTTTTCTCTCGCGTTATTTCGGCGCTCAGCCCGTCACAGGACGGCGGCTCCGAAGCCACCGTGATACAAAGCGCGCCGCGTGCGCAGCCCCATGGCATGATCAATCTGCGCCGCATGCGCATTGAAGATGTGGCCATACCCAAGGCTGATATCATCTGCGTCCCCGTCACTGCGGATAAGGACGAACTGCTCCGTGTGTTCCGCGATAGCGGCATGACGCGCTTGCCCGTTTACGACGGCACGCTGGATTCGCCGCTTGGCTTCGCGCATTTGAAGGATTTCGCGCTTCTGCACGGCTTCAACAGCAACGGCCCGGCCTTCGATTTGCAAGCCATGCTGCGTCCTTTGCTCTTCGTGCCCCCCTCCATGCCTATCGGCATTCTGCTCACCAAAATGCAGACAGAGCGGCGTCATATGGCTTTGGTGATCGATGAATACGGTGGCGTCGACGGGCTGGTCACGATCGAGGATCTGATCGAGCAGGTCATCGGAGAAATCGAGGACGAGCACGACACAGAAGAGGCCGACCTTTGGACGCTGGAAAAATCGGGGCAATATCTGGTGCAGGCCAAAGCGCCGCTAGATGAGTTCGAGGCCGCAATCGGCCTGCATCTGACCGAGGATGATGAAATCGACGCGGAGGAAATCGACACCCTCGGCGGGCTGGTTTTCATGCTGGCGGGTCATGTGCCCGCACGCGGCGAAGTCGTTCGCCATCCCGCAGGCTATGAATTCGAAGTGATCGACGCCGATCCACGCCGGATCAAGCGCCTTCGCGTGCGCCTCGCGCCGCCCCCTGCCGAATAAGCGGTGACATCCTCGCGGCGAACCTTTGCACTTTGCATTCTTGCAGGGCTGAGCTTGGCCGCCGCGCAGGCACCACTGGGTATTTGGCCAATGGTGCTTGTGGGGCTTGGCCTTTCGGTCTGGATCTTAACCAAAGCCCAAACCCCGCGCCGCGCCGCTTGGTGCGGCTGGAGTATTGGCGCAAGTTATTTTGCCGCCTCGCTCACTTGGATCATCGAGCCGTTTCTGGTGGATGTCGCCGCGACCGGCTGGATGGCACCTTTTGCGCTCGCACTTATGGCAAGCGGCCTTGCACTGTTCTGGGCCGCGCCGTTCTGGAGTGCCGCACGCCTAGGCAGGCCCGCAAGCATCCTCGCGCTGTGGCCGCTGGCGGAATATGCCCGCAGCACTGTTTTCACCGGCTTCCCTTGGGGTTTGCAGGCCTACGCCTGGATCGACACGCCGCTGGCGCAAATCGCCGCTTGGAGCGGACCGCACGGGCTTGGCGCGCTCACGCTCGCGCTTGTAGCTCTGCCAATCTTATGGGGCGCGCGCAAAGGAACTGTGCTGGCGCTCACGGGGCTTATCGCACTCGCGCTTCTGGGCGCGCTACGCCTCGGCCAAGCGCCTGAAACAGCGCAGGACGCGCCCATCATTCGCCTGACCCAGCCCAACGCGCCGCAACACCAGAAATGGGACCGCGCCTATGCGCCGACCTTCTTCAATCGCCAAATCGAAGCGAGCCGCGCCACACCCAAACCAGATCTGATCGTCTGGCCCGAAACCTCCCTGCCCAATTGGCTCAACGATGCTGAAGACACGCTTGCCCATATCACGCGCGCCGCAGGTGGCGTGCCGGTTCTCATCGGTGCGCAGCGCTACGAGGGCATGCGCGCCTTCAACAGTCTCGCGCTCTTGCAGGGCGATGGCACGATCGGGCACATCTATGACAAGCACCATCTGGTGCCCTTCGGTGAATATCTACCATTTAGCGCGCTCTTGACGCGACTTGGCATGGGCACGCTAACCGAAGCGGTCGGCGGCTTTGATGCCGGCGCGGGGCCAGAGTTGATCGACCTCGGCGCACTCGGCACTGCGCTGCCGCTGATCTGCTACGAGGCGGTGTTTCCCCATCAAATGCAGAGCCCAGCGGGGCGTCCCCGCTTCCTGCTGCACGTCACCAACGACGCCTGGTTCGGCACATGGTCCGGTCCTTATCAGCATCTGGTTCAAGCGCGGTTTCGCGCAATCGAGCAAGGCCTGCCGCTGCTGCGCAGCGCCAATACAGGCGTCACCGCTGCGATCGATGCCCATGGCCGTGTGCTGCAAAGTATTGCCCTTGGCACGTCAGGGTATATTGATACCGCCCTACCGGCGCGCGCGCCAGAGACCCTTTATTCGCGCTTCGGCGATATTCCTGCGCTCATTGCCTTGCTTCTCCTCTTCGCAGTCACACTTCCGCCCTACGCGAAGCGTAAGGATTGACGCCAGACCCGAGCGGGCGTAGGCCCTTATTCACCTGTCACAACGGCTTCCTGACGTGACGGATTTAACCCATTGGAGCACTATCCCATGACACGGCAGAATTACACATTCACTTCGGA
>NZ_MUHR01000009.1 GCF_002105285.1 Planktotalea arctica
ACGGCGACCACAGAGGACTACACGGAAGGAGTCGGCGGCAGCGTCAGGTGTGTATAAGAGACGGATCCAGATGAGAGTGTCCGATCTTCTGTGTATGAGTAATTTGGCCCATGCTTCCAAACCAAAGGAGCATGACAACAATGACGATTTCCAAAGAATTACTGGACGAGCTGCTGAGCGGCATTAAACGGCCCGAAGATCTGCTGGGTGACAAAGGCCTGATGAAGGAACTGAAGGTCCGCCTGATGGAGCGAATGCTGGGCGCAGAGTTGACGGAGCATTTGGGTTACGAGCCGCAGACCGAACCTGCGAATGATCAAAGCAACCGTCGCAATGGCACGATGCGCAAGACGCTGAGGGGCAATGATGGGCTGGTGCCGATTGATGTCCCACGCGACCGGGATGGCAGTTTTGAGCCGGAGTTGATTAGGAAGGGCCAGACCCGGATCGACGGGATGGATGACAAGATCATCGGGCTGTATGCGGCGGGGCTCTCGACCCGCGACATTCGTTCTCACCTCGAAGAGGTCTACGGCCTGAAGGTGTCAGCCGACCTTATCAGCCGTGTCACCGACGCCGTTCTGGAGGAGGTGTCTGACTGGCAAAACCGCGCTCTGGAACCGATGTACCCCATCGTTTTTCTCGATGCGCTCCGCGTCAAAATCCGCGACGCGGAAAGTAGGCAAGTTAAAAATAAGGCGGTTTACGTGGCCCTCGGCGTCACCCCTGAAGGCGAACGCGAGGTTCTGGGGTTGTGGATCGCCAACAACGAAGGGGCCAAGTTCTGGCTCTCGGTGATGAACAACCTGCGCAACCGCGGCGTCGAAGACATCCTCATCGCCGTCGTGGACGGCCTCAAAGGCTTCCCTGACGCCATCAACGCGGCCTTCCCCGAGACTACCGTCCAGACCTGCATCGTCCACCTCGTACGCTATTCCTTGAACTTTTGCGGGTGGAAGGACCGCAAGAATGTCGCCAAGGATCTCAAGCGGATCTATCAGGCCACCGATGACGGCGAGGCAGAGAAGGCCTTGGCGGACTTTGAGGCGGAATGGGGCCAGAAATACCCCTCGATCGCCCCAAGCTGGCGGCGAGCCTGGCAAGAGGTGATCCCGTTCTTCGCCTTCCCGCCAGCCGTGCGCAAAATCATCTACACCACAAATGCGATAGAAAGCCTCAACAGGGTCATCCGCAAAACCACCAAAACGCGCGGCAGCTTCCCAACAGACGACGCCGCGACAAAGCTGATCTATCTCGCGATCCGCAGTTTCGAGAAGGCGGGCAGATGCGTCAGAGAATGGGTTGCCGCACGAAACCAGTTCGCTATCCTATACCCAGAACGGTTCAATAAGTGACCCGTCAAAACTGCATGGGCTGAGCCTCATACACAGAGTTTCGGATACTCCCGCTTTGCCAATTGCAGATGATTGACCAAGGGAGAAAAATCCCCCGCCATCTTCAACAGCAGCTCGTACTGGCCGAAGTACTAGAC